>NZ_JAKZAJ010000002.1 GCF_023156285.1 Marinobacter koreensis | reverse complement strand
CCCCCCCCCCCCCCCCCCCCCCCCCCCCCCCCCCCCCCCCCCCCCCCCCCCCCCCCCCCCCCCCCCCCCCCCCCCCATGTTTCTTCTGGGAAAAATAACTCGCTTCGCTCAGACATCTTTTTCCCGGCAGAAACACTCCCCACCCCCGCCCGGCAAATTAGGGTTATTCGTCAGAAAAACACAAAGTGGTCCACCAGAATTACCACAAACAGCGTCATCAGGTAAGTGATGGAATATTTGAAGGTATTGAGGGCCACCCGGCGATCATCGCCTTTCAGCAACCGGATGGCGTAGTGGACAAAGCGTAAACCGAGGATCAGGGCACCGATGAGGTAGATGCCGCCGGACATACCCGTGACAAAAGGTAGCAGGCTCACGGCCAGCAACATCAGGGTATAGAGCAGGATGTGCAGTTCGGTGTAGGAGTTGCCGTGAGTCACCGGCAGCATGGGTATGCCGGCCTTGGCGTATTCCTCTTTGCGATGGATCGCCAAAGCCCAGAAGTGTGGCGGGGTCCAGGCGAAGATGATCAGGACCAGCAACAGGGCATGTCCCTCGATCTGGCCGGTCACCGCGGTCCAGCCCAATAGCGGCGGCATGGCACCGGCCAGCCCGCCGATCACGATATTCTGGGGTGTCGCCCGTTTCAGGAACAGGGTGTACACGCCCGCGTATCCAACCAGGGACGCCAGGGTCAGCCAGGCGGTGAGATGGTTGATCCACAGCATCAACACCAGCATGCCGACGGCGGCCAGGGTGGCGGCAAAAATCAGCGCGTCCATAGGGGCAATCCGTCCGGTGGCAACCGGACGTTTCCGGGTCCGGGCCATTACCGTGTCCACTTTCTGGTCCACCACATGGTTGACCACGGCGGCCGCACCGGCCAGCAGGGCAATGCCCAGGTTACCCAGCACCAACACGGTCCAGTCCGGGACGCCCGGCATGGCCAGCAACATGCCAATCACCGAGGTCAGGATCATCAGGGCAACGACCCTGGGCTTGGTCAGTTCCAGGAAATCGCGCCAGGAGAGGGTTTGGCCAGTGGCCTCCACGGGAGATGGGGCTGGCAGTGTTTTCACAGATTCGCTCATACCGTTGCTCCCCGGTTGATGATGGCAGGCCCGGGTGCCCGGACCCGGGGTTGCTCAGGCAGGCGATGGTGCCGCCAGGCAAGGTGAATGGTCGACAGCAGGAGGCCGGCACCCAGCGCGTTGTGCGCCACAGCAACCGGCAGCGGAATGTGCAGCAGCACGTTGGCCATGCCCAGCGTCACCTGGGCCACCAGCACGCCGGCCACGAGCAGGATCGAGCGATCGAGGCCGCTCTGGCCGCGCCGCATCCAGAGCGCACTGAGCAGGAGGGCGAAGTAGCCAACCACGACCAGCGCGCCCATCCGGTGGGTCATGTGAATCGCGGTGCGGCCGTTGGCGTGGAGTTGTCCTCCCAGGTAGTTCGGGCCAACCTGCTGGGTCACGTCAAAGCCATGCCGGAAATCCATATCCTCAGGCCACCACTCGCCCTGGCAGGTAGGCAGGTCCACACAGGCAACCGCGGCATAGTTGGCCGCCGTCCAGGCGCCCAGCGCAATCTGCAGCACAACCAGCAGGATGCCACCGTACAGCCAGGGCCGGAAGCCATTCAGAGCGGGCGTCTCGGGCGGTCTGGGCGTGCCCCTGGCCCGGCGCCAGAGACGGAAGCTGAGCAGTGTCAGCAGGCTGAGGGTGGTAAATCCCCCAAGCAGATGCAGGGTGACCACCTGGGGCCAGAGTTTGAGGGTCACGGTCCACATTCCGAAGGCGGCCTGAACCACGATAAAGGCGGCAATAAACGAGGGCAGTGCCATCGGCACACCCGCCTTGCGGTGACGGATGGCCCATCCGGCCAGGCCGAACACCATGAGGCCCAGCGTTCCGGCCGCGTATCGGTGGATCATTTCCGGCCAGCCCTTTTCCACGATCACCGGTGTGTCGGGGAAGCGGGCATTGGCCAGGGCGATGGAGTGGTCGCTCTGGGGCACCGTCAGGAACCCGTAACACCCGGGCCAGTCCGGACACCCAAGACCGGCATGCACCAGCCGCGTCCAGGCACCGAGCATGATCACCATCAGCGCCAGGGTGGCGGCAGCGGTCGCCCAGATGGCCATGGTGCGATAGGCCCGGCGTGACACGGATTCCGTTGGGTGGGACAGATTCATGGCGTACGCCTCCCCGAATCAACCGATCTTGGACAGCTTCAGCAGGTGCTTGAGATCCTCGAGCATGCCTTTGCCGGTATTCCCGATGTCGTAGTGCATCATCAGGTTTCCGAAAGGGTCCACCAGGAGAATGCCGGGCGCCCTGGACGGGTTTACCCCATCGGGCCATTGCGGTGTGGCGCCCTCCGCCGGTGACAGACGCTCCATCAACCGATACTCCGCGTTCCAGTTGTCGGCCAACGCCGGCGGGATGGAACCGAGGGCCGCGGCCCTGGAGACCCGGTTGGCGTTCTTGCCAAGCGCGATGTTGACCTGACGCGTCCGGTACAGAAGCGACTGGCAATCCGGACCACACTGGTCGGCAACCACGATCAGCAACCACTGGGGCTCGGCGACCGTTGGTCCGAACCGTTTCGACAGGGGCTCACCGGAATCGGTCTGCAGGTGCAGTGACGACACCGGCACCGCCGGCTGGATGAGACGGCCATTGTTGGTATGGCCCGCCGGATTGAGCCAACCGGTGTAATACATCACCGTGGCCAGAATCATGGGCCCGAAGCCCAGCGCGAACAGCAGATAGGCGGTTCGGCGACCGCGGCGCACCTGGGCGGGGGTCGGGCCCGTAGCCCGGTGTTCCTGGGGAATCCGATCAGCCGTTGTCATTGTCATTATCGGCTCCTGTCTTGCGAAAGCTTGCCACGACGGTCAACACAACCAGAACAAATGCCATCGTGAACCATTGGGCGGCGTAGCCGTAATGGGTGCCTGGCCCCATCAGGTCCGGCGCCCAGTCCGCCCGATAAGCCCCGGGCTGTGGCTGGTCATCCAGCCGGATAATCATGCCGGCCAACGGCCCGGCTACCTCGCTGGCCCGGTCTTCTGGCAACGCCTGTACCCGTCGGGGCCACTGGTCACCACCCTCGGATTCGGCTCCCAGAACCGGTGGCACGGGATAGCCGCTGAGCCGTCCGGAAAGGGTAACCAGACCGTGAGGCGTTTGAATGGCCGGCAGCTGAGATCGTCGTTCCGGAGCCGGAACCCAGCCCCGGTTGACCAGCACCTTCGGCCCTTCCACCGGCATAAACACCGTGATCACCTCATACCCCGGCCGGCCATCCCGGGTCCGGTTGTCCAGCAGCCAGCTGTGACTGCCATAATGTCCGGTCACCCGCACCGGCTGCTCCGACGCCGGACTCGATGCCATCAACGCCGCCCAGGGCTGGGTTTCCGCCTGCCGCTGCCAGCGCGCCAGCAAGGCCTCCTTCTGCCCCGCCCGGTCCAGCTGCCAGATGCCCAGGCCAATGAGCAATGGCAGCAGCAGTCCCGAGAACAACAGTAATCGCCAGTCCGGCCGCCAGACCCGTCCCATCACCCGCGAATCAGACATGCTCTGCTATAGTGGTTCCATCGGTACCGATAACCTGCGGGTCCGGCAAACTCCACCCTCCAACAATCCCCGGAGTGACCATGCTTAAAGCCGTCATCGTTATCCTGTTGCTCGCCGTCGTCGTCAGCCTGTTCAGCGGTCTGTTCTTCCTGATCAAGGACGGCGGCAAGACCCGACGCGTGGTCAACTCACTGGCGGTACGTGTCCTGCTCAGCATACTGCTCCTGGTGGTGATCCTGATCGCCTTGTGGCAGGGCAGTCTGACCATGAATCCGACGCCCTGACACGCGGTCAGAGGATGTAAACGAACACGAAAAGGCCCAGCCAGACCACGTCTACAAAGTGCCAGTACCACGACGCGGCCTCGAAGCCGAAATGGTTATCGGCGCTGAAATGCCCCTTGAATATGCGCACCAGCATGATGATCAGCATCAGGCAGCCAAGGGTCACGTGGGCACCGTGGAAGCCGGTCAGCATGAAAAAGGTGCTGCCGTAGATCCCGGAGCTGAGCGTCAGGTCCAGCTCCGCATAGGCATGGTGGTACTCAAACGCCTGCAGGGTCAGGAAAGACAGCCCCAGGACAATGGTGGCCGCCAGCCACAGCTTCACCTTCTGACGATTGCCGGCCTTGAGGCCGTGATGGGCGACGGTCACTGTGAAGGACGAGCTGACCAGGAGAATGGTGTTGATCAGGGGCAGCCCCCAGGGACCGATCACCTCTTTCGGCCCCGGGTAGGCCGATGGGTCCGGATTCTGGGTCAACGGCCAGGTCGCCTGGAATCCGTCCCAGAGCATGGCCGAGGATCCCCGGTCACCCTCGCCGCCCAACCAGGGCACCGCGAACGTACGCACGTAGAAGAGGGCGCCGAAGAAAGCCGCGAAGAACATCACCTCGGAGAAAATGAACCAGCTCATGCCCCAGCGGAAGCTCCGGTCCATCTGCGGACTGTATAGCCCGGCCCGGCTCTCACGAATGACATTCCCGAACCAGCCAAACAGCATGTAGGCCATGATCAGGGCGCCCAGGAAAAACAGGGTCCACGGAATCGTCGTGCTCTCACCCTGGCTGCCGTTGACAAGAATGGAGGCCAATCCAAACAGGGTCAGCCCCAGGCCCACCGTTGCGATGATCGGCCACTTGCTCTGCTCCGGAACGTAATAGGTCTGGTTCGTCGCCATGACACTCTCCGATGGCTCAGCCGCTGTTGATGTTTCCTGTTACCTGGCCGCCGGCCAGATTATTTCACCTCCGGCGGCGTTGCGAAGGTGTGGTAGGGCGCCGGTGACGGAAGCGTCCACTCAAGTCCCTCGGCACCTTCCCAGGGCTTCGCCGGGGCCTCTTTCCCGCCCCGGATGCATTTGATCACGATGAACAGGAACAGAAGCTGGGTGGCCCCGAAGGTGAACGCGCCGATGCTCGACACCATATTGAAATCCGCGAACTGCAATGCGTAATCCGGAATCCGCCGTGGCATTCCGGCAAGCCCGAGGAAGTGCATCGGGAAAAACGCCAGGTTCATACCGATGAACGACAGCCAAAAATGGGTCTTGCCCAGGGTTTCGTCGTACATGTGTCCGGTCCATTTGGGCAGCCAGAAGTAGGCCGAGGCGAAAATCCCGAAGATGGCACCGGGCACCAGCACGTAGTGGAAATGGGCCACCACGAAATAGGTGTCGTGGTACTGGAAGTCCGAGGGGGCAATGGCCAGCATCAATCCGGAGAACCCGCCGATGGTGAACAGGATCACGAACGCCACGGCGAACAGCATCGGCGTTTCAAAGCTGAGGGAGCCACGGAACATGGTCGCTACCCAGTTGAACACCTTTACGCCGGTCGGCACCGCGATCAGCATGGTCGCGTACATGAAGAACAGTTGCCCTGCGATGGGAATGCCCACGGTGAACATGTGGTGCGCCCAGACCACGAAGGACAGCAGGGCAATGGCGCCCACCGCATAAACCATCGATGCGTAACCGAACAGCGGCTTGCGGGAGAACGCCGGAATGATATGGGACACCGCGCCGAACGCCGGCAGGATCATGATGTAGACCTCCGGGTGTCCGAAGAACCAGAACACATGCTGGAACAGCACCGGGTCGCCACCGCCGGACGCATCAAAGAAACTGGTGCCGAAGTTGATGTCCATGAGCATCATGGTGACCACCCCGGCCAGAACCGGCATGACCGCGATCAGCAGGAAGGCGGTGATCAGCCAGGTCCAGACGAACAGGGGCATCTTCATCAGGGTCATGCCCGGCGCCCGCAGGTTGAGGATGGTGGCGATTACGTTGATGGCGCCCATGATGGAGGAGATGCCCATCATATGAATGGCAAAGATGAAGAAGGTAGTGCTGGGCGGGCCGTAGGTGGTGGACAGCGGTGCGTAGAAAGTCCAGCCGAAGTTGGGAGCGCCGCCTTTCATGAACAGGGTCGACACCAGGATCAGGAAGGCACAGGGCAGCAACCAGAAACTCCAGTTGTTCATCCGGGGCAGGGCCATATCCGGCGCCCCGATCATCATCGGAATCATCCAGTTCGCCAGCCCCACAAACGCCGGCATGACAGCCCCGAACACCATGATCAGACCGTGCATCGTGGTCATCTGGTTGAAGAATTCGGGCTGGACAATCTGGAGCCCGGGCTGGAACAGCTCGGCCCGGATGACCATTGCCATGCTTCCGCCCAACAGGAACATGGTGAAGCTGAACACCAGGTACATGGTCCCGATGTCCTTGTGATTGGTCGTCAGCAACCACCGGGTGAAGCCCCGGGCCGGACCGTGGTGATGCTCCTGGGTGTGAGTATCTGCAACCGCACTCATGAAACCCCCCGTTTTCGCCGCGTGTTTGTCTGGCGATCGTTGTTATCTGGCGTCGATTACTGCTGCTTTTTCTTGTAGTCCAGTATCTGTTTGGGTGTGACCATATCGCCCTTCTTGTTGCCCCAGGCGTTGCGTTCGTACGTGATGACCGCCGCCAGGTCCACCTCACTCAACTGTTTTCCGAAGGCCTGCATCGCGGTACCCGCCCGGCCGTTGAAAACCACATTGATATGTCCCGCCTGGTCGCCAGTCGCGATCGGGCTGCCATTGAGTGCCGGGAACGCCGGCGGTGAGCCCGAGCCATCGGGCTGGTGACAGGCCGCACAGGTTGTCTGATACACCTTTTCACCCCGGGCCATCAGTTCCTCCATGGTCCAGTCTTTCTGTGTCAGCTCCCGCTCTTTCTCTGCCGCAGCCTTCTGATCGCTGACCCAGGCCGCGTACTCGGGCTGGGGCACGGCCTTGACCACGATGGGCATGAAGCCGTGGTTCTTGCCGCACAGCTCGGTACACTGGCCCCGATAGATTCCAGGCTCATCCACCTTCGCCCAGGTTTCATTGATATAGCCGGGAATGGCGTCTTTCTTGACGCCGAATTCGGGCACCCACCAGGAGTGGATGACGTCGTTGGAGGTCACGAGAAAACGTATTTTCTTGCCCACGGGGACAATCAGCGGGTTATCCACTTCCAGCAGATAGTGTTCGCCCTTGTCCTCGCGGTTGCTGATCTGATCGGGTGGCGTGGCGAGATTCGAAAAGTAGCCAAAGTTGTCATCGACATACTGGTATTGCCATTTCCACTGGTAGCCGGTGATCCGTATATTCACGTCCGGCTCGGTGGTGTCGTACATGTTGATCAGGGTGGCGGTCGCCGGGATGGCCATGATCACCAGGATCACAAACGGTATGATGGTCCAGAGAATCTCGACCACCGTGTTCTCGTGAAAATTGGACGCCTTGTGTCCCTGGGATTTGCGGTGCGCAAAGATCGACCAGAACATGACGCCGAACACCACAATGCCGATGGCGACGCAGATCCACAGAATGGTCATGTGGAGGCTGAAGATATCGTTACTGATGCCGGTCACCCCCGGGCGCATGTTCAGGGTCCAGTCCGCCTGGGACCAGGCCGGGAACATCAGTCCACCCAACAGGGCACCTGCCCGCTTAGCGTGCACGCGCATACTGTGTCTCCACAGGTTGTTATTCTTGTTGGATTTTGCGTTTCCCGGCTGATTCGACCGCGCCGGTTATGAACCACGCTCGTCGAAATCAGGCCGGAAGCCTGCTTTCAGATACTTCAAATTCGAGTATAGACACGGATCAAAAAAAGACTAAAAAATCACCTAAACCTAAAACTGCTAACCCGGGAACCTTAATAATTTTTAATAATATGCCGATCCGCCTGTCCGTCACCGACCGCCGTCTCTGGGCGCTCGCGTGGCCACTCATGCTCACCAACCTGACCGTACCCCTGCTCGGACTGGTGGACACAGCCGTACTCGGCCACCTGAATCGGCCAGAATACCTGGGGGCAGTGGCGGTAGGCGCCAACCTGTTCACCATCCTGTACTGGACCTTCGGTTTCATGCGCATGGGCACCACCGGCCTCGCGGCCCAGGCCCGGGGTAAGCGGGACGCCTTTGCCCAGACTGCCTTGCTACTTCGCTCGGTCATGTTGTCGACGGGTATCGGGTTATTGCTGATTCTCGGCCATGGTCCGTTGATCCAGGTCGGGCTTACCCTGATGAATCCCGGGGAGGAAGTCAGGATGCTGGCCGGGGAATACGCATCGATCCGGATCTGGAGCGCACCGGCCGTGCTCTGCCAGTACACCCTGGTAGGTTGGCTGATCGGCATGCAGATGCCACGGGGCCCGATGATCATGCTGATCGCCGCCAACGGCCTGAACATCCTGCTGGACGTTCTGTTTGTCACCGGTCTGGGCTGGAACAGCCGCGGTGTCGCCATTGCCACCGTGTGCGCGGAATACGGCGCCGCCATCATCGGGGCTGCCATTGTGCTTACCCGGCTGCCGGCCGGCCAGCGACTCGACCGGGCCCTGCTTGGCCGGCTAGCCGACTACCTGGCGATCCTGAAAGTGAACCGGTACATCATGGTCCGTACCATCGCCCTGCTTCTGGTCCTGGCCTTTTTCACCGCCCAGGGAGCCCGGCAGGGTGACGTCATCCTCGCCGCAAACGCCGTGCTGATCACCTTCCTGCTAGTCATTTCCAACGCCCTGGATGGCTTTGCCAACGCCGCCGAGGCACTGATCGGCGAGGCCATCGGGCGGGGCAGCCGACGCCGGTTCCGACAGGTGTTCCTCAGTGCGTTGCGCTGGTCACTGTGGGGAGCTCTGTTGCTCACGGTGGTGTTTGTGCTGGGCGGCCGTCACCTGATCGGACTGCTGACCGGAATCGAATCGGTCCGCACCACCGCCAGCCATTACCTGCCGTGGCTCTGGCTGCTGCCCTTCACCGCTGTGTGGGGGTTCCTCCTGGACGGCGTTTTCATTGGCGCCACCCGAACCCGGGACATGCAGAACACCATGCTGTTCTCGGCAATCGGCGTGTTTCTGCCGGTCTGGGGACTCACCACCGGCTGGGGCAACCACGGACTCTGGTTTGCGTTGATCGCCCTGATGCTGGCCCGGGCTGCCAGCATGGGATGGCTGTTCTGGCGCCATACGACACGGGGAACATGGTTCGAAAATCCCCGGTGAGATGTTCAATCTGTAACATTTTGCGACGCCTTTTTACCGGCAGGAATCCGGCAAAACAAGGAATGTCGGCTACACTACTCAGAAACGGCAGGCCGTGGTCAACGAAGACCACGCTGACTGCTCTCCCAGACTTGCTCTGAACAACGGGAGGCGCCTTGCGACCTCAATTCGTTCAAACACCGGCATCTCCTGAAATGACACCACAGGCCGTCCTTGAAATCATCGATCAGGCCCGACGCAAGGAAGCGAGGACCGGCAACTTTCTTCAACAGATGCGGGAGAAAGCCGCGTCGTTGCCTGCCTCGGTGGTTATTGAGGGTTACCAGCCGGCGCTGTCGCTGTTCCAGTTTGCCGTGGAGTACATTGAAATGGCGCCCCGGCTGATCGAGTGCGTCGAGGCCTGCGCACGGGAAGCCGGCAAGGCGGACCTGTTCGAACCGTTTGTCACATCCGCCACCCGCTACTTCACCCAGCCCTCGATACTGCTGGTCCGTTACGACGGCCTGGACGGGCTGTTGATCCGCGCCTACCTCTGCCATCGCCTGATGGAAGAGATGTATGAAAACAACCGCTGCACCCGGGTGAGCGACCTGGTGGATATCGAAGCGACCCGGGCGAATATCCTCGTCCACCAGCTCATCGGCGAACCCTTCGCCAACGAGCTGGACGATGCCATCACCGTCACGGTGCTCCAGATCGCCGGCACGCCGGACTATTACGAATTAAACCTGGACCCGTTCGTGGAACAGGTGAACAATGCCGCCTGGAACTGGATGCGCCAGTACTGGGAAAACCTTCTGGTCAGGAACCACATTCGCTTTTCATTGGGTTCCGGCCTGCTCTAGCCGTATCAGGATCTTGATGAGACGTTCTATCGCCTTCTGGCTCGCGCTACTGGCGCTGCCCGCCCCCTCCTTTGCCACCGAGATATCGATCACCGTCCGGGATGATAATGGGCCAGTGCCGGGAGTGGTGGTGGCCCTGACCGGGAAAGAGGCGGTGCCGCCAGTCACCACGGAAATCTATCAGAAGGATCGCCGTTTTCATCCCAAGATCCTGATTGTTCCGGTCGGTTCGACCGTGGATTTTCCGAATCGGGACAACACCCAGCACCACGTGTATTCGTTTTCGCCCGCAAAAACCTTCGACCTGAAACTCTATGCCGGCCGGCCGGAAGCCCCGGTCGTCTTCAACAAACCGGGCATTGTTGAACTCGGCTGCAACATCCACGACCAGATGCAGGCGTTTGTGATCGTCACCAATACCAGCGATATCGGTCGGACCGACAAGAATGGCCAGATCACCCTGTCCGCCGAGACCGAAGACGTGGATGGCCAGACCGTCGCCATCAAACTCTGGCACCCTCGCCTCCCGGATAACACCCGACCGGAGATCCGGAAGATTACCCTGGGTAACCCTGCCAATCTGCATATTCGCCTGACACCGGAACCGACGGGCGATGACTCTCTTGAACGCCTTCAACAACGCTTCCGGGAGCTGTAATGATGCCCCGCCTGCAGATCGGCTTCCGCGGTCGCCTGATCGCCGCCATGGTTGCCCTGGCGGCGCTGGTCAGCCTGGTGATCGGCGCCCTGATGATGGTGTACCTGTTCGAAGATGAACAGGATCGGGCGCAGGAACAACTGACCATCGGTGCCCGGGTAACCTCCGAAGTGATGGCTCGACGGCGGGCCTTGGAGCTGTCCCGGCTGGACGTGGTCGTCAAGGATTTCGGATTCCTGTCTGCGGTTGCCAGCCGGGACAGCGCCACGCTCGACAGTGCCCTCGAAAACCATAGCGCCAGGGCGGGTGCCGATCTGGCCCTCCTGCTGGACAACCAGGGTAAGGTCATGGCATCGACCCTGAACCACCCGTTGTCGACTGTGCCGGAGGCGCTGCTGACGGAAGCGAGGGAAAAGGGATTTGCCAGCCGGATGGTTGTTCTCGACGATGCCGGCTATGAACTCCTGGCGGTTCCGGTCCAGGCTCCCGGTCTGCGGGCCTGGCTGCTCGCGGGTTACCGCCTGGACAACGAGCTTGCCGGAATCATCGCCGAACTGAGTGGTACCGGGGTGCTGTTTCGGATACACGCGGAGAATGCCCCGGCCTTTCCGCCGTTCGCTACCAGTCTCGACAAACCGTTGCAGAACGATGGCCCCGTAGAAGCAACCGGGCTCGCTTTCAATGCACACTACTTCACCCGGATCATCGATCTGGGGCCGGGGAATGGCGAGCGACTCCAGGCGCTACTGCTCATCAGTCGTGAAGCCAGTCTGCAAAGCTATTACCAACGCGCGGTGGAGATCGGCCTGTTGGTTCTCGCCAGTCTGGCACTGGCCATCCTTCTGGCCCTGATCCTTGCACGATTCCTGGGTCGGCCGGTCCTGCAGCTGGCCGACTATGCCCGCGCCATCGGGGATGGAGAGACACCCGAGCCGCCGCGCATCATTGCCAGCGGCGAACTCCGGCAATTAAGAAACGCTCTTCGGGACATGCTCGCCCGTTTGCGGGAGCGTGAAGCGCATATCCGGTACACGGCCACTCATGATGAGGTCACCGGACTGGCAAACCGCACCGCCATCCTGGAGGCCGTCGACACCGTATTCGAAGAACACAGGCCCTGCACGCTGCTCGGCATTCGTCTGGTCGATCTATCGAACATCAACGACACCCTTGGACTCGAACTGGGGGACCGGGTGCTCGTGGGTACCGCGAAACGCCTGCAGCAGCACCTGCCCGAGGCCCATCTGATTGCACGCACCGGTGGTCGGGAATTTTTGGCGCTGGTTCCGCATCTGGATACGGAGATTCTGATAGACGACGCAGCCGACTCGCTTCACCGATGTTTCGACGAGCCTCTGCAGATCGATCACACCCCCTTTGTGATAAGGACCATCACCGTCGCCATGCAGCTACCTGCCGACGCAGGTTCGATCAACGAGTTCCGACGCCGGCTCAACCTGACCTTTGATCGGGCTCATAAGGGTGGTGAGTCCGTGCTTCGATATCGTCCGGGCCTGGATGAGAACCATCTTCGCAAGCTGCAACTGATCGGCGACCTGCATCAGGCCATCCGGGACGATCAGTTGCAGATGCAGTACCAGCCGAAGCTAGATCTTCGCTCCGGGAAGCTGATTCAGGTTGAAGCACTGGTGAGGTGGATTCATCCGACTCTCGGGTTCATTTCGCCTGAAGAGTTTATATTCCTCGCCGAGCAATCGGGCCAGATCAATGAATTGACGGCCTGCGTTCTGCGACAGGTTTCCAGGGACGCCCGAAGCTGGGCGACCACCGGCCTGGATGTGGGCGTTGCGGTCAACCTGTCCGCCAAGGACCTGACCTGGAATGAGCTGTCCGATCATGTTTCCCGGGCGTTTGCGCAATGGCACCAACCCATGGACCGGATTACGCTCGAAGTCACTGAAAGCGCCCTCATGGAGGATCCCGACAAGGCACTGGCCACACTCAACCGCCTGAGGGATCTCGGAGTCACCCTGTCCGTCGATGATTTCGGGACTGGCTATTCGTCCCTTTCTCAGCTTCGAAAGCTGCCAGTTCAGGAGCTGAAGATCGACAAGTCTTTCGTCCTTGACCTGGACACCGAGCCTCAGGATCAGCTGATCGTGCGGTCCACCATCGACATGGCTCACGGCCTGGGTCTGAAGGTCGTCGCTGAGGGCATTGAGGAACTGGCAAACTGGCACCTGCTGAGACGATGGGGCTGCAACCTGGGCCAGGGCTTCGGCCTGAGTCGGCCGGTTTCCTGTGACGCCCTGGCGGAGACGGCGGCGCACCTCGCCACCCGAATCGACGAACTGACACAGACGCCTACGGAGAACCCTTGATGAATAGATGGCTTGTCCTGCTTTTGGCCGGGTTATTCGCTCCAACCACCGCACTGGCCGACATCGGTAGCCGGCTCTGGGCCACTGGCGGTGTCACGACAATCGAAGGCAGTGCCGGCGGCGGCCTGGTGCCCTGGGCATTGCTGGGCAGCTATGCCAGCGATAACGAATGGGGAGGCACCGTATCCATGAGCCAGGCCCGGGTCGATGACTACACTCTGTCGGTTATCGGGGCCGGCCTGAACTGGCACAACCGCGTCGAGTTGACGGTGGCCCGGCAGACTCTGGACCTGGACAAGCTGGTCTTCACACTGAAAGACAGTTTTGGACTGGAACAGGATGAACTGAATCAGGATATCTTCGGTGCCAAGGTCCGCCTGTTCGGCGACGTACTATACAGTCGCTGGGGGCAATGGTCTGCCGGGGTCCAGTACAAGCGGCAGCGGGACTTCACAGTGCCTTCTGCGATCGGAGCCCGTGACGACCAGGGCATTGATGGCTATATCAGTGCCAGCAAACTGTTCTTCGCCGCCATAATGGGCCGGAACCTGCTGGTCAATGCCACGGCCCGCGCCACTCGGGCCAACCAGGGTGGTCTGCTCGGTTTTGGCGGCGACCGCCAGAATGGCTACGAGGTGATGGCCGAAGGGAGTGCCGGCGTGTTCCTGGACCGGAAGTGGCTGGTGGGTATGGAATACCGGCAAAAGCCCGATAACCTGAGCTTCGCCGGGGAAAGCGACTGGTGGGACCTGTTCGTGGCCTGGGTACCGGACCGCCGGCTTGCCGTCACGGCCGCACTGGTCAACCTTGGTGATATCGCCACGCTGACCGATCAACAGGGCCTGTACCTGTCATTGCAAGGAACCTTCTGATGACCAAATTCTCCGCATTTTATCGGTCGACCACGGGACCGCTGCTGATTCTTCTCCTGACACTTGGCGGCTGCCAGAACCTGCCATCCAGCGACAACACCAGTGACCTCTACGAGCAGCTCGGTGAACGCAAGGGGATTGCCAGCATTGTCGAAGACATGTTGTACCGGATTGTCGAAGACGATCGAATCAACCAGGCTTTCAAGGGCGTGGACGTCGTCCAGTTTCACCGGAACCTGACCGACCAGCTGTGCCAACTCAGCGGTGGGCCCTGCACCTATAACGGACGAAGCATGCGTGAGGTGCACGACGGCATGGCCATCACCGATACCCAGTTTAATGCCGTGGCTGAAGACCTCATCCTGGCCATGGAGAAAAACGGGATACCAACGGCGGCGCAGAATCGGCTACTGGCGCGTATTGCTCCGCTTTACCCGACCATCAGGGGGCTTTGAGTCCCCCGGGATAACCGGTAAGCTCTCCCGCTGATCAACCAATCCCGACAGGAGATGCCCCTTGCTGGAAAACGCCGATCTCGGAAAACTCATTCTTCGTCTGACCCTGGGTGGGCTCATGCTGTTCCACGGCATCGCCAAACTGCTGCACGGTGTCGGCTTCGTTGAAGGACAGCTGGCATCCCATGGCTTGCCGACTTTCCTGGCCTACGGCGTGTTCATTGGCGAACTGCTGGCACCACTGATGGTGATCCTGGGGTACCAGACCCGGATCGGTGCGCTGCTGATCGTGTTCAACATGCTGGTGGCCATTGCACTGGTGCACACCGGTCAGCTGCTTTCACTCGGCCAGAGTGGCGGCTGGGCACTGGAACTTCAGGGATTTTTCCTGCTGACGGCACTGTCGGTGGTGTTCCTGGGGCCGGGCCGCTACAAACTGAAAAACTGAGCCCGTTTCACAGGCCGGGCGCGGGTGCCGCGGCCGAGTCCCGGTAGACCATCACCCGGTTCCGCCCGGAGGCCTTGGCAGCATACAGCGCTTCGTCGGCGTGACGCACCAGATCGTGGGGCTCCAGATCCCGCCTTGGCGACAGGGTTGCCACGCCCACGCTGGTGGTCAGGTGGACCGGTGGCACCCCTTCCCGGGTGTGGACAGCGGTCCGGGCGACCGCCTGGCGCAGCCGTTCCGCCACCTGGACAGCGCCGTCTTCCTGGGTGGCCGGCAACAGTACCACGAATTCCTCACCACCATAACGCGCCACCAGGTCCCCTGAACGCTGGACGACGCCGGAGAGCACTTCCGCCACGGTCACCAGACAGTCGTCCCCCACCAGATGACCAAGCTCGTCATTGACCCGTTTGAAATAGTCAATGTCGAGCAACAGAAGACTCAATGCTTCTTTCTGCCGGTGCGCCCGTTTCCACTCCGCATGGAGCTTTTCCTCGAATCGACGACGGTTTGCGACCTGGGTGAGGCCGTCGGTCAGGCTGACCGATTTGATCTGTTCATAGGCCTGTTCCAGTTCCTCGGTTCGCTCGCGCACCCGCGATTCCAGGGTCAGATTGGCCTGGCGCTGAACCTCCAGGGCCCGATCCTGCGCTTCCTGCCGTCGGCGTCGTTCCAGGTTAATACGGTAGGCCAGGGCGAAGGACAGCAGTATCACTTCCAGGGCCACGCCCGCCTGCGGTGCCAGTTCGGTCAGGGCACTCCGGGGCATGATGCCGAGCTTGCTGATCGCCAGTATCAGATGGCCTGCCAGCAACGGCGTCCATGCCAGTACGTAAAATCCGCCGAGGACCTGGCCACGGCGCCACACCAGCAGGCCAATCAACCAGGCCGCAGGAGTGGTGATCGCGGCCAGCACACTGACCAGTTCAATACCGCTCTGGTACGGCCCGAACAGTCCATACACCACCGACAGTCCGGAACCGATCACCACAGCCTGCATGAACCGGTAGCTGGGTTTGCTGTAGCGGGCCACCGACAGGAACTTCAAGGTGAAGACCGTTGCAAACAGCAACGCCAGACCCACCGCCGGAACCGTGAAATACCGGTTCAGGATGGGCGTATCCGGCCAGAGCCACTGGAACACCAGCCCGTGGAAATTCAGCTGCACCAGTCCGGAGGCAATGACGGCGAGCACGTACCACAGGTAAGTGCTGTCCCGGACAATGGCAAACAGGAACAGGTTGTACATCACCATGGCAACAAGGATCCCCAGGAAGGTCATCTGCCAGCCATAGGACAGCTGTTCATGGGCGAGGAACTGTGCCGAGGGCGTTATCGCTACCGGGATCTGCACCGATCCCTGGGTCCGCACCCGGATATAGGCGGTAACCGGTTCGGTTTTGGAGGGAACGAGAAACACGAAATCCCGGTGATAGATGGGGCGGGAGCTGAACGGACGACGGTCACCCGTCCGGTGGCTTTCAATCATCTGCCCGTTCCGGACCCAGAAGACTGACACGTCGTCGAGCAGGGGATAGCCGATTTCCAGCACGCGGTTCACCGGTTCCGGTGACACCGGTACCCGCAGCCAGAAGGTGCCGTCGCTGAATCCCCGGTTGAACACGTCACCGGCGTCGAGCGTTTGCCACCGGGACTCCGGCAGACGTCGGACCTGTTCCAGGCTGTCATCCGAACCCGGAAGTTCCACCCAGGAAAAGCCGACCGGCGCCGCGCCTGCAGGCCCGGCGGCCAGCAAGGAAAGGACCAACAAACAGATTCCCAGCGCAAAGGTTGGCAGGCGGCTCATAACGGTTTCCGGTTTTCCGGCCCTGGTTGTTGAACTACACTCTCATTCCCGGAGTGGAAACTTGGCGCATCCCTGCCGTGTTGCTATCAGTTTAGACGCTCGATGCGCGCAAGTCCCCGCGACTTTCCGGGTAAACGGCACCATTTCCCGAGAGACCGAAGATGACCGACAGAAGAGCAACCATCGAACCGGGACGTTATCGACACTACAAGGGCATGGATTACGAGGTGATTGGCACGGCCCGGCACAGCGAGACCGAGGAGCCCCTTGTCGTCTACCGCTGCCTGTACGGCGATCACAGCCTCTGGGTGCGGCCCCTCGCCATGTTCCGTGAGACCGTCGAAGTGGCGGGAGAGCAGGTCCCGCGCTTCGCTCGCCAGGACGACTGACCTCAACGTCCCTTCGGCAATCCCGCTTTGACTCCACCGGTCATTTCCTGCACATTACCGCGCTTTTCGTAGCGTCGGCCCTCACAAGGGGCCGGTGGTTGTCCCAATTCCTATCCGGAGTTTGCCATGAATGCCGTTGTTGCCGCGGTACTGATCATGCTCGTCCTGAGCCTGTGCCGCATCCATGTTGTTGTCGCCCTGATCATCGGCGCTATCTCGGGCGGCCTGATTGCCGGGCTGTCCCTCGAAAACACCATCAATGCTTTCAATAGCGGTCTGGGCGGTGGCGCGACCGTTGCTCTGTCCTACGCCACCCTCGGTGCCTTTGCCGTCGCGATCGGCAAATCCGGCCTGGCCCACGCCCTGGCCGACAAGGCGCTGGCGCTGGTGGGCAAACAGGACGACGGCGCCGCCGCAACCGGCATCCGCTTCGTCATCATCGGCATTCTGCTGGCCATTGCCGTCTCCTCCCAGAACATCCTGCCGATCCACATCGCCTTCATTCCGCTCGTGGTACCGCCACTGCTGTACGTGATGGCAAAGCTCAGGATGGACCGCCGGCTGGTGGCCTGCGTCCTCACCTTCGGCCTGATCACCCCCTACATGTTCCTGCCGGTCGGTTTCGGCGGCATCTATCTGAATGAAATCCTGCTGGCGAACATCAGTGACAACGGCGTAGCCACCGACGGGCTCAACGTGATGAGTGCCATGGCGCTCCCGGCCCTGGGTATGCTGGTAGGCCTGATCATTGCCGTGTTCTTCAGTTATCGAGGCGAGCGCCGCTATGACATGGAGGCCATTGCCCGGACCGAGCGGGTGAACGTTACCTACAGCCCCCGGACCCTGATCATGGCGCTGGTTGCCATTGTCGCGGCCTTCGTGGTGCAGCTCTGGCTGGACTCGATGATCCTCGGTGCCCTGGCCGGTTTCGTGCTGTTCAACGTTTCAGGCGTGGTGAAGTGGAAGGAAGCAGACGACCTGTTCACCGAGGGCATGAAGATGCTCGCCATGATCGGCTTCATCATGATTGCCGCCAACGGCTTTGCCGAGGTCATGCGCGAGACCGGCGACATCGCCTCGCTGGTGCAGGGCTCGGTCGCCGCCATCGGTGACAACAAACCTTTGGCGGCATTCCTGATGCTCGCCGTGGGCCTGCTGATCACCATGGGCATCGGGTCGTCGTTTTCCACCATCCCGATCATTGCCGCCCTGTACGTACCGCTGGCCCTGCAGATGGGCTTCAGCCCCCTGGCCATCGTCGCCCTGGTCGGCACCGCCGGCGCGTTGGGCGATGCCGGCTCCCCGGCCTCCGATTCCACCCTGGGCCCAACCGCCGGCCTCAACGTCGACGGCCAGCACAACCACATCTGGGATACGGTGGTACCGACCTTCCTGCACTACAACCTGCCGCTGCTCGGCTTCGGGTGGTTGGCGGCGATGGTGCTTTAACACTGGAGCATGACCGCTCCCGGTAGCCTGCCTGGTTTGGGGGCTGCGAGGGGGCAGGGGGGATGTTTTCCCTTGGAAATGGAACTCGCTGCGCTCAGACATCCATTTCTGGCGGGAAAAATCCCCCCAACCCCCTCGCGTCGAAACCACCCGGATAACGCCCGGGAGAAGGAACACCCGATTCGAACAGCAAGCCGATGTTCTTTCAGCACTGAAGTATTTGGGGAAATATCTGTGAGGTATCAACGAGAGGGTGTGGGGTACCTTTTCTGCCGGGAAAAAGATGTCTGAGCGAAGCGAGTTATTTTTCCCAGAAGAAAAGGTACCCCGCGCCCTCTCAGCCCCCCAGAACCGACAGGCTAGGGGCAGAGAAACTCAGTCCTCCTGCCCGGACTTGAAGAACACTACCTGTTGAACGGTGTGATCGTCTTCGTTGCTGCGTTTGTTCACCCGGGTCTCCAGCTCCAGTGAGCCGGCATCCGGCTCCTCGGTCATGGCATCGGTGAAGCCGCAGGCCACGCACTCGCGAACCTGCTTGTCGTTGTCATCGGTGAACATCATGATCTTGTCCATCTCCGCACAGCGGGGACAGACGGCGCCGGCGATAAAGCGTTTCGGACTCGCCATAACTCAACTCCCGATAAGGTACACGGCCGTCTCTACGACGGCCGACTGCAATGGGTTCAGGCGGCTTCGTCCGTGATGCCGGATTGTCTCAGCAGGGCATCCACCTGGGGCTCACGGCCTCGGAATGCCTTGAACAGCTCCATGGGCTCGCGGGAACCGCCTTTCTCCAGAATGTTATGGAGGAAGGCCTTGCCGGTTTCAGGATCGAAAATCCCGTTTTCCTCGAACAGTGAGAAGGCATCGGCCGCCAGCACTTCCGCCCACTTGTAGCTGTAATAGCCAGCGGCGTAGCCCCCGGCGAAGATGTGGGAGAAGGCGTTGGGGAAGCGGTTGAACTCGGGGGCTTCCACCACGGCGATTTCGTCCCGGACCTTCCGGTGCATGTCCAGCGGGTTGGTCGGTGCCTCTTCGCTGAATTCCGCATGGAGTCGGAAATCAAAGAGCGAAAACTCCAGCTGGCGGACCATGCCCATGCCCGACTGGAAGTTTTTGGCCGCCAGCAGCTTCTGCAGCAGGTCCTCCGGCAGCGGTTCACCGGTTTCATGATGGCTGGCAATCAGCGCCAGTGACTCCGGATTCCAGCACCAGTTTTCCAGGAACTGGCTGGGCAGTTCCACCGCGTCCCAGGCCACGCCGTTGATGCCGGACACGTCCAGCACATCCACCTGGGTCAGCATGTGGTGCAGGCCGTGACCGAATTCGTGGAACAGGGTGGTCACCTCGTCGTGGGTCAGCAGCGACGGCTTGCCGTTGACCGGCGGCGTGAAGTTACAGGTCAGGAACGCCACGGGCAACTGGAGCTGGCCTCGAAGGTTGCGCCAGCGGACCCGGCAGTCGGCCATCCAGGCACCACCACGCTTGCCCTGACGGGCGTAAAGATCGAGGTAGAACCAGGCGACCGGTTCACCCGCCCGGCTGATGCAATAGGCCGTGGCATCCTCATGCCAGGTCTCAACCTCGGGCCGCTCTTCAATCTGGACGTCGAAGAGCTTCTCGGCCACCCGGAACAGACCCGGCACTACCTTGTTGACCGGGAACCAGGGACGCAGGGTTTCCGGAGAAATGTCGTACTGCTTCTGGCGCAGCTTTTCGCTGTAGTAACCGATGTCCCAGGCCTGCAGCTCGTCCATGCCCTGTTCGTCGCGGGCAAAGGCCTTCAGTTCCGCCATTTCCTTCTCGGCGACCGGCTTGGATTTGGCCGCCAGCTGGTTCAGGAAGTCCATCACTTCGTCCACACTCCGCGCCATCTTGGTGGCGAGCGAGCGCTCGGCGAAGTTGTTAAAGCCCAGCAGCTTCGCCAGCGCATGCCGGCGCTTGAGGATCTCGGCCATGACCGGAGTATTGTCCCAGGTGCCGGCATCCGGACCCTGGTCCGAGGCCCGGGTGACAAAGGCTTCGTAGACTTCCCGGCGCAGGTCACGGTTGTCACAGTAGGTCATCACCGGGAAAAAGCTCGGGAAATCCAGGGTGATCACATAACCGTCGAGTTCCCGCTGTCGCGCCGCCTGTTTGGCCCCTTCGATGGCGGTCTCCGGCAGCCCCGACAGCTCGTCGACGTCGGTGATGTGCTTGTACCAGTGCTGGGTGGCATCGAGGACGTTGTCGCTGAACTTGTTGGACAGCTCCGCCAGCTCCCGCGACAACTCGGCATACTGCTTTTTCTGGTCGGCGGGCAGGTCGACACCACCAAGATGGAAATCCCTCAGGATATTGTCGATAGACTTCCGCTGGGCCTCACTCAGATCCTTGAAATCGTCCCGGGCCGCCAGTTTCTTGTAGGCGTTGCACAGGGTTTCATTCTGACTGATCTCGGTACTGTACTCGGTGAGCTTCTCGAGGCAGTTCTTGTACACTTTCCGCAGCTCGTCGTTGTTCATCACGCCATTGAGATGGCAGATCACCGACCAGGCGTTACTCAGCTTGTCTTCCAGTGCCTGCATCGGCTGCGCCAGGGTCTCCCAGGTGGGATCGTCCTGGTCCGCCAGCTGGCTGATCTTCATGCGGTTCTCGCTGAGAATCTGGTCAATGGCCGTTTCCATGTGCTCGGTCCGGATATGGTCGAACTTCGGCAGCAGATCGTCGGTCAGCAAAGGGTTGTTCATAGGTCCTCTTCTCAGCTTCAGGTTTGTCAGGTAGCTTCAGTAACTCAACCTTGGGGTGAGGGCGCCTTTGGCGGACACACTTTCCAAAACACGCTCAAGCACGTCCATGTGGCGCTTGAGCTCCGCCATCCATGGCTCCGCACAGTTTTGGAAAGTGTGTCCGCCAAAGTCACCCCCCGATCCAAGGGGTAAACCAACAAAGGTATATGTAATGACGAATGTACGCGCTCACAAGGGTATTACGCCACATTTTGGTGAACGGAGCTGGGTGGACCCCAGCGCAGTGGTCATCGGAGACGTGCAAACCGGTGACGATTGCTCCATCTGGCCGATGACGGTCGTGCGCGGGGACATGCATCGCATCCGGATCGGTGACCGGTGCAGCATCCAGGATGGCTCGGTTCTGCACATCACCCACGCCAGCGATTTCAATCCCGGCGGCCATCCACTGACCCTGGGGGACGACGTGACAGTCGGTCACAAGGCCCTGTTGCACGGCTGTACCATCGGCAGCCGGGTTCTGGTGGGCATGGGCTGCATCATCATGGACGGCGCCGTGGTCGAAGACGACGTCATCGTCGCCGCTGGCTGCCTGGTGCCTCCCGGAAAGACCCTGAAATCGGGATACCTTTACGTCGGTTCCCCCTGCAAACAGGCCCGGGCACTGACCGACAATGAGCGATCCTTCTTCACCTACACTGCGGCCAATTACGTCAAGCTGAAGGACGAATATCGGGCCGGGGAGAAAGGCTGACACAGGTCAACTTTTGATCAACGCCTCCTTGAAAACGGATCGGCCAGTCCTACATTCCGAAATAGCCGATGTTCACGGAGTACCAGCCGGGTGGCGCCACCGGTAGGAAGTGGTTCCGGGAACGAAGCTGAAACTGTCGATTCAGATTCGTTTTATGCGAAAAGGAGGACCTTTCCATGAGCAACCTGACACGTTGGAATCCGATCAACGAATTCGAAGACCTGATGAACCGCTACAACCGGATGTTCGGGCTGACCCGCGCCGGCGAGCGCGAGGGGCGCGATCTGTTCAGCCGCAGCGACTGGTCGCCAGCGGTGGACATCAAGGAGACGGACAAGAACTTCACCATTGACGCCGAGCTGCCGGGCATGTCCCGGGACGACGTCAAAGTCACGGTGCACGATGGAGTACTGACCATCCAGGGGGAGCGGAAGCAGGAAGAGGAAACGACGGACAAGAAAGTCCATCGGGTTGAACGCTTCTACGGCAGCTTCCTGCGCCGGTTTACCTTGCCGGACAACGTCGACGAGAATTCAGTGAAGGCCAACTTCAAGGATGGCATGCTGACCCTGACCATCGACAAGGCCGAACCCAGGGAACCGAAAGCGATCGAAGTTGAAGTGAATTAAGCCCGCCTGCCGGTGCAGGAGGAGAAGGGGGCAGCGCGCCGGCGTCAGCCGGCCGCTGCTGTCCGTTTGGCACCTGCTCGCTCCAGCACCTCAGCGTAAGCACCGCCACGTCGGTGTTCAGAAATCTGATCCAGGAGTGTTCGCCCGGACTCGTCGGGGGCATTCAGGTCACGCCCTGCCTCAACGAAGAATCCGATAAAGCGCTCGAAGTCCTCGGCACGCATGGCCCGGTAGGCCTTGAGCAGCACCTCGAAATCCGCGTTTACGCTGCGATCATAGGGTTCAATTGCGAGAAAACTCTTAACCCGCTCGTCGCTCCACTCTTCACCAATGACTTTTGGTTTATCCGGTCCGCTCATAATCGTTCTCGACTGTCCTCAGGTTTGTTCGCAACGTCGGTTACCCGCTTCACGCGCACAGTATAAGGATTTGAAACAACAGGAGTTATATGAATTGCGAATGAGAATCTGCAACCCGAGCATAAGGCTCAGGGCATAATCTCCACAGGGAGGGATCCCTTGGGCGCCGAGCCTTCGCAGGACGGATTGCGGATGGCAATTTCAACCCGACGGTTTTTTGCCCGGTTTTCGGGGCTGTCGTTGGGAACCAGCGGATTGGTTTCGGCACGGCCGGCGGCAATGACCCGGTCCGCCGGGATCTTCCGGTTCATGACCAGTTCGTGCACCACCGAGACGGCCCGGGCGGCAGAGAGATCCCAGTTGGAGCGGTAGCGGTTGCTGGTGATGGGCCGGTCATCGGTGTAACCGGACACCAGCACATCACCCTTACAGGCCGAGAGCACCTCCACCACCCGGTCGATGATGGGAATCATGTCCGGTTTGATGTCCGCTTCCCCGGACTGAAAGGTTGCTTCTTCAGAAAAGCGGATGACGACCTGGCTCTGATCGTAGTTCACACTGAGCGTGTCCGAGGCCACTTCCTGCTGGAGTTCCCGGATCAGGCGACTGGCCAGATCGATCACGCCCCCGGGGATCTTGGTATCGGCGCCGTCCCCGGCCCGCTCATCGATGAACTGGGGTTCGGTCTGCAGCGTATCGGTGGGTTCCGGCAGGGACACGGTATCCGACTCCACCGGTGTAATGGGCGAGCCGCCCACGGCATCGGCCAGGACGTTGCTTGAACCGAAGGCCACGGCCATGGAATTGGCCATGGCCCGGTACTTGTCCACGTCCATCTTGGCAAACGACAAGAGCAGGATGAAGAAGGTAAGCAGCAGCGTAGCCAGATCGGCAAAGGTCACGATCCAGCCCGGGGTCTCGTTCTTCAGGCGGATCTTTTTCTTCTGCCGGAGCACTTCCAAACCTCAGGCCTCCCGCTCCGGCGCCAGGCCGGTGCGATGCTCCGGGGTCACGAACGACGACAGCAATTCCGTCATGACTCTGGGATTCTCGCCGCGCATGATGTTGCGCATGGAGGTGGTGATCAGGATCTGGTTTCGGGTCTCGTCCTCCGCCTTGAGCTGGAGCTTGTCCGCCAGCGGTAGCGCCACCATCTGGGCGATAAAGGCGCCATACAGGGTGGTCAGCAGGGCAACGGCCATGGCCGGCCCGATGGTGGAGGGGTCATCCAGGGTATTGAGCATCTGTACCAGCCCCACCAGGGTGCCAAGCATCCCCAGGGCGGGCGCGGATTCGCCAATGCCGCGAAAAACCCGCTCGGCGACTTCGTATCGCTCCATGGTTTGCTGGGTTTCCTGGGCCAGGGCCTCTTCGACCAGTTCAGGTGGATGTCCGTCCACACAGAGATTGATCGCCTTCTTGAGAAACTCATCCCTGGTTTCATGGCTTTCCAGCCCCAGGATGCCTTCCTTGCGGACCACATGGGCAAGACGGCCGACTTCACGGATCAGCTCGGTCGGGCGGGCGACCCGATCGGTGAAGGCGGCTCGAAACGCCAAACGAAACGCACTCATGACCGTGGGCATGCGGAACTTGATGAGGGTGACGGCGAAGGTACCGCCAATCACGATGGCCAACCCGGGGAGGTTTACAAAGGTAAGCAGCGTGGCGTTGGCCAACATCGCCAGAATGACGATCAGAATACCCGCCACCAGGCCTACAAGCGTCAGAATGTCCATCGCCACCCCTTATCAGAATACATCGGCTGAAGCCGGTTGCCGGACCTCAGTCGGTCCGCAGCGTCTCGATGACCGCGGCAGTCCCGGGACACACGCCACGCCAGACGCGGAAAGACTCGGCCGCCTGCTCCACCAGCATGCCCAGACCATCGAACACCTGCACTGCCCCGTGTTCCAGGGCCCACTGGTTGAACGTGGTCGTTTGCAAAGAGTACATCATGTCGTACACGACCGTTCCGTCACCGATCACACTTGGTGACAGCGGCGGCAGGTCGCCCTTCAGGCTTGCGCTGGTGCCGTTGATGATCACATCGAACGGCGAATCCGGTTGATCGAACCCGCACGCCGCCAGCCGGGTGTCGACCGCCTCCGGCGCAAATAAAGACGCCAGGGTTTCCGCCCGTGCCAGGGTCCGGTTGGCAACCACCAGCTCGGACGGATGCTCCGCCAGCAGGGGCCCCAGCACCCCGCGTACCGCACCGCCCGCGCCGAGTACCAGTATGCGTTTGCCGGCCAGATCCACGCCGTGATTGTTCACCAGGTCCCGGACAAGTCCGCACCCATCTGTATTATCGGCCACAAGCGCGCCATCTTTATCCTGAAACAGGGTATTGGCCGCCCCGGCCTTTTCAGCACGCTCCGTGCGCTTGTCCGCCAGGGCCCAGGCCTGCTCCTTGAAAGGCACGGTCACGTTGAGTCCCTTGCCACCTCGTTCGAAAAAATCCCGCACCGTGCCTTCGAAATCCTCCATCGGCGCCTGGATGGCCGTGTACTCAACGGACTCTCCGGTCTGTTCGGCGAACAGACTGTGAATGCGCGGCGATTTGCTGTGACTGACCGGGTGGCCGATCACTGCGTAAAGGTCATTGGTCATGATGCTCTCCCAGCCAGTCCCGACCGGTCAGGAAATAGTCG
The DNA here is from genome assembly GCF_023156285.1 of Marinobacter koreensis. Classification (GTDB taxonomy): domain Bacteria; phylum Pseudomonadota; class Gammaproteobacteria; order Pseudomonadales; family Oleiphilaceae; genus Marinobacter; species Marinobacter koreensis. Next base: position 684,398 of record NZ_JAKZAJ010000002.1, on the reverse strand, counting down.
GTCAGTCGAGCCTCTTCCGTGCCCGGCTCGGGTATGCGGTTGTAGTCCCAGCGCACCAGTGGTGGCAGGGACATCAGGATGGACTCGGTACGGCCTCCGGATTGCAGCCCGAACAGGGTGCCCCGATCGTAGACGAGATTGAACTCGACGTAACGACCCCGTCGATAGAGCTGAAACTCCCGTTGCCGGTCACCATAGGGGGTATCCATGCGACGACGGACAATGGGTTCGTAGGCTTCGATGTAGCTGTCGCCAATCGACCGCATGAACGCGAAGTCGCGATCGAAATCCCCGGTGTTGTGGTCGTCGAAAAACAGGCCGCCAACGCCCCGGGGTTCATCCCGGTGTTTCAGGTAAAAGTAGTCATCGCACCATTGTTTGAAACGGTGGTAGGTATCCTCACCAAAGGGGGCGCAGGCATCCCTGGCGGTCTGGTGCCAGTGGACACAGTCCTCATCGAACCCATAGTAGGGCGTCAGGTCATAGCCGCCACCAAACCAGTAGACCGGATCGGCGCCTTCCGGGGTCGCCACGAAAAACCGGACGTTGGCGTGAGAGGTCGGCACATAGGGATTTTGCGGATGAATCACGAGGGACACGCCCATCGCCTGCCAGGGGGCACCCGCCAGATGCGGCCGGTGGGCCGTCGCCGATGCCGGCATGGTCTCACCGGTTACGTGGGAAAAGTTGACACCGCCTTTCTCGAAAACCCGGCCATCCGTGATGACCCGGCTTATCCCCCCGCCCCCCTCGGGACGATCCCAGGCATCGGTCAGGAACGTGGCCTGGCCATCAAGAGCGCCCAGTCGGTCGCAGATGGTTTCCTGCAGACCAAGCAAATAGTCTTTGACGGCCTGGGTATCGGGTTGGTATGCCATGAAATCTCCTATCGAAGCTGCTGACCGGTGACAATATCAATGATCCGGCTGGGTTTGCGATTACCGCCAAGGTTGCCCGGAACAATCCGGTCCAGTTGATCACCGAAATAACGGCGCACCTGCCAGGAGTGCCGCGCCGGCTGCCGGCCGGCCGGGTTGCAGGAGGTCGACACCAGGGGCATTCCGGCCGTCTCGCACAAGGCTTTCACCACCGGGTGTGCACTGACGCGAACCGCGATGGTTCGATGCTTGCCGCGCACCCATTCCGGCACCTGGCCGAGAACATCGGGTACCAGGCAAGTGACCGGGCCGGGCCAGTATTGCTGGGCCTCACGACGGAGTTCGGGAGGTAGGGGATCCAGCAGGAACTGAATCTGGGACACAGAGGCGGCCACCAGGATCATCCCTTTTTCCATGGGGCGTTGTTTCAGGTCGAGGATCCGCTCCACCGCGAGGGCGTCCCAGGGATCGCATCCGAGTCCCCAGACCGCCTCCGTCGGGTAAGCAATAACGCCGCCGTCGAGAAGGGTCCGTCGCGCACAATCCAGGTGCCAGTCACTCAGAGGAAGAGGTTTGGCCATGTACAGTATCATCTGATCGGGTTGGTAAAACGCACCGACTCAGGCCAGCCTCAGATACCCGCCAGGAGCAGAAGCCACCAGTCCCTGCAACTCCAGAAGCAACAGGGACTGCATCAGCTGATCAGCGGGCAGACCGGTGGCTGACGCCAGTGCATCGGTCGATAACGGATCATACCCTAATGCCCGAAACACCGCGATTTCCCGTTCTGCGAGGGCAGACAGGTCGGGCCCTCCGGCCGCTTCCGGCTTTTCGGTCACTGCCGGCTGCAGCGACCACCAGGTGCCCAGCTCTTCCAGTACATCGTCCACCGTTTCCACCAGGCGGGCGCCCTGCTTGATCAGGTGATGACAGCCCCGGGCCACCGGGCTGTGCACGGAACCCGGAATCGCGAATACTTCACGGCCCTGCTCCAGCGCCAGCCTGGCAGAGATCAGCGACCCGCTTTTCAGACCCGCCTCGACCACCAGAATGCCCCGGGAAAGACCACTGATGATCCGGTTCCGCTTGGGAAAATGGCCAGCTCGGGCAGGGGTTCCGGGCGGGTATTCGGATACGATCACGCCCCGTTCCGCGATTCGCCGGCCCAGCGGCAAGTGTTGCCGGGGATAGAGACGGTCCGGGCCGGAGCCAATGACAGCGACCGTTGGCGCACCCGCATCCATGGCCCCCGCATGGGCCGCACCGTCGATTCCGAGTGCCAGCCCACTGGTCACCAGCAGCCCGCGTTCACTCAGGGTCATGGCGAACCGTCGGGCGTGATCCAGACCCGCCGGTGTTGCATGCCGGCTGCCGACGATGCCGATCTGATCGCGCCGAAGCAGTGCGGTATCGCCCACACAATACAGTGCCAGTGGCGGGTTGTGGATATGGCGCAGAGCTTCGGGGTAATCGCGATCGGGCCAGGTCAGGATGGTGATATTGGCCGAATTGCAGGCGTCGACGATCCCTGCCACCTCCACCATAAGGGGATGACCCGAGTCCTGGTGCTGCCAGGCGAGGATGCCGGTAAGCGTCTCGCCATCGAGACCGATGGCCTTCAGGGTGGCAGAACTCAGGGACAGGACATCACACAGGTTGTCGACGGCTTGCAGGACGGACTGCCGAACACGAATACCGAATCCGGGCAGCCGGGTCAGCAGAATCCAGGACGCAGCGGGATGGGCCAGGGGATCATCAGCCAGCAGGGGGCTCTCACCCCCGGACGCAGAGGTTTTCATTACTTTTCATCCTTGAAAACGACAATGGCCGGGCATTCCCGCCCGGCCATTCATTCAACAAAATGCCTGGGAGTCGATCAGGGGTTGGCCACCTTGTCACCAACCGCCAGCGGACGGCTCGACTGGAGCACCAGACCGTAGCTCATTTTTTCATAGACCTGGAACACCATCATCAGGCCGGCACGCTCGGACGGCAGCTCGATGGTCTCACCGGTGACCGGATCCCGCACCAGATTACCGCTCTTGAGGACGGCCAGCACGTTACCGGATTTCAGGCCATCCCGTTCGCCACGGTTGATGACCACCACATCGAACTGGCCGATCTGGCTGACCCCGCCATCCACGGCGATCATCAGGCCGGTCACCTTGTTATCGGGGGCACTTGGCACGAAGCTGGTGGCCAGCGGACGATTGACGTTGGTCAGCAGCCGGTCACCGATGCGGACTTCCTGATTGGAATCGGTCAGGGCCACGGTCAGGACATCGCCGTTTTCGGCCGTGATCTTGCCGGACCCCACACTCCGGGCCTCCAGTCCCAGGAACTCACCGGTTTCCGGATCAACGAACTGCTGCGTCCGGCGGAAAATTCCCACCTTGTCTGCCGGCTTCTTGCCCCGGGCGTAGATACGGTCGCCGGCACCCGTGATGATCCGGCCATCCTCACCTTCCAGAACGTACGGCGCACCGTTGAGCTCCTCCGGTGTGACCACGCGGGTATCGGTCAGGAAACTGCTGATGGCGTCGAGCGGAATCGCCGGGATGGGCGTATCAATGGGCTCGGAACGCACCTTCGGTGACAGCTTCACCACATCGCTGGTGGCCACCTTGGTGATGCGGGGCTTGCCATCGATGTAGACCAGGGCCAGGCGATCACCCGGATAGATCAGGTGAGGATTGGCAACCTGCGGATTCACGTGCCAGATTTCCGGCCAGTACCAGGGGTTCTTCAGAAATCGAGCCGAAATATCCCAGAGGGTGTCCCCTTTCACCACGGTGTAACGCTCGGGATGGTCGGACCGCAGCTCCGGTTGAGCCTGGGCCCAGGAGGTGAACAGCAGCATGGTGGCTGCCAGAGCGTACAGCAGTTTCCTCATTGTGTAAGTCCTTGATCGCGTGCCTTAAGGTCTTTGCATTCGGTTGATCTGCAACCGGTTACCTGCAGATTATTACTTTGTTATTCCTGTTACTATAGAAGAAGTCTCGGAAATTGTGATGTTATCTTTTGTTCTTCCAGTAAATTCTATCCCGCCGTCAAAAGATTTTAACTATTAACTGATCAGTTTGTACTCAATCGACGAATTAGGGGATAATAATGATTATTGGACAGGCAGTCCCGTCCGGCCATTGAAAGTCGCGGTTTCAGCCCGACTGTTCATGTTATAAGCGAAACTTTGCCCAGTGGTCGGCAATATTTCGGAGACTGCCTTCACACGGTTACAAATTGTAAAACGTCTGTACGGAAAGAACAGGCGCTACCGAATCCACGGCCCAGAATTACGAGCGTTATGATACTAGATATTCTCGAATACCCGGATCCCCGTCTGCGCACCATCGCCAAGCCGGTCGAAGCAGTGACGGACGACATCCGCAAGCTGATCGACGACATGTTCGAGACCATGTACGATGCGCCCGGCATTGGTCTGGCGGCCACGCAGGTCAACGTGCACAAGCAGATCATTGTCATGGATCTGTCCGAAGACAAAAGCGAGCCCCGGGTCTTTATCAATCCTGAAGTGGAAGTTCTCGACGGCGACCTTGAGCCCATGCAGGAAGGTTGTCTGTCGGTACCCGGTTTCTATGAGGATGTCGAACGGGTCGAGCACTGCATCATCCGGGCTCGGGATCGTGACGGCAATCCCTTCGAAATCGAGGCACAGGGCCTGCTGGCCGTGTGTATCCAGCACGAGATGGATCATCTCAATGGCAAGCTCTTCGTGGATTACCTCAGCGCCCTGAAGCGCAACCGGATCCGCAAGAAGCTCGAGAAACTTCATCGGAAGAGCGCCTGACCGGACAGGTCAGCAGATCAGCAGAGTTTCACGGACCGGGCGTTGACCCGGTCTTTTCGTATTCAACGGAACAGAGACAAACGCACCGTGCGAATCGTATTTGCGGGCACCCCCGATTTTGCTGCCATTGCCCTTCGAAGCCTTCTGACGACTCACCACGAGATTGTCGGCGTCTACACTCAGCCGGACCGCCCGGCCGGTCGTGGCCGCAAGCCCTCGCCCGGCCCGGTGAAACAGGTCGCCCAGGAGCATTCGCTCCCGGTCTACCAACCTGAAACGCTCAAAACGCCCGAGGCGCGGGAAGAGCTGGCCGCCCTCGTGCCGGATGTCATGATCGTCGCGGCCTATGGCCTGATCCTGCCGGCGGATGTGCTGGCGACTCCACGCCATGGATGCCTGAACATCCACGCCTCGCTCCTGCCACGCTGGCGGGGAGCTGCCCCTATCCAGAGGGCCATTGCCGCTGGCGATTCCGAAACCGGTATCACCATCATGCAGATGGACGAAGGCCTGGACACCGGCGACATGCTGCTGAAGTCGATCACCCCCATCGAAGCCGACGACACCGGCGGAAGCCTCCACGACCGCCTCGCCGATATGGGTGGTGCGGCCATCGTGAAGGCGATGGATCTGCTCGAGAAAGGGGAGCTGACCGGAGAGGCCCAGAACGACGAGCGGGCCTGCTACGCCCGCAAGCTGACCAAAGAGGAAGGCCATCTGGACTGGCAGTCCGATGCGAACGCTCTGGAGCGTCTGATCCGGGCCTTCAATCCCTGGCCCGGGACCTACACAGAACTCGACGGCGAGCGCATCCGGATTCACGAGGCGAGCGTCCTGCCCGAGTCGTCAGACCAGCCGCCCGGGACGGTCATCCGGCGCAACCGGGACGGCATTGATATCGCCTGTGGTGAGGCTGTGCTGCGGGTAACGCGGCTGCAATTGCCAGGGGCACGCACCCAGACCGCGAATGACCTGATCAACGGGGGCAAGCAACTGCTGATGCCCGGTCAGGAGCTTCACTGACATGACCGGCGGCCACCAACCCATCCGAGCCGTTGCGGCCGGCGTGCTGCTCTCCGTAGAGCAGGGCCAGTCACTCAGCCAGTGTCTGCCATCGGCGCTGAACCGGGTGGGCGATCACGAGCGGGCGGAACTCCAGGCCCTCTGCTACGGTAGCTGCCGCTGGTTCCACCGACTCGACGCCGAACTGGGCGACCGCCTGAACAAACCTCTGCGCAAACCGGACCGGATCATTCACCATCTGATGCTGGTGGCCCTGTTCCAGCTGCGTTTCAGCGATCGGGCCGCCACCTATGCCGTGGTCAATGAAGCCGTGGAAGCCTGTCGTGCCCTCGGTAAGCCGCACCTGACCGGCCTGGTGAACGGTGTACTCCGGGGCGCCCAGCGGGACGAGGCGCCCGAGCCACGGGACGACCCGGCCCGCTTCAGCCACCCCCGATGGATGGTTGATAAGCTGCGCCATAATTGGCCGGACGACTGGCAAGGCATCCTGGAAGCCAACAACACCCAGGCGCCCATGACCCTTCGGGTGAATGCCCGGCGCTTTACCCGGGACCAATACCTCGCTCTGCTTGACGACGCCGGCATTGAGGCAACTCCCACCCGGTTTGCTCCCCACGGTCTGCAACTGGCCAGACCAGTACCGGTGGACCGGCTGCCCTGGTTTGCCGACGGCGCCGTGAGCGTTCAGGACGAAGCCGCCCAACTCTGCACCACGCTGCTCGATCTGGCTCCGGGCCAGCGCGTCCTGGATGCCTGCGCCGCCCCGGGCGGCAAGACCTGTGCAATCCTTGAAGCCTGTGACGCCCTGGCCGAGGTGGTCGCCATCGACGAATCCGCTGATCGATTGCCACGGGTGGAAGAGAATCTGGAACGCCTGGACCTGGTCGCAACACTGAAGCAGGCGGACGCCGCGCGAATCGAAGACTGGTGGGACGGCGATGCCTTTGATCGCATCCTGCTCGATGTGCCCTGCAGCGCCACCGGGGTTATCCGGCGGCATCCGGACATCAAACTGCTGCGCCGTGAATCCGACATCGTACCCCTCGCCGGAATCCAGCTTGGCCTCCTCAATGCCATGTGGTCGATTCTGAAACCCGGGGGGAGACTGGTCTACGCAACCTGCTCCGTGTTCCCCCAGGAAAACCACCGTATAATTCAACGGTTCCGCAAACAGTGCGCGGACAGCATACTGGTGGAGCCGGAGGTGACCTGGGGCCGCGACACCGGCGCAGGCCGGCAGCTGCTACCAAATCCTGACAGCCACGATGGCTTCTTCTACGCGGTACTGGAGAAACCCGAACCATGAAGATCCTGATTCTAGGCGCCGGCCAGGTCGGCGGTACCCTGGCCGAGAACCTGGCCAACGAAGCCAACGACATCACCGTGATCGACAGCGATGGCGCCCGCCTCCGCGAGCTGCAGGATCGGCTGGACATCCGGACCGTGCAGGGCAAGGCCTCATTTCCGACGGTGCTGCGACAGGCTGGTGCCGAAGACGCCGACATCCTCATTGCCGTCACCAACAGTGACGAAACCAACATGGTCGGCTGCCAGGTCACCAAGCTGCTGTACAAGACTCCGACCACCATCTGCCGGGTACGCGCCAATGCCTATCTGGCCCGGTCCGAGCTGTTCTATCAGCGCGACAAGGAAAAGGATCTGGACAGCCTGCGCGGGTTTCCGATCGACGTCCTGATCAGCCCGGAACACCTGGTTACCAAGCACATTACCCGCCTGATCGAATACCCGGGCGCATTGCAGGTACTGGAATTCTCCAAGGGTCTGGTGCGGCTGGTGGCCATCCGGGCAACCCAGGGTGGCCCCCTGGTTGGCCATGAGCTGTCTTACCTGCGCACCCACATGCCCCGGATCGAGACCCGTGTGGCCGCGATTTTCCGGAAGGACCGGGCGATCATGCCCCAGGGCGATACGGTGATCGAAGATGGCGACGAAGTGTTTTTTATCGCCGGTGCCGACCACATCCGATCGGTCATGAGCGAACTGCAACCGCTGGTCAAACCGTACAAGCGTATCTTCATCTGCGGGGGCGGCAATATCGGCCAGCGCCTGGCCAAAACCCTGGAAAGCCGCTACCAGGTCAAGCTGCTGGAGCAGGATCACGACCGGTGCGTGATGCTCTCGGAAAACCTCCGCAAGACGGTTGTCCTGGAGGGCAATGCCGCCAACAAGGACATCCTGCTCGAAGAGAACATCGAAAACACCGATGTTTTCTGCGCCGTCACCAACGATGACGAAGCCAATATCATGGCATCGCTGCTGGCCAAACGGCTGGGGGCTCGCAAGGTCTTCACCCTGATTAACAACCCGGACTACGTCGACCTGATCCAGGGCGGCGACATCGATGTCGCCATCTCGCCCCAGCAGACCACCATAGGAAGCCTGCTCACCCATGTACGGCGGGGCGATGTGGTGAACGTTCACTCACTGCGCCGGGGCGCCGCTGAGGCCATTGAGGCGATTGCCCATGGCGACCATCGATCCTCCAAGGTGGTGGGTAAGCGGCTGGACGAAATCAATCTGCCCGAAGGCACCACCATCGGCGCCATCGTCCGCCATAACGAGGTGCTCATCGCCCACGACCACCTGCGGGTGCAGCCGGACGACCACGTCATCCTGTTCCTGGTGGACAAGTCCCGGGTCCGGGATGTGGAGAAGCTGTTCCAGGTGGGTCTGACCTTCTTCTAGCGCAAAATCAAAGGCGTGAATCGCACTTAGAAATACCGCTTTGGCAAGCGTATAATGCGCCTTTTTTCGGAGTGTCCCGAGGGAACAGCGGGGCGCCACACACAGACTGAATCAGCAGGCAATCGTCGTGACAGACAAGGCAACGAACAACTCCGCGCCGGATATCAAGACCTTCCAGGGTCTGATCCTGGCTCTGCAGAATTTCTGGGCGCAGCATGGCTGCGTGGTTCTCCAGCCCCTGGATATGGAAGTGGGCGCCGGTACCTTTCACCCGGCCACCTTCCTTCGCGCCATCGGCCCGGAGACCTGGAATGCCGCCTATGTTCAGCCCAGCCGTCGCCCCACCGACGGTCGTTACGGTGAAAACCCGAACCGTCTGCAGCATTACTATCAGTTCCAGGTGGTCCTCAAGCCCTCCCCGGACAACATCCAGGAACTGTATCTGGATTCCCTCCGCGCCCTGGGCCTCGATCCCCTGGTACACGACATCCGGTTTGTCGAGGACAACTGGGAATCCCCCACGCTGGGCGCCTGGGGCCTGGGCTGGGAAATCTGGCTCAATGGCATGGAAGTCACCCAGTTCACCTACTTCCAGCAGGTGGGCGGCCTGGAGTGCTACCCCGTCACCGGCGAACTGACCTACGGGCTGGAGCGGATCGCCATGTACCTGCAGGGCGTCGACAGCGTTTACGACCTGGTCTGGACCGAAGGCCCGGATGGCGTCGTCACCTACGGCGACGTGTTCCACCAGCAGGAAGTGGAAATGTCCACCTACAACTTCGAACAGGCCGACACCGAATTCCTGTTCCACAGCTTCGATGTGCATGAGCGCGAGAGCGCCCGGCTGATCGAGGCCGGGCTGCCGCTTCCGGCCTACGAGCAGGTGCTGAAGGCGTCTCATACCTTCAACCTGCTGGACGCCCGCCACGCCATCTCGGTCACCGAGCGGCAGCGTTTCATTCTCCGTGTCCGTACCCTGGCCCGCGCCGTGGCCCAGGCCTACTTCGACAGCCGCCGTAAGCTCGGCTTCCCGCTGGCCCCTGAGGCCCTGCGCGAGGAAGTGCTGGCCGCCGCCGCAGCGGCCGATGAAAAGGCCAACGGCAAGAAGAAGGGCAAGAAAGCGAAGCAGGCACAGCAGGAACAGGGGAACGCATAATCATGGCTACACAGGATTTTCTGGTCGAACTGGGCACTGAAGAGCTGCCTCCCAAAGCGCTCAAGACTCTGTCCAACGCCTTTACCCAGGGCATTGCCAAGGGCCTGGAAGAGGCTGGCATCGAGTTTGGCAAGGTCGAGTCCTTCGCCGCGCCACGCCGTCTTGCCGTCCGGGTAAGGGACCTGGCCGATGCTCAGCCGGACAAACCGGTGGAAAAACGGGGCCCGGCGGTCAAGGCCGCCTTCGACGACGCCGGTAACCCGACCCGGGCATTGACCGGCTTCGCCACATCCCTGGGCATTACGCCGGACCAGCTGGACACCCTGGAAACCGAAAAAGGTGCCTGGGTGGTCTACCGTACCGTGGAGCAGGGCAGACCGACGGTCGAATTGATGCCCGAACTGGTCGAACAGTCCCTCGCCGCCCTGCCGATTCCCAAGCGCATGCGCTGGGGCGCCCACCGTACCGAATTCGTTCGGCCGGTCCACTGGGCGATTCTGCTGTATGGCAATAAGGTGATCGACGCACCGATCATGGGCCTGAAACCGGGCAATACCACCCGCGGCCATCGTTTCCATTGTCCGAAGCCGCTGATCGTGCCGACCCCGAACGATTACGAGGTCGTTCTCAAGCAGGAAGGCTACGTACTCGCTGACTTTGCCGAGCGCCGCGAGCAAATCCGCAAAGGCGTTGCCGCCCTCGCCGAGAAGGAAGCCGGTGGCAAGGCTGTGATTGATGAAGACCTGCTGGACGAAGTCACCGCGCTGAACGAATGGCCGGTCCCGCTGATGGGGCGTTTTGAGGAACGCTTCCTGGAAGTGCCCGCAGAAGCGCTGATCTCTTCCATGGAGGAGCATCAGAAGTATTTCCACGTGGTGGGCAAGGACGGAAAGATACTGCCGCTGTTCATCACCGTGGCCAACCTGGAGAGCAAGGATCCGGCACAGGTGATCGCCGGCAACGAGAAGGTGATCCGTCCCCGGCTGTCGGACGCTGCGTTCTTCTATGAGACGGATCGCAAGACCCGCCTGGAAGCTCGTATCGAATCGCTCAAGCCGATCGTGTTCCAGGAGAAGCTCGGCAGTCTTTATGACAAATCCGTTCGCGTAGCGGCACTGGCGAAGAAGATCGCCGAGGCCATCGGCAGCGATCCGGCCCTCGCCGAGCGCGCCGCCATGCTGGCCAAAACCGACCTGGTCACCGAGATGGTACTCGAATTCACCGACCTTCAGGGCATCATGGGCCAGTACTACGCCGCCAACGACGGCGAGCCCGAAGATGTCGCCCGGGCGCTGAACGAGCAGTACATGCCGCGCTTTGCCGGCGACAGCCTGCCGACCACGCTGACCGGCTGTGCCGTTGCCATCGCTGACCGGATCGACTCACTGGTCGGCCTGTTCGGAATCAATCAGCCGCCATCGGGCACACGGGATCCGTTTGCACTGCGCCGGGCTTCCCTGGGTGTGCTTCGCATCATCATCGAACGGGAGCTGCCGCTGGATCTGCAAACCCTGTGCGAATGGGCCGAACAGAACTTCACGGTACTGACCGAGCAGGACACCGCCAGCACCGTGGTGGACTATATGCTGGAGCGTTTCCGCGCCCACTACGAAGAGCAGGGCATCGGCGCCGAGGTGTACCTGGCGGTGCATGCCCGTCGTCCGACCCGGCCGCTGGACTTCGACCGCCGCGTGAAGGCGGTGGAGGCCTTCCGCCAGCTGCCGGAAGCGCAGGCGCTGGCCGGTGCCAACAAGCGGGTATCCAACATCCTGACCAAACAGGGCGGCGACAGCATCGGCGAAACCGTGGATCCGTCCCTGCTGCAGGATGCCGAGGAGAAAACCCTGGCCGCTCAGGTGGAGGAACAGGCGCAGACAGTGCTGCCGATGTTCGAGAAGGGCGACTACGCCAGCGCGCTGAGCTCGCTGGCCAGCCTGAGAGAACCGGTGGACACGTTCTTCGATGCGGTCATGGTGATGGCCGAGGACGACGCAGTCCGGAACAACCGGCTGGCGCTGCTCAATCGCCTGCGCAACCTGTTCCTGCGGGTTGCCGACATCTCCCTGCTGCCGACCGCTGGCTGATCCTCTGTTCGCGGGTGCCAGCCAACGCTGGCGCCCGCCGACATCGCCTATCCCCGTTAGCTGCGCCAGAAATCCGGCGACAGCATCACAAAAACGCTCAACAGCTCCAGACGCCCCAGAATCATGGTGGCCATCAGGACCCATTTGGCCGCGTCCGGCAGGCTCTGGAAATTGCCCGCCGGCCCGATGATGTCACCCAGACCGGGCCCGACGTTGGTCAGGGCCGTCACTGCTCCCGAGAAACTGGTCACCAGATCCAGCCCCAACGCGCCCAGCATGGCAGTCACCACCGCCAGTGTCGCCAGGAAGATGAACGAGAAAGCAACGCTGGAGGCCACAATATCGTCACCGATGACCCGACCGTTGTAATTGCGGGCAAACACCGCATGGGGATGAAGCAGTCGACGTACCTGCTCCCGGAGCAGCAGCATGGACAACTGGAACCGGAAGATTTTCATACCACCGGCGGTGGAACCGGAACAGCCGCCAACGAAGGTGATGAACAGAAAGATCACCACCGCAAAGGGCCCCCACATCGAATAATCGGTCGAAGCAAAGCCCGTTGTGGTTACCACCGAGGTAACGTTGAACAGGGCGTGGATAAAGGTATAGAAGGGATCGGCATCATCGTTGACCACCCGGTAAACGGTAAGCATGGCGGCCACGGCCACCAGCAACACCAGGAAAAACCGCACCTGCTGATCCCGGAACAGGGGCTGTCGCTGGCCATGGATAAACCGGACAAACAGGAAAAAGGGCATGCCACCGATCGCCATGAACACCGTTGCCACCAGCAGGATACCCACCGATTCGAATTGGCCCATGGAGCTGTCTGACGTGGAGTAGCCTCCGGTGGAAACCGTGGTTAGCGCGTGGTTGAGGGCCTCGAACAACGTCATGCCAAGAACCCAGTAGCTCAGAAGACAGGCCAGGGTGATGCCCAGGTAAACGCCGACCAGGCTGCGGGCCAGACTGTTGGTGCGGGGCACCACCTTCTCACTCCATTCGGACGACTCCGTCGCGAACAGCCGCATACCACCGATGCGCAGAAACGGCAGGATGGCCACGGCCATGCCGATGATCCCGATGCCGCCCATCCACTGCATCAGCGATCGCCACAGGAGGATGTCGTCCGGCATGGAATCGAGCCCGGTCAGCACCGTGGAGCCGGTTGTGGTGACACCGGAGATACTCTCGAAAAAGGCATCGGTAATGGTGAGGTTCATGCCGCTCAAGAGCAGAGGGAGGCTCGAAAACAGGGGAATGATCACCCAGGCCGACACCGTCAGCATGAACATCTGGCGCTGTTTGAGAGCATGCTTGCGCCTGCCCGAGACCGACAGCGCCAGAACACCGATCACAAAACAGACGGACGCGGACTTGACGAACGCCAGCCAGTCCGACGTTTCACCGAACATCAGGAGGTTAACCGGAAGGGTCATCAGGAAGCTGAGCAGTATCAGCAGAAACCCGAGGATCTGAACGATCGGGAGAATACTCACCGCAAATCGGACTCCACATGGCGCCAGGGCAGGGAAAACGGGCAAGTTATACACTTTTTGCCGGTCAATTCCTACCCAGTTGCTCGCACCGCCCGTGTGCCGGCGGCGACACAGGTCATCCCCGACTGAATCTGTTACTGTTCCGAAAACGCCGATTCCTGTGAGACCGGGAGGTCCCGACCATGCAAAAGAAGCAACAGATCGTGGTGATCGGCCTGGGCGTCTTCGGAGAAACCATCGCCCGGGAACTGACCCGCCTTGGCCACGACGTGCTGGGTATCGACAACGACGAGCAGGTGGTCGATCGCCTGTCCGAGTGCATCACCCATGCCGTAATCGCCGACGTTACCGATGAGCAGGCGATCGAGGAGCTCAGTATTGCCGATTACGACGTCGCTGTGCTGGCGATCGGTCGTAATTTTGAGGCGACCATCCTCGCCACCATGCATCTGCAGAACATTGGTATCCGGAAAATCTGGGCCAAGGCCCTCACCACCCAGCACCAGAAAATCCTCCAGCGGCTCGGCGTCCACCGGGTCATCGCCCCGGAGTACGAGATGGGGGTACGGATCGCCCAGGAACTCAATTACCCGAATGTGCAGAACTACATCGGTCTCGGCGACGGCGACTACGTGGTGGAAATCGAGAGTGGCGATGCGCTGGACGGTCTCACCATGGAAGACCTTCTGGAAAAGACCGGTGCCAGTATCACCGCACTGGTGATCAAACGCAGTACCAGTGCCCATTATGCGCCCGGTCGCGCCTTTCAGATCAAGGCCGGCGACCATCTGGTCCTCGGCGGACAGCTCGATGAATTCCGCAAGATCGAAAGCTACCTGTAACCGCTCATGAGACTCCAGACCCGGGACCTGCTCCCCATTTCACCCCGGCCGGGCCGCTCCGGGCCGAAACGCATCAGCCCACCCGGCCTGCTGATCGAGGGCTTCTGCATCCTCATTGTTCTGGGCACCTGCCTGCTCAAGCTGCCCTGGGCAACCGAAGTACCGGTCACCTGGCTGGAGGCCGCGTTTACCGCAACCTCGGCCGTGACCGTCACCGGCCTCAGCGTGGTCGACACCGCCAGCGAGTACACCCTGTTCGGCCAACTGGTGATTCTGCTGCTGATCCAGCTCGGCGGACTGGGCCTGATGACCTTTGCCGTGCTCACGGCACTGGCCCTGGGGTTCAAGCTGGGCCTTCGCCACCACCTCGCAGCCCAGGAAGCCTTCAACGAAATCTCCCTGAGCACCACCAGACGGGCCGGGGCCTCCATCGCCGTTTTTGCCCTGTCCATGGAAGCCATCGGGCTGGTCATTCTGGCCTGTTTTTTCGTGCCCGAGAAAGGCTGGAGTGAAGGACTGTACCAGGCCCTGTTCTACAGCGTGTCGGCGTTCAACAACGCCGGCTTTGCCCTGTCTCCGGACAGCGTCAGCGCCTATGTCGGTCATGCCGGGGTTACCCTGACCATCTCGGGCCTGTTCATCGTCGGCGGGCTCGGGTACCTGGTCGCCCGGGAACTGTTCGAGAACCGCAGCTTTTCCGGGCTGTCCATCTACTCCCGCCTGATCCTCGTCAGCACCCTGGTCATCAACCTCGCCGCCATGGCGTTGTTCCTGCTCCTCGAATACGGCAACCCGGGTACCCTCGGGGCACTCGACAGCGTTGGTGACAAGCTGCTGGCCGCCTGGTTTCAGGCCACGACAACCCGGACCGCCGGTTTCAATTCGGTGGACATTGGCGCCCTCACGGCCGGTACCTCCGTGCTTTTCCTGCTCCTGATGTTCATCGGCGGCGCTCCCAACTCCACCGCCAGCGGCATCAAACTATCCACCTTCCTGGTTCTGATGTCAGCCACCCGGGCTTTTCTGAAGGGCAATCTCACCGCCACGATTGGCCGGCATTCCCTGTCCGGCGAGACCGTACTGAAAGCCCTGGCCGTCACCACGCTGGCCATGGTAGTGATCTTTCTGGGTGTGCTGGGCCTGAGTATCTTTGTCCGTGCCGACTTCCTGGACATCGCCTTCGAGGTGGTCTCGGCGTTTGGCACCGTCGGACTGTCCCGGGGCATTACCGGTGACCTCGGCGCCGCCGGGCAGCTCATCATCATGGCGATCATGCTGGCGGGGCGTGTAGGCCCCCTTACCCTGGGCTACATGCTGACCATGCGCCGGAAATCCCTGGTCCGCTACGCCACCACGGAATTCCCGGTGGGTTAGTCCGTACAAATCGCAGGATGAATTTCATCGTCAGGCGTTACGGGGGCTGGTAAAAGCAGATCGAATCCGTATAATACCGGCCGTTGTTCGGCGTGTGGCGCAGCTTGGTAGCGCACTTCGTTCGGGACGAAGGGGTCGCAGGTTCGAATCCTGCCACGCCGACCATTTTCCCTTCCCGTTTTCATATACACCTCCGTCGATCTTTATTGGCCGCTCCGGCACAACGTTTCTGTCTCCTTGATAAGTCTGCTAATGTTCTCGCGTAAGACTGTCGCGGAGGGATACATTGAACAAGGCCACGGAATTCAACGACGGCAACTTCTCGTTTCTGTCAGAGCACGATTCCTTACTCGTGGAGCTGGCCGAATCCGCTGAGCGTGTCTTCGCCAGCGATCCCAACACCACCCTGATCAAACTCCGCCAGCTGGGCGAAGCCCTGGCGCAACATCTGGCCGCGCTCTCCGGTATCGAATTTGATGAACAGACCAGCCAGGCCGAGCTGCTCTATCGCCTGAACCGGGAATTACGGCTGGAACCGCAGATCAGAGAGCTGTTCCATATTCTGCGGATTGAAGGCAACAAAGCCACACACCAGTTTCGTACCCGGCATAAGGAGGCGATGGATGGCCTGAAAGTGGCGCGGGCCCTCGCCATCTGGTTTCACCGCTCCTTTGGTAAATCCGGCGCCAGCTTCAAACCCGGCCCCTTTGTGCCGCCAGCCGACCCCAGCGCCCAATTGCGCCAACTCCAGAGCGATATCGAAAAGCTGCGCCACGATCTGCAACACGCCAACATGGCGCTGAACAGCAGCCACCAACTGAGCCAGCTCATTGAGAAAGAGAAGGCCGAATACGAAGCCCTGGCCGTGGCCATGGATGAAGAGTCCCGCGCTCTGGCGGAGCAAGCTCGCCAGCACGAACAAGCCCTGAGCCAACAGCAACAGGCTTACGAGCAAAAAATCAAAGCCCTGCAACAGCAACTCTCAGAGCAGGGCGAGCAGACTGTTAACCAACAGCGCCAGCAGGTGGCCAATCAGACCAAAGCCGCCACAGACACCCTGGTACTGAACGAAGAACTCACCCGCATCCTGATCGACCAGCAACTGCAGGACGCCGGCTGGGAAGCCGACAGCCAGGAACTCACCTTCCAGAAAGGCGCCCGTCCGGGGAAAGGCACTTATCGCGCCATTGCCGAGTGGCCCACCAGCCACAGCGGCGAGAAGGGCCGGGCCGACTACGTGCTGTTCGTGGGGCTTACGCCCATCGCCGTGGTTGAAGCCAAGAAAGAAAACACCAACGTGGCCGGAAAGATCCGCCAGGCTGAGCGTTACAGCAAGGGCCTGAACGTGGCAACGCCCTTGGTCGGCGCCTGGGAGTTGACCGGCCGCACCATCGCCTGGCCTGCCGACGAAACCGGCCACTACCACGTACCCTTCGTGTATTCCTGCAATGGTCGGCCCTATATTCCGCAACTGGCGGAGCAGTCTGGCACCTGGTTTCGGGATGTGCGCCAACCCAGCAATCTGCGCCGGGCGCTGCCGCAATTCCACACGCCGGGCGGCCTGTTGGATCTACTGGAACGCGATAAAGAGAACGCCGAGAAACTGCTAAAAGACGAGCCCTTCGGCTACCTGAAACTGCGGGATTATCAACAGAACGCTATTGTCGCCACCGAACACGCCCTTTCGCAGGGTGTGCGCAAGGCGCTTTTGGCCATGGCCACCGGCACCGGTAAAACCCGAACCATCATCGGACTGATGTACCGGTTCCTGAAAGCGGAGCGTTTCCACCGTATCCTGTTTCTGGTGGACCGCACCGCGCTGGGTCAGCAGGCTATTGATGCCTTCAACGAGGCACCGCTGGAGCAGAACCACACCCTCAGCAAGATCTACAACGTCGCCGAACTGGGGGACATGGCCGCCGAAGCGGAAACCCGCATTCAGGTGGCCACGGTGCAGGCCATGGTCAAGCGCATCTTCATGAGCGACGAGCCGCCACCCATCGACCAGTTCGACTGCATCATCATCGACGAAGCTCACCGGGGCTATACCCTGGATCAGGAAATGACCGAAGGCGAACTGGCCCTGCGGGACACCAGCCAGTACCTGTCCAGCTACCGCCGGGTACTGGACTACTTTGATGCGGTGAAAATCGGGCTAACGGCGACCCCGGCCAAACACACCAGCGAAATTTTTGGCAAACCGGTTTACACCTATTCGTACCGCGAGGCTGTCGCGGACGACTGGTTGATCGACCACGAACCGCCCATTCGCTACGAAACCCTGCTCAGTCAGAACGGTATTACCTTTGAGAAGGGCAAGCCTGTCGAAGTGATCAACACACAGACGGGGGAAGTGGACACCACCGAGCTGGAAGATGAACTGACCTTCGAAGTCGACACCTTCAACCGCCGGGTCATCAACGAGAACTTCAATCGCGTCATCTGCGAACAGCTGGTGCAGGAACTGGACCCGTTCGGCGACGAGAAAACCATGATCTTCTGCGCCACCGACCTGCACGCGGATATGGTGAAACGCCTGCTGGATGATGCCTTCAAGGATCTCTACAACGGTCAGTACAACGAAGCCGCCGTGGCCAAGATCACCGGCCAGAGCGACAAGGTGGACCAGGTTATCCGCCGCTACAAGAACGAACGCTACCCGAATATCGCCATCACGGTTGACCTGCTCACTACCGGCATCGACGTGCCGCGTATCTGCAACCTGGTATTCATGCGTCGGGTTCGTTCACGCATCCTCTACGAGCAGATGATCGGCCGCGCCACCCGGCGCTGCGACGAGATCGGCAAGACCGTATTCCGCATCTATGATCCGGTGGATATCTACGCCGCCCTGCAGGATGTGAACACCATGAAGCCCCTGGTGAAAGACCCCAACATCACCCTGGAGCAACTGGTGGACGAGCTCACCGACGACGAACAATTGGAAAAGGCACTCAATAGTCCTGGCGAACAACCCGATGAAAGCCAGGCTGACGTGGTGCTCAGCCAGCTTAGCCAGAAACTCATGCGGGTGCTTCGCAAGGCTGACAACAAAGCCGAAAGCCGACCGGAACTGAAGCAGAAACTGGATGAACTGCAACAGAGCTGGGGCGTGGAACCCAAATCCCTGCACCAGCACCTGCACAAACTCGGCCCCCGCCAGGCCTCCGCGTTCATCAAACAGCACAGCGGCCTGCTTAACCAACTGGCAGAGGTGAAGTCCCTGGTGGGCAGCGAATACATGCCGGTTCTATCCGACCATGAAGACGAAATCCGCGAGCGCATCCAGAGCTATGGCGTGCACGACAAGCCGGAAGACTACCTGGACAGCTTCAACGCCTTCATCAAAGAACAGCTCAACCAGTCCGCCGCTCTGGCCGTGGTAGTCAACAAACCCCGGGATCTCACCCGGGAACAACTCCGGGAAGTGAAACTGCTGCTGGACAACCACGGCTACTCCGAAGCCCGCCTGCAAAGCGCCGTGCGCAACCAGACCAGCAAGGACATTGCCGCCAGCATCATCGGCTATATCCGCCGTGCGGCCCTGGGCGAGCCGCTGATTCCCTTCGAACAGCGCGTGGCCGAAGCCATGGACCGCATCTACACCCAGCACAACTGGACGCCGAACCAACGCAAATGGCTGGAACGCCTGGCCAAGCAACTGGTGCACGAAGTCATCATCGACCGGGAATTTGTGAACCATCGCTTTGCCAATGATGGCGGGGCAAAGCAGATGGACAAGGTGCTGGGGGCGCAGCTTGATACGGTACTGGAGGAGCTGAATGAGGCGATGTGGCCGGAGCGGAGTGCATGAGCAGCCAACACAACAACAAATTAAGTTGATAAATTAACCGCTAATTCCCATAATCAACAAAATTTCGATTATTTTGAAATAATATGATCATTTCCCTACGTTTTAAAAACTTCTACAGCTTCTCGGACGAAACTGAGCTTAGCTTTGCTATGGGAAAAAAGCCGGCACCAACGGGCTACGATATCAACCTCCCTGATCGTCGGCTGAACAAGGTCATCGGTGTCGTAGGACCGAATGGCTCTGGCAAGACTAACTTTATTAAGCCACTGGCATTCCTGAGCTGGTTTGCCTGTGATTCTTTTCTGAAGCTTGAACCAGAAAGCGACGTAGTCTACCAACCCCACATGCTGCACAGCGGCACAGATACCGAGTTCGAACTCAATTTCCTAATTGGGAATTCTGAATACCGATATCTTCTGATACTGAACAATCGCCGGGTCAAGAAGGAAGTTCTCTCTGTCAGGACCAGTAGCCAATTCAGCTATCTTTTCAAAAGGGAAAAGACTGAAGACGGTTTTCTATTTCGGGAAAAGGGCTTCCCATTCCCCGCCACCAAGGCTCGCTCACTACGCGACAACGCTTCCTTATTAGCAGCAGCACACAGCTACGATATTCAGGAAGCAAAACCCGTCATCGACTTTTTTCGAGGAATAAACAGCAATGTGGTCTACCGAGGTCGTGCACCCTTTAACGCATCAGACCTTATCCGAGTAGCCAAAAACTATCACGAAGACCTCGAACTGAAAGAACGTATGGTTCGGGCGATTCAAGAATTCGATCTTGGCCTTCGAGGGGTTGATATCGAGGAGCAACAGGCCACCACACCTGACGGGAAAACCGAAACAGTGTATGTTCCTGTGGGTTTGCATCGGGATGCTAATGGAAAGGAGTTTCGGCTGTCATTCTTCGACGAATCCAACGGTACCCAATCGGCATTTGTCGTACTAGAGCATGTTCTTAAAGCACTATGCCGGGGTGGTTGCGCTGTTATCGATGAGATCGACAATGACCTGCACCCACACCTGATCCCTAGAATTCTGGATTGGTTTCGCTTTGAACACACCAATCCCAACAACGCACAACTGATCTTCAGTTGCCACACGCCGGAGATACTCAACCGCCTGCAGAAGCATCAGGTTTATCTCTGTGAAAAGCACAATCAACACTCCGAGGCATGGCGACTGGATGAAATGGAAGGCCTCCGGGCCGATGACAATCTCTATGCCAAATACATGGCAGGCGCATTGGGAGCGGTACCGGAAATTTGAGGAGAACATGGCGAAAGGACGCAGTAAACGAAAGGCTCTTGTTCAAACCACCTTGTTAGTCGTGGGGGAAGGCGCAGACGACAAAGCCTTTATTACTCACATGAAAAAAATTTTCTGCCCGAGGGGCAGTGGCACAAGGGCAAAAGTTGAAGCAGGCGATGGTGGCTCCCCCGGCAATATTATTACCAATGCCGTTCGAAGTTTTCGTGGTGAAGACTATGATCACAGGATTCTGGTATTAGATTCTGATGTTCCGCCAACGGAACAAGACCGGAGGAAAGCAAAGTCCAACGGCTATACCATTATTCTATGGTCACCAACCTGCCTAGAGGGAGCCCTTTTGGATGTATTGGGTGAGCCGGTCAGAGAACATGAATCGGCAAGCTCTCTGAAAAAACGGCTCCATCCTGCACTGGACGGCGCGCACACAAGCAGTGATGCCTATCAGAGACTTTTTCCTGAACCAGTACTCACAGCAACCACAAACAAATCTGTTGTGTCCCTACGACAAACGCTACGGCAAGAACCAAACTGCACGACATGTTAAGAAAACCCGCTTTTCTTAACATGTCCCCCGCAACATGCAAAGATTTTGGCATTTTTTATACATGAGGCGCTAACGAAAACGGCGCGCCTCTCAAAGGATCCCCTATGACCAACAACGACATCGTCCAGAAGCTCTGGAACCTCTGCGACGTTCTTCGGGACGACGGCATCAACTACTCGGATTACGTCACCGAACTGGTGCTGCTGCTGTTTATCAAGATGGTGCATGAGAACACCGAAGCCGGCACCCTGAAAGAGCACCCGCTGCCGGAAGGCTGCCGCTGGACCGACCTGAACGGCAAATCCGGGATCAACCTGCTGAACGATTACAAACGCATCCTGCTCAGCCTGTCCACCGGCAAGGATGGCGAGGGCAACCGGGTGCACGACGACCCGCTGATCAGCGCCATCTACGCCGATGCCCAGACCCGCCTGCGGGAGCCGCGCCACCTGGAGCAGATGATCAAGACCCTGGACCAGATCGACTGGTTCAGCGCCCAGAAAGACGGCCTGGGCGACCTGTACGAAGGCCTGCTGGAGAAGAACGCCAACGAGACCAAGTCCGGCGCCGGCCAGTACTTCACCCCCCGCGCCCTGATCAACACCATGGTGCGCTGCCTCAAACCCCAACCCGGCGAACGCATCCAGGATCCGGCCGCGGGCACCGCGGGCTTTCTGATTGCCGCCCACGAGTACATCAAAAGCCAGACCGACGAATTGTACGAACTGAAGGACGAAGCCAAGACATTCCAAACGACACAGGCTTACATCGGCATCGAACTGGTGCCCGGCACCCGCCGGCTGGCCCTGATGAACTGCCTGCTGCACGGCATGGAAGGGGATGCCGAGGGCGTCGTGCACCTGGGCAACGCCCTGGGCCAGACCGGCGCCGGGCTGGAGAAGGCTGACGTGATCCTGGCCAACCCGCCTTTCGGCACCAGCAAGGGTGGTGATGCCAGCATCACCCGGGACGACCTGACCTACAAAACCAGCAACAAACAGCTCGCCTTTTTGCAGCACATCTACCGCAACCTCAAACCCGGTGGCCGCGCCGCCGTGGTACTGCCGGACAACGTGCTGTTCGAAGCCGGGGTGGGCACCGACGTACGCCGGGATTTAATGCACAAGTGCAACCTGCACACCCTCCTGCGCCTGCCCACCGGCATCTTCTACGCCCAGGGCGTGAAAACCAACGTGCTGTTCTTTACCAAGGGCAGCGCGACGGACAAATACCAGGAAGAACACTGCACCGAAAACGTCTGGGTCTACGACCTGCGCACCAACATGCCCAGCTTCGGCAAACGCACCCCCTTTGGCGACCAGCACCTGAAGCCATTTGAAGCCGTTTATGGCGATAGCCCCAACGGCGACAGCGAGCGCAAAGAGGGCGAATACAGCTTCCATTCCGACGCCATCGAACTGCCGGAACACAGCGACGAAAACGAAGGCATCGACCCTCGCCTGGCCCACAGCCGCTGGCGCTGCTTCAGCCGCCAATGGATAGCCGAACACAAGGGCGACTCGCTGGATATTTCCTGGCTGAAAGACAGCGACAGCGTGGATGCCGCCAATTTGCCGGAACCGAGTGTGTTGGCGGGTGAGGCGATGGGGGAGCTGGTGCAGGCTCTTGGAGAACTGGATTCACTGATGCGGGAGTTGGGGGCGGAGGAGGCTGATGGGGCGGAGGTGCTTTTTCGGGAAGTGATGGGTGAGGTTAAGTAATGCAAAGCCAACTTCTTCCAGCAAATTGGCAACTGACCGACCTTGGAGATATATCTTCCGATATTTCCTATGGTTACACTGCGTCGGCGACCTCTGAGCCAACAGGGGTAAAGCTTCTACGCATCACAGATATTCAAAACAATACTGTGAACTGGCCAAACGTTCCGAACTGCAAAATAGAACCCGAGAAAGTTGGGAAATACCGACTGAAACCGAGCGATCTTGTTTTTGCTAGGACCGGTGCTACCGTTGGCAAAAGCTATCTTCTAAAAGGCGAGATTCCGGATTCTGTTTATGCATCATATCTAATCCGCGTCCGCTGCTTGGAAGGTGTCTCAATAGAGTTTTTGGCCAACTATTTTCAATCTCCATATTATTGGCGCCAAATCACGGACTTCAGTGCAGGAATCGGACAGCCCAACGTTAACGGTACAAAGCTGAAAAACCTTTCGGTACCGGTACCACCCCTCGCCGAACAAAAAGTCATCGCCGACAAACTCGACACCCTGCTGGCCCAAGTGGAAAACACCAAAGCCCGCCTCGAACGCATCCCGCAAATCCTCAAACGCTTCCGCCAGTCCGTGCTGGCTGCAGCGATGAGTGGGCGGTTGACGGAGGAGTGGCGTCGTTATTCAGGCCTTCCAAATCCCACTAACGGTAAGTTATCAGATTGTATTGAGAGCATGGTCGGTGGAGCGAGCCCGAAGACTTCAGATTACTCCGAAAATGGAGTGCTCGCGCTAAATAAAGGCGACATCAAAGAATATGGGCGCATTGAGGACAAACGGAACCCCAAATATGTTCCTTTAGCATTCGTAGAGAGCAACTCGAAAAAAGTCATTCCTAACGGGACGATAGTAGTGACTCTTCGCGACTTATCCCAAAAAGCTGATTTTTTGGGACTAATCGGGAGATATCAGGGTCAAGATCCTGCTCTGATCACACAAGGCATGTATGGACTGAAGTTAGATCCCAATGTTGCCATTGAGGATTACTTAATTGCTTTTTCCAATGCCCCCCAATACCGCAGCCAGGTCAAAAAGGAAAAGGTTGGCGCTACTCAGGTACACCTCAGAAACGGTCAATTTCTGGAACTCGCCATCCCACTTTTCGCTGTAGAAGAACAAACCGAAATCGTCCGCCGAGTAGACCAACTCTTCGCCCATGCCGACCGCATCGAACAGCAGGTCAACAACGCCCTGGCCCGCGTCAACAATCTCACCCAGTCGATCCTGGCCAAAGCCTTCCGGGGCGAACTCACCGAGCAATGGCGCAAGGACAACCCGGAGCTGATCAGCGGGGAGAACAATGCGGAGGCGTTGCTGGAGCGGATCAAGGCGCAGCGGGCGGCGGTTAAGCCGGCGAAAGGGTCAAGGAGAAAGGCGAATGCCTGAGAAGGACGATCAACAACTACCCCTGTTTTCGGATGATCCGATACCCGGTAGCTCTCCGGAAACCCAGTTTAGCAAGTATATCGTCTACGTTGATGAAAGCGGCGACCACAGCATGGAGAAAATCGACAAACATTATCCTCTGTTTGTCCTGGCCTTCTGTGTGTTCCACAAACGGCATTACAGCGAGCAAGTGGTTTCTGCACTGGAGAAGTTCAAGTTCAATCACTTTGGCCACGATCAGGTTGTGTTGCATGAGAACGAAATCCGAAAGGAAAAAGGGGCCTTTAATATTTTCCGGAGTCCGGAGCAGCGCAAAGCCTTTATGGATGAACTCACAGGGATCATTGAGCACAGTAACTTCATACTCATCAGCTGCGTGATCGACAAGAGACGACTGACCAGGCATGCAGACGCAAACTCAAACCCCTACCACATCGCATTGGGATTCTGCCTGGAAACTCTTTACGAATTTCTTCAGGAGAAACATCAACATACACAGAAAACGCATGTCGTGGTCGAGTGCAGAGGCCGAAAGGAAGATAACGAGCTGGAGCTCGAATTCAGGCGAATCTGCGATGGAGCCAACAGGCTTTCCCAGCAGTTGCCTTTTGATGTCCTGTTTTCAGACAAACGAACCATGTCTTCAGGGTTGCAACTGGCAGACTTGGTGGCAAGGCCGATTGGACTAAGCGTCTTGAAACCTGACCAACCAAACAAAGCATTCGAAGTATTGAAGAAAAAATTCTATTGCGACGGCGGGCGAGGGTGTGTGGGCACTGGGTATGAGGGCATGGGATTGAAAGTTTACCCCCTTTCAGAAAGCGAAAAGCCCCGATGAAACTCACCGAGGCTGTAACGCCGACCGGGCACCCCCAATCCACTTGACCAGAATTATAGTAACCCCCTTGATACTTGGCAATACATTCCGGTATACCGTCGCGCCATATCGGACTTCAAAGCGGATCCCGCCGCTTAAACTCGGAGATAGCCACCCGAACCTTATGACCGAAGTCAAACCCCCGCTCGAATTTCTCCCTTCCGGGGCCAAAACCCTCTCTACCAAATGGACTAATCGCGATACCAGTGCTTGAGTCATAGGGATATTCACGTTGCTGGCACCAGGGAAAGGAGAGAAGCGATGATCCCGTCCGACGAACCCAACCTCCCCGAAGAGCACAAGAAAGACCTGGCATCCCGTTTTCCAACCGCCTACACCATTCTTTTCGGCCTTATCGTCCTGGTGGCCGCACTGACCTGGGTCATCCCCGCAGGACAATACGATAGGGTGCAGAATGACGAAGTGGGTCGGGAAGTGGCCTTGCCGGGTACCTACAAGGAAGTGGATCCCAACCCGCAGGGTTTTGTCGACATCATGCTCGCGCCGGTCGCCGGCTTCTACGATCCGGACAGTTACGTCGCCAACGCCATCGACGTCGCCCTGTTCGTGCTGTTCCTCGGTGGCTTTCTCGGCGTCACCAACGCCACCGGAGCCATCGATACCGGTATAAAGACGGCCATGAGACGAATGTCAGGCCGCGAAATATGGATGATTCCGATCCTCATGGGGCTGTTTTCCATCGGGGGGACCACCTATGGCATGGCCGAGGAGACCCTGGCCTTCTACGCCATATTGATTCCGGTGGTGATATCGGCTGGCTACGACGCGGTGACGGGGGTCGCCATTATACTGATCGGGGCGGGTATCGGCGTGCTGGGTTCCACCATCAATCCGTTTGCCACGGTCATAGCCTCCAACGCCGCCAGTATCCCGTTCACCGATGGCATTATTGCCAGGTTCATCCTGCTGATCGGCGGGCTCCTGATTTGCGCGGCCTATGTCATGCGCTACGCCCGGCGGGTAAAGGCCGATCCGACGCGGTCAGTGGTGGCCAGGCAACTGGAGGCTCACCGGAAACTGTTTCTGCAGGATCATGAGGAAGGGTTCGAGGAGGCACGACTCACCACCACCCAGAAAGTGGTCCTGGTGATCTTCGCGCTGACCTTTGTAGTCATGATCTGGGGGGTTTCCTCACAGGGCTGGTGGATGGCCCGCATGGGCGCGTTGTTTCTCGGCGCGGCCATCGTAATCGGCCTGGTCGGCCGCCTTGGGGAAAAAGGCCTGACTGGCAGTTTTGTCGACGGCGCCCGGGATCTTCTGGGTGTGGCCCTGGTGGTCGGACTGGCCCGCGGCATTGTGGTGATCATGGAGCAGGGGCTGATCGCCGACACCATCCTCCATTCTGCCGAGCAATCGGTGGGCGGCCTGTCCAACCTGCTGTTCATCAACCTGATTTTCTGGATTGAAGTGGGCATGAGTTTCTTCGTGCCGTCCTCCTCTGGTCTGGCGGTCCTTTCGATGCCGATCCTCGCGCCGCTGGCGGATTTCGCCGGCGTCGGCCGGGAGCTGGTGGTCACCGCGTATCAGTCCGCCAATGGACTGGTAAACCTGATCAACCCCACCTTTGCCGTCGTGGTCGGAGGACTGGCGATCGGCCGGGTCTCCTACGATCGCTGGCTGGCCTTCATCTGGCCGCTGCTGCTGATTCTGACGATCTTCATTTCTGTGGTGATCAGTGTCGCGGCCCTGATCTGACCCGTCTTCAAAGGAGAAAACGCCATGGACAAGCACACACTCGGCGTGCATTCGGAAACCGGAACCCTGCGCCAGGTCATCGTCTGTCGACCCGGCCTGGCCCATCGAAGGCTGACCCCCTCCAACTGTGACGAACTGCTGTTCGACGACGTGTTCTGGGTCAAGCAGGCCCAGAAAGACCACGATGTCTTTGTCCAGTTGATGCGATCGCGGGGCGTGGACGTGCTCGACGTCAACGATCTGTTGGCGGAGACACTGGACATCACCGAGGCCAGGAAATGGATTCTCGACCACCGGATTACCAACAACTACGTGGGCATGGGCATGCTGGCGGACCTGCGGGCCTGGATGGACCAGCTTCCGGGCCGAACCCTGGCCGAGTACCTGATGGGCGGCCTCCGGGTGTCCGATCTGCCTTTCGATCCCGCCGGATTATTTGGCAATCATCTGGGCGCCCTCGGGTTCGTGCTGCCTCCGCTGCCCAACTTCCTGTTCACCCGGGACAACAGCGCGTGGATCTATGGCGGAGTCACCCTCAACCCCATGTACTGGCCAGCCCGCAAACCAGAAACTCTGCTGATGGCGGCGGTCTATCGTTTCCACCCGGCCTTTGCCGGCAAGGTCCACGTCCACTGGGGTGATCCCCTGCAGGACCATGGCCTGGCCACGATTGAGGGCGGTGATGTGATGCCGATCGGCAAGGGTACGGTGCTGGTCGGAATGGGCGAGCGCTCATCGCCCCAGGGTGTGGGCCAGCTGGCAAAATCCCTGTTTGACAGCGGTCAGGCAGAACGGGTGATCGCCTGCCAGATCCCCAGGGCCCGAGCCTCCATGCACCTGGATACCGTGTTCACCTTCTGCGGTGGCAACGTGGTCACTACCTTCAAGGAAGTGGCCGACGAGATCATCTGCTACGACCTGTACCCGAGCACCGACAACCACCCGTTCCGATTCCACCGGGATTCACGGCATCTGTTCGATGTGGTGGCCGAGATCCTGGGCTATCCCAGCCTGGAAGTCGTCCCCACCGGCGGCAACGATCCGGCCGAGCGCGAACGGGAGCAATGGAACGATGGCAACAATGTGCTGGCCTTGAGCCCCGGGGTGGTGGTGGGTTACGACCGCAATGACGACACCAACGCGGCACTGGAAGCGGTCGGTATTGAGGTACTCGCCATGCCCGGCGCCGAACTCGGTCGCGGACGGGGAGGCGGACGATGCATGAGCTGCCCCACCATCCGGGATCCGGAATAATCAGCAAGGAGAACGACCATGGCGTTTAACCTGAAAAATCGTCATTTCCTGACACTGCAGGACTTTTCGCCCCGGGAAATCGAATTCCTGCTGAAACTGTCTTCCGACCTGAAGACCGCGAAATACGCCGGTACCGAGGTGCCACGCCTCACCGGCAAGGACATTGCCCTGATTTTCGAGAAGAATTCCACACGGACCCGGGTTGGCTTTGAAGTGGCCGCCTACGACCAGGGCGCCCGGGTCACCTACCTGGGACCTACCGGTACCCATATCGGCCACAAGGAATCGGTCAGGGACACGGCCCGGGTACTGGGACGGGTCTACG
Organism: Marinobacter koreensis; assembly: GCF_023156285.1. Lineage (GTDB taxonomy): Bacteria > Pseudomonadota > Gammaproteobacteria > Pseudomonadales > Oleiphilaceae > Marinobacter > Marinobacter koreensis. The sequence goes on along the minus strand of NZ_JAKZAJ010000002.1, from coordinate 656,109 downwards.
ACGCCATCGAGTACCGGGGGTTTGGCCAGTCTGTGGTCGCTGAACTGGCCAAATACGCCGGTGTGCCGGTGTTCAACGGCCTGACCGACGAATTCCATCCCACCCAGATCCTGGCGGATTTTCTCACCATGCGGGAACACGTGGAGAAACCGCTGAGGGAAGTGGCGTTTGTGTTCATCGGCGATGCCGGCAACAACATGGGGGACAGCCTTCTACTCGGGGGTGCCAAGATGGGAATGGACGTGCGACTGTGTGCGCCGAAGGCCTGCTGGCCCAAGCCGGAGATTGTGGATGAGGCGCGGCAGATCGCGGAGCAGACCGGCGCCCGGGTGATGATCACCGACAACCCGGATGAAGCGGTCCCCGGTGTCGATTTCATCTATACCGATGTCTGGGTCTCCATGGGAGAGCCCAAGGAGAAGTGGAAGGAACGGATCGCCCTGCTCAGTCCCTATCAGGTCAACGCAGAGCTCATGGCCAAAGCGGCAAATCCGCGGGTTCGGTTCATGCACTGCCTGCCGGCCTTCCACAATACCGACACCACCGTCGGCCGGGAGATCCAAGAGGAGTTCGGACTGTCTGCCATGGAAGTGACCGAAGAGGTCTTTGAGAGCGAGGCCTCCATCGTCTTCGACCAGGCCGAGAACCGGATGCACACCATCAAGGCGGTCCTTGTCGCGACACTGGGAGGCTGACATGCTGATTGTTGCAGCGCTGGGCGGCAATGCCATGCTCCAGCGGGGCGAGCCCCTGACCGAGGACAACCAGCGGGAAAACATTCGCAAGGCGGCCAGGCCCCTGGCGGATCTTGTCCGGGCCGGCCACCAACTGGTGGTGACCCACGGCAACGGGCCCCAGGTCGGCCTGCTCGCCTTGCAGGGCATCGCCTACAAACCGGATGAACTCTTCTCCCTTGATGTCCTCGGGGCCGAATCCGAAGGCATGATCGGGTACATGATCGAGCAGGAGCTCGAGAACGAGCTGAACCACTCCGTCCCCGTGGCAACCCTGCTGACCCAGGTGATTGTCGATGCCAACGACCCGGCCTTTTCTCATCCCACCAAGTTCATTGGCCCGGTATACGACCAGGCCGAAGCCGAAGCACGGGCGGAGCATCTGGGTTGGGAGATCGCCCGGGATGGCGACAAATGGCGACGGGTGGTTGCCTCTCCGGCTCCCGCCGAAATCCCGGACCTGAACATCATCCGCTTTCTGATCGACAAGGGCGCCATCGCCATCTGCGCCGGCGGTGGCGGTATCCCGGTGATCCGACGGCAGGACGGCAGCCTGACCGGTATCGAAGCGGTGATCGATAAGGATGCGGTCAGTGCCCGGCTGGCCACTGAAATTGGCGCAGACCGCCTGTTGTTACTGACCGATGTCGACGGTGTCTACCGGAACTTCGGCCAGCCGGATGCCTCCCGCGTGTCCGACATGGACATCTCGGAAGTGCAGAACTTCCAGGCCCCCGCCGGCTCCATGGGCCCCAAGCTCAGCGCCGCCAGAGATTACGCAAGCCAGAACGGCATTGCCGTCATTGGCAACCTGAAGGATGCCCTGGCGATGATTGAAGGAGACGCCGGAACCCGTATCCACAGGATCATCTCAACGTAACGCCAATCAACGACACTCCATGCCAGACCGACAAACGGGTGGCTGACGCACCCTGGAGCGATGCGCTCGCGTCGTTATATTCCTATTTCGTATAACGTTAGATTAAATGGTTTGCTAGTATGGGAGGTAATTCGCGTCAAAGCCGATCCCATACATCGTGCATTACAAGAAAAGAGGTCAGAGTCATGAGCGCAACGCCTACTCCCCAAACCGCCAGCCGAGGCCACACCGTCCTGATTGTGGGTGGCGGAGCCGCCGGCATTTCGGTTGCCGCCAGTCTCCATAAAAGGGACCGGTCGCTCGATATCGCCATCATCGAACCATCCTCCACACACCATTATCAGCCGGGCTGGACCATGGTGGGCGGTGGCATCTTCCGGACTGAACAGACCAACAAACCGATGAGCGATGTCATGCCAGAGTTCGTTACCTGGTACCAACAGAGCGTTCAGTCGGTGAACCCCGAAGAGAACCAGGTGGAGATGGCGGACGGGACCCGGATCACCTACCGGTTCCTGGTGCTGGCTCCGGGGCTTGAACTCCACTGGGAAGGCATTGATGGACTGAAAGAGGCCCTGGGGCAGAACGGCGTTACCTCGAATTATCGGGAAGGCCTGGCCAGGTACACCTGGGAAAACGTCCAGAAACTCAAGAGTGGTCGCGCCCTGTTCTCCCAGCCGCCGATGCCGATCAAATGTGCCGGGGCACCCCAGAAGGCCATGTACCTCTCATCGGACTACTGGCTGCGTCATGACGTGCTGAAGGACATCAATGTGGAATTCCACAATGCCGGTGGCGTCCTGTTTGGCGTGCCGGCCTACGTGCCCGCCCTTGAGGACTACATCCGGAAATACGGCATCAACGTCAACGTCCAGAGCAACCTCGTGGCGGTCAATGGCCCGGCTCAGAAAGCAACCTTCCGCCAGACCGACGCCGACGGTAACACCGAGGACCGTGAAGTCGGGTTTGACATGCTCCACACCGTGCCACCTCAGCGCGCGCCGGAGTTTATCCGGGCATCGTCGCTGGCCAATGAGGGCGGCTGGCTGGATGTGGCGGATGACACCTTGCAGCACAAGCGTTTCGACAATGTATTCGGAGCAGGCGATGTGAACGGAACCGGTAACGCCAAGACCGCCGCCGCGGTGCGCAAGCAGGTGCCCGTCGTTGCCGAGAACCTGATCAGCGCGCTTCGCGGACAACCGCTACAGGCCGCCTACCTTGGCTACGGTTCCTGTCCGCTGACGGTGGAAAACGGCCGGATTGTACTGGCGGAGTTCGGTTACGGGGGACAACTTCAACCAAGCTTCCCGAAGTGGCTCAACGACGGCACCAAGGCAACCCGGGCCGCCTGGTGGCTGAAAGCCAAGCAATTGCCGGGGCTGTACTGGCACGGCATGCTCAAAGGTCACGAATGGCTGGCCAAGCCGGCGCCGAGGCAGTGATGGCACCGGGTTCACTCTGACCCGGACTCGGCCGGAGTGAACCACCAGCGGGGCAGCAGGTTCTGTATCTGCGCCCCCATGAAGCGATCGTCGATCAGCCAGATCACGCCCCGGTCCTCCGGGGTGCGAATCACCCGCCCCGCCGCCTGGGCCACCTTCTGGATCCCCGGGATCAGGTAAGTGTACTCATACCCAGCACCAAACCGCTGCTGCAGGCGCTGCTTCAGGATGTCGTGCCAGGCATCAAACGGCGGTAACCCCAGCGTCGCAACGAAGGCGCCAATCAACTGATCCCCGGGCAGGTCGATGCCCTCACTGAACACACCCCCCAACACCGCAAACGCCACGGAAGGCCCCGGTTGCCGGAATTCCGCCAGGAACCCCTCGCGGGCACTCTGACTCATGCCGGGCGTCTGGCATCGCTGGGGGATGTCCGGCGCCCGGCTGGCGAGCGCCTCGCTGACAGCCTGCAGGTACTGGAAACTGCTGAAAAACGCCAGATAGTGGCCGGGACGCTCCCGGAACTGCCGGGCGATGACGTCGGCAATCGGTACCAGGGATTCCTCCCGATGAACCTGGCGAGTGCTGATCCGGGGGGTGAAATGCACCTGCAGCTGGTCGGCGTTGAACGGACTGGGCAGCGAGGTGAAAGCGGCATTCTCCGGCAGACCGAGCAGGTCCCGGTAGTAGATACCCGGGCTCAGGGTTGCGGAAAACAACAGGACCGACTCCGCTGCGGCAAACCGGTCTTTCAGGAAATCCGCCGGAATCAGGTTCTGGATGGTGAGCCTGGCGCGGCCGCGACCGGCACGACGGAACTCACACAGGGAGTGATCACCAAAGCTGTCGGCCAGCTTCATGAAACTCACGCTCTCGAACAGCAGCTCCTGCAACGCCAGATCCGGAGGGTGATCCGCCAGATAATCGGTGAGTGCCGACACCAGCCCCTGCAGGCTGCCGATCAGTCCCGGGGGCAGGGCATCGAGGAAGACGGGGCCATCCGGGTCCTGTTCCCGGATCAGTCCCTGCCAGGCACGGGCGGTCCGGTCCACGGCCTTCTTCAGCGGTGTGGGGGCGGATTTTTTCACCCGCAACAACCGCTGCTGGTCCAGCTGAACCGAATACATCCCCCGGGCCCGGTCCACCAGATTGTGGGCTTCATCCACCAGCACAGTGGCCCGCCACTGATTCTGGCGAATAAGGCCGTGCAGCAGGGCGGACTGGTCGAACAACCGGTTCACATCCCCGACCACCACGTCACTCCACCGGGCCATTTCCTGGGCCAGGAAATAGGGGCAGACGTCATGGCCGGCAGCTATGCGGGCCAGTTCCTCCCGGGTCATGGTGCCAGCCTGGGCCGCTTCAGCGCGGGCATCCGGCAGGCGATCGAAGAATCCGCGGGCCAGGGGACAGGATTCGCCATGGCAGGCCTTGTCCGGATGTTCACAGGCATCGTCTTTAGCCACCAATTCCAACACCCGCAGTGGCCAGGGGCCGGTCTCCGGCTGAGCGGTCCGCAACCGGTCCACCGCATCCAGCGCCAGCTGTCGTGCGGTGTTTCGGCAGGTCAGGTAGAACAGCCGGTCCTGGTCGGAACGGCCCACAGCCATCAGCGCCGGAAACAGGGTACCCAGCGTTTTACCCAGGCCCGTCGGCGCCTCCAGCAACAAGGTGCCGGCGGTCATGGCATTCTTGTACACGGTTTCGGCCAGTTCCCGTTGCCGCGGCCGGAATCGGGGAAACGGGAAGGACAGGCTGGTCAGGCGCTCATTGCGTTGCTCCAGGTGGTGATCTTCCTGTTCGGCCCACCATCGGAATTGCTGACACAAGCCTTCCAGTTCCTGCCACAATACCCCGGCCGTTGCGGACTCGGTCACCAGGGTCTCGCGATCCCGGCCAACGTCGTAATACACCAGCACCAGTTCGATCCCCGGGAGGTTTTCCTGCCGGCACAACAGTGCCCCGTAGGCACGGAGCTGGGCCCTGTGCAGGGCGCGCTGATGATCGCGGATGCGCGACAGATCACCCCGGTGGGTCTTGATCTCCTCCAGCCGACGGCGGCCCGGATGGTAACCATCCACCCGCCCGGAAATCTTTATTCCCAGGCATTCTCCGGTCAGTAAATACTCGCTTTTGTAGTCGCTCGTACGCCGGGACTGGATCAACTGGTGGCCGGCAATGCCTTCGGCGGCCGAAGGTGCAGGGGTATACCGGAAATCCAGATCGCCGGTCCGGGCGGCGAATTCGCACAGGGTCCGAACCGCGACCTTCATGGCCCGTGCTCCTGCCCGGACTCGTCCTGCCAGCGCACATAGAGCACACTGGCCGGAACCCCCTCATTGGCAAAGAACGCCAGCCATCGGCGCTGGTGATCCTGGAGCCGGTCGCCCGGGCCTTTGACCTCCACCATCTCGTAACGGCGCGCCTCGTCGGCTTCCCCGGGGAAGAACCGGATCAGGTCCGGAAAACCGCTGCGATGCTCCCGGATGTTGTGAAGCAGACGCCGGAACAGGGATTTCAGGTGCCGCGCCGGAATGCAGTCCAGGGCCAGTTCGATCAGCTCGACCGACAACGCGGGCCAGATCACGAAGGGGTTGGCCAGCCCCTGTTTGGCCTGCCAGGTGTCCAGGATCTGCTCCCGATAGCTGCCGTTATCCAGACTCGCGAAACAGGCCTCAAAGTCCGAACGACGACGCTCGGTGAAATCCTCCCGGGTCAGGTCGGCCGGGCCGACATGAAACGGATGGAAAAACGCACCCGGCACCGGCTTGAAGATCACCGGCCAGCACAGCAAACCGAACAGGCCGTTGATCAGGGTATTCTCGACGTAGACCGCCGGTGCGTCGGACCGGTCCAGGTACGCGGCGGCAGCCCCCTCCACAGATCCGGACAAGGGGCGGGGAAGAAGCACCGACCGCTCGACAATTTCCGGAGCGGGTATCGGCGTTGGCCGGGGCTCGCCTACTTTCGGAGCCAATCGCTTGAGAATGCGGTCCAGCCCCTGTTGTTCCGCATCCCCCAGGTCCGTTTCCTGCCAACGCCGGGCGATCTCCCAGGCCTCCGGGAACCGCTTCATGCGCTCCAACAGCCGCAACTGTTTCAGTCGTGCCTCCCGATGGTTGCTCTGCGCCCACACCGCCAGTGCCAGTTCCCGGTCACCCTGGCGGTCGGCGTGCCGACCCAGTTCCAGCAGCAACCGATCCCGCCGGCTGGCCAGCCAGGGATTGTCCACCGGACCCGGCACCCTGGGCCACACCTCCGCTGCGGGCCATCCTTCCTCGAGCGCGTCACGACAGGCCTGCATCAGGAGATAGCAATCGACCTGGTCACGCCGGGAAAAGGCGCGGGATTCGGGGCTGAACGGCACCTGTTCGTACTGTTGATAGCCCAGCTCCACCAGAACGAAATCGGACCAGGTTTGCCGGAGATTGCCAAAGAACATCAGCCTGACCCGGTCAAACAGCGCCATATACCGCAAACGCACCACCTCGGCGCCAGTATCGGGCAGCCAGTCCGACAACGGCTTCGGTTCGTCATGCACGTCCGCGAGCGCCAACCGCATCGCCGCCTTGGACAGTGTGCGGGGAAGGCCGAGCCGTTCCAGGGCAGGGGCGAAAACCGGACGCAGCTCGGCAAGGGTAAACAGACGGAAAAGGTCGTCGAGGGCCAGCTCGGGCGCCGGATCCAGCCAGTCGTCCGCGTTCAGCCGGGCCAGGACGGCGGGCAACGGCGACCCGAGCTCCGGGTAGGCCAGCTTGTCAGCACGGAACAGATCTCCGGTGCGCATGATCAGCCGGGTCAGCAGGGCCCGCTCGGGTATGGCAAGGTCCATAAAGGCCTCCAACCGCCCTGTCTCGACCTTGTCCAGCAGATCCCGGTGGTGGCTGAGTACCCAGCGCACCACGGTTTCCATGTTTTCAAGGTAATACAGGGGGTTGGAGAGGTCCGCACTGGACGGTTGCTCAGGAAACTGCGCTCGGGCCATCTGAGATAGGTACTACCTGAAGGCGTTTGGATGAGGAAACCCTCACTTTACGATGAAGCCCTCCATCACTCAAATGCCCATATCTCCAGCATCTGCGACACTGACTGACGCTTCGCGAGGGTATACTGTTGACCGATAACTGCCACAGACGGTCTTGCGAGCAGGCCCCGGTCGAGTCAGGATTGAACGATCATCAACAAGGAGCCCCATGGCCAACGCCATCCAACCCGGTTTTCACGCCATCCATGCCAACCACCTGGAAGATCTTCGGCGCGCGGTTGTCTTCCTGTGCCGGGAAAACCCGCTGCCACCGCTGGAGAGCGAAACCTTCCTGGTACAGAGTAACGGCATCGCCCAGTGGCTGAAGCTGGCCCTGGCGGAGAAGCGCTCGGAAGACGGAACCGGGGGTGGCCTGGGGATTGCCGCTGGCATGGACTTCCTGTTTCCGGCCCGGTTTATCTGGCAGGCCTACCGGGCGGTGTTGCCGGACGGCGAGGTGCCTGAACAGTCACCGTTCGACAAACGCCGGCTGGTCTGGCGATTGTACCGGCTGTTGCCCGACCTGGTGGGCCAGGACGACGCCTTCGCCCCGCTTGCCCGGTTTCTCGAGGGTCCCGATACCGATCTGCGTAATTTCCAGTTGGCCGAGAAAGTGGCCGACCTGTTTGACCAGTATCAGGTGTTCCGGGCCGACTGGCTGACCGCCTGGGAGCAGGGCAGCGATGTGCTGATCACCGCCCGAGGCGAGGAAAGGCCACTCAGCGCGGAAACCCTCTGGCAGCCGCTGCTCTGGCGCAGACTGGTCGCAGATGTCGGCGCCGGGGCCCACACCAGCCGTTCACGGATCCACACCCGGTTCAAGGACGAGGGCCAGCGCCTGACCGTCCCGGCAAACCCGACCCGGCTACCCCGGCGCATCGTCGTATTTGGCGTCTCATCCCTGCCCCGCCAGGCACTGGAAGCCCTGCATGTGCTCAGCCGGTTCAGCCAGGTGGTACTCTGCGTCCACAACCCCTGCCAGTACTACTGGGCCGACATCGTCAGTGACCGCGACCTGCTACGAGCCGAACGCAAGCGGGGTGTGGCCCATCCGGCACTGTCGAAGATCGCCGATCCGGATCAGCTGCACCAGCACGCCAATCCCCTGCTGGCGGCCTGGGGAAAGCAGGGCCGCGACTACATTCGCCTGCTGGATGAGTTCGACAATCCGGAGCAATACCGGGGCCACTTCGACACACCCGACCAGAAGATCGACATCTTTGCCCCACACGGCGACCCCGGGGCACCGGCGCTGCTCCACCAGTTGCAGAACGACATCTACAACCTGACCCCGCTGCAGGAGATCCGTGGGGAAAACCGGCAGCTGGATCTGGCCCGGGATCGTTCCGTTGTCTTCCACGATGCCCACAGTCCGCAACGGGAAGTCGAGATCCTGCACGACCAGTTGCTGGCCGCCTTCAATGCCGATCCGGACCTGCGTCCGCGGGACGTGATGGTGATGGTGCCCGACATCAACGTCTATGCACCCCATATTCAGGCGGTCTTCGGACGCTATCAGCCCGGTCGCAAACGCCACATCCCGTTCACCATCTCCGATCAGGGCCAGCGCCATCATGAACCGGTGGTGATCGCCCTGGAAACGCTGATGTCCCTGCCCAGGAGCCGGTTCGGTGTCAGCGAGATCCTGAGCCTGCTGGAGGTGCCGGGTATCCGCGACCGGTTCGGTATTCAGGAAGCGGAGATTCCCCTGGCCCGGCGCTGGGTGGAAGGCGCCAACATCCGCTGGGGTCTGCACGGCGAGCACCGGGAAAGCCTGGCCCTGCCGGCCGACCTTGAACGCAATACCTGGCAGGCCGGGCTTCGGGCCATGCTCCTCGGCTACGGCATGGGGGAAGACGATCCCTGGGCCGGCGTCGAACCCTACGGCGAAATCGGAGGCCTGCAAGCGAGTCTGGCCGGCCGCCTGGCCGACTTCGTCCAGCGTCTGGAAGCACTCTGGCGTGAACTGCGCACACCCCGGACGCCGGCGGACTGGGAAGCCCTGTTTTCCGACATGCTGTCCCGGTTCTTTCACAACGTCGAAGGCCACGACCTGTTGTTGCTGAACCGGTTCCGACGTCAGCTGGAGCAGTGGCTCGAGGATGCCCTGGCCGCCGGCCTGGAAGCCCGACCGCTGCCCCTGAACATTGTCCGGGATGTGTTGCTGGCCGGGTTGGACGAAGGCGGACTGAATCAGCGCTTCCTGGCGGGCAAGGTCAACTTCGCCACGCTCATGCCCATGCGCGCCATTCCCTTTCGAATGGTCTGCCTGCTGGGCATGAACGATGGCGACTACCCCCGATCCCGCCCCCCGGTGGACTTCGACCTGATGGCCAACGACTACCGGCCGGGGGACCGCTCCCGCCGGGAGGACGATCGTTACCTGTTCCTCGAGGCACTGCTGTCCGCACGGGAACAGCTCTACATCAGCTGGGTGGGCCGGAGCATACGTGACGACTCGGAACGGCCGGCCTCGGTCCTGGTGGCGCAGCTTCAGGATCACCTCAACAGCTTCTGGTCGCTGCCGGGTGCCCCGGACAATCCGGTCACCAATGCCCTGACCACCCGCCACCCCCTGCAACCGTTCAGCCGGGATTACTTCCCCGGAAGCAATGCCCGGGACACCGGCGAGGACAGCCCGCCAAAACCGGTGTCCGAGGTTCTGCAGGCTCGCGGCCTGTTCACCTACGAACGCGAGTGGCGCAGTGCCCACACCACGGACACCGAAGCCCGGGACCGGGAATCCCTGCCGTACCAGACGCCAGCGGAACCCATCAGCCTCAACGATCTGGCCAATTTCCTGAAACGGCCCATCGACACGTTTTTCCAACGCCGCCTGCAGGTGTATTTCGAGGCGGTGGAAGACGAGGACACGGACAACGAGAACTTCGATCTGGACGGTCTGGAGCGCTGGCGACTGGACAACGAGCTGATCCGGGAGGCCGTGGTAAAGGCCGGCTCCGAGGCGGAACTGCACGAACGCATGGCGATCACCCTCGACCGTATGGCCCGTCGGGGCGATCTGGGCATGGGCGTCACCGAGCATCGCCTGCGCGATGAGCTGTCCGGTCGTTTACCGGACCTGTTCGAACGCTACCGGAGCGCGCTCGCGGACTGGCCGGAGCCCCTCGGTGAGCCAGTGGCTTTCGAGTACCGGTTCGAAAACGATAGGGGATCCGTGGAGGTAGCCGATCTCATCGACCAGCTGCGGGTAAATTCCGAGGGCCGGCGTTGTCGGCTCGTGGTGGCCAGCTCGGGCCTGCTGAGCGGTGGCGGTTCCGGCCGGAAAGTACGCTATGCGAACCTGATGCGCGACTGGGTGATCCACCTCGCCGGCCAGCTCACGGCCCAGCCCTTCGAGACCCTGATTCTTGCCAAGGAGGAGAAGCGCCGTTTTACCTTCCCGGGAATCCCGGCGGATCGGGCCCGACACCACCTGGACGCCATCCTGGCCGCCTGGATGGACGCCACTACCCGAACACTTCCCCTGCATTGTGAGGCCGGGTTTGCCTGGCTCACCAGTTACTACCAGAGCAAGAAATACCGAGGCGATCAGGCGCGGGCGCTCGGCGAGGCGGAGCAGGCCTACACCACCGCTCTGGAGCGCGACACCGGCTATCTGCGTGGTGCCTTCGACAGCCCCGGGGCTCTGCTGGCCAGCGATGAGTTCGAATCGTTACTGCATAAGCTGTATGTGCCGCTCTGGGAAGCCGAGCAGAACAAATGCGCCGCCGACCAGATTGAGGAAGAGGCATGAACACAGGGAATCCCAATCGTACGCCCAACCTTGATCCGTTGACCCTGCCACTGAACGGCAGCACCCTGATCGAGGCCAGCGCCGGCACCGGCAAGACCTTCACCATCGCCATTCTCTACGTACGCCTGGTTCTGGGCCACGGCCAGACCGATGACAACCCGCTGTCCGGGGGACTGCTGCCACCGAATCTGCTGGTGGTGACCTTCACCGATGCCGCCACCAAGGAACTCCGGGACCGGATTCGCACCCGGCTGACCCAGGCCGCCGAAGTGTTCTCGGAGGACGAGGACGATCCCCGGCCTCCGGCGGAAACCCGACTGCTGTATGAACTCCGTGACGACCATTATCCGGATCCGGCGACCTGGCCGGAGTGCCGGAAAAAACTGCTGCTGGCCGCCGAGTGGATGGATGAGGCCGCGGTCTCGACCATTCATGGCTGGTGCAACCGGATGCTCAGTGAGCACGCTTTCGACAGCGGCAGCCTGTTCCAGCTTACGCTGGAAACCGACCAGAGCGATTTGCTGGATAACGTGGTCCGGGATTACTGGCGCACCTTTATCTATCCGCTACCACCGGCACTGATGGACGAGGCCCTGAGCCACTGGAACACCCCGGATGCCCTACGCCAGGCCATCCGGAACCTGCTGCCCGACGCCAACCGCCTTGGCGCAGCCGGTGGCGACGTGTACCAGGCCATAAACAATGTCGTCAGTCAGCGCCAGGCCCGTTCCCGCGAACTGAAAGCCCACCCCTGGCGCGACTGGCAAGGGGAAGTGACCGACCTGCTCAACAGCCTGAACAAGGGAAAACGTCTGCATGGCGCCAGCAAGAACGCCATGATCAAGGTCTGGGACGATCTGGTCGCCTGGGCAGACTCCGACCAGCTGCTGCCGGACAACCTCGATAAGGCCGGCTTCCGGAACCAGACGCCCGATGGCCTCGTCGCCATCCTCAAAGGGGAGGGCGACCTTCCGGATCATCCCGCCTTCGACGCCATCGAGGCGCTGATGCTCTTCAGCCAGAATCAGCCCAGCGCCCGCGCCGACATTCTGCGACACGCCAGCCAGTGGGTCGCAGAACGCCTGGAATCCGAAAAACAGCAACGCTCGGAAATGGGCTTTGATGATCTGCTCACCCGTCTGGATGACGCCCTCGACGGGCCCCGGGGTGACCAGCTGGCGTCGACCATCCGGCGCCAGTTCCCGGCAGCGCTGATCGACGAATTCCAGGATACCGACCCGGTCCAGTATCGGATCTTCAACCGGATCTACCGGGTGGCCGACAACGACCCGGCGACCTGCCTGTTAATGATCGGCGATCCGAAACAGGCGATCTACGGCTTTCGCGGGGCAGACATTCACACCTACCTGGAAGCCCGCCAGGACGTCCGCGACCGGACCTGGACCCTGGGCCGGAACTTCCGCTCATCGGCCACCATGGTCGACGCCGTGAACCGGGTGTTCGAGCATGCCGACCGCCACAGCCGGGAAGGTGCCTTCCTGTTTGGCAAGGGCGACTCCACGCCGCTGCCATTCCAGGGCGTCGCCGCCAATGGCACCCGGCGCGAATGGCGAGTCAACGGCACCCCGCAACCCAGCCTTTGCTTCTGGACCCTGGACAACCAGCCTCCGGACGCAGCCGGGCAGGCTGCCACCCTGGCCAAGGGCGCGGCGACGACCCAGGTCGCCGAAACCTGTGCCAGTGAGGTGGCCCGGTTGCTGACGCTGGGACAGGCCGGCCAAGCCGGCTTTGTGCTGCCGGACGATCCGGAGGACCTGGAGGCGGTCAGCCCCGGGGACATCGCTGTCCTGGTCAACAACCGTAACGAGGCCGCCGCCATCCGTGAGGCCCTCGGCCGCCGGCGTATCAAGAGTGTGTATCTGTCTGACCGGGACTCGGTGCTCACGTCCACCGAGGCCATGGAAATCCTGACCTGGCTGCGCGCCTTCGCCGAGCCCCGGCAACTGGCGCTGATCCGGGCCGCCCTGGCCACGCCCACCCTGGGCCAGTCCTGGCAGAGCCTCGATCGTCTGCTCACCGATGAAAGGGCGCTGGAACGGGAAATAGACCGGTTCATGGACTACCACAACCAGTGGCGGACCCGGGGTGTACTGCCCATGCTGCGCGCCTTCCTGATGGACTTTGAAGTGCCGGCACGCCTACTGCAGAGAGCGGATGGCGAACGGCGGCTCACGGACATCCTGCACATCGCCGAACTGCTGCAGCAGGACAGCCTGCAGCTGGACGGCGAGCACGCCCTGGTGCATCACTTCACTCAGATCCTGCGGTCGGCGGACGAGGAAGACGAACACCGGACCCTCCGCCTGGAAAGCGATGCCGGCCTGGTCAAGGTGATTACCGTGCATAAATCCAAGGGTCTGGAATATCCGCTGGTGTTCCTGCCTTTTGGAACCGCCTTCCGGGCACAGAGCGACAAACAGGCCTATGTCCGTTACCACGATGATAATGGGACGCTCAGAACCGTCTTCGATCCGGAGCCGGAGGATGTGGCCCGGGCCGATCAGGAACGGTTGGGGGAAGACATCCGCAAACTGTACGTCGCCCTGACCCGGGCACGCTATGCCACCTGGGTGGGCGTTGCCGCTATCACTGACTGGTACCGGAGCGGCCTTGGCTACCTGTTGGGTGGCGAAGAGCTTGACGGTATGACCGCCGTGGATAGCCTCCGCCCGCTGGTGGAGGGGACCGCTGCCATCACGGCGTCGGCGCTGCCGGAGCCAGACGATACCCTGTATACCGAACCGACTCCGGACGCCCTCGGGCCGGCCCTGGAAGCCCGGCGCGAGGCTCGGGAAGACTGGTGGATTGCCAGTTACTCCTCCATCGAATACACCGGGCTGGCGGGAACCGGCATTGTATTTTCAGGGGAAGTCGAAGACGCGGAGATCCAGAACCTGCTGGAGGAATCCGCCCAGGCGGCCGATGCCGAGCAGGCGAAACCCGGACCCGGTCATTCCCTGCACGACTTTCCGAAGGGCGCCAGCCCCGGGACCTTCCTGCACGAGCTGCTTGAATGGTGTACGCGCGAGGGCTTCAGCCGCATTGCCGAGCACCCTGAGCTTTTGCGGGAACACCTTAGCCGTCGCTGCACCGTCCGGGGCTGGACAGAGTGGGTGGATACCCTGGAACACTGGCTGCTGGCGCTGATCGGGACGCCCCTGGCGCTGGACCGAAAGGGCGAGGTCCGGGCGCCCCTGATGGCGCTGAACACGGTACGCCCGGAACTGGAATTCTGGTTCGAAAGCTGCAATGTCTCCACCCGACGCCTGGACGCCCTGGTTCAGCAGCATACGCTCGAGGGTGCCGACCGAAGCCAGGTGGAGGACCGACGATTCAACGGTATGCTCAAGGGCTTTATCGACCTGGTGTTCGAACATGAGGGTCGCTACTACGTTCTCGACTACAAATCCAACAGCCTCGGCGATGACGACAGCGCCTACACCGACCAGGCCATGGGTCAGGCGATTCTCGACAAACGGTACGACCTTCAATACATCCTGTACCTGCTGGCGCTGCACAGGCTGCTGAAAGCCCGGCTCCCCGGGTACGATTACGACCGGCACATCGGTGGCGCCGTCTATCTCTTTTTGCGCGGCATCCACGCCCCGGGGGCCGGAGCCTTTACCGACAAACCACCCTGTCAGCTCATTGATCAGCTTGATGCCCTGTTCGACGGCCACCGGATGACCGGGGAGGATGCCGCATGAGCCGGACCCGCAATTCCGACCATCAGTTTGATCTCGATCTCGGGGACGACCACGCCAATCCCGGGGAACCGCCATCGGCACCGGAAATGGCCGCGGTACTCACTGAAGGCGAGCACATGGAAAACTTGCTGGAGCAATGGCAGGACGCCGGCTGGATCCGGGAGCTGGACATTGCGTTTGCCCGGCTGATCCGCGAGCTGTGCCGGGAGCAGGGGGAATCCCCGGAGCCACTGTTGCTGCTGCTCGCGGCAATGGCGTCTCACCAGGTTGGGCGAGGGCATGTCTGTATCGACCTGGTATCGTTACTGGACAATGCCGGCCAGACCCTGGCACTGCCTCCGGAGGAAGCACCGAGGCACGGATACCCGGAACTGGTGGACACCCTCCCAACGCCGTCCGATATTCTGTCACAGGTCACATTGCCAGACTGCATAGCTGCCATGGGAGCAACGTCAGCCGTAAGTGATGGCTTACATACGACACCCCTTGTGCAAGTCGATACCCGGCTTTACCTGCGCCGTCTCTGGCGATACGAACAGCGGATTGCCGAAGGTATCCGGAGCCGTCTGTCGCCATCGCCGTCTCTGGCGGACGCCACTTCACCCTCGGCAACGACACTCCGTCAGGCCCTGGATGCCCTGTTCTCTCCCCGGAACGACGTGGACTACCAGAAACTCGCCTGTGCCCTGGCGGCCCGTAATCGCTTTGCGATCATCACCGGCGGTCCCGGCACCGGCAAGACCACCACCGTGGTCAACCTCCTTGCCGCGCTCCAGGCAACGGCCGGTTGCGATTCCAGCCGGGGTGGACGCAAGTTCCGGATCCGTCTGGCCGCGCCCACCGGCAAAGCGGCGGCCCGCCTGAACGAATCCATTGGCAACGCCGTCAATCGTTTACCGCTCGATCAGTTACCCGGCAACGTGGACCTCGCGGATATTCCCACCCGGGTAACCACCCTGCACCGGCTGCTGGGTAGCCGTCCGGACAGCCGGAAATTCCGGCATCACCGGGACAATCCCCTGCTGGTGGATATCCTGGTGATTGATGAGGCCTCCATGGTGGACGTCGATCTGATGGCCTCGGTGTTCGATGCCCTCCCGGACCATGCGCAGCTGATCCTGCTGGGCGACAAGGACCAGCTAGCGTCTGTGGATGCCGGCGCGGTGCTCGGTGAACTCTGCCAGCGGGCCAGCGAGAGCCACTATCAGCCTGCAACCGCGACCTGGCTGAAGGCGGTCTCCGGTGAACAGGTCCCGCAGACGCTGGTGGACGAACACGGCGAACCGCTGGATCAGGCCGTGGCCATGCTTCGCAAGAGTTACCGCTTTACCGAAGACAGCGGCATCCGCCAGCTCGCCGAAGCGGTCAATACCAACCGGCTGGACCAGCTGACGCTGAAGCGTTGCCGTGACGCAGCGTTCGACGATGTCATCTGGCTGAACGGCAGCGACCGCGCCCCGGACCTCGAAGCCACACTGGAAGGTATCTGCCGCCATGCCATCACCGGCTCTCCGAAGGCGTTCCGGAACCGTGGCGTGGGCCGATCCACGGACCACGGTGAGCTGGCGCCGCCGGTGGGCTATCAACACTATCTCACGCTCATGAACCATCGTGGCCTCGAAGCGGACAGTCCGCCCGAGGCCTGGGACGATCTGGCTCGACAGGTGCTGGAGGCCTTCGGGGATTTCCAGGTCCTGTGTGCCCTGCGCAAGGGCCCCTGGGGCGTGGAGGGCCTGAATGACCGTATTGCCCGACGTCTGCTGGAAGCCCGGCTGATTCCCCGTGCCGAGGGCTGGTATGCCGGTCGACCGATTCTGATCACCGGTAACGATTACAACCTGGGCCTGATGAATGGCGATATCGGCATCACCTTCAGCCTGCCCGGACAAGGAAACGAGAACGGCGAGCCTGACACCACGCTGCGGGTTGCCTTCCCCAGCGGGGATGGTACCGACGGCATCCGCTGGATTTCTCCGAGCCGGCTGCAGCAGCTGGAAACCGTGTATGCCATGACCGTCCACAAGTCCCAGGGATCCGAATTCAACCATACCTGTCTGGTGCTGCCGGACCGGATGAGCCCGGTGCTCACCCGTGAGCTGATTTATACCGGGATCACACGTGCCCGTAGCTGGTTCAGCCTGGTGACCGGAGATCCGGATGTACTGACGGCGAGCAGTCGACTGCGGATCCGACGTGCCTCGGGACTGGCTGAGGCACTTAGGTCATCCGTCCCGGTCAACGAATCGTAAATGAACAGCAGTTCAACTATATTCAGAAAAGACCCCGTCACTCAGAGCACGCGACTGAATGAACGACGCATCCGGGCCAGCAGACAGCGCCTATCTCGGTCAGGGCGAAGCCGCCCGACTGAGAACCATTCTGGAGGGCACCCGGGCAGGCACCTGGGAGTGGAATGTCCAGACCGGTGAAACCGTGTTCAATGAACGCTGGGCGGAGATCATCGGATATACCCTCGACGAGTTGAAACTCATCTCGATCAAGACCTGGCTGACCCATACCCACCCCGACGATCTGGTGGTCTCGGATCAGCGACTCCAGGCCCACTTCCGGGGCGACACCGACTATTACGAGTGCGAGGCCCGCATGCGCCACAAGGATGGTCACTGGGTCTGGGTCCGGGACTATGGTCGCCTGGTGAGCCGAACCCCGGAGGGCGAACCGGAGTGGATGAGCGGCACCCACATCGACATCTCCGCCAGCAGGGCCTACCAGGAAAAGCTGGAGACACTCCAGGCAGAACAGCAACGGACCATCGAGCGTCTGGAGAAAATGGCCTCACGCATTCCCGGCCTGGTGTATCAATTCGAAATGAGACCGGATGGCTCCATCCGGTTTCCCTATGCCAGTGCGGGTATCGCGCGAATCTACAATGTGACGCCGGATCAGGTTCGGGAGGACGCCACCCGGATCTTCGACGCCATTCATCCGGACGATCATGCCCACGTCCGGGAAGCGGCCGAGGCGTCCCGCCTCAGCGGCGAGGACTGGATCTGCGAATACCGAGTGATTGTCGATGACGAGATCCGTTGGGTTTTCGGCCGGGCCCGGCCGGATTTTCGCGATGACGGACGCATCGTCTGGTACGGCAGTATTCTCGATATCACCGCGCAGAAGGAGCTGGAGGAAAGGCTGAGACAGATTGCCGTGACTGACGAGCTGACCGGCAGTGCCAACCGGCGACAGTTCATGGAACTCCTGTCACGGGAATTTTTCCGCTACAAACGCAACGGGCCCGGCTACGCCGTGATCCTGTTCGATTTTGACTGGTTCAAGCAGGTCAACGACCGGTTCGGACACAATGTCGGAGACCTGGTTCTGAAGGAAACCACCCGGGTTCTCCAGGACGAACTGCGGGCCAGCGATACGCTGGGACGTGTCGGGGGCGAGGAATTTGCCATCCTCCTGCCGGACAGCGATATGGACAGTGCCCGACAGCTGGCCGAGCGGCTACGCCAGACCATCGCCCGGCACAGGTTCGAGGGCACGGACGCGACACTGCAGGGCACCATTACCTGCGGGGTGGCCGTCGCCGATCCGGACGACGACCAGTCCAACACCATCATGCTCCGGGCGGACAAGGCGCTGTATCACGGCAAGTCCGCGGGACGGAACCGGGTCGAAACCTTCCGTTCCAGCGGTAACGCCCGGTAATCAATCCGCGGATCGGGTCTGGTGCTGTTGCTGCCAGAGCTGCGCGTAGTGCCCATCGCGGGCGAGCAGGGCATCGTGGTTCCCGCTTTCCACAATCTCGCCGCCATCCATCACCAGAATGGTGTCAGCGTCCCGAATGGTGGACAGTCGGTGGGCAATCACCAGGGTGGTTCGTTGGCGGCTGATCTCCTTCAACGCACTCAGGATCGATTGTTCCGACAGCGAATCCAGGGACGAGGTGGCTTCATCGAGGATCAGTAGTGGCGGGTTCTTGAGGAGAACCCGGGCAATGGCGACCCGCTGCTTTTCCCCGCCGGACAGCTTGAGCCCACGTTCACCGACCCGGGTGTCATAGCCGTCCGGGAGGCTGCGGATGAAATGCTCGAGATGGGCCATCCGGGCCGCCCGATGCACCTCCTCCTCGGTAGCGCCCGGCCGGCCATAGGCCAGATTCCGGTACAGGGTGTCGTTGAACAGCACCGTGTCCTGGGGCACAACGCCGATGGCCGATCGCAGACTGTCCTGGGTGACCTCGCGAATGTCCTGCCCGTCGATACAGATCCGCCCTTCGTTCACATCGAAGAAACGGAACAGCAACCGGGCCAGGGTGGATTTTCCGGCGCCACTTGCACCGACCACAGCCACCGTGTGCCCGGCCGGTATGGTAAAGCTGACGCCCCGCAGGATCGGCCGGTCCGGACGATAGGCGAAGCGCACCTGCTCGAACCGGATTTCGCCTTGCTGTACGGACAGGGCCGGCGCATTCGACTTGTCCACAATCACCGGTTCGTCGCCGAGCAGCTTGAACAGCCGCTCGACATTGACCAGCGATTGTCGGATCTCCCGGTACACGAAGCCCAGGGCATTGAGGGGAATGAACAGCTGGATCAGATAGGCATTGATCATGGTGAAATCACCCAGGGTAATCTCGCCATTCGCCACCTCCCGCACCGCCATGGCCATGATCACAATCAGGGCCAGGCCGATGATCAGGGCCTGACCGGCATTGAGGGTGGCCAGGGACAGGCGATTCTTCAGCCGCGCCTGTTCCCAGTCCTCGAGGTCCCGGTCATAGCACTCGGCCTCGTAGCGTTCATTGTTGAAGTATTTGACCGTCTCGTAATTCAGCAGACTGTCCACAGCCCGTGAATTCGACTGATTGTCGCGGGCGTTGGCCTCGCGCACGAACCGGGTCCGCCATTCGGTCACCCGGATCGAAAACACCACGTACACCACGACCGCCACCGCGATAGCCAGCACATAGGTGATGTTGAAAACCACCAGAAGAATGCCCGAGACCATCAGGATTTCCAGGGCCGTCGGCACGATGTTGAACAGGGTGAACCGCAGCAGGAAACTGATGCCGTTGGTCCCGCGCTCAATATCCCGGGCCAGGCCACCGGTTTTGCGATCGAGATGGAATGCCAGTTCCCGCTGATGCAGGTGACGGAATACCCGCAGGGAAACCCGACGCATGGCCCGTTCCGCCACCCGGGCGAACACGGCGTCGCGCAACTCATTGAACAGCGTGCTGCCAAACCGGAGCGTCCCGTAGGCCACCACCAGCCAGACCGGGATCCACAACACCATGTCCGCGCCGCGGTTCTGATCGAGGTAGTCCACGATGTATTTCAGGGCAATGGGCGTCGCCACAGTCGCCAGCTTTGCCAGGACCAGCAGGGAAAGGGCGAAGATGACCCGCCCGCGGAATTCGGTCAGGTAGGGCCAAAGCCCGGCAATCACCTTCCAGTCCGGTTTGTGGTCAGCGGGGTAGTCGTTGTCGGCGTAGGCTCTCAATGGGGTTTCCTTGGCGATCGGAGATGACGGGGCACGGATACCGGCAAGCGGTTATGATAGGTCTTGCTGGCAAAACACGACGTATAGCTGCCAGAGTCTACCGTACCGCGTACCCAGGAGGCACACCATCCAACCCCGTCACCGCAAGGCCCTGAAACTCGTTGTCGAATTCATCCGGCCCTATCGACGGGCCGTGGTGGGTGCGCTGGTCGCGCTGGTCATCACCGCCGGCATTACCCTGAGCCTGGGGCAGGGCCTGCGCATCCTGGTGGATCAGGGGCTCGCCACCGAGTCTCCGGCCAACCTGGCAAAGGCCATCGGCCTGTTCTTCGTGCTGGTTCTGGGCCTGGCGTTCGGATCGTTTGCGCGCTTCTACCTGGTGTCCTGGATCGGTGAGCGGGTGGTCGCGGATATCCGGAAAAAGGTGTTCAACCATTTGATCGATCTTCACCCGGGCTTCTTCGAGCAGAACCGGGCGCTGGAAATCCAGTCCCGGTTCACCGCGGACACCACGGTTCTGCAATCGGTCATCGGCTCCACGGTCTCCATCGCCCTGCGCAATGCCCTGATGCTGGTTGGCGGGCTGGTTCTGCTGTTTGTCACCAACGCCAAGCTGGCCAGCGTGATCATGCTTGGTTTCCCGCTGGTGATTGCGCCGATCCTGTTCTTCGGTCGACGGGTGCGCGCCCTGTCGCGTCTGAGCCAGGACCGTGTGGCCGATGTGGGCAGCTATGTCGGGGAAAGCCTGACCCAGATAAAAACCGTGCAGGCGTTCAACCATCAGCCCCACGACCGGTCCTTCTTTGCGACGGTTTCCGAGCAGGCCTTCGACGTGGCCCGGCAACGCATTCGACAGCGGGCCTGGCTGACAACGTTGGCCATTTCCCTGGTGATGGGTGCGGTCGGGATTGTTATCTGGATCGGAGGCCTGGACGTTATCCACGGTCGTATCAGCGCCGGTGAACTGGCCGCGTTCGTGTTCTACAGCCTGCTGGTCGGCGTTGCCGCCGGCGCCATTACCGAGGTCATCGGTGAACTGCAGAGAGCGGCCGGTTCTGCTGCACGGTTGTTCGAGCTGCTTGAAACCCGCTCCGAGTTCGAGAGGCCCTCCGGTACAGCAACAGGGCACCTTCCGGCTCGCGTCCTGGGCCGGCTCGATCTCGAAAACCTGCATTTCGCCTATCCGACCCGGCCGGAGAAGGCGGCCATCGATGGTCTGTCCCTCACCGTGGAGCCGGGCGAAACCCTGGCACTGGTGGGGCCGTCCGGTGCGGGGAAATCCACCCTGTTCGATCTGCTCCTGCATTTCCACTCGCCCCTGGGCGGACACATCCGGATTGACGGTGTGGATATTGCAACGCTGGATTTAACCTCCCTGCGGCGGTGTTTCGCACTGGTTCCCCAGAATCCGGCCCTGTTCCATGGCACCGTTGCCGATAACATCCGATATGCCAGGCCGGATGCGACGCCTGAAGCCGTCGAAGAGGTCGCCCGGATTGCCCATGCCCACGAGTTTATCCGGGGGCTACCACAAGGCTATGAGACCCCTCTGGGCGACAATGGCACCGGCCTGTCCGGAGGACAGAAACAGCGCCTGGCGATTGCACGCGCGCTGCTCGCTGACGCGCCAATCCTCCTGTTGGACGAGGCCACCAGCGCCCTGGATGCCGAAAGCGAACACCTGATCCAGGAGGCCATGCCGGCACTCACCGAAAATCGGACTACCCTGGTGATCGCCCATCGCCTGGCCACAGTCCGGGACGCCGACCGCATCGCCGTGATGGATCAGGGCAGGTTGCTTGCGGTCGGCAGCCACGAAGAACTGATGGCGTGCAACGCCCTGTATCAACGCCTTGCACGGCTACAGTTTCGGGATTCCGCTACCTGATTCCGGGTGGTCGGTTTGTGGCCTGCGCCCGTACTGCCTACACTGGTAGCTAAACCTACTGACTCCAACCAGGAGGATCGCGAAGTGAGCAATCAGGAATTGCAGACACTGAAAGAACGTTACGTTGCAGCCGGCGTGGCAAGTCCCAATGAACAATTTGCCGATCACGCCCTCAATGCGGAGCTGTGGGACGCGGATGGCAAGCGCATGATCGATTTTGCCGGAGGCATCGGCGTTCTGAACATCGGTCACCGGCATCCGAAAGTGGTGGAAGCGGTAAAGGCGCAGCTGGACAAGGTGATGCATACCTGCCAGACCGTCATGCCGTATGAAGGCTACGTCAAGTTGGCGCAAAAGCTGAGCGACGTGGCGCCTGTTCGGGGCCACGCCAAGGTCATGCTCGCCAATTCCGGTGCCGAGGCCCTGGAAAACGCCATGAAGATCGCCCGGGCCGCCACCGGCAAAACCAACGTTATCTGTTTTGACGGCGGTTACCACGGCCGTACGTTCTACACCATGGCCATGAATGGTAAGGCCGCACCGTATCAGACCGACTTCGGCCCTATGCCCGGCACAGTCTACCGTGCCCCCTATCCGGTGCCCTATCACGGGGTCAGTGAAGACGAGGCCCTGCGCGGCCTGAAAATGGCCATGAAGGCGGACTCTCCTGCCCGGAACACCGCCGCCATCGTCATCGAACCGGTACTGGGTGAGGGCGGTTTCTACGCAGCTCCCACCAGTTTCCTCAAGGAGATCCGCAAGATCTGCGACGAAAACGACATCCTGATGGTCGTCGATGAGGTCCAGAGCGGGTTTGGCCGGACCGGCAAAATGTTCGCCATTGAACACAGTGGTGTGGAGCCGGACCTGATGACCATGGCCAAGAGCATGGCCGATGGCATGCCCATCTCTGCCATTGTCGGCACTGACAAGCATATGGATGCGTCCGGGCCGAACTCCCTGGGCGGCACCTATACTGGCAGCCCGACTGCCTGTGCAGCAGCCCTGGCCGTGTTCGATGTATTCAAGGAAGAAGATATCCTGGGCAAGAGTCAGCGTCTGGGAGAGAAACTGAGGGCGCGCTTTGACCAGTGGCAGGAACAGTTCGAGCATGTGGATAACGTTCGGAACCTGGGTCCCATGGCGGCCTTTGAACTGGTGGAAAGCAAAGACAGCCACACACCCAAACCCGAACTTGCGGCAGCGATCACCAAAAAGGCGAAGGAAAAGGGCTTGATCCTGCTCAGTTGCGGCATGTACGGGAACACCCTTCGCTTCCTGATGCCGGTTACCATTGAGGACGAGATCCTCGAAGAGGGGCTGGCCATTGTCGAGGAAAGCCTCAAGGAGGCAGGGGCCTGATCGTTTCAGCCCGACCCTGATCTCAACAGGGAATGACACCGGGGCCGGCGACCTGCCGCCCCGGTGCATTGTCTTCGATTGATCCCGGATTCGTCGTATACTGCCAGACCTTGGTATTGGAAATGCCCTTCCGTTTACTCACCAACCAGGTAGCTGCATGACTCCGGAACCCACCTCTTCGGTCCCCGACCACAAACCCCGCCCCTGGGTGGACCTGCTCGTCAGTATCGTCATTCCGTCCGTCATCCTGATGAAACTCAGTGGCGATGACTATCTGGGGAGTGTCAATGCGCTGATCATTGGTCTGGCCTTCCCGCTGGGCTGGGGTCTGTTTGAACTGGTCCGGTATCACAAGAAGAACTTCATCGCCTTGCTGGGCCTGATCAGTGTCGGCCTGACCGGAGGCATAGGATTGCTCGAACTCAATGCCCAGTGGCTGGCCGTCAAGGAAGCGGCCGTGCCCGCCGTCATCGGCCTGGCCGTCCTGTTTTCCACCAGGACGAAATATCCGCTGGTCCGCTCGCTGCTCTATAACCCCAGTGTTCTGGACGTGGACAAGATCCAGCATACCCTGCGCGAACGGGGCAGTGAGGACGAATTCGAGGCCCGGCTCCTGAAAGCCAGCTATATGTTCTCCGGAACCTTCCTGTTCTCCTCGATCATGAACTACGTTCTGGCACGCTGGATCGTGACCAGTCCGTCCGGGACCCAGGCCTTCAATGAAGAGCTGGGGCGGATGACGCTGGTCAGCTATCCGATGATCGCCATTCCGTCGATGATCATGATGATGCTGATCTTCTACTACCTGTGGCGGACGATCCGACGGCTGACCGACTATACGCTGGAAGAGGTGATGGCCCCGCATCTTCTTGAAAAAGAAAGAGAAAAGGAAGCCGCGAAACAACGGAAACAGGAATCCGACCGGTCATAACAACGGCGCAGAAAAAAAGGGCGGTGGAACCTAGTTCCACCGCCCTTTTTTGTGCCCCTGACCCGTCCTGAATAAGGTTTACACCTTCCTACTTGAGATTACGGAGGGTGTGATGAATACGAAGAGGCGGAGGAGTCAGAGGGATTATTCCCTGGCCTTTAAATTGGCGGTGGTGGACCAGGTTGAAAAGGGCGAGATGACTTACAGTCAAGCCCAGGAACGATATGGTATTCAGGGCAGCTCGACGGTGCTAACGTGGTTACGTAAGCATGGTCAGCAGGACTGGAGCCTGATGGCCTTACTCTTCGCTCGCAAGGGGGCTGCAATGGCCAAGCCGGATCTTCCACTGACACCCGAGCAACGCATCAAAGAATTGGAACAGCAGCTGGATGAAGCTAATCAGAAAGCCCAGTTCTTTGAATCCGTTGTGGATGTACTACAGAAAGACTATGGCTGTCGCGTTATAAAAAAGCGGTCCGGCAAGTCCTCGCGCAAAAGCAGATCCAAGGCCTGAACGTTACTCGGGCTTGCCGATATCTAGGTTTCTCCCGACAGGCGTATTACCAGCACTTCAAAGCTGATGCAGCTCGTCAGGCTCACAATCTCTTGGTGCTGGACTTTGTACGGGAAGAGCGCCTGCACCAGCCCCGTCTGGGCACCCGCAAGCTGCATTCACTCCTTAAACCGAAGGCTCTGCACATAGGCCGGGACCGACTATTTGATCTCCTGCGAGCTCACCGACAACTGGTTCCTCGTAAGCGGGCCTATCATAAGACTACGCACAGCCATCACCACTTTCGCTGCCACCCCAACCTACTGAAAGGCCCGGAGCAAATCGTGCCAGACGCGCCCGAGCAGCTCTGGGTGGCAGACATTACCTATTTGCCGACACGTCAAGGCTCAGCCTATCTCAGCCTGATTACGGATGCCTTCTCACGCAAAATCGTGGGCCACCACGTGCATGACACGCTCCATACGGCGGCCGTAATACAAGCCATGCAAAAAGCGTTGAAGGGTAGGCAATACTCTGGAGGGCTGGTTCATCACTCGGATCGGGGCGTCCATTACTGCTCAGCCCCTTATCAGCAACTTCATGCCAAGTACGGTATTCGTTGTTCGATGACAGATGGCTACGACTGCTACCAGAATGCGCTGGCCGAGAGGGTGAATGGGATACTAAAAACAGAGTTCTTACTGGTGCTTCCCAAGAACTTGGCGGAAGCTCAAAAGATGGTTGATCAGTCCGTGCAGACCTATAACACAAGACGGCCACATCTGGCCTTAAAATACAAAACGCCCGATGCGGTGCACCGGGCGTTTCGATAGAAATAGGTGTAAACCTATTTCAGGACTAGACACCCGGATACCCTCAGACGTCGAGGTTGGTAACCTCCAGGGCATTGGTCTGGATGAACTCCCGACGCGGCTCAACATCGTCGCCCATCAGGGTGGTGAAGATCTGGTCCGCCGCAATGGCGTCCTCGATCGTTACCTTCATCATCCGACGGGTTTCGGGATCCATGGTGGTTTCCCACAGCTGCTCCGGATTCATCTCACCCAGCCCCTTGTAGCGCTGAATATTGAGGCCTCGCTGGGCTTCTTTCATCAGCCACTCCAGGGCACCCTCAAACGAGAGAACCGCCTGCTTGCGTTCGCCCCGCTGGATGTAGGCGCCGTCTTCAATGAGGCCATCGAGCGTCTCTCCCATGCGGGCGATTGCCGCGTAGGATGAGGAGTCGAAGAAATCGTGACTGAACACATGCTCATGGGGAATGCCATGCACATAGATGGTGACCTTGGGCAGGAACAGGTCCCGTTCCTCATCCCGGGCGACCGAGAAGGTGTACTTGGTGCCCGTCCGGGTGTCCAGATCCAGACCTTCGCCGAGGCGGCCAACCCACCGGGCAACGGCCGCTTCGTCTTTGAGGTCGGCAGCTTTCAGCGTGGTGTTCTGCAACATCTGCTCCAGAACCTTGGCCGGGTAGGCGCGAGAGAGCCGGTCAATCATCGCCATAATCGCCTGATAATCCTTCACCATGGTCTCAAGCGCTGAATCCTTGATGGCCGGAGCCTCGGGGTTCACATACAACTGGGCGCCTTCCAGCGCGCTCTGGGTGAGGTAGGCTTCCTTCGCCTTCTCATCCTTGATGTATTGCTCCTGCTTGCCGCGCTTGACCTTGTACAACGGCGGCATGGCAATGAACACGTGACCGCGCTCGATGATTTCGCGCATCTGGCGGAACAGGAAGGTGAGCAACAGCGTGCGGATGTGGGAACCATCCACGTCGGCATCGGTCATGATGATGATCGAGTGATAACGCAGTTTGTCGGGATTGAACTCCTCCCGACCGATACCGCACCCCAGTGCGGTGATCAATGTGCCCACCTCAGCCGACGACAGCATCTTGTCGAACCGGGCTTTTTCGACGTTGAGGATCTTACCCTTGAGGGGCAGGATTGCCTGGGTTTTCCGGTCACGACCCTGCTTGGCCGATCCACCCGCAGAATCACCCTCCACAATGAACAGTTCTGAAAGGGCCGGGTCCTTTTCCTGACAATCGGCGAGCTTGCCGGGGAGTCCGGCAATGTCCAGGGCGCCTTTCCGACGGGTCATGTCCCGTGCCTTGCGGGCTGCTTCCCGGGCTCTGGCCGCCTCGATCATCTTGTTGACGATCAGTTTGGCTTCGTTGGGCTGCTCCTGCAGAAAATCGCTGAAGGCCTGATAGAGTTCCTGCTCAACAGCGGTTTTTACCTCGGAGGAAACCAGCTTGTCCTTGGTCTGGGACGAGAATTTCGGATCCGGCACCTTGACGCTGATGATAGCCGTCAGGCCTTCCCGCGCATCATCCCCGGACGTCGCCACTTTGGCCTTTTTACCCAGGCCCTCGTGGTCAATGTAGTTGTTCAGGGAGCGGGTCAGGGCAGCGCGGAAACCGGCAAGGTGAGTACCGCCATCCCGCTGGGGAATGTTATTGGTGAAGCAGTAGATGTTCTCCTGGAACGCATCGTTCCACTGCATCGCCACTTCCACGGCAATCCCGTCTTCCCGTTCCCGGGTAAAATGGAATACCCGGTTGATCGGGGTTTTGCTGGTGTTCAGATGCTCTACGAAAGCCCGGAGACCCCCTTCGTATTCGAAGACCTCTTCCTTGCCGGAGCGCTCGTCCGTGAGGCGAATGCGGACACCGCTATTCAGGAACGCCAGTTCACGCAGACGTTTGGCAAGAATGTCGTAATGGAATTTGATGTTCGAGAAGGTTTCTTCCGAGGGAATGAAGTGAACCTTGGTACCGGAGGCGTCGGTATCACCGACGACGGATAACGGAGCGTTGGGCACACCGTGGGAATAGGATTGTTCCCAGACCTTGCCATCACGACGAATGGTCAGGGTCAGGACTGAGGAGAGGGCATTCACCACCGAGACGCCCACACCGTGCAGACCACCGGACACCTTGTAGGTGTTGTCGTCAAATTTACCTCCCGCGTGCAGGACGGTCATGATGACCTCTGCTGCAGAGACACCTTCTTCCTCGTGGAGGTCTGTGGGGATTCCCCGACCATTATCCCTGACAGAAACCGACTCATCCGGATGAATAACCACTCCGATTTCGGAACAATAGCCCGCGAGCGCTTCGTCGATGGAGTTATCTACCAGCTCGAAAACCATGTGATGAAGGCCGGTGCCGTCATCGGTATCGCCGATGTACATGCCGGGCCGCTTACGCACCGCATCCAGGCCCTTGAGAACCTTGATACTGGAGGAGTTGTAGTTCTGTTCACTCATTCGGTGACTCCTGAAGGGTAGTGACCGGTAGGCGCCCTGGGTCCTGACATTATCAGGCCCGGCGAAGCCGGTTTATTCTTCCGTCAATTTGCCATGTTCCACGTGGAACATTCTGTATTCCGGTACGTCGCCCATTCCCCAGAGAGACTCTGGTGCCGGGTGTTCAATCGAAGTGATGAAGACCTGGCTGCCGAGCGACCGAAGTTTCTGCGCCAACATGGCCCGGTGGCCCATGTCCAGTTCGGCGTTGATGTCGTCGAGTAAAAACGTGACCTGTCGACCCAATCCACTGAGAACCATGCCCTGCGCGATTTTCATCAAAATCACCAGTGTTTTCTGCTGGCCTCGGGAAAATGTTTCGGCGACGGGACGGCCCTGAAACTTCAGGCGAATGTCCGCTCTGTTGGGTCCATACAACGTATGCCCAATTTTAAATTCCTGCTCACGATGACTCATCAAAATCTCAGGCAGAGATTGTGATCGGTCCCAGCCCGGAAAGAATTCCAGTTTCAGACCGCGGGTCCACGGAACATCGACTTCATCGACCAGACGCTCAAACGCCCTGGCGAACTGGTCAAAGGTGTCTTGCCGGTGCTCACTCAACTGTTCACTGAGCTGCGCATATTGGCTGTCCCAGACACGTAACAGGGATTCGTCCAGTCTACCATTTCTCAGCGTCTGATTCCGCTGTGACGTGACTCTCTGACACTGTTGCCAGATCGAGGCAAAAGAAGGTTCCACGTGGAACACTGCCCAATCGAGGAACTGTCTTCGTTTCCCGGGGCCACCTGCGACGATATCGAAAACGCCGGGATCGATCACAGAAACAGGCAGGTGTTTCGCCAGTCGGGAAAGGCTTCGCACGTTCTCGCCGTCAACACGTAACACTGTTTCTTTGAGCGTGACATCGCGGGCAATCCCGAGGCGGTGGCTCAGCCCTGCACTCTCTGAATGCCAGCCTTCAGCGTCACTGTTACCGCGATCCAGTCCACCGAAAACCGTAAACCGTGTCTGCCCGTGGCGAACCACGGCCTTGTGTCGACTTACCCGAAAGGAACGACCAAGACCAAGATAACCGATGGCCTCCAGAATACTGGTCTTGCCGCTCCCGTTGGCACCGTATAAAAGGTTAAAAGACGGCGAGAACGTCACCGGATCCGGTGACAGATTTCGGAAATCTTCAGTCTGGAGTCTTACAAGAGCCATACAGAAATTGGCATTCCAGGGGAGGGCAACGGACAGAACGAAAAACAGCGCCGGGGACCATTCCCCGGCGCTGTCTTAGTGTACAAAACCTGTGCGTTTAAGGCGACCGAATCCTCAGTGCAGCATGTTCAGCCGTTCGTCCATAAACACATCCATTTCAGGGGCGAGGATGTGGACGTAACGGTCAAAGTACAGGAACTGCTTCAGCAACAGGGCAAACTCCCTCGGGAAGTGCAGACCATGGCTTTCGCCAACCTTTACCATGTCCATCAGGATGTTGTTTACATCATCCTCGGCCTGTTCCGCTTCATAAGGCACCTGGTCCGGCACCATCTTATCCATCTGCTGATAGAGTCGCCGCAAATCACCGGCAAGATCGCCAACCTTTACAGTCTGCCGCGTCACGCCGATCCGGACCATGGCGTCGGCCATTCCTTCGAAGTTCCCGACCATGATCGCAGAAATGAAATCACTGACCGCCTGCCAGGTATCCGGTTTGATTCTGCCCACAATGCCGAAATCGATAAAACCAACCCGGCCATCCTTGAGTACCATCAGATTTCCGGCGTGTACGTCCGCGTGGAAAAATTCACATTGGGTCAGGCTGGCAAACCAGGTGTTCATTGCAGTGATCAGCGTATGCTCGGGATCACGCGCATAGCCCCGGATACTCTCCAGATCCGTCAACGGAACGCCGTGAAAGCGCTCCATCGTCAGAATCCGGCGGGTACTGCAATGTTCGTACACCCGGGGGCAGGTGGCTTCTTCATTATGGGTATTGTGGAGAAACGCCCGGAATACCTTGAGGTTGTTTGCCTCCTTGATGAAATCACATTCTTCCATCATGGTCCGCTGGATTTCCTCAACAATGCCGGACAACGACGTCCAGGACAGCTTCGGAGCCAGGGTTTCCAGAATCCGTGAAGACAGATACAGGAAATTGAGGTCGGTCAGAAGAATGTTCTCGACACCGGGCTTCTGGACCTTGATCACCACTTCTTCCCCGGTGACCAGCCGGGCCGCGTGCACCTGGGCAATCGACGCGGACGCCAGCGCCACGGGATCAATTTCCGAGAACACCGACTCAATCGGCCGACCGAGTTCGTCCCGGATGATTTTCTTGATCACGCCGTAAGGCAGGCTCGGGGTTCTGTCCAGACAGTACTGGAATTCTTCCACGTATTCCTTGGGAAAAAAGGTGGGAGAACTGGCAATGAATTGACCCAGCTTGATATAGGTAGCGCCGAGCGATTCAAACGTCTGACGCAGCAAACGCGGGGCAGGGGGCCGATCACCCCGGACCCAGTTCAGCCCCGTGCGCCCGAGGACCGACAACGTCTGGCCAATCCGGAACGCCCCTTTGATTCCATTCGTCACAGTACCCATGGTGTTCTCTCTCCCGTATCCGGTCCCTGTCCGATCGGCTACAGCCGCATCGGCATGACCACGTACAGACACCGGTTATCGTTTTCCGACTCAATCAACGCACTGCTGTTCGGGTTGGACAGCGTCAGCTTCACCTGGTCATCGTCCAGTGCGTTCATCACATCCACCAGGTAGCCTACATTAAACCCGATCTGCAGTGATTCGCCCTGATACTCCACCGGGAGCGCGTCTTCGGCCTGTTCCTGGTCCGGGTTGTTGGCAAACACTTCCAGCTGGTTAGGCGACAGGTTCAGCCGCACCCCCCGGATATTTTCGTGCGACAGAATGCCCGCACGCTGCAGGGTGTTCTTCAGCGTTGCCCGATCTGCCAGAACCACCTTGTCGCCACCACGGGGGATAACCCGGTTGTAGTCCGGGAATTTGCCTTCGATCAGCTTCGAGGTAAAGGTGTAGGCACCCACCGTCGCCCGAAGGTGATTGTCCCCGATCACCAGCGTTACCGGCGTTTCGACATCGTCCAACAGGCGGGCGAGCTCCAGTACCCCTTTCCGCGGCACAATCACCTGCCGAAGCTCGGGACAGTTGGTCGCCAGTTCCAGGTGTGCCATTGCCAGACGGTGCCCGTCTGTGGCCACTGTGCGAACGTGATCGGACGATACTTCCAGAAGCAGACCGTTCAGATAATAACGGACATCCTGCTGGGCCATCGCAAAAGCCGTGGCATCGAGCATCCGGCCCAGTTCCTTTTGCGGCAGCTCAAGCCGGAAACTCTCGTCTTCGTCTTCCACATTGGGAAAATGTTCGGCGGGCAGCGTGGACAGGGTGAAATGACTGTTCCCGGACCGCAGGTGCATCCGGTCTCCCTCTACCGAGAGCTCGATCGGTGCCTCGTCACCCAGGGCCCGACAGATATCCGCGAGCTTTCGGGCAGGCACGGTAATGCGCCCCGGTTGATCCACGTGGACCGGGGTGACCCGACCGACCAGCTCGACTTCCATATTGGTACCGGTCATGGTCAGTGTGTTGTCCTCGGCCACCAACAATACGTTGGACAGCACGGGCATTGTCTGTTTTTTCTCAACCACCCCGGCAATGCTTTGCAGAGGCGTGAGCAGGGATTCACGGCTGATCGTCAGTTTCATGGCACTCAGCTTTCTTCTATCTGTGGATTGGAAGGATGAATGTAGCAGCCAACGCCCCGCATCAGGTGGTCAGCAGTCTCATAAAATTCTGATAATCCTCTCGGATGCCCGGATCGGTCTCCTGCAACTCCAAAATCTTCTTGCAGGCATGGAGAACCGTCGTATGGTCCCGGCCACCGAAGGCGTCACCGATTTCCGGCAGGCTGTGGTTGGTCAGCTCCTTGGACAACGACATCGCGACCTGTCTCGGCCTCGTAACAGTACGGGTACGGCGCTTGGACAGCAGATCGGCAACCTTGATCTTGTAGTATTCCGCCACGGTTCTCTGAATGTTGTCGATGCTCACCTGCTTTTCGTGCAGTGCCAGAAGATCCTTGAGACTTTCCCGGATAAACGAGGGGGTAATTTCAGACCCTGTGAAGTGAGCATTCGCTATCACCAGACGTAGCGCTCCTTCTAGCTCACGAACATTGGACCGGATTTTCTGGGCGATGAAGAACGCCGCTTCGCTGCTGAGCTTCACATTCGCCTGTTCCGCCTTTTTCATCAGGATGGCGACCCGGGTTTCCAGCTCCGGCGGCTCCACCATCACCGTCAGCCCCCAGCCGAAACGTGACTTGAGCCGTTCCTCCATATCGGAAATCTCTTTCGGGAACCGGTCACAGGTAACGATGACCTGTTGACCACCCTCCAGCAGCGCGTTGAAGGTGTGGAAAAATTCTTCCTGGGACCGCTCCTTGCGGGCGAAGAACTGGATATCATCGATCAGCAACGCATCCACCGACCGGTAGTACCGCTTGAATTCATTGATCGCGTTCAGTTGCAGCGCCTTGACCATATCGGCCACGAAACGCTCGGATCGCAGGTACGCCACCTTCGCACGGGGATTGCGCCGGACAATTTCATTGCCGATCGCATGCATAAGGTGCGTCTTACCCAGGCCGACACCACCATAGAGAAACAGAGGGTTGTAGGCCCCGCCGGGATTTTCCGCCACCTGCATGGACGCGGCCCGCGCCAGCTGGTTCGATTTACCCTCGACGAACGTTTCAAAGGTGAAGCCTTCGTTCAGGAAGCTCTGATGCTTGATATCTCCCTCAACCTGAACCTCCCTGCGATCGCCTCCGCTTTTGGGGCGAACCGTTGAGTTGCCCGCCACCGTTGCGGCAACGCCTTTTTCTTCCTCCGTGACCTGGCCACCCGTCTCGTCCCGAAGGCTTCCTGTCGATGGCCGGGGATCGCGCGAACGACTCACCGGCGCTTCTTCCCGGGGAGCGGACCCGACCTTCATATTGACCCGTGGCGCCTGACCCCCGTTCAGATCTTTCAGTACTTCCTCGATCCGTCTCAGGTATTTCTCGTTCACCCAGTCCATGACAAACCGGTTTGGGGCGAACAACACCAGCTGCCCGTCACGGTGATCCGACTGCAAGGGACGCAACCAGGTGTTGAACTGCTGTGCGGGAAACTCGTCCCGGAGTACGTCAAGACATTGATGCCACACGCTGTTCGGCACGACCGCCCACTCCCGAATTCACTGAAAAGTCTTAGTACCGGACAACGACGCTCCGGCAGCAAGAGAAGACCTCGGATTCTACCCCGAGCCGGCCTGGCAGTGAAAGCCCGAATCCGGAGTCATGAACAGCCTGTGGAAATTTATTTATTTTAAAACCATAACGTTACAGACTTACTGACAGCCTTGTGTACAGGAAATTCTTTCTCGATGAGTTACCCACACCCCTGTGTGTACAGACCGCCTTCAAGCCTGTGTGAAACCGCGGGACGGATCCGTGGACAACTCAGGATTCAGATACGATCGCCACTTTCCCACATTTCGTAAGGCCTTCGTCCACAGGGCTCACGCGGTCTTTTCAAAACCCTTGTCAACGGTACACGTTATTGATTAATCGGACTAAAATCCGGTTTTCCACAGAAAAGGTCGGGCCTAATAACAGTAATAATAAATCCTTAAAGAATTCATAAAAGACTTATTGAATTTGTTAGTGTCGAGCGATCCACGCCAACACCGACAAAATCCGACCCGACACTGCCAATAACCATTGAATTTTCCCCGCCAGTTGCATAGAATGCCGCTCCTGTTTTGGCTGTACATTTTCCAGCCAGTTACTGAATTCCCAACTTTGAATTGTGAGATCGTCACCATGAAAAGAACGTTTCAACCGAGCGTCCTGAAGCGTAAGCGCGTCCACGGTTTCCGTGCCCGTATGGCCACTGCCAACGGCCGGAAGGTGCTGTCCCGTCGCCGTGCCAAGGGTCGCGCACGTCTGTCCGCGTAAGCCCTGTTCGCCTGATGAAGGCTTTGGGTTTTCCGAAATCACACCGTCTGTTACGGCCTGCGGATTACAGCAAAGTCTTCGACGACGTTAAGCTGAAGGTTCCGCACCGGAACTTTCTGATCCTGGCTACACCGAATGATCTCGGTCATGCCAGGGTCGGTTTGGTGTTCTCAAAACGGAACCTCAAACTTGCGGTCCAGAGAAATCGGGTCAAACGGCAGGTCAGGGAGACGTTCAGACACCAGAACGACCTCCCAGGCGTGGATATTGTGCTCCTTGGAAGACAGGGACTGGCCTCTCTCGATAATCCGACCCTCCAGAGCATCCTGAATGATCTCTGGCGCCGCCTGAAAAAAAAGTACCACCAATCATCGCCATCCCGTGCAGCTGAGTCACAGCCTGCCGGTAGAGGAACAGGGTAATGCGCAAATTATTGCTTCTGCCCATTCGCTTCTATCAGTACGCAATCAGTCCCATGATGGCGAGTCACTGCCGCCATTATCCCACCTGTTCGCAATACGCCGTTGAGGCCATCAGTCATCACGGAGCACTGAAAGGCTCCTATCTGACTGTCCGGCGTCTGGGCAGGTGTCATCCCTGGAGTGAAGGCGGCTACGATCCGGTTCCAGGCACTGAGCGTTTCACTCAAACCCCCCAGACCAGACAGTAATCCTATGGATATTAAACGCATTGTATTGTTTGCCGGCCTGGCGATTGTCAGTTATCTGATGGTGCTGGCCTGGAACGAGGATTATCACCAGGCGCCCCAGCCGACCGAAACGGCACAGGTGTCACAAGCAGACGGTTCTGCTTCGCACAGTGGTACCGACGGCATGCAGCTGCCCGGGGACAATTCGGGCACGGCAACCGGCGAAGAACTGACCACGCCGGAAACCCATCAGTCCAACGCACCGGCTGCAACTGATGGCAATCAGGTTGAAAACCGTTACATCACCGTTCGCACCGACGTTTATGACCTCAAAATCGATCGCGTGAGTGGCAACCTGGTTCAGGCTTCCCTGCTCAACTACTCCAAGTCCCTGAACAGCAAAGCGTCGCTGAAGCTTCTGAACAATACCCAGGAGCGTACCTACGTTCTGGAAAGTGGTCTGATTGGCCAGGACGGACCGGACAGCCAGCGTAATGGCCAAGCCCCGGTCTACCAGAGCCGGGCCACCAGCTACCAGCTCGAGGACGGTACCGATCAACTGACGGTCGACCTTACATTCGTAGCCGACAATGGCGTCAAAATCACCAAGCGCTATCAGTTCCAGCGGGACAGCTACGAAATCGGTGTTCGGTACCTGATTGACAACACCACCGACCAGCCCTGGAAAGCGAACTTCACCGGCAAGATCGTTCGCGATCAGTCTCCGGATCCCACCGCACAGACCAGCATGGGGATTCGCTCGTTTCTGGGACTGGTGCTCAGCTCGCCGGAAGATCCCTATGAAAAGCACAGCCTCGACGATCTGAAGGACACCAAGATCAATCGAACGGTCAATGGCGGCTGGATGGCGTTTCTCCAGCATTACTTCCTGAGCGCCTGGATTCCGACGAAAGACGTTCCTGCCCAGTTCCAGAGCACGCATCGTGGCAATCTGAATGTCATGGGCTTTGTTTACCCGGCAACCGAAGTCGCGCCTGGAGAAACCGCCGAGGTCGGTGGCAATATCTATGTCGGGCCCAAAATCATCGACCGTCTTGAGACCGTTGCTCCGAACCTCGACCGTACCGTTGATTTCGGCTGGCTGTTCTTTATCTCCCTGCCGCTTTTCTACGTCCTCCAGTGGTTCCATGGCCTGCTCGGCAACTGGGGCGTATCAATCATTCTCCTGACGGTCTGTGTCAAGGCGCTGTTCTTCCATCTGTCCGCCACCAGTTACCGGTCAATGGCGAAGATGCGGGCAGTGGCACCTCAGCTTACCCGCCTGAAGGAGCTCTACGGCGACGATCGTCAGCGAATGTCGCAGGAGATGATGGCGCTCTACAAGCGGGAAAAAATCAATCCGCTGGGCGGCTGCCTCCCGATCCTCGTGCAGATGCCGGTCTTCATCTCCCTGTACTGGGTACTGTTTGAGAGTGTTCAGTTGCGACATGCACCGTTCATCCTGTGGATCCACGATCTGTCACAGATGGACCCGTATTTCATACTGCCAATTCTGATGGGTGCGAGCATGTTCCTGCAGACCCATCTGAATCCGACACCACCGGATCCGATGCAGGCCAAGATCATGAAGCTGATGCCTCTGGTCTTTACCGTCTTCTTCCTGTGGTTCCCGGCGGGTCTGGTACTGTACTGGCTGACCAACAACATTCTGTCGATCACCCAGCAGTACTACATTACCCGCAAGATCGAGGCGGAAACGGCAGCCAGGAAGAGCTGACCCGGCTCATGCCTGAATGCTGATCCGACAGAGGCTCCTTCCGGGAGCCTCTGTCATTTCAAAGGAAAGCGACTGCCATGCAACACACCACCGATACCATTGCTGCAATTGCCACCGCTCCGGGCCAGGCCGGCGTCGGTATCGTTCGTGTGTCCGGCCCTGAGGCCCGGGCAATCGCTGAAACCATGCTTGGTTTCCAGCCCCGTCCCCGCTATGCCCACTACGGTCCCTTCCAGGATTCCCGGGGCGCACTGATTGACGAGGGCATCGGGCTGTTTTTCCCGAACCCGCACTCCTTTACCGGCGAGGACGTGTTCGAGTTACAGGGCCACGGTGGCACCGTCATTCTTGACCTCCTGCTTCGGGAAGTGTGCAGCCTGGGT
Source organism: Marinobacter koreensis (assembly GCF_023156285.1). Classification (GTDB taxonomy): domain Bacteria; phylum Pseudomonadota; class Gammaproteobacteria; order Pseudomonadales; family Oleiphilaceae; genus Marinobacter; species Marinobacter koreensis. The sequence continues at coordinate 619,306 of NZ_JAKZAJ010000002.1, read as the reverse complement.
GCCCGCCTCGCCCGCCCCGGGGAATTTTCCGAGCGGGCGTTCCTGAACGACAAACTGGACCTGGCGCAGGCCGAGGCTATTGCCGATCTGATCGAGAGCAGTTCGGAGCAGGCCGCCCGGTGTGCGGTACGATCGATGCAGGGTGTGTTCTCCCGTCGGATTGATGCGTTGGTTGAAGCTGTGACGCATCTCCGGATCTACGTGGAAGCGGCGATCGATTTTCCAGAGGAAGAGATCGATTTTCTCGCCGATGGCAAAGTCGCGGCAGACCTGAAGGATCTGATTGAACAGGTTGGAACGATCCTCCAGGAAGCCCAGCAGGGCACCATTCTGCGGGACGGTATGAAAGTGGTGATCGCAGGTCGGCCCAATGCTGGAAAATCCAGCCTTCTCAATGCCCTGGCCGGTCGTGAGGCTGCCATTGTCACAGCCATTGAGGGCACTACCCGCGATGTCCTCAGGGAACATATTCACATTGATGGCATGCCGTTGCACATCATTGATACCGCCGGTCTGCGGGACAGTCCCGATGAGGTGGAGCAGATCGGGATCGCCCGGGCCTGGGATGAAATCCGCGGTGCCGACCGCATCCTCCTGATGGTGGATGCGACTACCACGGACAAGACCGAACCCCATGATATCTGGCCGGATTTCATCGATCGCCTGCCCGTGGGGGCGCCAATTACCGTCATTCGCAACAAGGTCGACCTCTCCGGTGAGCCGGTGGGCATTGCTTCCGAACCCCACCAGGCCGCACCGGTGATTCGCCTGGCGGCCAAATCGGCCGAGGGGCTGGAGGTTCTCAGGGATCACCTGAAGCAGTGTATGGGGTTTGTCACCACCACCGAAGGTGGCTTCCTGGCCCGGCGCCGCCATCTGGATGCACTGGAACGGGCGCAGGACTCGCTCCGTCAGGGGCAGGCGCAACTGGAGGGATTTGGCGCAGGAGAATTGCTGGCAGAGGACCTTCGCAGCGCCCAGGATGCGCTGGGTGAAATCACCGGTCACCTGACACCGGATGAGCTGCTTGGTAAAATTTTCTCCAGTTTCTGTATTGGTAAATAGCATGGCCGGTTTCCTTTGCCGGCCGAGAACCTTCAAGGCTAGGTCACATCATAATGGGCCCAGGTAAATCCTTTTCCGTCGTCATCCCCGTCATGAACGAAGCGGACAGCATCGCCAAGCTGATCACCGAAATTCATGCGGCACTGAAGGACTATCCCGGGTTCGAGATTGTGGTCGTCGACGACGGCAGCACTGACCAGACCCTGGAAGTGGCCATGTCCACTGCAAAATCGCTTGATTGTCCTTTGCAGGCCGTACGGCACGCCCAGAACCGGGGCCAGAGCGCTGCGGTGAAAACCGGCGTCCGTTACGCCCGGGGCGAACTCATTGTCACCATCGATGGTGATGGCCAGAACGATCCGGCGGATATTCCTGCGATGCTGGCCAAAGCCGATACCATCGAAGCACGTGACTATGTGGTGGCCGGCTATCGGAAAAACCGCAAGGACACCTCCTGGAAGCGCTTCCAGTCACGGGTGGCAAATCGGGTCCGCGATGCCCTGCTCCACGATGGGGTTCCCGATACCGGTTGCGGACTGAAACTGTTGCCCAGGGAAACCTTCCTGAATTTTCCCTGGTTCAATCACGGCCATCGTTTTATCCCCGCGCTGGTGCGGGCACTGGGTGGCACCGTTGAGGTCGTCGAAGTCAACCATCGGCCTCGGGAACAGGGCGTCTCCAAATACAACGCCTGGAACCGTGCCTGGGTCGGTCTGGTAGATCTGCTGGGGGTCATGTGGCTGACCCGCCGAACCCCGGTGATCCGCATCAGCGAACATCAGGAAACCGGGCATTCGTGATATGAAACGTTGGGTCAAACCCGTTCTGTTTCTCCTGGTGGCGGGAGTGGGCGCTTTTGCCATCAGCCAGGGCTGGCTGGATGTTCTGGCAGACCAGCAGCAACTTTCCCGTTACCTCAACGAACACGGGGTGACCGGGTACCTGTTGATTGCCCTGGCCGGGGGCGTATATACCGCCCTGGGTGCCCCCCGTCAGTTGCTGGCCTTTATCTGTGGGTTTGCAATGGGGGTGTCCCTGGGAACGGTGTTTTCCACCCTGGCCACCACGCTGGGCGCCGCCGCCTGTTTCTATACCGCTCGCCTGCTGCTGCGGCCGACCCTGACCCGCCGTTTCGGGCGTCGAATGGCTGCGTTTGACCGGGCGGTGATCGACGATCCCCTGCTGAAAATTATGCTCATCCGCCTGTTACCGGTGGGCAGTAACCTGCTGACCAATCTGGTGGGCGGAGCCTCCGGCATCCGGGCTTTTCCCTTCCTGGCCGGCAGTGCCCTGGGGTACATTCCCCAGATGCTGGTGTTTGCCCTGGCCGGAGCGGGGTTCGGCAACGCCAATCACTATCCGGTGCTTTTGGGGGCTGCCGGTTTTGTTGTTGCGTCCGCCATCGGTGCCATGCTGTATCGTAACCGCCGTGTCCGGAATCTTTCCGCCACTGTGTCTGACGAGTTCTAACGAGTCCTATGCCCGTTTCCAGAATGTTTCCGTTCTGGCCCGTCCTGAAATCGCTTTAAAACTATTTCAGGACGGGGCCCTTCAACCGAGTTTAACCGGTCCGCTGGAAATGGTTCCTCTCGAAGGGGGTGAGTGCCTCGGTATTGGTCCGGTTACCAAGGAATTCCGGCCGTGGCTTGTTGCCACAGAATGGTGCCTCCAGCTGGTTTTCCACACTGTTGTAGACAAAGAACAGATTGCTCCTTGGCCAGGGCGACATGTTGGCGTTGGACGCGTGCAGGGTGTTGCACTCGAAGATAATCAGGGAACCGGCTGGCCCGGTGGGTGCCTTGATACCGTGTTCATCCGCCAGGCGCGCCAGATCCTGGTCATTGGGTACACCGAGTTCCTGCTTTTTCAGGGATGACTGATAGTTGTCCTCCGGCGTGCGGCCGACGCAGGGCACAAAACGCTTGTGGGAGCCCGGAATCAACATCAGCGGCCCATTGAATGGCGTATTGTCGGTCAGGGCGATGGAGAAGCTCACCGCGCGCATCCTGGGCATACCATCTTCCGCGTGCCAGGTTTCGAAATCGGAGTGCCAGTCGAAACCCTTGCCATGAAACCCGGGTTTGAAATTGATCCGCGACTGGTGGATATAGGCATCGCTGCCGAGCAGCTGGCGCACCATGGCCAGGATCTTCGGATCACGGGTGAGCCGGTCGAATCGGTCAGACAGTTCATGAATGCCGAAAATCGAGCGGATTTCCTGTTTGCCCGGTTCTGTGATGGTGCCCTCGGAGCGGAGAATGCGGTCGTCGTCTTCGTAGGCACTGAGATCGTCCCGGAATTGGCGGACGGTGGCCGGATCAAGGAAGTTGTTGAACACCAGGAAGCCGTCGCGTTCGTATTGCGCCAGCTCGGCTTCGCTGAGCGGACCGTCCCGGCGATCTTCGTCGGTGCTGTGAACCACAGGGTCCTTGCGTTCGAAGCTCGGTGTCGGGCGTTCCAGGCGGGTCGGATAAAAGTCGTCAGTACGAGTTTCCATATTCGAACCTCCTTCTTTTATGTTCCGTATGATTGGTTCTTATCTCTGTATTTCCCTTTCACCTCAGAGAGTTAATGAAGGTATACCGGAAAGGCAGTGTGAGTATGGGGTTGTCCGCGTCAATTTCAAGGAAAAATCCCCGGAGGTGAATCCTCCGGGGCAAAACTCACCGGTGGGTCAATCGGTGAAGGCCATCTGATCCGGCTCGATCTGCATCAGATTTTTCGCCGGGCTGAGCATGCTGGTGGCGTGGGTCTGGGCCCGCGGCAGCAGGCGTTCGAAATAGAACTCGGCAGTGGCCAGTTTGGCCCGATAGAAATCTTCGGATTGCTCACCGCCGTTATCGAGTTTATCCACAGCCACGGCGGACTGGCGCAACCACATGAACGCCATGGTGACGTAGCCGCTGTACATCAGGAAATCGTTAGAGGCGGCGCTGACCAGGTCGCGGTCCTTGCGGGCGGCCAGCATCAGGCGCATGGTCAGGACGTTCCACTGAGCGGTGAGCTTGAGCAGTTCCACCGAGTACGAGCGTAAACGCTTGTCCGCCACATGCTTGCGGGCGAAATTGGCAATCTTGAGGGTAAAGTCACGGACTGCGCCACCCTGGGTCATCAGCAATACTTTCCGTCCCAGAAGATCCAGCGCCTGGATACCGGTGGTGCCCTCGTACAGTGTGGCGATGCGGGTATCCCGGACGATCTGTTCCATTCCATGCTCGCGGATATAGCCGTGGCCACCGAATACCTGCATGCCCAGGTTCGTGCACTCGTAGCCAAGCTCGGTCAGGAAGCCTTTCAGGATGGGGGTGAGGAAGCCCAGTTTGTCGTCGTATTTCTCGACCTTCTTGTCATCGCCCTGGGTGTGACCCTCCACCATATGGTCGGCCAGCCGGGCGGCGTAATACAGCATGGCCCGGCCACCCTCGGCCACGGCCTTCTGGGTCAGCAGCATCCGGCGGACGTCGGCGTGGTGGAGAATGGAATCGGCCACCTGATCCGGGTCCTTTTTGCCGGACAGTGCCCGCATGGAGCGACGCTCCCGGGCATAGTCCAGCGCCCACTGGTAGGACAGCTCGGCCGGACCAACGCCCTGGATCGCGGTGCCGATCCGGGCCGTGTTCATGAAGGTGAACATGCACTCCAGGCCCTGGTTCTTCGGACCGATCAGGAAGCCCTTGGCGTCGTCGAAGTTCATCACGCAGGTGGCGGAGGCCTTGATGCCCATTTTTTTCTCAAGGCTGCCGCAGGTCACGCCGTTACGCTCACCCACGCCGCCGTCCTCGTTGGGCAGGAACTTGGGCACGATGAACAGGCTGATACCCCGGGTCCCCTTGGGGGCATCCGGAAGGCGGGCCAGCACGATGTGGACGATGTTTTCAGTCAGGTCGTGTTCCCCGGACGAAATGAAAATCTTGGTGCCGGTGACCCGGTAGCTGCCGTCTTCCTGGGGTTCCGCTCTGGTTTTCACCTGGCCCAGGTCTGTGCCGCACTGGGGCTCGGTGAGACACATGGTGCCCCCCCAGCGACCTTCGGTCAGCGGGACCAGGTAGGTCTGTTTCTGGTCTTCACTGCCGTGCAGATAAATCGTGTTCATTGCCCCCAGCGAGAGGCCCGGATACATGGAGAAGGGCCAGTTGGCGGTACCCATCATTTCCTGTTTGAACAGGCCCATGGAGGCCGGCAGGCCCTGGCCACCGTATTCTTCTGGCGCCGACAGACCCTGCCAGCCACCCATCATGTACTGGTTGTACGCATCCTTGTAGCCGGCGGGCGTGGTGACTTCGCCGTTCTCGAGTTTGCAGCCTTCCTCGTCGCCGGACTGGTACAGCGGGCTCAGGACTTCCTCGCAGAAGCGGCCGCACTCGGAGAGAATGGCATCGACAATGTCCGGCGTCGCGTTCGCGCCGCTCTCCAGGGACGCGTAATGCCCGGGGTAGTTGAACACTTCGTTGAGCAGAAATTTCATGTCGCGCAAGGGCGCCTTGTAAACCGGCATAACGAATCCTCGGTAACGATTATCTGTGATGAATTCCGCGGGAGGTGGTCCTCCAATGCTTTTTGTTTTACGCCAATCCCCACGGTCTGCCATTGACGAAAAGCACCGGTCGGTCTGTCACCAAAGACAATTGGCCGAAATGACGACACCAGACTCTGACGGCCGTACTCGTCTGATCGAAGCGCCAGCGCCCAGCGTATGCACTGTGGAGTCTGTTCCGACCAACGCGACAATCGGGGAGTGAAAACATCATGCAAAGGTCTGCGGTTCGAGCATGGAAATCTGAGCTGAAAACGCTGGTGTGTCTGTCTTTTGCGGTGGCGATCCTGAGCGGTTGTGCGTCTCCGTCGCTCGACGATTACCGGGGGCGCACCCCAACGCTGGTGCCCCAGCAGTTTTTCCAGGGCACCCTGTCTGCCCGTGGTGTGGTGAAAAATTTCTCGGGGAAAGTCATCCGGACCTTTGACGCAGACATCGAGGCCTCGTGGGACAGCAATGGTGTGGGAACCCTGAACGAGGTGTTCCGGTTCAGCGATGGTGAGATCCAGAAACGGGTCTGGACGCTGACGCCCAACGATGAGGGGTACCGTGCCAACGCCGGGGATGTGGTGGAACCGGGAACCATGCGCTGGCAGGGCAACGCCATCAATATGAACTATGTCCTGAGGGTGGCCTACGGCGATGGCACCATTGACCTGCGTATGGACGACTGGATGTATCTGGTGGCCCCGGGAACCGTGATCAACCAGACGACCATGAGTAAATGGGGTGTCGATGTCGGTGAACTGGTGCTGGTGATCCAGAAGCAGTAACGGACTGTCGTGGCGTCCCTGCGAAAGGCAGCCTTGAGCTTATGTGGGCATATCTGAAACAATCACGGTATCGTGGTTGCTGACCTGGTGAGGTTCCGGCCTGTCCGAGCCCACTGAACAGACGACGTTGCAGGGAGAGAATCAGTTTCGAGGCGATGGTGCTGGCGAATCGTTGGCCGGGGATCTCAGGGCTGCGCAGGACGCACGAACAGATTACCGGCGCGAGTTGGGCCGATGGTCTGAATGCACAATTTCCAGCAGTGTTTGCATTGGTAACCGACACCATGGCCTCAGGTTCTGATCACCGAAAATTTCACCTCCATCCGGGCTGCCTGGTGGTGGCGCTTGCGCTGCTGATGTCGGGTTGTGCCACCTTTGAGCCGGCTTCGACCGCCGGGCCTTCTTCGGAGCCGACGGATCGGACCGCTGGCACTGATAAAACCATGATCACCCTCGAGGCGGAACGGAATTCCCTGTTCAACCAGCCTTACATCGACCCGCTGACGGATTACCTTCGCGCCCATGAAGGTGATCGGTCGCGGGCCGCCCTGGTCAACGACGTCAGGCAGGAGCGGGCAAGACGTTGCGAAGCTGTGGCCCGAAAGTACGACAGCAAACCGCCGACCGAGGCTTCGCTGGAGACCTACCGGGCCGGCTATCAATACTCCTGCCCGCAGCAGGTCCGTGATTTTGCCCAACGCGTCAGGCAGCACAGGGCGACGTCGGGGCAGACCGACAAGAACCCGAAACTTGCACCCAGTGAGCGCAGCAACTGTTATCTGCTTACCAGCATCCGGAATTTCACAGAGGCGAAACAGGCCTGCCTGGAACCGGCCGAGCAAGGTGATGTCAGGGCGCAGGCCAATATGGCCGTTATCTCCCGGGCGTTCGAGCAGTATCCGGAAGCCGTGGCCTGGGCAAGGAGAGCAGCGCCGCAATCTGCAGAAGCCTGTTTGGTCCTGGGTCGGCTGTACGAATCAGGTCTGGGCGTTGAAGCCGACACTGAGCTTGCCGCGCAATGGTACAGAAAGGCGATCGATCTCGGGAATGAGGACGCCCAGACTGCCCTCCAGGCGCTACTCACCCAATCTGCCCGGGCAAAACACTGATCAGACACCGGGTAGACGGGCCCAGAGGACGAGCGAATGCCATTTCGATTTTTGAGGGCTCCCACACTCAGGCATGTCATCCTGTGGCTGCTTGCCAGTCTGATCGTGGTTTTTCTTGCCGGTCTCCTGTTGTTGTCCCGCCTCAACCTCAGTTATTCCCAGGACGCCCTCTCCGAGTTGCGTCGTGAGCAAATCCGGCAAGTGGTGTCGGCCGGGCTGGCCAGAATCGATGCGCGGCAGAAAGCCCTGGTCAGCTATACGGTCACCCTTGCCAACATCGGAGAAAGTTTTTACCGCTTGTCGGCGAACCGGGCTGCGTCGGACACCGCCTCGCTTCGGGCCGACATCGAAAAGGCGCTGCAGGCACATCTTGCGGATTTGCAGGGTGTATCGGCGGCAGGTCTCTGGTTCGAGCCGGGTGTACTGGGCGAGGGTGGTCGCAGCTATATGCCCTATTACACCGTGGCGCCGGATAACCGGGAACCGGTTCGGCAGAACACCGAAGCCCTCTACGTTGATTACCATGAAGCGCCCTGGTATGCCCATACCCTCGGCGATGGACCCGAACTGAACGACGCCAGGACCGGCCAGGTCTACTGGTCGCCGGTGTATTTTGATCTCAGTACGGAGCGTGCCGTGTTGGCCCTTGCCAGTCCGATGTTTGACCAGAACGGTCGCCTCCTGGGTATGGCCACCACAGAGTGGAACGCGAGCAGTATTATCGATCTGGTCAGTCAGGTAACCGTAACGCCTAACAGTTTTGCGTTCCTCAATGACCAGAATAACCGAAACCTGTCGAGCCTCAGTCAGGGTGAGGACAGCCGGCAGGAACAGGCGCTGATCGATGCCATTCTGGCCAGGCATCTGGGCGATTCCCTGGCCGATCGCTCCGGGGATGGACCATCGAGCCTCGCCGATCAGTCGTTGGATGTGGCCGGGATCAGGTACGAACTCTATTACGCCGGCACCGCTGGTGGCATGGTCTACGGAGCGGGCGTACCGGAGGCCGAGGTCATGGCAGTATTGCGGCCGATGGAGCAGATCAACCGGCAGATTCTTCTGGCCACGGTAGCCGCCCTGCTGCTGATCAGTGGTTTTCTGGTTTACCGTATTGTGGTTCTGATTCGGGAACTCCAGGCGTCCTACACGGATGAACTCACCGGGCTGCCAAACCGGGCCCGCCTCCTGAGGGATCTGAAAGCCCGCCAGGGCGCTGCATTATTGTTGTTGAACCTGGATCGGTTCAATCAGATTAACAGCCTGTTTGGGACACTGTGTGGTGATCATGTGCTGATCGCCATTGCCACCCGGTTTTCAGAATTGAAGCGATACCGTTCGGTCAGATCGATTTATCGCCTGCCGGGCGATGAGTTCGCGGTGTTGATGGAGTTCTCCTCCGAGCAGGAGGTCCAGACAATGGCGGATGCCATGAGGGATCTTGTGTCGGAACAGCGGGTGCAGTGGAAGAATCAGCCCCTGGCACTTGATGCCAGCGTCGGGATGGCGATTCGCGAGACACCCCAGGCCGGTGCACCCGCGGACCAGCTGGTCAGTCAGGCCAAGACGGCGGTGTTACTGGCCCGTGAACAGGGGCAATACAAACGCCTGCACGATCCGGACAGTGGTATCGAAGAGTCCTACGAGCACAACCTGTTCTGGGCCAATCGCCTGAAGGAGGCCATTTCCCAGAATTGCCTGGTGCCCTGGTTCCAGCCGATTCATGACAACCGGCGGGGAGGGATCACCAAATACGAATGTCTGGTGCGGATCAGTGAGCCGAATGGCGATATTGTCAGCGCCGGCCGGTTTGTTGATATTGCCTACAAACTCCGGCTCAACCGCGCCATTACGGCACTGATGGTGGAACAGTGTTTCCAGATCTTCCGGGAGCGGGACGAAGAGTTCTCGATCAACCTGTCCTATGGCGATATCGCCGATCCCACCACCGTGGACCGGATTCTGACCGTTCTGAAGGCGTCGGGAATGGGTCACCGCGTCATTTTCGAGATTCTGGAATCAGACGGTATTGAAAATTACGACGAAATCCACTCGTTCATTGATCAGGTCCGTCCCTACGGCTGCCGTATCGCCATCGACGATTTCGGGACCGGCTACTCCAATTTCAGTCACATCCTGAGTATGGAAGTCGATTTCATCAAGATCGACGGAAGTCTGATTCGCCACATTCATGAGGACGAGACTGCCCTTCTCGTTACCCGGGGCATTGTCCAGTTTGCCCGGAGCCTGAATATCCAGACCGTGGCAGAGTTTGTTCATAACGAACAGGTACAGGCCCGGGTTGAAGAATTGGGCATCGATTTCTCCCAGGGTGAGTTTTTCGGTATGGCCCGACCGGAACTCTGATCGCCGGGGCCCTGCCTGACGTATCTATTACCAGTCCACACCCGAATGCCATTCCGGGACTGAAAGTGTAAAAGTCGTGCAAAGCGCCTCGCCCGGGCTGTGGAAGCCGGTCGCGGTTTCTATAATGTCGCTGGTGCGTTTTGCTCACTCAGGCGCCGGCCATGCCCGGACATCACCTGAAGAAACCGATTAGAGAACGTCTGGAAAGCCTATGTGGAAACAGTGGTTGGTTGCGCTGTGTCTGGTTGCGGTGGCCGTTGCCGGGGCAATGGTATACCTGAATCTGAGTGAGGGAGACGCTGCCCAGGCCAGCCGGGAGCGGCCACCCGCTGCCGTGCACACCCTCCTGCCCCACGAAGAACGGGTACGGGATGTGGTGAACGCAGTGGGCAATCTGAAAGCCCCGGATGCGGTCGGGCTGACCACCGAAGTCAGTGGCCGGGTCGTGGCGATCCATCTGGAGGCCGGTGCCCGGGTCCGACAGGGCGAACTGCTTCTGCGCCTGGATGATCGTCAGGCCCGTGCCGATATCGCGGAAATCGAGGCCCGGTTGGCGGACGCCCGCCGTCAGCTGGAACGCGCGTCCCGGTTGCGCTCCAACAACAGCATCTCCCAGTCCCAGGTGGACGAACTGCGGACCGCCGTCGATGTGGCACATGCGCAACGTCAGGCGGCCCAGGTGAGCCTTGAGAACCACCGGATCCGGGCGCCGTTCGAGGGTGTGGTCGGGCTTTCGGATGTCTCCATCGGCGCCTATATCACCGCCGGCACCCGTATCACCACGCTGGACTCCACGGAACAGATGGAACTGAACTTCTCGGTACCCGAGCGGTTCCTGGGGCATGTGCGCCAGGGGCAGGAGGTCCGGGGCAGTTCCCCGGCCTATCCGGGCGAAACCTTCGAGGGCGAACTGGTGGAACTGGGGACCCGGGTAGACGAGCTGAGCCGGACGCTGCCGGTCCGGGCCAGGATCGACAACCCCGAAGGCCGGTTGCGTCCGGGCCAGTTCATGTCCGCCACCCTGACCCTGCAGCAGCGCCAGGCCCTGGTCATTCCGGAACAGGCCGTCCTGGTCCGGGGCGATGAGACCTTTGTGTTCGTGGCCCGCGATGGCGTCGCCCGACGTACCTCGGTGACGCTGGGCTCCCGCAAGCCCGGTCTGGTGGAAGTGGTCTCCGGGCTGGCACCGGACGATCCGGTGATTGTTACCGGTCAGGACCGGCTCAGCTCCGGAGACCGGATTCGCGTCCTCGAGGGGGACAATGCGATACCGCCGAACCGGTTTGATCCCGCGCGGGAGTCCTGATCCGTGATCCTCTCCGACATCTCCATCAAGCGGCCGGTCTTCGCCACGGTCCTCAGCCTGCTGATTGTTGTCTTCGGCCTGTCCGCCCTGATGGGCCTGCCGGTCCGGGAATACCCGGATATTGATCCCCCGGTGGTGTCCATTTCCACCGATTACACCGGGGCCGCCGCGGAGGTTGTGGATACCCAGATTACGCAGGTGATCGAAGGGGCCATCAGTGGCATCGAAGGCATCCGCTCCATCGAATCCTCCACCGAGCAGGGCGAATCCCGGACCAGCATCGAGTTCAACCTCTCCCGGGATGTGGACATTGCCGCCAACGATGTCCGGGATGCTGTCTCACGGGTGGCCAACCAGCTGCCCGACGAGGCCGATGCACCGGTGGTGCGCAAGGCCGATTCCGACGCCCGGCCAATGATGTGGATCACCCTGCGCAGCTCGGTCTGGGACAGCGCAGAGCTGAGTGACTATGCCGACCGGGTGCTGTCAGATCGCCTGTCCGTGCTGGATGGCGTGGCAGATGTGCGTATTGGTGGCGAGCGGCGTTATGCCATCCGGATCTGGCTGGACCGGGAGCGCCTCGCGGCCCGGGATATTACCGTGGCCGAGGTGGAGCAGGCGTTGCGGGCGAACAACGTGGAATTGCCGGCGGGTTCGGTGGATTCCTCGACCCGTAATTTCACCGTCCGGGCAGAGGGCCGGTTATCCACCGTGGAGCAGTTTCGAAACCTGGTGATTCGCCGGGATGGCAATGACCTGTTGCGCCTGGACGACGTTGCCAACGTCCAGATGGGGGTAGAGTCCGATGTCAGCCGTCTTCGGGCCAATGGTCAGACCGCCATCGGCATGGGCGTTATCCGGCAGTCCAAGGCCAACACCGTGGCGGTCTCCGACGCGGTTCGGGCGGAGCTCGACCGGATCCGGGACACACTGCCCCCGGAAGTGTCCATTGCCGAAAGCTACGACGAATCCATTTTTATCCGGGCATCGATCAAGGAAGTAATGACCACCCTGGCGATTGCCGTCTCCCTGGTCATCCTGGTGATCTTCCTGTTCCTGCGCTCCTGGCGCGCGACCCTGATTCCGGCCGTGACCATTCCGGTGGCGGTGATTGGCGCCTTTATCGGTCTGGGATTCCTTGGCTTTTCCATCAACGTCCTGACCCTGCTGGCGGTGATCCTGGCCATCGGTCTCGTGGTGGACGACGCGATCGTCATGCTGGAGAACATTCAGCGCCGCATCGACAATGGCGAGCCACCGCTACTGGCCGCCTACCGGGGTGCGAAACAGGTGGCGTTTGCGGTGATTGCCACCACCCTGACCCTGGTGGCCGTGTTCGTGCCGATCTCCTTTATGGGAGGCAACATCGGACGGCTGTTTGCCGAATTCGGGTTCACCCTGGCGGCGGCGGTGGTGGTTTCCAGCGTGGTGGCCCTGACCCTGGCGCCAATGCTCTGCTCGAAATGGCTCAGGCACAGTCCGGAGACCGCCGAGGGGCACCGGTTGTGGGCCGCCAGTGAGAAAGTCCTGAACGGGTTGACCCAGGGCTATGCCCGCCTGTTGCGCTTCTCGCTCGCCCGGCCGGGACTGCTGATTGGCCTTGGTCTGGCCGGGCTGATTGCCGCGGTGGCCATTTTCCCGCGACTGCCCCAGGAGCTGGCTCCGACCGAGGACCGGGGTGTCATTATCATGCCCACCAAGGCGCCCCGCGGTTCCACCGTCGAATTCACCGATTTCTATGTCCGCAAGGCGGAAGAAAAACTGTTGCCCTATCTGGACGACGGCATTGCCAACCGCCTGCTGTCCATCGTTGGCTTCCGGGATGAGGAAGACAACGCGTTCATGATCATGGGGCTGGTTCCCTGGGAGCAGAGAGACATCAAACAGCAGCAGGTGACCAACGAGATCCGACGCAAACTCGGGGATATTTCCGGCGTTCGCACCGTGGCCATCAATCCGCCTGGTCTGGGCCAGCGTGGTTTCAGCCAGCCGGTGGAGTTCGTGGTCGCGGGTCCGGACTACGAATCGGTCCAGCGCTGGAGCCAGGAGATCGTTGAGCGGGCAAAGGACAATCCACAACTGTTGAACCTGGAGACCGATTTTGAACTGACCCGGCCGGAGTTACGGGTCAATATCGACCGGGAACGGGCGGCAGACCTGGACATCACCGTGCAGGACGTGGGGCTGACCCTGCAGACCATGCTCGCCTCCCGGCAGGTGACGACCTATCTGGATCGGGGCCGGGAGTACGATGTTATTGTCCAGGCGGCTGACAGTGACCGGGCCACACCGGAAGACCTGGGCCAGATTTTCCTGCGGCCCCGGGACGGTGGTCGTCTGATCCCCCTGCAATCCCTGGTGTCGGTCCGGGAAATCGGCGCCAATCCGGACCTGCGCCGGATCGACCGGCTGCCCGCGGTGGTGATCAGCGCGTCCCTGGCGGAAGGGTACGACCTGGGGTCGGCGCTCACCTACCTGAACAATCTGGCTGTGGATAACCTGCCACCCGAGGCCCGGGTGAGTTACCAGGGACTGTCCCGGGAGTTCCAGGAATCCTCCAACGCCATTTACGTTACCTTCGGCCTGGCGTTCATCATCGTGTTCCTGGTGCTGGCGGCGCAGTTCGAGAGCTGGATCCATCCCCTGATCATCATGCTGACCGTTCCACTGGCGGTTACCGGGGCCCTGTTTGCGCTGCTCTGGTCCGGCATCAGTCTGAACATTTACAGTCAGATCGGCATCATCATGCTGCTGGGATTGATGGCGAAGAACGGCATCCTCATCGTTGAGTTCGCCAACCAGCTCAGGGACAAGGGTTACGAGGTTCGTGACGCCATCCTCGAGGGAGCGGTTCTGCGGTTCCGCCCGGTGCTGATGACCACCATTTCCACGATCTTCGGCGCGGTGCCGCTCGTGGTTGCCACCGGTGCGGGTGCCGAAAGCCGGGCCGCCATCGGCATGGTCATTCTTGGTGGGCTGGTTTTCGCGACGACCCTGACGCTGTTTCTGATTCCGGTGCTGTACAACCTTCTTGCCCGGTTCGCCAAATCCGCCAATGCGGTGGAACGGGAGCTGGAACGCCAGGCCTCGGTGGGCAGTGGCGGCGCGGCCGGTATGACATCGACGCCGTCAAAGCGGGCGGACGATTTCTGAGCGGGCCCTGGCTACAGGATATCGGGGAAGGTCAGCTGGCCCCCGAAGACCGCGTCGGGATGGATGTCCACACACAGAACCTCATGCTGGTAAGCCGACGGCAGGGTTGTGGATAAGGTAACGGTGCGTCTGGCATCCGGCAGGCCGACATAGGGCCGTGAACAGGTAACCTGTTGCGGTCGTTCCCGGGCGTTGATGAAATATTCCCGGTGGGCCCAGCAGGCACCGGCGGATTCATACAGGGGGTTGAACCTTGCCCGTTGGAGGTCGGGATTCGCCCGGGCGAGGTTGCCCAGCTGGATGCCGTTCCGGTCCAGCACAAAACAGCGTTTGACCCCATCGAGCCGGAGCAGGCGTTGGCAGGCGGTGGCAAACGGTACCTCCCGGACGATCAGGTGGCAGGCTTCCAGAACTTCAAAACGCAGTAGCTGGAGATAGGTCTGGTGATCCTGGCTGTCCTTGAGCGACCATTCGCTGGACTGGGACACCACCGCTTTCAGCCGGGACTCGGTCTCCTTCGACGTAGTTTCGGATATCCCCCCTGGCCGGGCGAAGAGGAACCCCTGCAACAGGTCCGCCTCGGTGGACAGTGCAATGCGGGCCTGCTGCGGCGTCTCGATACCCTCCAGCAACACCAGACTGCCGCTTTCCCGGATCATATGCACCAGGCTCTCGAGCAGCAGCCGCGCCCGGTTGTTCTGCTCGGCGTTCACCAGCAGACTGCGATCGAGCTTCACGATCAGCGGGTTGATCCGCCAGAGACGTTCGAAATTCGAGTCACCCATGCCAAAATCGTCGATCGCGATCTGGAAACCCTGTTCCCGGGCCCTGTCGATGAAACGGAGCAGGGCTTCGGGATTTTCCGATGCGGTTTCCACCAGTTCCAGAACGATCCGGTCGGGGGGAATTCCGAAATCCCGACACTGGTCGGCCAGATGGTCCAGGGAGGTTTCCGGATGGGTGCATGAGTGCGGGTTGATGTTCAGGAACAGCCAGGCGGACTGATCCTCCGCCGGAAAATTACCCAGGTGGAGATTGAGAAGGTGCCGGTCCAGGGTTGCGGTCTGGTCCCTGTGGTGGGCCTGATCAAACAGTTCGGGCGGTGATACCGGTGTGCCGTCCCGTTGCCGGATCCGGACCAGGGCTTCGTAGCCCACCAGTTTCTGGTGCGTCGGGCTGAGTATGGGCTGGTAGACCGACTGGAAATCGTGGCTTTCGACAAGATCCGGCATGACGGCGGTTCGTCCGCGCCGGTCTTTACGCCGTGAGAGTCTGACGACACTGCTCATGGTCAGGAACCTGTAGGCTGTTGATGTTTGGCGAGCCGTCCTGGCCACACAAGTCAATTCATGGAACTCTATGCACAGGCGAATTCCGTGCCAGACAGTGACAAGGGCCCGCACTGGTGAGCCCGCGCAACGTTATCGGGATTGTCTGACCGCACACCTTGCACCGGAATGGTGCGAGTCGGACGAATGACTACCAAGGAATGCACCAGGACAGGAATACCCATGCCTCCCAACAATCAGTTTCGCTTGTTTGGTCAACGCCGGTTTCTGCCGTTCTACCTCACCCAGTTCTCGGGAGCGTTCAACGACAACCTCTACAAGAATGCCCTGCTGTTGCTGATTACCTACAGCGCGGGCAGCGTCATGGGGCTGTCGGTGAACCTGGTGGTCAATCTGGCGGCGTTCCTGTTCATTCTGCCGTTTTTCCTGTTCTCCGGAATCGCCGGCCAGATTGCGGATCGCTATGAAATGTCCCGGATTATCCGCCTGGTGAAACTGGCGGAGATCGGAATCATGGGCCTCGCAGCGATCGGCCTGTGGTTTGGCTGGTACGGCTGGCTGCTGTTTCTGCTGTTTCTGATGGGCACCCAGTCCACGTTCTTCGGCCCGGTCAAATACGCCATTCTTCCGAGGGTGCTGGCGGACGACGAATTGGTGGGTGGCAATGGCCTGGTCGGTATGGGCACGTTTGTCGCCATTCTGCTCGGGACCATCGCTGCCGGCCTGATCATGGGATTCGAGATGGCGGCGCAGGTGACGGCCATCGGAGTCATTGTCATGGCAATCCTGGGTTACCTGGCAGCATGCCAGGTGCCCTACACCGGCGAAGACAACCGGGAGCTCCGTGTCCGCTTCCGCCCAATGGCAGAAACCTGGCATCTGATGTTGGTTGCCTCGGAACGTCGGCCGGTATTGCTGGCCATACTGGCGATTTCCTGGTTCTGGTTTCTGGGCGCGGCCTACCTGACGCAGTTTCCGAACTTTGCCAAGACCAACCTGGCCGGCGATGAGACCGTCGTTACTCTGCTGCTGGCGCTTTTCACCATGGGGATCTCGATCGGTTCGGTACTTTGTGAGCGTCTGACGAGGCACCGGATCACCCTCGTGCCGGTGCCGTGGGGCGCACTGGGACTGACCCTGTTCGGCGTCGATGTGTTTTTTGCCGTGCCCGTGACGCCCGTGGCCTCGTCGTGGCAGACATTTTTCCTGGATGCGGACTATTTCAGGGTACTGGTGGACCTGGTGGGCATCGGCGTTTGCGGTGGCCTGTTTATCGTGCCGCTCTATGCCTTCATCCAGCACGAGACCCCGGCCCCGAAGCGGGCGCGGATCATTGCCGCGCTTAACGTGATCAATGCGCTGTTCATGGTCGCCAGCGCCCTGGCGGGAATGGTGGTGCTTGGTGGGCTGGGCCGGTCGATTCCCGAGTTCTTCCTGATCCTGTCTGTTACCAACGCTGCGGTACTGCTGGTGGTCTGGCGACTCCGGCGCCGATCCGGCGCTCATCCTGTGGACAAATAATGGAACAACCTTCGGATAAACTCTGAAACAATTACTAAATATCTAATAAAAACAATACTATAATGAGTTATAAGTGGTGTTTTTCGGGTCGTTTTTCCTGTGGAAAACTTTTTGAAAACTTTTCTGAGAAGATGCCGACAAGCAACTGAAAAACCGCAAATTTCGGATATTACTTACGCCCTCAAGCCGCTTTTGAGTCGGTTTTCAACAGCCGGGGCCGGGCCGGCCCTTTGAAGGCTTGCCGTATCTGGTTAAAATTTGCGCATTCCGACTGCAATTTGCCGGGTGAGGCGTTATACTCGCCTCCCTGTTTTTATCCCCCGATTTCCGAGGTGAAGAGTGGAGTTTCCGACCCGTTTCGATGTCATTGTCATTGGTGGTGGCCATGCCGGTACCGAGGCCGCGCTGGCGGCCGCGCGCATGGGTTCGCAAACCCTGCTGCTGACCCACAACATTGAGACCCTGGGACAGATGTCCTGCAATCCGGCGATCGGCGGGATCGGCAAGAGCCACCTGGTCAAGGAAATCGATGCACTGGGCGGCGCCATGGCCCGTGCTACCGACCGTGCGGGCATCCAGTTCCGCGTCCTCAACAGCCGCAAGGGGCCGGCCGTGCGGGCCACCCGTGCCCAGGCCGACCGGGTGCTGTACAAGGCGGCCATTCGTCACATGCTCGAGAACCAGCCGAACCTGACGCTGTTCCAGCAGGCGGCGGACGATCTGATTGTGGAAAACGATAGTGTGGTGGGTGTCGTGACCCAGACCGGTATCCGGTTCAATGCGCAGACCGTGGTCCTGACCACCGGGACCTTCCTGGGCGGCGTTATCCACATCGGCATGCAGCACCATTCCGGCGGCCGTGCCGGTGACGCACCGGCCAACGCGCTGGCCAAACGTCTGCGGGAATTGCCGTTCAATGTCGGGCGGCTGAAAACCGGGACCCCGCCGCGGATTGACGCCCGGTCCGTCGATTTTTCGGTGATGGACGAGCAATGGGGTGACAACCCGCTTCCGGTCATGTCCTTCATTGGCAACCGGGGAGAACATCCGGAGCAGATCTGCTGTTATGTCACCCGGACCACCGAGCAGACCCACGACATCATTCGCAGCGGCTTTGACCGCTCGCCGATGTTCGCCGGCAATATTGAAGGCGTCGGCCCCCGATACTGTCCGTCCATTGAAGACAAGGTGAACCGCTTTGCCGACAAGGACTCGCACCAGATTTTCGTGGAGCCCGAGGGCCTGACCACCAACGAACTCTACCCCAACGGTATTTCCACGAGCCTGCCATTCGATATCCAGCTGGCGGCCGTGCGCTCGATTCCGGGGTTCGAGAACGCCCACATCACACGCCCGGGCTACGCCATCGAATACGATTACCTGAACCCGCAGGACCTGCGCCACACCCTGGAAACCAAGTTTATCCAGGGCCTGTACTTTGCTGGCCAGATCAATGGCACCACCGGCTATGAAGAGGCGGGTGCCCAGGGCCTGCTGGCGGGCATCAACGCATCCCTGCGGGCCCAGGAAAAAGACGAATGGTATCCGCGCCGGGATGAAGCCTACCTCGGTGTTCTGGTGGACGACCTGATCACCATGGGCACCAACGAGCCGTACCGGATGTTTACCAGCCGCGCGGAATACCGGCTGATCCTGCGGGAAGACAACGCCGACCTGCGCCTCACCGAGACCGGTCGCAACCTCGGCCTGGTGGATGACGAGCGCTGGCAGAAGTTCAACGACAAGCGTGAAGGTATCGCCCGGGAACGCAGCCGGCTCGAATCCACCCGGATTCATCCCGACACCGAGGCGGGTGAGCGGGCCAATGGTTTTCTCAAGCAGCCCATGAACCGGGATCACTCCCTGGCGGAACTACTGCGCCGGCCGGAGATTGCCTACGACCAGATCGCTGACATCGGCGGCGAGCGGGCCGAGGATCCGAACGTGTCGGATCAGGTCGAAATCGAGATCAAGTATGAGGGCTACATCTCCCGTCAGGCGGACGAGATCGAACGCCTGCGCAAGAATGAGAACACGTCGCTTCCCATTGATCTGGATTACGATGTGATTGGTGGCCTGTCCAACGAGATCAAGCAGAAGCTCAAGGATGTCCGGCCCGAGACGGTCGCCCAGGCCTCACGGATTCAGGGCGTGACACCCGCCGCGGTAAGCCAGATTCTGGTGTACCTGAAGAAGCGGGACCTGCTGCGCAAGCAGAGTGCCTGATCTCCACCCATGAATCTTTCTCTCTGGCAGGGTCAGCTCCGTGACGGACTGGCCCGAATGCAGCTTTCTCTTACCGAGGGCCAGCAACAACAGTTGTTGGCCTTCCTGGCGTTGCTTAATAAATGGAACAAGGCGTATAACCTCACCGCGGTGCGGGACGAGCGTCAGATGGTGTCGCGGCAACTGCTCGATAGCCTGAGTATTCTCCCGTGGGTGACCACCGATCACCTGCTGGACGTGGGTGCCGGTGGCGGCCTGCCAGGCATTCCGCTGGCCATTGCGCTGCCGGAGACGAATTTCACGCTGCTTGACAGTAACGGCAAGAAAACCCGGTTCCTCAATCAGTGCGTGCTGGAACTGGGACTGGATAACGTGGACGTGATCCACGGCCGGGCCGAGGATTGCCAGCCGTCCGAACCCTTTGCCCAGATCAGCAGCCGGGCGTTCACCGCGCTGGAAAACCTGGTCACCTGGTGCGGTCCCTTGCTGGCAACTGAGGGAGAGTTCCTTGCCATGAAAGGTCAGTTTCCGGATGATGAGGTGGCTGCCCTTCCGGCCGGTTGGCAGGTAAAATCCAGCCATTCACTGGAGGTACCCGGGGCCGATGGCGAGCGACATTTGCTGCTCGTGGCCCGGGCCGAGCATTCCCGGTAATCCGCAACAGGAGGTAAAACATGGCGCGCGTGATTGCAGTGACCAATCAGAAAGGCGGTGTGGGCAAGACCACCACCTGCGTCAATCTGGCTGCCTCCCTGTCTGCCACCAAACGCCGGGTGTTGCTGGTGGATATGGATCCCCAGGGCAATGCCACCATGGGCAGCGGCGTGGACAAGAATGCCCTGGAACTCTCCGGCTACGACGTGCTGACCAAGCGGGCGGAAGTCGCGGATGTCGCCATTACTGTGGACACAGCGGGTTTTGACCTGATGCCCGGCAATGGCGATCTGACCGCCGCCGAGGTGGAGCTGATGAACGAGATCGGCCGGGAACACCGTTTACGTCTGGCCTTGAACAAGGTCCGGGACAATTACGACTACATCCTGATCGACTGCCCGCCCTCGCTGAACCTGTTGACCGTCAATGCGCTTTCCGCGGCCGATTCCGTACTGATTCCCATGCAGTGCGAATACTACGCACTGGAGGGGCTGGCCGCCCTGATGAACACCGTTGAACAGATCCAGGAGACGGTGAATCCCGATCTCCAGATCGAAGGCCTGCTTCGTACCATGTACGATCCCCGGAACAGTCTGACCCTCGATGTGTCAGCGCAGCTGGCGGAGTATTTTGGCGACAAGGTCTACCGTGCGGTGATTCCCCGTAACGTCCGTCTGGCCGAGGCGCCGAGTTACGGGCTGCCGGCGCTCAAATACGATCGTGCCTCCAAGGGTGCCGTGGCCTACCTGGCACTGGCCGGCGAAATGGTGCGTCGCCATGGCACAAAAAAGACATCCGCGCCGGTTGCGGTGTAACATAGGCCGCCTTCGGAACAGCATCGATAACGATTTCAACGGGAAGAATGACAGACACCATGGCGGCGAAGAAACGAGGACTGGGTGAACGCGGGCTGGGCGCCCTGCTTCAGGGCTCCAGGGTGAACCTGAACCAGGAAGTGAAGGATCACGACGGTGAACTTCGCGACGTTCCCATTGATCTGATCCAGCGTGGCCGCTACCAGCCACGCCGGGATATGGATCCCGCCGCGCTCCAGGAGCTGGCCGACTCGATCCGTCAGCAGGGGGTCATGCAGCCGGTCGTCGTCCGCCCGATTGATGAAGGGCGCTACGAGCTGATCGCGGGCGAGCGTCGGTGGCGTGCTTCCCAGATGGCGGAACTCGACCACATTCCCGCCATCATCCGCGACGTTCCGGACGATGCCGCCATTGCCATGGCGCTGATCGAGAACATCCAGCGGGAAAACCTCAATCCTATTGAAGAAGCCTTTGCGCTCCAGCGTCTGCAGGACGAATTCGGCCTGACCCAGGCCCAGGTGGCCGAAGCCGTCGGCAAGTCCCGCACCACCATCACCAACCTGCTGCGCCTGATCGGCCTGACGGAAGACGTCCGGCTGATGCTGGAACACGGTGATCTGGAAATGGGCCACGGTCGGGCCATGCTCACCTTGCCGCCGGAATTGCAGATGCAGGTCGCTCGCCAGGTGGTGGGTAAATCGCTCTCGGTTCGTCAGACCGAAGCGCTGGTCCGCCGGCTCCAGCAGGAAACCCCCAAAAAGTCGAATAACCGTTCCCAGGACACCGATCCGAACATCCGTCGCCTGCAGGACGATCTGGCCGAGCGGCTTGGCGCCCGCGTTGCCATCAGCCATGGCGCGAAGGGCAAGGGAAAGCTGGTGATTGAATACAGCAGTCTCGACGAACTCGATGGCATTCTGGGCCATATCAAGTAAGCGGATTTTTCGTGTTCGATTAACAACAGTTCATATTGAACCTGCCTCACTTAACACATATAATCCCGCCCCGTTGACATGAAAGCCAGAAAGTGGCCGGCAACCCGACAGGTGGCCAGGACGATGCAGATTTCACGCAGAAAACCGGGACAGAAAACGGACAGAATGCGTCCCCCGGTTCATCGCCTGATCCTGGTGCAATTGGGGGTGACCCTGGCCATGGCCATCGCAGGGTATCTGATGGCCGGATTGGTTATGGCTTATTCGGCGTTACTGGGAGGGCTGACTTACACCCTGCCCAACGCCTTGTTCACACAACAGGTTTTTCGCTATCGGCCGGCTCGGGCGATAGGCAGTATTGTAAAAGCGTTTTATCGGGGTGAGGTTGTCAAGTTAGTGCTCACGGCTCTTTGTTTCGCGGCCGTTTTTAAGTGGGCAGATCCCCTGGACGCCAGGATGTTCTTCATCACGTTCATCCTGGTGTTGCTGACGAATTCATTGGCCCCGGCGCTTTGGGGGTCTAAATCTTTGAAACTTAGGGCTTGAGAGACTGACATGGCAGGAGAAAGCGAGACCTTAACTGCGGGCAGTTATATCGATCACCACCTCACGAACCTGACGTTTGGGCAGCTGCCGGCCGGCACCCGTCCTGGTCAGGATCAGGCGGTGTGGACGTTGGCACAGAATGGCCACGAAGCCAGCCAGATGGGCTTCATGGCGATTCACGTGGACATGATGGGATGGTCCCTTCTGCTGGGGCTGATCTTCTTCGTGATGTTCCGGAAAGTCGCGAAGAACATGACCTCTGATACGCCCAGCGGATTCCAGAACTTTGTCGAGATGGTCGTGGATTTTGTCCAGGATAACGTCAAAGGCATGTTCCCCTACAAGAATCCCCTCATCGCCCCTATGGCCCTGACCATTCTGGTCTGGGTGTTCCTGATGAACTTCATGGACCTCATTGCGGTCGATTTGCTGCCGGCGGCAGCCGCCGTGGTTGGCGAGCACGTTTTCGGGATGGACCCGCATCACGTTTACTTCAAGGTGGTCCCGTCGACCGATCCCAACATCACCCTCGGTATGGCGTTCGACGTCTTCCTGCTGATCCTGTTCTTCAGCATCCGGGAGAAAGGTTTCGGCGGCTTCGTGGGTGAGCTGACGAAGCACCCGTTCAGCCACAAGAACCCGGTGGTTCAGACGCTGTTCATTCCGATCAACTTTGTTCTCGAGTTCGTAAACCTGATTGCCAAGCCGGTTTCCCTCGGGCTGCGGCTTTTCGGCAACATGTATGCGGGTGAAATGATCTTTATTCTGATTGCCCTGATGTATAGTGCCGGACCGGCGCTGGGCATCTTTGGCGGTGGTCTGCAGATAGTCTGGGCGTTGTTCCACATCCTGATTATTTCTCTGCAGGCGTTCATTTTCATGGTTCTTACCATCGTCTATATGGCACAGTCGTTCGAGACTGGTGAGAGCCACTAAAATCGTTCTACATCCATTTACCAACTAACCCAAGCTAAACCATTAAGTAGGAGATAAGACAGTGAGTGAAGCACAAGCTCTGATCATATTGGCAAGCGGTATCCTGATGGGTCTGGCAGCCGTTGGCGCCGCGATCGGTGTAGGTATCCTCGGTTCCAAGTTCCTGGAAGGCGGTGCCCGTCAGCCGGAACTGATCCCGATGCTGCGTACCCAGTTCTTCGTTGTAATGGGTCTTGTTGACGCGGTACCGATGATCGGCGTTGGTCTGGGGCTCTACATCCTGTTCGTTGTTGCAGGCTAAGCACCGAAATTGACCACCTAATTCATTCCATTTAGTGGAGAAGCGGTGTGAGTTTTAACCTTACATTTATCGGCCAAATGATCGCGTTTGCCGTATTTGTATGGCTTACCATGCGGTACGTGTGGACTCCGATCACCAAGGCTATGGAAGACCGGCAGAAGAAGATTGCCGATGGCCTGAGCGCGGCTGACCGCGCGAATCGTGATCTGGAGCTGGCGCAGGAAAAAGCGTCACAGGAACTGCGTGAAGCCAAACAAAAAGCGGCCGAGATCATTGAGCAAGCCAACAAGCGTTCAGCCCGACTGATCGACGAAGCCAAAGAGAATGCCCGCGAAGAAGGCGAGCGTATTCTGGTTCAGGCTCGTGGCGAGATTGAACGGGAGCAGAATCGTGCGAAGGAAGCCCTGCGCGCGGAACTGGCCTCGTTGGTCGTCATCGGTGCAGAAAAGATCCTGGAAACTTCTGTCGACGCCAAAGCTCACAGCGAGATGCTGGACAAGCTGTCTGCGCAACTGTAAACGAGGTTTGACATGGCAGAGTTGATAACGCTAGCCCGGCCTTACGCCAACGCCGCCTTCGCGGTTGCGCAGGACTCCGGAACACTCGACGAGTGGTCCGAGATGCTTGCGTTCGCCAGTGCGGTGGCAAGCGATCCCCAGGCAAAAGCTCTGGTGATGCATCCAACACTTCCGGACGAGCAAAAAGCGTCGGCATTCGCCGATTTCTGCGAGGGTAAATTGTCAGAGCAGGGACGCAATTTCATTGCGTTGCTGGCTGAGAACAAGCGATTGCCCCTCTTGCCGGAAATCAATGCCTTGTTCGAAGGATTGCGGGCTCAGTTGGAGAGTTCTGTGAATGTTGAGATGGCTTCTCCGTTCGATGTATCGAGCGACGAAGACGCCAAATTGGTGGAAGCACTCTCCCGCAAGTTGGGCCGTAAAGTGAACCTGTCTACCACTACCGATAAGTCGCTGATTGGTGGAGTTGTGATTCGCGCGGGCGACGTCGTCATCGACGCCTCGGTTCGGGGCAAGCTTGAAAAGCTGGCGGAAGCGATAGGTTCCTGATTGCAGATAACGGTTTGAGGATAAAGGCATGCAGCAACTGAATCCATCCGAGATCAGTGACATCATCAAGAAGAGAATCGAGAAACTCGATATTTCTTCTCAAGCACGTAACGAAGGCACCATCCTGTCGGTTTCCGACGGTATCGTGCTGATCCATGGTCTCGCCGACGTCATGTACGGTGAGATGATTGAATTCGACAACGGCATTTTCGGCATGGCGCTCAACCTTGAGCGTGACTCCGTAGGTGCGGTTGTTCTGGGTGACTATGAAGGTCTGGCGGAAGGCCAGAAGGTCCGTTGTACCGGCCGGATCCTGGAAGTTCCCGTGGGCGAGAAACTGCTCGGCCGCGTTGTGGACGCACTGGGTAACCCGATCGACGGTAACGGCGATCTGGACACCGACCTGACTGCTCCGATCGAAAAAGTGGCGCCGGGCGTTATCGCTCGTCAGTCCGTTGATCAGCCGGTTCAGACCGGTCTGAAGGCCATCGACACCATGGTGCCGATCGGTCGTGGTCAGCGGGAGCTGATCATCGGTGACCGCCAGATCGGTAAGACCGCGGTTGCGATCGACGCGATCATCAACCAGAAAGACAGCGGCATCAAGTGTATCTACGTTGCTGTCGGTCAGAAGCAGTCTTCCATTGCCGCCGTTGTGCGCAAGCTGGAAGAGCACGGCGCCATGGACCACACCATCGTGGTTGCGGCGGGTGCTGCCGATCCGGCGGCCATGCAGTTCCTGGCGCCGTACGCCGGTACTTCCATGGGTGAATACTTCCGGGATCGCGGCGAAGACGCCCTGATCGTATTCGACGACCTGTCCAAGCAGGCCGTTGCGTATCGTCAGATCTCCCTGCTGCTGCGTCGTCCGCCGGGCCGTGAAGCCTATCCGGGTGACGTGTTCTACCTGCACTCCCGTCTGCTGGAGCGTGCCTCCCGCGTGAACGCCGAGTATGTAGAGCAGCTGACCAACGGCGAAGTCAAAGGTAAGACGGGTTCCCTGACGGCTCTGCCGATCATCGAAACCCAGGCCGGCGACGTGTCTGCGTTCGTACCGACCAACGTGATCTCCATCACCGACGGTCAGATCTTCCTGGAGACCAACCTGTTCAACTCCGGTATTCGTCCGGCGATGAACGCGGGTATCTCGGTTTCCCGGGTAGGTGGTTCGGCCCAGACCAAGATCATGAAGAAGCTGGGTGGCGGTATCCGTCTCGCCCTGGCTCAGTACCGTGAACTGGCGGCGTTCGCCCAGTTTGCGTCTGACCTGGACGACGCGACCCGTAAGCAGCTTGAGCATGGCCAGCGCGTTACCGAACTGATGAAGCAGAACCAGTACAGCCCGATGTCTGTGGCTGAAATGGGTACGGTTCTGTACGCAGCAAACGAAGGTTTCCTGGACGACGTTGATGTAGAAAAGGTGGTGTCTTTCGAAGCCGCCCTGCTGGACTGGATGCGCACTGAACAGAGTGAGCTCCTGGCCAAGATCAACGAGAAAGGCGATTACAACGACGAAATCGCCGCAGGCCTGAAAGCTGCAATTGAGAAATTCAAGACCACTCAGACCTGGTAAACACAGATTGCCCGCCCCTCCGGCGGGCTCTGTTGGTTTCGGGCTCGAGTGTCTAACTTGAAAAGGCAGTGAGTTATGGCCGTCGGAAAAGAAATACGTAATCAGATCTCCAGCATCAAGAGCACGCAGAAGATCACCAGCGCCATGGAAATGGTGGCGGCGAGTAAGATGCGTAAGGCTCAGGAGCGTATGCAGGCAACTCGCCCGTATGCGGAAAAGATGCAGCAGGTGATCAGGCACATTGCCAAGGCCAACGCCGAGTACGCCCATCCATTCATGGACGAGCGTGAGGCCAATCGTGTCGGTTACATCGTGGTTTCATCTGATCGTGGGCTCTGTGGTGGTCTGAACATCAACGTGTTCAAGGCACTGGTTCGCGATATGAAACAGTGGAAGGACAAGGGCGTCGAGGCTGATCTTTGTGCGATCGGTCAAAAAGGCGCTGTTTTCTTCCGCAACTACGGTGGCAACGTCATCTCTGCGTTGACGCACCTGGGCGATTCGCCCAGTGCCGATCAGCTGATCGGTACCGTCAAGGTGATGCTGGACGCGTTTCAGGAAGGCAAGATTGACCGCTTGTACCTGGTGAGCAACGAGTTTGTGAACACCATGACACAGACGCCTTCGGTAAGTCAGCTTTTGCCGCTGCCGAAGGAAGAAGAGAGCGGTGAAGACGTCAACAAAAGCCAGTGGGATTACATCTACGAGCCGGATGCCCGGCCGATTCTCGATGGCCTCCTGATACGTTACATCGAATCTCAGGTGTATCAGGGCGTGGTGGAAAACCTGGCCTGCGAGCAGGCCGCTCGGATGATTGCCATGAAGAGTGCGACCGACAACGCCGGCAACATCATTGACGAGCTTCAGTTGGCCTACAACAAGGCACGTCAGGCAGCCATCACCCAAGAGATTTCAGAGATCGTGAGCGGCGCGACCGCAGTTTAAGGCGGCCACGATCCAACTGGTTTTATTGACTTTCAATATAACGAGGAACCGAGCATGAGTAGCGGACAAATCGTTCAGATCATTGGCGCGGTTATCGACGTGGAATTTCCACGTGACTCCGTACCCAAGGTATATGACGCACTGCTGCTTGAAGGTGGCGAAACAACCCTGGAAGTCCAGCAGCAGCTGGGTGACGGTATTGTTCGTACCATCGCAATGGGCAGCACAGAGGGCCTCAAGCGTGGCCTGACAGCAGAAAACACCGGCAAGCCGATCTCCGTACCCGTGGGTACTCAGACCCTGGGCCGGATCATGGACGTTCTGGGTCGTCCCATCGACGAGCAGGGCGACATCGGCGAGGAAGAGCGCTGGGCCATCCACCGGAAGGCACCGGGCTACGCCGACCAGTCGGCTTCCGCCGACCTCCTGGAAACCGGCATCAAGGTTATCGACCTGATCTGCCCGTTCGCCAAGGGTGGTAAGGTTGGCCTGTTCGGCGGCGCCGGCGTGGGCAAGACCGTAAACATGATGGAGCTGATCAACAACATCGCGAAAGAGCACTCCGGTCTCTCCGTATTCGCGGGTGTTGGTGAGCGGACCCGGGAAGGTAACGACTTCTACTACGAAATGAAGGACTCCAACGTCCTTGATAAAGTAGCGATGGTCTACGGCCAGATGAACGAGCCTCCCGGAAACCGTCTGCGTGTGGCACTGACCGGCCTGACCATGGCCGAGAAGTTCCGTGACGAAGGTCGTGACGTACTGTTGTTCGTTGACAACATCTACCGTTACACCCTGGCCGGTACCGAGGTATCTGCACTGCTGGGCCGTATGCCTTCTGCGGTAGGTTACCAGCCGACTCTGGCGGAAGAGATGGGTCAGCTCCAGGAGCGGATCACGTCTACCAAAGACGGTTCCATCACCTCCATCCAGGCGGTCTACGTACCGGCGGATGACTTGACCGACCCGTCTCCGGCAACCACCTTCTCGCACCTGGATGCGACCGTGGTTCTGAGCCGTGACATCGCCTCCAAGGGTATCTACCCGGCGATCGACCCGCTGGACTCCACCTCCCGTCAGCTGGATCCGCTGGTCATCGGTCACGAGCACTATGAAGTGGCTCGCGGCGTACAGACCAACCTGCAGCGTTACAAGGAACTCAAGGACATCATCGCGATCCTGGGTATGGACGAGCTGTCTGAAGACGACAAGCTGACCGTTGCCCGTGCCCGGAAGATCGAGCGTTTCCTGTCCCAGCCGTTCCACGTTGCCGAGGTCTTCACCGGAGCGCCCGGCAAGTACGTACCGCTGAAGGAAACCATCAGCAGCTTCAAGGGCATCCTGAACGGCGACTACGATGACCTGCCCGAGCAGGCCTTCTACATGGTCGGCAGCATCGAGGAGGCGGTCGAGAAAGCGAAGGAAATGAAGGGCAAGGGCGAGTAATCTGACCCGAGTACCTAGTTTCCGGATCGATCAAAGAGGCGACTGACGTGAGTATGACCGTACATTGTGACGTAGTAAGTGCCGAAACAAAGATCTATTCCGGATTGGTTGAAATGCTGATTGCAGCGGGTTCGGACGGTGACCTGGGTATTGCCCCGGGTCACGCGCCCCTGCTCACCGCACTGAAGCCTGGTCCTGTTCGGATTATCAAGCAGGGTGGTGAAGAAGAGATTCTTTACGTATCCGGCGGATATCTGGAAGTCCAGCCCAATCTGGTGACTTTGCTGGCAGACACAGCCGTTCGTGCCAAGGATGTTGACGAGGCTGCTGCCCTTGAAGCCCAGAAACAGGCGGAAAAGGCGCTTGCCAACAAGACCGGTGAATTCGAGTATTCCCGTGCAGCTACAGAGTTGGCGGAAGCTGTTGCGCAGCTTCGTACCATTCAGCAGCTGCGGAACAAGATGCGTTAAACCATCTCGTTTCGGGTTTGCCGAACACCAAAGCCGCATCCTGAGCGGCTGGAACCCCGACGCCCGGCGTCGGAACTCCGGCCCCGAAGGTTGCGGTTTTTTTTGACATCATGAACAGACCGGGAGCCTGAAGTGTCCATGAGCCCGTTACACGTTGTGATCCTGGCCGCCGGCCAGGGCTCGAGAATGAAATCCGCCCTGCCCAAGGTCCTGCATCCGGTTGCCGGAAAGCCAATGCTGCACCACGTTATTGACACGGCAAAGCAGCTCGGGGCGGAGCAAATTCACACCGTGATCGGTCATGGCGCGGAATGGGTTCGTGAGTCCCTGGACGATGCCTCGGTCACTTGGGTGCTGCAGGAAGAACAGCTGGGTACCGGCCACGCCGTTGCCCAGGCGCTACCCGGACTGCCGGACGACGCCCGGGTTCTGGTTCTGTACGGCGATGTGCCCCTGATCGGTGCCGCAACCCTGGAAGCGATGGTGAGCGGTCTCGATGACCAGACGCTGGCGCTGTTGACCGTAGACCTCGATAACCCCCACGGCTATGGCCGGATTGTCCGGGACGGTGATGGTAACGTCCGTGCGATCGTGGAACAGAAAGATGCCAGCGCCGACCAGCAGGCCATCCATGAGGTGAATACCGGCATTCTCGCCGTGTCCGCAAAGCACCTGAAAAGCTGGCTGCCCACACTTTCGAACCGCAATGCCCAGGGGGAATATTATCTGACCGATATTATTGCCCTGGCGGTGGAACAGGGCATGGGTGTGACGGTTTCCCAGCCGCTCACCGCCTTCGAAGTACAGGGCGTCAACAACCGTCTGCAATTGGCCGAACTGGAACGCTGGTACCAGCGCCAGCAGGCTGAACGCCTGATGACAGAAGGCGCCAGCCTGGCCGACCCCGCCCGGGTGGATGTGCGCGGTGAACTGACCATCGGCAACGATTTGTGGATCGATGTGAACGTGGTGTTTGAGGGCCGGGTGCACCTGGGCAGCAATGTGACCATCGGCCCGGGCTGTGTCATCAAGGACTCGAGCATCGCCGATGGCACCGAGATCAAGGCAAACAGCGTGATCGAAGGCGCAGTGATCGGTAACAACGCCCAGATTGGGCCGTTTGCGCGCCTGCGCCCGGGTACGGAACTGGCGGCCAATACCAAGGTGGGCAACTTCGTTGAAACCAAGAAGGCCGTCGTAGGCGAGGGCAGCAAGATCAATCACCTCAGCTACGTCGGCGATGCCTCACTGGGTCGTAATGTGAATGTGGGTGCAGGCACCATCACCTGCAATTATGATGGGGTAAATAAATACCGCACCGTGCTTGGGGATGGCGTCTTTGTCGGCTCCAATACGGCTCTGGTGGCGCCGGTCACAGTCGCGGCCGAGGCCACCATTGGAGCCGGTTCCACCATTACCCGGGATGTGGCGGATCATGAACTGGCGGTGGCCCGGGGACGGCAGCGCAATATTGCCGGCTGGGAAAAACCGAAAAAAGCCTAAACGAACGATTAACGAGCAGGTGACAGCAACATGTGTGGGATTGTAGGAGCGGTATCTGAACGGGACGTCCAGGGCATTCTTCTGGAGGGCCTGCGCCGCCTCGAGTACCGTGGATACGACTCCGCCGGCATGGCCGTGATCGACGGCAAGCACCTTGTCCAGCGTGCACGGGAAGTGGGCAAGGTTGCCGCGTTGTCCGATGCCATCGACAGCAATCCCCTCAGTGGTCACCTCGGCATTGCCCACACCCGGTGGGCGACGCACGGCGAGCCTTCACAGGTGAACGCTCATCCCCACATGTCCGGCGAGCGTCTGGCCATCGTTCACAACGGCATCATCGAGAATTATCAGGAACTCCGGGAGGAGCTCCGGGCCGACGGCTTTGAATTTTCCTCACAAACCGATACCGAAGTGGTCGCCCACCTGATTGAAAAGAACTACCGTGATCTCGGCCGGCTTTACGACGCGGTGAAGGCGGCGATTGCCCGTTTGCGCGGTGCCTATGCCCTGGCCGTCGTACATGCCGACGAACCGGACCACCTGGTCGTCTGTCGCGAGGGGAGCCCTCTGGTTGTGGGCGTAGGTATCGGTGAGAACTTCATCGCCTCGGATCAACTGGCACTGCTGCCGGTCACCGACCGCTTCATGTTCCTCGAAGAAGGCGACATTGCCGATATTCGCAAGGACGGCGTATCCGTCCATGACCGAGAAGGCACACCGGTCGAGCGCAAGGTGGCGCGCTTCGAGCACGGCACGGACTCTGCCGAAAAGGGCGAGTACCGCCATTTCATGCTCAAGGAAATCTACGAGCAGCCAAAGGTGATCAAGGCCACCATGGAAGGTCGCTTGACCGATTCCCGTGTGTTGGAACAGGCCCTGGGCACCGATGCCGCCAACCTGCTGGAGAACGTCCGCCACGTCCAGATCATTGCCTGCGGCACCTCCTACCACGCCGGTATGGTCGCCCGTTACTGGATCGAGGAACTGGCCGGCGTGCCCTGCTCTGTGGAGGTGGCATCGGAGTTCCGCTACCGCAAGCATGTGATCCAGCCCGATACCCTGTTCCTGTGTATCTCCCAGTCCGGGGAGACCGCCGATACGCTCGCCGCGCTGCGCCAGGCCAAACAGGCCGGCTTCCGGGCGGCACTGGCCATCTGTAACGTTCCGGGCAGTTCCCTGGTCCGGGAATCGGATCTGGTGATCATGACCCAGGCGGGGCCTGAAATCGGGGTGGCTTCCACCAAGGCGTTTACCACCCAGCTGACCGCATTGCTGATCTTCACCCTGGCACTGGCCCGCCACAACGGCCTTGATGCGGCCCGGGAAGCCGATATCGTCGGCGCTATCCATCAGTTACCCGGCCAGGTCAGCGACGTGCTGGCCCTGGATAACGACATTGCCGAGATGGCCAGGGCATTCATGGACAAGAACCACAGCCTGTTCCTGGGCCGGGGCTCCCAGTTCCCGGTCGCCCTGGAGGGTGCCCTGAAACTCAAGGAAATTTCCTACATCCACGCGGAAGCCTATCCGGCCGGTGAACTCAAGCACGGACCTCTGGCGCTGGTGGATGGGGAAATGCCCGTCGTTACGGTAGCGCCCAACAACGACCTGGTAGAGAAGCTCAAATCGAATCTCGAAGAGGTCCGGGCGCGCGGCGGCGAGCTGTTCGTCTTCGCCGACAAAGCCGCAAAGGTCCGGCCGGAAGAGAGTGTCCATGTGCTCTCGTTGCCCTCGGTGCACGAGATTACCGCGCCCATTGTCTATACGGTGCCGTTGCAGCTATTGTCCTACCATGTGGCGGTATTGAAAGGCACGGATGTGGACCAGCCCAGGAATCTGGCGAAGAGCGTCACTGTCGAATAGGTTGAGGCTGCCGCTCCGGGCGAGCGCGACTTATCGTCTTGATACCGCTGGTCTATCCGGGAATTCAGAGAGACCAATGGTGACAATATGGCTCAAAGCGACACCGCGACTGACCGGT
Organism: Marinobacter koreensis; assembly: GCF_023156285.1. Taxonomy (GTDB): domain Bacteria; phylum Pseudomonadota; class Gammaproteobacteria; order Pseudomonadales; family Oleiphilaceae; genus Marinobacter; species Marinobacter koreensis. The sequence continues at coordinate 586,794 of NZ_JAKZAJ010000002.1, read as the reverse complement.
CGTTTCCGGATGCTACTCTCGGCGACCTGCTTCAGGGACTGGATCAGCGTCATTGGAGTGCGGCCCAGATACTGGACGCTTGCCTGAGCGCCGCTGACCGCCGGGATGAACCGGCTCATCAGGCCTATACGAAAAGGTTTGATGAGACGGCCAGAGCCGAGGCCGAGGCCGTGGACACCCTCCGCCAGGCAAAGGTACCCGTTGGCGAACTGGCCGGTTTACCGATTGCGATCAAGGCGCTGTTCGACGTGCAGGGCGAAGTCACCCATTCCGGTTCCCGATGGTGGTCCGAGACTGCGTCGACCGACGCCCTGATTGTCTCCCGGCTCAGAAGAGCCGGTGCGGTCATTACCGGACACACCAACATGACCGAGTTTGCCTACTCCGGCCTCGGTCTCAACCCCCATTACGGAACGCCCCTCAGCCCCCTTGCCCCGGACCGTATCGCCGGTGGCTCCTCCTCAGGTTCGGCGGTTGCCGTGGCGGCGGGAATGGCGGCCGGAGCGATCGGGTCCGATACCGGGGGCTCGGTCCGGATTCCGGCAGCCTTCTGTGGCCTGGTGGGATTCAAACCCTCCCAATATCGAATTCCCCGCCAGGGCACCTTTCCGCTCTCTGACAGTTACGATTCCATCGGGCCGATCGCCCGGAGCGTCGACTGCTGTGCGCGTCTTGATGCCGTACTGGCGGGCACACCCTTTCCGCCGCCACGACGGCCGGACCTGGAGGGCCTCCGCTTTGTGGTTCCCGGGAACTATATGCTGGATGAGTTATCTCCCGCCGTGGGTAACGCCTTCGAGCGAAGCCTGAAGCGCTTGAGGGACGCCGGCGCTACTGTGATCGAGGCGCAGGTTCCGGTGCTTGATCGTCTGCCGGAGCTGTTGGCCGGTGGCGGACTCACCGCGGCCGAGGCGTATTTTCGACACCGCCACTGGTTGGCGGAACACGGCGATCAGTACGATCCCCGGGTAAAATCCCGGATGGAGCGGGGAGCCCTGATCAGTGCCGCGGATTATCAGGCGCTGTTGCATCTCCGTGCTGAAAGTATGTCCCGGGCGGACGCCTTCCTGTCAGATTATGACGGTCTGCTGGCACCGACCGTCCCGATCGAACCACCCCTGTTGAGTGATCTCTCGGACGACAAGGTATACGGTCGCACCAATTTGCTGGTGTTGCGCAATCCAACCGTTGCGAACGTCCTGGACCTCTGTGCCATAACGTTGCCCAATCACACCGGTGACGAGCTGCCCAGTGGCCTGATGCTGATTGGCCGTAATGGACTCGATCGCCAGATCCTGGCATCCGCATCTGCCATCGAAAAAGTACTGTCTAGCGATTAGCCGATTTTCAGGAGACCGACAATGAACAGGCTACTGATCAACGCCGACATGGGAGAGAGCTTCGGGCCCTGGGTCATGGGGCTCGATGAGCACGTGATGCCCTATGTCGATCTCGCCAACGTAGCCTGCGGCTTCCATGCCTCCGATCCCCACGTTATCCGCCGGACCGTCCGGCTGGCGATCGAACATGGCGTCAAGGTGGGTGCGCATCCTGCGTATCCGGATCTGGTGGGGTTCGGACGCCGTTCCATTGCCTGTTCGCCCGACGAGGTGGAAGACCTTGTGCTCTACCAGATCGGCGCCCTGGCGGGGATCTGCCAGGCCGAAGGCACACGCCTGCATTACGTCAAACCCCATGGCGCGCTCTACAACGACATGACGAAGGATCCCGAACTGTTCGAGGCCGTGGTCCGCGCAATCCGGGACTTTGACGATACCTTGCCGCTGATGACCATGGCCGCCCGGGACAACCGCATGGAGAAGGAGATCGCCGATCGGCTGGGAGTGTCGCTCTGGTTCGAGGCCTTTGCCGACCGGGCCTACGATAGTGAAGGGCGTCTGGTCTCCCGAAAGATGGCCGGAGCGGTGCATCACGACACCGATGTGATCATCGATCAGGCCGTTCGTATTGCCAAACGGGAGCCGCTGACCGCCGTCGACGGCAGCGACCTGGTACTGGAGGCGGACACCCTGTGTGTCCACGGCGACAACGACGAATCCATTGCGGCGGTCAAGGCGATCCGCCAGGCCATACGGGCGCTGGAGACCGAGCGATGAGTGATAAGTTGCCGCGTCTGGAGCCGGCCGGCCTGGACGGCTGGATCGTCCGGTTGTTCAACGACATTGACGAAGCCAACCTGTCCTGGCTGGCAGCGCTGGCGAACCGGTGCCGGACGGCGTTTGGCGACGCACTCGTGGATATCGTGCCCTCGTACACCACTCTGTTGATCACGTTTGATCCGCTTAGCCTGTCTCCTGCCGAGGCGCGTGACCGGCTGATGGTGTTGCTGGACGATCTGGAACCGGATACGTCCGGGGTGGCCGGGGGGCAGGTGCACGAACTGCCGACCTGGTACGACCCCAGCGTCGGGCCGGACCTTGAACGGGTTGCCGGGCAGACCGGCCTGACCATCGAAGAGGTCATCCAGGTGCACAGCGGCAAGAGCTATCGCGTCTTTGCCCTGGGCTTTGCACCCGGCTTTGCGTTTATGGGCCTGACGGATCCCGGGCTGGATTGCCCCCGCCTGGACACACCACGGCAGCGGGTGCCGGTTGGCAGTGTCGCCATTGCTGCCCGTCAGACCGCAGCCTACCCGGCGGCGACACCCGGGGGCTGGAATCTGCTGGGTCGTACCTGTGCACGCCTGTTTGATCGTCAGCGTGAGGATCTGAGCCTGCTCAAGGTGGGGGACGAAGTCCGCTTTGTTCCGGTCAGCCGCGAGGAATTCGAGCGACAGGGGGGCGACATCACGCCCCTGGAGGAGCGCCCATGACTGACACGGCGATTGGTGTCCGGGTACTGCGGGCCGGGCCCTTGGCCCTGCTTCAGGATGCGGGCCGGTTTGGGGTGCGTCATCTGGGCGTGACCCAGGGCGGGCCTGCAGACCTCTACTCCTGGGCCTGGGCCAACGCGCTGGCTGGAAATCGCTGGGGCGCGGCGTCACTGGAGGTCACCGTGGGTGGCCTGGAACTGGTCGCCGAGAAAGACCTGGCCTTCGCCATTGCCGGTGCCGACCTTGGCGCCACCCTGGATCAACGGCCTGTGCCGTTATGGGAACGGGTGGTCTGGAAAGAGGGCCAGGTCCTGCGCTTTGCGTCGCCGGTCAGCGGCTTGCGCGCCTATCTGTCCGTGCGAGGTGGTTTCGCCGCCGAACCGGTCATGGGGAGCGTCGCCTGCGTGATGCGCGAACAACTTGGCGGGTTTGACGGCCTGGGCAGCAAGCTCCAGACCGGGGACCAGCTCACCGTCCACCCGGCCGGGCCTTCGAACAACACCGCGACCCAACAGGCGCCGTCCGGTGTTCGCCCGGATTTCAGTCTCGAACCGGTATTGTCGCTGTTGCCCGGTGCGCAAATCGCCGAATTCTCAGGGCAAAGCCTCTACGACGCATTCAACGCCCGCTGGAAGGTGGATGAGCGGGCGGACCGGATGGGCGTTCGGCTCACGGGGCCCCGGCTCGACTGCCGTGTCCGGTCGCTGATATCGGAAGGCATTAATCTGGGCAGCGTCCAGGTGCCGCCCGACGGACAGCCGATTGCCCTGTTGAATGACCGCCAGACCATCGGGGGCTATCCACGACTGGGCGCACTGACGCCCTTGTCGGCGTCCCGTCTGGCCCAATGCAAACCAGGGCAGGAAGTGCGCCTCAAGGCGACCGGATCGGGGGCGGCGCTTCAGGAGTATCGGGCCTTCCGGGCCCGAATCGAGGATTGGGTCTGAAACAGGGAGGGCTTAATCGGCCGGTTGTTGTTCCGTCTCAACCGACAGCTCAACACCCGTCAGATCGTGCTGCAGTTTCTTCAGCAGGTGCAGCAGACTCACGCTGTCGTCGAAGCTCATGCTTTCCAGCGCCTGGCGGTAGAATTCGGTGATCGTGTCCTGCAGGCGGTTCCAATAGGCGCGGCCCGGTTCGGTCAGCACCACCAGGCGGGCGCGACGATCCTGCGGGTCGGGCACGCGCACCACGTGGCCGTCCCGCTCCATCCGTTTGAGCACGCCGTCGAGGTTTTGCCGGCTGACAAACAGGTACTCCTTCAACTGGTTGAAGGAGGTACCCTGTTCGAACCCCTCCCGCGACAGGGCACCCAGTACCGCCCACTGCACCGCGCTGATGCCCATCTCGTTCTGGACCTGCCGCTGCAGGATGTTGCCGGTCTGGAACAGCCGGAAAAACAGCCGGTTGGGAATGCCGCCGGATTCGTTAACGATCATCTGTGCTCCTGTCAGGGAAGATACTCCCGCGCGATGATGTTCTTCATGATCTGCGCGGTGCCATCGCCAATCTGCAGGCCAAGGACGTCCCGCAGGCGTTGGGCAAAGGGCAGGTCCTCGCCCCAGCCGGTGTGGCCATGGGCCAGCAGGCACTGTTTTACCACATCGAAAGCCAGTTTGGGGCCCCACCACTTGTTCATGGCGGCTTCGGCGTTATGGGGAAGGCCGTTGTCCTTGAGCCAGAGCGCATGGTAGCACTGCATGCGGGCGGCATGAACGTAGGTCTGGTATTCCGCCAACGGGTGGGTCAGGCCCTGGAAGGCTGAAAGGTGCTGGCCAAAGGCGGTGCGCTGGGTCAGCCACTGCCAGGTTTCATCCAGGGACTGCTGGGCCACGGCCAGGCATTGCAGGCCGATCAGCGCGCGGCTGTAGTCGAATCCCTGCATCACCTGTTTGAAACCTTTGCCCTCGTCGCCCAGGCGGTGGCTTTCCGGCACTTCCACGTTATCGAAGAAAATCGAGCCCCGGCCGATGGCGCGTTGTCCGTTGTCTTCGAACCGGGAGGTGGTGATGCCCGGGGAATCCATGGGCACCAGGAAGGCACTGATGCCGGAGGCGCGCTGCTCCACCGTCCCCGTGCGGGCGAAGACGACCGCCACGTCCGCCTGATCGGCCATGGAGATGGAGGTCTTTTCGCCATTAAGCACATAGACGTCGCCTTTTTTCTGCGCCTTCAGACGCAGGTTGGCGGCGTCGGAGCCTCCGTGGGGCTCGGTCAGGGCGATGCAGGCCAGCTTCTGGCCCGAGGTCATGGCGCGCAGCCATTCCTCTGCCAGGTCCGGTGCGGCATGGCTGGCAATGATCTGGCCGTTCAGGGACGTCAGCAGGGGAATGTAGCCGACGTTGAAATCGCCTTTGGAGATTTCCTCGATGATCAGGCCGCTGGTGACGCAGTCCATGCCGCTGCCACCAAAATCTTCGGGCAGTTCGCCGCCGAGCAGCCCCATCTCTCCGAGTTGCCGGATCACATCCTTTTCAATGACTCCGGCCTGGTCCCGCTTGCGATAGCCCGGAGCCAGCACGTCGGTGCTGAAACGGGCCACCATCTCGCGAATGGCGTTCTGTTCTTCGTTGAATCCAAAATTCATGGTGTTCTCCGGGCTATCGGACTGTTTACTTGTAGTACTTACGGAATTCCGGCTTGCGCTTTTCCTTGAAGGCATTCACGCCCTCACGGGATTCCTCGGTCTCGTAGTACAGATTCAGGGCCTGCATGCCCAGAGCGCCGATGCCGGCAATGTTGTCGCTGTCGGCGTTGAACGAACGCTTGGCGATGGTCAGCGCCGTGGGGCTCTTCTCGAGAATCTCGTCGCACCACTTGCGAACTTCCTCGTCCAGCTTCTCAAGCGGTACCACAGCATTGGCCAGACCCCAGTCCAGCGCCTGCTGGGCGCTGTACTTGCGGCACAGGTACCAGATCTCCCGGGCGCGTTTTTCGCCGACGACGCGTGCCAGGTAGGCCGTGCCGAAGCCGGGATCCACCGAGCCGACCTTCGGGCCAACCTGGCCAAAGATGGCAGTTTCCGAGGCGATGGTAAGGTCGCAGATCACGTGCAGCACATGGCCGCCGCCGATGGCGAACCCATTGACCCGGGCAATCACCGGCTTGGGCACTTCCCGGATCAGTCGCTGCAGCTCTTCCACCGGCAAGCCAATCAGGCCGCGGCCGTCGTACTGGCCCTCGTGGGCGCCCTGGTCACCACCGGTACAGAAGGCCTTGTCGCCGGCACCGGTCAAAACGATCACGCCGATGTCCTTGTTCCAGCCGGCGCGATGAAAGGCGTCCAGCAGCTCCATGCAGGTCTGGCCCCGGAAGGCGTTGTAGCGCTCAGGGCGGTTGATGGTGATGGTGGCGACGCCGTCGGTTTCGTCGTACAGGATGTCTTCGTAGTTCATGGTGCGTTCTCCTGATTCGTTCTCGTGTTTGTTCGAAAAGGGCGCTCAGCCGGCCATGGTCAGGCCGCCGGACACACTGATCACCTGGCCGGTAATGAAATTGGCATCGTCACTGGCAAGCAGGGCGATGATCCCGGGGTAATCTTCCGGCTGGGCCAGGCGCTTCATGGGTACGGCGTTACGGAAGGCTTCCAGGAGCTTCTCGGGATTCGGGGCGGTTTCCGCCACGCCCTTGAGCAGTGCGGTGTCTGTGGGGCCGGGGCAGACCACGTTCAGGCAGATGTTCTTGGTGGCCAGTTCTCGGGCCACGGTCTTGCTGAAGCCCACCAGGCCGGCCTTGCAGGCGGCGTAGACGGATTCGCCGGAGGAGCCGACGCGGGCCGCGTCGGAGGCCACGTTGATCACCTTGCCTCCCCCGGCGGCGACCATCTTTGGCAGTACCACGTGATGCATGTTCAGGGCACCGGTGAGGTTCACTGCAATCAGCTGATCCCACAGTTTCGGCTCGGTTTTCAGGAACGGCATGAAGCGGTCGAAACCGGCGTTGTTGACCAGCACCGTGGGTACGCCCAGATCGCTTTCGATGGCGGCCACGGTGTCTGTGATGGCGGCATAGTCGGTGATGTCGGCGGCGTAGGCCTTGGCCTGGCCGCCCGCTTCGGTGATCAGGTCCACCGTGGCCTGCGCCGTGGCTTCGTCACGGTCCAGGACTGCAACCAGGCTGCCTTCTTCGGCAAAGCGCAGGGATACGGCGCGTCCGATGCCGCCGCCACCACCGGTAACGATGACGGTTTTTCCGTTAAGGCCTTTCATATTGATCATCTCCTGTCGTGTTCGATGAATGGGTTAGCTGCGTTTGGCCGGGTCCAGGCGGACCTCTTTTGCCTGTTCGCGCAGCTTGAATTTCTGAATCTTGCCGGAGGCGGTGCGCGGCATGGCCTCGATCACTTCCAGGTACTCCGGCAGGTAGTTTTTCGACAGCTGCTGTTCGGTCAGGTAGGTCTTGATCTCTTCCAGGGTGAGGTCTGTGGCGTTGTCGTCGAGGGTGACGTACGCACACAACCTCTCGCCCAGTCGCTCATCCGGACAGCCCACCAGGGCCACATCGACGATGCCGGGGAACTTGTAGAGCAGGTTTTCCACTTCCACGACCGGAATGTTTTCGCCACCGCGGATCACGACATCCTTGGTGCGGCCGGTGATGCGGATGTAACCATCCTTGTCCATACGGGCCAGGTCGCCGGTGCTGAACCAGCCGTCTTCATCGGTGCCATAGAGTTCGGGGCGCTTGAGGTAGCCAACGAACTGACTGGCGCCGCGGACCAGTAGGTTGCCTTCCTGACCGGCCGGCAGCGGGTTGCCCTTGAAGTCGGCGATCCGGATTTCCATGTAGGGCAGCGCCTTGCCATCGGACTGGCTGGCCCGCTCGGCGGGATCCTCCGGGCAGGTCATGGTGACGGCGCCGTTCTCGGTCATCCCCCAGGCGGAGACAATCTTTGCTTTCAGCACCTTGCCGGCCTGTTCCACCACCGCACTGGGGATCGGCGCGCCGGCGGAGACGAATATACGCAGGGAATCCAGTTCCCCTTCGTGCCGCGGGGCGGCTTTCACCAGGTCGGCCAGGAAGGGCGTGGCGGCCATGGTGAAAGCCGGTTTCTCGGCGGCGATTACCTTGCAGACGTACTCCGCATCCCAGATGTCCTGCAGGATGGCGGTGGAGCCCAGGTAAACCGGCATCATGATGCCGTACAGGAATCCGGTCTGGTGGGCCAGTGGCGAGGCCATCAGTACCCGGTCGTCCGGGGTCAGGTGGAGCCGGTCGGCGTACGGGCGCACATTGGAGAACAGGGTATTGGAGGTGTGCATGACCCCCTTGGGTTCCCCGGTGGTCCCCGAGGTATAGAGAATCTGGATGACGTCGTCGGCGGTCAGTTTGCGCTCGGCAAAGAGCGCCGCGGTGTCCTGCTTTTCCTCCCAGGGGGTGTCGAGCAGGCGTTGTTCGAAGCTGCGATCCCCCTCGCCGCCGATCACCAGCAGGGTTTCCAGATGCGGCAATTCCGCCCGGATGCCGTCGATCATGGTTTCGTAATCGAAGTCCCTGAACACCTTGGGAATCACCAGCAGTTTGGCCTCGCCATGCTTGAGCATGAAGCGCAGTTCCCGCTCCCGGAAGATCGGCATCAGCGGGTTCAGGACCGCACCGATACGCATGCAGGCCAGGTGCAGCGCCGTGGTCTGCCACCAGTTGGGCAACTGGTAGGCCACCACATCGCCTTTTTCAATGCCCATGCCGGCCAGCCCCGCGGCCATTCGGGTAACCCGGTCGTTCAATGTCCGGTAATCGAGAACCGTTCGCTGATCGCGGGTTACCTGGTAACCAATGATGGCGTCACGATCGGGCGTGGCTGTCACCGCGTCGTCCAGATAATCGGTAATGAGCTTGTCATTCCAGGCGCCGATGCTCACCATCTCGGCGCGACGTTCGGGGGTCAGGAAGATGCCTTTGTCCATCGGGTTTACCTCATGTCTCCGTATTGTTGTTGTGGCATTCGTGGAGCCGTGGCCGGCCAATCCCGGCTGTCTCTTTCAACATAGGCTTGCCTGTGCTAATGTGTCAATATATTGTTATAAACGAATATGGAATAGCAATCCGCTTGGTGATTGCGGGCAGGAATGTCCACAATGGAGCTATCGCCATTGCATTGATCAGACAGACCGTCGGGAGAGCGACATGGCCAACCAGGCAAGTTTCAATTGGGAAGACCCGTTGCTGCTGGACCAGCAGCTGACCGAAGAGGAGCGCATGGTGCGTGACAGTGCCCGCCAGTTTGCCGACAGCAAACTCCGCCCCCGGGTGCTGGAGGCGTTCCGCAATGAACAGACCGACCCGGCCATCTTCCGGGAAATGGGGGAGACCGGCCTGCTCGGCGCCACCATTCCTGAGCAATACGGTGGCAGCGGCCTGAACTACGTGTGCTACGGCCTGATTGCCCGGGAAATTGAGCGGGTGGATTCCGGCTATCGCTCCATGATGAGTGTGCAGTCGTCACTGGTGATGGTGCCGATCCACGAGTTTGGTAACGAAGAGACCCGCCAGAAGTACCTGCCCAAACTGGCATCGGGCGAGTGGATTGGCTGCTTCGGCCTGACCGAACCGGACCACGGCTCCGACCCCGGCAACATGGCCACCCGCGCCCGCAAAGTGGATGGCGGATACCGCCTGACGGGCAGCAAGATGTGGATCACCAACAGCCCGATTGCCGACGTGTTCGTGGTCTGGGCCAAGGACGACGAGGGTCAGATCCGGGGCTTTGTGCTGGAGAAGGGCTGGGAAGGCCTGAGTGCCCCGGCGATCCACGGCAAAGTCGGCCTGCGCGCCTCCATCACCGGTGAGATCGTGATGGATGGCGTGTTCGTGCCGGAAGAGAACGCGTTCCCGGACGTGCGTGGCCTGAAAGGACCGTTCACCTGCCTGAACTCGGCCCGGTATGGCATCTCCTGGGGCGCCCTGGGCGCGGCGGAGGATTGCTGGCACACCGCCAGGCAGTACGTGCTCGACCGCAAGCAGTTTGGTCGGCCGCTGGCGGCCAACCAGCTAATCCAGAAGAAGCTGGCGGACATGCAGACGGACATCACCCTGGCCCTGCAGGGCTGTCTGCGCCTGGGCCGGATGAAGGACGAGGGCACCGCGGCGGTGGAAATCACTTCCATCATGAAACGCAACTCCTGTGGCAAGGCCCTGGACGTTGCCCGGCTGGCCCGGGACATGCTCGGTGGTAACGGCATCAGCGATGAATTCGGGGTCGCCCGCCACCTGGTGAACCTGGAGGTGGTCAACACCTATGAGGGTACCCACGACGTCCATGCGCTCATTCTGGGGCGCGCCCAGACCGGCATTCAGGCATTTTTCTGACCGTCTCTGGCCAAATTTTGGCCACAAGCGACCGCACAGCCCCCTTAATCGGTTAAACTGCGGTCGCTCCTTTCTTTCATTACCTGCAGTTCACAAAGATCAAGGAAGATTGGGGCCGTCTGACACACGATTCCAATAAACCAATGAAAAGATGTCCGTGATGCCTAAAACCGTGATGGCCGGCTTTGGCCATAATTTCCTGGGTAAAGCGCCCGTCTGGTACAAGAAAACCATCCTGCTGTTCCTGGTGGCCAATCCGATCGTGATGACGCTGTTCGGCTCTGGCACCGCCGGCTGGGTGCTGATTGGCGAATTCATTTTCACCCTGGCCATGGCACTGAAGTGCTATCCGCTCCTCCCTGGCGGCCTGCTGGCGGTAGAGGCACTGCTGATCGGATTGACCACGCCGGATGCGGTGTACCTGGAGGTACTCACCAACTTCCCGGTCATCCTGTTGCTGATGTTCATGGTGGCGGGCATCTACTTCATGCAGGAACTCCTGCTGGTGACCTTCACCCATATCCTGATTGGCATCCGTTCCAAAACCGGCCTGTCCATGATGTTCTGCAGCGCGGCGGCGCTGCTGTCGGCGTTCCTGGACGCGCTGACCGTCACCGCCGTGATCATCACCGTGGCGGTGGGTTTCTATTCGGTCTATCACAAGGTGGCGTCGGGCAAGGGCTACCATCACTCCGATCACAACACCAACAGCGATGAGGAAGTGATCGAACTGCACCGGGAAGATCTGGAAAACTTCCGCTCCTTCCTGCGCAGCCTGCTGATGCACGGTGCGGTCGGTACCGCGCTGGGCGGCGTGACCACCATGGTGGGCGAGCCGCAGAACCTGCTGATTGCCAAGGTGGTGGGCTGGAATTTCGGGGAGTTCTTCCTGAGCATGGCACCGGTCAGTCTGCCGGTGCTGGTTGCCGGTCTGGCAACCTGCTGGGCCCTGGAGAAGCTGCGCTGGTTCGGTTACGGCGGCCGCCTGCCCAAGCCGGTTCGCCGGGTGCTCGAGGACTTTGCCGAAAACGAACACGCCAAGCGCACCAAGGCCGATCAGGCAGCGCTGTTTATCCAGGTAATCGCGGCGCTGATCCTGGTGATCGGCCTGGCTTTCCACCTGGCGGAAGTGGGTCTGATCGGTTTGCTCGTCATCATCCTGATCACCGCGTTCAACGGTGTCACGGACGAGCATCAGATCGGCAAGGCTTTCCAGGAATCCCTGCCGTTTACCTCACTGCTGGTGGTGTTCTTTGCTGTGGTGGCGGTAATCCACGAGCAACACCTGTTCAAGCCGGTGATCGATTATGTGCTGACCCTGCCGCCGTCCGAGCAGCCGGGTATGTTCTTCCTGGCCAACGGCCTGCTGTCGATGATCAGCGACAATGTCTTCGTGGCGACGGTGTACATCAGTGAGGTGAAACAGGCGCTCGACGCCGGGGCGATCAGTCTTGATCACTTCCACGACCTTGCGGTGGCCATCAACACCGGTACCAACCTGCCCAGTGTCGCCACGCCCAATGGCCAGGCCGCGTTCCTGTTCCTGCTTACGTCCGCCGTAGCGCCCCTGATCCGGCTGTCATACGGCCGCATGGTCTGGATGGCGTTGCCCTACACGCTGGTGATGGGAGGACTCGGGCTGTACCTGGTGACGTTCCATATTTGAACGCCTCCCGGTTTTGCGGCAAGTGTCAGTGCAGACTCTGCCAGTTCTGTTAGTCTTATCCGAAGGCGGTACGGCAAGAGCTGAACAATAAATGATCAGTAGTATCAAGCAGCGTTTTTCCCTCGGGTCCGGAAAGCGGCGAATGTCCAGGGTACTGGGCATTGGCATCATGCTTGCCGTGATGAGTGGGTTTGCCTTCGGCGAAACGCCGGAATCCCGGACAATCCGGATTGCATATACCCAGTTCCCCCCCATCGAATATCAGGATGAAAATGGCCAGGCGGCCGGAAGCCTGATCGAGATGACGCGGAAAGTGGCCCGTGAGGCGGGCTACGAGCCGGAATTCGTGCTGCTCCCGGTCAGTCGCATCTATCTGTATCTCCAGAATGGCAACGTGGATCTGTGGCCCGGACTGACAGACATTCCCGCTCTCGAGGGCGAAGTGCTGGAGAGCTGGGTAAGCCCCCTGGTCACCCAGCTGAGTGCCTGGTATCTGGAGGGCACGGCGCCGCTGGAGCACTTTGATCAGCTGAACGGGAAGACCGTGATCGCCATTGGTGGCTATACCTACGCGGGACTGATCCAGTGGCTGAACGGATCGGACAGCATCCGGGTCACCGAAGCCCCCAACCACCGGGCGGCCATCGACATGCTGCGGCGGGGTCGCGGGGATTATGTGCTGGATTACCACGAGCCTGTGAAGGTATTGCTGAGCACGATGCCCGATCACAATGTCCGAGAATCGAAAATCCGCGAGCGGGACGCTGCCTGGCTGTTCTCACTGGCGGCGCCCCGGGCAGCGATTCTCCGTGACGCGTTTGACGATGCCTACCTCAGGCTGGTGGAAAGGGATGAAGTGCCGCCGGTTCGCATCGTGGGCCCCGGTTATGCCATCCCCGGCTTTCCGGCCGCCTATCGCTAGTCGTTCCGGGGCTGGAAGGTCAGATCCCCGTACCAGGCCGTGGCTTTCTCCCCGGTATTATCCGAATCCGACATGATGGCGATGCCAACGATGGGTGGCGGCGCCTCGCCGAAGGCTTTGCGGTAATCCGCCACAATATCCCGCGTGACGCTCACCCATTGCCCGGCCTGATCGTCTCCGGAATTGACCGCCACCATCATCGTATCCTCGGTGTAGGCGTTCGGAATAAAGCGGCCCACCGGCTGTTTGTTGGCCCAGATGTAGTTGAGTGCCTTGCCCGGCAGTGTTTCACCGAACAGCACTTCCACCGCCTTGCGCTTGGCCCGTTCGAAGAAGCCGGCTTTCTCAGGCTGGAACTTGAAGGCAACGTAGATCCGGGCGGGATAGTCGTCTCCCGACTTCTTGCCGGCATCCCCTTTTTCGAACACGTTGGAGACCTTCCACTGCCAGGACAGGTCCAGGGATTTTCCGGGATCGAAGTCCAGGCGGGTGATCAGCCCCGAGGCGCCTCCGGCGGTGTCCGCACGGACCACCTGGCGACCGTCTTCCTGCACCAGCTGGTAGCGGGTGTGTTCATCGATCTTGGGAAATTCCAGCGGTTCCCAGCCGTCCGAGAGACTGGCCATGCCGGAGAAGGCCGGCAGGGTTGGTGCGCTGGCCAGGGCCAGTCCGATACCGGAGACCAGCAGGGCGATCCCCAGGCGAGACAGTGTGTTCATGATCGGGCCCCTTGTGGGTGTGGGTCGGAAACGGAACGTCCGACTCCGGCAAGGTGCCAGTTTCCTCAGGCGACCGCAAGCACCCGGATGGCGCTGGCGGCGGCGGCCGTCCGGTTCTCCACGCCCAGCTTCCGGAACACCTGTTCCAGGTGCTTGTTGACCGTGCGCGGGCTCATTTCCAGGATCTGGCCGATTTCCCGGTTGGTCTTGCCGTTGGCGATCCAGAGCAGTACGTCCGACTCCCGGAGCGTCAGCTGGAAGCGTTCCCGGAGCAGGGCGGCGGCGCTGTTCTGGTTCTGGGGCGTCTTCAGGCGGAGCAGATATTCCCGGCCGTCGACCACCGTGAGGTATTCCACCGATCGGGGTGTGTCATGGATCCGGATCGGCATGCTGTGACCCGGTTCGGGAACATGGCCCAGCCACTCCTCCAGCTGCTGGCGGAAGGCCTCGGCCTCCGGTTCCTGGCCCTGGGGCAGGCAGCGGCACACCTGGGGTGTGCCCCAGAGCAGTTCCCCACGGGCATCGACGGCAAAAAGGTTCTGGCCGGCGGTATCCAGCGCATTCCGGGCACTCCGGGCCATCCGGGCGTTGGTGAGGTGGACGTCCATGCGGGCCAGCAGTTCGGTGGTGTTGATCGGCTTGGTCACGTAATCGACGCCGCCGGCGTTCAGGCCCATGACCACGTGTTCGGTGTCGCTCAACCCGGTCATGAAAATGATGGGCACGTCGGTGAACGCCGGATTTTCCTTCAACCGGCGGCAGGTCTCGAAGCCGTCCATGTGGGGCATCAGGGCATCCATCAGCACCACATCCGGTGTGATGTTCTGGCTGATGGTGATGGCCTGGTTGCCTTCCAGGGCGACCAGTACGGTCATACCCGTTTCCTCCAGGGCATCGTTGATCATGCGAATGGAATCCACCGCATCGTCCACCACCATGACGACGGTGCGGTTGTCCTCACGAGACTTCATAGTCTTCTACCTCAAGTAATTCGAGAATTTTCTCGAACTGGAAATCGTTGGTCAGTCGGGTCAGTTCGTCGATGAACCGGTCGTTGGCGCTGCCCTGGTATTTCAGGTCGTGCAGGGCTTCGAGCAGGCCCTTGCGGTGGCCGATCCGTGCCAGGGCGGCCAGCTCCTCCCGGACCTCGGCCCCGGGCATTGGCAATTCGCCGGCCGGCGGCACCGGAATGCTGGCCAGGGGTTCCGGGCTTTTTTCGAAGCGCCAGGTCAGCTCCAGGATCCGCGCCATGGCGTCGAGCAGGGCATTCAGGCGGACCGGTTTGATCAGGTAATCGTCGTGCAGTCGGGGCGAGTCCGGTTCGTGTTTTCCTTCCTGGGCGTCGGCGGACACCATGATCACCGGCAGCGGAATCTTGCGCTCGCGGATCTGCTCCAGAACCTGCCATCCGTTCATGCCGGGCATGGATACGTCCAGCAGCAACAGATCCGGCCGCTCTCGGCCCAGGGTCTCGATCACCTCCAGCGGATTGCCCAGATCGAGGACTTCGAAGCCCAGCGGGGCGAGCATCGCCCGGATCACCTGCCGGTGGGAGTCGTCATCGTCCACCACCAGGATCTTCTTGCGACCGCCCTGGTAGCCGTAGATCCGGCGTTCGGGCTCCGAGGCGGAGCGCGGGTGGGGGCTGTATACGCTGGAGAGCATCAGGCTGACCCGGAAGGTACTGCCCTGGCCGGGTTCGCTCTCCACCGAGATATCCCCGCCCATGATCTCGGTGAGCAGGCGGGTGATGGTCAGGCCCAGGCCGGTTCCGGTGCGGCTCTGGCCCGGTGTGCGGATGCGCTCGAACGGCCGGAAGATCCGCTCAATGTTGTCCCGGGCGATGCCTTCCCCGGTATCTTTCACGGTAAATTCTGCCACCTGGCTCCGGTAGCGGAGGGTCAGGGAGACGCCCCCATGGTCGGTGTACTTGATGGCGTTGGACAGCAGGTTGATCAGGATCTGGCGCAGCCGCTTTTCATCCGTGGTCACCATGTCCGGCAGCGGGTTGGGGCAGTGGTAGTCGAACGCCAGACCCTTGTCCTCGGCCTGGAGCCGGAACATGGTCACCATCTGTTCCACCAGCAAGCCAATGCGCACCTGGTCCCGGTGCAGGTCCAGGCGCCCGGCCTCGATCTTGGAGATATCCAGCAAGCCCTCGATCAGGTCCGCCAGGTATTCGCCACTGCGCCGTATCACCCCGAGGGCTTCGCGCCGGTGGTCGGGCACCGTGGCGTCGTTCTCCATCAGCTGGGCGTAACCGAGAATCGCATTGAGGGGAGAGCGCAGTTCGTGACTGATACCGGTCAGGTACCGGCTTTTCGCGCCATTGGCCGCTTCTGCCTGTTCTTTTGCGGCCTGCAGCGCCTTGTCGGTGCGTTCGTGGGCGGTGATTTCCTCCATCAGCAGCCGGGTCTGGCGCCGGGATTCCTCTTCCGCCACCCGCCGGCTTTCATGGGCCAGCACGAACAGCCAGGTCACCACCCCGGTAATGATCACCAGGATGAAAAACACCTTCCACAGCGTGACGGACAGCACCAGCGCCTCGCCGGGGGAGCCCACCGGTGTCTGGTGGTAGATCAGTGACAACAGCAGACCGGACACGCCGTTGATGAAGAACAGCAACGTCAGGAACTGGCCGAGCCGGGACTGGACCATGGCCAGCACCGGTTTCGGAATCAGGTGGCCCAGCAGGTTCTGGAACTGTTCGCGGTAGCTGGCGCCGGGCTTGCACTGGTCGTCGCAGCGGGCGTCCAGCGAACAGCACAGGGAACAGATGGTGCCGTCGTAGGCGGGGCAATGGGTGACGTCCTCCGGTTCGAACCGGTGTTCGCAGATGGAGCAGGGCACCAGCTGGAAATCGGAGGCAATGGTGTTGGCGGGGCGGGCCGTGTAGAAACGCCCGCCGGTGCCCCAGGCAATCGCCGGCGCTGCAATCAGCGCGGTGCCCAGGGCAATGAAGTGGGACAGGGCTTTCGCCACATCGCCGAAGGCGCCGGTGTCGCACACCACGCCGGCAACGGAGGCAATCAACATGGCGCCCACGCCCACCGGATTGATGTCGTACAGATGGGCGCGTTTGAACTCGATGTGTGCCGGGCTCAGGCCCAGCGGCTTGTTGATCACCAGGTCCGCCACCAGTGCCCCCACCCAGGCGATGGCAATGATGCTGTAGAACGCCAGGGTCTGTTCCAGAGCCTGGTAGACCCCCAGTTCCATCACCAGCAGGGCAATGGCCACGTTGAAGAACAGCCAGACCACCCGGCCGGGATGGCTGCGGGTGAGCCGGGAGAAAAAGTTCGACCAGGCGATGGAGCCGGCGTAGGCGTTGGTCACGTTGATCTTGATCTGGCACAGGATCACGAACATGCCGGCCAGGGCGAGGGAGACCTCCGGCGAGTGGGTGATGTAGTTGAAGGCCACCATGTACATCCGGGTCGGATCGGCGGCTTCGCCGGCGGGTACGCCCTGATTCAGTGCAAGCACGGCCAGAAAGGAGCCGCCCAGGATTTTCAGCAGCCCGACGAGAATCCAGCCGGGGCCGCCGGCCATCACCGCGATCCACCAGCGGCGCCGTTCCCGGGGCGTCTCAGGCTCGGGAATGAAGCGCAGGAAGTCCACCTGTTCGCCGATCTGGGCAATCAGTGAGAACACCACCGCCGCCGCTGCGCCGAACATCAGCAGGTCAAAGCCCGGCTGGGCCGATGGCGAGCCCCCCTCGAACCGGGTCCAGTCGGTGATCGACGAGGCATCGGCGTAGATGATGAACGCGAAGGGTGCGAGCTGCAGCACCACGAACACCGGCTGGGTCCAGAGCTGGAACCGGCTGATGGTGGTGATGCCATGGGTCACCAGCGGGATGATCACCACCGCGCAGAGCAGATAGCCCAGCACCAGTGGTATGTCGAACAGCAGCCGCAGGGCCATCGCCATGATGGCCGCCACGGCATTGCTGAACCCGTAGTGCAGCGTGATCGACCCGCCAATCGCCTCCATGGCCAGGAACGAGATGGCCCCCAGTGCGGTGTGGCTGACCTGGCCCGCCGACCAGCGCCGGGCGCTCTTGGCGGTGAACCTCAGGGCGTAGTCTTCCAGGGTCTCGTTGGCCACCCACTGGTTGTACCGTCGCCTTACGCGAAAAATGTTCTGTTTCGTGGCCACGACTGCCGGTCCTTCCCCGTTGTTGTGCGCAGTGCTGGTGCACGAAATGGCCGATGCACCGCTTCCGGGAATACCAGATCAAGGATCGTGCCATAGAGGTGCAATCCCGGGCGGAGGGCATCGGGTTTCATTAATGACCTGCGGTTTTAGCGCGTCCGGTCGGCAGGGGGTATGCGTCAAATGACGTAGTGCGCTGGGGTGATTGCCGAATGGGCGGGATGACAGGGCCTCGACAGAATGGGTGACGTGGGCGCTGCGCTTTCGAAGGGAACGCGGCACCGGCTTTCAAACTCTGCGAGGAATGACCATGGGAACCACAACGACAGCCGCCGGATGGCGGCACACTGGCACAAGCGCTGGGCTCCGTCAGAGCCTGAGGACACTGGCAGCATCGGTAATGATGGCGACCACCGCCACCGCTGCGATGGCCGCTCCGTCTACCGAGGAAGTGAACACCACCGGGCTGGCGGTCACCGACGACACGGTTACCGTCGGCATCCTGCATTCACTGACCGGCACCATGGCGATCAGTGAGACCGGTTCGGTCCAGGCCGAGAAGCTGGCGATCGAACAGATCAATGCCCAGGGCGGTGTCCTGGGACGCCAGATCAAGATCATCCAGGAGGACGGCGCCTCCGACTGGCCGACCTTCGCCGAGAAATCCCACAAGCTCCTGGAGCGGGACAAGGTGGCCACCGTGTTCGGCTGCTGGACCTCCGCCTCCCGTAAGGCCGTTCTGCCGGTCTTCGAGAAAGACAACGGCCTGCTGTACTACCCGACTTTCTACGAGGGACTCGAAGAATCCCACAACGTCTTCTACACCGGCCAGGAAGCGACCCAGCAGATCCTGGCGGGCCTGAACTGGGCCCACGAGGAGCTGGGCGCCAAGACCTTCTACCTGGTCGGCTCCGACTACATCTGGCCGCGCACTTCCATGAAGATCGCCCGCAAGCACATCGAGAACGTGCTGCACGGCAAGGTCGTGGGTGAAGAGTACTACCCGCTGGGCAGCACCCAGTTCGGCTCGCTGATCAACAAGATCAAGCTGAAGAAGCCGGACCTGGTGTTCGGTGCCGTGGTGGGTGGTTCCAACGTGGCCTGGTTCAAGCAGCTCAACGCTGCCGGCCTGACCTTCAAGAAACAGCCCATGCTGACCATCTCCGTCACCGAGGATGAAGTCCTGGGTATCGGCGGCGAGAACGTCGAAGGCCTGTACTCCTCCATGAAGTACTTCCAGAGCCTCGACCTGCCGGGCAACAAGGAATTCGTCGCTGCCTTCAAGGCGAAGTATGGCGAAGACGCCGTCATCGGTGACGTCACCGAATCCGCCTACCTCGGCCCCTGGCTGTGGAAGCGTGCGGTGGAAGCCGCTGGCAGCTTCGACGTGGACAAGGTGGTCGCGGCCTCCCCGGGCATCGAGTGGAACACCTCTCCCCACGGCGAGCTGAAAGTTGACGAAAACCACCACCTGTGGATGCGCACCCGCATCGGCAAGTGGAAGGCGGATGGCCAGGCGGACGTGGTCTGGGAATCCGATGTGATCGAGCCCAATCCGTTCCCGGAAGGCTACCAGTAAGCCACACGCCGCCCGGCCTGCGCCGGGCGGCACTGACCGATCGAATCCCGACGTTTCAAACCGTCACGTGTTGAGCAACAAGTAGCATGGGGGCCGGCAGGCGCCGGCTCCCGAGTCCGAGGGAGGACTTATCATGGGTGGTTATACCGGAGAGGAACTCACCGCAATCTTTCTGATGCAGGGCTTCAGCGGCCTCAGTCTGTTTTGCGTGTTCCTGCTGATGGCCCTGGGCCTAGCTATTATTTTCGGGCAGATGGGCGTGATCAACATGGCCCATGGCGAATTCCTGACACTGGGCGCGTACATCACGTACCTCACATCGTACCTGGCCTCGGACGTCTGGCCCTTCTTACTCGATTACTACTTCCCGGTGGCGATCATACTCGCCTTCCTGGGGACGTTTATCCTCGGTTATCTGGTGGAGCGATTCCTCATACGCTTCCTCTATAACCGGCCGCTGGACACCCTGCTGGCCACCTGGGGCCTGGGGCTGATCCTGCAGCAGATCTTTCGTTCCGTGTTCGGTCCGCGCGAAAAGAGCGTAGTCATGCCCGACTGGCTGATGGGCTCCTACCAGGCCACGGACATGGTGGACATTCCCCTGAACGGCCTGATGGTCGTGGGAATCACCATCCTTCTTACCATTGGCGTGTTCATCCTGCTGTACAAGTCCCGCTGGGGCATCAAGGTCCGCGCGACCACCCAGAACCGGACCATGGCCAACGCGGCCGGCATCAACACCGACCGGGTGGACCGTCTGACCTTCGCCCTGGGCTGCGGCATCGCCGGTGTCGCGGGCGCGGCTTTCACCACCATCGCCTCCACCGGCCCGACTACCGGCTCCCTGTACATCGTGGATACCTTCCTGGTGGTGGTCTTCGGCGGCGCAGCCAGCCTGTTGGGCACCGTGGCATCGGCCTTCGGCATTGCCCAGGCGCAATCCATCCTGTCGTTCTTCCTGTCGGGATCCATGGCCAAGGTCATCACCCTGATGACCGTGGTGATCATCCTGATGTTCCGGCCCCAGGGTCTTTTCGCCAGCAAGGTCCGGCGCTGATAGCGGCTGATACGAGGAGATGACGATGAGTACTCAATCTGTAGTCAAGGCCAGCTGGATGGACAAGTTCGGCGGCCGTGGAAAACTGCTCCAGATCCTGATCATTGCGATCCTGATCCTGGGTGTGCTGCCGATGGTGGCCGATATCTTCCGCCTCAATCTCTACGGCAAGTACCTGACCTACGCCTTTGTGGCGGCGGGTCTGGTGCTGTGCTGGGGTTACGGCGGCATTCTCAGCCTGGGCCAGGGGATCTTCTTTGGCCTCGGCGGTTACGGCATGGCGATGTTCCTGAAACTGGAAGCCTCGTCGCCGGAAAACACGGCGATCCAGAGTACGCCGGGCATCCCGGACTTCATGGACTGGAACCAGCTCACCGAGCTGCCCTGGTTCTGGGAACCGTTCCACAGCTTCCCGCTGACCATACTGCTGATCCTCACGGTGCCGGCCTTCTTCGCCTTCGTGATCGGTTACGCCATGTTCAAGCGTCGGGTGGGCGGGGTGTACTTCGCCATCATCACTCAGGCCATCGCTTCGATCATGACCATCCTGATCATCGGCCAGCAGGGCTACACCGGTGGCATCAACGGTATTACCGACCTGCGCACCCTGATGGGCTGGAGCATCCAGACCGACTTCGCCCAGTACGTGCTGTACTTCGCCTGCGGCATCGCGCTGATCCTGTGCCTGCTGGCGGGGCAGTACATCCTCAACAGCCGCTACGGCCAGTTGCTGATTGCCATGCGTGACCAGGAAGACCGGGTCCGGTTCTCCGGCTACGACGTGGCCAACATCAAGATCTTCGTGTTTGTCGCGGCCTCGGTGTTCTCCGCCATCGGTGGCGCGTTCTTCACCCTGCAGGTGGGCTTCATGTCGCCGTCCTTCGTGGGCACGGTGGCGTCCATCGAGATGGTCATCTTCTGCGCGGTGGGCGGCCGCCTGTCGCTGATCGGCGCGGCCTATGGTGCCTTCCTGGTCAACCTGGCGAAAAGCTCCCTGTCCGAGAGCTTCCCGCAACTGTGGGTGGTGGCCATGGGTGCGCTGTTCATCGCGGTGGTAATGCTGTTCCCGCGGGGACTGGCGGGTCTGGTCTCGGATTACGCCGGACCGGTTCGCGAGCGTCTGGCCGGCCTGTTCAACCGCAAGCCGCCCGCGCCCAAAGTGGAAGCCCCCAAGCCTGAGAGCGCCCGTCCCCAGAAACGTGACGGCGTGTCCATCGGTTCCGCACAGGAGACCCACTGATGAGCTCACCAATCCTGCTGGCGGTCGAAGACCTGACCGTGTCGTTTGATGGCTTCAAGGCGGTCGATGGTCTGTCCCTCTACCTGGAACGCAATGAGGTGCGCGTGGTGATCGGCCCCAACGGGGCCGGCAAGACCACCCTGCTGGACCTGATCTGCGGCAAGACCCGCGCCACGGATGGCTCGATCAAGTTCAAGGATCAGGAGCTGACCAAGATGGCCGAGCACCAGATCGTGCACAAGGGGGTGGGGCGCAAGTTCCAGACCCCGTCCATCTACGAAAACCTGACGGTGGCCCAGAACCTGGAACTGTCCTATCCGGCCGGCCGCACGGTGTTCGGGAGTCTGTTCTTCCGGCGCACGGCAGCCATCCAGAAACGGGTGCAGGAAATCGCCGAGGAGATCTACCTGGACGAGGACCTGGACAAGAGCGCGGGCCTGCTCAGCCATGGCCAGAAGCAGTGGCTGGAGATCGGCATGCTGCTGATCCAGGACCCTGAGCTGCTGATGCTGGACGAGCCGGTGGCCGGGATGAGTGTGGTGGAGCGGGAACGCACCGCCGCACTGCTGCGGAAGATCAGCAATAACCGGTCGGTGCTGGTGATCGAGCACGACATGGATTTTGTGAAGGACATCGCCCACAAGGTCACGGTGCTCCACCAGGGCAAGCTGCTGGCGGAGGGCAAGATGGAAGACGTCCAGAAGAACGAACGGGTGATCGAGGTTTACCTGGGGCACTAACGGCGCGGTGAGCGCAGGAGATCGAGACATGCTCAGTACCAATGATTTACGTGTCAGCTACGGCATGAGTGAAGTGATCCACGGGGTGTCCCTGAATGTGGGTGAGAACGAGACGCTCACCATCATGGGGCGCAACGGCATGGGCAAGACGACGCTGTTCAAGTCGTTGATCGGGGTGTTGCCGTCCCAGGGCCGGATCACCCTGGGCGACGAGGATCTGTCGTCGACCCAGCCCTACCAGCGGGTGCAGAAGGGTATCGCCTATGTGCCCCAGGGCCGGCTGGTGTTTCCGACCCTGACGGTGGAGGAGAACATCGCCACCGGTCTGGAGGCGACCGGGGCGAAGAAGATCCCAACCGATATCTACGACCTGTTCCCGGTGCTGCACGACATGCGCCACCGGAAGGCGGGCAACCTGTCCGGGGGGCAACAGCAGCAGCTGGCCATTGGCCGGGCGTTGGCGGCGGACCCGAAGGTGTTGCTGCTGGATGAGCCCACGGAGGGTATCCAGCCGTCGATCATCAAGCAGTTGGCGAAGAACCTGAATGAGATCAAGCAGATGCGGAAGATCAGCATTGTGGTGTCGGAGCAGGTGCTGAGTTTCGCGATGGCGGTGGCCGATCGGGTAATGGTGATCGAAAAGGGCGCGATTGTGCACGAAGAGGACGGGAAAACCGCCAACCAAGAGGAAATTGCGCGGTATCTGGCCGTCTGATTCCGGAGTAAGCCGAGCTGGCAGCCACTGCCCTCCGGGACACGCCGTGAATACGTCCCTGTAGGCTCGGATGCGCCTTCCCTGGCGCATACGGTCCCGGAGGGCAGCGGCCACCAGCTCGGCCCGACATTTTGAGCAGGACTTCCTGGGGGAGCAGTAAAAATGAGACACGGTGATATTTCCAGCAGTAACGATACCGTCGGCGTGGCGGTGGTGAACTACAAGATGCCGCGGTTGCATACCAAGGCCGAGGTGTTGGACAACGCCCGCAAGATTGCGGACATGATCAAGGGTATGAAGGTGGGGCTGCCGGGGATGGATCTGGTGGTGTTCCCGGAATACAGCACCATGGGGATCATGTACGACAACGAGGAGATGATGGAGACCGCGGCCACGGTGCCGGGGGATGAGACGGCCATTTTCTCCGCCGCCTGTCGCGAGGCCAATACCTGGGGGGTGTTTTCCCTGACCGGGGAGCGGCACGAGGATCACCCGAACAAGGCGCCTTACAACACGCTGGTGTTGATCAACAACGAGGGCGAGATTGTCCAGAAGTACCGGAAGTGCATTCCCTGGTGTCCGATCGAGGGCTGGTATCCGGGCGATACCACCTATGTGACCGAAGGGCCGAAGGGCATGAAGATCAGTCTGATCATCTGCGACGACGGCAATTACCCGGAGATTTGGCGGGACTGCGCCATGAAGGGCGCGGAGCTGATCGTGCGTTGCCAGGGCTACATGTACCCGGCCAAGGAGCAGCAGATCATGATGGCCAAGAGCATGGCCTGGGCGAACAACTGCTATGTGGCGGTGGCCAACGCCTCCGGTTTCGACGGTGTGTACTCCTACTTCGGCCATTCGGCGGTGATCGGCTTTGACGGCCGGACGCTGGGTGAGTGCGGCGAGGAGGACATGGGCGTGCAGTACGCGCAGCTGTCGGTGAGCCAGATTCGCGATGCCCGCGCCAACGACCAGTCCCAGAACCACCTGTTCAAGCTGCTGCACCGGGGTTACACCGGGGTGCACGCCTCCGGAGATGGCGACAAGGGCGTCGCGGATTGTCCGTTCGAGTTCTATCGCACCTGGGTGATGGACGCGCAGAAGGCGCAGGAGAACGTGGAGGCGATGACCCGCAAGACCGTGGGCACCGCCGAATGCCCGGTGGGGGAGCTGCCGTTCGACTGCAAGGAAAAATCCGCGGGGGCGTAAGCCCGGGAGGCGTTGATGCCGTTTATCAATGAACGGCTGGAAGCCAACCGGGAATCCATTGAACAGAACCGGGCCGCCTCAGGCCCGGTTCGTGCTTCCCGGTTCCGCTTTGAGCCCGAGGCCGTGATGGCCCGTTTGCGGGAGAACATCGTTGGACAGGACGAGGCCCTGGCGGCCATGGAGTCGATGCTGGTGCGGGTGAAGGCCGACATCGGCGAGGAGAACCGGCCACTGGCGGTACACCTGTTCCTCGGCCCCACCGGCGTTGGCAAGACCGAGACGGTGCGGCTGATCGCCGAGGCCATCCATGGCAATCGCGATGGCCTGTGCCGGATCGACATGAATACCCTGGCCCAGGAGCATTATGCCGCCGCGCTCACCGGCGCTCCGCCGGGATACGTGGGCAGCAAGGAGGGCCACAGCCTGTTCGACCTGGACAAGGTACAGGGCTCGTTCAGCAAGCCCGGCATTGTCCTGTTCGATGAGATCGAGAAGGCCAGCAAGGAGGTAATCCGCACCCTGCTGAACGTGCTCGATACCGGACGGCTGGTGTTTCCCTCCGGCAACCGGGAGATCGATTTCCGCAACACCCTGATCTTCATGACCAGCAACGCCGGCGCCCTGGAAGCGGAAGCGCACCAACACCGGTTCCGGCAGGGCTGGCGACGGTGGCTCGGGTTGTCTTCAAGCAAGAGCGACGCTATCCGGGATACCGCCCTGCGCCGCCACTTCGACCCCGAATTCCTGAACCGGATCGACCAGATCCTTTCCTTCAATTCTCTCACTGATAACTGGCTGGACGCCTTGCTGGACATCGAGCTGGCCGGGCTCAACAGGCGGCTGGGGCGCAAGCAGGCCGAACTGACCCTGTCGCCGGACCTACGCGCGGAGCTGTGCCGGGGTTACGACAGCCGCTACGGCGCCCGGGAGATGCTGCGGGCGTTTCGCCAGCGGCTGGAACCGGCGGTGGCGCGGGCGCTGCTGACCCATCCGGAGTGTGTCCGTTTCACCGCCGGTCTGAAGGACCAGGACGTGGTGGTGAACCAATACGTCGAATGACGTAGGTGCCGGGGGCATTTCGCGAATACCGCCCCCGGCAGTGATCGCCGATAGTGGATAACGTCTAGCCAAGAACCGAGGAGCGACCGTTATGGCCGAAACACTGATCAAGATCGATTTGAGCAAATCCGCGTACGAGAACGAGAACATCCACAACCGCTGGCACCCGGACATCCCCATGGCGGCCACGGTCAAACCCGGGGACGACTTCATCCTCGAGTGCTACGACTGGACCGGCGGCCAGATCAAGAACGACGACTGCGCCGACGACGTGCGCGATGTCGACCTGACCCAGGTGCACTTCCTTTCCGGCCCGGTGGGCGTGGAAGGCGCCGAGCCCGGCGACCTGTTGGAAGTGGACATCCTGGACATCGGCGCCTTCCAGGAAAGCCAGTGGGGCTTTAACGGTTTCTTCTCCAAGCAGAACGGCGGTGGCTTCCTGACCGAACACTTCCCCGAGGCCCAGAAGTCGATCTGGGACTTCAACGGCATGTTCACCAAATCCCGCCACATCCCGAATGTGGAATTCGCCGGCATGATCCACCCGGGTCTGATCGGCTGCCTGCCCTCCAAGGAGATGCTGGCGGAATGGAACAAGCGGGAGAAAGAACTCTTCGATACCGATCCGGACCGCGTGCCGGGCCTGGCCAACCTGCCGTTCGCCGACACCGCCCACCTGGGCAAGCTGGCGGGTGATGCCGCCAAGGCTGCCGCCGGCGAAGCCGCCCGCACCGTACCGCCCCGCGAGCATGGTGGTAACTGTGACATCAAGGACCTGAGCCGCGGCTCCAAGGTGTATTTCCCAGTGTACGTGAAGGGTGCTGGCCTGTCCGTGGGTGACCTGCACTTCAGCCAGGGTGACGGCGAAATCACCTTCTGCGGCGCCATCGAGATGGCCGGCTGGATCCACCTGCGGGTCAACCTGATCAAGGACGGCGTGGCCAAGTACGGCATCAAG
The DNA here is from genome assembly GCF_023156285.1 of Marinobacter koreensis. Lineage (GTDB taxonomy): Bacteria > Pseudomonadota > Gammaproteobacteria > Pseudomonadales > Oleiphilaceae > Marinobacter > Marinobacter koreensis. The sequence goes on along the minus strand of NZ_JAKZAJ010000002.1, from coordinate 560,631 downwards.
AACCCGGTGTTCAAGCCCAGTACCATCAAGCCGCGCTACGAAGACTACGTGATCTTCGAAGGCATCTCCGTGGACGAGGAAGGCCAGCAGCATTACCTCGACGTGCACGTGGCTTATCGCCAGGCCTGCCTGAACGCCATCGAGTATCTGACCAAGTTCGGCTACACCAGGGCTCAGGGTTACGCCCTGCTCGGCTGTGCGCCGGTGGAGGGTCATATCAGTGGCGTGGTGGACGTGCCCAACGCCTGTGCGACGCTCTGGCTGCCGACCGAGATCTTCGACTTCGACATCAACCCGACGGCGGAAGGACCGACCAAGAAGGTCACGCCGGGCACCGACGTACCCCTGTCACCGGACAAGGAGTAAGCCATGCCACTGTACGACTACAAGTGCCGTGACCACGGCCTGTTCCAGGAGCTGGGCACCATGGCGGAGCCCGGCAAACCGGCCGAGTGCCCCACCTGTAAGGCCCTGTCGGCCCGGGTGATTGCACTGCCGCCCCATATCATGGGCATGGACCCGGCCAAACGGCAGGCGGAAGCCCGGAACGAAAAGGCCCGGCACGAGCCGATCATCTCCACCGCCGACCAGCGGGCCCGGGGAGCCGAGCACCGCAAGAGCTGTGGCTGCAAGAAGAAATCGGACGGCAAACACATGCTGTTCTACACCGCCGACGGGAAGAAGATGTTCCCCTCCATGCGGCCCTGGATGATCAGTCACTGATTGCGAGTGGTAGTCCTGTCACGAAGTTGGCCCCCGCCTGGGGGCCTTTTTTATGCCCGCCTTGTTCTTCCCCTGATTCGTGTATATAGTGTTTTCATCCTTGGTTCACTACCAGATATTGTGATCAATTGCTGATCACTGCGGTAGTCGGGAATCCGGTGAGAGTCCGGAACTGACGCGCAGCGGTATTGGGGAACGAGCGTGGCACGCATGACACTGGCGCAAGCCGGGAAGTCGCCACGCAAGGCCGGATCAACCGATCCACGCCCCTGAGTCCGAAGACCTGCCAGGGAGGTGCTGTTTCCAGCCCATCGGAGACAGCGCGACTGCACCTTCGCGACTCAGGCGCCTGCATCAGGCCCATCAAGGTGAGCAGCAAACGGACACGGCCACGCACAGCCGCCAGTCTCTGGCCCCGTGCCGCCGGTTCGGCCTGCGTACGCGAAGGACATGGAATTCAACGCGTATTCAGGAGAACACCGCATGTCCGCTTCTGCCCTGGCCGAACCCCGGTCCAGCTCGCACACCGATACCCAGACCCTCCAGGTCATCAAACGCAACGGCACCCTCGTGGGCTTCGATCCGTCCAAGATCAGTGTCGCCGTCACCAAGGCCTTCCTGGCGGTGGAAGGAGATCCGGCCGCCGGCTCCGCCCGGGTGAACGACGCCGTCCGCCGGGTCACCGACCAGGTGATTCAGGCCATCCGCCGGCGCCTGCAGGCCGGCGGCAAGGTCCACATCGAAGACATCCAGGACCAGGTGGAACTGGCGCTGATGCGGGCCGAAGAACAGAAAGTCGCCCGTGCCTATGTGCTCTATCGGGAAGACCACGCGCGCCAGCGGGCCATCGACGAACCGGTGGAAGCCCACCCGCACCTGACCGTGAAAAAGGCCAACGGCGAGACCGCCCCGCTGGACCTGGGCCTGATGAAACTCCAGGTGGAACAGGCCGCCGCCGGCCTGGACGCCATCGACGGCGAATCCCTGGTGGAAGACGCCCTCACCAACCTGTACGACGGCATTGCCGAGGCCGACGTGCTCGCCGCTCTGATCATGACTGCCCGCAGCCGCATCGAGCGGGAACCGGACTACAGTGCCGTCACCGCCCGCCTGCTGCTGGAACAGCTTCGCCTGGAAAACGCCGCGGCCCTCGGCCTGCCCATGAGCCTGCCGCTGGCGGAGATCTACCCCCAGGCACTGGCTGCATTCATTGAAGCGGGTATCCGATACGAACTGCTGGATGAAGCCCTGGCCGCGTTCGACCTGGAACGCCTCGGCGCCGCCCTGAAGCCGGAGCGGGACCTGCAGTTCGGCTTCCTCGGCCTGCAGACCCTGTACGACCGTTATTTCCTGCACTGGAACGGTGCCCGCCTGGAGCTGCCCCAGGTGTTTTTCATGCGCGTCGCCATGGGCCTGGCCCTGAGGGAAGACGACCCCAACGAACGGGCCATCGAGTTCTACAACCTGCTCTCCAGCTTCGACTACATGGCCAGCACGCCCACCCTGTTCAACAGCGGCACCCGCCACTCCCAGCTGTCCTCCTGCTACCTGACCACCGTGCAGGACGACCTGGAAACCATCTACGGCGCCATCCGCGACAACGCCATGCTCTCCAAATGGGCCGGCGGCCTGGGCAACGACTGGACGCCGGTGCGGGCGCTGGGCTCCCACATCAAGGGCACCAACGGCCAGAGCCAGGGCGTGGTGCCGTTCCTGAAAGTGGTGAACGACACCGCTGTGGCGGTGAACCAGGGCGGTAAGCGTAAGGGCGCGGTGTGCGCCTACCTGGAGAGCTGGCACCTGGATATCGAAGAATTCCTGGAACTGCGTAAGAACACCGGCGACGAACGCCGCCGCACCCACGACATGAACACCGCCAATTGGGTGCCGGACCTGCTGATCGAACGCATGCGCGAAGACCGTAACTGGACCCTGTTCTCCCCCAGCGACGTGCCGGACCTTCACGACCTCTACGGCAACGCCTTCCGGGAACGCTATGAGCACTACGAGGCGCTGGCGGAACAGGGCGAGATTACCCTGTTCAAGACGGTCTCCGCCAAACAGCTCTGGCGCAAGATGCTCACCGTGCTGTTCGAGACCGGCCACCCCTGGATCACCTTCAAGGACCCCTGCAACCTGCGCTCACCCCAGCAGCACCGGGGCGTGGTACACAGCTCTAACCTGTGCACCGAAATCACCCTGAACACCAGCGCCGATGAAATCGCCGTGTGCAACCTGGGTTCGGTGAACCTGGCGGCCCACATCCGCGACGGCGAACTGGACGTACAGCGGCTGGAACGCACCGTGACCACCGCCGTGCGCATGCTCGATAACGTCATCGACATCAACTACTACGCCGTGCCCCAGGCCAGGAACTCCAACCTGAAACACCGCCCGGTGGGCCTCGGCCTGATGGGCTTCCAGGACGCCCTGTACCAACTCGGCCTGCCGTACTCCAGCCCCGAAGCGGTGGAATTCGCGGATGTGGCCATGGAGCAACTCAGCTACTTCGCCCTCCGCGCGTCGGCCACCCTGGCCGGCGAGCGCGGCGCCTACGACAGCTACGAAGGCTCCCTGTGGCACCAGGGCATCCTGCCGGTCGACTCCATCAAATTGCTGAGGGAGAACCGCAGGGAAGGGGATTTGTCTGTGAATACCAACGCCCGGCTGGACTGGTCGCCGGTGCGCGAACTCATCGCCAGGAACGGCATGCGCAACAGCAACGTCATGGCCATCGCGCCCACGGCGACCATCTCCAACATCGTCGGGGTGTCCCAGTCCATCGAACCGGCGTACCAGAACCTGTTCGTCAAATCGAACCTCTCCGGCGAGTTCACCGTGGTGAACCCCGCCCTGGTGCGCGATCTGAAAACGGAAGGCCTGTGGGACAACGTGATGGTCAACGACCTCAAGTACTTCGACGGCAGCGTGCAACAGATCGACCGCATCCCGCCGGAACTCAAGGCCCGCTACGCCACCGCCTTCGAAATCGACGCCCGCTGGCTGGTGGAAGCCGCCGCCCGACGCCAGAAATGGCTCGACCAGGCCCAGAGCCTCAACCTCTACATGGCCGAACCCAGCGGCAAGAAACTGGATGCCCTGTACCAGCTCGCCTGGGAACGCGGCCTGAAAACCACCTACTACCTGCGCTCCCTGGGCGCTACCGGCGCTGCGGAAAAAGCCGCCCCGGTCGCGGCCCCGCAGCCACAGGTGTGCAGTATCGATAATCCGGATTGCGAAGCCTGTCAGTAACCACTCACTTTATTCAGGAGGCAACCATAATGCTGGACTGGGACGACGAACCGAATACCCAAAGCAAACCGGCCGCAAGCAGCGGCCCGGCCCCCGTGAACGTGGACGACAAACGGGTAATCAACGGCGAGACGGATATCAACCAATTGGCGCCGTTCAAGTACCCCTGGGCCTGGGAGTACTTCATGAACGCCAACAAGAACCACTGGACGCCGCTGGACGTGAACATGGCCCAGGACGTTCACGACTACCACCATCGCCTCACCGCGCCGGAAAAACACGTGTACGAAAACGTGCTGGCGTACCTCACCACCTCCGACATCCTCGCCATGCGCAACATCGGCCTGGCGGTGATGGAGAAAATGAGCGCCCCGGAACTGCAGATCTACCAGGCCCGGCAGGTGTACGAAGAAGCCATGCACACCTGGGCCTACCAGCACTGCATCGAAACCCTCAACCTCGACCAGAGCGAAATCTACAACCGCTACCGCGTGGTGCCCGCCATCAACGGCAAGATCCAGATGGCCAACCGCCGCCTGGACGCTGCCATGCGCTCCGACATGAACCTGCGCAACAAGGACGATCTGCACGAGTTCATCATGTCCTACCTGTTTTTCGCGGCAGTTTTCGAAGGCGCCTGGTTCTATAACGGCTTCAGCCCCATCTTCGCCCTGCAGCGCCGGGGCCTGATGCGCGGCACCGGGGAACAGCTCCAGTACATCCTCCGGGACGAAGCCATGCATTTCTCCTTCGGCCTGAAAGTGGTGAACCAGATCCTCGAAGAGGAAAACATCACCCTGGACCCCAAGGCCGTGCGCGACATGTGGGACGAATCCGAAGCCGCTGAAACCGCCTACGCCAACTACATCCTGCGCGATCCGATCCTGGGCTATTCCGCCGAGTACCACAGCGAGCAGTTCCGCTTCGTGGCCAATCGCCGGGCCCGAACCGTCGGCCTGGACGAACCCTTCCCGGGCGCGAAAAACGTCTCACCCTGGCTGGACGAACAGGCGACCATGCGTAAGGAGAAGAACTTCTTCGAGACGCGGGTGATCGAGTACCAGACCGGGGCTCAGTTGGAGTGGTGAGGGCTTGCTGACCTCTAGCCAAGCGGACTGCGCACTCCGGCGAAACCCTGGCCGAGAACGTGGGTGTAAATTTGCGTGGTGCGCAGGTCCGCGTGGCCGAGGAGGTCCTGAACCGTTCGGATGTCGGTTCCCCGCTTCAAAAGTTCCGTGGCGAAGGTGTGTCTAAAGGTATGGCAGCCGGCACGTTTCCCAATGCCGGCTTCCTGTGCAGCCGCCCGCACGGCCCGCTGTACAGAGGATATGTGGCGATGATGACGAGCAACGTTGCCGAGATTATCCGTGCTGAGCGTGGGGGAAGGGAACAGCCACTGCCATTCCAGAGATTTTCCGGCATTGGGGTACTTGCGGGCCAAAGCAAATGGAAGGCTTACCGGATGCAGGAACTCCTCATCTCGCTGTTTCCAGGCCTTGCGAATAGCGTCAACATGATCGTGCAACGGCCCAAGGAGCGTCATGGGAAGAAGGGTTGTTCGGTCTTTGGCGCCTTTACCATCCCGCACGGTTACCACCTGCTGCTGAAAATCGAGGTCTTTGATGCGCAAGCGACAGGCTTCTGTAACACGCAATCCGGAACCATAGAGCAGCGAAGCAATGAGCCTGTCGGTTTTACCAAGCCGGTCGATAATCTGCATGGCTTCCTGATGCGTCAAAACCACGGGTAATTTCCGGGGTTTCTTTGAGCGAATAACTTCGCCAATCTCACCGAGCGGCTTGTCCAGCACCTTGTCATAGAGAAAAACGAGAGCATTCAGGGCCTGTGCCTGGGTGGCAGCCGCGACATTGCGATGCACTGCAAGCCAGGTCAGAAACTCATTGACCTCTCTGGGCCCCATATCGCGAGGGTGTCTCATTTGCTGAAAACGAATGAAGTAGCGGATCCAGTACCAGTAGGTTTTTTCGGTACGAATGCTGTAATGATTCACGCGAATAACGGCACGAACCTGGTCCCGTAAGCGAGGCTGTTTCCCTTTCATTCGTCCCGGCTCCCTGCCAATACTGTATTTTTATACAGTATTATTGGTGGCGTGGATCACAGATGTCAAATGATTACATGGAAAGGCAGTGTGTAGTGGGCTAACCTGTTGTTTTATAAATTTATGGGCACTGCGTACTGTGATCCAGAAACCGTAATAACGAAGCGGTCAAATTCCTGCAATCATGAAGCGCTCTGTCTAATTGCTGTTAGAATAAATCCACGTGATGAATGTTTTATTATGAATAAGGTACTTTAATGAGATATAGCATACTTTTTAGAATTAAGAAAATTGCATCGTATTCCAATATAGCAATGGTTTGGTTTGTTTTTCTTCTATTAGCAGGTTGCAATGATGGCGACTCTGGAGATGCAAAAAATAATGAGATAAGAAGTAAGGCTAGCGGTATATGGGAGTTATCAAATGAAGGTGTTTGTGGTGCAGCGCTAGGATGCACTACTTGGTTTATTGTTACCGAAGAAAAGTATGCATATCAAATTTTCCACGCAAATGAAACAGAACGATCTCAAGGTGCTGTCAATTACCCCAATCTGTTTTGGGCAATGGGAAAGGTAAAAATAGAGAACAATAAGATAGAGTTTGAGTTAGAGCCTGAGGAAAGTAAGGTATACATAAGTGGCGGTTCCGTGAGGTCGATAGTTCCAGCTATTTCTGTAAAAGGGTTTGATATAGTTTCTGAAAATAAACTGATAACACGGAACTCGGAAAGGAAGGTATTAAATCCATTAGATGACCTGTATAGAAAAAGCGCATCTCTAGAGGGAATTTCAGGAATTTACGTTAACTTTGATGGTGACCGCACTATAACGGTGAACTCATCGGGTGAATTAACAGGTGCCTCATCACCTGGCTGTAATATCTATGGAAAATTGACCATGCCTGACCCACGGTTTAATTTATTTGAAGTGAAAATTATATCTGATTCCTGCATAAGTGACGGCTCTAAAGAAGGGTTGGTTATTTTAAATGAGAAACATGACGCGCTAGATTTTTCTTACATAGGGGATGGATCATTTTCCGGGCGCTATAATAAGCAATAATCATTTACTTCAACCTTCCCCTACCTGTTCTAACAAGTGCAGGCAAGGGACGCTCCTGACGTCGCGCCCCTGCTGCAAGCGTTAGCTGTAATCCAAACGAAGGAGAAAGAAGTGAATAATGATCATCGAGAACATCTTGTAAAAGTTCCGGCAATTACACTCGGCTTCTGGGTTATAAAAATTCTCGCTACCACACTAGGTGAAACTGGCGGAGATGCAGTTTCAATGTCAATGAGCTTGGGTTACCTAGTTAGCACTGGCATCTTCATGGTTTTGTTTGTAGGTGCAGTAATTTTTCAGATTAAGGCACCAGCATTCCATCCATTTGTTTATTGGGCAACTATCATTGCTTCTACCACAGTAGGGACAACACTTGCTGATTTCGCAACGCGTTCTATTGGTATCGGCTACGCTGGTGGGTCTACATTGTTGTTTATTTTACTGCTGTCTTCTTTGCTAATTTGGTACCGCGACCTTGGTCGTGTTGATGTTTCATCAGTTCATACGCCTAAAGCAGAGTCTTACTATTGGCTGACTATTATGTTTTCTCAGACTCTCGGTACTGCTTTGGGTGATTGGACTGCAGATACCGCTGGACTTGGTTATGTTGGTGCAGCAGCTATTTTCAGTGCAATGCTACTATCCGTTGTTTTGCTGCATTTTTACACTAAAGTTTCCAAAGCCATATTGTTTTGGTCAGCTTTCATTCTTACACGTCCGTTAGGCGCGGTTGTCGGAGATTTCCTAGATAAACCATTAGCAAATGGGGGGCTCGAACTTAGTCGTTACACAGCAACGGGAGTATTGCTGGTTTTAATCGCAATTTTAATTGTTGTATTGCCTCAAAGCGCGGCAGTCAAAGCGCATTAAATCACAGCTAACAAGGCGCTGTTGCCGGACAAATTTTCCGCTGCGCTCCAAATTTGCCGCAAAGCACGGCGTTAAGCAGTTGGCTTTGACGCTTTAGTTTTCGCAATTGGAATTGATGCATGAGCAAATCTCTTAGCCAGTCCGAGGTTAAAAATGTTCTTCTCGATGACGATGCATTTGTTGAGCTATTAGACGCTTTCGAGCAACGTTCTATTTCAGAAGAATGCGACGGTGAAGATCCAGGTTTTTCCTCATGGTATAGGATGGCGCTCGATACGCACATCAAGAACAATTCAACTGTAATCGACGCCTTCCAAGAGTCACCGATCGAGAAAATTTTTCTCCGCTCCCTGCTGCTTGGGTTCGTAAAGGCAGATCCATTCGGGCTTGTTATCCATCAGTTTGGCCGTGATGCGCTACAGGAAGTGGAGTATTTTCGAGAGTATTATGGGCGGTTCAAAGAATTTATCGCATGGTGGGAGCGTCGCCAGAAACCCTTCTCTGAAATAGAGGCCTATTTGGATTCCGAGCTCATTGCAGGACGCATGGAGGCGCAAGAGCGTAATTATTTGCGGCACCTGACGTTCCGATATTACTACCTTATGATGGACCACAGTGTTCATTTGACTATTCAGCCAAATTTTCCCAACGTTCAAGTGGATGGTCGAGGCATACGCCCTGATCTTTACTTTTGGAGCCCAGAGAGATCTGAGTTCGGCCTCATTGTTGAATGTGACGGATTTCAATTCCATTCTTCACCAGGAGCATTCTCAAAAGACCGTAAGAGGGATCGAGTCCTGGCAATTCGCGGTCTTCGCACTCTTCGCTTCTCAGGGTCAGAGATTACGAATACTCCAGTAGACGCCACCCGAGATATTCTGGAGCTTCTTTGGAAGGAGCAGGGTGGTTGGCTGCAATAATGCTTAACAAGGCCATAAGGTTGTTTCGGGCCAATGGCCTTCCACAGGACGCCCTTGTCAGGGCGCCGCTTATGGCTGGCGTTAAATCCGAGGGCCTATCGTGCGAAATATTGACCTGTTTAACCTACATGTTGCTGAAGTATTGGGCTCTTGCTACGAAAGCTTTCCGGTGAGAGTAGACATCAAATACGAAGACCTTGGAAAAAACGTACACGACAGGTACACATCGGGGTTTGATGAGGAGCTTTTTTACAACGCACAGGAATACGAAGAGCTCGCAGCTGCCACAGTAAATTGGCTAACAGACGCTGGGTATTTGTGGATTGGTAAGAAGGTCTACGGTTCGGTTAAAAACGTCACGTTGACACCAAAAAGCTTGGAGTTGTTGAACGCGACTCCACAGGCACTTGAAATGACGGATTCAATGGGGACCATTCTTGCGGATGGATCTAAAACACTTGGGCGTGAGACTGCTCTGTCTGTCATTCGGTCTGTACTGTCGGAAGGTGCGAAGCTTGCATTTTCAGGCAATATTTAACAATCACGGACACAGCGACGGTTACTCCATTGCGGCTAAGCCTCCATTCCGTAACCGCGCATGCTGTTGGCGTTAAAACGCAAGTCGTAAATTGGTCGTACGGTGCGTCAATAAAAACAGCGGTAAACGGTTAGCAAGTGCCGTCCGTTTGAGGAACCAGCTTCAATGCTAGAAGCGTAACTCCGGCCTAGTGCGTTCGTTCCTCGTGCCGGTATTAGGCGGCATCGTAAAAGCACGGTTTATCCCGTTCGATCTCCGTGATATCGTCAGCTTTTACGCTAAAATTCAACCAGTGGAGCGGTCAATCAGTCGTGCGTCGGTCAGTGTTCAATGCCGGTGCTTTTTAACAAGGCCATTAAATTGACAGCTTTTTCGTTACGCTTTTTGTGCTGGAAAAGCTAGCACAAAACGCTTCACTCCAAAGCTGCAATTTATAGCGGCGTTAGCTGTAATCCAAACGAAGGAGAAAGAAGTGAATAATGATCATCGAGAACATCTTGTAAAAGTTCCGGCAATTACACTCGGCTTCTGGGTTATAAAAATTCTCGCTACCACACTAGGTGAAACTGGCGGAGATGCAGTTTCAATGTCAATGAGCTTGGGTTACCTAGTTAGCACTGGCATCTTCATGGTTTTGTTTGTAGGTGCAGTAATTTTTCAGATTAAGGCACCAGCATTCCATCCATTTGTTTATTGGGCAACTATCATTGCTTCTACCACAGTAGGGACAACACTTGCTGATTTCGCAACGCGTTCTATTGGTATCGGCTACGCTGGTGGGTCTACATTGTTGTTTATTTTACTGCTGTCTTCTTTGCTAATTTGGTACCGCGACCTTGGTCGTGTTGATGTTTCATCAGTTCATACGCCTAAAGCAGAGTCTTACTATTGGCTGACTATTATGTTTTCTCAGACTCTCGGTACTGCTTTGGGTGATTGGACTGCAGATACCGCTGGACTTGGTTATGTTGGTGCAGCAGCTATTTTCAGTGCAATGCTACTATCCGTTGTTTTGCTGCATTTTTACACTAAAGTTTCCAAAGCCATATTGTTTTGGTCAGCTTTCATTCTTACACGTCCGTTAGGCGCGGTTGTCGGAGATTTCCTAGATAAACCATTAGCAAATGGGGGGCTCGAACTTAGTCGTTACACAGCAACGGGAGTATTGCTGGTTTTAATCGCAATTTTAATTGTTGTATTGCCTCAAAGAGCGGCAGTCAAAGCGCATTAAATCACAGCTAACAAGGCGCTGTTGCCGGACAAATTTTCCGCTGCGCTCCAAATTTGCCGCAAAGCACGGCGTTAATTACCAAGGAGAGGTATGGACATTAGCTTCAAGGTGAATGACCCCATTACCACTGACCAGTTCATTGGGTTGTTGGAGAGTTCTGCACTCGGGGAGCGACGGCCAATCCACGACCGAGAATGTATGGAAGGGGTGGTTTCCAATTCCAATCTCCTCGTAAGCGCTTGGGATGAGGATTTATTGGTCGGAATCGCCCGCAGTGTCACGGACTTTCACTATGCGTGCTACCTGTCCGATTTGGCCGTTCACAAGGGCTACCAAAGATCAGGAATAGGTAAGCGATTACAGTCACTGACCCAAGAGCAACTGGGGCCGCTCTGCAAATTGATACTCATCGCAGCACCGGCAGCCAACTCGTACTATGGTCAGATTGGTTACACGCACAATGACCGCTGTTGGGTTCTGGATCCGGGGGTGACCATTGGCAATTAACAAGTCAATGAAGTTCGTTCTGCACTTCCCCCACTTCAATAGACACGCATCGATAACTCCGAAACAGGGGAACTACGATGCCGAAGATGCTCACGGGGAAGAAAACTCAGCAGTACAGCACTGAGTTCAAGGTCAAAGCGGTGGAGTGGAGTCACCAGGCCCACCGCAGTGTCAAAAGCGTTGCCGAAGCGCTGGATATTCACCCCTTCATGCTGTCACGCTGGCGTAAGGAATATCGCGAAGGAAAGTTCGCTATGAAACGGGTGAAGAAAGCGCCAGCTGACGCCAAGAAGAAGATCCAGGAGCAGGATGAGATTGCTCGCCTGAAACGCCGTATTTCGGAGCTTCAGGAGGAAAACGACATCCTAAAAAAGTTTCAACGTTTTCAGGCCGAGGAACGACGGAAGCGTTCCGATTCGTCTGGCAGCACCGACGAGAACACGGCGTAAAAGCCCTGTGCCGGCACTTGAACATTTCACGCTCTGGGTACTACGCCTGGGCCAACCGAAAGCCTGGCAAACGAGCGATGGAGAATGCCGATCTGCTGCTAAAGATACGCAGGATCTTTCGTGATAGTGAAGGCCGCTATGGCAGCCCAAAGGTTTACCAAGCCCTGAAAAACCAAGGTGTGCGAGTGGGAGAAAACCGTGTGGCCCGCTTGATGCGGGAATGGGGTATGAAGGCCAGGACCTACCGAATCTATCGGCGTTTGCTCACCCGGCGGGCCCTCCTGCGGGCATGGCCAAACTACCGTCTGGCCACTGAGAAGCCAATTACCCTGAACCAGCAGTGGAGCAGCGATGTTACCTACATCAAAATGGGTCGGAAGAACGTGTTTCTGGCGGTGGTACTTGACCTGTTCTCGCGTCGCATAGTGGGCTGGAAGCTGGAGGCCAATCTGAACGGCGAGCTATCCAGCGGCGCTCTTAAACAAGCCCTGACGGACCGCTCACCGCCGCCTGGTCTGTTACTACATACCGATCGGGGGACTGAGTTCAGGGCTCTTAAAATGCGTGACATGCTTGCCCGTCACCAGATCGTTCACAGCATGAGCCGACCGGGCTACTGCACGGACAATGCCGAGGTGGAGTCCTTCTTCAAAAGTCTGAAAGGAGAACTGCTGCACGCAACCAGCTTTGTCACGCTTCGCCAATTAAGACACCATATAAAACACTATATTGAGCGCTTTTATAATACCGAACGGCTGCACAGCAGCCTCGGTTACCGGACTCCGTTGGAGTTCGAGAGCGCTAACTGATGGGAGCGTGTCCAATTATTTGGGGGAGTACCATTCCGGCGGACGGCCTCCACCGGACGCCCCTGGCGGGGCGCCGCTAAACAAAAGCGTTAACCACTTTATAAGCTCGAAGACTGATGGTTCTCAGAGGAAGCAGGGAGGTCAATTAGGTAGGTTTTATGGATTGGGCAAAAGAAATTGTCGTCATGGTTGCTGTGAAACAGGCAATTGCTGACTTGGACGACCAAGGTCTGTGGCCTCACCATTTTCCAGAAGTTGCCGCTTCAAATGATGATTTGCAGTCCTTGGAAGCTAGCTTGGGTTTTGAGCTAGATAAGGAGTTTGCTGTCTTTTTGACCAAGGCAAATGGTTGGAAGGGGTTCTACCAGACGGTGAACCTTTTCGGTACGTCCGAGTTGGCTGGCGGTCCAGAGTTTAGGCGAGCCGAGAAGGTTCTCGATAGCATCCAGAAAGATGTCCTTAGTCAGTCCGGCCTTGCTCGAAACAGTCTTCTCCCCATTGCCGCAAGTACTGCCGATTCGGATGTATTTGCCCTTTGCAAGCCAAACTCCCAGTTCTTTGGTCAAATAATCTGGCTTGCGGGAGCTGAGATTGATCGATTCTCATCTTTTAACGAATTTTACTTGTCCATGGTCGATTACAATCGAAATGAGTACCAAGACTTGAAAAATGAACGAACTTGGATGTGAACCTTTAGCTCCCATCGAATTTGGAGAAATGCTTGCCTAAAGGCAACTAACGGAAGTCGATAGACAGGGCGGTAAGGGGCACTCCTAGTAATGTTCACTAGGAATGGTGCACTTGGTTAACAAGGCACGCAAGGCGGACGGCCTAAGGCCGCCGCTTCGCTCAGCGTTATATGCCAGTGATAGCCAGGTCCAGAGCTCCAACAATCTGATCTCTGAAATGCGATAGAGAGCCAACCGGGTTCTTGAGATGCTTTTCTGGGACAGAGGAAATTTGCGGGGTTAACAGTAGAAGTTCCTGGTCGGCAAAGCTGATTTCCGGCGTGAGTCCTTGCATGGCTTCGCCACCAAAGGCAGACCGGTTCCCCAAAGGAATGACGATGCGAGTTGCCAGTTCGCTCAGCAGGCTGCTTTGAATATCGACAAGGTACGGGTAGTGCGTTTTGCTTGTTTTGCTTGGGTTGAGATACACATCGAACTGTGCCATCAAAACTCCCTGAATTCGTCGCCGAAGCATCCGTGTTGTTCGACGAAATCATTGTAGCTTTTTATCGCAGCGCGATTTTCTTCGACCCATTGGGCTGCCTCGCGTTTGGCAAGCTCTTCTTTCAGGGCTCGCTCCAGGGTAGCGGACAAGTTAATCTTCAGTTCCCGGGTCTTACGCAGCAAATCGCTATTAATTGATAGGTTAGCTGCTTTTTTGGGTGCGGCTGCGTTATAGAGTTCGGCCATCGGAGCCTCCAAGTGGCTGTTTAATGCACCACTTCAGTTTATGCGCACTGGAATGCGCATTCAAGCATTTGACCAACGGCTGTTGTCGGACGCGTCTGTGCTATCGCTCCGGCACGCCGCGCAGCCAAGGCGTTAAATCAGTAGTGATACCGGAGCTGGGCGATAATCAAAGCGTCATCCGTGACTTTGTAAACTATTCGGTGTTCTTCGTTGATCCGGCGAGACCAGTATCCGGCGAGGCTGTGTTTGAGGGGCTCTGGTTTGCCAACACCTTCGAACGGTTCTCGCTTGGTTTCCTTGATCAGCTTGTTGATTCGGTTAAGAATCTTTTTGTCGGTTTTCTGCCAGTACAGATAGTCTTCCCAGGCGTTCTCAGAGAAGATGAGTTTCATTCAAGAAGTTCCTTTTCTTGACCACCCCCTTGCTCTAGTTCGGCAACGGATTCCAGCAAACGCCGTGCGTTTTTTGGTGCGCGCAGAAGGTATGCAGTTTCTTGCAGCGCCTCGTAGTCCTCCAGGGAGATCATTACCACTGACTGCGACTTGCTCCGGGTGATGATCACAGGGGAATGGTCTTCACAGACCTGCTCCATGGTTTTTGCTAGATTGGTTCTAGCGGCTGTGTAGCTAATGGCATCCATACGGCTGCTCCTGTACAGGATATTGAACATGGTCAGGATATCGTACATAAAAGGATTTAACAATCAGCTGCACAGCGACCGATAGTCCGCCGTGTCGAATCTTTTATCGTGAGGATGAGCAGCGGGTTGTCGTCCTTTATGTTATGCGAGAGGAGCGGCAGCTTCGTGCGTACATGCTTGGGAACAGCTAACCATGCATGTCACCATAAACAAGGAGTAGTCATAAGCAATGGCAAGGAATCGCGGCCAAGGTGGGCCAATTGAATCACGGTTGATCAGCCTCTTTGCATCTCTGTTCTTCTCCATCCCGACCGCAGCGTTTGTCTGGCTCTGTGCCAACCTGGAGTTGGCTGTCTATTGGGATGGTTTCCTCAGTAGTCGTTACCTCATCGTATGTATCATCGTATTCGCGGCATTGGCTCTGCTGCTCCCGCAGCTCTTCCCATCCATCCTCGGAGGTATCTGGCGAGGTATAGCGAAGGTTTGGAGCTGGTGGGGGTGGTAGCTTTCGGCCTGGCGGCCGTCCATCGGACGCCCACTACACTGTGCTTCGCAGGCGCCGATTAACATTCAGCGTTAGGAATTTACGTGAATTACAACAATCGCATTTTTCGAGGCAGGACGAACTCCGAGAACGGCGAAGTGGGAGGTCAAACCAGGTTTCATTATCGGCAAAGTGAAGATCGGGTGTGGGCCACCTATAGCGGTGGCGAGGTAGCCAGCGGGCACCTCCAGGGAAAGGTCCATGCCGATGGTAGCCTGGAGTTTGTTTATCACCATGAAAATGTCGATGGCGAACTGATGGCCGGGAGGTGCGTCTCAACTCCTGGCCGGGATAGTGCCGGTACTCTCGTGCTTAAAGAGAATTGGCAATGGTTTACCGGAGATCGAACATCCGGGCATTCGGAAGTTGAAGAGATCACCGACGATTCCTGATCACGCCTCCGCCCGATCCCGCCGAATCAGCAGTACCAATGCCAGCGCCGCCAGCGATCCCATCACTGTGGCGAAACTGATCCCGGTCGTCGTAAGGCTGGTCACGGTGGCCATCAGACCCAGGCCGATGACCGGTACCGAGATAGCGACATAGGCCACGACAAAGAACGTGGACGTCACCGCGGCCTTCTCCCCAGCCGGGCTGGCCAGGGCGATCGCACCCATGCCTGCCCGGAACGCAATGCCCTGGCCCATACCGGCAATCACAGCACCGACCATGAACAGGGAGAGGGACCGGGTATAGATGCCCAGTGCTATCGGAATCACCCCGAGCATCAGAGACACGCAGCCCAGTGGAAGGCGAAGCCTGAGCGGCAGTTTGCCCTGCAGGAACTGGCCCAGGGTTGAGGCGATGAAGATGCTGCCGGCGACGACGCCGATCAGCAACCGGTTGTCATAGCCCAGCACCTTGCCCATCATCGCCGGGGCGATGGATGTGAAAAATCCGCACATGGCGAAGCCGGCAAAACCGGCAATGGCGGCGGGAATGAAGACGCCGAGGACTTCCGGGGGCACATTAAGGCGCTGGATGGACAGTTTGGGGTGAGCGGGTTTCGAGACGGTTTCCGGAGCCGCCCAGATGCAGCACACTGCCAGCACGGCCATGGCGATGTGTACCAGAAAGGTCAGGTGCAGTGGCCGGGGCAGGAACTCGGAGAGGGCACCGGCAAGCATGGGCCCGAGGCCCAGCCCGCCCATGTTCGCCGCGGTAGCAAAGAAGGTGGCCTTATCCCGCCAGTGGGGTGGGGCCAGTTCAAGGACGGCCACCGTGGCGGTGCCAGTAAAGATCCCGGCGGACAGCCCGGACAACACCCGGCCGGTCAGGATCATCGCCAGGCCATTGGCCTGCCAGAACACCAGGTCACTGATGATGGAGCAAGCCAGCCCCGCAAACAGTAATGGCCGGCGTCCCACCTGATCCGACCAGCGTCCCGTCAGCACCAGGGCGGTAATCACACCGCCGGCATAGGCTGCAAAGATGATGGTGATCATCAGATCGGAAAACCCGAATCTGGCCTGGTAGATGGGGTAGAGCGGGGTCGGCATGGTGGTGCCGATCATCGTGACACTGAAGGTAAAGGCCGCGCCCAGGAAAATGAGTAGCGGAAACCACGGGTGTTGTTTGGAGGGGGCCATGCATGAGTTCCGATAAGCGGCTATTGAGAGGTCGGTTACGTTATCAGATGCGTCGCACGGAATCGAAGCATCGGGATGACGGAGGCGAGCGTTCACTCACTCTACCCGGCATTATGTATGTGCGACCTGAAAACCATAGAGGGAAACTGGATGACGGATCACGTTGGTTCTTGCCTGTGTGGCACCGTACGATTTGAAGTGCACGGGGATTTCGACAGCTTTTACCTGTGCCATTGTCACCATTGCCAGAAGGACACGGGCTCGGCTCATGCGGCAAATCTGTTTTCGCAGTCAGCCAAGCTGACCTGGCTGGCGGGTGAAGATGCCGTGACTTCCTTTACGCTTCCGGGTACGCGCCACAACAAGAGCTTTTGTAAATTGTGTGGCTCGGCATTGCCAAGCACTCAGATTGCGGGTTTGATTGTTGTTCCGGCAGGGAGTTTGGACACTGAAGTCTCTGTATCGCCAACTGCGCACATTTTCACATCGAGCAGAGCAGTTTGGGACGGAGCGATGGGTGACGTACCAGAGTTCGAGGGCCTGCCGGAGTGAGCTAAGATCACATAACAATGCCCTCGTCTGAGGCAACTCTTTCTGTTGCATTCTCGCCGCTGATCAGAACAGCAAATCTCAAAGGAACAGTCGATGAAAGGTGAATGTCTCTGCGGTACCGTGAAATTCCACATTGAGGGAGAGATTCGAAACCTCTATCAATGTCACTGTTCGTTGTGCCGCAAGGCAACAGGAGCGTCAGCGAATGCCGCGACGTTTGTTCAGGGCTCCGCTTTTCGTTGGGTGTCCGGTGAACGCCGGATCAGTTCGTTCAAAAAGCCCAGCGGTTTCCGGAGCGATTTTTGTTCCGTATGCGGCAGTCCGGTTCCCAACAGCCTGGGAGACAGCGGGATGATCTGGATTCCGGCCGGGTTGCTTGATGAACCTGTCGAATCGCGGGTTTCGGTTCACCTCCATACAAAATCCGCTGCCCCGTGGGAGGAAGACTCCGCCGGGTGTGTTCGACTGGACGGTGGGCCTGAAAGCCTGGAAGCACTTAACAAGTTGTTGTAGCCCGGAGACACCATCATGCCTTCCCCCCTCGTGACCACCGACTGGCTACAGGCCAATCT
The DNA here is from genome assembly GCF_023156285.1 of Marinobacter koreensis. Lineage (GTDB taxonomy): Bacteria > Pseudomonadota > Gammaproteobacteria > Pseudomonadales > Oleiphilaceae > Marinobacter > Marinobacter koreensis. The sequence continues at coordinate 542,894 of NZ_JAKZAJ010000002.1, read as the reverse complement.
CGATAACCCGGATCTGGTACTGATCGACGCGAGTATGGTCAATGTGATTGGCAAGGAGCCGATCGTTTACGACGCTCCCGTGTTCATCCCGGGGAGTTACCGGATCGATCTGGAGGGAACACTCTGCGATACCGAATCGCCTCAGGTTCATGCTTTCCCGACGGAAGCGCAGTTCACCGCGGAGGCCCGCAGGCTGGGCATTGGCCCGGATAGCCAGGTGGTGCTGTACGACAACCAGGGCATCTACTCGGCACCGCGGGCCTGGTGGATTTTTCGGGCAATGGGTGTGGATCAGGTGTTTGTGCTGGATGGCGGCCTGCCGCAGTGGTTGGCCGAAGGGCGTGACACCGTCTCTGCACCGGTGGCGGAAGCGGCCAACCCCGGCAGCGTGATGGGCAAGTTCGATCGCACTCGGGTTCGGGATTCAGATTACGTGTTCCAGCATCTGGACGACGAGCAAGTCATAGTCCTGGATGCGCGATCCCGTGCACGGTTCCTGGCGCAGGCGCCGGAACCGCGGCCGGGTGTGCGTGGTGGCCACATCCCGAATTCTCTCAATCTGCCGTTTTCCGAGGTGCTGGCCGGCTATCGGTTCAAGCCGGAGGATGAGCTGTCAGACACCTTTGCCCGGCTGGCGCCCTCGCTTCAGCCCGGCAAGGAAGCGCAACTGGTGTTTTCCTGTGGTTCCGGCATCACCGCCTGCATCATCCTGCTGGCGGGTGAGCTCGCCGGGTATGACCGGTTGTCCCTCTACGACGGCTCCTGGGCCGATTGGGGCAGCAATGAGGCGTTGCCGGTGGCCTGACACACCCCGCTCGAAAAAAATCCGAAAAAAATAAATCCAGCTGCAACTTTCTCCGAATCCGCCGCGTAACCCGAGGTGGCTCCCCGGTTTTTAACCGGGTGGAAATACAACAATAAGGCAGAGCCGCACTCGCGTGGCTTCTGCCAGGAGAGAGCTACATGTCTATAAAGCAGCATTACATGCGAGCATCTTTAGCATCGGCAATTGCACTGACCATAGCCGGCACGACGCCAGCCTACGCTGGACTGCTGGGTCTACTTGGTGGTGACGGTGAGAGTGCCGGCGACGGTTACCCCTCGGAAGTCACGGGTGACGGCGGTTCCTTCAGCGAACCCTTTGCCGAACCCACCATTCAGGTAGACGATCAGCAGGTAGCGACTGATCAGCGTTGTATCCCGGATACCGACGGTTCCCTTCAATGCAAACCGGCGGCGGGCACTATCGCCGTGTTGGGCGATGGTCGTTTTCTGTACCTGAACGCCCTCGAAGGCACCGAAAACGCGGAACTGGCCGTCATCGCGCAATTCGGCGAGATTTCGGTGAACGATCAGTCGCGGGTTCTGACACTGGGCAAGAATGACCAGCCGAGTTGGGCCAAACCCTCGCCGATCGATGGCGGTGCCAATCCGGACGGCAACGACAGCACCACGCTGACCGACGGGCTGCTGGATACCGCGGACAACACCGCCAAGAACGACGGTGCGCTGTTCTGTGCCGACGTGGCGTTTCTCGCCGATGGCCGGATGATCGCAGTGGGCGGTACCGACTACTATTCCGAGCCCGGTATCGACGATGTGCCGGTCGGTGTGGTGGAGTTGGAAGGCCTGAAGTCCTCACGGATCTTTGACCCGGAGAACAACACCTGGAGCCAGAGCGGCGACATGAATTTCGGCCGCTGGTATCCCAGCCTGGTGAGCCTGGCCAACAGTGACCTGTTCGTCGCCAGCGGCGTGACCAAGCTGCTCAAGCCGGTGTACCCGGACGATCCCATCCAGTCGGGCCGTAACGTGGTCCAGACGGAAACCTACGATACTGATAGTGGCACCTGGAGTGACAACGGCTCGACGGCACAGCGTTCATTGCCGCTGTTCCCGCGTATGCACCTGCTGCCCAACGGCTACGTGTTCTACAACGCCGGCGGCCAGGCCTTCAATCCCTTCGGGCAGGCCTATGACCAGGCGCTGTGGAACATTGTCGGTGCCTACAATCCCGAAACCCATCAGTGGACCGATTTGGGTTATGCCGGCCTGCCGCTGAAGATCAACGATGTGGGTCTGGACGCGCTGAGCACCACGCTCAATCCCACCAATATGAGTTCGGATCAGGTACAGACTCTGTTGGGAGACCTGGTGGGCAAGACCCTGGACGATCCGACGTCGGTCATTGGTCAGTTGCTGGGGCTGCCGGTGGATGACCGCTCCCTGGAGCGTGCCATCGGATCCGGCATGCGCGGGTCGACCTTCTCGATACAGCTGCCCCTGCGCCCGGACAGCAACGGCGGTTATCACAAGTCGGAATTCCTGACGGCCGGTGGTGTGCCAACCTATGTGGTCGCGGGCAGCCCGGGCGGTTATCTGCCGGTATCGTCATCACGGATCGATACCGTGTTGACCAATGGCGCCGACATGGCCTACCAGTCCCGTCTGACCGGTTCGCTCAACCAGCCCCGCTGGTATGGCTCGGGCGTGATGATGCCGGACAACAGCGTGATGGTGTTCTCCGGTGGCACCCGCGATGGCGTGGTGGCGACCGGGCTGGAAGGCGCGATCATCCAGGCCGAGCGGTTTGATATTGAAACGGAAACCTGGAAACCAATGGCGCTGGCGCATCGTGAGCGGACCTATCACAACACCGCCGTGCTGATGCCGGACGGCCGGGTGCTGGTGGGTGGCCACTCGCCGATCAACACCGCCTACCTGTCGTTCGTCAACCTGGACGAACTGGGCTTTGCGGATTACGCCGGGCGTGATCCGTCGTTCGAAATCTACACGCCTCCTTACGCAGCACGGGACGATCGTCCGACGATCCAGAAAGCGCCCGTCGCACTGCTTACCAATGGTGGCGAGTTCGATATCCATACCGACCGGACGGACATCGACCAGGTGATGCTGATTCGCCGCAAGGCCACCACGCACCTGGTGGACGGTGACCAGCGTACCGTTGTGCTGCCGATCATCGACCGCAACAACAAGACGGTCACGGTGAAGATGACCAGTAACCGCGCGGTCCTGCCGGCGGGCCAGTACATGCTGTTTGTCAGCTACAAGGCAGACGACGGCATGCGCCTGCCCTCGGAGTCCACGCCGGTAAGCGTGCTCGCCGATCCTGGCAACCCGTCCGGTCCGCTCACCCAGCAGGTGACCCCGTCGCCGGAAGACACCGATGGCAGTGGCGGATTGCTCAGTGGTCTGCTCAACAGCGGTGACAATGGCGGTTCGCTGCTGGATCCGATCTTGGATCTGAGCTCGGGTGGTATCAGTGCCGTGCCGACCCTTGGCCAGCTTCAGGACGGTACTCCGCAGTTGCTGAACGAAGCCGGCGTTGCCGTTGAAGGCGGTGCCTCGGTGTTCAAGCAGACCGTGAACAGCGTGCCTGTCGCGCTGGAAGGTCTGATTGTCGACTTCACCAGTCTCGACGGTAGCCTGTGATGAACCCCTCCACACACACTCCCCCCCTTCGGGGGGGGCTTTTTGTTGCACTCATCGCTGCCAGCCTGCTCTGGTCGTTGACGGCCTATGGCCACGGCGAGAGCGCGAACGAGGGCAAGGGTACGGTTCGAGTGGTACTTGACCCACTACCGCCGGAACTGTCGGCACTGCAGATACAGCTGCGCCGAACGTTGGCACCGCAGCTATTGGTTGCCAACCCCACCGACGAACCCTTGATGGTAGCGGACGAAAAAGGCCGGACGTTTCTGCGCATTGGCCCGGGAAAGACCGAAGGGGATCTGGGCGCGGCGGCGTTCCACCGTACCAACACTCTGATGGCACCCGGTACGATTCCAGTGGACGCCTCCGGCGAGCCGCGCTGGACGGTGGTGGAAGCTACACCGAACTGGGGCTGGTTTGATCTGAGGCTGCGGACCGGCCCGGTCGACGTGCCCCATCAGGTTGTCGACGCCGATGAGCGTGCCAGCGTTGGCCAGTGGTCGGTGCCGGTACGTCTGGGCGATACCGAAACGGCGATCTCAGGCCATTTCGAGTATGTGCCCGCTGCGAAGGGCATCGCCCAGGCGCAGGTGGTGGATGCCGGAGCGTTGAAGGGCCAGGCTTTGGTAAGAGCCATGCCCGGCAGCGCCCGTCCGGGACTGTTTTTGTCCTACCGGGGCGATACGCCGGCGACGCTGATGGGCGCACAGGACGAGCCTTTCCTGCGGTTCTCATCGCAGGGCGTTGAAGCCAACCTTCACAGTCCGACCTGGGCCCGGGTCGCGCCCGCCGGTTCGCCGACGCTCGTGGCCGCTCAGGGCGATACCAACGTGCGCTGGGCGAAGGTCTCGGACGGCCGGAGTTACGGCTGGATCGAACCGCGCGCGGCCTATGCGGATACGGTTGAACATCCGACACGACCCCACGTGGTCAAGCGTTGGCAGATACCTCTTCGCATCGGTGATAACAGCAGCCACATTGAGGGTGTGACCCGGTGGGTGCCTGGTCTTCCATAGCGTTCTCGGGGAAGATAGCCTCCATGTGAGGCTGAACCCGTGCGAGACCGGCAATGAAGATAACAAGGAAGAACCTGTTCGATGCCGCAGAGGCGAAACTCATTTCTCCCGAGCAGGCCGAAGCGCTTCTTGAGTTTTTCGAGGTGCAAAACAAGGACGTTCCCCGCTTCACCTTCACCCATGTGCTGTATTACCTCGGCGGCCTCATCGCGATTGGCGCGATGACCCTGTTCATGAACCTGGGTTGGGAGGCCTTCGGCGGTGCCGGGATCCTGTTCATTTCGGCGGTGTATGCGGCACTGGGGCTGACGGTCACCAACGTATTGGCGGCCCGGAATCTGGCCATTCCCGCCGGTATCTGCGCAACCTTTGTGGTGTGTCTCACGCCGATCGCTATCTATGGCCTGCAGCAATGGCTCGGTGTCTGGCCGGATGAGAGCGTTTACCGGGACTATCATCGCTACATCAAGTGGCACTGGCTCTACATGGAGCTAGGGACCCTGGCCGTCGGTGTGATCATTGCCTGGAAGTACAAATACCCGTTCCTGATCATGCCGATTGCGGTCACGCTCTGGTACCTGTCCATGGATCTCACGGCCATGCTGTCCGGCGGCGACTTCGACTGGGAGTTGCGCAAGCTGGTCTCGCTCTATGCCGGCTTGTTAATGATCGGCCTGGCAATCTGGGTGGATCTGCGTTCCCGCCGGAAGCTGGATTATGCCTTCTGGATCTACATCTTCGGCGTAATGGCCTTCTGGGGTGGTCTGTCCGCCCAGCAGTCGGACAGCGAGCTCTCGAAATTCCTGTATTTCGTGATCAACCTCGCCATGATCGGCGTAGGCGTGCTGTTGATTCGCCGGGTTTTCGTGGTGTTCGGTGCCATCGGCAGCTGTGGATACCTGGTGCACCTGGCCTCGGATGTCTTTGAAGACAGCTGGTTCTTTCCAATCTCCCTGACGGCGATAGGGCTGGGCATCGTTTATCTTGGAATCCTCTGGCAGAAGCATGAGAAGGCGATTGCCGCGAAAGCCCGGCGAATACTCCCCACCTCCCTGAGAGAGTTGCTAGAGTTAAGATCATAAGATCGCGTTGAAAAGGGAGAACGCCATGGCGGAGTGCTCATCCAGATCGAAGATCGCCTGCGAGATTCGCTGCATGAATCCCGATGTTGTCGAAGAGGCGCTGAACCGCCTTCGCCCTACGGGCAAGGAATGGGTGTCGTACACCTGTCAGATCTCCGGCAAGACCGAAGCCATTCTGCTGATCGGTGACGAGTTGGCCCGCCGGCTGGCGGGATCGGTTCCGGAGGTGGAGGACAGCAACGGCATGAAGATCCTCGCCGGTCTCTATTCAGCGGAGCTCTGCGAGTGTGACGTGGCAACCCTGACGAAGCTGCCCGAGGCAGAGGTCATTCGCCAGCTGGAGCGCTTTGTGGCTTCCGGGATCGTCGCCCATCGGATCATTCACGGTATGAACTATTACCGCCTGGATTCGGACGCGGTTCGACAGGCAATCAAGGGGGCGATCGAGTCGCCAGATTCCGGATCTGGTGGAACCATTCTGGAATCCACGATCACCTGCCCGGAATGCGGACATCAGAAAACGGAAGTCATGCCCACGGACGCCTGCCAGTATTTTTCCGAGTGCGAGTCCTGCCATACCATGTTGAAACCGAAGGCCGGTGATTGCTGCGTATTCTGTTCCTACGGTTCGGTGCCCTGTCCGCCCATTCAGGAAAACCCGGGGAGGAAATGCCATGACGTATGATTTTCTGGATGAAAGCGGCCAGATTCTTCGTGAGGCGGGTCGGCTTGGTGGGATCGATCCCAATGTGATGGCGTTCCTCGCGGCTCCCGCCCGCGTGGTCTCATTCCGTATACCCCTGAAAATGGACGATGGCAGTTTCCGGGTGTTCGATGCCCATCGGGTCCGCTATAACGATGCACTCGGGCCCAGTCGCGATGGCACCCGTGTTTCCCCCGATCTCGACCTCGATGAGGTGAAATCCCTGGCGCTGATCATGTCGATCAAGCACGCGGCCGGCCGGATACCGGCGGGCGGCGGTAAGGGAGGTATCGAGGCCGACCCGCGTGAGCTGAGCCCGCGGGAGTTCGAGTCCCTGTGCCGGGCCTACATCCGTTTCCTGCGTCCCCGCGGGCAGGCCTACGATGTGCCGGGGGCTGATATCGGCACTGACCTGCAGACCATGAGCTGGATGCTGGACGAGTACGAGTCGATTACCGGTTATCACGAGCCTGCAGCCGTCAATGATAAACCGCCAATTCTTGGTGGGTCGTTGGGTGGCTATGAAGCCACCGGGAGTGGCGTTTTCGATGTGTTCAGCGTGGCCGCGGAGCAGGCCGGTCTTGAAATTGACGGGCTGCGCATTTCTATCCAGGGATTTGGCCAGGTCGGTTCCGTGGCCGCGAGCAAGTTCCATGATGCCGGGTGCGTCGTGGTGGCAGTCAGCGACAGCCGTGGTGCCGTCTATGCGAACGAAGGGCTGAATATTCCGGAGCTTCTGGAACACAAGCGAGTCACTGGAAAAGTCACTGGCTTTGCCGGCAGCCAGGACCTGTCCGGCGGAGCGATGCTTGAATGTGACTGTGATGTCCTGGTGCCGGCATCGGTGCAGGGCGTGATTACCGGGGAGAATGCAGGCAGGATCAAAGCCCGGATGCTGGTGGAGGCCGCCAATGCGCCGACCACGGTAAAGGCCGAAGCCCTGTTGCTGGAAAAAGGGACGATCATCGTGCCCGATGTGCTGGCCAATGCTGGCAGTGTCCAGTTGTGCCAGATGGAACGCAGCCAGGGGCTGTCCGACAATTACTGGGATCTAGAGACGATCAACCGTCTGCGACAGGAACGTTTGGCGCGAGCCTATCGGGAAGCGGTGGATACCGCAGCCGGGCATGGTTTGAAATCGGTACGTCTGGGTGCCTGGATCAATGGCCTCAAGCGGATGGAAGAGGCCATGCATCTGCGTGGCTGGTGCTAGGCCACGGTTAGAAAATAATCCGCCCACAAGGGAGTTTCATGAACGACAACAGCGGTCTGATTTTCGCTTTCACACTGGATGGCAATGGCGGTGGTAGCAAGCTCGATCTTGATGCCGTCAGGCAGTGGCGTCCGGACAGTGGTCCGATCTGGGTGCATCTGGATTACACCGGCAGCGACGCCAGGGACTGGCTGCAGAACCACAGCGGCATTGATCCGGTGATCGTCGAGGCCCTGACAGCAGCGGAAACCCGCCCACGAAGCCTGGTGCACCGGGATGGCATGCTGGTGATCCTGCGTGGGGTGAACCTCAATCCGGACTCCGATCCCGAGGACATGGTCTCCATCCGCTTCTGGATCGACTCGGATCGCATCGTGACCCTGCGGCATCGGCGTGTGATGGCGGTGGACGACCTTCGACAGGCGGTTGAGGATGGCGACGGGCCGACCGGCCCCGGCGATTTTCTGAGCCAGCTGGCGGATCGTCTGGTCCAGCGTATGGGCGGGGTCATCTCCGACCTGGACGATACCGCCGATGAGCTCGAGGATGAGGTGATTTCGGAGCAGACTTACGATCTCCGCCAGAAGATCGCCAATGTTCGCCGCATGGCGATTTCCATGCGTCGTTACCTGGCCCCCCAGCGGGATGTCATGGCGCGCCTGCACACGGAGAAGGCGGAGTGGCTCCACGAGGATGACCGCATGCGCCTGCGCGAAATTGCCGACCGGACCACCCGGTACGTCGAGGATCTCGATGCCATCCGGGATCGCGCCTCCGTGACCCAGGAAGAGGTGAACGGACGGCTGGCGGAGCGCATGAACCGCACGATGTACATCCTGTCCATTGTCGCCGGGATCTTCCTGCCGCTCGGCCTGCTGACCGGACTGCTTGGCATCAACGTCGGGGGCATCCCGGGCACCGATAACAGCTGGGCCTTCACGATTTTCTGCGGCCTGCTCGTCGTCATCGCCGTGGCCCAGGTCTGGGTGTTCAAGCGCAAGAAGTGGATGTAGCCTGCAGCCGGCCCTGTCAGGCTGGCTGCACGGACACCCTCGTGCCGTTGAACGCGGCATTACCGGTGAGCGCATCGATACGCTGACCATCGGTGATGTCGTTGATGCTCACACCCGGTTGGGATTCGGCGATGGACATGCCCGTCTGCGGGCGGTTATGGCCCCAGCCCTGGGGAATGCTCACCACGCCTTCGAACATGTCGTCGTCGATTTCCACCGGCAGCTGAATGCTGCCCACCGGGGTTGCCACTTGCGCCATCTGGCCATCTTCCAGCCCCAGTTTCCGCGCATCGGCCGAGTGCATCTGCAGTGTGCAGGGGGCTTTGCCTTTCACCAGACGGTGGGAATTCTGGGTCCAGGTGTTATGGCTGCGGGGCAGCCGCCGGCTGATGAGCGAGAAGGGGTAGTTGGTGTCCTGCGCCCGCTCCAGTAGTCCGGAGCTGTCCAGGCGCTTCAGGTCGTCCAGGTACAATTGTGGAGCGATGTGAATAAGGCCATCTTCGGTCTGAAGCCGTTGGTCCAGGCACGGTTGCAGCGGGCCGAGATCCACGCCGTGCGGGTTGGCCTTCAGGGTCTCCAGGCTCATGCCCTGTTCGCCATAGGCCCCGTGCCTGAGCCCCGCGTCGAGCATCTGTTCCGGTGTCACCCCGTCGTCATCCAGCCCGGTCAGGTGCAGGGACAGATCCCGAAGGATTTCCCAGTCGTGCTTCTGCTCCGGTGATTTCTCGACCATCGGTTCTGAGAACTTGGCGGTGTTGCGTACCGCAAAGGAATGGAAGAAGACATCGTAATGGGGCACTTCCAGGCCCGTGGTGGCCGGCAGGATAATGTCGGCATGCCGGGTGGTCTCGTTCAGGTAGATATCCACGGACACCATGAAATCCAGGGCTTCGAACGCCTCCTCCAGGCGGGCTCCGCCGGGTGCGGAGAGCACCGGGTTACCCGCCACGGTGATCATCCCCCGGATCTGGCCGTCGCCGGGGGTAAGGATTTCGTCGGCCAGGGTGGCCACCGGGAATTCGTTATTGAAGTAGGGCAGCTTTCGTACCCGCGACTGGTAGCGGCCGTAGGAGCTTGGTTTGCCCTTCTTGTCGCGGACCAGATCGAAGGCGGGCTGGGGAAACATGGCGCCGCCCCGGCGATCAAAATTCCCGGTCAGGATATTCAGCACGTTGTTGAGCCATTGGCACAGCCCTCCGAAGGACTGGGTCGAGGCGCCCATGCGGCTATAGCAGACGGCACTCTTGGCCCCGGCCAGGTCCCGCGCAAGCTGGCGGATGGTCGGTGCGTCGATGCCGCAGGCCTCCGCCACGGTTTCCGGCGCATAGGCTTTCACCGCGTTGGCCAGCGAATCCAGCCCATCTATCCGGGACGCCAGGTGGCCAAGGCTCACCCGCTGTTCATCAAACAGGGTTTGCACCAGTGCCAGCATCAACAGGGCGTCGGTTTCCGGGCGGATGAACAGGTGTTGATCGGCTTTCTTCGCGGTTTCTGTGCGGCGGGGGTCGACCACCACAACCTTGCCGCCCCGCTGCTGAATGGCCTTCAGGCGTTTGCCAACCCCCGGGGCCGTCATCAGGCTGCCGTTGGACACAATCGGGTTGGCGCCGATGATCAGCATGAAGTCCGTGTGGTCGATGTCCGGAATCGGAATGAGCATGCCTGCGCCAAGCATGTAGTTGGACGCAACATGATGGGGCAACTGGTCGGCGGAGGCGGAACTGAAGCGGTTATTGGTGCCTAATGCCTTGAAGAATCGCGGCAGCATGATGGCGTTGCCGAAGTTGTGGGCATTGGGGTTGCCGAGGTAAACGCCAACCGCGTCCTTGCCATGGGCCTCCTGAAGCGCCCGGAAGCGGGTGGCGATCTCTTCATAGGCCGCCTCCCAGCTGATCGAGGTCCAGCCGTCGGCGGTTTTCCGGAGCGGTGTTTTCAGTCGGTCGCTGTCGTTGTAGAAATCCTGGAGCGCAACGGCCTTGGGGCAGATATGGCCCCGGCTGAACGGGTCGTCCTTGTCGCCCTTGATCGACAGGATCTCGCCGTTCCGGTGCTGGATTTCCAGGCCACACATGGCTTCGCAGATGTTGCAGGTCCGGTGGTGAGTACGGATGTCGCTCATGGGAAGGGCCTCGTTCGAGCAGCTGTTGTTATTGGCAAGATTCGAGTTTGGCACACAGGCGAGCAAAATCAGACGGTCAGAAATGACATATCATTGGTTGATTTCGCCAAATGAAAGAATGAAGCCCTGACTGGTTTTTGATCAGGCTCAATAATTGGCCATTCGGTGCTGCCTTATTCATTTAATGCACTATGTTTATAACTTGGCAAGCTAATTGCCTCTATTTTCCTGTATCAAAAAAATAAAATGGGCGCGCGACGAGTTGATCACCTGCGGAGTATCAGAACACCGAAGGGGCGTTGCGGCCTGGACATAAACGGGTAGCGCTTTCATGAATACACACAGTTTAAGGACCCGCCTGTTGGGGCTGGGTGCCATCTTCTTCGTCCTGCTGGTTGCACAGACATTGCTCACCGCGTGGACAACCCAGCGATCACTGACGCTGTCCCAGGGCCTTGCCGACAAAACACTCGTGAAACTCAACCTGGCCCATCAGGCCAAGCTTTCGGTGGTCCAGGTTCAGCAATATCTCTCGGACGTGAGTGCCACCCGGGCGCAGGATGGGCTGGACGACGGGTTGGCGCTCGCCCGGGAGCAGGCGGATCGTTTTCGATCGCAGATCAAAGAGTTAAAGGTGATCGATCCGGAGGGCGTGAGCCAGTATGAAGAGCTGGAGAAGGACTTCGAGCCGTATTACCGGATTGGTGCCGAGATGGCGCAGGCCTATATCAGTGGCGGGCCGGCAGCCGGCAACGCGATGATGCCGGACTTTGATCAGGCGGCTGAAACCCTCGGGGAGAATCTGGACCGTTTTGTGGCGGATGCCATAGCAACCACCGGCGTGCATACCGCAGAACTCACCGACGGCGCCCACATGGCGAGGAACTGGGGATTGGTGATGTCCGCTGTGCTTCTGCTGGGCCTGATTGTGATGATTGTCCTGAATTTCCGGGGCATCCGGCAGCTTCCTGCCGTCACCGAAGCGCTTGGACAGATTGCCGGCGGGGATCTGACCGGTGAGCCGTTGCCCGTGAAAGGTAAGGATGAGATCAGTGCGCTGGCCCAGGCCACGAACAGCATGCGGGATCAGCTGAACAGCCTGGTCGGCGGCATCCTGCACGCCGCGAACGCGCTGGTGGCGTCGGCCACCCAGTTGTCCTCCGGCCTGGGTACGGTGAGCAATCAATTGCACAGCCAGAACCAGGAAACCGAGCAGGTCGCCTCGGCAATGGAAGAATTGCAGGTGAGTGTGGCAGAAGTGGCCAGCCATACGTCGTCGGCGGCTGATGCGGCGAGCCAGGCGGACGCCAGTGTGTCCTCCGGCCGCGACATACTCGAGCCCCTGCTGGCGGACATCGAACGACTGGCGAAAGAAATGACCGACACCTCGTCGATGATGGAAGAGGTGGAGAAGGAATCGGGGGAGATTGGCGGCATCTTGTCGGTCATACAGGGTGTGGCGGAACAAACCAACCTACTCGCCCTGAATGCCGCGATTGAGGCGGCCAGGGCTGGCGATGCCGGTCGCGGCTTCTCGGTGGTGGCCGATGAAGTGCGTGGCCTGGCCGCGAAGGTGCAGTCCGCGAGCCAGGACATCCAGAAAATGATCGAGAACCTCCAGTCCCGGATCAAAACCGCCGCGTCTGCCATGGAGAATGGCCGCGTGACCGGGACCCGGAGCGCTGATGGGGCGGCTAATGCTCACCACCAGTTCGATGCAATCCGGCAGGCGGTGGCCCGTCTCACCGAGATGACCACCCAGATTGCGTCGACCACCGAGGAACAGAGCTCGGTGTCCGAGGATATGAGTCGTCGGCTGCAACAGATCAGCCACGCTTCTACCGAAGCCGTCGCCGGTGTTGGTGAATCCAGCGAAGCAGGTTCCTCCCTCCGTGGGGAGGCGGATCGTCTGAAGGAAATGGTGGCCCGGTTCGTGGTTTAATAGCTCCACTATGAAGAAGCTCCTCGAAAATAATCCGTTCATCTTGATGGAAGCCGCTATCGTTGAGCAGTTGCGGCGTTCCGGAGAGGTGCATCTCCACGAGACGCTCGTCAACGCGCCGTTGATATACGACCCTGAAGCAAGGGACGTCATGGGTGCCATCTATCTGGAGTACATGAGGCTGGCAGAGAATGCTCAATTGCCAATTCTTGTGTGTACGCCTACCTGGCGCGCGAACCGGGCCAGGGTGCGTGACGCCGATATCAGCGATACCGTCAATCCGGACGCGGTTTCCTTCCTGCGAGAGCTTCGCGATTCAGCAGGCTATGACGATACACGCGTGAAAATTGGTGGAATGATCGGATGCAGGAACGATTGTTATCGGCCAGATGAAGGACTGTCCGCTGCCGAGGCCGAGCAGTTCCACGCGTGGCAAGTCCAGCAACTCGCCAGTGCAGGCGTGGATTTCCTGCTCGCGGAGACACTGCCGAATGTTCAGGAAGCGCTCGGCATAGCAAAGGCCATGGAAGCGACGGGTGTTCCGTACATGATCAGTTTCGTCATTTCCAGGGACGGCCATGTGCTGGATGGCTCCAGTCTGGAGGCTGCGATTGAACTGATCGATGCCGGTACGAGTCGGCCACCCCTTGGCTATATGGTGAATTGTGCCCACCCGTCATTCCTGTGCCCGGAACAGCAGCCGCGCACGGTTTTCAATCGATTGATCGGCTATCAGGCCAATGCATCGTCACTTGATCACTGTGACCTGGATAACGCAGGGGAACTGAAGGCGGACGATGTGGCTGAGTGGGGGCAGCTGATGTTAACGCTCAATCAGTCCTACGGGGTGAAGATACTCGGAGGATGTTGTGGCACCGGTATTGAGCACCTGCAATACCTGGTAACCCACAGGAAACACTGAGAGCTCTCCTGTTGCCATGGCACGAACTTTCTACCGCCGCGGGCCCGATCACCGGGCGGGCTCTGCCGTCACCTTCCTGGACGTCCGCCGCCGCTTCCAGTTCCGTTCCGTGGAAATCGGCCGCTGGGTAACGGAGCCAGAAAAGCAGCGCAGCGCCGCGCTCTTCTACGATGCCCTGTGCGACCTGATGACTATCATTGGCGGTACCGAATCCCTGATTTCCCTGCGTGGTTCCCTGGCGCTGCAATACGGCATCGGCGGTCGACCGGGCGTCTCTGCTCACTATACGCCGGCGACTCGCAGCTTTGCCCTGGCCAAGAACGCCGGTCCTGGCAGCATTGCCCATGAATGGTTTCACGCGTTCGACCACTACATCGCCGACAAACTGTTCCCCGGAACTGGCAAGGGGGATTTTGGCTCCCGGCTCTGGCTGAGCCGCGAAGACCCCATTGCCCACCCGCTCAATGACCGCCTTCAGTCCTGCTATCGCGCGGTGCTGCTCAATGCCGCCGGTACCGAGCCCAGCGATCTGTTTCGCCAGTCCGCGAAAACCGACAAGGCGGCAGGCGTGCACTACTACAGTCAGCCCGAAGAGCTGTGTGCCCGGGCGTTCGAAGCCTTCGTGCAGGATGCGGCCTGTAAGAACGCCTTTCTGGTGCGGGGCACCCGGGAATCGGAGGAGGCAAAACTCGGGCTTTATCCGCAAGGCGACGAGCGGGAACGTATCAACTTCGCTTTCCGGGACTATTTCATGAACCTCGGTCGGGCGCTGAAACGTTCCTGAATCTGGCACCTCGGCTTAACAGTCGAGGCTTTTCGTCTCGCCGCTCTCCACATCCACATACTCCACCTTCACCGTCTTGAAGTTCAGGTCCACGAACAGGTGGCAGTAATACTCTCCATGGCGCCAGGCCATGGCCACGCTGGAGTCGTTGGAGTAGTTCAGTTCGAAATGCCCGTCGAACGCGGGGTAGTTGCTGCGAAACCGCATCAGGCTGAGCAGACGCTGGACCACCGGTTTCCCGATCTCTTCGTCCACCTCCTCCAGGCTGTAGTAGTGGCGATTGATGTCCCGCAATTCGCCGGTCTGTTCCATCAGTTCCTGATCGTTGCAGCCGGCGAGCAGGCCCACGTAATAGACCTGGGGAATGCCGGGGGTGAAGAACTGGATGGCGCGGGCGGCGATGTAGGCATCGTCGTTCTGCATCAGGGCGTCGTAGAAGGTGCAGGTGAGCTGGTAGATGGCACCGACGCTGTGAATATTGGCAGCGGAACGGCGCATAATCGGATCGGCACTGCGGGCGTCGATGTTGTCGATCAGCACCCTGATCTTCTCGTCCGGCAACACGCCTTCCACATCCGGGATGCAGATGCCGTCGTGGGTATCGAGCACGGTGACCATATTGCGGGGGCACATGCGCAGCCAGTTCTTCAGGTACACGCTGTTGGCATCCAGCAGCGAATACAGTAGCAGCGGTGGCAGGGCAAAGCCGTAGGGGTGCATGTTGCGCCGGCTGATGGCGTACTGGTAGCTGGTGTGGTCGTGCACTTCCGGCAGGCATTCCGCGCCGTGTTTCAGGGCCACTTCGTTGATCCAGTCCAGTATCCGGTAGACCTCCGGCTCCACCAGGAAGCAGCTGGTGCCGATGCGTTTGGTGGTGTAGCCGAAGGCATCCAGCCGCAACAGGTTCACGCCTTTGGAGGTCAGAAAACCGATGTAGCTTTCCATCAGTCGGTAGGCCAGATCGGCGTCGTAATTGAGATCGATCTGCTGTTCGGTGAAGGTGCACCACACCCGGGTTCGGGTGCCATCGGCCAGGGTGACTTCCCGGAAGGGCTCCTTCTCCTTACGGATGTGGATCTTGGCCATGTCGTCCGGGGAAATCTCGCCGAATTTGTCCACGTGCACAAACAACTCGGCGTACTCCGAATCGAAGCCCCTGGCGATGAAGTCCCGGAACTCCGGGGACTCGTCGGAGATGTGGTTCACGGTGAGGTCGACGCACAGGTCGTACTTCTGCGTGAACGCCTCGATGTCGTCCCAGGTGCCGTAGGCCGGGTCCACCTCCTTGTGGGTGAGGGGCGAGAAACCCCCGTCGGCGTTGGAGGGGAAAAACGGCAGGATGTGCAGCCCGCCGATGGCGTCGGCCAGGTGTTTTTCCACCACCGTGTGCAGGTCTTTCAGATCCTTGCCGATCCGGTTGGGATAGCAGATCAGCTGCACCGCGTTTTTGAGCAGCATGGTTCGGCTCCTGGGTTATTAAGGCCGGGATGGCATCGTGATCAGGCCGCGCTCTGACCCAATGGCACGATCTTCTTCAGCTTGGTGGTGCGCCGTTGCTCCACCGCCTCGATGAACTCCCGTCCCCAGTATTCAATGTCATACCGGCACACTGCCTCGAAGGCTTCGCTGAGCCGGTTGCGGGCTTCACTGCGGCTCATGGCCAGGGCGTAGTAACAGGTATCCGCCAGGTCCTGCGGGTGGTGCGGATTGGCGAGGATGGCGCCGCGCAGTTCGGCCGCCGCTCCGGCAAACTCGGACAGCACCAGCACACCGCGCCCTTCGGTGAGGCCCTGGGTGGCAATGTACTCCTTGGCCACCAGGTTCAGACCATCCCGCAGCGGGGTAATCCACATCACGTCCGCCATGGTGTAGTAGGCCACCAGTTCTTCAAAGGGCAGGGCCCGGAAGAAAAACTGCACCGGGGTCCAGCCCACCCGGGCGAATTGCCCGTTGATGCGGCCCACGGTCTGCTCGATCTGCGAGAGCAGCTCTTCGTAGATGGTCATCCCTTTCGCCGCCGGGACACACACCATCATCAGGGTGACTTTGGTTTCCAGTTCCGGATGCTCGCTGAGCATGCGCTCGTAGGCATGGAGTTTTTCGAGAATGCCCTTGGTGAAATCGAGCCGCTCCACGGACAGAATCAGCCGCACATCCTCCAGCTCTTTTCGCAGGCTCTCCATGCGGGTCTGAACGTCGGAGTCGTTCAGCGCATTGCGAACACGGTTGAGATCCAGCCCGACCGGGTGGGCGCCCAGGCCGATCTTCCGGTCGTTCACCGCGATCTCGACGCTCATCTCATCGAGGCCTACGGCGCAGCCATAGGTCAGAAAGCGCGGCGCGCAGCCGGCCTTGCGGGTGACCTCCAGCGGCGTCACGCCCCGGGCCACGTCGACGAAATTCTCCGCCTGCCTGGGAATGTGGAAGCCGATGTGGTCGCACTGCAGCAGGCTGCCGATGATCTCCCGGCGCCAGGGCAGTACGTTGAACACGTCGGCGGACGGGAAGTAGGTGTGGTGGAAAAACGCGATGGTCACATCCGGACGCAGCTCCCGCAGGAAGGCGGGCACCATCCACAGGTTGTAGTCGTGGATCCAGACCACCGCATTTTCCGCCGCTTCCTCGGCGGTACGCTCGGCAAAGCGTTTGTTGACCTTGAGGAACACCTGCCAGTGGTCGTCCCGGAAGGTGGCCCGTTCCCAGAAGGTGTGCAGGGTCGGCCAGAAGGCTTCCTTCGAGAAGCGCTTATAGAAGATCTCCACGTCCTCCTCGCTCAGGGGTACCCGAGCGGCCACCAGTTTTTCATAGCGGTCGGTGTCCACTTCCGTGTGGGTCTGGAACGGACCGAGATCCGGATCGTCGATGGACCAGGCCACCCAGGAGCCGGCCTTGCCGTCGGCGAAGAAGCTGAGCAGGGTGGGAATGATGCCGTTCGGCGATTTCGGGCGACGGCGGATCAGCTCCCCGTTCTCGACAATCTCCTCATAGGGCAGGCGGTGGTACACGATGACCAGGTCGGATTTGCCCGAGCTGGCGGACTCCGGGATTTCGGCCGCAATGCCGGCATGGCCGAGGAAACCAAAATGTTCGAAGGCTTCGAGAATACCGCCACAGCCGGTGGCCCCGGCGTGGAGCACCCGGGCCTGATGCTCCGTCGCCGCCAGCAGGTCGGTCTCGGATGCGCCAACGCAGACGCCCTTGAAGCTCTGCTGATACATGGACAGATCGTTGAGCGTGTCGCCGGCGACCAGCACGGCCTCCGGATCTACGCCGAGGTGATCCACAAGGAGCGACAGGGTGGTGCCTTTATTGACGCCCCGGGGCAGGATGTCCAGGTACTTGCCCGCAGAAAACAGGACCTCGCAGGACAGGGTCTCGATCTTGTCTCGCATCTCGTCGCATACGACGTCCTGCTCGCAGAAGTAGGACACCCTGCGCTCCTGGGGCACCTCCTGGCGCTGTAGGCCGTCGAAGCCCGAGAGTGCGTCTTCGATCACCTGGGCGCCGGGCCACAGCTCGTCGATAGCACCCTGCAGCGGTTGGATGGCCTGTTGCGAGTCGCCGTGCACCACGGTGCACCCCACGTCGCAGATGATGTAGTCGGGTTGGGGAATCGTCGGATCGGACAACAGCGGCAGCACCGATTCCAGCCCCCGTCCGGTGACGAACACGAGATCGATTTCGGGGTGGGCGGAAATCAGCTGGTAGAGCTTCAGGCGATTGTCGGGATCGCCGGCAAGGAACGTACCGTCCAGATCGGTGGCTAGTAGCATGGTGTACTCCTGAATCTGTCGATTCCAATGTCCAGGAGTTCAGCGAAACGTTTGCGAGAAAACGGGAACCGCTCAGTTTGGGCAAAGCTTTGCTGAACCTGAGGAACCTTACAGACGTTCCTGCAGGTTTTGTTCCGGGTCAGGCGCCGATGTGTCCTTCCTGCCCGGGAAATCACGCTGTTGAAACTGTAAAAACAATGGCTTGAAAGAATCTGAGGATTTCTGGAATTTCACTATGCAGAATGTCGATGGTTTCAGTATGGTGCATCCTGTCGCCTCATGCCTTATTTCGGGGCTGGCTGAGCAGTCGGTATAACCCTGCTGTGCGGAGAATGGTTTTTACAGGGAACCGTTTGATGGCAGGATTTTTGGTACCTACTGAATTTCATCGTCTGTCCCGACCGACAAAGGCGAATCCATTATGAGCGACTCCTCCAAAGACACCCTCGGCTACTGGGAAGTAGTCTCCATCGGCATTGGCGGCATGATTGGCGGCGGCATCTTTGCGGTGCTGGGGCTGTCGGTGGAACTGGCGGGCGGGGGCGCACCCGTGGCGTTTCTGATTGCGGGAATCATTGCCCTGGTGACTTCCTATTCCTACGCACGGCTTTCGGTGAGCTTTCCCAGCCAGGGGGGCACGGTCGCCTTTCTGGACAGAGCGTTCGGGCCGGGCCTGATGACCGGCGCGGCCAATATCCTCCTGTGGATCAGCTACATGGTCATGCTCTCGCTGTATTCCTACGCCTTCGGGAGCTATGGCGCTTCGTTCTTCCCACCGGAATCCCAACTGTTCTGGAAGCATGTCCTGATTACCGCAAGCGTGGTTGGTATTACCGGGTTGAACCTGTTGAATGCCGGATTGATCGGCAAGGCCGAGGACTGGATTGTCGCGCTCAAGCTGATCATCCTGGCGGTCTTTATCGGCGTGGGCATCTGGGGCATCGACGGCGCGAGGCTGGCCGTGTCCACCTGGTCGGATCCACTGAACCTGGTGGCAGGCGGCATGATTATTTTCCTCGCCTACGAGGGCTTCGAGCTGATCGCCAATACCGCGCAGGACGTCCGCGATCCCTCTAAAAATCTTCCCCGCGCGTTCTATTCCAGTGTGGGCTTTGTCATTGTGCTCTATGTGCTGGTGGCGATTGTAACCGTCGGCTCCCTGCCGGTGGACAAGGTGGCGGAGGCCAAGGACTACGCCCTGGCCGAGGCGGCGCGGCCGTCCTTGGGTCAGACCGGTTTTATCCTGATTGCCATTGCCGCCATGCTGTCCACCAGTTCAGCGATCAATGCCACCATTTACGGCGCGGCCCGCCTGAGCTATATCATCGCCAAGGACGGAGAGCTGCCGGAAGTGCTGGAGAAAAAAATCTGGGGTAAGCCAGTGGAAGGGCTGCTGATTACCTCCGGTGTGACCCTGCTGATCGCCAATCTGACGGACATCTCCAGTATGTCTACCATGGGCAGTGCCGGTTTCCTGATCATATTTGCCGCGGTGAACGCGGCCAATGCCGTATTGGCGCGTGACACCGGAAGCCGGCGAATGGTCTCGCTGCTTGGCGTTGCCCTGTGTCTGGCAGCGCTTGGCGCACTGGTCTGGCAGACGGCGATCAGTACCCCCGGCAAGTTGTGGTTCCTGGTAGCCATTCTTGGCGCCGCCTTCCTGACAGAAGCGACCTTTCGTTTGGCGACCAGGCGGAAGCTCAATCCCTCCGGCCGTTAGAAGACACCGTTCAATCCAGAACAAGGAGCCCGTGGATGGACAGATACATCGTTACCCGCCAGGAAATCGAGGATTTCGAGGGCGTCGAGAAGACGCATTTTCTCAACGAGAATGCCCAGCGTCGCAACAAGTCCCTGGGGGACCTGACGGGGCTGAACCGGATCGGCTTTCACATCATCGAGGTGGCGCCCGGCCGGGAAACCACGGAATTGCACGTGCATTACCACGAGGAAGAGTGCGTCTACATTCTGGAGGGCACGGCGGAGGCCACGATTGGTGACCAGACAGTGGCGGTGTCGGCCGGGGATTTCATCGGCTATCGGACCGGCGGCGAGGCCCATGCATTGAAGAATACCGGCGACAGCACCCTCCGGTGCATCGTGGTCGGCCAGAGAGCCGATCACGACGTGGCGGATTATCCCAGGCTGCAGAAGCGGATCTACAGGAACGTCGGGATGCCCTGGAACCTGGTGGATCTGGAGAATGTGGTCGAACCGACCGCCGGCCGGAAAATCTGAGCCCGGTTACTTCCGGGCCATGCTGGCCAGCATCTTCTGCACCGCTTCCAGATGCTCCGGCTCGTTGTGGCTCATGCCCTGGAAGCACGCACACAGGTCCAGGAAGTCCTTCAGCTCCATGCGTTGTGCCATCTTCATCAGGCGTTTGGTGAGGCGGGTCGCCTTCGGTGGCTGGCTGGCCATTTTGGTGGCCATGGCCAGTGCCTTTGGCATCAGCTCGTCCGCCGGGACCATGTCCATCACAATGCCCAGGTCTTTCGCCTCGGCGGCATCGACAACGCGTCCGGTCAGGGTCAGTTCGAAGGCCCGTTGATAACCGATCAGGCGCTGCATGAACCAGGCACCGCCATCCCCCGGGATGATCCCCAGGTTCAGGAACGTCTCGCCGAATTTGGCCGTGTCTGCGGCGATCCGGATGTCCGCCATGTTGGCCAGATCAAAGCCGGCGCCAATGGCCGGGCCATTCACTGCGGCAATCACCGGCACTTCAATTGCCTGCATGGCCAGCGGGATGCGCTGGATGCCCTTGCGGTACCGCTCGGCACACTCCGCCGGATCGCCGGCAAAATCGCCGCTGCGGTCCGCCATGTCGCGGATGTTACCGCCGGCGCTGAACGCCGAACCTGCCCCGGTGATGACCAGCACCGAGACGTCGTCGCAGTGGTTGACCCAGTCTGCCGTGGCGACGAGGTCATCGATCAGGTTTGAGCCGGTGAGGGCGTTGCGCAGGTCATGTCGGTTCAGGGTCAGGACCGCGACCCGGTCTTCCAGGGTAAGCAGGGCATCGGAAAGCTGGGGCAGGTTTGCCATCGGGGAATCCTCGTGGTTCAACGTTGATGCCATGATAAACGATCGGGTGCTCGGGGCTCACGCATCGAAGACCAATCCGGCCTTGCCTTCGTATGTGCGTGCCATAGACTAAAAGTGATCGGCCGCGAGGATTGCGGCCCCCTTCGATTGCCAAATTCATTCAAACAACGAAGAGGAATGGCTGTGTCCCTTATCTCCCGCTTTCGCCGCGCTGCGGCACTAACCGCTATGCTGATCACCGCGCCGGCGATGGCCGCCGATCCCGTGGTGGTGTCGTCGAAGATTGATACCGAAGGCGCCGTGCTGGGCCAGATGGTTCTGCAATCGCTGGAGGACGCCGGAATTCCGGTCGAGAATCGCCTGCAGCTGGGCGGCACGAGCATTGTGCGCAACGCCATCAAGGCCGGTGAAATCGATATCTACCCGGAATACACCGGCAATGCGGCGTTCTTTTTCGACCAGGCGGACCGGGATCTCTGGAAAGACGCGGACAAGGCCTACAAGCAGGCCGCCCAGCTGGATCGGGAAGCCAACAACATCGTCTGGCTGACACCCGCACAAGCCAACAACACCTGGGCCATGAGTGTGCGGGGCGATCTGGCGCGGGATCAGGGCCTGAAGACCCTGGAAGATCTGGCGAAGTACATCAATGGCGGTGGTGCCTTCAAGTTTGCCGCCAGTTCCGAATTTGTCGAATCGCCCAGCGCCTTGCCTGCCTTCCAGAAGGCCTATGGTTTCAAGCTGGACTCTGACCAGCTGCTGATTCTTTCCGGGGGTAACACCGCCGCGACCCTCCGGGCGGCTGCCCTGAACAACAACGACGTCAACGGGGCCATGACCTATGGTACCGATGGTGGTCTGGACGCGCTGGATCTCAAGGTGATGACGGACACGAAGGGCGTTCAGCCGGTCTACCAGCCGACCCCGATTGTTCGTGCCGAAGTGCTGAATGCCTATCCGGCGATCCGCGATGTCCTGAAGCCGATCTTCGAATCCCTGGATCTGGAAACCCTCCAGCGCCTGAACGGTCAGGTGGCGGTGAACGGGGTGCCTGCAAAGAAGGTGGCACGGGATTACCTGGACTCCCTGAGCCAGGACTGAGGTTTGTCTGTTAACCGTGTGATTGCGGCGTTGGGGCTGCTGGCCCTGGCGCTGGTCTGGCTGCTGGATCTTGGCGCCATTCAGCCGAACCGGATCGTGCCCGGCACGGGCCATGGCCTGGTCTCGGCCGTTGGCTGGGGCGGTGCGGCACTGGTCACGTCGGCGCTGGCAGGGGCGATTCTGCTCGCCGTCCTGAGGGTGCGTGGCCGATACCTGTTGCTGTTGGCCCTGATCGGTCTGTCGCTGGCGTTGTTGCCGCTGCTCCTGGAGGTATTTGCGAGCCGACATCTTCCGGAAGACTCTCCCTACGCGCGGTCGTCCGTTGGTGCGGGTTTCTGGTGCCTGTTGTTCCTGCTTTCCCTGATGCTGATTGAAGTGGTCGGGCAGCTCGGGCGCCGTCGCGGCCTGCAGCTCCTGCTCGTGGTGGTGATTGGCAGTAGCTGGGTGGTGTTCCTGCAGAGCGACGGGCTTGAGAGTCTGTCGCTGGTGCGGGAATTCAACGCGCGGCCGGCCAAGTTCGAACAGGCGCTCTGGACCCACCTGACGCTGGCGTTCGGGGCGGTGACCATCAGTGCGGTTCTGGCATTTGGCCTGGCCCTGAAAATGATGCGAAGCCCCGCCTGGCAGCGGCCCATTCTCGGCCTGGTGAGCTTTCTGCAAACCATTCCCAGCCTGGCCGTATTCGGCTTGCTGATTGCACCGCTCAGCGCGCTGGTGGCAGCCTTTCCGGCGCTGGAGTCCCTGGGTATCCGGGGAATTGGCTGGGCGCCGGCACTGCTGGCACTGATCGCCTACAGCCTCCTGCCGATGGTTCGCAACACCTTTGTCGCTCTGACGGAGGTGCCTGAAGAGCTGGCCGATGCCGGTCGCGGGATGGGCATGAATGAACGGCAGCTGTTCTTCAAACTCAAATTACCGCTGGCGCTGCCGGTTATTATCGAGGGGGTGCGCATTACCACCATCCAGGCGATCGGCCTGACCGCGGTCGCGGCACTGATCGGTGCCGGTGGTTTTGGCAGTTTTATTTTCCAGGGCCTGGGTCAGGCGGCCATGGATCTGGTTCTGCTCGGGGCCTTGCCGACCATCGTACTCGCCCTGCTGGCCGACGCCTTACTCACAATGCTTGCGGCCAGTTTCAGGCCCGCCGCCGCCCGTGTCTGACTGGGAAAAGGAATTGTCCGGATGATCGAACTCAAACATGTCACCCGTCGCTTCGGAAACGCCGTCGCGGTGGATAACATCGACCTGACCATCGAGACCGGCGAGGTCTGCGTGCTGGTGGGCAGTTCCGGCTGCGGAAAATCCACCACCCTGCGGATGATCAACCGCCTGTTGCCCCGAACCGACGGTGAAATCCTGGTGGACGGGGAAGACATCGGCACCATGAATCCGGAGCAGCTCCGGCTCAACATGGGCTACGTGATCCAGGGCACGGGGCTGTTTCCCCACTGGACGGTGGCCCGCAACATCGCCATGGTGCCGCAGTTGCTGAAGTGGCCCCGGGAGCGCATCGACGCCCGGGTCCACGAGCTGATGACCCTGCTGGACCTGGACCCGTCCACCCACGCCAACAAATATCCCCAGCAACTGTCCGGTGGCCAGGCGCAGCGGGTTGGAGTAGCCAGGGCGCTGGCGGCGGATCCGAACATCCTGCTGATGGACGAACCCTTCGGCGCGCTGGATGCGATCACCCGGGAGAACCTCCAGCTGGAGATGCTGCGCATCCAGAAGCAGGTGCGTAAAACCACCGTGTTTGTCACCCACGATATTGACGAGGCCCTGAAACTGGCGACCCGCATCGCCGTGATGGACCAGGGGCGGATTATCCAGCACGACACCCCGGAGAACATCCTCCGGCGCCCCGCGACCGAGTTTGTCGAGAATCTGGTTGGCAAACAGGATCGGGGCCTGAAACTGATGGGTCTGCGAACGGTGCGTGAGCTGATGCAGGCGCATCCGGCGCCAAAACGTCCGGAACCCGGAACAGAGGGACTCAGGGAGGAAGACAGCCTGCGTCTGGCGCTGTCGGTCATGCTCTGGCAGGACACTCCGCAGGTGCCCGTCTTCAATAGCCGGGGCGAAGAGACCGGTGTGATCACCCGCGAACGCATTGTCCGGGAAGGCGCGTGATGCGGCTCTGGTT
This sequence comes from Marinobacter koreensis, assembly GCF_023156285.1. Taxonomy (GTDB): domain Bacteria; phylum Pseudomonadota; class Gammaproteobacteria; order Pseudomonadales; family Oleiphilaceae; genus Marinobacter; species Marinobacter koreensis. Next base: position 518,582 of record NZ_JAKZAJ010000002.1, on the reverse strand, counting down.
GCCCCCCGTCCTGCTGGCCGTTCTCCTGATTGGGTTGAGCACCGGCATGCCTGCGCTGGAGCCACTGTTTCACTGGATACAGCCGGACAAACAGCAGGTGATCTATGAGCGCGAGAGCTTTCTGTTTCTCCTGCAGAACCATGTGTTTCTGGTGATCGTATCGGCGGCGGCTGGCACCCTGGCCGCCGTGGCCGGCGGTATTTTTGCCACGCGTCCCTCGGGGCGGGATTTCCTGCCGCTGGTCAGCCAGATCGCGTCCATTGGCCAGACGTTCCCGCCGGTGGCCGTGCTGGCGCTGGCAGTGCCGGTCCTGGGTTTCGGCGAAGCGCCGATCCTGGTGGCGCTGATGCTCTATGGCCTGTTGCCAATCCTGCGGAATACCCTGGCGGGACTGGAGAGTATCAATCCTGCCGTGAAAGAGGCGGCTCGGGGAATGGGCATGTCACCGCTGCAGGTGCTGGTGCGGGCGGAACTTCCCCTGGCGGGCAGGGTGATTCTGGCGGGTATTCGCACCTCCGTCACCATCAACATCGCCACCGCAGCCATCGGCTCCACCATTGGTGCCCGCACGCTGGGCGATCCGGTCATTGCCGGGCTGGTCAATGGCAACACCGCGTATGTGCTGCAGGGGGCGATCCTGATAGGCCTGTTGGCACTGACCACCGACAGTCTGTTCGAGGCGCTGGAGCGAACCTGGGACCGTCGGTTTTCACCACAGGTGGCGGGTTGATCAGCGCCTACTGATTGGCTTTGTAGGGGCTCAGCCGAAGTAGAAAAACGCCAGTTTGTTGCCGTCCGGGTCTTTCACGTAGGCGCCATAGAACTGGTTCGGGATGCGCTGACCCGGTTCGCCGTCACAGGTGGCGCCCAGATCGATGGCCTTTTTGTAGTGGGCATCCACAGCTTCTTTGGAGCCGGGATGAATGGCCAGCATGTTGCCGTTGCCCGGGTGGTTGGGCTCTTCGTTGAAGGGGGTGCATACCGCGAGCATGGGTTCACGCATGCTCTTGCCGATGAAGGCGATGCGCCCCATATCCAGCAGCACTTTCGCGCCCAGGTCGCCCAGCAGGTCGCTGTAGAAGGCTTTCGCCCGTTCCATATCACTCACGCCGATGGTGACGTATCCGATCATGCCTGTTTCTCCTCGTTGATGGGTGTAGCAGCAGGAATACGAAAGCCGCTGCAAAAAGTTTGCTGTGTCTCCCGGTTACCGCAGTAATACGGAGAGACGAAGCCCGGTAAAAACTGGATAATGGCGGGTTTCAGCCTGATGGCTCGCCGAAATTCTCCAAGCCTGGTGCTCCCGCTATGGAAATCAAAGTCAATTTTCTCGACAACCTCCGCCTTGAGGCCAAATTCGACGACTTCACCGTCGTCACCGACCAGCCCATCCGGTACAAGGGCGATGGCTCGGCACCGAGTCCTTTCGACTACTTCCTGGCATCCTCGGCGCTCTGTGCCGCCTACTTTGTGCGAGTGTATTGCCTGGCGCGGAATATTCCCACCGACAATATCCGGCTGTCGCAGAACAACATCGTTGATCCGGAGGACCGGTACAACCAGATTTTCAAGATCCAGGTGGAACTGCCGGAGGATCTGTCCGAGAAGGACCGGCAGGGTATCCTGCGGTCGATCGAGCGCTGCACGGTGAAGAAGGTGGTGCAGACCGGCCCGACGTTCGAGATCGAGACGGTGGAGAATCTGGATGAGGATGCCCAGGCGCTGCTCATGGTAGAGCCGGACAGCGAGCACCACACCTTCATTGAGGGCAAGGATGCGCCGCTGGAGCAGACCATCGCCAAGATGACCGGCATCCTGCGGGAGCTGGGCATGAAGATCGAGATCGCTTCCTGGCGCAACATCGTGCCCCACGTGTGGTCGCTGCACATCCGGGATGCTGCCTCACCCATGTGCTTTACCAACGGCAAGGGCGCCACCAAGGAAAGCGCCCTGTGTTCGGCGCTGGGCGAATTCATCGAGCGGCTCAACTGCAACTTCTTCTACAACGATCAGTATTTCGGGGAAGAAATCGCCCATGCCGAGTTCGTCCACTACCCGGATGAGAAATGGTTCCAGCCGGGGCCGGAGGACGAGTTGCCCGAGGGCATCCTGGATGATCACTGTCTGGCCATCTACAACCCGGAGGGGGAGCTGCGTGGCTCCAACCTGATCGACACCAATTCCGGCCGGGTGGATCGCGGCATCTGCGCCTTGCCCTACGTACGCCAGTCCGACGGCGAGGTGGTGTATTTCCCCTCCAACCTGGTGGAAAACCTGTTTCTGAGCAACGGCATGAGCGCCGGCAACACCCTGGCTGAAGCCAAGGTGCAGTGCCTCTCGGAAATCTTCGAGCGGGCGGTGAAGAAGCAGATCATCGAACAGGAAATCGCGCTTCCGGACGTACCCCGCCATGTACTAGAACGGTATCCGGAGATCGTGGAAGGCATCGAGGCCCTGGAACAACAGGGCTTCCCGATCCTCGTGAAAGATGCCTCCCTGGGCGGCCGGTTCCCGGTGATGTGCGTGACCCTGATGAACCCGAAAACCGGTGGCGTGTTTGCCTCGTTCGGTGCCCATCCGAGTTTCCACGTGGCCCTGGAGCGCAGCCTCACCGAGCTGATGCAGGGCCGCAGCTTTGAAGGGCTGAACGACGTGCCACCCCCCACGTTCAACAGCCTGGCCGTGGCCGAGCCCAACAATTTCGTCGAGCACTTCATCGACTCCACCGGTGTGGTGTCCTGGCGGTTCTTCAGCGCGAAGTCGGACATCGAGTTCAGTGACTGGAACTTCTCCGGCACCAACGAGGAGGAGGCGGCGCATCTTCTCGGCATCCTCGAGGAACTGGGCAAGGAGGTGTATGTGGCGGTCCACGAGGACCTGGGCGCACCCACCTGCCGCATCCTGGTGCCCGGGTATTCCGAGGTCTACCCGGTGGAGGATCTGATCTGGGACAACACCAACATGGCCCTGGACTACCGGGAAGACATCCTCAACCTGCATGCCCTGAGTGATGAGCAGCTGGCGGACCTGGCGGAGCGTCTGGAGGCCAGCCAGCTCGACAACTACATGACGATCATCACCCTGATCGGGGTGGAATTCGACGAGAACACCGTCTGGGGGCAGCTGACCATCCTGGAGCTGAAGCTGCTGATCTGCCTGGCTCTGGGCTGGCACGAGGAAGCGCTGGAATTCGTCGAGATGTTCCTGCAGTTCAACGACAACACGGTGGAACGGGGCCTGTTCTACCAGGCCATGCAGGCGGTACTGGAAGTCACGCTGGATGAAGAGCTGGAGCTGGACGACTACATCGTCAATTTCCGCCGTATGTTCGGCGACGACACCATGGACGCGGTGGTCGGTTCCGTCGAGGGTACCGTGCGCTTCCATGGCCTGACACCGACCAATACCCAGCTGGAAGGGCTGGACAAGCACCTGCGGCTGGTGGAGAGCTACAAGAAGCTGCACGCGGCCCGGGCGCGGGCGGCAGGCCTGTCCGAGGGTTGAGACGCGGTCTCAGTCGAACCGGTCCCAGTAGGGTGGTTCCCCGAAATAGCCGTCGAGAAAGTCGACAAAACTGCGCACCTTGCTGGCCAGCAGCTGGCGGTGCGCGTACACCGCGTATAACGCCATCGGTTCGGGTTCGTGATCGGGGAGGATGATCTGTAACCTGCCCTCCCGGATCGCGGAGCCGGCGATGAACGTGGGCTGGACCGCGATGCCGGCTCCGGCAATGGCGGCCTCCACCAGCACATCGCCATTGTTGCTGACCATATCCCCAGCCGAATGTGTCTCCGTCCCCTGCAGCCACCGGTGCACCTGTCCGGTCGCATCCTGATCCATATAGCTGTAGCGCAGATAACGGTGATCCCGGAGGTCTTCCGGCCGCTGCGGTGTGCCGTGCTCTGCCAGATAGGCCGGTGAGGCACAGGTGACCAGCCGCACCGGGGCGATGCGTTTGGCGATCAGGGACGAGCTCTTCAGGTGGCCGATACGCAGGGCAATATCGAACCCTTCCTCGACAATATCCACCTTCCTGTCGTTCAGTTGCAGGTCGATATCCACGGCCGGGTGGGCCTTCTGGAACCCGGTCAGCAGCGGGGCCATGTGGCGGATGGCAAAGGAGACCGGCGCGCTGATGCGAAGCAGGCCTCTGGCCTCGCTCTGCAGGTCGCCCAGCTGGTTCTCCAGATCGTCGATGTCGTTGAGCACCTGTCCGGCCCGCTGGTGGTAACGGGTGCCAGCTTCGGTCAGGTGGAGCTTTCGGGTGGTCCGGTTCAGCAGGCGTACACCCAGGTGCTGTTCAAGCTGGGAGACATATTTGCTGACCAGCTGCGGTGACATCTCCAGCCGGTCAGCCGCGCGGGTGAAGGTGCCCTCGTTCACGACGGTGACAAAGGCACGCATGGCGTCGATACGATCCATGAGCTTGTCCTGGTTTTGGCGTCCTTGATGATTATCAACTATACGTTGCTAATAAACCAACAATGGGCGTCTTAGTCTTTTGTTTTGGGGATAGTAAAGTGGTCCCATCTTCTGGAGCGGGGCTTCAGAACCATCCAACAGCGAAAGATTGAAGGTGACCCTTATGAATACCCGGTTTGCACAAACACTTTTTGGTTCCAGCGGCGGCTTGGCGGCACTCGTCCTGAGAGTTCCGGTCGGCCTGACGCTGGCGGCTCACGGTTCACAGAAGCTGTTTGCCTGGTTTGGCGGTTATGGCCTGGAAGGCACCGGGCAGTGGATGGCCAGCATTGGTCTGGAACCGGGCTACCTGATGGCGCTGATGGCCGGCAGTGCCGAGTTCTTTGGTGGCCTGGCGCTGGCCCTGGGCCTGCTGACCCGGCCCGCGGCGCTGGTCGTGGCCTTTACCATGCTGGTTGCCATCTTCAGTGTGCATATCCAGAACGGTCTGTTCATGGCCAACAATGGGTATGAGTATGCCCTGACCCTGTTTGTAGTGAGTCTGTCGCTGGCCATTCAGGGAGGCGGACGATTCGCGCTGGATAATGTCCTGCTCGAGCGTCTCGGTAGCGGGGCCGGGTACCGCAAGCCTGCGGCGGCATAACCGGCGATCGTCAGGATTACGGGTGTTCCCGGACCTGTCCGGGAACACCCTTTCGGGAGTAACCAACATGCAAAAAACGACCGATATTCTGTTCATTTCTCACGGTGGCGGTCCGATGCCGCTGCTGGGGGATCCTGGTCACCGGGAGATGGTGGATCGGCTCACGGAAATTGCCCAAACCCTGCCTAAGCCCTCGGCGATACTGGTCATCAGCGCGCATTGGGAAGAATCGGTACCGACGATTACCTCCGGGTCGTCGCCTTCGTTGATCTACGATTACTACGGGTTTCCTCCCGAGTCCTATGACATCCAGTACCCCTGCCCCGGCGAACCCGCGCTGGCGGGAAAGGTTCAGGCGGCGCTGGAGAAAGCCGGGATACCGGCGAATCTCGACGATCAGCGAGGCTTCGATCACGGGTTGTTCGTGCCCCTGAAGCTGATGTATCCGGAGGCGGATATCCCCTGTGTCCAGCTGTCGCTGGTTAATACCCTGGATGCCAGGACCCATCTGGATATTGGCCGTGCCCTCCAGGCACTGGACCATGACAACCTGCTGGTCATCGGCTCTGGCTTCTCGTTCCATAACATGCGGGCTTTCTTTGCGCCGACGACAGCCGATATCCAGGCCCGGAACGAGGCTTTCGAGGACTGGCTTGAGGAAACCTGTACCGATCCCGGGATGAGTGAAGGCGCGCGGTTCGATCGCCTGGTGCACTGGGAGGCGGCACCTCACGCCCGATTCTGCCACCCACGTGAGGAACATCTGTTGCCACTGCATGTGTGTTACGGAATGGCAGGCAAGGCGGCGAAACAACGAATCGAGGCAACAATCCTCGGAAAGCAATCGGGCATGTTTTATTGGTCTGGATGCTAGCAGCGGGCGCAGACATTCACGATTTTGCGAAATGTGGCCGCTCGGCGAGCCAGTCCGAGAGGGCATCAAGCGCGATGGGCCGGCTGAGCCAGAAGCCCTGCAGGGTATCGCAGCGCATGTCCCTCAGCAGTTCGGCCGCGTCGTCGGTTTCCACGCCTTCGGCGACGATGCGATAACCGAGGCCATGGGCCATGTTGATCGCGGTTTCGACAATCACGCGAGCGCTCTCACTGGTAGCGATATCCATGACCAGCGAGCGGTCCAGCTTGATTTCGCTCACCGGCAATTGCTTGAGGTAGGAAAGGGAAGAGTAGCCACTGCCGAAATCGTCGATGGACACCTGCAAGCCAATGTTGGCCAGGGTCTGCAGAGCCTTGAGCCCGCTTTCCGGATCTTCCATGGCGGCAGTCTCGGTCAGCTCGAGGGTCAGTCGTTCTGGCGCCACCGAATACCGGGCCAGCAGATCCTCGATAACTGCCGGCAGGTCCCGTGACATCAGATCCCGGGCGGAAATGTTGACCGAGAGGCCAAGTAACTGATGCCTGGCCCCCAATCGGGCAAGGTCCTGGATACTCCGGTCCAGGGCCCAGCGGGTGACTTCCCGGATGACGCCGGTTTCTTCGGCCAGCGGAATGAATTCCGCCGGACCAACGTCCCCGCGCTCCGGATGATGCCAGCGAATGAGTGCCTCCAGGCCCACGACCCGTCCCGTCGCCAGGTCGATCTTGGGCTGGTAATGCATCTGGGTCTGGTTGCTGTGCAGGGCCTCCCGCAGGTCGGACATGAGCGTCAGGCGGCTCTCGCTGTAGATGTCATAGTCCGGTGAATACACACCGGTTTCGAACGGGCCGTGGGGCGCGATTTCCATGCCGACATGGGCATTCCGGATAAGCTGGGCGGCATTGTTGCCATGCATCGGGAAGGCTGCGGCGCCGAACTTCGGATGCAGCTCGATGGCCAGGCTGTCCAGGTAAATGGGCTCGGACAGTTTCCGCAGCGCCCGGTTCAGGGCCTGGAAGTTATCTGTGGCACTTTCGGCGTCCACGAACACACCAAAGCTGTCACCTGATAACTGGTAGACCCGTTCCTCGCGACCATGATGATCCAGGCTGCCTTTGACGATCGGCAGGCGTCCGGCCAGTTCGGTCATCTGGGCGGCAATATCCTTCAACAGGCGGTCGCTTCGGGTCAGTCCCAGGGTCCGGTTGATCTCATCCAGCCGCGTGATGCGAGCGACACCGACCATGTAGTGGCCGCCCGGATGTCGCTGCAGCTGCTGATTCACCATGCGTTCAAACCGGTTGCGGTTGGGCAGGCCAGTCACCGGGTCGTGGGTCATGGCTTCGGTCAGCTGGTTCTGTGCCTCACTGCGGGCTTTCTCCTGGCGCAGGCTTTCTGCCTGGGCCTTGATCTTGTCTTCCCGTTCCCAATAGAGGCGGTCCGCCAGTGCCAGGGTCAGTATGAAGGCTTCCAGTCCCGAACCGATCTGCATGGCGTATTCGGTGAAGAAGTTCTCCGGAAATACCCCCAGCGACCGGCCGGCTGTGGCCAGAACGCCGATGGTCAGGGGTGTCCAGGCGACGGTGAAGAAGGCACCCGCGCGAACGCCCGCCGCCCAGGAGACGGGACCGGCGACAAGCAACAGGGAGAAGAAAACGAGCGCAGACACGGAGGAGAGCATGATGGCGGCGTTGTAGCTGATGACCAGTGACACCATCAGGAACGAGAACTCGAATACCATCATTGCCCGAAGCGCCATATCCAGTTTCGGGCTGTGTTCACGAACTTTCAGGAAGTCGCGGCAGAACAGGAGCGAGAACAACGCCAGGAAAGGCATCGAGGCCAGCAGTACCCGGGCGTGGACCTGGGGGAAATCCGGATACAGATGCTGGAAGGTGAAACCCTTGATGGACGCGAAGAACATCACGTAACCAGCCACGGCCAGCGCGTAGTAGAGATACAGGCGCTCCCGGAGGGTGAGAAACACCGCCAGGTTGATCAGTACGATGACCGCCAGGCAGCCGTAATAGAAAAAGTGCAGTTTCTGTTCATTGGCGGCCGCTTCGAAGAACCGGTTTTCCCGCCAGATTCGTAGCGGTATGACCATGGTTCCGGCCGTCTGTACCCGGGCATAGATGGTTTTGGTTGCCCCCGGCTCCAGCGAGAATCGGAGCAGCAGGTTCGGGTTGTCGACGTCCCGTGGATAGAATTGATGGGTGTCACCGGTGCGGAAGGTGCGGACTTCGCGGCCATTTTCGAAAACATGGAAAATACCGTCGTCCAGCGGTGCATAGGCCAGTTCGGCGATAAGGTTCAGGCGTTCGGAGGTCTGGTTGACCACGGGAAAGCGAAGCCAGTAGGCCGATTTCGTGATACCGAAGGTGGCGTTGCCGGAGTTATTAGCCTGCCACTGCGAGGGACTGAGCCGGAGGACGTCATCGATGGTGGCCGTGCCCGCCGGATCCTCCCAGTACTGGAAATGGGCCGTGATCGGCGCCGATGGTTTGACGACGTTGGTGCCTGTGCCTTCGCCCCATGCGGTCGTGTATACCGCGAGCAGCGACAGCAGCGCCAGGAAATGAGGAACTCGCAGGAGGCTCAAGGTCGTTTCACCCTACAGTCGGCCATTGTGGTTGCCTTGTTGTTGTGGGCCCGGGTTCTCCTCAAATCCTAGCGCCGATCTGGCGACAAATCGACCGTTTTTCGTGTAGCGATTTGTGTACGGAATTCACACAGATTTGGCGCTCTGTTCTCGGGGCTCCGTTAGCCAGAACAGGACGCCGGTCAGCCCAAGAGCGCCGCCCAGCGTGCAGGCGCCGGTCCAGCCTGCAAACTGGTACAGGTAGGCAGCGCCGGCGGAACCCGCTGCGCCGCCCAGGAAATAGCAGGTCATGTAGGCGGTGGTAATGCGGCTTCGGGCATCCGGGCGGATCTGGTAGATCGCGCTCTGGTTGAGGATCTGATTACCCTGCACGCCAAGATCCAGCAGGATAATGCCCACGATGATCGCCGCCAGACTGTGGGCGTAGACCGCCATCAACACAAACGAGGCGCCGATCATCGCCTGGAACAGCACCGTCCCGCTTCGGGAATGGCCCCGGTCGTGCAGGCTGCCGGCGAGGTTGGCGCAGAGTGCGCCGGCGACGCCGAGCAAGCCGAACAGGCCGATCATGGAATCGGGATAATGGTAGGGCGCCTGTGCCAGCAGGAACGGAATGGTGGTCCAGAAGGCGCTGAAGGCGGCAAAACCCAGGGCACCATAGAAAATGCGCCGACGCAGAAGGGGCTCTTCCCGCATCAGCGTCAGCACTGACAGCAGCAAACGGGCGTATGGCATGGCCGATTGTGCTGGCTCCCTTGGAAGCAGACGGGCCAGCATGATCGTCTGCAGGATCATGATGCCCGCCGCTATCCAGTACACGGCTCGCCAACCCAGCAGGTCCGCAATGCTTCCGGACACCACCCGCGCCAACAGGATGCCCAGCAGCAGTCCGGTCATCACCCGGCCAACCACTCGTCCGCGTTCGGCGTCACTGGCCATATGGGCCGCAAACGGCACCAGGACCTGGGCGACCACCGCGGTTACCCCGGTGGCCAGGGCGGTGACGATGAACAGTTCGATAGTGGGCGACAGGGCAATCCCGGCCAGGGACAGTGCCGTGACCACGGACATGGCCGTGATCAGCCGCCGGCGTTCAAGCAGATCGCCGAGCGGAACGAGCAGAATCAGTCCCGTGGCATAACCCAACTGCGTCATGGTGATGATGATGCCGGCCGAGCCCTGACCGACGTCGAAATAGCGGGCCAGCGTGTCCAGCAGTGGCTGGGCGTAGTAGATGTTGGCCACCGCAACGCCACAGGCCAGGGCCATGATGAACGTGAGCAGGTCGTTGGGTCTAAGGTTGGGAGCGTCGGTAGACGGGTTCATAGGACCTCAAATTGGTGAATCCGGTTAGAATGCTATCCATTTGGGGCGTGATTTGCATCATTCAACGGCATACTGCGGCTGTCGCTTATCGCCAAACGGCACTATGATCGTCAGAGAGTTCCTATGCATCGATCCCTATGCCGCCGACTAGCACCGTCAATCTCGACCAACTGTATCCCAAGCTGGTTCATTTGCTGCTTGATCCTGTGCTTGTGGTGGACGAGTCGGGCATCATTGTTTTTATCAGCGACGCCTGTGAGCAGGTGTTCGGTTACCGCCCGGCGGAGATGAGGGGTACGCCGATACTGGATTACCTCCACCCCGATGACCTGGAGCGCACGCTCGCGGCGGCCCGGAGAGTGATGGCCGGCGCCCCCCACATCGACTTTGAAAACCGTTACGTGCACAAGGATGGCAACACGATCACTATCCTCTGGTCTGCCCGCTGGCTAGAGGAAGAACGTGTGCGCATTGCGGTGGCGCGAGACGTGACCGCGTTGCGTCGCTCCGATCAGACCCGCGACGCGTTGTACCGGATTTCCCAATCCGCCCATGCCGCCGACAGCCTGAGCGCATTGTGCGAAGAGATCCACCGGGTTATCGGCGCGCTCTTTTCCACGAACGATCTTTACCTGGCCTTCTACGACGATAAGAAAGAAGTGGTTTCCTATCCCTACTTTTCGACGGACCGCGAACAAGCCTGGGTGGATGGCCCGCTGCAGGCAAACTCGGCCATGGCGGAGGTGATTCGGACAGGGCAGGCGCTGTTGGCCAGGAGCAATCCCGACCGACCCGGGCTTGGGCGCACGGGCCCGGTTGAACACCAGGCGGCCAGCTGGCTGGGGGTGCCGCTGGAATCCCGGGGACGCATCCTGGGTGCGGTGGTCGTCGAGAGCCTGTCCTCCGCCGAGCATTACTCCACGGAAGACCGGGATTTGCTGGAATTCGTGGCGACCCAGCTGGCGACGGCCGTAGAACGCAAACGGGTTGAGGAAGACCTGCGCTTCCTGGCGCACCACGATCCGCTCACGGGCCTGACCAATCGCTCACTGTTCTACGACCGCCTGGAAACGGCGTTGAGATCGGCCCGCCGCAGCGGTGAAGTCCTGGCTCTGCTGTACCTCGATCTGGACGGATTCAAGCAGATCAACGATTCAAAGGGCCATGAACTGGGCGATCTCATGCTGCGTGAGGTGGCCCGGCGGCTGGAGGCCAATACCCGGGAAGCGGACACGGTGGCGAGAATGGGTGGCGACGAATTCACGGTCCTGTTGACCGGCCTGACCGGCCCATCATCGGCGCAGAACACGCTGCTCAAGCTCAGGGAGGCCTTGGCGGCGCCCATGCTGCTGTGTGGTGAGTCGTTCGCCATGCGGGCCAGCATCGGCCTGGCGCTGTATCCGCGGGACGGAGAGTCTGCCGAGCAGCTGCTGCGCACGGCGGATGCGGGCATGTACGCGATGAAACGACAACGTTTAAATCACGACTGGGGAGGCACAGATAGCAGTGGGACTACAGAGTGAAGGGCAACTGATCTGGGGGATCGTGTTCGGGGCCATTGGCTTCGGGTTTGCACTGTACGGCAAGCGGCAGAAGTCGATCGTGCCGCTTGCCGCCGGTATTGGCCTGATGGGCATTCCCTATTTCATCGCCAACGTCTACGCCCTGATCGTTGCCGGTGTGGTGCTGATGGCGGTGCCCTATTTCATCAGGCTCTGACTGCCACTGCCTTAATGGCAGTGCGCGTGCTGGGCGTGAACGTCGCGGGGATCGCCCATGCCACCCTTCAGGCCGAAATGAATCAGCAGCATGTTGGCGGGCCAGGCGGCGAACAGCCCCAGTGACAGGGAAATATAGAGTGAGGTCCAGAACAGGGCGTCACCCATGCCGGCCTGACCACCCAGTAGCAGCCCGGTGGAGATCGCAACCGCCTCCATCACGGTAATGCTGATGGTTTCCGCCACAAAGGCGCCTTTGACCGCATCGGCGAAGGCCATGCCGTTCTGCATCATCGGCCCGACGTTCAGCGCGAAGCCGAAAATGTAGGCCAGGATGAAGGTGATGATGGATGCCCAGAAATTACCTGTGGCCAGCAGTCCGACCGCCAGAAGCACACCCAGTACCTCACCCATGCCGCATCCGGAGTAGCAGTGGGCGACCGAGCGGAAACCCTTTCTGGCCAGGTTATCCGTGGGGATTTCCTTGCGACCTGAATAGCGGTACACCGCGACCCCGATCGGGCCGGAGTAAAGTACCGTGAGAATCCAGACCCATTGCATAATGGAGGGAATGTGACTGTTCCGGGTTTGCAGGTCATACACCACCCAGATGACACTGGCCGCTACCAGTGCCAGCCAGACACCCAGGCCACTCCAGCTATCAATCATCGACTGCATCTGATCAATCGTCATAATGTCGTTGATCCTTTTGCTCGTGATGAATTTGAATACGTATATAACTAACCATTAGACCGGTATAGGTTTTTTTCAACCCCGGGCAATCGGGACCGGCACAATACCCGGTTCTCTGTTACCGTTAAAAAAACGGTTCGGAAAAGGAGTGCTGCCATGTTTGTCGCGGATAAAAGCAACGGCCACCTGATTGAAGTACTGGATACCAACGACCTGTTCGATCCCCATGTGAACAGCGTGAAAGGCAGCCTGCACTATGGTGAGGAAGCCCAGGACCCGGAGTCTTTCCCAAAAACCGAACTGGTCTTTCCCTCCGGCGAGCCGCTTCCGGTGTGCTGGACCGATCCGGATTATCGCCGGAAGCGCTGAACCCACACCTGACAAGAAGCAGCTGAATGACCGCCTATTTCGTCCAGGCCTTTATCTACCTCGTTGCGGCGGTCATCGCCGTGCCTCTGGCCCAGCGATTCGGACTCGGCTCCGTGCTGGGCTACCTGGTTGCCGGCGTTGCCATCGGCCCGGTGGCCGGTCTGGTCGGCCAGGAGGCCTCCACCATCCAGCATTTTGCCGAATTTGGTGTCGTCATGATGCTGTTTCTGGTCGGCATGGAACTCGATCCCAAGGCCCTGTGGGCCATGCGGGTTCGGCTGGTCGGACTGGGCGGATTACAGGTGGCGGTCTCGGCACTGGCCGGCCTGGGGGTCGGTCTCTGGTTTGGCCTGGTCTGGCAGACGGCACTGACGGTCGGCTTCATCTTCGCACTGTCGTCGACGGCGATCGTTCTTCAGACCCTGAATGAGAAGGGCCTTGGCAAGACGGAAGGGGGCCGGAGCGCCTTCTCCGTGCTGCTGTTCCAGGATATAGCCGTCATCCCGGTTCTTGCGCTGATCCCTTTGCTGGCGGTGATTCCCGGAGCAGAGGAGTCGGGATCCGGGCTGGCGACCGGTGAGCATCTGAATCTCGTGGATGGACTTCCGGCCTGGGCCCACGCCCTGGTGGTGGTCGCAGCCGTAGCCGCCGTGATCGGTGGCGGCTTCTATCTGGGACGCCCCCTGTTCCGTTATGTCGTCCGCTCGGGTTTGCGGGAGGTGTTTACCGCCACCGCCCTGATGCTGGTCATCGGCATTGCCGCTTTGATGAGCCTGGTCAATCTGTCCCCCGCACTTGGCGCCTTCCTCGCAGGCGTGGTGCTCGCCAACAGTGAATTCCGGCATGAACTGGAAGCCAATATCGAGCCGTTCAAAGGCCTGCTGCTGGGGCTGTTCTTCATCACCGTGGGTGCCGGAATCAATTTCGGCCTGCTGGTGGATGACTGGGGCACGGTGCTGGCGCTGGTGCTGACGGTGATTCTGGTGAAAGCGCTGATTCTTTGGGCGCTGGCGCTACTGTTCGGAGTGCGGGGCAGCAACGGTTGGTTGTTCACGCTCGGATTGGCCCAGGCCGGTGAATTCGGATTCGTACTGCTCAACTACAGTGTCCAGAACCGGGTGATTCCCACGGACCTGTCCCAGCTGCTTTCGCTGGTGGTGGCCCTGTCCATGTTCCTGACGCCCTTGCTGTTTATTGTCTACGACCGCGTGGTGTTGCCCTGGTACCGGCGAACAAAGAACGCGGATCGTGAGGCGGACACCATTGAGGAACAGGCACCGGTGATCGTGGCCGGGGTCGGGCGCTTTGGCCAGATTGTGTGCCGCCTGCTCCGGGCCAACAACATTCCCACAGTGGTGCTTGATCACGAAATCGAACAGATCGAGAACGTCCGCCAGATCGGTCTGAAAAGTTATTTCGGCGACGCCAGCCGCCCGGATTTGCTGGAAACCGCGGGCATTGATGAGGCCCGGCTGCTGGTGGTGGCAATCGATGATCGCGACCGGGCCGTCAAGATGGTGGAGCACGTGAAGCAGTTTCATCCCGGTGTCTGGGTGCTGGCCCGGGCGTTTGACCGCGGCCACGGCTATCGACTCCGTCAGGCCGGCGCTGATGATGTGGTGAGCGAGACCTATCATTCGGCGCTGGAACTGGGGGGGCATGCCATGACCGCAATGGGCGTTCACCCCATGCGGGCCCGCCAGATGACCTGGGCCTTCTTTGAAAATGAGCGTGCCCACGAAGACCAACTGTTCGAGGCCTGGAAAGACATCCAGGAGGGCATCAGTTTCAGTCCCCGTTACAGCGAGTTGTTCATGAAACTTGAGGAAGCGCTCAGTGGTGCCATGCAGCAGGACTGGGACGAACCAAGGCGGGAAGATGTGCCGGTCTGGACACCGCCTGAAAAAAATATGGAATAACCTCTCTCCCCAGCCGTCTTCCTGATGAAAGTCACCCAAATGGGTCATTCAGAAGGAGGACGTACCATGAAAAAGCAGCTACTTACTCTTGCCATCTGTTCACTCGTTGCCACCGGTGCTTCCGCGGCCCAGGCTGGCGGTTCTGCTGATGCCAACGTAAATGCGCAAGCCAACATGAGCGCCCAGGCCAGCGGCCAGGACGGCGTGCAAACCAGTGGCGGGGCATCGGCCTCCGGCGATGCCAACGTTCACGGGGATGCCGTTCGGGAGCAGGCGCGCAAAAACGGCCAGAAAGTCCGTGAGCAGGCCCGCGAGGAGTCACAGGCGATGAAGAGCACTGCCGTTCAGGCTGGCGAAAGAGTGCGGACGACGGCCGAGGCAAAAGCCGAGGAGTCTCAGGATACGGCGGCCCGGGAACAGAACGAAGTGAAAAACCGGGTCGAGGAGGCACGGAAGACCGAGGTACGGACTGAAACCCGCGGCGAGGTGGGTGCGTCTGTATCGGAAAGCGTGCGCAATGAGGTCCGCAACAACGTCAAGAGCAGCGTCAAGGGTGCGACTCAGGACGGCCTGCTTTAAGAACCATTGAAACGTGACGGCCGGGTCTGCAACAGGACCCGGTTGTCTTCGCTCTGAAGAGGTGTTTCATGCTGTACGGAAAATCCTGTTCCAGAACGATGTTGAGTCTCTGTCTTGCGGTATCGGCGCCCGCTGTGTGGGCCGAGTCCAGTACCGGCTTGAGCGGCCACGTTGAGACAGGGATGGAATACGATAGCAACCTGACGGTGGACAACCTGAATGCCGCGTCCGGCAAGAGTGATGAAGCCTGGTTGATCGGGGCGGGCGTGGACGGCGAATGGAATCCGGGTGACAGGGCTCACCTGAACCTGGGCTACTCGTTCACCGGTAACCGTTACCAGACCTATGACGAGTTCGACCAGGACATTCATCTGCTGTCCGCCGAGGCCGGCTATGACTTTGATCCGTTCACGCTGGGAGCCAGCTACCATTTCTCCCACGCGACGCTCGATTCGGACCCTTTCCTCGATTACGCCCGTACCAGTGTCTTTATCGGATCACTGGTGAGCGACGACGTGTACCTGCGGGGCAGTGTGCAGAAAAAGCGGAAATCCTTTGAGGACAGCGAGGCTCGGGATGCGGACATCCAGGGCGTGACCGGCGAAGCGTATCTGTTTTTCAACGATGCGCACTCCCACGTGCTGCTGGGTGTCGATGGTGACCGGGAGGATGCGCGGTCGGACTATTACGACAACCGCCTGGTCCGTTTCCGGTCGAAACTCGTGCATACCGTTGATCTGTCCGGACACCGGAACCGGTTCAGCCTGGGCTGGCGTTTCGAGAAGCGGGATTACGACGATGTGGTGCTGACCAGCACCGACCCGGCGGCCCAGGACCCGCTGTTCAATCCGTTCGCATCCCCCACCACCACGACCCAAACCCAGGACCGCGCCGAGACCGCCAGTGTCTTTCAGGCGGGCTGGACGGTGGACCTTTCCAGCATCTTCAGCCTCGAAACACAGCTGTCCCAGGGCTTCTATCACGCCGCTGTGGATTCCGAGGATTATCGTAAAACGGTGGCCAGCGTCACGCTCAAAGCCGGATTCTGAGCCGGCTAGGGACCGACTGCACCGTAGCCATAGCCGGGGTCCCGCCCCGGCGGGCCCAGATCCCGGGCCCGGTTTTTGAGGAGCTGCACAGCGGTGTCCGGTGACTGGCCGGTTTGTTCGCAGGCGAGCATGGCCGATACCACCGGTGCCGCCAGTGAAGTGCCACTCTGCACAGACTGTCCGCCACCGGGATCGGCAACGCGAATGTTGACGCCCCTGGCGGCAAACATGACCTGATTGCCCCTGTTGGCCCACCGGTAGAGCCGGTCGTCGCGATCAATGGCGGTTACGCCGATGACCCCCGGATAAGCGGCCGGATAAAGCGGCGGCGCCGAAGGCCCGGCGTTGCCAACGGCCGCCACCAGCAGAATGCCCCGCTTTTCCAGCGCCTGAATGGCGGTTTCCAGAATGCGGTTGTCTGGCCCGGTGAGGCTGATGTTGATGACCCTGACCGGTTGGCTGGCCAGCCAGTTCAGGCCCTGCAGCAGATGCCCCAGGGTTGCCCCGTCCGACCGGTTATCCTGGCCATGGAACACCGAGGCGCTGAACAGCCGGGCGTCAGAAGACGCTTCGGCGCTCAAGTGAGTGGCGAGGATGCCGGCCACTTCCGTGCCGTGTTTCCGGGGTTCAGCCAGGGTGTCTCCGTCTTCCTCCAGAAATTGCCGCTGTTCTACCTGAACACCTTTCAGCATTGGGTGATCCACCTCAACACCGGTATCCACCATGCCCACAGGTGTCGGCATCGGGCACGTTCCCGCGGGATTCGGCTCCGGATTATTCGGAGAGGAGGGCCCGGCCCCCGCCTGGGGCCGGTAGACGTGGTTCCGGTCCAGTCGGTCGGCCGCGTCGGGCAGCAGCCTGGCCAGCGCGTCTCTCGAATCCAGGTTGTCGGGCACTTCGAATCGAACCACCGTCAGTCCCAGGCTTTCCAGGGATTGCCGCTGGATTATCCGGATGTCCGACTGGCGAAGACGGGCGATCTCCTCGGCGGTGCCGGTGAAGAGCCACTGTCGTTCGACGGCAATGTCTCCGTTTGGCAGTGAGACCTGATGAAAGGCGACCTTGCCCGACGATGTCCGGACGGCCAGCCTGTCCCTGAGTTTTCGGGCGGCTTTGGCCGTTGTCGACAGCTGCTCTTCCACTTGCTGGTTCAGGCGTTGGGAAACGGATTGTTCCACCCGGTTTTCCACGCGTTCCTCGACCTGCTGTGAGATCGTATCGGCGGGCTGGCGGATCAGGTCGCCCGGGACCTGCGCGTGCGCGGGGTTGCTCCAGTCCGCCACCGTCACTATGCAAATCAGGCCGAATGTGCCGACGAACCGGATCGGGGAGCGGTGTTTCATCGTGTCTGTATCCGTTGCAAAGAATGTCTCTGTCAGGTTAACGGCCCCGGGACAGAAATATTCCCGGATCCCGGGAATATTTTGCCGCCTGAACCGTTTTACAGTTATCACGGATCAACAGCGAGAACCATGCGACAGGAAATAGCCCAGATTTTGCCCGGCCTGAGACGGTTTGCCTATTCGCTGACCGGCTCCATGGCGGACGCAGACGATGTGTTACAGAGCACCGTGGAACGATTACTGACGCGGGAGATGCCGGAGGACGCCGATATCGGGCCCTGGGCCTTTCGCGTATGCCGGAACGTCTGGATTGATGAATGTCGTGCCCGCAAGGTTCGCCGGGAGGCCGCCGAACGGCCGGAGTTGTCCGAAGGCCAGGTGGTTCAGGGCGAACAGGAGACGAGCTCGGCAATCGAGCTCAACCGGGTTGAGACGGCCATGGCCCGGTTGCCGGAAGACCAGCGCCAGATCATTGCACTGGTTGCCCTGCAAGGGTTTTCCTACGGGGAAGTGGCTGAGATCCTCGCCATTCGAAAAGGCACCGTGATGAGTCGCCTGGCCCGGGCCCGGGCGGCACTGAGTGAGTTATTGAAAGCCGCATCACCGGAGACATTGCCATGAACACCACTGATGAACTTCTGTCCGCGTTTCTGGATTCGGAACTGCCCGAAGCACAGATGCAGGCGCTCCGTGATCGACTCCGTGAAGATCCCGAACTGGCGGAGCGTCTCGAGGCCCTGGCCTCGGCGGATGATCAACTGCTCAAACACTATTCCGCCATTGATGAAAGACCGTTGCCGACAGCGGTGACCGAGATGCTTTCCGACCCTGAACCGGCTTCGGTTGTGGCCCTGCCCTGGTGGCGGAAAGTGCGGCATGGGCTGCATCAGCAGGTAGGCCTGGCCGTGGCGGCGGTCCTGGTACTCGGGTTTGGAATTGCACAGCTGATCCCGTTCCCGGATTCAGGCCAGGGGGCCGACTGGGAGGCTGTCGCCGAGGCACTGGAGGCCACTCCCAGCGGTGAGCCGCGAGTCCTTCCGGACGATGGGCGAATACTGCCAAGGCTTACGTTTGTGAACCGGGATGGACAGTACTGCCGCCAGTACCGTCTGGAACGTGACGGGAGCGCCTCGGAAAACATTGCCTGTCGCGACGGGGCGGACAGGCAGGGTTGGACGAATGTGGCCAGCAGGAATGTGGCGATGACCCAGTCCAACGGAACATACCAGACCGCCACCGGCGGTTCGGTTCTGGACGACACTCTCGATCGTATGGTGGACGGAGAGGCAGTCGATCCGTCGCAGGAGAGACAGTTGATTGCCCGGAACTGGAAGCCCGCTCCCTGATGACAGCGCGTGTGATCAGGAGCGGATGCGAGACGGCGGTACGCCAAAGCGTTTCCGGAACGCCCGGCTGAACTGGCTGGCGTCCCCGAAACCACACTCCAGGGCGATAACGGTGATCTTGTCCGCCGATTCGGAAAGTTTCCGCCTCGCCCGGAGCAGTCGCTGCTCCTGAACGTACTGGTAGGGTGCCAGGCCGAAGCTGGCCCGGAACAGGCGGGCAAAGTGGTAGGGGCTGAGGTTGGTCCAGCCGGCCATGGTGGCGAGATCCAGAGGTTGTCCGAGCGATGCTTCGATGCGTTCCGCAAGGGCGCGCTGTCGGGCCTTTGAAAAACGCCCGGTAACGATGGGTTCCGGAAGGGATCGGGTCCCGTACCGACCGGCCAGTTGCACAATCAGCCAGTGCGCAAGGTGGTCCATGGCCTGGGGCTGGTCGGCGGTTGCCCAGTCCGTCAGGTCAAGAAGCTGGCCGGCTTTGGCGATGACCTCATCCTGAATCTGGTAACGCTCTTCCAATGCGAGGCTGCCGGGCTCCCGGTCCCAGGTGGTCTCGATACAGCGGTGCAGGTCCTGGTCGGTGAAGTAGAAATGCAGGAACTCGAACGGCCCCTCGATCCGCCATTGAGACTGGCTGCCCGCCGGAAACAGGCACACCGCCCCCGGGAAGCCCTGGCTGACCGCGCGCCCGTTGACCTGTCGGCTGGTCTTTTCCCCGCCCCGTGTGTAGATGCTCAGGGCATGGTGGCGTGGACGTTCATACCGGGCTTCACCACGCTCATTGTGCCAGTGGGCAAGGGCCCGGCCGTCGTTGAGTTCGAGCAGGCGTCGTGGCGCCGCCCCGGCCCGGGTCAGGGCCGTGACGATATCTCTGGACTGCTCCCGGTCTGCGGCCATTCCGCTCGGCTCCCGATCTTTCCGTTACCTGATAGCAGGAATCTTCCACCGTTGCGCAAGATCTGGCAAGCCCGTGGTCATCGCTCCGGCTAGGCTGAATTCCCGATGAACACCGGAGGATTCTGCAATGCCGATTGGAGCCCACTATGCACTGACGGTCCTGATCTGGGGGCTGACCTGGACCGCCATCCGTCTTCAGGTGGAGTCGACGGCGGTGGATCTTGCGGTGTTCTACCGGTTTGTTCTGGCGTCGGCGGTGGCCCTGGGTGGGCTGGCACTGCTGCGCCGGCTGCCGCGCTTTACCGCCCGTCAGCACGGCTGGCTGGTACTGCAGGGTCTGACGCTCTACAGCATCAATTTCCTGTTGATCTACCGGGCGGCCGAGAGCATGACCAGCGGCTTGCTGGCGGTGATCTTCTCCCTGGCGGCGCTGTTCAATGCCTTTAACGGACGGCTGTTCCTGGGCACGCGTCCCTCGCCCCGGGTTTATCCGGCGGTGGCGCTGGGCGTTTCCGGTGTGGCGTTGCTGTTCTGGCATGATCTCCGGAGCGGGGAGGCGACGCCAGCGGCGTTGGCCTTTGCGTTGGCGGGTACCTTCTGGTTCTCACTGGGCAACCTGATCAGCCTGAAGGTCCGGTCGGCAGACATTCCGCTGCTGGCGGGCAACGCCTGGGCGATGACCTACGGGGCTGCCGCGCTTGGCCTCTGGTGCCTGGTTCAGGGGGTGCAATGGACGCTGCCGGAGGGCTCTGTGTTCTGGGGTGCCACCCTGTTCCTTGCCATACCCGGTTCCATCATTGCCTTTTTCAGCTACATCACGGTGATCCGGACCCTCGGTGCCGACAAGGCCGGTTACGCCACCGTGCTGTTCCCCGTGGTGGCCTTGAGCGTGTCCACCTGGTTGGAGGGGTTCGTGTGGACCGGTTTCGCCTTTGCCGGCGCAGCGCTGGCCATCCTTGGCAACTACGTGCTGTTCCGGCGTCCCAGGCGACCGGCTACAGCCAGCCCCGCCGCTTGAAGAACCACACCAGTCCGGCGGTAATGGCGATCATCAGCCCCCAGACCATCGGATAGCCGTAGTACCAGGCGAGTTCCGGCATGGCCCAGGGGCTGTCCGGATTCTGGAAATTCATACCGTACACACCAACGATGAAGGTGAGGGGGATGAAAATGGTGGCGATGATGGTCAGTACACGCATGGTCTCGTTGGTGCGCTGGCTGATGCTCGACAGATAGATGTCCAGCATGCCGGTGGCCATGTCCCGGAAGCTTTCCAGCAGTTCGATAATCTGCACGCTGTGGTCGTGGCAGTCCCGGTAGTAGATCAGGGTATCCGGGTTGATCAGCGGGTCTTCCACCCGCATCAGGGTGGTCAGCAATTCCCGCTGCGGCCAGAGCACACGCCGCATGAACAACAGTTCCCGCTTCAGGCGGTGAATGTCTGACAGGGTCTGCTTGCGGGGCTGTTCCAGCAGTTCCAGTTCCATCCCTTCCAGTTTGTCGCCGAACGCCTCCAGTACGGGAAACGCCGAGTCTGTGATCAGGTCGAGCAACGCATAGAGCAGGTAGTCGATATCCCGGCTGGCGAACCGCTTGTTGCTGGGGTTGCGCATGCGTTTTCGAATCGGTTCGAACGGATCCTCTTCCAGCGGACACAGGCAGATCAGGTAGTTTTTCCCGACGAACAGGCTGACCTGGACGATCTCCAGGGCATCGTCCTGAAGGATCGGCATGGCGGCAATGAGGAACAGCTGATCGTCGTAGAGTTCCAGTTTGGGACGCTGCCCGCTGTTCAGCACATCTTCCAGCGCCAGGTCATGCAGGTTGAACATGTCGCCCAGGGTCCTGAGCGTGTCCACGTTGACCGGCCCGTTGACCTGGATCCAGGTCTTGGTGTCCCGTTCCAGATAGGCCTGGCATTCCTGTGGCGAGGCGAGGCGCTCTTCTTCCACGTTTTCTTCGGTGTAGTCGATCAGGTGAATGGAAACCGGACGGGTGGAAGGTGACGTCGACACCAATGTGCCGGGTGCCGTCCCGGGGCTGTGGTAATGCTTGCTGAAGTAGGCCATGGCGGTGATCGATCCTGGAAATCGCGGGTCAACCAAAAGGTAGCACAAGTTTCGGAAACGGCGGGGTTTTTGGCTTTTTGAATTCTGGCGATTGAACTTGTCGGATGAGACCCCATAGTAGTCCCCACGACCGGGTTCGCGATTTCAGCCGGTTGTTCTACAGGTTTATCATCCCGGCGGTAGATAGAGAATTCCTATCCAGGGATTGGAAATAATCAATTTTGACGAAACGGATGAAAGCCGTATCTTTGATCACGTATTTCATCAACCGTTAAATGCACCTCGAAGGAGATACCTTAATGGGCATCATCAACAGCGAAATCAAACCGTTCAACGCAACTGCATTCAAGCAGGGCGAGTTCGTTGAAATCAGCGAAGCTGACGTGAAAGGCAAGTGGGCGATCTTCTTCTTCTACCCGGCCGACTTCACGTTCGTCTGCCCGACCGAGCTGGGCGACGTGGCTGACAAGTACGAAGAGCTGCAGAAGCTGGGCGTTGAAGTGTTCTCTGTCTCCACCGACACTCACTTCACCCACAAGGCATGGCACGATACTTCCGAGACCATCGGCAAGATCAACTACTACATGGTTGGTGACCAGACCGGTACCATCACCAACAACTTCGGTGTAATGCGTGAAGGTCAGGGCCTGGCCGACCGCGCTACCTTCCTGATCGATCCGGATGGTGTTATCCAGGCGATGGAAATCACTGCTGAAGGCATCGGCCGTGACGCTGACGATCTGCTGCGCAAGGTTAAAGCCGCTCAGTACGTGCGCAACCATCCTGGTGAAGTTTGCCCGGCCAAGTGGAAAGAAGGTGAGGAAACTCTGGCTCCGTCACTGGACCTGGTTGGCAAGATCTAAGTTTCACTCAACCGGTGAAACACTGGGCAAGGGCCTGCGCAGAGCAGGCCCGAAGCCGTCAAAGAACCCCGGTTTTCCGGGGTTCTTTGCGTCTGGGGGAAGGGGTCAGGAGCTGGCGGCTTCGCTGCCGTAATCGGCGCCCCGGGCTTTGAGGCGATAGAATTCCTCGATCACCTCGGCCATGGCCTCGGGAGAGTAGGGGCGAAGCCCGCCCAGCACGAGACGCTTGGTGACTTCGCCGACCGGCTTGCTGTCGGCAGTGAGCTGATATTCCAGGGTAACGTTGCCCCGCTTGCCCGCAGCTTCGAGATCCGCGTTGCTTAACTCGAGTTCGGGCGAGGAGGCATCGACGGTGTCCAGCGCCAGGCTCATGCTTTCGTACATCACCATGGGACGATCCGGATTGAACATCACGCCCCTGGATTCCATCAGCGGCTTCAGGGTGTGGGGGAAGTTTTTGCCAGAGGCGGCCACGTAGCCCCGGGTGAAGTCCTCGATGAATTGCTCGTCATGGGTGATGGCGCCGCTTCGTTCGACTTCGAGGTAGACCTTGCCGTTGTCGTCGCAGACATCAATCCCGTGCTCCCCATTTTCGCGGAAGGCCAATGGAATGCTATCGCCGACGAGGCTGCGAAACCGGAACGTCATGTTCTGTGAGAGCCCGAACCGTGAAAGCACGACGGCAAAGAGCAGATCGCCGGGCACGCAGAAACGCCGCGCATCGGGATCGTGGATCGGGTTGAAGTCCCCGGCCACTTCCTTGGCGAACTGGCTTGCCTGGAATGCGGAAATGCAGATGCGTCCGTCACGGACGGAGTAAAATCGATCTAGAAACATGCTGTGCCTTCAACGCTCACCGGAGTGGGGTGCCAAGCCGGTTTGATGGATAGCGCCATGATAGTGGAGCCCCATCAATACCAACATTGGCTATTCGTCCTAGTTTTCGGCAATTGCGTATCTGAAGACCGGGATAGCGATCTGTCTGTCGGGTTGGATAAAACCTTATATAGGTAGTCGCTATCAAACGATTTGGGGCAATTAATTTGAGCCTCAGGTAGACAATGCCTATTGTGTATCCAACATTAAACAGAGACGGTTTCGGACTCCTGACACGCCGTTTCCAGACATCTGATCAAGAGGGGAATTCGCACTATGTTGGATGCCAGTATCAAGCAACAGCTCCAGGCCTACATGGAAAAACTGCAACAGCCGATCGAGCTGGTGGCAGCGTATGACGACAGCAAGAAGTCCCAGGAACTGAAGGAGCTGCTTGAAGAAATCGAGCCGATGTCCGGGAAGATCAGTCTGCGCACGGATGACGCTCAGGACGTTCGGCGTCCATCCTTCGCTATTAACCGCGTCGGCACAGACATCGGGGTCCGTTTTGCGGGCATCCCCATGGGTCATGAATTCACTTCCCTGGTCCTGGCGCTGCTGCAGGTGGGCGGGCATCCCTCCAAGGCCTCCCAGGAGGTGATCGAGCAGATCGAGAATCTCGAGGGTGAATTCGAGTTTGAAACCTATTTTTCCCTCTCCTGCCAGAACTGCCCGGATGTGGTTCAGGCGCTCAACCTGATGAGCGTACTGAATGCCAACATCCGTCACACCGCCATCGACGGCGCCCTGTTCCAGGACGAGGTCGAACAGCGGGAAGTGATGGCGGTACCGAGCGTCTTCCTGAACGGTGAGTCCTGGGGCCAGGGGCGTATGACCCTGGAAGAAATCGTGGCCCGTCTGGATACCGGCTCCGATGAGAAGGAAGCGGAGAAGATCAACCAGAAGGATCCGTTCGAAGTGCTGGTAATCGGCGGTGGTCCGGCCGGCGCTGCTTCGGCTATCTATGCGGCCCGTAAGGGTATTTCCACCGGTATTGCGGCGGAACGTTTCGGCGGTCAGGTGGCGGATACCATGGGTATCGAAAACCTGATCTCCGTGCCCTACACCGAAGGTCCGAAGCTGGTGTCCGCTATGGAGCAGCACGTCAAGGAATACGACGTGGACATCATGAACATGCAGCGTGCCGAGAAGCTGATACCGGCTTCCTGCGCGGGTGGGCTTCACGAGGTCCGGCTGGCGAACGGGGCGTCCCTGAAGGCGCGCAGCCTGATCCTGTCTACCGGTGCCCGCTGGCGCCAGATGGGTGTGCCAGGCGAGGAAGAGTACCGGAACAAGGGCGTGGCCTACTGCCCGCACTGCGACGGCCCGCTGTTCAAGGGCAAGCGCGTGGCGGTGATCGGCGGCGGTAACTCCGGTGTCGAAGCGGCCATCGACCTGGCCGGCATTGTTGGTCATGTGACCCTGATCGAGTTCGCGTCGGAAATGCGCGCCGATGACGTGCTTCAGAAGAAGCTTCGCAGTCTGAAAAACGTGGAAATCATCGTGTCCGGCCAGACCAGTGAGATCACTGGCGAGAACGGCCGGGTCAACGGGCTGAATTACATTGATCGCAACACCGGCGAACAGCACCACATCTCCCTTGAAGGGGTGTTTGTCCAGATCGGACTGGTGCCGAACACCGAGTGGCTGAAGGGCGACATTGAACTGAGTCAGCATGGCGAAATCGTCGTGAACGACCGCAACGAGACGTCGATCCCGGGTGTCTTTGCTGCCGGTGACGCCACTACAGTGCCGTACAAACAGATCGTGATCTCAATGGGTGAAGGCTCGAAAGCAGCGTTGAGCGCGTTCGACTACCTGATCCGGAATTCTGTGGAGGACGATAGCGAAGACGCGGCCTGACACCCGCTTCGCTCGTTCAGGGTCAAAAGGCACCGCGGTGGCGGTGCCTTTTTTATTCGGTAAATATCCGTACAGATTCTAAGGTCTTATGTCGGGCACGATCGAGTGTTAGTATACTGTCCGGTGTGTACATAAAGACGGCACGCCGATCGGTGGCGTAAGGCGAAGATTCTTTCATGATATCTCCGAAAAACCTGATCCTGAGCGTCATTATGACGTTGATGCTTGTCCCGCTTGCTGCTGGTGCGGCGGTTCCCGTGCGGGTGGCGACACCGGATATCAGTAACCTGCTGACCGAGCAACAGGACGGCGTCTATCAGCGTCTGATGGATCGCGCCATCAATGGTACCTCCTGGCAGGTCACCGAGCATTTCTACCCCTACAAACGGGCCTTGATGGTATTCCAGCAGGGCCAGGCGGACTGCATTTATTCCTTCACCGATGTGCTGGAAAAGAAGCTGGGGCAGGATGCGGTGGTTGCCAGTTACCCACTCGGGAAGTTTGTCTATTATCTCTTCTCGACAAAGGGCGAGCCGCCGCCCACGAGCCTGGACGAACTGCAGGGTCGCGAAATCGGTGCCGTGATCGGCCATGAAATCTATCTGGATCCGATTCTTTCCGGCCGGAATCTGAAAGTGTTCTGGTCGAGGAGCGACGCGATCAATCTGGCGATGCTCGAGCATGGTCGTTTCGACACCATGATTGCGGCGTTACCGGATATCCGCCCATTGCTCGGGGAACTCTCCTACGCCCCGGAGCACCCGCTTCTGGAGAGTTTCGATCGACTGACCTGTCACAACACCCAGCGGAACCGGGCGTTTGTCAAAGCCCTGTCAACGTCCCTGAAAGCGTTGAAATCCCAGGGTGTCTACCAGGAAATCGCCGGCCCTCTGTACCTCGACTTCAAAACCAACCAGACGCCGGAATAAGGGGACTTCAGGATTCCAGATCCCGCTCCAGGCTCTGGTTTTCCCGGTTTGGAGCGTCCTTCCCGAACAGGTGGCCATAAGCCGACCGTATACCGGAAACGATGAAGTCGTGGGGCACGTCGTCGAAGACGCCGTGATCACTGACATACTCCATGTGTGCTTCCCCGGATTCGGTGTACTCCTGGAACATGGAATCGTTCACGCCATCAAATTCCAGGGGCGCCACATTCATCAGTTCGCAGAGCTGGCGGTTGAATGCGGGTGTGGCCTTGACCCAACGCCCGTTGATAAACAGCTCAATGAACCCGTGCATCCGGAACACATCGGAGCGCAGCCATTCGATCATTTTCGGGCTGGAGAGGTGGTTGCGCACATCCGCAAGGCCCAGCCGGCTGGGGATGCCGATGGAACGGGCTGCCGCACCCAGCAGAACGGCCTTGGGTATGCAGTAGGTCTCGCCGCTGTCCAGCGCATAGCTGGCGGAAAAGGTTTTCGGATCGGTCCGGAACACGTAGGGGTTGTACTGGATACCGTCCCGGACCGCCAGGTAGAGCACCTTGATCTGCTCGATCGGATCCGCTTTCACGCCCTGGAGCTGGGCCTCGATCCAGGCACGGACATCCGGCTGGTCGTAATCGAAAAAAGCGGTTGGTTTGAGATAACGTTCCATGGAATGTCCGCAGGTCGGAGTATCAGTAACCCATACTCGCTAAATAGCAAGCTACGGGCAATGGCCAATTCCTCCAACGCCATTGCCCGCAATGCTCAGCGTTTGCCCTCGAATCCCTGCATCACGTTGACAGCGTTCACGCCAATGGCGTCCACATCGTAGCCGCCTTCCATGGTGAACACCGTTGGTAGCCCCAGTTTCTCAATCCGTTGTCCGAGGGACAGGTAATCCGCCGAGGTCAGTTTGAAGAAGGAGATGGGATCTTCCTCAAAGGTATCCACCCCCAGGGCGACGACCAGCGCTTCCGGCTGAAACTGTGCAATACGTTCGCAGGCGGTCTCCAGCCCCTGGCTCCAGACACTGTAGGGCGTGTTGGGCGGATACGGGATGTTGAGGTTGAAGCCTTCGCCCTCGCCTTCACCAATTTCATCGTCGAATCCCAAGAAGTGGGGGAACACCAGGTCGGGATCGCCGTGCAGGCTGATCGTCAGCACGTCACTCCGGTGGTAGAAAATCGCCTGGGTACCGTTGCCATGGTGAAAGTCCACGTCGAGGACCGCCACGCGTTCGTAGCCCTGGTCCCGGAATGCCTGCGCCGTGATTGCGGCATTGTTGAGGAAGCAGTAGCCGCCGAAGAGGTCGGCGTGGGCATGGTGTCCTGGTGGCCGGCAAAGGGCGAAGGCCGCCCGTTCACCGTCGGCAACCAGCTTCTGGGCAGTAAGGGCCACATTGGCAGAGGCCCGGGCAGCTTCCCAGGTGCCTTCGGAAATGGAGGTATCGGCGCCGAGACTGAAATAGCCGACCCGGCCATCGATGTCCTTCGGAAGGCGATGGCGCATGCCGCGACCAATCCAGAAGGTGGGAATGATCTCTCCACGTTTGCCGTCCGCCACCCAGTCGTCCCAGCAGGTCTCCAGGAAGGTTAGATAGTCATCGGTGTGGACCCGCTTGATGGGTTCCAGCCCGAATTCCTCCGGTTCCAGGATCTCACCCAGCGCCTGGTCCCTGACCCGCGCCAGAATGGTTTCTGCCCGGGAAGGCTTCTCGTGGGGCTCGATCAGCAGGCCGCCATCCAGTTCGGTTTTGACGTGGCGACGGCTGTGCAGGGGCGAAAAAACGGTTTTCATGGCAGTGCGTCCGGGTTGTTAGACTGAGTGGACTGTCGCATACAGCCCCGATTGGCTCAATGACTCCGATTGTGGCAGGGTCGCGGCACAGACGGGGAGAGGGAAAACCGATATGAGCACCGCGGAGATCTTCGGGCAGATTTTTGGCGTTATCGCCCTGGCGTTCTGCATTGCCGGTTTTGCCAACCGGAACGACGACCGACTGATGGTGCTGTTGATCTCAGCCAACGTTGCCTTCGCCCTGATGTTTGCCTGTTTCCAGAGCTGGACGGCGGCGGCGTTGACGGTGCTGGTGATCGTGCGCATTACCCTGGCTCGCCGCTATCCGGGCAACCGGGTATTCCTGGCTGTGCTGCTTGCCGTCAATCTGGTCGTGGCCTGGGCCACCTGGAAAACGGTCACCGACATTTTCCCGCTCACTGCTGCGGTACTGGGCACTTTCGGTATGTTCATGTTGCGAGGTATTCCGCTGCGAATCGTGCTCGGCCTGGCAGCGTTGTCGTGGATGCTCAACAACCTTGTCATCGGTTCGCTGGGCGGCACTCTGGCCGAGGGCATGGTACTGGTGACCAACATCATCACCATCATCCGTCTCCATCGGCTTCGGAAAAAGTATCCAGATCTCCAGAGCGATGCCATAGTTCGACGATAGGGCCGCAATGGAAGGTTTTGTATGGTAAAGACGACCGCTCGAACATGGCTCCTTGCCTTTGCCCTTCTGGCCGGCTGTGCTCTGGTCAGGGTCGATTATTTTCAGCCGGTGGATCCGCCGGGGGTGCTGAAGGGTGGCCCCTGTGGATCCGGTCCTAAAGACCACGTGATTCTCGAATTCGGAGAGGTCACTCTCGAGGTCGCCGTGATAAAAGGCCATCTCCAACCCGAACTGATGGTCGGCTTCGATATCCCGCAGGGTCATTCCATCACTTTGCTCGAAAACACCGTGTTGGTGAACGGCAAACCGCACGTATTTGACGCGGTGAAGACACGGGACAGGAAAACGGGCACAGTAACCGAAGTCGACCGGGTATTGATCGGTGGTGGCGAAAAGCGGTTCCGCTGGATTGTTTCCGATCTGTCCGATCTCCCGGCACACTTCGTTATCGAGCTGCCTCTGGAGCCGGCGTCAGACGAATTCCATATTCGGCTGATGCCCATGCAACTGGATGGCGAGGCCGTCCCGCTGCCGGAAATGACGTTTCGGAAGGCCTCAGGTGTTTTTTCGACACCGATTAATTGCTAGCGACTTTCAATGCCATGACCCGAATGGTCTGGTCTGCCATCGACAGGTGGTCTATGGTCAAAAGGCCCCGAATACCAAACTGGTTTGAATCCAATAAAGGAGAAGAGAATGGCAAGTGACAGCTACCACGAACCGATCAACGAATTGACTGACGATACCCGTGACATGCACCGGGCCATCAGTTCACTGATGGAAGAGTTCGAAGCGGTGGACTGGTATAACCAGCGTGTCGATGCCTGCAAGGATCCGGAACTGAAAGCGATCCTCGAGCATAACCGGGACGAAGAGAAGGAGCACGCGGCCATGGTGCTGGAGTGGATCCGGCGTAAGGACCCGACCATGGACAAGCACCTGAAAGAATTCCTGTTCCGGGACGGGCCCATCGGCCACCACGACTGACCGGTCGAACGGATGCCGGTTGTGGTGAGGGCCAATTCCTGGCGCCCGAAAACCCCTTAGTGTTGGGTCATCGTATCCCAGCTCCCGCCGTCGTGTGGGAGCCGGAATGGGTTCAACCTTTATGAGGCCGCACCATGAGCCAACATCACCTTGACGTTCTGATCATCGGCGCCGGCGTTTCCGGCATCGGCATGGCCTGCCACCTGAAACGGGAATGCCCGGGCAAGTCTTTCGCCATCCTCGAGCGTCGTCAGTCACTGGGCGGCACCTGGGATCTGTTTCGTTATCCGGGCATCCGGTCCGACTCCGACATGTTCACCTTCGGCTACAATTTCCGGCCCTGGACCGGTGGCAAGGTGCTGGCAGACGGCGCTTCGATCAAGAATTACGTCCGGGAGACCGCCCGCGAAAACAACGTCGATCGCCACATCCGATACGGACTGAAGGTCATCACGGCCGACTGGTCCAGTGCTGACAAACGCTGGACCGTCGTAGCCGAAGAAGAATCGACCGGCGAACAACAGACCTTCACCACGGAGTTCCTGATCGGCTGTACCGGCTATTACAACTACGATCACGGGTACAAGCCCGACTTCCCGGGTGAGAGTGATTTCAAGGGGCAGGTGGTTCACCCGCAACACTGGCCGGAGGATCTGGACTACGCCGGTAAGAAAGTGGTCGTGATTGGCAGTGGCGCTACCGCCATAACGTTGGTGCCCACCATGGCGGAAAAGGCGGCGCACGTGACCATGTTGCAGCGCTCGCCCACCTATCTGATGCCGTTGCCCTCTACCGATAAGGTGACCCTGGGCCTGCAGAAGGTCCTGCCGGAAAAGCTGGCCTACAGGCTTACCCGCGCGCGCAATATTTCCATTTCCCGTTTGTTGTATCAGCGGTCGCGCAAAAGTCCGAAAGCCATGCGCCGGCTTTTCCTCTCGATCATCCGGCGCCAGCTCGACGGCAAGGCCGACATGCGCCACTTCACGCCCGACTACAACCCCTGGGACCAGCGGCTGTGCGTGGTCAAGGACGGAGACCTGTTCGACGTGATCAAGTCGGGTAAAGCCTCCATTGCCACTGACCACATTGAGCGATTCACCGAAAAAGGTATCCGGTTGAAGTCCGGGGAGACGCTTGAAGCGGACATCATCATTCCGGCAACGGGCCTGGAGATCCAGATGCTCGGCGGCATCAAGCCACGGGTAGACGGCGAGCCCGTCGTCATGCGGGACAAGATCATCTACAAGAACGTGATGGTGGAAGGGATACCCAACGCGGCCATGATCTTCGGCTACACCAACATCTCCTGGACCCTCAAGGTGGATATCGCAGCCGAGTATCTGTGTCGGTTGCTCAACCTGATGGACAAACGGGGATACCACTCGGTGGTGGCCCGGGATACGGAGAACAGTCGTGGCGAGGACACGATTCTCGGATCCCTGAACTCGGGCTATATCAAGCGGGCCGACGATCGCCTGCCCCGGCAAGGCACCCATGGGCCGTGGAAGTCCACCCAGAACTACCTGGAGGACGTGAAAACCCTGCGTTTCGAGCCGATCGAGGATGGCTACCTGGAATTCGACGGCAAGCCCAGTCGCGCGAGCGAAGGCCGTTCAACCGGCTTCCTTCGCCCGCTACGCTCGGCGTTGTTCGGGGCCTGAGTCAGGCCCCGCTCGTTACTGCTCCTCCGGCGACACCGAGACGCTGGCAGTAGTGTCGACAGCTTGCTTCCAGATACTGAGCGAACGGCGGTAACGGTACGTTCTGCTGTGCCAGAAACCGCTCCGTGCGGGATGTGTCGAAACGGCAGGTCTGAATAAATGCCAGGGATTCCGGGGCCACCTTCAGCAGCCCGGGCAGGCCCGGTATGGCCAACAGAGCTTTCATCACACCGATAGGAAGATGCCTTCGGGGGGCAGGCTTACCAAGGAATTGCGCCGCTGCCTGTAAAAGCCCTGCCAGGTTGGGCGTGTTCTGGTCCAGCACCAACAGCGTATCGGGCGCGTGATTGGCCTCGCAGGATGCCGCAATCACCTGGGCCAGGCTATCCACCGGAACCAGTGGCAACCAGTGGTCCGGCGACCCCGGAATCATGGCCATGCGCCCGTGGTAGAGATTATCGAGCAGGCCATGCAGCGGTTGGGCGGGGTCAAGTTCCCCCGTTGAACGGTGGCCGGCAACGGTCGCCGGCTGTATCTCGACCGCATCCAGCCCATGCCTTGCCACGAATTCTCGCAACCGGAAGGCGGATTCCAGTTTGCTGGCCTCATATCCACCGGCCCGCCGGTACACCCGGCTCCAGTCGGTCTGCTCCGGATGGCTCCCATTAATCCCAAGCCGTGACAGGTGCTCGGTGTTTGCCAGCATGAAGCCACTGATAAACACCAACCGGCAGCGTAGTTGGCGGGCCAGTTCCGCCACCCGGAGGCTGCCGGTTACGTTGGTATGCCGGGCATCGTGTTCAGGCAGGTTCCAGGCGAACCGGGCGGCCAGGTGCACAATGCATTCGATGCGGCCCGGCAAGGTGATTAGCCCCAGTTCAGGCTTTTCAAGATCTCCTTCCAGTGCGGAAAACCGCTCCATGGCGATGCCCTGTTGTTGAAGAAAGCCGATGAGCTGGGTCAGGCTGGATTGGGAGCGGGTCAGTGCCTGCACTTCGTGCCCCTGCTGCAACAGGGTGAGGCACAGATATTTGCCAATAAAACCGGTGGCGCCGGTGATCAGGATGGTCATGGTGCGTTCCTTGTTCATTGAGTCGAACGCAGCCTAAAGTATGGAGTATGCTCCAGGGTCAACAGGGAGAGTGCTTGGCATGAGAATATCGGAACTTGAACGACGCACCGGGGTGAGCCGGGATACGCTGCGCTACTACGAAAAGCAGGGGCTGATTCGGGAAGTGGGCCGCAGCGGCAACAATTATCGGGACTACCCGGAGCAGGTGGTCGCACGCGTATTGATGGTGAGGCAGCTCAAGGGGTTGGGGTTTTCGCTGAACGAAATCCGCGAGTTGCTGGATGCGGTTCGTTCCGACCGGATTGATTGCCTGCAGGGTGCGGCTGTGATGGCGCGCAAACGGGCCCTGGTGGACGCCCGGATTGCCGAGTTAACGGCGGTCAGCGAACTCTTGAAACAAGAGCAGGCCCGCCTGGAAGCCAGTGCCAGGGAGCACGGCCTGGTGTGATCGCCATCCCCATAATTGCTGATAGCGTGGTAAAGGTAGCTTCCTTAACATAGATCGTCTTTTCAGGTTCCTTTGATCTGTCCGGGAAAACGGTCTTGCTGTCACTCCGCTCCGCTTTAGCCTACGTTGCCTTACTCTCTGCCGTTCTGGCGATCCTGCCAGGAATGACGTATGTGGGTGCAGCCGCCGCTGGTGCGACGGTACTGCTGGGCTGGCAGGACATGCGTAATGTGCCCCGAGCGGTGTTTGTGGTGGCTCTGGCCATGCTGATGTTCGCTCTGGGGTACAACCCGGAGCTGATTGGGACGGCCTCCGGTAATGTGACCCGGCTGGCAGGGCTGATGCTGGCGGTGATGCTGCTGTCGAATGTTCTGGCCCGCACGGAGGACCTGCAACAGATCTCCACCAGTCTGTTTGGCGGTAAGCCTCTACCCCGATATCTCAGCCTCGCCTTCGGCACCTCACTGGTGTCTGTTCCGTTGAATTTCGGCTCGGTCGCCGTGGTAGGCAGCCTTGTGGGCGAGCGTATCCGTCGCAATGGTGATTCGGAATCTACCCGCAATGCCACACGGGCGGTGTTGCGAGGGTTCGGCGTCGCCCCCATGTTCTCGCCCCTTTCCATTTCGGTGGTGCTCACTCTGACGTTGTTGCCTCAGGTGAGTTTGCTGTCGCTATTGTCACTGGCCGTACCGTTTTCTGTGCTGATGGTGCTGGCCGGGCTACGTTGGCGAGAACCGGAACCCTTGCAAAGCACAGAGCAGAGCGTTACCCGTGCTGGTCCGGGCAGCTGGTTGCGGTTTGGCGGGCTGATTCTGGCGATCTGTGTGGGTGTGCTCTGGCTCAGCCATCGGTTCGGGCTGAGTTATGCCCATGCGGTGGCCCTGAGCTGTCTGGCTGCAGTACTGTTGTATCGGGTTCTGGGCTGGTTGAATTGGGAAAATCCGCCGATGACCAGCATGGCCAATGTCAGCAATGAGCTGGCGATTGTCGGTGGTTCGGCGTTTATCGGGGCGGTACTCAGCGGCGTGGTACTGGGCCAGATCAGCGGTCAGCCGGAATTGCCGGTGTGGCTCTGGGCCCTGCTGGCAGCGGGTGTGCCCTGGGTGTTCTTTGCCGCCGGGCTGGCGGGTATGAATCCGATTATTATTGCCACTCTGATCGGCGGCATTCTGGGTTCGCTTTGGCCAACCGCCGCCCAGCTGGGCCTGGCCATAGCTATGGTCACCGGTTGGGGCATTACCGCCTTCGGAACCCCGTTTGCCGCCAATGCCCTGATCATGGAGCGGTTGACCGGCTACCGGGCGGTGGATGCGTCCTTTCGGTGGAGTGTGGGGCTGTCGTTGTCGGGGCTGGCGTTCGCCAGCCTGCTGACGGCGGCGCTCACGTTCGTCCTGGTCTGATTCCGGCGTTGCAGTACACAAATACTTATAGTCTTCCTGTACCGCCTCTGGTATTGTGCCTGCATCCTGCCTCTAGGGATTCCGCAGTTTCCGGCCACAGGCCGCCCTTGCGAACCATCCATACGACCTGTCAGAGGACGTCCCGCCGCAACCGGCGTGAGACCGTAGTCGTCATTTTTCCATGGATCATCATGGCTTCTGCCCGCATTCGCCGATCGACGGTGTTCGTGGAGGCAGATTCAATCAAGAGTTTATTTTATATGAGTTTTTCTTCTCTCGGTTTGTCCGAGCAACTGGTCCGTGCCACCACCGACCAGGGTTATGAAACCCCGTCCCCCATCCAGCAACAGGCCATTCCCGCCGTGTTGTCCGGCAAGGACGTGATGGCCGCGGCCCAGACCGGCACCGGCAAGACCGCCGGTTTCACCCTGCCTTTGCTTCAGCGCCTGGCCGAACAGCCGCGCACCGGTAAAGGCCCACGGGCGCTGATTCTGGCCCCGACCCGGGAACTGGCCGCGCAGGTTCACGACAGCGTGGCCCTGTACAGCAAATACATGCCGACCCGCTCCGCCGTCGTGTTCGGGGGCGTGAAAATCAACCCGCAGATGATGAAGCTGCGCAAGGGACTGGATGTGCTGGTGGCGACACCGGGACGTCTGCTGGACCTGTACCAGCAGAATGCGGTTCGCTTCAACGAAGTGGAAATCCTGGTACTGGACGAAGCCGATCGGATGCTCGACATGGGCTTTATCCGCGACATTCGCAAGATCCTGGCGCTGTTGCCCGCCAAACGCCAGAACCTGTTGTTCTCCGCCACCTTCTCCAATGACATCCGGAAGCTGACCCAGGGTCTGCTGAACGATCCGGTCCAGGTGGAAGTGGCGGCCCGTAATACTACTGCGGAAACAGTCAGACAGTCAGTCTATCCGGTGGACCAGAGCCAGAAGACCGCATTGCTGAGCAAACTGGTCCGGGACAACAGCTGGGAGCAGGTGCTGGTCTTTACCCGCACCAAGCACGGCGCCAACCGCCTGACCAAGAAGCTGGAGCAGGACGGCATCACCGCCGCTGCTATTCACGGCAACAAATCCCAGGGTGCCCGTACCCGTGCCCTGTCCGAGTTCAAGCAGGGCGATATCCGGGTGCTGGTTGCAACCGACATCGCCGCCCGCGGCCTGGATATCAAACAACTGCCGCAGGTGGTGAATTTCGAACTGCCGAACGTGCCGGAAGACTACGTGCACCGGATCGGCCGGACCGGTCGTGCCGGTGAGAATGGCCACGCGTTGTCGCTGGTCAGTGCCGACGAAGGCAAATTGCTGGCAGGCATCGAGAAGCTGATCAAGAAACAACTTCCGCGCAAGGAAGTGGAAGGTTTCGAACCGAAGAACAACCTGCCCCTGAAACCCAAAGCCAAGGCCGATCCGAGCAAAGCTCGAGGTCGCGGTGGCAACGGTGGTGGTAATGGCCGCCCGGGTGGCAAACCCCGCAGTTTCGGCGCCAAGCCTGGCGGTAGAAGCGGTGGTCGCGGTCAGGGAAGCGGACAACAGGGCCGGCGCCAGAGCGCCTGATCAGGCATAAAAAAGCGGGGCCGGAGGCCCCGCACAGGAGAACGCACCGTCCGGCGACCCACAGACCAGGAGTCGCCGGAAGGCACGGGGATCAGAATTTATAGGATACGCCGACCATGTAGACCCACGGATCGATGGAAACGTCAAATGCATCAAAGCCTTCGATCTGTGCTTCGGTATCGATATCCACGTACCAGACCGCCGCGTTAACGCCTACCTTGTCGGTGACCATATAGTCGGCGCCCAGCTCACCGGCCAGACCAAAGCTGTCATCCAGCCTGATGTTCTTTCCTTTGAGAATGCCAGCTGTCTTCTCATCAAAGAAGGTTGTGTAGTTCAGACCGGCTCCAACGTAGGGCTGGAACTTGCTGCCGCTGGGCATTGGAAAATACTGCAGAGTCACGGTCGGCGGCAGGTGTTTGGTTTCAGCCAATTTGCCGGCTGCACTTAGAGCACCGTCGCCCTTGATGTCGTGCTTGAAGGGCGTCGCAGCCAGGATGCCAACACCAATCTGATTGGTCAGCATGTATGTTGCGGTCAGGCCAAGTTGGGTGTCGTTGTCGACATCTACTCTGCCTCCGGCAATTTCGTCACTGGATGCGTTCGGAGCAACGGTTGCCGCTCCCAGGCGCCCAATAAAATCGCCAGCTTCATAAGCGTGTGCCATAGGAGCAGCCGCCATGACTGCTGCTGCCAGAATACCGAGTTTAAAAGAGTAAGACATGGGCCATCTCCTTGATCAGAATCGTTGATGAACACAGATTAATGATCGCGGGATGGACAAACTTGATATAAAACAATTCAGGCTGGCGGCCGGGCGGCCTTTGGTGGCCGGATTGACGCAACTCAAGAAATCGGGATGTTTGCAGGGATAGAGCCGGTATCTGGCCTAGCCCTTTTTCGCCTCGGGCAGGCTGTCCTCGGGCATGAAGACGTCGCGGATGCTCAGGGGCTGGCCGTCGGCATCCCGGACCAGAACCGTTTGCACCGGACGGCCGGTAGCGCGGTCCCTCAGATCCAGCGCCTCCTGTTCCGGGGCCGGATTCCACTTGTCGCCCCACTGGCGCAGGGCAATGACCACGGGAAACAGATCCCGGCCCTTGTCGGTCAGGCGGTATTCAAAGCGTGAGCCGTGTTCCCCGACATCGACCTTCCGCAGGACGCCGTTGTCGACCAGGCGGCCGAGCCGATCACACAGGATATTCTTGGCGATGCCCAGTTCCTGCTGGAAATCCACGAACCGGCGGGTGCCATACATGGCGTGCAGCACAATCAACAGGGACCACCAGTCGCCGACTTCATTGAGGGCGCGGGCAACGGAGCAGCTGGAATCATCAAAACGTTTTCTGGCCATGCCTGCCAGTGTACCGAATAGGGTTGCATCTTAAAACCAGATTTAATAAGGTTGCTTTAAGAAACCAGATTAGTGAGGTTGCACATTATCATGAGCATGAATCTTGGCCCGCTGTTCGAGCCGTTCGAAACCCAGAACCTGAAGCTTCGCAACCGGGTGGCAATGGCACCCATGACCCGCAACTTCTCGCCCAACGGTGTTCCGGGGCAGGATGTGGTCGACTATTACCGTCGTCGTGCCGAGGCCGGCATCGGCCTGATCATTACCGAGGGCACCACGGTGAACCATCCTGCGGCCAGCGGTTATCCCAATGTTCCGAGATTCCACGGCGATGACGCCCTTGCCGGCTGGAAAAAGGTGGTCGATGCGGTGCATGAGGCGGGTGGCGCCATCTTCCCGCAGCTCTGGCACGTCGGGGCCGTTCGTAAGGAAGGGGTAGAGCCCTACCCGGAAGTTCCCGGCTACAGCCCCTCAGGACTGTTTGCGCCGGGCAAGCCGAACGGCAAGGCCATGACACAGGACGATATCCAGGACGTGATCAAGGCGTTTGCCGATGCCGCCCAGGATGCCAAGGCGCTGGGGTTTGACGGTGTCGAGATTCACGGTGCCCACGGCTATCTGCTGGACCAGTTCCTTTGGGAGGGGACCAACCAGCGTGACGACGAATACGGCGGCAGCATGGAAAACCGGTTGCGGTTCGTGGTCGAGATTGTGGAAGAAGTGCGCCATCGCGTTGGCCCGGATTTCCCGGTGATGTTGCGTTTTTCCCAGTGGAAGCAACAGGACTACGAAGCGAAGCTGGTGCACAGCCCCGAGGAGCTGGATCGTTTTCTTCAGCCCCTGGTAGAGGCTGGAGTCGACATCTTCCACGCCTCCACCCGCCGATTCTGGGAGCCGGAGTTCGAGGGTTCCAACCTGAACCTTGCAGGCTGGACCCAGAAACTGACGGGCGTCCCCACCATGTCCGTGGGCAGCGTCGGCCTGACGGAAGACTTTATCAGCGGCACCTTTGCCAGTAAGAAAGAAGCCGTGGAGAAAGCC
Source organism: Marinobacter koreensis (assembly GCF_023156285.1). GTDB lineage: Bacteria > Pseudomonadota > Gammaproteobacteria > Pseudomonadales > Oleiphilaceae > Marinobacter > Marinobacter koreensis. Next base: position 480,225 of record NZ_JAKZAJ010000002.1, on the reverse strand, counting down.
GGTATCGACGAACTGGTGGAGCGCATGAACAACCACGAATTCGAGCTGATCGCCGTTGGCCGGGCCCTGCTTCAGGATCCGGAATGGCTGGTCAAGGTCAAAGAGGGCCGGCTGGAAGAAGTGGAAGCCTTCGCGAAGAAATCCCTGGCCAAGCTTTACTGACCGACCCTTCGATCGTACCCCTGCCGCAGCGCCGAGAGGCCTGCGGCTTTTTTTTGCCTGTGCGGTCGCCGGGGAATCTGTCGGGTCCGTAATCGCGTCTTCGTATTCAGCGACTATCATGAAGGAAATTGTCAGCCACAGGGAGTTTGAAATGGTCGCAGCCCGTTCCTTGAAAACCACCGCGCTTGCCATCCTGTTTGCCGCGCTCGCCGGCTGTGCCACGGTGGGCCGGGATTTCCCCACCCACAACGTGGACCAGATCCGGATCGGGGAAACCACCCGTGCCGAGATCCAGACGATGTTCGGTGAGCCCTGGCGCACCGGGGTCGAAGATGGCAAGCGCACCTGGACCTACGGCAAATACCGCTGGTCTGCGTTCGGCGATGCGGAAACCACCGACCTGGTGGTGCGCTTCAACCCGGACGGCACAGTGTCTTCCTACGTGTTCAACACGACGGAATAACCGGTTCCGGAGGCGCCGATGCCAGGAAACGGAATTGTACTGACCGGAGGAGGGGCCCGGGCTGCCTATCAGGTGGGGGTCCTTCGGGCGATCGCCGATATGTACCCGGACTGGGAGCATCCGTTCCGGGTGATCGTCGGCACCTCCGCCGGTGCCATCAATGCGATGGCCATTGCCGGCAGCCGCGGTCGCTTCCGCCACAGCATCGATCACCTCGAGAAGGTGTGGTCGGGCCTGACCATGGATCAGGTCTTCCGGGCCGATCCGTTCAGCATGGTGCGCAATGTCACGAGCATTGCCCGGCGCATGCTGGCTCGCCCGTCGGAGGGTGGACCGGTGTCCTTTCTGGACAACCGCCCTCTGAGAAAGTTGCTCGAGGAACACATCGATTTTGAACGGGTTCGGGATACCCTCTCGGCCGGCCACATTGACGCCGTCGGGTTAAATGCCTGTGGATATGCCTCGGGACAGAACGTCTGCTTTTTCCAGGGACGGCCCGACCTGCAAGGCTGGAGCCAGGGCCAGCGCGCCGGCACCCGCACGGAACTGACGATCGATCACATCCTGGCGTCGTCCGCCATCCCGACCCTTTTCCGGCCGGTGGCCATTAACCGCGAATACTTCGGCGACGGCGTGACCCGCCAGATGGCCCACATCAGCCCGGCGCTGCGACTCGGTGCGACCAAAGTGCTGGTAATCGGGGTGAGTGCCAACGCCATGTGCCCGCCCAAACGGCATCACCAGCAGGAAACACCTTCCCTCAGCCAGATCCTGGCGCAGGTGTTCAATGGTATGTTCCTGGATACCCTCGAATACGACATCGAACACTCCCGCATGATCAACCAGTTGCTGGCCCTGATTCCGCCAGAGCGCTTAAAGGAAGCCAACCTGGACCTTCATCCGGTGGATATTCTGGAAATCTCCCCCTCGCAGCCCCTCGACGAGCTGGCTGCGCCTCACATGGGCGCTTTGCCGCCCCTGGTCCGAACCCTGACCGGGGAGGCCGAATCGGTGGCGGATGGCGGCGCCAACCTGGCGAGCTACCTCCTGTTCGATAACCATTTCTGCAAAACCCTGATGGAGCTGGGTTACCGCGACGGCCAGGCCCACGCGAACCAGATCCAGCGATTCTTCAATTCGGACGAATGACCGGCTAACTCACGCTGATTCCCGGGCAATGGCCTCCAGAGTGCTGCTGGACACATGATCGACCATCGCGCCCCGGAACTGTCGATTAATGAACCGCTCCGTCTCCCGCTGGATGCGCTCCCGCTGATCCGGCTTCTCCAGATAGTCCATGGCCCGGAACAGGATATAGCGGATGGTCATGTGGGAAATCTCGTGGATGGTCTCGCTGTCGACGCCCGACACCAGATCGCGCTCGATGATATCCTCGGCCATCTCCCGGGCACTGGCATTCAGCTGCGCCTCCAGCGCCTGGCGCAGGACGGGGGAGGGGCCATGGAGTTCCCGCACGGCGACGGTGGTGGCAGCCGGATTCGACAGGAAATAGTGGTAGACGAATACCACCGTGTCATGGGAGGCCTGTTCCGAGGATTCCGCCATGCGCCGTAGCTCCCGCACCCCGGTTTTCATGTCCTCGGCGATGTAGCCCAGCACCTGCAGTCCGAACTCGTCCAGGTTCCGGAAATGCCGGTAGAAGGTGTTCGGATTCAGTCCGGCTTCCCGTGCCAGTTCCCGAAGCCCCAGCGACGTCAGGCTCCGGGTTTCGGTGATCAGGCGCAGGGCGGCCTGGATCAGTTTCAGTTTTCCGCCGGTCAGGATTTCCATTGTGTCCTCTCAACCTGTCGTCCCCCGAAATTGAGGCGCAATGGGGACAACCATCTGTCAGCTAGGGCCATTAGGGCACTGTTTGCGTGCGCAATGTATACGGCTGTCTACCTGCTGATGTATACATGTGTCTACCGGTCATGATGACCGCCCGGACAATAACAGGCAAGGCCACACAGGCCAACGCAGGAGAGCAGCAATGACACAGAACGCGCAGATCGCCATCATCGGCACCGGATTCTCCGGTCTCGGCATGGGCATCAAACTCAAGGAAGCCGGCATCCACGACTTCGTCATTCTCGAGCAGAGTGACGACATCGGCGGCACCTGGCACGAAAACCATTACCCCGGCTGCGCCTGCGACGTTCAGTCTGCCCTCTACTCCTTCTCCTTCGAACAGAACCCGAACTGGAGCCGGATGTTCGCCACACAGCCTGAAATCAAGGCCTACCTCAAAGGCTGCGCCGAAAAGTACGGCCTGATGAAGCACATCCGGCTGAACACCCACCTCACCGGAGCCCGTTGGGACGAAAAAGCCAGTACCTGGACCCTCGAAACCTCCCACAGCCCGGCGCTCTGGGACTATATGAAGAAAAAAGGCTTGAAGCCGGGCGACGAGCTGGACCAGGCAGATCCGGCGTTACCGCCGCTGAACAAACTCCGGGCCAACGTGCTGGTATCCGGCATGGGCGGTCTCAGCACCCCGGCCTATCCGGACATCAAGGGCATCGACACCTTTACCGGCACCAGTTTCCATTCCCAGGACTGGGACCACGATTACGATTTCCGGGGCAAGCGCGTCGCCGTGATCGGCACCGGGGCTTCCGCGATCCAGTTTGTACCGGAAGTCGCGAAAGAGGCGGCCCACCTGGACCTGTACCAGCGCACGCCGCCCTGGATCATGCCCAAGCCGGACCGGGAAATCCGGCCCGTTGAGAAGCTGATGTTCCGCAAAGTCCCGCAGACCCTCAACGCCTTCCGCCAGAGCATCTACTGGATGCTCGAAGGCCGAGTGCTGGGCTTTGTCGGCAACCCGCGCATCCTCAAGCTCGGGGAACTGCAGGCCCGCCGACATATTCGCAGCCAGATCCGCGACAAGGCGCTGAGAAAGAAAGTGACGCCGGATTTCCACTTCGGCTGCAAACGGGTGCTGATCTCCAACAACTACTACCCGGCGCTGGACCAGGATCATGTCGACGTGCTGACCGATGGCATCCGGGAAGTGAAGGGTAATGTGATTGTTGATAACCACGGCGTCGAACGAACAGTGGACTGCATTATCTACGGCACCGGATTCAAGGCCCAGGAGCCGATTCCGCGGGGCATGATCTTCGGTCGCAACGGACAGGATTTGCTGGATGCCTGGCGCGAAGGGGCCGAGGCCTACAAGGGCACTACCGTGGCCGGGTTCCCCAATTTCTTTATGCTGATGGGGCCCAACACCGGCCTGGGACACAGCTCCATGGTTTACATGATCGAATCCCAGGTTCAGTACGTCCTGGATGCGCTCCGGAAAATGCAGGATCGGGGCTGGAACAGCGTGGAAGTGAAGCAGGACGCCTTCAGCCGTTATAACGCGTCCATTCACGCCAAGCTGGGGGATTCGGTCTGGCAGACGGGATGCAAGAGCTGGTATGTGAACGAGAACGGCAAGAACACAACCCTGTGGCCGGGCTTCACCTGGCAGTTTCGCCAGCAGACGCGTCGATTTGACGCAGCCAGCTATCACTGCGAACAGCAAGCGGTGTCACCGGCGTCGGCACCGGCAGTGGCGTAAACAGGAAGGAGGTTGGCGCATGTACGTACAAGGCGAATAAGCGGGCGTTAAGTTTGCTTTAAGATTGTGCAGGCAATATTCTCACCGCATTCTTTCTGTAGTGTCTTGGTAATAGTATGGCGTTAAATTCCTCAGGTTCTATCCCGACCCCGAAGGGGGCCGGGACTTCTTCATGGTTGCAGTTCAAACCCCACTGGCTGGTCCTGATTTGTGCGGTCGTGTTCACCGCCTTCTACAACGCGCCGTTCTACAAGGCGATTGAAGAGTATGTGGGCTTTGGTCAGCCACTGCTCATGGTCAAGCTGGCGTTCCTCCTGCTGTTGGTCAACCATCTTCTGATCAGCCTGTTTTCCTTCCGGTTTGCGCTCAAGCCCTTCCTGATCTTCCTGTTTTTCGCGGCCGCGTTCAGCAGCTATTTCATGAACGCCTACGGCACGCTGATCGACAAGCACATGCTGCAGAACGCCATGGAGACCGACGTCAATGAAGTCCGGGGGCTTCTGAGTGTCAGTCTGCTGATTCACACCCTGATTTTCTTTGTGGTGCCGGTGGCGATCCTGTATTTCGTTCGGATCAAGTGGCCGCCGGGATTCCGGAAGATCACCCACTGGCTGCTGCCCATCGTGGCCGACATTGCCCTGGTTCTGTTACTGGCCCTGACCAGTTACGACGAAATGGCCTCGACCTTCCGGAATCACCGCGATATCAAGGACATGGTGGTACCGGTCAGCAGCGTTTCGGCGCTGGTGTCTGTCGGTAACAAGGCCGTTGCTGCCCAGTTCCCGGTGGAATACCAGCAGAAGGGACTGGACGCCAAGGTCAGCCCGGCAGCGTCGGAGCGGGACAAACCGAATCTGGTGGTGTTCGTGCTGGGCGAAACGGCACGGGCCGACCACTTCACGCTCAATGGGTATGACCGGGACACCACGCCCAGGCTGAATGCGCTGGCGGCCGAGCCGGACTCCAACCTGGTTAACTTCCCGAAGGCCTCTTCCTGCGGGACGGCCACGGCTTTCTCGGTTCCCTGCATGTTTTCCTGGGTCACCCGGTCCGATTATGACGAGTCGGTAGCCAAGAACAGCGACAACCTGCTGGATATCATGGTACGGGCGGGCATTGACGCCAGCTGGCTGGACAACCAGTCCGGCTGCAAGGACATGTGCAACCGAATCCCGACCAGCAAGCCGGAAACTCCCGCCCTGTGCAAGGGCGAGTACTGTGAGGATCTGGTGCTGATTGATGGCGCCCGTAAGGTGATCGACAAGAACGGTAAAAACGACCAGTTCCTGGTGTTGCACCAGCTGGGCAGCCACGGCCCGGAATACTACAAGCGCAGCAAGCCGGACCAGAAGGTCTTCAAGCCCGAGTGCGAGAGCAACGAGTTGCAGAGCTGCGATCAGCAGACGATCATAAACGCCTACGACAACAGTATCCGGGTGACCGACGACATGCTGGGGCAGACGGTGGATATGCTGAAATCCCTGTCATCCCGGTACAACGTCGCCATGGTGTATATGTCGGACCACGGGGAATCCCTGGGTGAACACGGCCTCTACCTCCACGGCATTCCCTACCTCGTGGCGCCGGAAGAGCAGACCCATGTGCCCTTCGTCATGTGGCTGTCGGATGGCTTCCAGAAGGCCAATCACATCGATATGGCCTGCCTGGCCAAAGAAGCCCAGAAGCCAGTCAGTCAGGACAATCTGTTCTCGTCACTGCTGGGGATGATGAACGTCCAGACCAAAATGATTCAGCCCGACCTCAACCTGTTCTCGGATTGCCGGTCGGGCTGATCCTGTCTTTGGTTCCAAACCGGGCAGATCACATCTGCCCGGTTTCCTCGTAACGCTGATGCCAGCTCAGGGCCTCGCCGAGCAGGTGCGGGGTGTGCATCCCGCGACCACTGGCACAGGCCCGTTTGAAGTAATCCCGCAGCCGGGGCCGGAAATCCGGATGGGCGCAGTTCTCGATGATGCTCAGGGCCCGCTGCCGCGGTGCCAGTCCCCGAAGATCTGCCAGGCCCTGTTCGGTCACCACGATTTGTACGTCGTGCTCGGTGTGGTCCACGTGGGACACCATGGGAACGATGGTGGAGATGGCGCCGCCTTTCGCCGTTGACGGCGTCATGAACACCGACAGATAGCCGTTGCGCGCGAAATCCCCGGATCCGCCAATCCCGTTCATGATGCGGCTGCCCATCAGGTGGGTAGAGTTCACATTGCCGTAGATGTCCGCCTCGATCATGCCGTTCATGGCGATGATGCCCAGGCGCCGGATCACTTCAGGATGATTGCTGATTTCCTGGGTGCGCAGGAGGATCCGTTCCCGGTAGAAGTCGATGTTGTCCGTCAGTTCCTTGCTGGCCTCCGGGCTCAGGGAGAGTGCGGTGGCCGAGGCCATGCGCAGTTTGCCCGACCGCAGCATGGCCAGCATGCCGTCCTGGAGCACTTCGGTGTAGGCGGTCAGGTCGCTGAATGGGCCTTCGTTCAGGCCGGCGAGGACCGCGTTGGCGATGTTGCCGACGCCGGACTGCAGCGGCAGCAGGTTTTCCGGTAACCGCTTCTTCTCCACTTCCATCTCGAAGAAGGCCAGCAGGTGGCGGGCGATGGCGTTCGACGTCTCGTCCGGTTCGCTGAACCGGGAGCAACGGTCCGGTGCGTTGGTCTCGACCACGGCGATGATCTTTTCCGGCGGGCACAACAGGTATTTCTCCCCGATCCGGTCGTCCGGTTGGGTCATCTCGATGGGCTTCCGTCGCGGTGGCAGGGCCGTTCCGTAATAGACGTCGTGCATGCCTTCCAGGCCGGCACTCTGGCCGTGGTTGACCTCGAGGATGACCTTGTCCGCCTGGTCGATCCAGGTCTTGTTGTTGCCGATGGACGAGGAGGGGATCAGCTTGCCGTCTTCGGTAATGCCGGCCACCTCGATCACGGCAACGTCCAGCTCCCCGAAAAAGCCCGACCAGGCATGCTGGGCCACGTGGGACAGGTGGATGTCGATGTACGACATCCGGCCCTCGTTGATCTTCTGGCGGCACACCGGATCGCTCTGGTAGGGCAGGCGCATTTCGATACCGTCCACCTCGGCCAGGGCGCCATCCAGTTCCGGCGCCGTGGAGGCACCGGTCCACACGCTGATGCGATAGTTTTCGCCGCGCTCCCGGCGTTCCCGGATATGCGCCGCCAGCGCCTGCGGAACGGCCTTGGGATAACCGGCCCCGGTAAACCCGCTCATGCCGACATTGGCTCCGGAAGGGATCAGGGCAGCGGCTTCCCCGGCGCTCATCAGGCGCTCTCGCAGTCGGGAACAGTGGATTCGGGAGGCTTCGGTCATAACGGCTCCAGCAGAGAAACAGTGGGACAAAAAATTGGGATGGTAATACTACGATATGAATAGGTAGTGTTCCCTAATACTTAAGGCGAACGGGCAGATATAGGTTCTGTTGCGTACGGACGCTGGACGCGCCACCGGCTATGCTTACGGTTTTTTCTGGCCCGGATTTCCTCGATGTTTGAGACCTTTTTCAGCACCTACCTGAGCAGCACCATCCGTTTCCTGTTCCTGCTGGCGCCGTTCTTCGTGGTTACCATGTTCCTGGCGCTCACCCGAGGGCAGTCGTCGGCGGAAAAGTCGTCGGTCATTCGCCGCTCCATCGTGTCTGCCTTCGTGCTGGGCCTGGTGCTGTTCTTTGCCGGGCCGCTACTGTTCGATGCCATCGGCATTACCCTGAATTCCTTCCGCATTGGTGCCGGCTCCCTGCTGTTCCTGACGGCCATCAGCCTGGTGAACAGCGGTACCCGGAGCCATGCAACCGGCCTTCCCGAGGAAGATCGTGATGACATTGCCGTGGTGCCCCTGGCCATCCCGGTGATGATCGGGCCGGCCACCATTGGTGCCATCATGGTCTACGGCGCGGAGCTGAAAACCGTACCCGACGTGATCGGGGGCCTGCTGGGGCTGGTGTCCGGACTGTTGATCCTGGCGGTGCTGCTGCACCTGTCCGGCTACCTGGAGAAGGTGCTTGGCAAGACCGGGCTCAACATCATGTCCAAGATCAGCGGCCTGATCCTCTCGGCAATGGCGGCTGAAATTGTGCTGACCGGCATCGCCGGCTTCGTTGCCGCCACCGAGGCGGCCTCGTTATAGTGTGTCCCTGAACTTGTTCCCGGTGATTCGTTATGTCCGTCAATACCGTTGAGCATAACCGGGCCCGCTTCAGTTTCGAGGGCGTCGACGCTATCTGGCTGTTTGGTTATGGTTCGTTGATCTACAAGGTGGATTTCCCTTTCCTGGAGCAGCGCCCGGCGTCGATCCGGGGCTGGGTCCGCCGTTTCTGGCAGGCCTCCCATGATCACCGCGGCACGCCGGAAGCCCCTGGCCGCGTGGTTACCCTGGTGCAACAGCCAGGGGCGATCTGCCGCGGCATGGCCTACCGCGTGTCCCCCAGCGTATTCGAGCATCTGGATGTCCGTGAGAAGAACGGGTATCTGCGGTTCGCCACGCCCATGACCTTCGATGATGGCAGTGAAGCAGAAGGCCTGGTCTATATCGCCACCGAGGACAACGAGGCGTTTCTCGGAGACGCGCCGGAGGCGGACATTGCCCGCCAGATTGCTTCAGCGCATGGCCCCAGCGGAGCGAATGCCGACTACCTGTTACGTCTTGCCGAGTCGCTCAGAGAGCTTGGCGACGACTGCGCCCACACCTTCGCCATCGAATCCCACCTTCGATCTGTCGTTACTGAAGACGCTTAAACGTCAAGCGACCCCGGGTTTCCGTAAAGCTTTTGCAAAGCCGGCCCGGGCCCGCTGACATTTCCCCGCTGTTCGATACCCTGAACTCAGTGCCGTCGGAAAACCTGTCCGGCGGATCCATCCAGTCTCTGAGACAGACGGGAGAACAGCCATGAAACGATTCATTCTGAGCGGTATTGCAGTTCTGGCCCTGGGATTGTCCGCAGGTGCCCAGGCGGGCGGCTTCGTCCATCCCCCGGGCCTGGAGCGGCACGCCGACCGGGGCCACGAGAAAAAGAACGTCATGCAGGCCCATTACCGGAAAGAGCGTCACGAACGTCACCGTGACCATGATCGCTATCGGGATGACAGGCACCATCGTGGGTATGGGCATGAGCGGCATCACCACAAGCATCACCGCGACTACCGCCATGACCATCGGCGTCATCATCACGACCGCCACCGGACCAGTTACCGGGTGACCTTCCGGTACGACAATCACATCCCGCCGGAGTATCGGGTTGCGCGGATTATTCTCGACAGCCGGGCGTTGATCGAGGGATCACATCGCTGAAGTGGGGCAGGGGCGCTCGCCGGTTGCCCGGGCGGGCGCTCTACCTGATGGCTGTTAACCCTTCTGCCGGCCACCTTGCAAAAGTCCGTCAATGACGTATATTGGTGGTCGTGTTCACGATCATCGAAACCCCTACATTCGAAGCAGATGCCAGAAAAATCTGGACCGAAGAGGAACGGAGTGCGTTCTTTGCCTGGTTGGCAGCCAATCCGGAAATTGGCGACCCCATTCCAGGTAGCGGTGGATGTAGAAAGGTTCGCTGGTCGGTAGCGGGTTCAGGGAAGCGTGGTGGGGTGCGAGTCATCTACTTCACCAGATTGGCAAATGGTGAGATCTGGCTGTTGGTGATCTACAAGAAGGCCGTCAAGGAGAATATACCCGCGCATATCCTGAAGTCGATTCGTGAGGTGTTGGAAAATGAGTAATGAGACTCTGAGTGCTGAGGAGCTTGGCAACAAGCTGCTCCAATCTGTCAAAGAAATGAAAGCCGGGAAAACTGCACGAGTCAGTCGTGTGGAACCAAATGAGGTCGCAGAGGCGCGCGGCAAGACTGGTCTCACACAGCGAGAGTTTGCCGAGGTGCTCCATATCTCTCCGCGTACGTTGCAGGAATGGGAGCAGGGGCGACGTAAACCTTCCGGGCCGGCAAAGGCGCTCATCGAGATTGCGTTTCGGCATCCGGAAGTTATTCGGGAAGACCTTGAACTCAGGGGTTAACAAGTCAAATAAGTTGCGGCTTGCGGCCGCCACCTGACGCCGCTGTCGGGCCGCACACTTACACTTCAGCGTTAACAATCAGGAGATTTGTAAACATGGATGTCAGAGGTCTGAATCAGGGAGCCTGCCATTGCGGGAGCGTTCAATTCGAGATTGAGCTTCCCAATGGATTTGAAGAGCTAAGTCGCTGCAACTGCTCAATGTGTTCGCGCCGGGGAGCGGTCGTAACGCCGGTGCCTATGTCAGCGTTTAAAGTCGTACATGGCGAAGAAAACCTGAGTCTTTATCAGTTCGGTACCAAGACCGCTGAGCATTACTTCTGCTCTATTTGTGGGATATACACTCACCACAGAAGGCGTTCGAACCCAAATCAGTTTTCTGTCAACGTGGCCTGCATCAAAGGTGTAGATCCATTCGAACTCGGCACGATTCCCAGCATTAATGGTATTAATCACTCGTGCGACCGCAGCGATAGAAGAACCCGGCTCTAGGTAAATCTATGCGTCAACCAAAAGCCCACGAACATCCTTGTAGCTCAGTTCTCCTTGCTTAGCCATTGTCCTAAACTCTCAACTATTCGCCGGATAAGCCCGGAACACTCTCTGACTCCGCTGACGCGAATGCAACCCCACCATAATAAGCGGCACCACAATCATGGCACTGCCCACGGCGAACCAGAGATCGGGCATCTCGTTGAAGCCGATCCAGCCAATCAGCACGGCCCAGATCAGACCGGTGTATTCGGCACTGGTGACCTGATTGGCGTCCACTTGCTGGTAGGCCAGCAGCACGGTGATGTTGTAGCCGAGAATAAAGAAGGCGGACCCGGCAGCACTCACTAGTATGCCGGGCGACCACTCGGCCCCCTCCCAGAGTGCCAGGGCACCGGCTGCCGGCAGGATCAGCAGGTAATTGAGAAACAGCTTGTGTACCGTTGACTGCTGCTTCGGCAGTTTCCGGACCATGACCGCATTGATCGCCAGTGCCAGTGCGGAGCCGAGGGCGGCGATGGCGGCCCAGTTGAATTCCACCGGGCGCAGGATGACCACGATCCCAGTGAAACCGCTGAATACGGCCACGACGCTCAGGGGCGTTAGCCGCTCCCGGAAAATCAGGGCCGAAAGCACCATCACCAGAATCGGCGCGCCGTAGAAGAGCGCGTTGGCGGTAGCGAGCGGCAGATTGCTCAGAGCAACGACCATGCACAGGATGCCGGCCAGATGGATGTGGGCCCGGAGGGTGTGGATCTTCAGTCCGGTGAACAGGTGGCCCCGGTTCAGTTGACCGGCGAGAGGCAGCAGGAAGGCCAGCGTGAGCACACAACGCAGGAAGGCGAACTGAAAGATCGGGGCGCCGGGTTCCAGGAGCTTGATGAACACGTCGGAGGCGATGGCCATGGCGTTGCCAATGACCAGCAGAAGAATGGCGCTGTTGACGGTTTTGCCTGACATTCTGCATGCCCTCCTCTGTGATTTGGCATATCCCTGACTCTGGAGGTGCAGTCTAGGATGTTGCTAATATCCGATAAAATGATGAATATTCCATAGGCATTAGAAATTTCGATAGATGAAACTTCCTCCCCTGAAAGCGCTCCCCGTATTCGAGGCGGTGGCCCGGCTCGAGAGTTTTTCGCTCGCCGCCGAAGAGCTGGCCATTACCCAGAGTGCGGTCAGTCACCAGATAAAGCAGCTGGAAACCTACCTGGGCGAGCGGCTTTTCTGGCGCTCGGGCCGCCGGGTGTCGCTGACCGACGAAGGCCGACAGTACTTCGATGCCATCGGTTCGGCCCTGTTGCAGATTGAGCGTGCCAGTGAGCAGTTGTTGGGTCGGGAGAGTTCGCGGCTGCGGTTGTCGGTGTTCAGTTCCTTCGCCGTTCGCTGGCTGGTGCCCCGGTTGCCGGATCTGCAACGTCTTTACCCCCAGCTGGAGCTGTCGCTTGAGATGAGCAGCGAGAGTCCGGTGCTGTCGGACCGGGTGGCGGACTGTTTCATCACCATTCACAAGGATTCGCCGGCCTACAGTTACGAGTTGCTGTATGTGGAGCGTCTGTTTCCGGTGTGCAGCCAGGATTACTGGCAGAAGATCCGTCGGGAGCTGGATCTGGAAACCGTGGAGGACGTCCGGATAACGCCGGAGGAAGTGGCCCGGTTCCCGTTGTTGTCCACGCACAGCATTTTCGAGCGCGCGTCCGGCGACTGGGAAGTCTGGTTCCGGGAGGTGGATCAGGGCATTCCTTCAACAGCCCGGGTGCAGCATTTCAGTCATATGCTGCTGGCGCTGGAAGCCGCCCGTTTCCATCAGGGGATCGCCCTGACCAACGACTATATGCTCAGTACCCGCAAGGATTCGGAAGAGTTCGTGCGCTTGCCCTGCCACGCAGTGATGACCGGGGACCGGTTCTATTTTGCCTGGAAGACGAGCCGGCGGAAGGAGCCGGGGCTTCAGGTGCTGCGTCGGTGGCTGGTGGACGAGGCGATCAGGGGTGGTTTGCGAACCCCCTGATCGCCGGGGTCCTCGGGTCAGAGGTACTGGTACCGAAGCAATCGGTGTTTGATGCGCTCCAGAATCACCTGGTCGATCACCGCCGCCAGGATGGCAATGACCAGAATGTTGGTCATGACGCCGGTCATGTCGGCGATTTCTCCCGCATAGGCCAGGGATTTTCCCAGACCGGCGCTGAATCCGACGATCATTTCTGCCGAAATGAGCGCTCGCCAGGCGTTCCCGAAGGCCAGTTGGGCACCGGTGATCAGTTCCGGTGTCACGGCGGGGAAATAGACCCGCTTGAGCATTTGCATCCGGGAGGCGCCCATCACCCGGGCAGCCGCAATATGCACTTTTTCGACGCTCTCCGTGGCGTTCATCACGCTCAGGGCGGTCGGGAAGAAAGCGCCAATGGCGACCACAACAATGATGGGCAGATTGCCAAAACCCATCAATATGAGGAACAGCGGCACCCACGCAATCGAGGGGATCGATTGGAGGATGATGATGGCGGCTTTCAGGGTGCTTCGAACCGCATTCAGGGATCCTCCAACGAGTCCGAGAACGACACCAGCCACGATCGCTGCGCCGTAGCCTGCACCCAGCCGTGTCATGCTGTTCGCGAGGCCCTGGTAGAACTCGGCACTGTTGAGTTCTTCCCAGAGTCTCTGAAACGCGGTGCTGACATCCGGCATCAGGAAGTCCGGCAGGAACCAGGCCGCTACCTGCCAGAAAAACAGGATTACGGCAATCGCGATGACATAGGCTCGTTTGCTGGCGACGCCAGTGGCTTGCTTGTCACTCATGATCAGAGTTCACGGGCCTTCTGCCAGGACAGGTCCAGCAGGGCGTTGACGTCAAAGGTTCCTTCATCGGGAAGGATGCCCTGAGTCTGCATGATGCCGGCCAATTCCTTCATCCGATCAATGTCCTTATCGGTCAGCTTGGCGCTGAAGTCGTTGGTCTGAATGGCCTGGGTAATCACATCCACGGCCGGGATGGGGCCCTGGTCCCTGGAGTCGATGGTGTCTTCCTTGATGAAGTAATCGGTGATCAGCGGCGCGGCCTTTTCAGGGTCGTTTTCCAACATATCAATGGCTTCGCGCTGCGCATCCAGGGCCGCCCAGAGAACGTCTTTCCGGTTGTTCAGGGTGTCCGCCGCAGTGATGACGACCATGCAGGGGAACGGCCAGACTTCACCGATCTGGTAGATCTGCTTGACCGGCGCGACGAGCCGCGCAATGCGGTCATAGGGCTCGAAAAGGAACGCAGCATCGACACGTCCGCCAACGAGGGACTGGACCGCCACGGCCGGTGCGACGCCCATGATATTGAGATCGCCCGGCTTGAGGCCGGCATTCTCGAGCATGACACCCTTGAGCACGATATCGGCGGTGCTGCCCTGTTTCTGGGAAGCCAGGTTGCGTCCCTTCAGGTCGGCGACCGATTCGATGCCGGAGTCTTCACGGACCACCAGGGAATGGTAACCGCGCTGGGCTCCGCCGACGATTTTAAGGTTGGCACCGCGGGAGGCCCAGGTAAAGGCGTTGGAAAAGCCCAGTACGCCGATGTCCAGTTGTCCGCCGACGATGCCCTTGATCAGGTCGGTGCCGGAACTGAATTCGATCAGCTGGGCATCCAGTCCGTACTTTTCGTAAAGCCCGGCCTCGTAGGCCACCATGGCCTGGGCGTCGTCCATAACCCGGACATAGCCCACTTTGAGTGTTTCAGCGGCGGATACCGGGGCTGAAACGGCGAGTACCAGAGCAGCGGTCATTAACCAGCGAATCATGCAGTCTCTCCTTTTTCGAGTTGCGATACAGCATCAGTGGAGTTGTCAGTATCAATGCCAAGAAGGCCCAGAACGTCCCGGCGAATATCCGAGAACGCTGACAGATCGTGGGTTTTCGGGATGTGTCCCAGTGAGATTTCCCGAAGCACGCGGGCGGGGCGGTTGCTGAAGACCAGAACGCGGTCTGCCAGGTAGAGGGCCTCGTCGACGTCGTGGGTCACCAGGACAACCGTGGGTCGTTCTGCTTCAATCAGGTCCCGAAGCACACTTTGAAGCGTCATCCGCGTCAGTGCATCCAGCGCCCCAAACGGCTCATCAAGAAGTAAAACCTTTGGCCGGGCGATGAAGGCGCGGGCAAGGGCACAGCGTTGACGCATGCCACCGGATACCTGATGGGGATAATAGGTTTCGAACCCGGCAAGTTTGACGCGTGCGAGCCACGTGCGGGCTTCCTTGAGCGCTTCGGATTTAGGGTGGTCTTGAAATTCAAGTGCCAGCGCGACGTTCTCGACCAGTGTCATCCACGGGTACAGGGCATGCTCCTGGAAGACCAGTGTACGCTCGGGAGCAGGCTTTTTGACGGGACGCCCATCGGCAGTCACCTGCCCATCGGATGCAGACTGCAAGCCGGCAACCATGTGCAGCAGGGTCGACTTGCCACAGCCGGAAGGACCGACGAGTGCGACGATCTCGCCCGATTGTATGCTGGTGTTGAATTCACCGATGACCTCGAGGTCCCCGAAACGCTTGGTGACCTTTTCGAAATTCAGTTCCATATAACTTGTCGGCCTATTTATATATGCCATTAAAGAATAACTAACCTTAATTTTATAACTAAAAGCGGATTTTGTGAAGTCGTTTTCCGCCAGAAATCCGCATGGCCCTTGTTGTATTTGTACGTAATTGGGGGAACGATACGGGGGCTCGATACGTCTTGAAGATGCGTATATGAAATTTTTTCGGAAACGGGAGTCGATATGAGAATGTTGTTCAGAGTCGCCGTTTTACTGGGCGCCCTGTCACCGGCGGTGGTTCTTGCAACACCACCCGGTCACGATGGCCTGCCCCCGGGACTGCAGAAAAAGGTCGATCGGGGTGAGTCGCTGCCGCCGGGTTGGCAGAAGAAACTCGATTATCACCGGGGCGATCACCTGGATCGGGAGCTGCTGGACTATGGTCGGGTCTACGACATCGATGGCCGTCGCCAGCGGGTGGAAATCGAGGATCGGGTGTACACCATCATCAAGGACACCCGGGAAATCGTGGACATCCTGAACGGTCGAAGCTGAGGTTCCGGCAGGGTGCTCCCCGAAAACGGGTGCACCCTGCCGATCAGGCCATCATTCCTTTGCGGGCCGTTCGACCACTTTGCGTTTGCCTTTGGCACAGCGGGACAGGGCCTTGAGTCCGTCGCCGTCGAAGGCATCGACCCGGATCACGTCGTACAGGGCGGTCAGCGCCTCTTCCAGTTTGTCGCATTCGTCTTCCTTGATCACGCCCTGCTCGCAGGCCCAGTCCACCAGTTCCTTGCGCTGGTGACCCATCAGCAGCGCGATGGCGTCCAGCTCATCCTCGTCCCGGTTGCGGATGGCATCGTGCAGCCGGCTGCGCATACCGGCGGTCTCATTGGCCAGCTGATAGGCGTTCAGAACCCGGCCCAGCGGATCGTCCGGATCCGTGTTCAGGTAAACCCCACGGCTCACGCGCATCCGCACGGGCGTGTCGTCCACGATGGAGCGGGCGACCCGGGTGCCCAGCCTGTCATCCGGTCCGTTGAGGCCGGTGGCCCCCAGCGGGAAGACCAGCAGGCGAAGCGGCCAGCGCAGCGGTGCCACCGGGAAGTTGATGATCGCCGAGCGCATGGATTGCTGCAGGTCTCTCAGGCAGGTCTGCAGGCACCAGTCCACCAGTGGCCGCTGATCCTGGGGATAACCCTCTTCATGCCATTGTTTGATGACGGCGGTGGCGTAGTAGAGCTGCACCAGGCAGTCGGCCATGCGTCCGGACAGGCGCTGCCGGGCCTTGAGGCCACCGCCCACGGTGAGCAGGGTGACATCGGTCATCAGCGCGAAAGCCGCGGAGAACCGGGCCAACTGCCGGTAGTAGCCCTTGATGTTGCCCTGCCGGGGTACGGACTCAAGGAAGCCGCCCGACAGTCCCAGCACGAGGGCGCGCAGGGCGTTCCGGGTGGTGTGGGCGATGTGCCGGTAGAAGATGCCGTCGAATTTCTTGGCGGCCTGGTCCTCGTCCTCCATGCCGGCGGCTTCGATCTCCTCAACGATGAAGGGATGGCACCGGATCGCCCCCTGGCCGAAGATCATCAGGCTTCGGGTAAGGATGTTGGCGCCTTCCACGGTAATGCCGATGGGCACGGCCTGGTAGGCCCGGGCCAGGAAGTTGCGGGGGCCGGTGATCACGCCCCGGCCAGCCACCACGTCCATGGCGTGGTTGATCACTTCGCGCATCAGGTCGGTGTTGCGGTATTTGAGCACCGCCGAGGGAACCGCCGGACGAACGCCCCGGTCCAGCATGCCGGAGGTCAGCAGTCGGGCGGCGTCCATCATGTAGGTATAGCCGGCGATGGGTTCCAGGGCTTCCTGGACGCCTTCAAACTGGCTGATGGAGCGGCCGAACTGTTCCCGGGTATAGGCATAGGAGCCGGTGGCCAGGCTGGCAACCTTGCCCGCGCCTGTGCCCAGGGCCGGCAGGGAAATGGAGCGGCCGATGGACAGGCATTCCAGCAGCATGGTCCAGCCCTTGCCGAGCATGTCCTGGCCGCCGATCACCTGGTCCATGGGGATGAAGACCTCGGTTCCCCAAGTGGGGCCGTTCATGAACACGGTGTTCATGGGCAGGTGGCGGGCACCGGCGTTTACGCCGTCGGTGTCCTTCGGCACCAGCACACAGGTGACGCCAACTTCGTCGCTTTCGCCCACCAGATGGTCCGGATCGTAGACCTTGATGGCCAGGCCAATGATGGTAGCCACCGGCGCCAGGGTGATGTAGCGCTTGTTCCAGGTGACCTTCAGCCCTAGAACCTCTTCGCCGTTCCACTGGCCCTTGCATACGATGCCTTTGTCCGGGATGGCGCCAGCGTCAGAGCCGGCCACCGGTGAGGTCAGGGCAAAGCAGGGGATTTCTTCACCGTTGGCCAGTCGGGGCAGGTAATGCTGTTTCTGGTTGTCGGTGCCGTAGTGCATCAGGAGTTCACCCGGGCCCAGTGAGTTGGGGACCATCACGGTGACCGCGGCCGAGACACTCCGGGTGGAGATCTTCATGACGATTTCGGAATGGGCGGTGGCGGAAAAGCCCAGTCCGCCGTCCTCCTTCGGAATCACCAGGCCGAAAAAGCCCTTTTCCCGGATGAATTTCCAGACCTTGTCGGGCAGGTCGTAATGCTCGTGGGTGATCTTCCAGTCGTCGAGCATGTCGCACAGCTTTTCCACTGGGCCGTCGAGGAAGGCCTGTTCCTCGCTGGTCAGGTGCGCCGGCTTGGCATCCAGCAGTTTGTTCCAGTCCGGTTTGCCGGAAAACAGTTGGCCGTCCCAGTCCACGGAGCCGGATTTGAGGGCCTCCTGCTCGGTATCGGAGAGTTTGGGCAGGCGGTTTCGGACCCAGCCCAGTAGTGGTCGGCTGAGCTTGTCGAGCCTGAGGTCACCGGGGATCACCAGGAGCAGGGCCACGGCGAGCAACGCGCCACCAAACAGGATGCTGGCGATGTGCCAACCGTCCTGGAACAGGCCGATCACCGTGGCGAGCGTCATAACGGCCGCGGCGGCGGTGCCGCCAATGCCCAGATAGACCAGTACCAGGGCACTGATCAGTAGCAATAGAACACTCATGGGGAGACCTCCATATCATGAATGAAATCAACCAGATTCGATTTTAACCATCGGTCAAAGTCAGTCCGGTTGCAAGGAGGCCGGTCAAGATTGGTGTGGAATCCGGAGAGGATTCAGAGGCTGAGGCCGATTATCAGCAGCGCCAGCGTGGACAGGAGTACTGCCACGTTGGCGCCGAGCACCGCGTTCAGGGCCGCAGGCTGATCAATCACCCGGGGCAGCCGCGTTACGATCCAGACAGAGAAGGGCAATGTCAGCAGGGCCAGGCCACTCCACCCGGACAGCCATCCCATGATCATGCCAATCACCACCGGCAGGTAGCTCCCGAGCAGCAGTGACGCGACCAGGCGCGTCGCCTTGACCGGACCCAGGACAATCACCAGGTGCCGGCGACCAATTTTCCGGTCTGCTTCGGCATCGGGAATCTGGTTGATCAGCAGCAGTTCGCTCACCAGCAACAGCGCCACCACCGACACCGCGATGGCCATGGCGTCGATCCGGGCACCCAGGGCCAGCAGGGCCCCAAGGATCATGATCGGGCCGAAGCCCAGGCCCGGTGCCAGCAGACACAGGATGGGGAGTCGGGTGATCCAGCGGGTGTAGGTCAGGACGAGAACAACGCCGGCGGTTCCCAGTACCAGCATCGGCAGTCCGCGCAACCACAGGAAATACAGGCCGATGGCGATAACCAGGGTGAGCGTACCGATGGCGGCGGCCAGTACGCCCCTGGCCGCGGAGGGAACCTCCGGCAGGGCGCCACTGCCACCGGAGAAGGGGGTACGCTGGGTGATCAGGTCCAGGCCGGAGACAAAATCGTCGTACTCGTTGAACAGGTTGACCGCCGCATGGGCCAACAGGGCACCGATGAGGACCAGCACCGCATCCAGTAGCGACGGTGACGACGCCTGCTGCCAGGCGACCGCGACGCCGAGGCCGGCGCACAGCGGTGCGAGGATGAGGAAATTGGGGCGAAAAGCACGAACGACCGCAGCCGCTTCGGACATCAGACGTCTTCCTTATACGTAGCCGGCGGAGAACACCAGCCCCAGAACAATGGGGATGACCACCAGGCTGCCCAGGTTGCTCAACAAGACCAGCGACGCCACGGTATGGGGCTCCTGCTTGTACTGTTCCGCCACCATATAATTGAGCACGGCAGGCGGCAAGGCCGCAAACACCCACAGAGAAGCCACCTGCAGGCCGGGCAGGTCCAGCACGGCGATCATGGGCCAGGCCAGGATCAGGCCGCTGGCGGGGCAGGCGATGGCACCCAGTATACCCAGTTTCCAGTCACTGAAGTCGATCTCCAGCATGCGCACACCGAGGGCAAACAGCATCAGCGGGATACAGACGCCGCCAAGCATGTTCAGGGTCTCCAGCAGCCAGTCGGGCAGGTGAATCCCGCTGATATTGACGGCCAGGCCGGCGATACTGGCAAAGACGATGGGCAGTCTCAGGCGCTGGATGATGGAGCTGTGAGGGTCGAGCATGTACAGGCCCACTGAAAAGTGCAGCAGCATTTCCACGATAAACAGCACAATCGCTGCCGGCAGGGCCGAGTCGCCAAACGCCAGCACCAGCAGGGGGATGCCCATGTTGCCGGAGTTGTTGAACATCATCGGCGGCAGGAAGGTCTTCAGGTTCAGTTTCAGGACCTTTGCCAGCGGATACAGCACAATACCGGAGCCCAGAACCACGACGGTGGCGGCCAGTGCCAGCTGGGCGTAATCCTGCAGCGGCGCCTTCTGGTCGGCGAGCACCCCGAACACCAGCATGGGCACGAACAGCTCCATGTTGAGCACGTTCAGGCCCTTGATGTCGGGGCTTCGGTAACGCCCGTATAACGCACCACAGCCGGCAATGAGAAACACCGGCAGCATTGTCGAGAGAATCTGACCAATCATTCGGACGGCTCCAGAAAACCGAGAGAGTCGGATGAACAAACGGTTAGGTTCGCAAGTAATGCCGGGCTTGGCAAACACAATCCGCCCTTCCTTAGACCAAAGCCGAAGGTTTGCCTGCCCCGGTGGATCTGGCCACAATGGCATCCGTACCTTTTCGGAAACCACTGCTGGAGACGATGCGTGTCCCGATTCGATGAGCCTCTGTCACGGGAGCAGACCCAATCCGTGAAATTCGATGCCCGAAAGGCGGTGTTCGGCCGTGAGGACGTCGTTCCGGTATGGGTGGCCGATATGGATTTTCCGGCGCCTGAGGCGGTAACCGAGGCGCTGGTGAGGCGGGCGCAGCATCCGGTCTATGGCTACACGCTGTTTCCGGAGTCCCTGTACACCGCCATGATCGATTGGTTCCGGGAACGTCATGGCTGGACCATCGAACGGGAGTCGATCCTGATGGCTCCGGGCGTGGTGCCTTCCCTGCACGCGGCGTGCCTGGCCTACGCCGGGCACGGAGACGGCGTGATTATCCAGCCACCGGTGTATCCGCCGTTTTTCAGTTCGATAAAGCTCACCGGAAGAACGGTCATCGAAAATCCGCTGATCGCGGAACAGACCGATTCGGGGGAGCTGCATTACCGGATGGACCTGGAACACCTGGAGGCCTGCGCGGCGCAGTCGGACGCCAGAATGCTTATGTTGTGCTCACCCCATAACCCGGTCGGGCGGGTCTGGAGTCGGGACGAACTGGAAGCGGTCCTGGCCATTGCCCGCCGTCACGGTCTGGTGGTGGTCAGTGATGAAATCCATTGTGATCTGGTCTTTCCGGATGCCTCCGCCCACACCATTCTGGCGTCGCTGGCGGGCCCGGACGATAAGCTGGTCACGGCCGTGGCGCCCAGCAAAACCTTCAACATGCCGGGCCTTGGGTTGTCTGCGTTGGTGATTCCCGACAGGGACCGGCGGCAGGCCCTGAAAGCGGTGTTCGACCAGATGCACCTGCCCCAGTGCAACCCGTTCAGCGTGGCCGGTTTCGAGGCGGGCTATCGAAAGGGCGGCGCCTGGCTGGATGAGCTGATGCCTTACCTTCAGGACAACCGGGATTATGTGGCGGAGCGGGTTAACCGTGATCTGCCCGGCATCCGTACCTTCGCGCCCGAGGGCACCTATCTGATGTGGCTGGATTGCCGGGAGCTGGGCCTGGACGATGCCGGCCTGAAGCGATTCTTCGTTCAGGAAGCGGGCGTCGGGATGAATCCGGGCATCAGCTTCGGCGTGCCCGGCCGTGGTTTCATGCGCCTGAACATCGGCTGTCCGCGAGCCACCCTGGACGAGGTATTGACCCGGATCGCCGATGCCCTGAAACGCCGCTAACCGGGTTCAGCCAGTCCCACTTCGCCGGAACGCGGGCCGTCCCACGCGGGTGGCCAGCAGCAGGCCGATCAGGATGAGCGCGCCGCCCACCCAGTGAAACACCCCGAGGGATTCGTTCAGGAACAGGCCGGCCAGGACTGAGGCGTAGACGGGCGTGAGATACATGAAAATGGCAGCGCTGCCGGGGCCGATGGTCTGCACGCCGTGGTTCCAGAAACCGTACGCCAGGATGCCCGGGAATATCGCAAAGTAGATCAGCGGCAGAACCGTCTCGCGCGAGACCTCGAAACCGCCGGAGAAGGCCAGCAGATCGGTCAGGTAAAACGGCAGAATGATGACCGTGCCCAACAGGATCTGGGTGGTCAGAAAGGTCAGTGCTGGCAGGGGCACGGCTTGGCGTCGCAACAGCACGGAGAACAGGCCCCAGCTGAATACCGCCGCCACCATGATGAGATCACCGGGTTGTGCCTCCAGCCCCGTGAGGACCGACAGTTTTCCCCTGGCAATGACGGTCAGGATGCCAATGACCGCCAGCAGGATACCCAGGGCCTGGATGGGCCGGGTGCGGTCACCCAGCATCAGCCAGGCCAGCAGGGCGACGAAAATCGGGATGGTGGCGTTGATCAGCGCGATGTTGGTGGCGGTGGTGGTGACGGCCGCGCAGTAGAGCAGGGAGTTGAACGCCGCCACGCTGAAAGTGGCCAGTGCAATCATCGATCCCAGGTGCTGACGGATCACTTGCCTGTGGCGGATAACCCCCGGCAGGCCGATGGGCAACAGGATGGCCAGGGCTATAATCCAGCGCCAGAAGGACATCGACAGGGGCGGTATGTGCTGCACCGTTCCCCGTGCGATCACCGCATTGCCGGCCCAGAACAGCGGGGTCAGGACCAGGCCGATGTAGGCCAGCAACGGGGATTTCGACAAAGATCGGGAAGAGGCCAAGGAACTGCTCCTGTCGTTTTCAGCCGATGGGTGAAAACGCCTAGGATACTACTCTCCGGGCACCTCTGCCTCTGTACCAATGTGGTAGGCGGCAAACCCTGCCATCACCACCTGGTCCACCGCCATACCGATGATCCGGCCGTCTGCGCTGGAATGAATGGGGAACTGGGCGTTGGTGATCGGGTCGGCGACATAGCCGAGGATTTCTCCCTTGCTTACACGGGCGCCTAGATCGACTTCGCTGAACAGGATGCCGCCATGGTTGGCGCGGATCCAGGACGACTCGTAGTAGACCGGTTCCGGGTCCCCCCATTCGAACATGCGTGAAATCATGTCCTGCTTTTCCATCAGACTGGTGAGGCTGTTCACCCCGGCCTCGATCTGGTGTTCCTGGATGCGGTGCGATTCGCCCGCCTCCAGGGTGACGGTGGTGATGCCCGCCCGGGTGGCCGCCACCCGGAGCATGCCATCGGTGCCCGGGCTGTGTACCACCGCCATGCGATCGAAACCCCGGGTGAACTGCGCCACTTCCGGGTTGGTCATGTCGGCCCGCAACTGGGGCAGGTTGGTTCGCTTCAGGGACCCGGTGTGGATATCCACCAGCATGTCGCAATGACGGATGATGTTCTCGAACAGCGAGTAGGCAATCCGTTCCGCCAGGCTGCCGTCGGGGTTGCCCGGGAAATGCCGGTTCAGATCCCGACGGTCCGGCAGGTAGCGGCTGGCCTCCTGGAAACCCGGCAGGTTGACGATCGGAATGCCCACCACGCGACCGCTGAGCTTCTCGGGGTCCAGGTCGTACAGGGTGCGGCGGATGATCTCGATGCCGTTGAGTTCGTCGCCGTGGACGGCGCCCGTCAGGCACAGGGTCGGTCCGGCATGAAGGCCGTTGACCACCAGGACGGGCGTTGGCTGGGAAAGTCCGGCGATCTGGATGCCCGGGGTCCAGGCCAGCCGGGTGGAGGTGCCCGGCAGTACATCACTGCCCAGCAGCGAGAACCGGGTGGCCTTAACAAACTCGGGTTCTGGCTCCGCTTCCGGTTCGCCCGGCGCTGGATTGGCTTCGTCCGCATCCGGGCTCGACTCCTGATCGGCGGTGGCCGGCGCTTTCGCTTCGGGCTGCGGTACTGGCGCCACTTCTTTCAGATCGATGTCAGGTGCGACCTTGGCCGTAGTGTCCGCCCATGTGGCCAATGGCAACAGCGCGACGGATCCCGAAAAAAGCAGGCGCAGGGGCAGGGTCCTGAGTGGTTCGAACAGCATAGAGCCTCTTGGTCAACAACGTGCGCCCAAGGATAGTGGGCCACCACTGTTTCTGGATACCGGTGTGACAAAGCTTTAATGCCGGCGACACCGGACCGTGTGGCCGACGCTTCTGTTATACCGCCGGTTTCCCGCCCGGTAACAGCCCACTTTTGCGAATTCTGGTTGCGATTTGTTAAGCCACAAAAAAAGCCCGGGAGGTCCCGGGCTCTGGCTCTTTATGCCTTGAGTGCCTCCAGCACCGCCTCGCGTCGTATTGGAATGGTCCGCAGTCGCACACCCACGGCGGCGAAGATCGCGTTCGCGATCGCAGGCCCGACCACGGTGGTGGCGGGTTCGCCAAGGCCGACGGAGGTTTCCGTGCTGTCGATGAATTCCACCGTCATGGCGGGCACATCCCGCATCCGCATCGGCTGGTAGCTGTTGAGGTTGTGGTCCTTCACCTCGCCATTGTCGATCTCCGTGCCTTCGTGGAGGGCCATGCTGGCACCCCAGAGCGCGGCACCTTCCACCTGGGCGCGGGCGCCGTCGGGATGGACCACGGTGCCGGCATCGGTCACCAGGGTGAGGTGGTGCAGGGTCACTTTCCCGCTGTCCCGATCCACATGGACTTTGGCGACACAGGCGGTCCAGGTCGGCATGTTCCGCTCCTGGCCGTAGGATGTGGCGACGCCCAGTGCGGTATCAGCCGGCATATCCTGGCCCCACTGGGACAGCTCGCGCACCCGCTTCAACACATTGGCCTGCCGGCTGGCACCGCCCACGGAGTTGGGTGCGCTGCCGGCGTTCTTGCCTTCGGCTTTCAGCAGGCCGAGCCGGAAGTCGATGGGATCCTGCCCGGCCTGGTGGGCCGCCTCGTCCATGAAGCTCTCCAGTGCCCAGTTCACCCAGCCGGAACCGACCGAGCGAAGCCAGCCGGGCCGGAAGGTGTCGTTGGCCAGACCATTGGAAATCGCGCGCAGGCGCTGGGCACCAACGCTGTACCAGTGATCGGCACCCTGGATCGAGAAGGGATCGAAGGGCTCGCCATTGGCGCCTTTCGGCATGAAGCCGGGGGCCATGACCTGGGTGGGCCAGCCGGCGGTGGCGTGGTGCTCCATACCGATGACCTGCTTCTCCGCATCAAAGGCCATCCGGAGTTTCTGCACGGAGGGTGAGCGGATGGAGTCGAACCGGGTGTCGTCCTCCCGGCTGAATACCAGCTTCACGGGCTTGTCCAGCATTTTGGACGCGAGCGCGGCCGGCACGGCATAGTCGCCGTTCAGTCGCCGCCCGAAGCCGCCGCCGAGCAGATAGGTACGCATGATGATGTGTTCCTGCTTCACACCCAGGGCTTTCGCCAGGGTGGGCAGGATCAGCGTCTGCCACTGGTTGCCGGTGTGGATTTCCCAACGACCGTCCTTCTTGAAGGCGAGGGCGTTGAGCGGTTCCATCTGGAAATGCAGGACGCTGTGGGTGATGTACTCCTGTTCCAGTACCGAATCGGCGCCGTCGAAGGTGCCTTTGAGGTCGCCGTCGTCGACCACCAGGGCGCCTTTGCTGTCATCGGCGATCAGGTTCCGTCCT
This sequence comes from Marinobacter koreensis, assembly GCF_023156285.1. Taxonomy (GTDB): domain Bacteria; phylum Pseudomonadota; class Gammaproteobacteria; order Pseudomonadales; family Oleiphilaceae; genus Marinobacter; species Marinobacter koreensis. The sequence goes on along the minus strand of NZ_JAKZAJ010000002.1, from coordinate 454,844 downwards.
TCCTCAAGGATGTCCTTTTCGGTCACCTTGGCGGTCTTGCCGGCGGTCCAGTTCACCTTGACCTTTCGGGCGGCCTTGTTGGCCGCCGTCACCGAATCGGCGATTACCACAGCCCAGCCAGGTACGGTGCCGGAGGGGTCGTCCAGTACCAGGGTCTGCTGATAGCCCGGCACGTCTTTGGCCTGGCTGTCATCCACCGAGTCGACGGTGGATCCGTAACGTGTGGGTGGTATCAGCGGCCGGCCATAGACCATGCCCTCGACGCTGGCGTCGATGCCGTAGATGGCTTCGCCGTTGGTCTTGCCGGGAATGTCGCGAGCCAGGGTGTCCTTGCCGATCAGGCGACGCTCGGAAGGCGGCTTGATGGGCATCTTCTTGAGCTCGTCGTCGGTGAAACTGCGGCTGATGTTGCCAGCCTGGACAATCTGGGCGTAGGTCACCGAACGGCCACCGGCCAGGACCTGACTGTCCCTGGCCCGGCACTGATCCGGGGAGACACCCAGCAGTTTTGCGCCTTCCTCGATCAATACCTGCCGGCCGGCGGCACCGGCCCGGCTGAGGGTGTCGAAGTTCTGCCACACGGACCAGCTACCGCCCGTGACCATGGTGCCCCACTTGGGATCGCTGTCGACGTAATACAGCACCACGTCATCCCAGTCGGCTTCCAGTTCGTCGGCGACGATGCGGGCCAGGGCGGTGCCCACGTGTTGCCCCATTTCCGCTTCGACGATGTTGACCACGATCTTGCCGTCCGGTTCGATCCGGAACCAGATGGTCGGCTCAAACAGGCCCTTCTCAGCCGCTTCGGCCGGGTTGGCCAGGCTCAGTCCGGACATGGTGAAGGCCATGGTGAAGCCGGCGCCGGCGGACCCGATCAGGAAGCCGCGACGGGTGATGCCGGTACCCTCGTTGTTGCGCGAACCGTTGGTCGCGGCGTTGTAGAGCGATTCGACGAATTTACGCATCGGCCTTCTCCTCTGCGTCGCTGGCTGTCGTACCCATGGCGTCCGAGGCCAGGTGAATGGCTTCCCGAATCCGCACATAGGCCATGCAGCGGCACAGGTTGCCGGACATGACCTCGTTGATCTGCTCATCCGTCGGATTGGGGAAATCCTGCAGCAGCGTGGCGGCCTGCATGATCTGGCCAGACTGACAGTAACCGCATTGTGGCGCCTGCGCCTTGACCCAGGCGTCCTGGAGCGGGTGGGAACCGTCGCCGCCGAGACCCTCGATGGTCGTGACGGAGGTGCCGGCCACGTCGCTGACCGGTGTGATGCACGAGCGGGTGGCCCGGCCATTGATGTGCACGGTGCAGGCACCGCACATGCCGATGCCGCATCCGAATTTGGTGCCGGTCAGCCCGGCATGGTCGCGGATCGCCCAGAGCAGGGGGGTATCGTCGGCAACGTCCAGGGTCACCGCTTCGCCGTTGAGAATAATCTTGGTCGCCATAATGGTCTCTCCATTCGGTCCGGGCGATGAATCAGGGTTGGCGGAGTTCGTCGATGCGAGCCTGCAGGTTTTTCCAGGCCGGCCGGTCCACCTTCTCGCGCAGGAAATCCGCGAGCGCCACCAGATCTTCATCGTCGAGGGCATCGTGGAAGGCCGGCATCACCACACCGTCGAGGCCGGAGGGGGTATCGATGCCCTCAAGGGTCACCCGAAGCAGGTTGGTGGGGTCGGGCGCGGTGATCGCGCTGTTCAGGCTCAGTTCCGGACGCATCAGGTTGGGCGAATCCGGGTCGTTGGCATGGCAGGACGCGCAGGCTGCTGCATAGATCTGCTCGCCATGGCCCATCTGCCGTTGGCCGGCCGCCTTGGCGTCCCTGATCGCCGTTGCGGCGGTCTTCCGGGCGCCGGCAGCGTCCGTGCCGCCGGCACCGGACAGATCGTTGAAGTAAACAGCCAGCGCATGGATATCCGAATCCGGGGCTTCGGCCAGTCCCCGGTGGACCACCTCTGCCATGGAGCCGGCCGCGACGCCATGCAATTCAGACCCGCCATTCCGCAAATACTGATAGAGCTCTTCCTCGGTCCAGGCCACCGGGGTGCTGTGGCTGGTATTCAGGGCCGGCGCGTACCAGCCGTCCACCAGTGCGCCGTCATACGCCGCGCCTGTCTGCTCGGCACCGAAGTCATTGCGCGGTGAATGGCAGGCGGTGCAATGGCCGAGCCCTTCGGCGATATAGGCGCCACGATTCCAGGCGTCGCTTTTGTCGGCGTTGGGTTCAAACCGTTGGTCGTCGAAGAAGAGCAGCTTCCAGCCGGCCTGCAGCGGTCGCAGACTGAACGGAAACTCCAGCTTGTTGGCCGGTTTCTCCTGGGATACCGGATCCCGGGTCATCAGGTAGGCGTAGAGATCGTGCAGATCCTCGTCGGTCACCTTGGTGAAATGGGTGTAGGGGAAAGCCGGGAAGAGTTGTTCGCCCTCCCGGTCGACGCCTTCACGCATGGCCCGGACAAAGGCTTCCTCGGACCAGTGGCCGATGCCGGTGTCCAGGTCTGGTGTGATGTTGGCGGAATAGAGTGTGCCGAACGGTGTGGGGAAACTGACGCCCCCGGCGAAGGGCTTTTGCTTGTTCGCCGTGTGGCAGGTGCCGCAGTTGCCCAGACCGGCCAGTACTTTGCCATGGTCAACATCGGCCTGCTTGAATGAACCTGCCGCGGGTGGGTCAATCCGGGAGATCGACGGATTCCAGACGATGATGAACGCGGCCACCACAAGGATGACGACGGCGCCCAGGATGACTCGCTTGATCACGTTGCGCTCCTTCAAACGGTTTTTTTATGAAACCAGATACCAGCGTAGGAGGGAGTCGCTTAGGTTGCAAATCAGGTGGGCAAGGCTCCCTCCGTGGCACGCCAGTGATCTTCGGCATCCCGAGCCGCTCGACCTTCTTTTTCGAGTTTGAGCAAATGGGCAAGAAGCGAGCGCTGCGCGACGGCATGCAGTTGAGGGGGTACGTCATCGTAGGCGGATTGGACCAGAATCTTCAAGGGTGCCGGTCCGTTAGCCTCAAGACTGCGGGCCACCTTGTGTTCCCGGGAAAGGCGATGGGTGATCAGGAAGTCGATGACGGATTCCGGGTTACCCATCAGGAATCCGTGGGCTGGCGCGATGTAGTGGATGGACTCCGCGAGCAGGTCGTAAAGGGACTCTATGTAGGCCTTCATGTCCCCATCCGGCGGATTGATCACCACCGTGGAGCCCTGCATGATGTGGTCGCCGGCAAACAGCAGTGACTGTTCCACCAGCAGATAGCACAGGTGGTTGGACGCATGGCCGGGGGTGTACAGAACCTTCAGCAGCCCCGCCCCGGTAACCAGAAGGTCGCCATGCTCGGGCTGTTCATCGGGTTTGAATGTCTGATCCTGGGATGTGCCCTCCGGCGCCGGCCACCCGAACACCCGGCAGCCGGTTTTTTCCTTCAGTGTGCGCACGGCCGGAGAGTGGTCGATGTGGGTGTGGGTCACCACCACCTGCTCGATATTGCCACCCGTCAGCTCCAGGATCCGTTCAACGTGCACCGGATCGTCGGGGCCGGGATCCAGCACGGTGAACCGCTCCCGCCCGAGCAGGTAGGTGTTGGTGCCCGGCCCGGTCATCATGCCCGGGTTGGGGGCCGTCAGCCGGACCACGCCGGCGGCGATTTCCACTGGCTCGCCGGGCACGATTTCCGCGCGGGTGGACCCTTCACCCTCCGGATCCAGTTTCGCGGCCTCCTCATAGGCCGGCGCCCCCGGTTCCAGCATAACCGGCTGGCCTTTTTTCAGTGCCGGCCAGGGTTGGTCTGGCTGAGGCTCTGGCGGATTGGCGTGGGCGTATCGCATAAGCGCATCGGTGTTGTCGAAATCGCTCAGCATCCGGAGCGTACGGATCGTCGGCAGCCCCAGCAGACGCTGGCCATTGCGATGTTCTTCCAGGGCCTGCTCCGGTCGGATCCACACGTGATCGATGGTCTCAACGCCGTCGTGGCCGGCCGGTTGGCCCTCCGGCGCGGTTGCCACGAAGAACCGGGTATCGAACCGGCGGGGAGGCCCTGGTGGTGTGATCCAGTGGCTCAGGTAAGCGAGCCGGTCCAGAGGGATAGTCAGCGCGTGCTGCTCGCACAGCTCTGCCAGGGACACTTTCCCGGCAAACAGCGCTTGTCGCTGTGAATGGACAGGATGATCGCCGTCGATCAGCTTCCCCTGGCCATCTTTAGCCAGGAGGATCCCGGCCTCTTCGAAGCACTCCCGCACGGCCCCAAGCATGAAATCGGCACCGCCTTCGTCCAGGCTCATAATCTGGCTGATTTCGGCATCGCCAGCGCCCACGGCGTGCCGACGCCCCCGGGGATCGCCCTCGTCCACAGCGCCGCCGGGAAACACGAAATAGCCGGGAAGGAAAACCGCGTCCCAGGTGCGCTGGAGCAGAAGTACCTCCAGGCCTTCAGAGCTGTCTCGGGTCAGAACCAGTGTGGCTGCAGGGCGAATGTCCATAAAACGTCCGTTCATGTGTTTGTTGTAGGTGCGCATCGATAGTCGGATGTGGTCAACGGGAAGCCCTTTCCAAAACTGTGCGGAGCCATGGATGGCGGAGCTCAAGCGCCACATGGACGTGCTTGAGCGGGTTTTGGACAGGGCTTCCCGTTGGCCACTGCACCGAAGCTGAACGCGCCGGGATCCTGAGCAAGATAACCGAATTTCTTACCGGGTGAACAGTACGGGGTAGAAGCGTATGATGCGTCGCCATCAGACATCCGAACACACGCAGGTACCCGAACGTGGCCCGAATCAAACTCTCTTTTCCCGATGACGTCTTCATCTACGAAACCCAGATGCCGGTGCGCATCACCGACATCAACGGTGCCAACCACCTTGGTAACGATGCCCTTATTTCCATGCTGTCGGAGGCCCGGGCGCAGTTCATGGTGAAGTACGGGGTTGAGGAGACCGGTAACAAGGACATCGGCATTATCGTCACCGATCTGGCGACCATGTATCAGTCCGAGTCCTTCTTTCCGGAAATGCTCCGGTTTGAGGTGGGACTGATGGATTTCAACAAATATGGTGGCGACTTCGTGTTTCGCGTCACCAAGGCCGAAAGCGGGCAGCCGGTGGCACTGGCGAAGTACGGGTTTGTCTTCTTCGATTACCAGCAGCGGGAAGTGGTCCCGATTCCGGAGCAGTTCCGCTCACGCTTTGGCTGAGGCATGTTTGCTGGCTGTCAGTTGGCGCATGCCGGCGCGGTAGAACGAATAGGCCATGGCGCCGGCAAACAGGTTGCCGATCAGTGCACCACTCATCAGTCCGAAAATGCCGTTGAGCTGACTGCCGATCCACAGGGCCGGCAGAAAGCACAGGAACAGGCGCAGTGTGGATACGAGCAACGCCCGCATCGCCAGGCCCAGGGCGTTGCACACTGACACCATGAGCATGCATACCCCGAGACCGCTGTAGCTGAGGGGTACTCTCAACAGGTACCCCTCCAGTACCGACTGCACAGACTGATCGCTGCTGAACAGGTCGGAGACCAGCCCGGACGCCACTACCCAGGTGACGCCGATCGCCAGCTGCCAGACCACCACAAAACGGACTGCAATCCGCACCAGTTTGCGGATCTGGCCGATGTCGTTGGCGCCCAGCATCCGTCCGATCATCGGTGGCATGGACATGGTCAGCGCCAGCACTACCACGATGGAGAAAAATTCCAGCCGCGTCCCAAGCCCCCAGGCCGCCACGGCCGCCGAGCCGAAACCGGCTACCAGTGCTGTCGCCAGCATTGCCGAGAGCGGCGGCATGAGCTGACTCACCATCGCCGGAGCCATGATGCGATTGAGCTGTTTGAGGGAGTCGAACAGGGCCAGCTGGCGGAAATCGAATCGGGCCCAGCCCCGGTTGAACAACGCGGGATAAATCACCAGGCAGCCCAGCGCAAACGAGGTTACGGTGGCCCATCCTGCACCAGGCAATCCCCAGTCGAAGATGAAAATGTAGAGGTAGTCCAGCCCGATGTTCAGGAGGCTGGTGGCCATCATCATGTACCCGGGCAGTTTTGTGTCCCCATGTGAGCGGCATACGCTGTAGCCAAAATACAGGAAGGCGCCGGTCCAGGCGGCGATCAGCCAGGGTACCCAGTAGCTCCGGATCAGCGGCAGCAGGCTGTCTTCGGCGCCAAGCGCGGCCATGATCTGGCCTTGCAGGAGCCAGAGACTCAGACACAACACCAGCACCAGCGTGCCGCCGACAGTGATCACCAGGCCGCCGAGCCGGTGGGAGCGTTGTTCGTCCCCTTCGCCCAACGTTCTTGAAATGATGGCGGTGGTGGCAATGCCCAGACCCACCTGCAGGCCGATGATCAACTGCTGCATGGGCAGGGTGAAGCCCAGGGCGGCGAGGGGGTCACGGCCGAGCTGACCGATGAACGCACTGTCGGCCAGTTGGAATGTCATCAGGGATAACACGCCGAACAGCATCGGCCAGGTCATGGCATACAGCTGGCGGCCGAGGCTTGGATGGTTCGGTAATGGTTTCACGGGCGCCTGTATCAATCAGGAGGTGAATGGAAGGCGCAAGAGTATAACGCAATCCGGCCACCGCACAGGAATCTGCGGTGGCCGGAGGAGGGTTGCAATTGAGGGAATCAGAGAACGTTCAAAGCTGAGTCGTAGTCCGGCTCGTTCTTGATTTCATCGACCAGCTGGCTGTGCAGTACCTTGTTGTTCTCGTCCAGTACGATGACGGCCCGCGCGCACAGGCCGGCCAAAGGGCCGTCCTGGATGGCGACGCCGTAGTCCTGCTGGAAGCTGTAGTTCCGGAAGGTCGAGAGGGTTTCGACGTTCTTGATGCCTTCGGCGCCGCAGAATCGGGAAGCCGCGAAGGGCAGGTCGGCGGAAACCACCAGGACCACGGTGTTGTCCAGGCTACCGGCTTTCTCGTTGAATTTGCGGGTGGACGCCGCACACACGCCGGTGTCGATGCTGGGGATGATGTTCAGAATCTTGCGTTTGCCGGCCCAGTTATCCAGCTTCACCTCTTCCAGACCGCTGTTGGTCAGGGTAAAGGGGGGAGCGTTGTCGCCCGGCTGGGGAAATTTGCCGCTCAGTTCGATGGGGTTGCCGTCCAGGGTGACTTTGCTCATTCGTTGCTCCTTGGGATTTTCGGTTCGTGGTCATTCAACATACTGTTATCAGAGTAGTTTGGATGACTCTTATTGTCATTATCATTGGCGGCGAATGCGATCGTGTGGCGGGGTGCCCCATCCGAAACACGCTCAAGCACATCCATGTGACGCGTGAGCTCCGCCATCCATGGCTTCGCACTGTTTCGGATGGGGCACCCCGCCACACGATTACCGGATAGCGCGAAGGGTTCTTGAACGGGGTTACCGACCCGACGCGCCCTGGGGCTCGAATCCGGTGGCGGGAAAACGCTGGACCAGCAGGAGGTAGCAGGCCATGGCCAGAGCGGAAGACACTGCGATGATGGAGGCCATCGTGAGGGAAGTGCCGTCATGAAGGTGTCCGACCAGGGCGCCGGTCAGGGCCGCGACTGACATCTGGACGAAGCCGAACAGCGAGGATGCAGAACCTGCCATCCTGGGGAAGTTGCTGAGGGCGCCTGACATGGTCTGTGGCAGCACCATCCCGGTTCCGATCATGAACAGGGCCTGGGGCAGAATAACCGCCCAGACGTTGTAGATCTCGTTATACGCCAGCAAGGCCATGGTGCTGCCACCGGCTACTGCAATGATCAGTCCGCGGACCAGAAGCTGGTCTGGCGCAAGCCTGTTTCCGAGTCGAACGGCTGCCAGGTTGCCGATGATGAAACCGGCAACCATGCACGCAAAGTACAGTCCGAAGTGCTCGGGGGCCACGCCCAGGAATTCGATCAACACAAACGACGACCCGGACAGGAAGGCGAACAGGGCGCCGAATATGGTGGCGTTGGTGAGGGTATAGCCCAGGAAGCTGATGTCCGTCGCGATGATGCGGTAGTTCTGCAGCAGTTTGCGCGGTTTCAGCGGTTGGCGGTATTCCGCCCGCATTGGCTCAGGAATGCCATAGGCCACAATCATGGCCATCACGAGCGCATACCCGCCCAGAGCGATGAAGATGGAAGCCCATCCCAGCCCGGACACCAACAGCCCTCCCAGCGTGGGCGCCACGGCCGGTGCGACGGCCATAATGCTGGCCAGAACTGCCAGGATTTTCGACGCCTCCCGCGGCGTGTAGATATCGCGGATGGCCGCGCGCCCGAGCACGGGGCCGGCGGAGCCGCCGAGTGCCTGGAGGAAACGGCAAAACTGGAGTGTTTCGATATTGGTGGCCAGGGCACAGCCGACGCTCGCGGCCGCGAACAGTACAAAGCCCCCGATCATGATCGGCTTCCGGCCGAAGCGATCGGCCAGCGGACCACAGATCAGCTGGGCAATAGCAAACCCCACCATGTACAGGCTCAGCGTCAGCTGGACCTGGTCGGTTCCAGCGCCGAAATCGGTGCCGATCTGCGGCAATGCCGGCAGGTACATGTCCGTTGCGAGCGGCCCGAGAGCCACGGCCGCGGCGAGCAGTATGGTTGTCCAGATACTGGTCAGGGTGAGCATGTTTGTTCCAGGCTTTATTTCCAAAGGTTTGACCGGTCGGGCAGGGACAGCGCTTCCGAAACTGTGCGGAGCCATGGATGGCGGAGCTCAAGCGTCACAGGGATGTGCTTGAGCGTGTTTCGGAAGCGCTGTCCCTGCCCGGCCAAGCCACGAGATGCATGAAGTCTAAGGTTTGATGGCGGGAAAAATAACGGCGTAAGCGTTCATACAACACATGAACAAAAATAATTGATTAGGTGTCGAGCTTGTTCATGGAGGCAGCCACGGCATTTACCTGATTGCGCAGCCACTTGTGGGCGGGGTCGTCCTGGTTGCGGCGGTGCCACAGCATGAGCAGGGTAAAGGGCTTGAAATCAAAAGGCAGGGGCACCGAGGCGAAGTCCCGTAGCAGGTGCTTGCCCATGAGTTCCGGCGCCGTAGCGAGCATGTCCGTGCCCCGCAGAAATTCGGGCAGGCCGGAGAAGTTGGAGACCGTCACGACATCCCGCCGTGTCAGGCCCCGTGCCGTCAGCGAGGTTTCCAGCGCTGGCTTTTCGCCGGCGGCAAACAGCAGGGCGATGTGATCCGCCTTCAGGTACTCCGGGAGGTCCCGGGGTGGTTCCCGGTGGGCCGGATCGTAGAACACCACCATTCGGTCCGCCATCAGGCCACGTTGCATGATGTCGGTGGCCTCGGGGGCATGGGGCGAGATGATCAGGTCGCAGGCGTCCTTTCGGAGCATCTCGGCACTGGGAATGCCGGAGGGGACCACCTGCAGGCGGATTCCCGGTGCTTCCCGCCGCAGAATGTTCAAAAGCCCGGGTAGCAGGAGGTCCCGCTGATAGTCGTTGGCCGCGATGGTAAACGTGAATTCGGCGGTGGCCGGAGTGAACGGTGGTCCGGCGGACAGTGACCGGATGTCATCCAGTATCTGGCGAATGTGCGGGCCTGCCTGCAGGGCGTAGCGGGTAGGGACAATGCCCCGGCCGGACTTCACGAACAGGGGATCGCCCAGCGTCTGCCTCAGGCGCTCAAGGGTGTGGCTGACCGCGGATTGGGTGACGCCGAGCTTCACGGCCGCCCGGGAGACACTCCCTTCGTCCAGCACCGCCAGGAAGGTGCTCAATGCCCGGAAATCGAGATTCAATGTATCAATCGGGTTCATGAATGGCAGTTTAACCCGATGGTGGTTTCACCGCTATGGTTGGTCAGGGCTTGTGGGCGCTTTCAGGAACTGTGCGATCTTGTCGGCCATCTCCGGAAACCAGGGGTTCCAGGTCAGGCGGCTGGTCGGAACCGCCTTTGGCTCGCCATGCCAGGCACTGAACCAGAGCTGCTCCGGGGGCAACGTCCGGCAGTCTTCCACGGACATCTGGTTGGGTTCCAGGCAGCGCTGCAGAGGGGCGCCCGGGCCATACAGTTCGTTGTTTGCCGATATCGCCAGGGACTGGTGGGAAAACTCCAGGATATTGAACTGTGGCAGGAAGCTGTTGAGACTTTCGATGCGCGGGCTCTGAAGGGTGTCCGGCCAGGGTCGGCGGAGATCCCGGAATACCAGCATACGGCTGTCGGGATAGGTGAAACGATTCCGGAACTGCTGCACCAGATAGTCCAGGTTGATGACCGAATCCGCTTCCGTGGCCACGAGAAACAGAGGCAGATCCCAGTGCTGGCGGGACTCCAGAATGTCCTGGGTCTCACTCAGGACGTCGGCGGTCTGGGCCCCGGCATTGAAGGCGAGGGACTCGTATTTCACCGGGTTCAGTTCCGGCTCTTCCTCCACGAAGTCCCCGAAAAGATCCGCCACCCGGGCCAGCCAGAGATAGCTTCCCAACCCGTTGAGCTCCCAGGCGGGCGCCAGTGCCACCAGACCCGCCGGTTCTGGCGACTGTCCGGAAAGCGCGTATTCGGTCGCCAGGGCACCGCCGAGCGAGAAGCCCCCGATGAAGGGCCGATCCACCGAGTCGGCCAGGGCCTGGAAATGGTTGCGCACCTGTTGCCGCCAGACCGACGCGCTGGCATCAACCATGTCGCCGGGCCGTGTGCCGTGGCCCTGAAGCAGGAGGGCGCGGACTTCGATGCACTGATCGGACAGGTAATCCGCCAGGTCCCGGAAAACGAAGGGCGAGTCGCTCAGCCCGTGGACCAGCAATATGCCGGTGGAAGGGCCAGGTGGACAGTCCCCGGCGACGGGGCGCCTGAAAGGCAGATTCCAGTCAATCTGCTGTTCCCGGGGGAATCCATCGAGGGCCACCCGGTTTGTCTCCAACACGGCGCGGACGCGATCGCGATAGCTGTCGAAGTCGGTTACCGGCTCGGCCGTGATCTGCTGACTGCCGGCCGTGTAAAGGGATGGACCAGAGGCGCAGGCTGTCGTCGAGCCGAGTAAGGTCAGCAGCAAAAGGGTGCGAAACCATTGTTTTGCGTTGGGTATGATGAAAAACGAGGCCATCGGGTTTCCGCAGATGATCCTTTCGAAAGAAGCGTGCCCCAGTATACGCTGGAAACAGATGGTTCAGATGATACGGCTCAACAGGAGGCGATGGCATGACACTGCATGTGGCATTCGATGTATACGGAACCCTGGTTGACCCCATGGGGATGGCGGAGCTGCTCCGGCCCGAGGCCGGCGAGGATGCGAACGCACTCGCGGCCCTGTGGCGGGAAAAGCAACTGGAATTCTCGTTCCGGAAAGGCTTGATGAAGGCCTATGAGGATTTTGGGGTGTGCACCCGCCAGGCGTTGCGGTTTGCCATGGCAACCCGGCAACTGCCGCTGACCGCCGAGCGGGAGGAGGAGTTGATGGCAGCCTACCTGGCCCTGCCAGCGTTTGACGACTCACTGCCTTCCCTCCAGGCCCTGAAGGGCAAATACCCCCTGTTCGCCTTTTCCAACGGCAGCTACCCGGCACTAGAGAAGGTTCTGGGCCATAACAATCTGCTGGCGCAGCTGGATGGCCTGGTCTCGGTTGACGACGTCAAAAGCTTCAAACCCGATCCGGCGGTCTACGCCTACGCGCGACGGGCAACCGGCGCCTGGGAGCAGCCGTTGTGTCTGGTCTCCAGCAACGCGTGGGATGTGATCGGCGCGAGGGCGGCAGGACTTCACGCCATTTGGGTGCAGCGGGACTCCGGAAAGGTTTTTGAAGACTGGGGCATCCAGCCGTCGGCGATCATTAGTAGCCTTTCAGAGTTATCCTCTGCTCTGGAAGCCCTTTAGGGCCAGCGGAGGCAGGGGTCAGGTAGAGCTATCCAAAACTGTGCGGAGCCATGGATGGCGGAGCTCAAGCGCCACATGGACGTGCTCGAGCGGGTTTTGGATAGCTCTACCTGATCCCTGCCGGCATGCTCGAAAGCTAGTCAGACCGCTCGGCCAGCCACTCCGCCATCTCCAGCCAGCTCTTTTTCGGTGCCTTGCTGCCCGCGAGAATGCCCATATGCCCGCCGGGGACGACCCGGAAAGTTTTGTCGTGGGAGCGGACGTGGTCCATCACCCGTTTGGCGGCCCCCGGTGTGACCATGGTGTCCTCGCTGCCGGCGATGGCCAGTAAGTTGGCATTTACATTTTCCAGCCGGGCAATGTCCTCGCCCACCTGGATCTCGCCCTTCGACAGCTGGTTGTCAATCCATACACGGACCACCGTGTCCTGAATGATGCCGCCGGGATAGGCGACCATGCGGTCCAGAAACGCGGAGGTGGTGGCATGGTTGGTGACAAATTCCCGGTCACCCAGCCGCACAATCAGTTCCCAGTAGCCCATCAGACTGCCGATAGGGTTGGTCAGCTTGAAGCCGATGGTGTTCGCCCATCCCGGGGTGTGGAACCAGTGCGGCTTGAGGTTGTGAAGACGAAAGCCGGTGCGTTTGCGGATGATTTCGGCCACTTCGGCAATCCCCTGGGAAGCGAGCCCCATGAAACCGGAGGCGTGGCTGTCGATGGGGGAACCCAGGATGATGGCATTGCGCACGTGCTGATCCTGGCTGAGGGCCGAGTAGAACAGGGTAAACATGCCGCCCATGCTCCAGCCGTGAAGAGACAGATCCTGCTCGCCGCTGTGTTCGCGTACCCGGTTCAGATAGGCCGGCAGCAGCTCTGCAACATAGGTGTGCAGGTTGTAATGGCTGTGTGCCCGGGTGGGGATGCCCCAGTCGATCAGGTAGACCTCGAAGCCCCTGGCTCGGAGGAACCGAACCAGGCTGCGCTGGGGAAACAGGTCGTAGATCAGCATGTTCACCGCCAGGGGCGGGATGATAACGATAGGCGTGCGGTGTGTGGTCCGCTCCACCGGGATGGTCATGTCATCCAGTTCAATGAAGTCCTCCTTGAGGGGAGGATAGTAACGAAGACTGACAAGGCCATCGGTCTCGATGGTTTCGAACGTGGTCTGGCCGGCCTTGACCAGGCTGGCGGCCCGAAAGACCCGGTCGAAAGCATTGCCCGCATATCCGGCAGTGTGCCGGGAGAGGTCAGAGGCTTTGTGCAGGGCGGTTTTGAGTGGATTGAGCATGAATGAGTCCAGGAACAACCGAGTATCAGGAATACGTAAAAGCGTTGTCCAGAGGCTAACCCTTTGGATTGAATGTCGCTATGGCAGATTCGTCCAGGTTCATGGGCAGGTCGGTCACTTGCGGCCACTGCCCATAAGGCATCAGGCTTGCTATCATTCAGCGCCGAAGACAACAACCAGAACAGGATGGTCATGCTCAGCTTTCTGCCCTCGCCCGTAATCGGTGTACTCAATGCCCTGCTGCTGGGAATCAACACGCTATTCTGGTGCGTTCTTCTCTACATCCCGGCCATTCTCAAACTGATCATCCCGATCAAGGGATTCCGGGTGCTTTGCACCAGGATGATCATCGCCATTGCGGAGGCCTGGGTTGCGGGCAACATCGGCTGGATGAAGCTGACCCACGGCACCCGTTGGTCGGTAGACGGCGCGGAAAAGCTGGAACGACAGAGCTGGTACCTGGTGCTGAGCAATCATCAGAGCTGGGTGGATATCCTGGCCATGCAGCGGGTGTTCAACCGTCGGGCACCGTTCCTGAAATTCTTCCTCAAGCAGCAACTGATCTGGGTGCCGGTGATCGGTCTGGCGTGGTGGGGCCTGGATTTCCCGTTCATGAAGCGTTACAGCCGGGAATACCTGATCAAGCATCCGGAAAAGCGGGGAGAAGACCTGCGCGCGACCCGACGTGCCTGTGAGCGGTTCCGGTATACCCCGGTGAGTGTGATGAACTTTGTCGAGGGCACCCGATTCACCCAGGCGAAGCACGACAAGCAGAAGTCACCCTATCAGCACCTTCTGGTGCCCAAGGCCGGCGGCGTGGCGTTCGTGCTGGATGCGATGGGGGATTCGATAGAAACACTGGTGGACGTCACCATCGCCTATCCCGATGGCGCCCCCACGTTCTGGGAGTTCCTGTGCGGGCGGGTACCCGACATCCGTATGGAAATCGATACCCAGCGTATCCCGGATCACCTCAAGGGCCGTGATTACGCTTCCGATGCCGAGCATCGTCGAAACGTAAAGGATTGGCTCGCAGGCCTGTGGCAGGCCAAGGACGAGCGGCTGACACGGATGCTGGCGGATCGTTAAACCGCCAGCGCGGACTCAGGTGTCCTCGCTGTCGTCCACTTCATCCGGATGTTCGCGCTTGTAGCGCTCCCATTCCTCCCAGTCGTGCGGGGTGCCGGCGTGGGGGCGGCGCAGGTGCCGGGCATGCTCCATCGCGTTATGGCGAAGGCTGTGATCCCGTTCCTCGTCGTCGTCATCGAAACCGTATTTTTTCAGGAACTCCTGCGGACTGATGGGCATGGCGCATCTCCGTGTTGCTGTGTTCCACTCCTTACGATGCGCCCGCCGTTCCGGTTTTTCAATCGTTTCCGTTGTCGCCGGTTGCCGGAATTGACTCGGCGTTCATCAGCTTGAAGTTGATCTGGCGACGTTCGTCATCGACACCGGAAAAACACACCTCAACTCTTTGGTCCAGCTGGAAGATCCGGCCGTTCTTGTTGTGGATCAGGCGAAGAGTGACCGGGTCGAAGCTGTACTTGCCGTCAAGATCCTTGCAGTTGACGAAGCCTTCCAGGCCGTTGCTATCGAGGCGCACAAAGAAGCCCGATGGCATGGTCCGGCTGATGGTTCCGGCCATGGCCTCCTCGGTGAGCGATTTGGCGTAATCACTCTTGAGCCAGGCCTCCAGCGCATTGGCAGCCTGACGGGCCCGGATCTGGCTCGCCTGCAGTGCTTCGAGTTGTTGGGGATTCAGGGGTTTGATCGGCGTTTCCCAGAGTGCAGCCTTGATCAGGCGATGCACGTAGAAGTCCGAAAACTTCCGCAGCGGAGATGTGAAGGTGGTGTAGGCGGGCAGGCCCATACCCTGGTGGGGAGCCGCTTCGAATCCCAGTTCTGCGCGGGCAAGCTGACGGGAGAGAATCGACTTGACCGGTACCTCCGCTTCCAGCTCGCCGCTCTGCTTCATCAGGGTCTTGAAGCCCTGGGCAGAGCCCGCGTCCACATCCGCCAGATGGGGAGCATGATCCTCCAGGAGTTTGCGAATGTTCTCGGCCCGATCGTCCCGCAGGCCGGAATGCTGAATGAACAGGCCTTCTCCGCGCTGCTGGAGGAAATCAGCGGCACACCGGTTGGCCGCTACCATGCATTCTTCCACGAGACGATGGGCCTCGTTCTGCACCGATGGCTCGATGACGCGAATCCGCTTGTTTTCATCGAGGCGCAGCCGGAATTCCGGACGGTCTGCGCTTAGCAGGGCATGTTCGTCGCGCCACTTGCGCAGTGCCGTGGCGGCCTGGTGAAGCTGATCCAGGCTGTTGGCAACGGTGTCCGGCAGGGCCTTGATCTCGTCGTCTTCCCGGCCTTCGATCAGGTGGGCGACCAGATCGTAACTGAGCTTGCCACGGGACTGGATCACAGCCCGATGAAACTGGTAGTCACCGAGGCTGCCGTCGTTGTTGACCTGAAGGTCACACACCAGCGCCAGGCGCTTGACGTCCGGCATCAGCGAGCACAGGCGTGTGCTGATGGCGTCCGGCAGCATTGGCAGCGGCTCGCCGGGGAAGTAAATGGCAGTCGCCCGGTTAAAGGCTTCCTCTTCGGCCGGTGAGCCAGGCTGGATGACTGCGGTCGGGTCGGCGATGGCAATGGACAGGGTCCAGCCTGTGGCATTGGGCGTCGCCATCAGGGCGTCGTCCATGTCCTGGGTGCCCGGGCTGTCGATGGTCACGTAGGGCTGGTCAGTGCGATCGTCCCGCCCATCGAACTCGCTGGCAAGGCTTTCCTCGCTGAGCTTGTTCGCCTGTTGCAGGACCGGCTCCGGCCAGGTGTCGGCCAGGTCGAAACTGGCCAGGGTGAAGGAACGTTCGATGCCCGGTTCACCGGCCTTGCCGATGATCCGCAGGACCCGCGCCTGCCCCTTGCCGTCCTTGAACGGATGGCGGTGGATCTGGCAGTAGATGTAGTCATCCGGCTGGGCGCCTTTGCGTTCCTTGGGCGGAATGAAGATCCACCGATTGATCCCGGGTGTGTCCGGGGCGACAAAATGGCCCTTGCCCCGGACCAGATAGCGGCCGACAAACGTAGTCAGGTGAGTTTCGAGTACTTCCTCCACCTCACCCTGGGTCTTGCCCTTCTCGATCTCGTGTTCGGTCACGTTCACCCGGTCACCAGGCAATACCTTCTGCATTTCTTCAGGGGGAAGAAAGACGTCCCGGCCCTCGTCGAGGGCGACAAAGCCGAAGCGGCCGTTGGTGGCCTTCACTGTTCCGGGGAAGACGACCTTGTTGTCCTTGATGTCCGATTTGAGCTGGCGCAACTGGCTGAGAGCGTCGGCATTGAGCATGGATGAGGAACCTGGCTGCAAAATTTGGATGTTGGGGCGGAGTATAACGGTTATGGCGGCAGCCGTCAGATACCAGGTTGTAACCCTGAAAGATCAGATCTCTACCCAGAATCGCTGCAGGTTGGCCAGTGATTTGGTCAGCAGGTCGAACTCTGCGGTTTTTCCCTCCCGCTCGAAGATCTGGCGTCGCGCCGTGTCCAGATCAAACAGGACTTCACGATGGGCGGGATCGCGGACGGTGCTCTGTACCCAGCCGACCGCGACCCGCCGCTGGCCCCGTGTGACCGGCTCAACGCGATGCAGGGTCGAAGAGGGGTAGACGACGGCCGAGCCGGCTGGAAGCTTGTAGGATTGCTCACCGGCAGTGGTGTCCGTCACCAGTTCACCGCCGTCATAGCTGTCCGGGTCATCCAGAAACAGGGTGAATGACACGTCGGTGCGAATCCGGTGCTCGCCCTGGCCCATCACCGGATCGTCCACGTGATTGCCATAGGTCATACCGTCGCGATAGCGGCTGAACAGGATTGGCGTCATTTTCAGTGGACGGACCGCCATCTGGAAAACCGGATGACGGCCGAGGGCCTTGCCGACTTCGGAGCGGAGTTCGCTGAGCGGTTCCTGGCCCGGGGCAATCTGCTCGTTGTTCTTGACCAGCTTTGCATGCCAGCCGGCTGTGGTGCGACCATCTTCGAAGTCACTGCGATCCAGCACCTGACGAATACGGGACAGGCTGGGGTCGTCTAGCAGGTTGCCAATGCACAGAATCATGGAATCTCCGACCGGAATAGGAATTATTTGCAATCGCATAATTATTTGAGCATCATGCCTCAACCTACAATATGCATCAAGGCTGTCCCGTGGCTGCCTCACGCGACAGATCAGGAGAACAGGAAATGAAAGACCAGAAAATCAAATTATGGATGGGCATTGGCGTCGCGACGATTCTGTCCAGCTCCGGCGCCATGGCCGGTGAAGGCGGCGAATCCGGCCATGACGAGATGATGAAGTCATCCCTCCACGACGGTGGTGAAGGAGGAGAGCATCACGGTGGAGAAGGTGGCGAGATGGGCGAGGCCTTCCTCTACTTCCCCGCTGATAACGGCGGTGGCGAAGGTGGTGAAGGCGGAGAATCCGGCTCCCAGCAGGCGTCCGCCGTCCGTTCCGATGGTGTCTACATCGCCATGATCGAGATGATGCAGGGCCATATGATGGCCGCCCGTGACCTGATTCGGTCCGGTGATGTGGCCGATGGCCGGCCCCACCTGACCCACCCCTGGGTAGAAATCTATCCCGCGCTGGAAGACGGGCTGCGGGCGCGTGGCCAGTCAGACCTTGCCAAGTCACTCAAGGCGCTGTCCGAGACCGCCGGTCGGACCAACCAGTGGTCTGACGTCGAGGCCGACTTTGAAAAAGCCTGGCGGGCCACGGAAAGGGCAATGGCAGCGGCCTCCGGAGATGATGCCCAGGCACCGGCGACGGTTGCACGGGTGGTGCTGTCTCTTACCAAACAGGCGGTTCTTGAATACGACGGGGCGATCGATGACGGCGCCTTTGTGGCCATCCACGAATATCAGGACGGTCGAGGTTTTGTTCTGGCGGCGGAGGAATACCTCACCCGTCATAAAGCACGGCTCCAGGCGAGCAACAAGGAAGCCTGGCGTCATGCGATGACGGCATTCGATGAACTCAAGCAGGTCTGGCCTGCGTTCGCTGCGCCGGAAACGCCGGTCGTGGCTGTCCCTAACGCCTATGCCGCCCAGGCCCGCCTGGAACTGGCGCTGTCGCCCTACCTCTATCAGTAACGATCGTTCTGTGCCGGGGGCCGAACCTCAGAGTTCGGTTTCCGGCACGGGTGTCTCGTCGTTCCTGGACACGATGCAGACGCGATTGCGGCCCTGCTCCTTGGCTTTGTAAAGCGCCCGGTCGGCCTCCCTCAGGATGCCGTCACTGGTGTCTCCGGGCTCGCACAGATAACCCCCTACGCTCACGGTGACCGGTGTGCCTGTTTTCCGGCTTTCTTCTTCCACAGAATGCCGGATACGGTTGGCGATCTGCGAGAGGGTATGCGTATCGCACGGGGACAGGATCACCACGAATTCGTCGCCTCCCCAGCGGCCCGGCGCGTCGTAGGGGCGGACACCGGCTTTGAGCCAGAGCGCCACGCGACACAGGATTTCGTCTCCGGCCTGGTGCCCGAGCTGATCATTAATTGCCTTGAAATGATCGATATCCAGCCAGACAAGCCCGAACCGGTTGTCCTGGCGCCGTGATCGCTGGATTTCCTCGTCCAGCAGTTCATCCAGGCCCCGGCGGTTCTTCAGCCCGGTCAGGGGATCGATCCGGGCCAGGCGACTGAGTTCATCGGTTCTCTGGGCCACCTTGTTTTCCAGTTCCCGGGTCGAATCCCGCATCGAGAGGGCCATCTGTTCGAAGTGGTCGGTCAAACGACCGATTTCGTTATCGGGCTTGTCGAGGCGGGGCAGGGAAAAATTGCCTTCCCGTACCCGTTTCACCGCACTTTCCAGGCCCATGATCGGTTTGAGGATTCTCGACTGGATGATGTAGTGGAACAGCAACAGCGTCACCAGCAGGGCAACCAGGAATACCGCGACAAGAGGCAGCAGATAGCTGCGAGGCACCAGGGTATTGAGGTCCAGAAGGGTGATCTCGAACCAGCCAATCGCCGGAAGATAAGCGACGCCGGCCAGATGTTCCCGGCCATCCACCGTCACGAAGCCACTCTCGACCTGTCCGGCCTGATCCGATCGTTTCTTGAGCATCGCCAGCATGCCCAGTATCTGTTGTTTGTCTTCCGGTTCGTCAAACAACAAATCGACGGTGTTTTTCTGCCCCTCGGGTTTCACGATCGTGGCGAAATCGATGTAATTGCGGTCGCGATAGAGCTGGATGGCGCCGTTGTGGTCAACAAACAACGTGGTGATGCCGTCCTGATTGATGTCGACAATGTCCTTGAGAAAGTCGTCGAGATTGAGCCCGGTGCCCACCATGCCCACAATGTCGCCCTGTTCGTTGCGCATCAGGACGTCGATCCAAAGCTTGGTAACGCCGAGTTCGGTATCCGGATTCACGTTCAGGTGGAAATCCCGGCCTTGGGAGATCAGCTGGAAGAACCAGGCATCATCGGGTTTGTCCGGATCCAGTACGTAGCGGAACTGTTTGCCGGCGTATTCATTTGCGGCGTTGTTGTAGTAGTAATGATTGTTCTTTCGCAGTGCCAGGAAATAACTGTTGTCCCGGAAATTGGTGCGAAAGCTTTCCGCCTGACGGAGTGCATCCTTTTCCAGTGCCGGGTTGTCCGGCTGTTCCGCCCATTTGACCAGGGCGGACGAGTCGGCCATCTGCCGGGCAAGGCCGATTTCCCGTTCCAGCGACTGCAACAGGCGGGCACTGTCGTACCGCACCTGAATCTCGGCCACCTGCTGGCCCCAGCGCTGGATGATGTCTTCGGATAGCTGCTGATAGGCCAGCCACGACGCAGTTGCTGCGAGAACAAGTAGCGTCGCGGCAAGACCAAGGATGCGGGTTTTGAGACTCAAGCTTCTTCCTTGCCTTGATTCGGTCGTATTTGATCCATGATAAAACACTGTCTGGCGACAGTGTAGAAAAAATAGACAGAAAATCTGCCCCCGGCGAGGTTCCTTTGGCCGGGGTAATGATCAATTGTATTCGGAGAACACCCGGGACTGACCCGCGCTATTGAACAGCATGATCTTGTAATGGTCTTTCCGGTTGCCCATTTCCATGCCCGGAGAACCGACGGGCATCCCCGGAGCGCTCAGGCCACGTGCCTGGGGCGATTCGGCGATCAAGCGGCGGATGTCCCGGGCCGGAACATGTCCCTCGATCACGTAATCGCCAATGAACGCGGTGTGACAACTGGCCAGTGCGGGTGTGAGCCCGGCTTCGGCCTTGATCCGGTTCAGGCTGTTGGTGTCGGTGACCTCAACGTTGAAGCCATTAGCCTTCAGATGGTCGACCCAGCCCTCACAACAGCCACAGGTTGGCGACTTATAGACGTGGATCCCGGGATTGGTATCGTCCGCCAACAGGGGGGAACTCAATCCCGAGGCGGCCAGAAAGCCAAGCGCCAGTGCGTGCTTTTTCATGATGATCTCTCAGTGATGTTGATGTTCGTCGGTTGTGTCTGAACCTGAGCCGGAGAGCCAGAACCACCAGACAATGGCAGCGACCAGCAGCAAACCTCCGGCGTTGACCAGCAATGTTTCCATCAGTTCCGTTCCTCTGTCTGGTTAGGTGTCTTTTTCCGACTGGTGCGGAACAGTCGGAGGCGGTTGGCGTTGGTCACGACGGTAACCGATGACAACGACATGGCCGCCCCGGCCAGAATCGGGTTCAGCAGGATGCCCCAGATCGGATAGAGCAGGCCGGCTGCCACCGGTATGCCGAGCGTATTGTAGGCAAAGGCGCCGAACAGGTTCTGGTGGATGTTCCGGACAGTTGCCCTGGAAATCTCAATGGCATCGGGCACCCCGTGGAGTGACCCGCGCATCAGGGTGATGGAAGCGCTCTCGATGGCGACGTCTGTGCCGGTACCGATGGCAAAGCCAACGTCGGCGGCGGCCAGGGCGGGCGCGTCGTTGATGCCGTCGCCGACCATGGCGACGGTATAGCCTTTTCCGCGCATTTCGCTGACGACCTCGGCCTTGTCCTCGGGCAGGACTCCGGCACGGTAGTCGTCAATGCCGGCTTCGGCCGCGATCGCTTTCGCCGTTGCATCCACGTCGCCGGTCACCATCATGACCCGGATGCCGGCGGCGTGCAGGCGTTCGATGGCCTCGCGGGAATCGGACTTGATGGCATCGGCCACGCCGATAACGCCCAGCGCCTTGTCGCCCAGTGCCAACAGCAGTGGGGTTCCGGCTTCCTGTGTGATGCTGTGGATGGCTTCGTCGCAGGATGCTACCGAAACGCCTTCTTCTTCAAGCCAGCGGCGATTGCCCAACCGGAGGCGATGACCGTCAAAGGTGCCCTGTACCCCTTTGCCGTTGATGGCCTCGAAGTCGGTCACCTTCTCCAGGGTAATCCCGTTTTCGCTGGCTTTCGCCGTGATAGCTTCCGCCAGGGGATGTTCAGAGTGCTGTTCCAGCGCAGCCGCCAATCCCAGAAGCCGATCCTCGTCGCCATTGACGGAGTGCACACGGGTCACCGCAGGATGCCCCTCGGTGATGGTTCCGGTTTTATCGAGGATCACCAGGTCCAGCTTGCCAGCAGTTTGCAGGGCATCTCCCTGGCGAATCAGGGCGCCGTACTCTGCGGCCTTGCCGACACCCACCATAACCGACATGGGCGTTGCCAGACCCAGGGCGCAAGGGCAGGCGATGATCAGCACGGTGGTTGCCGCGACGATCATATGCACAATCAGAGGTTCCGGCCCGAGGTTGTACCAGAGCAGCGCGGAGATCACGGCGATAATCATGACCGTGGGCACGAAGACCGAGGAGATACGATCCGCCAACCGGCCAATGGCCGGTTTGGAGCCCTGCGCCTTCTTCACCAGCTGGATGATCTGGGCAAGGGCGGTTTCGCTGCCGACCCTGGTTGCCTCGTAGACAATGGAGCCATGGGTATTCATGGTCCCGGCGGACACATCATCACCCACCTGTTTGCTGACCGGCATGGGCTCACCAGTGAGCATGCTCTCATCGATGCGGCTCTGTCCTTCAACGATGGTTCCGTCCACCGGCACCTTTTCGCCGGGGCGGACACGGACCCGATCGCCCTTCTGAACCTGCTCCACCGGAATATCGGTTTCCTCGCCGTCCCGGATCACCCGGGCCGTTTTCGCGCGAAGGTCCAGCAGCCGGCGGACGGCTTCGGAGGTCTTGCCCTTGGCGCGCAACTCCAGCGCCTGACCCAGATTGATCAGACCGATGATCATCACGGATGCTTCGAAGTAAAGGTGACGGGCCATTTCAGGAAGCAGCGCAGGTGCTGCGGCCACCACAATGGAATATAGCCAGGCCGTGCCGGTGCCCAGCGCAATCAGCGTATCCATGTTGGCGTTGTGGTGCCGGAAGGCCTTCCAGGCGCCGGTATAGAAATGGCCGCCGGTGAGTGCCATAACCACCAGTGTCAGCATGCCCAGGCCGAGCCAGGTTCCCTGGTTGTCGGCGGTCACGGTCATGGCATCTCCGACCAGGCCCCAGATCATCAAGGCCACGCCGAGTGACAGGCTGACCGCCATCTTGATCAGCAATGAGCGGTACTGTTTGCGGTCCTCGATCTGTTTGCGTTCGTCCGCTTCGTCCGGGTTTTCAATCACACTGGCGCCGTAGCCCGCACTTTCTATGGCAGCGGTCAGGGCATTCGGATCGGCCTGGCCGGTCGCGGTAGCGGTGTTATCAGCCAGGTTCATATGGGCATGGGTGACGCCGGGCACCGACATCATCGCTTTTTCGATGGTGTTGACGCAGGACGCGCAGGTGGCGCCGGTTACCGAGAGACTGATCTGATCACCGCTTGACGCCTTGGAGGTTGAGTCCGTCGGCTCTTCAGAGGATGTCGGCTCGGAACGCTCAGGTTCGGACGGACGGGGCGACTGGTCATCATTCGCCGACGTTTTGCAGCAGGACGGCGTCTGGTCCGACTTTCCGGCCAGCGGCTCCGCCGGATAACCGGCTTCGGTGACCCGTCGAGCCGCATCTTCAAGGTCGATACCTGAAGGCAAAGCAACGGTTTGGGAGTCGAGATTGACGCTCACCAGGTCCGTGTTTCCGGTCAACGGTTCCAACGCATTGCGAATTTTCCTGGCACACCCCTGACAGGAAGCACCGTTGATGGACAGTGCGTCCCTGAGCAGCGGTTCCGCGGGGTACCCGGTCTCGGTCACAATCCGGGCGGCTTCCTCAAGGTCTACCCCCTCCGGCAAAGCGACAGTCTGTTCGTCCAGGTTGACCTGGACCCGCTCTGTATCTCCTGCGATGGATTCCAGGGCCGTCCGTATTTTCTTGGCACAGCCCTGGCAGGAGGCGCCCGAAATTGACAGGGCCGGTCTGAGTTCAATGGTCTCCGTCATGACAGCAGTCCCCCTTGAATGTGTTGGATGGTTGGTCCGCGCCGTCATCCCAGTGTTCGATAAGACGACAGATGGTGTGGCCGTCCGGTGTGCCGTCCGGCATCTGCTTCCAGGCGGACAGGGCGTTTTGCATCCGTTGCCGCAGCTGTTCCAGCTCGCGTATTTCCCGTTCCACGTCAGCCAGGCGTCGCTCGAACACTTCCCGGACCATGGGGCAGGGAGAGTGGTGTTCGTCCGCTTCCCCAAGAATGTCCCGGATTTCGGGCAGCGAGAAGCCGAGCTGACGCGCCTTTCGGGCGAACCTCAGCCGACGCAGGTCATCCGCACCATATTGCTGGTAATTGTTCTCCGGGTTCCGGGCCGGATTCAGCAGGCCCTCCCGGGTGTAGAAACGGACGGTATCGGGTTTGACCCCGGCCGCATCCGCTATCTCTTTGACTTTCATGCTCGGTCACTTTGTCATCGGTTGGCTCGCGGCCAACGTTGCCTGACCGGACTCCGACGGATTCCGGACCATGAACCAAGCATAAAACCTGTGAGCTACTCACAGGTCAAAGGTTTTTTCGGAGAAAAGGGGGTTACCGGGATCTGGCTCGCAGGAAGGTGCCACAGGCCTGGCACTGGTCGGGCGCCATCAGCTTGGCTTGCCAGCCGATTCGGTGGCCGCAGGCAGGGCAGCGCAGACGCAGTTGCAATACGATGATAGGTGCGACAATGGCCGCCAGAAGCACACCCAGAGATCCCCAGCTCTCGCCGCTGGACAGCCCGAGTTGACTGCTGAACACAAGAACGATCACCAGTGCCACGAACGCCACGAGGAAGTAGTTGCGGTTCCAGCGTTCCCAGCGTCGGATCTGCCGGTCCTGTTCGGGAGTAAGATAGTTGGATGCCATAGCTGAATCGCCGTCAGGGTGTGAGCTTATGGTGGGGGTTGAGTGTCGCGATTACAATCCGGTGCCTTCGGGCAGGCCCGTCACAAGAATGCCTTCTTCCAGGGCCTGTTCCAGGTCTGCTGCGGGTATGGGGCGACTGATCAGATAGCCCTGGGCAAGGTTACACCGATGGTTGCGCAGGAAATTGAGCTGGCCGTCAGTCTCGACACCCTCGGCAATAACCTGAATACCCAGGTTGTGGGCCAGATTGATCACGGCCCGGGTAATCACCGCGTCGTCGTGACGCTCGGTGACCTCGGTAATGAACGAGCGATCGATTTTCAGGAGGTCCACCGGGAAATCCCGCAGATAGGCAAGCGAGGAATAGCCGACGCCAAAGTCGTCGATAGCCAGCTGAACGCCAAGCTCCCGAAGGCGGTTGAGCTGGTTGCGATTGTGCTCGAGGTTCTCGATGAAGATTTCCTCGGTCAGTTCAACTTCCAGCTGGTCCGGCGACAGATTCTCCTTCGCCAGGGCGTCGCGGATGTGATCCACCAGGTATTCGTCATCCAGCTCCCGCCCCGACAGATTCACCGCGATGCGAAGGTTCTCGCACGGGGTCTTTTTCCACCGGGCCAGTTGCCGGCAGGCCGCCATGACAACCCAGCGTCCGATATCCGAGATCCGGCCGCTCTCTTCGGCCAGTGGAATGAATTCGACCGGCGACAACAGGCCCCGTCGCGGATGTTGCCAGCGAATCAGTGCCTCGACGCTTGTGATATCGCCGGTCTCCAGGTTCAGCTGGGGCTGGTAATACAGGACAAATTCTTCGTTGGCCAGGGCCTTGCTGAGATCCTTGTCCAGCTCCAGGCGCATGACTTCCCGATCCTGCATGCCCTCGGTATAGAACTGGTAGGTGTTGCGGCCCTGATCCTTGGCGCGGTAAAGGGCGATGTCGGCGTTTCGCAGCAGGGTGTCCGCATCCAGGCCACTCTGCGGGTAGACCGCGACACCCATGGTCGCCGTAATGGTGTGGGCTTCGTCCTGAACCACGAATGGATCGTGGAAGCACTGTTTGATCTGTCCGAGCAGCTTGATGACATCGTCGATGTCATCAAGCTGTTGCTGGCAGACCATGAATTCATCGCCGCCGGAATAAGCCACCAGAACACGTTCGTCACTGAGCTGGTTGAGGCGTTCGGAGACCTTGATCAGCAGTTCGTCACCAAACTGATGGCCCAGGGAATCGTTCAGCATCTGGAACCGGTCCAGATCGATCATGATCAACGCCACCTGACGCATCTGACGATCGGCGATGTTCAGGGTATGGGCCAGATCCTCCATGAAAAAGCGACGGTTGGCGAGGCCGGTCAGGGTATCGGTCGATTCCAGACGGGCCAGGTCCTGTTGCATGGTCTTGCGCTGGTCGATTTCCTGTTCCAGCTCACGCCGGGTCTTCAGCAAGGCCTGGTTTCGCTTGAGGATGAGCTGTACCAGGATGGTCGTGATGCTGGTTAACAGGCCCATAAAGAGCATGGTGGTGAAGGTCAGCCACGGCCAGGGACTCTGTTGCTGCTCGACCCATGCGCGCGTAGGTTTGAGGGTTAACGTCCAGTCCAGCGATGGAAGATTGACCAATGACGAGGCAGAAAATCCGGGATCGATGTCGGCGGACTGATTCAGGGTGTAACTGAGGCGACTGCCGTTACGGATTTCGATCAGGAAGTTATTCAGTACCCGCTTGTCCAGCAGCTGTTCGGCCAGGGTCTGCATTCGGAAGACTCCGGCAACAAAGCCCCGGTTGCCTGCTCCAAGCCCGACTGGCGCGTAGATCACCATGCCTTTGCCGCCCTGGCGCAGGTTGATTACGTCCGAGATGTCGTAAGCGCCGGTGGCGCGCGCTTCTTCCAGCGCCTTGCGCCGCTGCTCGGAAAAGGCAACGTTGTAGCCGATCACGTTTTCGTTGCCGGCAAGCGGCTCAAGCCAGCGAATGACGAAGTTTTGATCGATCCACTCCACAGCCTGGTAGACGCCGAAATCCTGGAGGTAATTACGCGCATCTGCCCGCCAGCGGTATTCGCTGAGGTCGGGATCAATGGTCATCCGTGACGCCATCCGGTCGATGGCATCGGCATGAATCTGGAATTCCCGTTCCAGAAGCGTGGCCATGGCCTGGCTTTCGTTGGCCAGGTTGGCCTGAATCTGGCTGTTGTCCTGATCTTCCAGCCCGAGACGCAGGGCGGCAGCCAGCGCAAGAAATACGACAGCGATGAGTGCGGGAAAAGCCGGGCTGAGAAGGGCCCTGGCAAGGGTCTTGCTGGATGTGACCGGTTTATCCACTGACTACCCCGCAGTGTGTCGAACAACTGCCAGGTTAACGGCAGAACAGGATTGAAGTTTACACATTATAGGCATTGTCTTTGGTCAATTGGCGAATCCTGTCCTCCAAAGACATGCCGTATGCGCCATCCGGGAGCCCGCTGGCGATTTCCCGTTGGGCCCCGCCATCCGGGCACGGCTCCGACAGGTCGATGATCCGTGGCGTGACCGGTTGCTTTTGGGCATCCAGGAGAATTTCGACCCGTGGAGACAGCTTCCGTCCTGGATGGGTGGCTACCACCAGCGCGACTTCTCCGGTATTCAGTTCCACCAGGCTTCCGGAGGGGTAAATACCAATCATGCGGATAAAGGCCTCAACCATCCCGGCGTCAAACTGTTGCCCCCGGTTCCGGTACAGGATACGGATAGCTTCGGCGGTCGGTAAACCGTCGCGGTAACAGCGGTCACTGGTGATCGCATCGAAGGCGTCGACAATGGAGATCAGGCGGGCAAACCGGCTGATTTGCCATTCGGCCAGCTGTTGCGGGTACCCCCTGCCATCCATGCGTTCATGGTGATGCAGGGTAACATCGGCGACGATCGGATCGAGGCTTCGGTCCGCCTTCAGCAACTCGTAACCATGGCTGGTGTGCTCGCGCATGATCCGGAACTCGTCCGGGCTGAGGGCGCCGGGTTTATTGAGAATCTGGTCCGGTACCCTGAGCTTGCCGAGATCGTGCAGCAGGCCGCAGACACCAATGGTTTCCAGGTCGTCGTCGGGCATCCCCAGAAAGCGGGCGAAGGCGATGGAGAAGATCGCAACCCTCAGGCAATGCTCGGCGGTATAGGCATCCCGGTGCTTGATCCGGCTGACCCAGAACATGGCGCCCGGATTGGCCTTGATACTGGCGACGCACTGTTGCAGAACCGGACGGGCATCGTCCAGGTTGAGGTCATTACCTGCTTCGATGTCGCGGGTCACCTTTTCGACGAAGCTCTGGGTCCTGCTCCAGGCTTGCCGGGCGTGAGGTAACTCCTCGGTCAGAGGCCGGGTTTCGCTGAGGGGGCGGGTAGTGCGTGCCTTCCGGTCTGCCACTTCATCCAGGACGGCGTGAAGGGCCGCCTCTTCGTCTTCCACGAGTACCCACTCGCAATGCTGGCGCAGGATCCGGGCCTGGGTATCATCCGTCAGGGTGAACCCCTGGAATAATACGGGCACCTCGGTCCACGGACGATCGAGTTTGACGACCCTCATACCCGGTTTCAGCAGATCCACGGGTAGACGGACACGATGCAGGGATGGCTGCCTGCTTTCGGAAGACACTGTACCGGGCACCGGAGTGGCCGGTCTGCTGGATTTACGACGGAACCCCATGGCTCTGACCAGTCTTGTGATTATGTCGACCGATTATGGCATGGGTGCCGCAACTGGAACAGGGTGAGGGGCCGGGACATGGCGAGGTTCGTGATGCCTGTCCCGGTCTTCGGGGCGTCAAGCGGCCGTTTGTACGCCCAGGCGAGGGATTTCCTGCTTCGGACAGCGGTTCATCACGACGGTCAGGCCAGCCTCTTCGGCTCGGGCGGCTCCGGCTTCGTTGATCACACCAATCTGCATCCAGATCACCGGGATCTTCTGTTCGATCGCTGCATCGATCACCGGATCCGTGCGTTCCGGCGCGAGAAACAGTTCCACCATGTCTACCGGTTCCGGGAGCGAGGCGAGGTCAGCAACCACCGTTTCTCCCAGCAGGGTTTTGCCGGCCAGTCTGGGATTCACCGGAATGATCCGGTAGCCCTTCGATTGCAGGAATTCCATAACCTCGTGCGATGGCCGGTTGGGCTTTTCGCTGGCTCCGACCAGGGCAATGGTGCGAACCTTTTCAAGGAGGGTACGAATCTGATCCGGGTCTTTGACGGGCATGCGCGTGAATCCTCAGGACAGGGTGTTATCTATGTGCCTCAAGGCACACGGAAACGGACTCCGCGTAGCGTAACGCATGGGGTTTGTCGATTTCCACCTGGGCCCATTGGACCGCTTCGTGCTCCATGACGATGCTCAACACTTCGTGGGTCAGCCGCTCCAGGAGCGCGAACCGGTTGCCGTCCACGTGGTGGATGATCTGCTTGGTGATGGTGCGATAGTTCAGAGCGGCTTCGATTTCGTTCCGATGGATCGCACCGCTGGCATCGTAGGTGAGCTCAACGTTTATCAGTACGTCCTGCTGATTGTTGATCTCCTCCTCCTTGATGCCGATGTAGGCACGAAGGAGGAGGTCCTTGATGCGGACCCTGGCGTTCTGGTGACCAATTACGTCTGACATCTCACCTCCGGTTGACCCTTGGCAATCAGCGATGGCCGCTGATCAGGTTGAGGAACTCGGTGCGGGTGGCCTGGGATTTGCGGAACTGGCCGAGCATCATGGATGTTTTCATCCGCGAATTCTGCTTCTCGACACCGCGCATCATCATGCACATATGCTGGGCTTCGATGACGACCGCAACCCCTTTGGCGTTGGTGACGCTTTCTATCGCTTCGGCGATCTGGCGCGTCAGATTCTCCTGAATCTGCAGGCGGCGGGCATACATATCCACAATCCGGGCAAACTTGGACAGTCCCAGAACCCGACCCTGAGGCAGATACGCGATGTGGCATTTGCCAATAAAGGGCAGCATGTGGTGTTCGCACATGCTATAGAGCTCGATGTCCTGTACCACCACCATTTCGTCCATGGCGGACTCGAACACCGCGCCATTCACCAGGTCGTTCAGGTCCTGCTGGTATCCGTGGGTGAGAAACTGCATGGCTTTGGCCGCACGCAGGGGGGTATCCTGCAGACCTTCCCGATCGGGATCTTCACCGAGTCCATCAATAATGGCCCGGTAGTGGCCGGCAAGATCGTCAAGGAGTTTGGTCATATTCGTATCCGGTTGGCTGTCTCTTTTCAGGGGCCAAAGCTTAAGGGAATTTGGCTGGCATCTCTACGATTTACGCCGGCGCTTCCGGAAAAGACCACCGACAACCGGAATTATTGCAATCGTTTCGGCATTCTGGCGAGCGCAGAGGCTTTACTATAGAGTTTCAGGGATCCAGAGGGAGGCCGGGACAAAGGCATGGAACAGGTTATGACCGACAGGGCAAAGCCAGCCAGTGGAGGCAGGGCGGGCAGTCTCGAGGCATGGCAGGAAAACAGCAAATGGTTCAGTTACGGCGGGCATGCGATCTTCAGTCGGATGGCGGGCCGTGGTGATCCCCTGGTGCTGTTGCACGGCTTTCCCACTGCCAGCTGGGACTGGAACCGCATCTGGCCGATGCTGACCCAGGAGTATTCGGTCTTTGCGCTGGACATGCTGGGCTTCGGCTTTTCTGACAAACCCTCCAAATATACTTACAGCATTGAGGATCAGGCGGATCTGGTTCAGGGCTGGATTGATGGCCTGGGATTGGAGACGGTTCACCTGATGGGCCATGACTATGGTTGCAGTGTGGTTCAGGAATTGCTGGCGAGGGATCAGGAAGGGGCACTACCGTTCAGGATCAGTAGCGTGTGTTTTCTGAATGGTGCTCTTTTTCCGGAGGTTCACAATCCGCTGTTCATCCAGAAAGTCCTGCGTAGCCGGTTTGGCGGGCTGATCAGCCGCGGCTTGACGCGTCGGGTGTTCGAGAACAATTTCAGGCGGCTGTTCGGCAGCCAGAATCCGCCGGATCGCCAGGACCTGGACGATTTCTGGCACCTGCTGGTCTACAACAACGGTCGGGGTATCCTGCACCACCTCATCCAGTTCATGGAGGAACGACGGTGTCATCGAAATCGCTGGGTGGGCGCGTTGCAGAATGCCCGCCAGCCCATGAGGTTGATTTCGGGGGCGGCAGATCCGGTATCCGGTGGTGCGATGGCCGCCCGTTATCGGGAGCTGATTGAAAGCCCCGATGTGGTTACGCTGCGCAACGTTGGGCATTACCCGCATTTTGAGAGTCCGTGGGAGGTGTTTTCCGCCTACCGGACATTCCGGAAGTCCCTTCGTGCCGCCGGCGACTAACTGATCGTATCCGGCACTTCACCGTCGGTTTCCGGGGGCCGGTCCGGCGTATTTCTGGGCGCATTGACGACCTGGTTTCGTCCCCGGGATTTGGCCTCGTAGAGGGCCTGGTCGGCCCGGTTGAGCCAGATCGACCAGGTTTCGCCCTGACTGACCTCGGCCACGCTGGCGCTGGCGGTAATGTTGATATTGTCGAGGAAGGGACGGGCGCTGATGCCGGTGAGCAGCTGGTGTGCCAGTGTGTCCGCGTCTTTCTGGCGGGTTTCAGGCAACACAATCATGAATTCCTCACCGCCGATCCGGAACAGCTGATCGCTCTCCCGCAACCGTTTTCGCAGGCGCAGTGTCATTTCCTTCAACACCTGATCACCCGCGAGATGCCCCCACTGATCGTTGATGGTCTTGAAGAAGTCCAGATCTATGAGTACCAGGCTGGACACCCGCTCATACCGCTCTCGCATCTGGATCTGGTTGTTCAGAATATCGGCCAGTTGGGAGCGGTTCAGGCACCCGGTCAGTGGGTCGGTGGTCGCGAGCCGGGTCAGTTCCAGTTGCAGTCGCCCCACCAGCCAGGCAAACACCATGGCAAAGACGCAGGTCAGGCCCAGTGAGAAAGTGATGCGCCAGAAGTCCGCTTCGGGAAACTTGAAAAAGGAGACCACGGCCATCACCACCACGAAAATTGCGTTGCTGACGATGGCTTCGCGCAGGGGCAACAGGAAAAACAGGGCGGTCGCCGCCGGATAGGCCCAGTAAAGGCCGGCATGCCCGTTGATACTGGTGGAATAGGTGGCACAGACCACGGCCAGCAGGGGAAAGAGGCGGCCCTTGAGGAAGTAGGTGTTACGGAACCGGAGAAAGGCGATGACCAGAAGGGCATTCAGGCAGAAAAACACCAGCAGCCAGGACAACAGGAAGTGATCTTGCCGCCATTGCACCACCACCAGGGGCGCGACAGCCACAAACGCCCAGAAGTGCAGGTGATACACCAACTGCTTCTTGAAACCGAGGACTGCCAGAGTAGGCGTCGGAGCCAGGGAGCTGGCAGAGGGCAAGTAGTTCACAGCGTACTCCTGCTGCTGTTGGTAATGATCAGTCCGCATTCCGTGAAACTGAATTCAAAGTCTAGCATGAGCTTTTGATGAATGAACCAGAAAGGTGCGTTTATGGGCGTCATTAGTTTTCTTCAGTTGGCGGGTCCAACCGACCTCCGATAGACTCCCGTCTGATCGAAAGGGAGCTCAAGATGACCGCTATCCAGACCCGTGCCCCGGCGCTCACGATCCGTGCCGGACACCGTGCGATGCAGAGACTGAAGGAAAAACCGCTGTCACCGGAGGACGTCCATGTCATCCCCGGAGCGGCCGGTGGGCCGAAGGCATTGGGCATCAGCGGCCTCGATCAGGCGGTGTTTGGCGACTGGCTTCCCCGTGTTCCGCAGGAGCGGGCGCTCATTGGATCGTCCATTGGCAGCTGGCGCTTTGCGGCCGTCGCATCGTCGAACGATCCCCGCGCCCAGTTGGCCCGGCTGGCGGAGCTGTATACCGCCCAGAGGTTTGCGAAAGGGGTCAGTGCCGCTGAAGTCACGCGTAAGAGCGTCCAGTTCCTGGAAACCCTGCTTGGCGGGCATGAAGAGCAGATCCTGCATCACCCGTGGTATCGGCTGAATATCGTGGTCGTGCGAAGTCTCGGCCTGCTCCGTCATGATGCCCGCGGGCGCCTGGGCCTGGGATTGATGAACGTCATCGCCGCCAATATGGTGAGCCGGCGCCATCTGGGGCGTTTCATGGAGCGGGGCATTGTGCATGACGTCCGGCTCAAAACGCCGGTATCCAAGCTGGTGGATTTTCCCAGTCACGAGGTGGCCCTGACCCGCGAAAATCTGCTTCCGGCCCTGCTGGCCTCTGCTTCCATTCCTCTGGTGATGTCTGGTGTGCGAAACATTCCGGGTGCACCGGAGGGGGTCTACCGGGATGGCGGCCTGCTCGATTACCACCTGGATCTGCCCTATGACCAGCCGGGAATCATCCTGTATCCCCACTTCACCGATAAGGTGGTACCTGGCTGGTTCGACAAATCCCTACCCTGGCGCAGGGGCGATGCAAACCGCCTGCAGGATGTTGTTCTGGTGGCGCCGTCAGCCGAGTATCTGGAGTCCCTGCCGGATCGAAAACTGCCGGACCGGAAGGATTTCGAGAAATACGCTGGTGATGACGCCGGTCGGGAGCGGGCGTGGCGCCGGGCTGTTGCCGAAAGCGATCGATTGGGAGACGAGTTTCTGGAGTTGGTTGAGGCCGGTCGACTGATGGATGTGATCAGGCCGTTGTCCTGACCCGGGTTGTGGGCAGGGCCGTGGCGAACAGCGCTGCGAGAGCCACCAGTCCGGCCGAGATCCAGAGGCAGGCTTCCAGGCCGAATTTCTGAAAAATCCAGCCGGAGAGCACCGTGCCCAGAAGTCGCCCTGCGGCGTTGGACATGTAATAGAAGCCAACATCCAGGGAAACGCCATCGCCGCGGGCATAGCTGACGATCAGGTAGCTGTGCAGTGCGGAATTGATGGCGAAGAGGATGCCAAACACCAGCAGTCCACCGACGACCATGATGTGCGGTGACCATCCGAGCGAAAGCCCCCCGGCAATGCCGGCCGGAACCAGGGCCAACAGCACCCCCCAGAAAACCGCAGGCTGGCTGTCGTCCTGGTGGCCGGTAAAGCGCGGCGCAAGGGTCTGGACAATGCCGTAACCAACCACCCAGGTGGCCATAAAGCCACCCACCTGCCAGAAATCCCAGCCGAATACGGTATGAAGGTAGACCGGAAGGGCGACCACAAACCAGACATCCCGCGCCCCGAACAGGAAAAGCCGGGCGGCGGACAGCACATTGATCGCCCGGCTTTTCGACAGAATGTCAGAAAATTTGGGTTTGGCCTTGCTCTTGCCCAAGGCATTACGAAGCAGAAACAGGCTGGCCAGCCAGACCGCGACCAGTACAGAGGCCATGGCAACCACGGCACCCTGGAAGCCGATCGCCATCAGCAATACGCCCCCCAGGAAAAATCCGACGCCTTTGAGCGTATTCTTGGAGCCGGTGAGCATGGCGACCCATCGATACAGCGTGCCCTGCTGTTCGCCCGGTACCAGCAATTTGATGCCACTTTTGGCCGACATCTTGTTGAGATCCTTGGCGATACCGGAGAGCGCCTGCGCCCCCATCACCCAGGGAACCGTTAACAGGGTGGCCGGCACAGCCAGCATGGCCAGCGCAATAACCTGCAGAAGCAGCCCCAGGTTCATGGTTCGGTTGAGGCCCAGTCGCGCGCCCAGATAGCCGCCCACCAGGTTGGTCACCACGCCGAAAAGCTCATAGAACAGGAACAGCATGGCGATTTCCAGCGGCGAGTACCCGAGCTGGTCGAAATGCAGCACGACCAGCATTCTCAGGGCGCCGTCGGTCAGCGTGAAGGCCCAGTAATTTCCTGTAATGACCAGGTACTGGCGGACAGCGGGTGTCATATCAGGCAGAGCCTACCTTGCGAGCCAGCTCGACGGCGCGGTTGGCGTAACCCCATTCGTTGTCATACCAGGCGTAGATCTTGACCTGGGTGCCGTTGATGACGCGCGTGGAGAGGGCATCGACGATGGAGGATCGGGGATCGGTCCGGTAGTCGATCGATACCAG
Source organism: Marinobacter koreensis (assembly GCF_023156285.1). Lineage (GTDB taxonomy): Bacteria > Pseudomonadota > Gammaproteobacteria > Pseudomonadales > Oleiphilaceae > Marinobacter > Marinobacter koreensis. Next base: position 420,455 of record NZ_JAKZAJ010000002.1, on the reverse strand, counting down.
GGGGCGTTCTTCATAGCCAAGAATGCCCTTGAGCTCACCCTCGGCAGCCTCCTGCAGCAACCGATTCACCGTCTGGGCGTCGGTGGCCTTTTCGACCTCGAACACACAGTCGGTGAGTGAGGCATTGGTCAGCGGTACCCGCACCGCAAGGCCATCCAGCCGGTCCTTCAGCTCGGGGAAAATCTCGATAATGGCGGTGGCCGATCCGGTGCTGGTGGGAATCAGTGAGCTGCCACAGGCCCGGGCTCGCCGAAGGTCCTTGTGGGGTGCATCGAGGATGGTCTGGGTGTTGGTGAGGCTGTGAATCGTGGTGAGCGAACCGTGCCGGATACCCAGGTGTTGGTGAATCACCTTGACCACCGGAGCCAGGCAGTTGGTGGTACAGGAGGCGGCGGTCACGATCCGGTCAGTGGCAGGATCAAAAATGTGCTCGTTGACGCCCAGTACGATGTTTTTTACCCCGGCTTCCTTCACCGGTGCTGTGACCAGTACCCGCTTCACGCCCTGATCCAGATAGCCCTGGAGCAGATTCACCTTGCGCATGGCGCCACTGGCTTCGATGACCAGATCGCAGTCGGACCAGTCGGTTTCCCCGATGCTTCTGTTGTGGGTAACTCGGATGTGCCGGTTTCCGATCCGGATACCGGTGTCATCGAAGTCCGCGGTCTGGGCCCAGCGCCCGTGGACGCTGTCAAAGTTCAGCAGGTGAGCCAGTGTGGCAGCATCCGCGCCGGGGTCGTTAATGGCGACAAATTCCATCTCGGGCCAGTCCCAGGCCGCCCGAAGGGCCAGACGGCCGACGCGGCCGAAGCCGTTGATTCCAACCTTGATCTTGTTCATGGGGCGCTCCTTCCTCTCCGTGATGATTCAATCGTCAGACCCGAAACTTTCCGGGTCGTTATGCGCAAGGCTCCCTGACCGGGCGATCCTCCATTTTCGCCAATCGATGCAATTCAGGTCCGATACGGTCGCGACTGGCTTCTGCCGCCTCGTTCAGTATGCGTAATACCCAGTGTGGCAGATCGGGATGCAATCTGTAGTGAATCCATTGCCCCCGGCGTTCGCTTGACAGCAATCCGACTTCTCGCAGGGTCGCCAGGTGTCGGCTGATCTTGGGTTGGGATTCCCCCAGCGCGGCGGTCAGCTCGCAGACGCATAACTCCCTGTGATCCCGGATCAAGAGCGCCATAGTGAGGCGGCGGTCATCGCCCAGCGCCTTGAAGACAGAGACGGGGTCGTATGGCTGGGTTCGGGTGGTGGCCTGTTTCTGATGGACAAGAACAAACAGGCCAATCCGCTCCCGGAGTTCCCGGAACGTCTGTAAAAATCCCTCGTACTGGTTGTCGGGAACCGGATCGGCGCAGTCCCAGGCAATTTTCTGGGCGCCGGGAAAAGAGCGGTCACAGTCTCTGGCGGCCTGATCGCACAACGTGATGACGTAATCCCAATGCTCTGACGTGACCTGCGACACCGGTTTGCTGGCCAGTGCCTCAGTAGGGATGCCGGCCTCTGCCAGAACCTGAACGGCGAGCGGATGTGGCGATCCGGGACGGGTGCCGGCACTGGCCACATCGAAACTGTTGCCGGCTATGTCCCTGAGCAGGGCTTCTGCCATGAGGGACCGGGCGCTGTTGGCGGTGCAGACAAACAGGACGCGACGACGCATGATCGGTGACTCGCTGTATATATGACAAATCGAATATCTGTTGGCGGTATTCTATAGTGTGACCGTTCCGCTCGTAAACCGAAATGACAGAGTAAATAAAGAATTCGTGCCGGATTGACTCGGATCAGGTTTTAGCGGTTCTGTACTTTACTATATTCGATTTAGCGCATATAAGTGAGAGGGCTTGCTCATATTGCACCTTCAGGATCCGGTGTCTGTCATGTTTGAAATCTTTACTCTTCTGGCCAACTGGCTCAGTTACGACGTATTCGGGTTGAGTCCGGACACGAAGATCGGTGCCTCTGTGCACTTTTTCATCGAGGACACCACCAAGATCCTGTTCCTGCTCGTGGCCATGATCTACGTGATTGCCCTGATCCGCGCCTCCCTGAACCTGGAGCGTGTCCGAGCCTATATTCAACGGCGGAACCGGTTTGCCGGATATCTGTTTGGCTCTGGCTTCGGTGCGATTACCCCTTTCTGTTCCTGCTCATCGATACCTCTGTTCCTGGGATTCACCAGCGCCGGCATTCCGCTGGGGATCACCATGGCGTTTCTGTTTACCTCGCCCATCATCAACGAGGTGGCCGTGATCATGCTTTGGGGGCTCCTTGGCTGGAAGTTCACTCTGGCGTACGTGGTGGTAGGCATGGCCGTCGGGATGATCGGTGGCCTGTTACTGGACACACTCCGGGGAGAGCGCTGGCTGAAGGACTTCGCGGCCAGGGCATACCAGAAGGCGGCGGCTGAGGTGGAAGCAGGGGCTGGCACGATCGAGGTTCCCGAAGCGCCACGCCTCACCCTTGCCGAGCGGCATCAATTCGCCAAACAGGAACTCGCCGAGATCGTGGGCCGGATCTGGAAATGGGTGTTGATCGGTGTGGGTCTGGGTGCAGCGCTTCACGGATTCGTGCCGGATAACTGGTTTGCTGCCAACCTGGGGTCGGGGCAGTGGTGGAATGTGCCGGCTGCCGTGGTCGCCGGTTTGCCCCTGTATTCGAATGCCACGGGTGTCATACCGGTCATGGAAAGCCTGATTATGAAGGGATTGCCGGTGGGTACGACGCTTGCGTTCTGCATGAGTACCGTGGCCGCGAGCTTCCCGGAATTCGTCATGCTCAAGCAGGTCATGACCTTTCGCCTGCTTCTGCTGATCTTCGTCATCCTGTTGTCGAATTTCATGGTAGTGGGCTGGGTCATCAACCTGGTTGGCCCCTGGCTGATGGTGGGACATTAAATCTCGAGTAAAGGAGAGCGTCATGAAACTTGTCGAAGTGCTGGGTACCGGGTGTGCCAAGTGTGTCAAAACCGCCGAGAGCATTGAGCGGGTCGCCAGCGAACTGGGTGTGGATGTGAAAGTGGTGAAGGAAACGGATCCGGCCAGGATCATGGAATATCAGGTGATGTCGACCCCGGGTGTCGCCGTGGATGGCAAAGTCGTGCACTCCGGTTCGATTCCCCGCCGCGAGCAGATCGTATCCTGGCTCCAGGGCTGATTATTGAAGAAACAAAGGCCTGTGGGATGGGCTGCTATACTGGTTCGATATCAATGGCGAACCGGGAGGAGCCATGTCCGACGAGCAGCCTGTCATTGCCAAACCCAGCCCATACGCGATTGAGGTTGAGGGTGGCAGGAATTACTTCTGGTGCGCCTGCGGGCGCAGCAACACGCAACCCTTCTGTGATGGCTCCCACAAGGGAACCTCATTCAGTCCGGTCAAATACACCGCCGAAAAGACCGAATGGGTCTGGTTCTGCGGTTGTAAACAGACGGGGTCACCCCCGATGTGCAGTGGTCGCCACAAAACCCTTGATTAACCCCTCTCCGGAGTTCCGGGCGTTGCGCTTAGCCGGTAGCCGGTCAGCCCATGGAGAGGATCTGTGAGTGCCTTGATCCGGATCGTGGCCGGCAACCCCCGCTCGTCATGTCGATGGATCAGTATCAGGTCGATCCGTTCAGACTGTCGCTCCTGTCGTGAAGCCACGAGCGTTTTTTCAAAATTGTCCCGGAACTCCGGCCGGATCAGCTCCACAAACCGGCGCCCGGTCAGGTCGCTGGGCGCTTCCCGAAGCAGGTCAGCGCTTTGAGCGGAAACGAACCCGATGACGCCGTGTTCGTCCAGCTCGCAGACCATGGCACCGGAGAGCGACACCAGGTCCCGGCTGCGCTCCTCACTCTCGTTCAGTGCCTGCCTGAGAACATTTTTCTCGACCTGCAGTGTTGAAATACGCTGTTGAGCGGCAGCGGACAGGGACTGGAATTCACGAAGGCTGCGGGATTGGTGATGGAGTCGTCGACACAGAAGCAAGGAAAGGCCGGCGGCTGTGGCACTGATCATCAGGCCAACCAGCCAGATGGTCGCGCTGGCTTCACGTGCGGCCGCGCCGAGCAGCGGTTGGTTCGGCACGGTCGTCACCATCCAGTCTTGCCCCGCCGGCTGGATTTCAGTACGCAGGGTCCGGGTGGGATCCATTTGTCCGTTCACTCCGATCTGAAGCAACGGCACTTTGGTGTGTCTTTGCAGGGTGTCGATTCTGAGGCCCAGCCCGGCGGGCAGGCCACTATCGAACAGCGTCGGCAACCAGATCGAGGGCGGAGCCCCCTGTTCCAGGTAATCCGGGGCGATGGCGAGCAATCGATTGACCAGCGCCTGATGCTCGGCCTGGTAGCGGGCTTCTGCAAGCTGACGGGCCTGTTCCGCCTCGGTACGGGCGGCGACGCCAGTTACGATCAGGCCCCCTACGAGAATGACCAGAGGGATCCACAGCCCGGGCCACAAGCCGGCCCGCTTGCTCCTGTCTGAACGGCTTTCCATGCGTGTGCTCCCTGGAGGCAGATCCTCTCACCCTTCAGTTTCCTTACCTTAAACCAGCCGTTGATGGAGTGAAAGGCAATCAGGCGGCTTTTCGGGTGGTGCCATAGGTGAACAGGAACGCCAGAAATGCGGTGACGACTACCGACGGCCCCGCCGGCGTATCCATATACCAGGACAGGGTGAGGCCGCCGCCAACCGCCAGGCATCCGAACGCGATCGCCAGGAATACCATGTGCTCCGGCGTCCTCGCCAGGCGCCGCGCGGTTGCGGCGGGAATGATGAGAAGCGCAGTAATGAGCAGCACACCGACCATTTTCATGGCGACTGCGATCACCAGTGAAAACATCAGCATCAGTACCAGTCGCAGTTTCTCGACCGGCACGCCTTCCACTCGGGCCAGCTCCTCGTGGATGGTGCTCATCAGGAGGCCGTCCCAGAGTTTGATCAACAGCAGGATCACGATGCCGGCACCCAGGTAAATCCACAGCAGATCCTGGCGGCTCATGGCCAGCAGGTCGCCGAACAGCAATCCGGTCAGGTCCACTCTTACGTGGGGCATGAAACTCAGTACCACCAGACCGATCGCCAGAGCACTGTGGGCAAGTATGCCCAGCAGGGTATCGGTGGCCAGGGCCCGGGTGCGGCTCAGACTGACCAGGGCAAGGGCCAACACGACGCAGACGATCATGACTCCGAGATTCAGGGGCAGGCTGAACAGGAAGCTCAGGGCAATGCCGAGCAACGCCGAGTGGGCCAGGGTGTCGCCAAAGTAGGCCATCCGGCGCCAGACCACGAAACAGCCCAGGGGCCCGGCGACCAGTGCGATTCCCAACCCGCCCAGAAGCGCCCGCCAGAAAAAGTCATTCAGCACGGAATCAATGATGGTCATGGTTACAGTGAGCTCCGTGAGCAGCAGGCTCAGCGGCCCTTCGGGAAACAACGTCGCCGTGCAGGTCGTGGCTGTGATTATGGTGGTGGTGATAGACGGCCAGGGACTCTGCGACCGAATGGCCGAAGGTGTCGATAAATGCCGGATCGTGGGAAATATCGGCGGGAAAGCCGCTGCAGCAAACATGCTGGTTAAGGCAGATCACCTTGTCGGTGGCTGCCATGACCAGATGCAGGTCGTGGGAAATCATGATGACGCCGCAATTGAGTTCATCCCGCAACTGGCGAATCAGATTGTAGAGGGCCGCTTGCCCATTGATGTCCACACCCTGGGCGGGTTCGTCCAGAACCAGCAGGTCCGGTCGCCGGACGAGCGCTCTTGCCAGCAACAGTCGTTGTCGCTCACCGCCGGACAGGTGATGGATTTCAGAGGCCATCAGGTGGCCGATGCCGGTTCGTTCCAGTGCCCGCCGGCATTCCGCCTCCGGCTGTCCGCTCAGGGACATGAATCGACCGACGTGGAGTGGCAGTGTCGGCTCTATCTGCAGCTGCTGGGGAACGTATCCGATGACCAGGCCCGGGGCCCGTTCCACGGACCCCTCTGTGACCGGTTGCAGTCCGACCAGGGCCTTGATGAGGGTGGTCTTGCCCGCGCCGTTCGGGCCGATGATGGTGAAAATGTCGCCACGATGTACGCTCAGATTGACCTGTTGAACGGCCGGTCGACCATCAAAACGGACCGAAACCTTCTCGAGCCGGACCAGAGGATCAGTCATGAACGCCTCCCGATTGGCATCGGGGACAGAGACCGGCGATTTCCAGCGTTGTTTCCTCCGGCAGGAAGCCCTGCGCCTGCGCCGCTTCGGTAATGACTCCGGATACCTCCGGGGAGGCCAGTTCCAGAACCGTGCGGCATTGACGACAAATCAGGAACATCCCGCTGTGATGCTCGCCAGCGTGGGTGCAACCCACGAACGCATTAAGCGACGCGATGCGGTGGACCAGGCCCTGTTGCTGAAGAAAGTCGAGGGCGCGATAAACCGTAGGCGGGGCCGCATTCTGTCCGTCTTTGGCCAGCTCGGCGAGCACGTCATAGGCACCGAGGGGTTTGTGGGACTGCCAGATCAGTTCCAGTACCCGTTGCCGGATCGGAGTCAGGCGGGCGTTTTGCTGGCGGCAGACCGAGCGGGCATGCTCGAGTGCATGGGTAACACAGACCTCGTGATCATGCGGGCGATAGGCAAGGGCGCGGCTGGCCATGGCGGAACTCCGGGAAATTTTGAAACATTATAACATTTCCCGAAGGGGGAGCCATCACGGTGGTCTTTCTCAGCGATGAGACTCGTGGGCAAGGGATTCCAGGTATTCGAGATTCGGAATCCAGGCGGATTCTCCCTCCACCTCAACCTTCATCAGGTCGGCGGGACCGGTCTCGCCGTCAACCCGGTGGACTTCGGCCTCGGACAGTCGTGACTGGCTGGGAATACCCTGGGTGACCAGCGCCATGAATGGCGTCTCCTGATGGTGTTCGCCGATGGTGTTGAGCACGACGATCCGTCCGCGATTGTCTCCGGGGATGGTCAGGCTCTCACCGTTGGCAGCGTCGTAGGAGATCACCGGCAGTTCCAGGCCGCGCCAGTTAAGATAGCCCACCAGCCAGTCCGGAGTCCGGGAGCCGGCATCTTCGCTGGCGTAATCCACCACCTCCGCGATCGAAACGTTCGGGAGGAGCAGTTGCCGCCCGCTCACCGGAATCATGACGCAGGAGAGAATGTGGCTGTTATCGTTCATCGCTTCTGTCCTCAGGCGGAATCGCGTTTCTGCCGACCTTTGATCAGGCAGGATTCTTCAATGGTTTTGACCAGTTCTTTTGCCAACTCTTCGGGGGTTCCGCTAAAGCTGCTGCACCCGGTTGCGGCAACGGAATCGGGCATGGAGCTGTTGCCACAGCTGTTGCTTTCCTGAACCCAGATCCGGCTGCCAAAGGCTCTCAGCATCGGCGCGGCGATCGCGCCGTCATTGCCCATGCCGGAAAAAAGAATAGCATGGCAGCGCCCGCCGTAATGATCGGCCACATTGAGCAGAACCTGATCGATGGAGGGGCCATAGGGACCGGGCCAGGGACTGTTTATTTCGGTCAGGCATCCGGTGCTGTCGATTTTCCACTCGCGCTCGACGGGCATCATGACCACGTCGCCGTTCCTGACCCGATAGCCTTCTTCAGCGGACTTCAGCGTGTAATGCGCGTGTCGGCCGAGCACACGGGTGAGCACGTTGGCGAAATTGCCATCGATGTGCTGGGCGTAGACGAAGCCAACGGGCAGTCCCGGTGGAAGGTTGTCGAGAAAGGCTTTTACCGCTGCCGGACCGCCCAATGAGGCACCGAGGATCCAGATCTCCTCGGCAATGGAACCGGGTGCCGCCGGCGGGATCCATTGTGGCAGGGCCGGTGCGTCGGTTTTCGCCGGCGCCTGTTCCTCGAGTTGCTCGAGGCTGTCCTCGGAATCCAGTTCTTCCAGGTGTCCGAGTTGCTGTTCCAGCTTGCTCAGCAGGCGACGTTCCCAGCGAAAGTAATCGGTACTGCCAGGCCGGGGCGCCTGGTCGACACCGAACAGGACCGGTGCGTCGGTGTTCTCCAGCAGGTGGTCGAACAGGACCGGATGGTCCGCTTCGTCTTCCAGTGTTACCAGCCACAGGCTGGCTTCGGGGAATTCGGGGTAATCCTGCAGTCGCTCCGGATCGCCGGAAAAGCAGATCTCCAGACCAAACTTGGCCGTGGCCCCCTGCAACCGATGTCGCTGGAGGACCACGTCCGATACGATCCCGACCCTGGGCCGGCCAGACTGGCCGGTCATCACTCGGTCCCGGTCAGCCGTTTGATGGTGTCAAGCAACTCGGTTTCCTGGAACGGCTTGCCAAGGTACTCGTTGACACCAATGGCGAGGGCACGCTCCCGGTGCTTCTCCCCCGTCCGTGAGGTGATCATGCAAATCGGGGTTTCCCGCAGGTTGTCGTCGTGGCGAACAAAGCTGGCCACTTCGAAGCCGTCCATTCGCGGCATTTCGATATCCAGCAGGATAATGTCCGGCTTGTGGTCCTGAAGCTGGGCGACGGCATCCAGACCGTCCTTGGCGGTGATGACTTCCATGCCGTTCCGTTCCAGCAGGCGGGAGGTCACCTTGCGGACGGTGACCGAGTCGTCCACCACCATAACGGTGGTAACCTGCTGTTCGTAACGCGCAGCTTCGCGGGCCTTCTCCAGGCTCGCCAGGCGCTGGCGTTCGGACAGGATGTCGGAACGGATCATGGCCGGCAGGTCGAGGATCACCACCACGTTGCCGTCACCAAGAATGGTGGCACCGGAGACACCCCGGACGGAACTGAACTGGGGCCCGAGAGATTTGACCACGATTTCCCGGCTGCCCATCAGGCTGTCCACCTGCAGGGCCATGGGCTGCTCGGCGCCACGCACCAGAATCACCGGCAGCGGCAGGGCCTGACCCTGCAGCTTCGGTTGATGGTCACTGTTGAGCAGGCTGCCGAGATACTGGAGCCGGTATTCCTGGCCCGCGTATTCGTACATCGGCGCTTCCGGCTTGTAGTACTCCTCCAGCTCGTAGGTGCTGACCCGCACGATACCTTCGATGGTATTCAGCGGGATCGCGTAGAAGTCTTCGCCGGTGGACACCATCAGGGCCCGGTTTACCGATACCGTGAATGGCAGACGGACGGTGAAAGTCGTGCCCTGGCCCAGGACCGAATCGATGTCGAGGCTGCCGCCAAGCTGTTTGATTTCGCTGGCGACCACATCCATGCCCACACCGCGACCGGAGATCTGGGTGACCTTTTCGGCGGTCGAGAAGCCGGGCTGAAGGATGAACTGCAGGATTTCCCGTTCGCTGAGCTCTTCGTCCTCCCGCATCATGCCCTGGCGGATCGCCTTGTCCCGAATGACGGATGAGGGGATGCCCTTGCCGTCGTCGATCATGCGCAGGACCACGTCGCCGCCTTCACGGGTGAGCGACAGGATGACCTCGCCGGTTTCAGGCTTGCCGGCTTTCTTCCGGTCTTCCGGTGTCTCGATGCCATGGTCCAGTGCATTACGGAGCATGTGTTCCAGCGGAGCCACCATGCGCTCCAGGATGTTCCGGTCCATTTCGCCTTCGGCGTTACGGACGTCGAAATCCACCTTCTTGGCCAATTCACCACTGATCTGTCGCACGATCCGGCGAAGGCGAGGCACCATTGAGGCAAACGGAACCATCCGGGTCTTCATCAGACCTTCCTGAAGCTCCGTATTGATCCGCGACTGCTGCACCAGCAGGGTTTCGGTATCGCGCACGCGATCGGACATGGTTTCCCGGAGGTCCGCAAGGTCCGAGGAGGATTCGGTCAATGCCCGTGACAACTGCTGGATCGACGAGTAACGGTCCATTTCCAGCGGGTCAAAGTCGTCGCCGTAGTCCGGGCCGTGTTCCTGCTCGGCACGGAACAGAATCTGGGCCTCGGTTTCAATCTCCATACGCCGCAGCTGTTCCCGCAGACGTTCGATCGTCGCCGCCATTTCCTCCAGCGTGTGCCCGAAATCACTGGTCTGCTGTTCGAGACGGCCGCGGGTAATACTGGTTTCACCGGCCAGGTTGACCAGTTCGTCCAGCAACGGCGCCGATACGCGGATGGTTTCCTGAACCCGTTGCACTTCCGGCGCCTTCTTCCGGGGCTGCGCAGGCGATTTGGCCTCGGGCTTTTTCGGCGGCTCCGGGGTGGGGGCGGCTGGTTTTTCAGCGGCTGCTGGCGCCTTTGCTTCCGGCTCGGGCGGTGCCTTCGCCTCGGGCTCTTCGACTGGTACTTCCGGGCTGGGCGGAACTTCTGCAGCGCCTTCATAGCCCTGGCGAATGCGGTTCACCAGTTCGATGATCGCATCGTGGTCAGCGGTGATGGCCTGCCACTGGGACTCGTCCGGACTGTTGCCGCCGAGGTCGATCAACCGGGTCTCGAACGCGTGGGCCTTGTCGCCCAGCTCGGTCAGCTGGGCCAGACGGGCACCTCCCTTGAGGGTATGCAGGGCCCGTTGGGCTTCTTGATTGAAGTGGTGGTTGCCGGGCTCCTTGCGCCAGTCATCGAGCAGCTGCTCCAGCTGGTCCATGATCTCGCCGGCTTCCTCGAGGAAGATCTCCAGCACTTCAGGATCGACCGGTTCCGCCGTGGTCCCGGATTCGGTTTCGGCAGACTCTGCCTGCTCGGGGCCAGCGGATTCGCCCGCCAGGCGGAACGCGTCTGCCAGTTCTGATGCGGCCTCGGGCGTGTTGCCTTCTTCCAGTGCCTCGAGCATGGATTTGAGCTGGCCGTTGGCGCGTTCGCTCAGCGCCAGAAGCGCCTGCTGGTTGTTGGCACCGCCAATGAGCGGATCCAGGGCGTCGGACCAGACTTCCGCGAGATCCGCGATGGCATCGACGTCAGACAGGCGTGCGCCGCCCTTGAGGGTATGGAGCTCCTGCTGGAGTCGGGTAACGCCGGACAGTTCCTCGGGTTCGTCCTTCCATTGTGCCAGGCACTCGCTGATCGCCCCGTGTATTTCCAGTCCTTCGTCCAGGAAAATGCCGATCAGATCGTCGTCACTGGCGGTCTGCAGGGTTTCGTTCAGCGTGGGTTCGGTCGTCTCCGGAGCTTCAGCCGATGGCTGCGGGGCCTTGCCCCGGATGATGGCCTCTACCTGGGCAACCAGATCCGTTGCGGGCGGGCAGGGCTTCTGGGTCGCAACCTGCTCTACCATTTGCGCGAGACGGTCATGGCAGGCAAACAGCAGGTCGGTCATGTCTTCAGACGCCGCCAGCCGGCCGTCCGCCACTCTCTCGAAAAGGTCTTCGAGCACGTGGCTGAGGTCACCGATGGCCTCCACGCCTGCCATTCTGGCGCCACCCTTGAGGGTGTGGACATCACGCTGAAGCTCCCCGGCGACAGTGGTGTCCGACGGGTTCTCGCTCCAGGTGTGCAGGGCGCTGCCGGTGGAGTTGATCAGGTCATAGGCTTCTTCAAGGAAGATGCCGACCAGTTCCGGATCCAGATGGGACAGGTCCGGTGCCGACTCGGACGCCGGCTCCTCGGCGGCGACAACTTCTCCGCTGTCCTCGCTCTCGACCGGCGTTTCCTCCGGTACATCCGGCTCAGCTTCGGCCTCGCGAACGTCGGTAATCGCCCGGGCGCCCTGGGCGTTATCCATGTAGCTGCGGATTTCGCCAATCAGATCCGGCGCCGGTCTCGGAGGTTCGCTGGCCTCGAGGGCCTCGATCATACCAGCGAGGCGGTCGTGGCACCGGAACAGCAGATCAGACAGCTGATCATTCACCGAAAGTCGTTGTTCGGTCAGACCTTCAAAGAGATTTTCCAGTTCATGGGACAGGTCGCCAACGGCCGGTATGTCGGCGAGTCGGGCGCCGCCCTTCAGCGTATGAAGATCCCGCTGTAGCAGGCGCAGAATGTCCAGGTTGGCGGTATCCTCACTCCAGTTATGGAGCGCATCAGCGGTGCTGTCGACCAGTTCCCGGGCTTCTTCCAGGAAAATTTCCGCCAGTTCCTGGTCCAGCTCTTCATCGGATTCACTGGTTTCCGGCAGGGGTGGGGGTTCCGGCGTGTCCGATGTGGATTCCGGGGTTCCAGACGACTCGAGCTCGTCCATGTCGAAGCTCAGATCGATTTCTTCCAGATCGCCGGTAAACTCCTGATCGAACGCATCCGGTTCTTCCGGAACGGGTTCCGGTTCGTCATCAGCTGTCTCTGGGACCGGTTCTGCCAGTGCTTCCAGCTGGGCCAGCAGGTTGTCGTCGGATTCCGTGGCCAGGCCTGCAGCCACCTGGTCCATCATGTTGATCAGTTGCTCGTGGGCGTCCTCGACAATCGTAAAGAACGCCTCGTCCGGCGCCGTGGTCTGATCTGCCTTGGTGGCATAGACATCGCGTAATGCGCCGGCCAGTGCCGACACATCCGGAAGACCCGCATCGGCCGCACCCAGGGTCAGCTGGTCCAATTCGTCACGCAACTGACGCAGTGTCCCGGTTTCAGACGGATTCTCGGCCCAGCTTCCCAGGATGCGATCGGCATCCAGAACGATATCCAGGCCCTCGTTCAGGAAAAGCAGAACCAGTTGGGATTCTTCCTGCCTGGCCGGTTCTTCGGCATCTGGCTCTCTGGCCGCGTGCAACGTGGCTTCCGAAATCTGTTCCAGCCTGGAGAGGAATTCGTCGGTACCTTCGAGAGGGGCCTGGGGATTTTCACGAATCTGGGCCAGTCCCTGGGTCAGGAAGGTACAGGCCTGCTGAATCAGTTCGAGAACGTCTTGGTCGGCACGCTTGTTCTGGGCACGGGATTCCTTGACGAACCGTTCCAGGGGGGTGATCACACGGGCGATCGGTTCGATGCCGGCAGTATGCGCACTGCCTTTGAGAGTGTGCAGTGCCCGGGACAGGTCGTCGGTATAGGACACGGAGGACTTGTCGCCAGCTGCAGCCAGGTAATCCTTGAGTGTCGCCAGATGGGTTTCGGTTTCACTCTGGAAAATATCCAGCAGAACCGGGTCCACCTCCGAATCGTCCAGATCTTCAGGGCTTTCTTCGGTTGCTTCTTCGGTGCTCGCCTCGGACAGATTCTGTGGCGGCGCTTCCCCGGCAGGCATATCGCTGGCATCCGGAATTTCGCCGTTGGCCAGAGCTTTGGCCCTGGCTTCCAGGGCAGAGGTATCCACGGAGGGGGCGCGACGTTTTTCGAAATCCTCGACCAGTTCCGGCAGGGTGCCAGTGACATCCTCAAGTAATCGGGCGATGTCATCGTTCATGAAAATGCTGCCGTCGATGATCCGGTTCAGCATGTTCTCAACCGACCAGGCCAGTTCACCCACGACGGAAGCGCCTACCATGCGACCGCTGCCCTTGAGGGTGTGGAACGCGCGGCGGACTTCTGCCAGAGCACTTCGGTCGTCGTGCTGGCGCAGCAGCATGGGCAGGTATTCGCGAATGGTATCGAGTACCTCGCCGGCTTCCTCTATAAAGATTTCAAGGATTTCATCGTCGATCAGGTCGTCATCGTCTTCTGCTGCCTGATCCGCACCGGCCGGTGTGTCGGTTTCGGTCGCCGGGACTTCGGCCTCAGCAGCCTCTGACGATGCTTCCTCCGCCGGTCCGGACATTTCCGGGGACGGTTCGGTGTCTGCACGGCGAGTGTCCGCCATGGCTTCGGCCCGCTCGATCAAGGCCTGGACATCGCCGTCGGAATGCCCGTCCTGGAATTCGCGGATGAGCGCCGGAATCCGCGTGTTCACTTCGTCGATGAGGGTAAACAGGTCATCGGTGGGCTTGATGGTCTGGTCAATGACCCGGTTCAGCAGGTTCTCGATGGACCAGGCGAGTTCGCCAATGCTGGTAGCACCCACAAGCCGGCCACTGCCCTTGAGGGTATGGAACGCCCGGCGGACTTCCGTCAGTGCTTCGCGATCGTCGTGATCCTGGCGCAGACGGGGGTAATATTCGTGGATGGTTTCGAGTACTTCGCCGGCTTCCTCGACGAAAATGCCCAGGATCTCGTCGTCCAGCAGTTCGTCGTCCGAGCCCTTGCTGGAGCTTGCTTCGGGGGCGGGCTCCGGCGTGGTGTCTTCCAGCGTCGGCAGCTCCGGCTCTTCGGTGTCGGCCTGCCAGGTGGGCTCACTGCCAATGGGGAAGCCGAGCGAAGCGAGGCTGTCTTCGGCTACCCTGAGAACGCCATCATTCTCTCCGATCCCTTCGGCAAGTCGCTCAAGATAGTACTCGATGCTGGTTACCGCGTCGGCGAGGGTGTCGAGCTGCTTCCAGTCGGGTACCTGCTTTCCGCCCAGCAGAACGTCGGTGATGTAGCGCTCCGCCGACGCGAGCATGTCGGCAACGTGATCCAGAGGAATCAGGCTCAGGCCGCCACGGATGCTGTGCAGCAGGCCAGGAACATGCTCGATTTCACGGGTGTCCCACTGGGATGCAATGAAGTTCACGATGGCAGATTTGACCTGCTCGAGCGTATTCCGGGATTCCCGAAGCAGTGCGGAGCTGGCCTCCCCGAGTTCACGGGAACCAGGCTGGAGTCTGCCGGTGTCCTCTTCTCCCTGCTGATCCGTCTGCCGGTCGGTATCGAGACCGGCCAGACTGGCTTCGATGTACAGCAGTGCCCCGGCAATGTCCATCAATGTGCCATCGTCGACCAGATCGGCCTGGGCCGAGAGTTTCTCCACCAACTCGACCTGTTCGCTGACCACTCTCCGGGGAATGCCCAGTCCCAGGACGGCCAGGGTGTTGGCCACCTGGCGCAACCCGGGCAGGAGCTCCTCGAGCTCGGCATTCTGGCGCTGTTCTGATCGTACGAACAGGTCCAGCTGATCCTTCAGTTTGGCCAGCTCTTCATTCAGGGCGCTGACCACGGAATGGATCGCTTCCCGGCCGGGGCCGGACACTCGGGTGCGAGCGGCGTCGACATCGTCAACGGACGGAAGCGCGTCGTTCAGCTGGTAATCGTTCCGGATAGCGACAACTTGAGGGGAGTCGAGATCCCGGGCTCGGGCCACGTAATACAGCAGGTGTTTGAGCAGGGCCTCGGCCGCCGGCTCCTGCAGGATGGTGGCGTGTTCATCGATCAGTCGGCGAATTTCACTGTCCAGTTCGCGAAGCAGCGATTTGACGGCGGCATTGACCGGGTTCACCTGTGCCTGCAGGGTTTCAATAAAGGCTCCGGCCGCTTTCCACAGTTCGCCCTGAGGGGTTTTCTGGCATAAACGGATCAGGCGGGCGATCACCTTTTGCAGGTACTCGAACTGGGCGGTCAGGTCTTCTTCCCGCACCACTCCCACCAGCGCAAACTGGTACATCTGCCGGAGCTTGCGGACATGGCCCAGGACCTTTGGGTCCTGCAGTCTTTGAGCCGACTTGCTGGTGACCCGGATCTGTGCGCGGCTCAGGTCCGGTTTGAACAGGGAGGTGTCCGAAAGCAGGGATTCACCGCGTGCGGCGCGGAGGTCATTCAGCAAAGGAAGCAGTACCATCGGGAAATCATCCCGGCTGGTCGTCAGGTGCTCCAGGTACTGGGGCAGCTGCAGAATCGCCTGCATCAGAACGTCAACAGCTTCGTCGACATTAGTGACGGATTCGTTCAGGAGGGCCTGGGTAAGCTTTTCCATTTCCTCGGTGAGCAGGGCTGCACCGTACAACTCCACCATCTGAAGGGTGCCATGGACCTGGTGAAGATAATTCAGGCAGAAGCGCAGGCGCGCGGTGTCGTCACGGTTCTCGACATACGCTTCTAGGGCATGCTGGCCCTGGGTCAGCGTGTCCTGTATTTCGCCCCGAACCCAGTCCAGGGCGATGCTGTCATGGTGATTGCCCATAACCACTCCGGTTATTCTTCGTCGGTCTGGCGTTTGATCCACGCCAGAACATGTTCCGAGGGTACCCGCTGGAGGCCGGGCGGTTGCCAGTCGGTCAACTCACCCTGGCCCAGCACCAGTAATCCCCCGGGCGCCAGCCGCTCTGCCAGTCGTTTGACGATTTCCCGCCGGCGCCAGCGGCGGAAATAGATCAGCAGATTCTGGCAAAAGATAATATTCATTCCGTGCATCGGTGCGCCGGCCAGGTCCAGAACATTGAGCCTGGTAAAGCACACCCGATCCCGAAGGTTGTTCACAATCTCAACGGTGTTCCGCTCCGAGGGGCGAAAATACCGTTCTTTCAACTCCTCGTTCATACCCAGCAACTTGCGGGCGTTGAACTGTCCGCGTCGCGCCTTGTCGATCGCGGGTTTACTGATATCCGAGCCGGTGACTCCGAACAGGGGCGGCAGTTCAAGCTGACTCATGCAGTCGTTCAGGACCATGGCCAGCGTGTAGGGCTCCTCGCCGGTTGAGCAGCCTACGCTCCAGGCTTCCAGTGGCCGTCTCCTCAGCTGTTCCCTGGGCCGCGTTATGACATAGTCCGACACCAGTCGGAATGCGTCGGGATCTCGAAAAAACCGGGTTTCCTGAACGGTCAACCGATCAACCAGCGTCGACCATTCGACAACAGCATCCGGCCCGGAAACGATCTTTTCGTAATAGGCCTGGTAGCTGCTGCATCCGATTTCCCTCATCCGGATACCGAGATTGGTCTCCAGAAACGATCGGCGCTCCGAGGACAGCGTGATACCGGTGCGATGTTCCAGCAGGGTCTGCCACTGGGTGAACTGCGCCTCGTCCATATCGGGGAGTCGGCGCAGTGACCAGAGACCTTCGGCCGGTGACAGGCTGTTATGCGTATTCGCCATAAACCGTCAACTGCCCGGGGCCGCGAATCAGCCCACCACCGGAACGTCGCTGTCTTCTTCCTGTTCTTCGTCGACCACGTCCTCTTCCGGCAGGGTGAAGCCGGCAACGGAAGACCGGAGCTCGGAGGCCATTTCCGCCAGGTTACCGATAGACTTCGCGGTTGCGTTGGTACCGGACGAGGTCTGGGACGTGATTTCCTGGATGACGTTCATCGTATTGGAAATGTGGGCCGCGGAAGACGACTGTTGACGTGCGGCGTTGGAAATGTTCTGGATCAGTTCCGCCAGGGACATGGATACGTTCTCGATTTCCTCGAGCGCAATACCCGCGTCCTGGGCCAGACGGGCACCACGGACCACCTCGGCGGTGGTGTGTTCCATGGAGATAACCGCTTCGTTGGTATCGGACTGGATCGTCTTGACCAGCGCTTCAATCTGCTTGGTTGCTGCAGAGGAACGTTCCGCCAATCGCTGTACTTCGTCCGCAACCACCGCGAAGCCCCGGCCTGCATCACCGGCCATGGAGGCCTGGATCGCGGCGTTCAGGGACAGGATGTTGGTCTGGTCGGCGATGTCGTTGATCAGGGATACGATGTCACCGATTTCCTGGGAGGATTCACCCAGTCGCTTGATCCGCTTGGAGGTTTCCTGGATCTGCTCCCGGATGTTGTCCATGCCGCGGATGGTGTTCTGTACCACTTCCGCGCCTTTCTTCGCGATCGCAACCGACCGCTCCGCAACCGCGGAGGATTCAGCAGCGTTCGAGGATACCTGGTCGATGGACACGGCCATCTCGTTCACCGCCGCGGAGGCGCCGGCAATTTCCTGGGCCTGGTGCTCGGAAGCATCCGCCAGGTGCATGGCCGTGGCCTGGGTTTCCTGGGCCGCTGAGGCTACTCGCACGGCGGTACCACGAATCGCCTGTACCAGCCCGCGCATCTGGTCGATCGCGTAGTTGATGGAGTCGGCGATGGCACCGGTGAAGTCCTCGGTTACCGTGGCCTCGGTCGTCAGGTCACCGTCCGCGAGGTCGGCCAATTCGTCCAGCAGTCGCAGGATCGCGTTCTGATTCTGCTCGTTCTGTTCCTGGGTGGTTGCCAGGCGCGCCTGGGCTTCCCGATAGAGCGCGAGACCGATGAAGACGACAATCGCGACCATGGCGGCCAGAATGACAAAGGCCAGGGTCGGACTGATCAGGCGGGAGCCGGACTGGTTCCGGAACTGATCCGCCAGGGTGGAGAGTTCAGACAGAAGAAGCTCGGAGTTGTCGAAGATGCCGCTGGCGGCTGTACGCACCTTGAAGAGGTCGGGAGAAGCCTCAAGGATGGCGTCAACGTTCTGGGAAACGAACTGGAAGAGTTCCTGTACCGCCTCGAGACCGTAAATGGCGTCTTCGTCGGTTACCTTGGAGATACCCATGGCTTCATTGCCATTAAGCTGGCCGTCCAGTACCCGACCGAACAGGTTGGCGTCGCGACCGAAACGGTCGGCTGCGATAACCGCGTCTTCGTCACCGGAAAGAACGTTGTTGACCGAGCGAACGATCCGTTCGGCGAGCAGCGACTGGCGTTGTGCCAGGGCAACCTGTTCGGCCGGTGCGTTGTTGTCGAGCAGGATCTGTACGATATCGTCGTACTCGACCTGGAGCTGCGGAATGTTTTCGTTCAGCGTCTGGGCTACTTCATGCAGGCCGAGTACCGCTTCCTGGGTTGACAGCACCTTGTCCGCGTTTTCACGGACGGCGTCCCAGGTTTTCTGAACGCCGCTTTGCTGGGCCATGTCGCTGGCTGGCAGGCCGGTTTCCGGGTTGCCCTCGGTGACGTAGGTCCAGAGTTTCTGGAACTTGTCACGGGAGCTGCGCAGCTGGTCGAATGCTGATGCGGTACCACCCGCGGCCTCGGTCGCGTTTTTCGCGATGGCCTGGGAAAGTACCCGCAGTTCCGCGGTGTGGGCGATGTATCGCTGGTCGTTCTGGCTGTCGCGGTTGATGATGAACAGCACTACAACGAGCAGGACGGTAAGTGCGATCAGTGCGGCGATCAGGCCGGCAATCAGTTTGTTGCCCCCCTGTCCCATACCGAGTCTTCCGGCTCTGTTTTTCATTTTCTGGCTCCCGGCCTTTTCAAAAATTGGCAAGTTTGTTTTTGCGGGCTTCAGACGGTCAGGGTGATGTTCCTGCCAGTGTCACCACCCTTACCACTGTGCTACGTCCAGAAAGCGTTCGTCGGCCACAAGATCTGCTGCCGAAAACACTTTCCAGACTTCTTCATTGCGTTCGTAACCGCCGTTTACGAACGGACGAACGCTGTCCGGAACGCCCTCGGGGGCGTCCCGGAAACTATCGGATGCGAAGTACTGCATCCCCAATACACTGTCGACTACCAATCCGCTGAACACGTCGCCCTGCTCAACCACCAGCACCCGACGCTCCCGCTGGCTACGGGACGAGCGGGGGATGTCGAAAAAGCCGGCAAGGTCTACCAGAGGTAGCAGGCGACCGCGCACATTGGCGGCCCCCAGCAGAAACGGACGAACACCCGGAATGTGGGTGAAGCGGGGTACGTGCAGGATTTCGGTGACTTCACCCATGGGAGCCACGTAACGTTCACCCGACAGGACAAAGCCGATACCGTTCCACAGCGCAACGGCCTCCTGCTGTTCCGGCAGGCCGGCGGCCATGCGCCGGCTGCGCTGGGCGATATCCGTCAGAACGGCGAAAGGGGCGGCCTGGGCGGACATGCGTACTCCAAGGTTGGGGATCAGGCGATCAGGCTGTTGATGGTCTTGATCAGATCGTCTTCGTTAACCGGTTTGACCAGGTAACCCTTGGCGCCCTGACGGGTTCCCCATACGCGGTCGGTTTCCTGGTCCTTGGTGGTCACGATGACGACAGGGATCGAAGCGGTTTCCGGTGCCCGGGTCAGTTGGCGGGTCGCCTGAAAGCCGTTCAGGCCAGGCATGACCACGTCCATGAGTACCAGGTCCGGCGTTTCAGCGCGGGCCTTGGCGACACCATCTGCGCCGTTGTCGGCGGTCAGCACTTCGTGTTGGTGCTTTTCCAGAATGGTGGAAATCTTCTTAACCTCGGTAGGGGAATCATCAACAATCAGAATGCGGGCCATGTTTTCCTCGATGGTTCTTGGTCTCAGCAGGTTTACTGTTCCGCCTGGGGGACATACTGGCGGATAGTGTTGAGCAGCTCGTCCTTGCTGAAGGGTTTGGTCAGGTACTGGTCCGAGCCGACGATGCGGCCTTTCGCCTTGTCGAACAGACCGTCCTTGCTGGAGAGCATAATAACCGGCGTCTTTTTGAAAGAGGAATTGTTCTTGATAAGTGCGCAGGTCTGGTAGCCGTCCAGGCGGGGCATCATGATATCGACAAAAATGATGTCCGGCTGGGAATCGGCGATTTTGGCCAGAGCGTCAAAGCCGTCGGTGGCTGTGATGACTTCACAACCTACTTTCTTGAGGAGTGTTTCTGCGGTGCGACGGATGGTTTTACTGTCGTCGATCACCATGATCTTCAGATTCTCGAAGTTGTCATCCATTGTCCAACTGCCTTGCGCTCAGCGACTGTCTTGTTTTCGAACAGGGGTTTGTATCACAAACCTACAGGTTCTTCTATAAACCCCGATCAGTTATAGAATATCAATGGCGATATAAAAAGTATTTGTTTGTGACCAAATGTACTTGTGCCTGCGACGTCACGTATTTGCCTGAGGATATCTCCGGATGCATTCGTGGCTCGGGTACAATACCATCTGTCGTCTCAGCATAGCACTTTCCACCCGGTCCGCTCTGTTGACCGGTTCGTGTTTTCAACGTCCAGGAGCTGAACAGAACCTATGACAGTCCGAGTCGGGATCGTGATGGATCCCATAGAAGATATCCATTTCAAGAAAGACAGTTCACTGGCCATGCTGCTGGCGGCCCAGAAGCGCGGCTGGGAACTGGAGTACATGGAGCTGCCGGACATGTATCTGGATGGTGGCCGGGCCATGGCACACACCCGGGACCTGATGGTCCACATGGATCCGGAGAACTGGTTCAGTTTCGGGGGCAGCCAGGAGCGGGCGCTCGGCGATCTCGATGTGATCCTGATGCGCAAGGATCCGCCTGTCGACCGTGAGTTCCTGATGGCGACCTACATCCTGGAAGCCGCAGAGCAACAAGGCGCACTGGTTGTGAATCCGGCGGCAACGCTGCGGGACTGCAATGAAAAGCTCTTCGCGACCCAGTTCGAAGACCTGACGCCGCCGCTGCTGGTCAGCCGCTCCGCCCAGCGTTTCCGTGACTTTTACGCCGAGCATGGGGACATCATCATGAAGCCCGTGGACGGCATGGGCGGACATTCGATCTTCCGGGTCCGGGAAAACGACTTCAACCTCGGGGTGATCATCGAGACGCTCACCAACTATGGCACTCACCAGGCCATGGCCCAGAAGTACATTCCCGAAATCGTCGATGGCGACAAGCGCATCCTGCTGATCGAGGGTGAGCCGGTGCCCTATGCCCTTGCCCGTATTCCTTCCCAGGGAGAGAATCGCGGTAATCTGGCAGCCGGTGGTCGCGGTGAAGGTCGGGAGCTGACCGCCCGGGACCGTGAAATCTGTGCCCGCGTGGCGCCGGTGGTCAAGGCCAAGGGGCTTATGTTCGTTGGCCTCGACGTTATCGGTGACTATCTGACCGAAATCAACGTCACCAGCCCCACCTGTATCCGTGAACTGGATACGGCTTTCGGCATTGATATCGGGGGCCTTTTGATGGACGCAATTGAGAAGCGCCTCAAGCAGGCGTGACTGACGGAATGAGGCAAATGCAGGGCCAACGACAGGATCAGGAATGGCAGTTCAGGTAAGCGATTTTGACCGGTTTTCCTTTACCCTGTTCATGGCGTTGGCCGTGCACGCCGTTATTGTGCTGGGTATTACCTTTGCGCCGGAGCCGCCCAGCAAGTCGGCGCAGACCATGGAAATTACCCTGTCCCAGTTTGATGACGAGAAGGCGCCGGACAAGGCGGATTTCCTGGCCCAGACCAACCAGAAGGGCAGCGGGACGGAAGAAAAGCCCCAGGAAATGACCACGCCCCAACCGGCAGAGGTCAGTCAGCCGGAACCGGTCCAGGTCCAGCCCGAACCGCCGGCACAGACCGAACCGGTGAAGCGCCAGCAGCAGCCTGTGGTGCAGACCACGGGCAAGTCCGATCGCAAGGTGGCGCCCCCGGATCAGGAATCCAAGCCCGAGGATCTGCCGGTCAAGAAAAAGAAAAGCCTGATGGAGCGGAGCCTGGAGATCGCCTCCCTGGAGGCCAGGTTTGATGCGCAACAACGGGCTTATGCGCGGAAGCCGCGAGTCATGCGGGTGACGGCGGCATCAACGCTCAAATCCACCAATGCGTGGTACGTACAGAACTGGGTCAGCAAGGTGACCCGGGTCGGCAACATCAACTACCCCACGGAAGCCCGCCAGGCTGGCATTTACGGGACTCTGAGAATGCTGGTTTCTCTCAAGAAAGATGGCACAATCAAGGAAGTGGCCATTCTCCAGTCGTCCGGCAGTCGTGTGCTGGATGACGCTGCCATCCGGATCGTCCGCATGGCAGCGCCGTTCGCGCCGTTCCCCGAGGATATGGCCGACGACGTGGATGAGCTGGAAATCATTCGAACCTGGTCCTTCCAGAAACGGGGGCTGACATCCGGATGACGGCAACCAAGGAATCTCCCAACAGCCTGCGGCACCATTTTCTGGTGGCATCGCCATGGCTCGCCGACCCCCGCTTCCACGGCGGGGTTATCTACCTGTGTGAACACTCCGATGACGGGGCCCTTGGCCTGATGATCAACCAGCCCCTCGAGATCACTCTGGGAGAAATCCTGGAGCAGCTGGACATGGAAGGGAGTGAGCTCGATCTTCCGGTGTTCAATGGGGGGCCCGTGGAGCAGGAGAGAGGGTTCGTGCTCCACCCGCCAGGCACGGGCTGGCAGAACACCGCCAGTGTGACTGAGGATGTGTTCCTGACGACATCCCGCGACATTCTATCCGGTATCGGGCGTGGCACCGGGCCTGAGGAGTTCCTGGTCGTACTGGGCTATTCCGGCTGGGGTGAGGGGCAGCTCGAAGAGGAGCTGGGTAGCAATGCCTGGCTGACCTGCCCTGCAAATACCGATATTCTTTTTCGTACGCCGGCGGAGGAACGGTACCAGGCCGTCCTCAAGCTTCTTGGGATCGATCTAAACCAGCTCACGGAGTCCGTGGGACATGCCTGAGCGTGGGCGCCGCCGGGTTCTGGCCTTTGACTACGGTACCCGCCGGATTGGTGTGGCTGCGGGCCAGGAAATGCTGGGACGCGGCGAACCGGTGGCGATGATTCCCGCCCGGGATGGTATTCCTGACTGGACCGTGATCGAAAAGCTCCTGCAAGAATGGCAGCCCGACCTGGTTCTGGTGGGTTTGCCCCTGAACATGGACGATTCCGAGAACGAGATGTGTGCCCGGGCCCGCAAGTTCGGCAAACGGATTCACGGTCGCTTCCATTTCGAGGTCGAAATGGTGGATGAGCGCCTGACGAGTTTCGAGGCCAAGGGCGACGTTATGGCGGCCGGAGGCAGTCGGGACTTCGGCCGCCATGGTGTTGATGATCGCGCGGCGGTATTGATTCTGGAAACCTGGTTCCGGGAACAGGATAATGGCGCCGGTCAATTCTGAAACCGGCCATAGGACACTGCGAGGACGTAATGACCGCACAGCTTGATATCAACCAGTTGCTGGACCAGCTGGAAAACGGACTTCGCAGGATGATCGAGGATCGGCAGGTGGCGGATCCGGTTGTGATCGGTATCCGCACCGGCGGTGTCTGGCTTGCCGATGTCCTCGCCAAACGGCTCGGCATCGAGGGCCCCATCGGGGAGCTGGACATTTCGTTCTATCGCGACGACTTCAGCCGGATCGGCCTGAATCCCCGGGTAAAACCGTCCAGCCTTCCATTCGATACCGAGGGCCGGGATATCCTGCTGATCGATGACGTGATTATGAGTGGCCGCACCATTCGTGCCGCCATGAATGAAATTTTCGACTATGGCCGGCCGGCCAGTATCATATTGGCCACCCTGATCGACCTTGGTGCCCGGGAGCTGCCCATTCAGCCCGATGTCACCGGTCGCACGCTGGAACTGGATGCCAATCAGCGGGTGAAATTGCGGGGCCCCGATCCCCTGCGCATCGAGCTCCAGGAAACCGGACACTGACCCGCGACTTCGAACCGCAACAGAGCATACAGGCGACCCATGACCGCAAACGACCGCTCCCCGAACCACTTGCAGCTGACCCGGGATGGTCAGTTGCGGCACTTCCTCACTCTGGACGGCTTGGACCGTTCACTGCTGACGGACATCCTCGATACTGCGGATTCCTTCATCGAGGTTGGTGAACGGACCATCAAGAAAGTCCCGCTGTTGCGGGGCCGAACCGTCGTCAATCTGTTCTTCGAATCCAGTACCCGCACCCGCAGTACCTTCGAACTGGCAGCGAAGCGGCTGTCGGCCGACGTGTTGAACCTCGATATCAGTACCTCCGCCACGTCCAAGGGTGAGTCGTTATCCGATACCCTGCTGAATCTCGAAGCAATGGCCAGCGACATGTTTGTGGTGCGTCATTCACAGAGTGGTGCGCCGCACTTTATCGCCGAGAGCGTGACACCCGGTGTTGCCATCATTAATGCCGGTGACGGCCGTCACGCCCATCCGACCCAGGCCATGCTGGATATGCTCACCATTCGCCAGCACAAGGGCAGTTTCGAGGGGCTGCGGGTGGCCATTGTCGGGGACGTTCTGCATTCGAGGGTTGCGCGCTCACAGATTCGCGCCTTGAACGAACTGGGCGCTGCGGAAGTCCGGGTGATCGCTCCGGGGACGCTTCTGCCCAAGGATGTCGAGAGCCTGGGCTGCACGGTGGAGTACGACATGCTCCGGGGCATGAAGGATCTGGATGTGGTGATCATGTTGCGGCTGCAGAAGGAGCGGATGGAGGGAGCGCTGTTGCCCAGCGAGCGTGAATTCTACCGTCTGTATGGCCTCAACCGCGAAAAGCTGGCACTGGCGCATCCGGAGTGCATCGTGATGCATCCCGGGCCGATCAACCGGGGCGTTGAGATCGAATCGGCGGTGGCGGATGGACCACAATCGGTCATTCTTAACCAGGTCACCAATGGTATTGCGGTTCGGATGGCGGTCATGTCCATGGCGATGGGAGGTCAGGTGGCGGACAGGCAGATGCAACAGAGTGAGAGGGCGCAGGCATGAACAACTCCATCAATCCTTCCGCCGGCAGTATCCTCGTGACCGGTGGGCGCCTGGTGGATGGCACGGGCCTGGACCGCAGCAACGATGGACTGCTGATCCGCAACGGCCGGATCGAGGCACTGGGCGCCAAGGCCCTGGACGTTCAGGCGGACGAAGTGATCAAGGCCGATGGCTGGGTCCTGACGCCGGGTCTGGTCGATCTGTGCTGCAACCTGCGGGAACCGGGCAATGGCCAGAAGGGCAATATTGCGTCTGAAACCCGGGCGGCGGCCCACGGCGGCTTCACCACCGTCTGTGCCTCACCGGAAACATCGCCAGTCAACGATTCCGGCGCTGTCACCCACCTGATCCGCGATGGAGCAGCCAGCCGCGCTGTCGTGCGGGTATTGCCCATCGGCGCCATTACCCGTGGCCTTGAAGGCGACTTGCTCAGCGATATGGCGGGCCTGAAGAGCGCCGGCTGTATTGCGGTGGGCAATGGCTCCCGCGGTGTGCGCAACGCCCGGATCCTCCGACGGTGCATGGCCTATGCCCAGACCTTCGGGTTGACGGTGATGTTCAATCCGGAGAACCAGTCGCTGGCCGCCGACGGCTATGCCCACGATGGCCTGGTCACTTCGCGACTCGGGCTTTTGGGCATACCGGAAGTCGCGGAAACTGCCGCCGTTATGGAGTTGCTGCTTCTGGCCGAGGAAACCGGCGTTCGATTGCACCTGAGCCAGCTCTCCTGTGCGCGCAGTGTCGACATGCTGGCCGAAGCCCGTCAGCGGGGTATCCAGGTAACGGCGGACGTGGCCATGCACCAACTGGTGTTCACCGAGGAAGCGCTGGCCGGCTTTGATGGTCGCTTCCATGTCCGTCCCCCCTTGCGTTCAGAAGCCGACAGGCTGGCTCTGGTTGGTGGTGTGCGCAACGGTACGATCGATGCGATTGTGAGCCAGCATCAGCCGCATGATTCGGCCGCGAAACAGGCTCCCCTGGCCGCGACCGAGCCGGGATTGTCGAGCATCGAAAGTGTGCTGTCTCTGGGGCTGGAACTGGTGAATCGGGACGAACTGACGTTGCCGGAACTGATCCGGGCACTGACCTCGGGCCCGGCCTCTGTGATTGACCGAAGCGCAGCCATCGCCGAAGGGGAGCTGGCGGATCTCTGCCTGTTCGATCCGGCCGCGACCTGGCAGGCGAACGAGCGCACGCTCGTATCCGCAGGGCGTCATGTTCCGGTTGAAAATCGGAATCTGCCCGGTGTCGTTCGGCTGACCCTGGTGGAGGGACGGAAGGCCTGGGAGTCACTGCCCGCCTGACAGCAGAAATGCGGCAGGGGTAGTACCGCCTCTGTCGACACCATCACAGTTTGTTCCCGTTTTGCCGAAAAGACCTTGATGGCAGGCACTGGTGCCAACGTATCCTTATGGCCGTCGACCTAAGGTCGGACAAGGAATGCGTGGCCGTGCCGGAACATCTGGAGGTTCCGGGGCCCGACAATAATAATTCAGGAGTCATCCCGTGAAATCTGCAAAACGCTTGCAATGGAGGGCTGTCGCGGCCCTTCTGCTCAGCAGTCTCTTTCTTCCCTCTCTGGCCCAGGCTCAGGGCAAGGTTCTGGAACGTAGTTTCTGTGTCTTTGACCCGGTCGGTGCCAATGGGCCACTGTTTGCCATCACCAAGACGTTCCAGCCGGTCGCGCTGCAACACGGCATCAAACTGGATCTCAGAGCCTATACCGATGAAAAGGTGGCGGCCGAGGATTTCAAGGCCGGCCAGTGTGACGCCGTACTGTTGACCGGAACCCGGGCCCGTGAATTCAACAAGTTCACCGGAAGCCTCGAGGCCATGGGCGCCGTGCCCGGAGAGCAGGAGATGCGACTGCTCTACAACACCCTCAGTCAGCCCAAGGCTCGCCCCTTCCTGGTGGACGGTCCCTACGAGGTCGCAGGCCTGTTCCCGGCGGGCGCCATCTATCTCTACACCCGCGATCGCTCCATCGACACTGTGGAAAAACTGCAGGGCAAGCGGATTGCGACGCTCGACTACGACACGGCATCGGTTCGCATGGTCCGCCATGTGGGCGCCTCCGTGGTCGGTTCCAACTCCGCGAATTTTGCCGGCAAATTCAACAATGGCAGCGTCGATCTCGCCTACGCACCGGCCGTTGCCTACGAGCCCCTGGAACTCTACAAAGGCGTGACGCCCAACGGTGGTATCTTCAAGTACGCACTGGCGTACATGAACTTCCAGGTGATTATTCACCGGAATCGCTTCCCGGATGACGCCGGCCAGATGGTCCGTGACGAATCGATCAAACGTCTGGATCAGGCGTACGGCATCATCAGCAAGGCGGAAGCCGACATTCCGAAGAATGTCTGGATGAACCTGCCCCAGGAAGATATCTCGGAATACAACAAGATGCTGCGTCAGGTACGCCTGTCTCTTCTGGATGACGGCGTGTATGACCCGCGGGCGATCAAGCTGATGAAGGCAATTCGGTGCCGGGTGGACGGCAGCCGGGCGGAGTGCGCCTCGTCGTGACAGTAGGGCCCGTCTCAGGACGGACCCGGTCGATCAGCCGATGGCATCCTTGAGAGCTTTACCGGGTTTGAACCCGACGGTTTTGCTGGCAGGGATCTGAATCGCGGCGCCAGTCTGCGGATTGCGGCCACTGCGAGCCTCTCGGGAGCGGATGTTGAATGTGCCAAATCCTATCAGGGTTGTGTCCTCACCCCGGGCGGCTGCAGCCGACACCTGATCAGTAAAGGCCGTGATGACCTCACTGGCCTTGTCTCGGCTCATGCCGGTCTGGTCTGCAATGGCAGCGGCGAGTTCAGGTTTGCGCATTGAATACTCCTTTTATTGTCGTTGTCGCCCCTTTTCTATAGCGGTTTGGCCGGGAATGTGCAAACCCCGGATGGGCTGCAGGGTGTGGCTGTTATCGCCATTTGAGGGGCTGGTCGCATAAAGTGGCGTCGTTGTTGGTCATAATGCGCCGGTTACAGTTTGTTACAGGATGTGCGGGCGCCTGAGCCACGAAGACATCAGAACAAGAAGAGAAAGGTACAGGAATCATGATCCCAATCCGGTTTTCCTTCCGTCCTTCCCTGGACATACATGCCAGCACGTTACGGCTGTTGTGTGCGGTGATTGGCGGGCTGCTGCTGAGTGGCTGTGGCGTCGTCAATCACATGGTCTACAAGACCACCGGCGACGTTATGCAGGGGTTTTCACGGAATCACACGGTGCCCTACCTGATGCAATCCGATGATGTCGCCATGGGGTGCTCCATGAGCAAGGCGACGGCGCCCCTTCTGATGTCTTTCGGGCGGGTGACCACGGAACCGGATCAATTGGCGGTCATGCTGTATCTGTCGTCCGGCGGGTGTGCTGAAGAGCAGGCCCGGGAATATGGTCTGGAGAGTCTGGCAGCGATGAATGCCATGAATGCGGGTGAAGCGCAGGATGCCATGATTCGGGAAAAGCGGGCTTATTCCGTGGCGGCGAAGCGCTATTTCAGTGCCTGGAAACATCACAAGGCGTATTACGGCGATGTCGGCTCCGGAGAATGTCCGGATTTCGATGATGATATGGACGAATTCATCTATATGGCGGGCCTGCTCTCCGGCCTGCAAGCCCTGAACGCCCAGATCCAGTCCACGTCATCGATTGGCGTGCCGACCAACATCGGTTCGATTGTTGCTCGCGCCACCGGTTGTCTGAGCAACGAGAAGTGGTGGGGCGCACCGATGGCGCTGAGAGCGACCGTCTGGGCCATGATCCCCGGCTCCAAACCCCAGGGTGAAGACGCATTTGAACGGCTTGCCATTGCCGACAAGCAGGGTGAAGAGGCAGGCGTCCGACTGCCCCACGTGTTTCACGCGATTGCAGCGCTGAACAAGGGTGATATGGCCATGGTCAAGGACGTGATCCGGGAGCATGCCCAATCCCTGGACGAAGACGAACCCAATCCGGACTGGCGTTTCGTGGATGCCATGGCAAACAACATGATTGTCGCCATCTCCGATCAGCTCTGGATGGAAAACACCGGGCACCGGACTCCGCTGGGTCAGCTGGGAACTTTCTGGGATGACCAGAAGGAAGACGTGGAAACCATGAGTCTGGACGATCTGCTGTAGATGAACACGACCTCGGGAGACGCATTGATGCAGGGGGCCGGTTTTCGCCGGACGGGTATGGAATGGTTTTCTTCCCTGCCGGCCTGCCTGCTCTTGCTGGCAGTCGTCCTTTTTTCCACCAGCAGCGATATCCATAACCGAATGCTCCAGGCCGGAGAGGCGATCTGGAGCGGATACTACAAGTTGAGGATGGATCCGGTCGCGCCCAGCTGCGATCCGGCCCGGGACATCGATGCAGCGGTGGCCGCCGAAATGGCAAAAGCTCCCGCCGATGACGATCCCATGGCCGCGTTGCTTGGCGCTGAACAGAAGGATCCGGCCGAAGTCCGCACCGCCATTGAACGGTCGGTGGCCAATTGCCAGGAAGCCCACCAGACCTACCAGCTTCTGAAAGACCAGTTGACGCCCGCGGTTCGGGCGTACCGCGCCGTTGAACTGTTCGTGGCAGATGCCATTGCGTTCGGGCTGTCGTCCCAGCGATACATTCTTGTGATCCTGGTCATGCTCTGTGCGGTCACTGCCACGCTGACCCGTCACCACATTGCAATGCGCGCCATGGAAACCCGGCTCGATTACACGGTTTCCTACACCATTCAGACCATCGCCAATGCCATGCTGCTGGGATCCAGCGCGATTTTCCGGCAATCCAGCCTGGGGGCGGAAACCTCGGTTTCCAGTGCTGAGCTTCTACTGCATGACCTGTGGATCGCGGGTTTTGCCTGCCTCACCCTGGCCAGTCTGTACCGTCTGATCCGGGTGCCCGACGACCTCAAGGAGGGCGGCACCCTGAACAAGGCCTTCCTGGCGGTCCCGCTATATTCCGGCATGTGCCTCATCTCTGGCACCTATTTCGCACTGATCGGCCATGCGTCGGGTATCGGCATCTATCTGGGCAAGATGATGGAGCTGGCGGACATGTTCCTGAACGTCGGCCTGTACGTCTGGGTCGGGATGATGCTGAAGCAGACCCGCCTCGCCACCCTGGTGTTCAATGTGTTCCGGCCCTGGCGCTTGCCACCGGAAATGCTGGCGGTGGTCGCGGTTCTCGTAGCGGCGGTACCGACCGCCTACACCGGTGCTTCAGGGATCTTCGTGATTGCCGCGGGCGCGGTGATTTACAGTGAGCTGCGGGCGGCGGGTGCCCGTCGCCAACTGGCGCTCGCTGCGACCGCGATGTCCGGCTCCCTTGGGGTCGTATTGCGGCCGTGCCTGCTGGTGGTCGTCATTGCCTACCTCAACCGCGAAGTGACCACGGATGAACTGTTTGGCTGGGGCATCTGGGTCTTCGTACTGACGTCGACTTTGTTCATCCTGGTTGCCATGACGGTCAACCGCCGCAGCCAGTTCGATCTGGCCCCGGTGTCGGAGGCGGTCCCGGCGATGCTGCAGGCTATTCGCCCCCTGGTTCCCTATGTGCTGGTGATTGCCGGGGTGGTGTTGTTCTATCGCGTCGCACTCGACGTCAAAATGGATGAATTCTCGGCGCCCCGTCTGCTGCCGGTGATCCTGCTCGCAATCCTGGTCTACGAGCACGTCAGCCTCAAAAAAGACCGTCAGCGCCTGTCCGGTGAACTCCATCACCAGGGCCTTGAGCGCAGTGTGCGTGGCGCGACCAATGACACCACCGCCGAGATCGGCGCACTTCTTTTGCTGCTTGGTCTGTCAGTCAGCATCGGAGGGGTGATCGAGCGATCACACATCATGCAGAGCGTTCCACAGGCCTTCGACAGCGCCTGGTCGGCGATGCTGTTGATGGTGGCGATCCTGGTGGTGCTCGGAATGATCATGGACGCCTTTGGCGCTGTCATTCTGGTGACCGCGACCGTGGCCAATATCGCCTATTCCAGCGGCATCGATCCGATCCATTTCTGGATGGTCACACTGGTGGCCTTCGAACTCGGTTATCTCAGTCCGCCGGTGGCACTGAACCACCTCCTGGCCAGGCAAGTGGTTGGCGAGGCCGAGATTCTTGCCGCGCAACAGGAGTCCGGTACCTTCTACCAGCGCCATGAGCGAATCATCATGCCCCTGATCGCGATGGGTCTGTCCCTGCTGGTCGTAGCGTTTGTGCCGCTTCTGTTCTACGCCTGACCGACCATCAGGCACAAAAAAGGCGCCGTGCGTGAGCAGGGCGCCTTTTTTTCGAGCTGAAACTTATTTCAGCTTCGGACCAGCCTCAACGATGGCATCGGCTACGTCGAATTTCTTGAAGTTCTCGACAAACTGACTGATCAGTTCCTGCGCCTTGCCGTCGTAGTAGTCAGCGCTCACCCAGGTCTGACGGGGGTTGAGCAGTTGCGTATCCACACCCGGCACGTGTTTCGGGATGTCCAGGTTCAGGGTGTCCAGATGCTCGGTTTCGGCATCGTCCAGGTCACCATTCTGGATCGCGGCAATGATGGCGCGCGTTGTCGGAATGCTGAAACGTGTGCCTTCGCCGTAAGGACCGCCGGTCCAGCCTGTATTCACCAGGAAGACCTTGCTGCCGAACTCATCCATGCGCTTCATCAGAAGCTCGGCGTATACGCCGGCCGGCCGCGGGAAGAAAGGTGCCCCGAAGCAGGTGGAGAACGTGGACTTCAGCTTGGACGAGGAGCCCATTTCCGTGGAGCCAACCAGTGCGGTGTACCCGCTCAGGAAGTGATAGGCCGCCGCTTCCGGATTCAGAATGGACACGGGGGGCAGGACGCCGGTCATGTCACAGGTCAGGAAGACGATGTGGGAGGGCTCACCCGCCCGGTTCTCGATGACGCGCTTCTCGATGTGCTCCAGCGGGTAGGCGCAACGGGAGTTCTCGGTCAGGGAGACGTCCGTATAGTCGGGCACCCGGGTATCTTCGTCGATCACCACATTCTCGACGATGGCGCCAAACCGGATGGCGTCCCAGATGATGGGCTCGTTCTTGCGGCTCAGGTCGATGCATTTGGCGTAGCAGCCGCCTTCGATGTTGAAGACGGTACCCGGGCCCCAGCCGTGCTCATCGTCACCGATGAGGAACCGGTGCGGATCGGCAGACAGGGTGGTCTTGCCGGTCCCGGACAGGCCAAAGAACAGGCAGGTCTCGCCGGTCTCGCTGACGTTGGCGGAGCAGTGCATCGGAAGAACGTCTTTCTCGGGCAGCAGGAAGTTCTGTACCGAGAACATGGCTTTCTTCATCTCGCCGGCGTAGTGCATGCCTGCGATCAGAACCTTGCGCTTGGCAAAGTTGATGATGACACAGCCGTCGGAGTTGGTGCCGTCACGCGCCGGGTCGCACTCGAAATTGGCGGCGTTGAGAATCTGCCACTCCTGTTTGTCCGCCGCGTTGTAGGTGTCCGGGCGAATGAACAGGTTCTGGCCAAACAGGTTTTGCCAGGCGGTTTCTGTGGTCATCTTCACGGGCAGGTAGTGCTCCGGGTCGGAACCGACGTGCACGTGAGCAACGAACTGGTCCTTCTCGGCAATGTAGGCTTCCACCCGGTCCCAGAGGGCGTCGAACTTGTCGGCGTCGAATGGGCGGTTGATCGGACCCCAGTGGATATCGTCGGAGGTGCTGGGCTCCTCGACGATGAAGCGGTCCATGGGGGACCGACCTGTACGATCACCGGTCTTGACCACCAGTGAACCGTTGCTGGCCAGCTGGCCTTCGTTACGTGCCAGTGCCAGCTCGACCAGTCGTGCTGTACTCAGATCATTATAAGTGTTGCTCACTTCGACCTCGCCCTCGGGATGTCTTCGTGATTGCCCAGACCGTCCCCCCGTTAAATTGACGGAAAACTGAGCAATCGGGTCAATTCAGGCGCGCTATTATGCCAGAGACGCCGATAAAAAACGACTGCCCTGAAAGCCGCGCCAGGCGTGGCTTTCAGCCATGTTTGGTGAGTGTTCAGTGTAGCGTATGACCGGTGAAAAGGTGATCAATATCATTTCTATCGAAGCGATAGTGAGCATGACAGAACTGACAATCCATCTCGATGGATCCCTGTTCTTCGAGGATGCTGTAGCACTCGTCCTTGCCGATCGCTTCCAGCGCCTTTTCGGTGCGCTCTCGGGAACAGCTGCAACGGAACGCGACGGGTTCGCTGTCGAACAGGCGGACGGTTTCCTCGTTGAACAGGCGATAGAGCAGCGTGGTGCTGTCCAGTTCCAGCAATTCGCCGGCTTCCACGGTGCGGGCGAGGTGATTGACGCGTTCCCAGAGATCGTCGTCCTCCTCGGTGTGGCCCGGCAGGCGCTGCAGCATCAGGCCGGCGGCGCAGTTGTCGTCGGCAAACAGGAACAGGCTGGTGGCAATCTGCTCGGAGCGGTCAAAGTAGTCTTCCAGGCAGCCGGCGAGGTTGCTCTCTTCCCGTGGGACAACGCCCTGATAGCGTTGCCCCTTGTCCGGTGTAATGGTGATGGCCATCCGGCCCTCGCCCAGCAGCGCCTCGAACGATTCCTCTGCCATGGAGTGTTCGTCAAAGCGGGCCAATCCCCGGATATAGCGGTCATGGCTGCATTCGGCCATCAGGGTGCGAACCGGGCCTTCGCCCTGTGCCTGGAGGGAGAGCGTGCCTTCGAATTTCAGTGAGGAGCTCATCAGTACGCTCGCCACCAGGGACTCCCCTAGCAGCTGGCGGACGGAGTCCGGGTATGGTGCCTGACTGCCGATTTCCCGGTAGCTTTCGCCGAGCTGGACCCAGGCACCCCGCACCTGGCTATGCTCAAAGATAAAACGTTGAAACTGGTCGCGGGATGCCATGGTCTGTCTCCTGGAATTTGACTGCTGGAATCGAGATATCGGGTATGCAATGCGGCCGCGAAGGCTCAAATGCCCTGTTGCTCGCGGAAACGCCGGATGTCACGGCGGTCTTTCTTGTTGGGGCGTCGGGCGGGTGGTAGCTGGGCTGCCTGCATGGTCTTGCGCTGCCAGGCAAGGTCCTCACGACGTTTCACGCTGTCCTCGGTTTCGTGGTAAAGCGTCTGGGCTTCCGGAGCGCCGCGGCGGCGGTCGCTGATGCCGTCAATAATCACCACCTTTTCCTGCCAGCCCAGGCGCAAGGTCAGTTTGGCGCCGGTTTCCACAAGTTTGCCGGGCTTTGTGCGCTGGCTGTTGTAGTGCACCTTCCCGCCTTCGATCGCTTCCTTCGCCAGGGAGCGGGTTTTGTAGAATCGGGCGGCCCAGAGCCACTTGTCCAGCCTTACCTTCTGTTCTTCAGCGCTTTTCGCCGTCATGTCTCCTCACCTGATGAGCGTATGGTCAGATTATAACCGGCTCAACGCCCGGATGGCAGGGGGGATCGCTGCCGGAGTGAGGGCAGCACCTCGTCAAAGTGATGGATTCCCGGAATGTCCGGGTGCCGTTCGCGAGCCGGTTGCTGGCTGTCAGGGGACAGAATGGCAAGGCACTGACCGATGCCGGCGCCCAGTGCGCTTTCCAGTACCGGGAAGCTGTCATCCACCATCAGTGTCCGGGGTGCCTCGTAGGGCGTTCTTAACTGGAGGTCCTGCCAGA
This sequence comes from Marinobacter koreensis, assembly GCF_023156285.1. Taxonomy (GTDB): domain Bacteria; phylum Pseudomonadota; class Gammaproteobacteria; order Pseudomonadales; family Oleiphilaceae; genus Marinobacter; species Marinobacter koreensis. The sequence goes on along the minus strand of NZ_JAKZAJ010000002.1, from coordinate 385,885 downwards.
ACACCGGGTCCTCCTTGGGGCGTCCCAGTTCATGACTGGAGACGATGGCGTCGACATGGCGATCGAGCCCGGTTCGCTGGATCTTCAGTGCCAGCGGGTCCGGATGGCAGTTGGTCACGATGACCGAGCGCAATCCGGCGGACCGGACGGCGTCCAGAAAATCCATGACGTGGGGGCGATAGCCGATCCGGTCACCCACTTCGGCTTTCAGGGCGGTAATATCCACCGACAGCTTCTCGCTCCAGTAATCCGTGCAATACCAGTTGAGCGAGCCGCGCTCGGCCATGATCATCGGGATAAGGGTATCCCTGGCATCCCCGGGATTAAGATCGAAGTGCTCGGCGTACCGCTTCGGCAAATGCTCGAGCCAGAAATGATTGTCGAAGTGCAGGTCGAGGAGGGTGCCATCCATATCCAGGAACACCGTCTCGACGAGGGACCAGTTCACCATACTAAAACAGCCTGAAGAAACTTTTCTTCAGGCTGCCCAAGATGGCTTGCAGAGGCAAGCCGGAATAGTACGGATTCGCAGATCAGTTGTCCGTCTGTTTGACCGTGTCTTCTTTGCGACCAGTCCGGGTGCAACCCAGGCAGCGAACGAACGTCGCTTTTGCCGGCCCTACTACCAGGACCTCGCCAGCTTCACCGGCGTTGCCGCCCAGTGCCGAGAAGGGCAGGGATACCAGGTATACCGCACTTCCGATGATGGTGGTTGCCAGCAGCGCGGGACGGACGAACAGGGCGTCTCCGGTCATGGCCAGGGCGGACGGCGTCTCGTCGACGGCCTGAGCGTAACCCATGGAAGAAAAGCCCATCAGGCAGGCTGCCACTGTGGCCATGAATGTGCGGTAGATCTTGCGGGTCATTGTACTGTCTCCTGAACTTGTCGGCCCTGTTTGCTCCGATCTGGCAATATCGATCATCGGGCCCGCCACTTAAAGCACACCCCTATTCTAGACCGAAAGCATTAATCCTCTGTTAACTATGAATCATATTTGCGCATTTTCAAACGATTTTTCGTTGCAAAATGTGCATTGTGTGAGGTCCTAGCGCTGGCACTTCGGGCAATAGACCGTTGACCGGTTGTTCATCCGGATTTCCTTGAGCGGCGAACCGCAATGCTTGCAGGGCTCGCCGCCCCGACCGTAAACGAGCAGGGACTGGGCGAAGTAGCCCGGTTTGCCGTCGCTGTTCACGAAGTCTCTCAAGGTGGTGCCCCCCATCAGAATGGCGGCGCTGAGGGTTTCACGTACCGCTTCCGCCAGCCGGTGGTATCGGTCCAGGCTGATCCGGCCTGCCTTGCGCCGGGGATGAATGCCGGCCTTGAACAGCGCCTCGTTGGCGTAAATGTTGCCGACGCCCACCACCACATGATTATCCATCAGGAACGATTTCACCGGAGTCTGCTTCCCGCGCGACAGACGGAAGAGCAGTGGACCGTTGAAGTCTCTGGATAGCGGTTCGGGCCCCAGATGTGCAATCAGTGGATGGGTGAGGGGTGCGTCGGTCCACAGCCAGCAGCCGAACCGGCGCGGATCGTTGAAACGAAGCGTGATGCCGGAATCGAGGGCGAGGTCAATGTGATCGTGGGTGAGCGGTGGGGTATCGTCCGTGATCACCCGGAGGCTCCCGGACATCCCCAGGTGAACGATAACGGTGCCCTGGTCGAACACCAGGAACAGGTATTTCGCACGCCGGTCCACCGCGCGTATGGTCTGTCCTTCAAGGCGTGCCGCGAGATCGTCTGGCACCGGCCAGCGGAGCTTCGGATTCCTTACGGTCACCCGGGTAACCGTTCGGCCCTCGCAGTGAGGAGCAATGCCCTGGCGGGTGGTTTCGACTTCGGGTAATTCGGGCACGTAGGATCTCCGGTCGGGCCTGGTGAGGTGGTTACTTTTTGAGGCCAATAAGTGTAATCAGTAACAAAATAACGGCCAAATGCAGTTGTTGCGGCGAACAGCTGTACGCTAAAGTGTCAACATTGGTTTGTTCCCTTCGAGTGTTTGCGAATCCCCCGGACTCATCGCCCGCCGAACGGCTTCAGGCCGCAGATTTGAATTTGAGGAAAAATTATGTGGTTCAACGGTCTCCTTGACCTGTCGGTGCCCCAGCTTATTCTGGTCACCCTGGCGCTTACCCATGTCACGATCGTCAGCGTGACGCTCTATCTCCACAGGCATTCGGCCCACAACTCCCTGGACCTGCACCCGGCCCTCGCGCATTTCTTCCGGTTCTGGCTCTGGTTGACCACCGCCCAGAATACCAAGGAGTGGACGGCCATCCATCGCAAACACCATGCGAAATGCGAAACGGAAGAAGATCCGCACAGCCCCGTGGTGCTGGGTATTCGCAAGGTACTGCTGGAGGGCGCAGAACTGTATGCCCAGTCCGCCACCCCGGAAACCCTGCAGCGTTACGGTCAGCGGACACCCGAGGACTGGATCGAAAGAAACGTCTACACCCGGCACAAGGCTCTTGGGATTGCCTTGCTGGCGGTGATCAACCTGCTGCTGTTTGGTGTTCACGGCATCTGGATCTGGGCGGTTCAGATGATGTGGATCCCGGTCTGGGCAGCCGGTGTTGTGAACGGCATCGGTCACTATTTTGGCTACCGGAACTTCGAGTGTGCGGATAACGCCCGCAATATTTCTCCGATCGGTATCCTGATTGGTGGCGAAGAACTGCATAACAATCATCACACCTATCCGAATTCCTCGAAACTGTCCCGTCGCTGGTACGAAGTGGACATCGGCTGGGGTTACATTCGCCTGTTCCAGCTCTTTGGCCTGGCTAAACCCAAGGGCTATCGGCCGATCGCTCACTACGTGCCGGGCAAGCAGGAGGTAGACGTTGAAACGGTACAGGCTATTGCCAATAACCGCTTCGACATCATGCGTCAGTATCGTAAGCGGGTCATGGAACCGGTATTGCGCCAGCAGAAGTCTTTGATGGATGATGAAATCCGTCCCCGATACCGCAAGCTCAAGCAGCTTCTGTCCCGGGAAATCACGCTGATCAAGCCCCGTGAAAAAGAGCATCTGGAGACGGTGCTGGAGCGCAACGCCATCCTCCGTCAGATCTATGAGAAGAGCCATGAGCTCCAGGCGTTGTGGCGGCAGCGTGGGCTGAAGCCGCAGGACAAGCTGCAGGCGCTGATGGACTGGTGCAAGGAAGCGGAAGCCAGCGGCATTCGTTACCTGGAGGATTTCGCCGCTCACCTGAGGGCCTATTCCCTGCGTCCGGCTGCCTGACGCGCCAGTTGCTGAAAACCCCGCTACGGCGGGGTTTTTTGTGGCTGGTCAGTCATCGCTTCCGGTCACGCGGAACAGGCAATAGGTCACCTGCCCGGCACTTTTTTCCCGGTGCAGCTGCCAGTGCGACGGCACAGTCGGTGCCGCCCGTTCACTTTCGTGTTCCACGTAAACCCATCCATCAGGCTTGACCCATTGCTGCTCATCCAGCAGCGGGAGCAGTCGCTCCAGCCAGCCCTGACGAAACGGCGGATCCATGAACACGATGTCGACTGGCGGCCGCTGTCGCGTTGCCAGGTAATGCGCCACATCGTCGCAAACGACCTCACCCCGGTCGGATTTGAGCAGGCGCAGGTTTTCACGAAGCGCCCTGGCCAGGGCGGGCGTATGGTCCACCAGGGTGACTGTTCCGGCGCCCCTCGACAGAGCTTCCAGGCCCAGGGCGCCGGAGCCGGCAAACAGGTCCAGGCAATCCGCCCCTGCCAGCTGATAGTTCAGCCAGTTGAACAGAGTTTCACGGGTGCGCGCAGGTGTGGGCCGGACGCCGCCGGCGTCGGGGAAGCGTAGTTTGCGACTGCGCCAGTCGCCGCCGATGATCCGAAGCTCACCCATGCCAGCGGTGCCGCTGGTGCGGGACGCAGAAGGTGATGCGCGGCGGTTCGCTGGTTTTCGTCGGGCCATAGGCTGCTCCGGTCAGGCGGTTCGGCAATGGGATTGTCTGGTTTGATGAGGTTCTCTGCCCGACATATGGTACCGGAAACGCGCGCAGGGCCGATAATGCGGCGGCCCTCGCTTAGGCGAGCGAGTCTGATAGAATGTCGGCTTTCATTTTCGCCCCGCCCAACTCAGACAGATGGTAAGACTATGACGGCAGAGTGGATTTCTATCGGCCTTCTGGCCCTTCTCGTGCTCATTTTTGCGCTGGACATCGCCAGTAATCGAAAGCGGGTGCCCAGGCCGAAAGCGGTCCCGCAGCGTAAGCCGGAAGTCGCACGTGGTCCGGCGCCGGCCGCTGAACCCGAGCAGAAGGGTGAAGCCGAAGCTCCTGCAGTTAAAGAGCCTGAGGAACCTGCGCCGCAGCCGCAACCGGAAGTGCCACAAGCGGAGCCGGAGCCCGCGGCACTTGCTCCGGAGCCCGAGCCTCAGGTCAGTGTTTTCGAGCGCATCAAGAAAGGCCTGGGGAAAACCCGCGCGAGTCTGACCGGAGGTCTGGCCGACCTGTTCTCCGTCGGCAAAAAGATCGACGAGGACCTTCTTGAAGAAATCGAGACCACACTGTTGATGGCGGATGTCGGCGTTACCGCCACGTCTGAAATTATTGAGTCGCTGACGGACAAGCTCGAGCGCAATCAGCTTAAAGACGGCGAAGCCCTCCGCAAGGCCCTGCGTGACGAGCTCCACGGTTTGCTGAAAGACGTGACTCGCCCGCTGGAAATCGATGCAGCCCGTAAGCCTTACGTGATCCTGATGGTGGGTGTGAACGGTGTGGGCAAGACCACCACCATCGGCAAACTGACGAAGAAATTTCAGGCCGAGGGCAAATCCGTGATGCTTGCCGCCGGCGATACCTTCCGGGCCGCTGCCGTGGAGCAGTTGCAGGTCTGGGGGGAGCGCAACAATGTGCCCGTGGTGGCCCAGGAAACCGGTGCTGACAGTGCTTCGGTGATCTTCGATGCCATCCAGTCAGCGCAGTCTCGTGGCACCGACGTGGTCATCGCCGATACGGCGGGCCGGCTGCAGAACAAGGACAACCTCATGAATGAGCTTGAAAAGGTTGTCCGGGTGATGAAAAAACTGGACGACAGTGCGCCCCACGAGGTGATGCTGGTGCTGGACGCCGGTACCGGTCAGAATGCACTCAGCCAGGCCCAGGTTTTCCAGCAGGCCGTCGGTGTCAGTGGCATTACATTGACGAAACTGGACGGCACCGCCAAGGGCGGTATCGTATTCGCCATCGCCCGCCAGTTGCAGTTGCCAATTCGCTTCATCGGTGTCGGTGAGCAGGCCGAGGATCTTCGGAGTTTCGATGCCGAAACCTTTGTGGATGCCCTGTTTGACTGATGTTGAGTCTCATCGGGAGTAGTCGTCGGTCATGATCGAATTCCGCCAGGTCACCAAGCGCTATGACAGCGATCATACTGCGCTGGCCCAGGTCAATTTTGCCCTGAACCGGGGTGAGCTGGCGTTTCTGACCGGCCACTCCGGGGCCGGCAAGAGTACCCTTCTCAAGCTGATCATGGTGATGGAGCGCCCCAGCGCAGGCGAGGTCATCGTGGGTGGACAGCTGCTGAATAGCCTGCCGCGCCGGCAGATTCCCTACATCAGACGCCACATCGGCGTTGTGTTCCAGAATCACCAGCTGCTCTTTGACCGGACGGTCTTCGACAACGTCGCCATGCCCCTGGAAGTGATGGGGGCGTCGCCAAGGGATACGGGGCGTCGTGTGCGGGCGGCCCTGGATAAGGTGGGTCTGCTCAGCAAGGAAAAAATGAACCCGATCCAGTTGTCCGGCGGTGAGCAGCAGCGGGTGGGTATCGCCCGGGCGGTGGTTAACAAGCCGCCGGTTCTGCTGGCGGACGAGCCGACCGGTAACCTTGACCCGGAACTGTCGGCCGACATCATGAACCTGTTCACGCAGTTCAGTCAGGTGGGGGTTACCGTGCTGATCGCCACTCACGACATTGCTCTCGTGAACGAGATGCAGCGGCGGACGTTGACGCTGGAACATGGGCGTCTGATTGCGGGCGGCGCGGCGCTGGTGGGACAGCCTCCGGGAGGTGTCGGTGGCCACTGACCCACGTCGCAAGACAGAATCCGGCCGGGGCGCAGCCAGTCAATCGTCTCCCTGGAAGGATCAGGCGCGCAGTTATCTGGATCACCACCGCAAGATCGGCAGGGACAGCGCCGAAAGACTCTGGCGTGCGCCGGTCGCAAGCCTGATGACCTGGATGGTCATGGGGGTAGCCCTGGCATTGCCGGTTGCGCTGTTGTTGCTGCTGGCCAGTCTCGAGGGCGTCAGTGCCGGTTGGGAAAGCAGCGCCCGCGTGACTGCGTATCTGGATCTGGACGTGCCTCTGGAAGATGCCCGGGCCCTGGCGAAGAAGATCGATGCCGATGGCCGGGTGGCCGAGGTTCAACTGATTGATCGCGAGGAGGCCCTGGCGGAATTTCGTGCCTCTTCCGGGCTTGAGGACGCACTCGACTATCTTGGCGAGAATCCGCTGCCGCACACCCTGCTGATCACGCCGGAGGAGCGCAGCCGTTCGGCGGCGGGCGTCGAAGCGCTGGTAACCTTTGTTAAGGGAATGGAAGGCGTGGAGCGGGTACAGGTGGATCTGGGGTGGCTGCAACGCCTCAATGCGATGACCGATCTGCTCTCCAGGGCAGTCTGGGCCCTGGCGATACTGCTGGCCGCCGCCGTGATTCTGGTGATCGGCAATACCGTTCGACTGGCGATTGAAAGTCGCCGGGATGAAATCCTCGTGGCCAAGCTTGTGGGCGGCACCGACGCCTTTGTACGCAGGCCCTTCCTTTACACGGGTGCGTGGTACGGATTGGGTGGCGGTCTGGTGGCCTGTTTGTTGCTGGAGTCGGCGCTGTGGTGGCTCAGTGGTCCCATTGAGCGGCTCGCGGGGCTCTATCGGAGTGATTTTTCCCTGATGGGATTGGGCGTCGATGGCGCACTGACGTTGATTATTGTTGCAATGGTGCTAGGCTGGCTTGGCGCATGGGTCGCTGTGAAGCGTCATCTGGACGATATTGAGCCCGGCGAAATTGCCGGAGGGTGATCCGGATTACGGGAAAACCGTATGGAAAAGACAGCTTTCGTTGCCGTAGTTTGGAAGGCTAAGAAAACAGCGTGGGTTTTCCAGGTAGTTGATTAAAAACGTTTTACTGGAGAATTCGGGAACTTTTCAGGTTCTTGGCGGTCTAAATAGGTGTTGATATATTTAAGGGCCGTTGGGTTCGGAGGTAAGTGAATGGGTACGAGTTTACAACTGGTTGACAGACTGGTTCCGGGTGCCAATCTCGAGTCTTACATCCAGGCTGCGAGCCGCATTCCTGTGCTCACAGTGGATGAAGAAAAGGAGCTGGCAGAACGGCTCCACTACGAAGGAGATGTAGAGGCCGCCCGTCAGCTTGTACTTTCTCATCTGCGTTTTGTGATTCACATTGCCCGGAGTTATTCCGGTTATGGTCTGGCTCAGGCGGACCTGATCCAGGAAGGCAACGTGGGCCTGATGAAGGCGGTAAAACGGTTCAATCCGGAGTACGGGGTACGCCTTGTGTCCTTCGCGGTTCATTGGATCAAGGCCGAGATTCACGAGTTCATTCTGCGTAACTGGCGCATCGTGAAGGTGGCCACCACCAAGGCCCAGCGCAAGCTGTTCTTCAATCTGCGCAGTCAGAAGAAGAAGCTGGCATGGCTGAACCACGAGGAGCTCCAGGCTGTCGCGGCTGACCTTGGGGTCGAGCCCCGGGTCGTACGCGAGATGGAAGGTCGTCTGGCGTCTCAGGATACCGCCTTTGACGGTCCGATGGACGATGACGACGACAACGCCTATCAGGCGCCGGCCTACTATCTGGAAGACCGTCGTAGCGATCCGGCCACCCAGCTGGAAAACGCCGATTGGTCCGAGGATTCGAACGGTCGCCTGATGCAGGCTCTGGAAAGTCTGGACGAGCGTAGTCAGGACATCCTGCGGGAGCGTTGGCTGACAGACAGCAAGTCCACACTGCATGAACTGGCGGACAAATACGGCGTGTCTGCTGAGCGGATTCGCCAGCTTGAAAAGAACGCCATGAAGAAGATCAAGGCGAAGATGGCCGAAGCGGTCTGATTCGTCCGCTGTCCGAGACAGATAAACGCCACCACCGTTCGCGGTTGGTGGCGTTTTTGTTTGTATAATCGGTAATGCTCAATTTGCGGGATGAAGGGATTGGCTGGCCCTCTCCAAAACACGCTCCTTGCGGCACTTCCATGTGACGCTTGGGCTCCGCCATCCATGGCTCCGCACAGTTTTGGAGAGGGCCAGCCAATCCCTTCCCATACTTTTGATAAAAGGGCCTTCAAACAATGATTTCAACTCATCCCCATATTGCCTTCCTCGGGATAGGCCTGATGGGCGCCCCCATGACCCGCAACCTGCTGGATGCGGGCTTTCCGATGACCCTGTGGAACAGGACCGCCAGCAAGTGTGATCCGTTTGCTGGAGAGGCGACCATCGCCGGAACGCCGGCGGACGCCGTCCGTCAGGCCGACGTTGTGATCACCATGCTGGAAAATGGCGATGTGGTTGAGGACGTACTGGTCGGGCAGGGAACGGTTGACGCCCTTAAGCCCGGTGCCCTGGTGATCGACATGAGTTCGGTCCAGCCGTCACTGGCCCGGCGCCATGCGGAACTGGCTGCTAAACAGGACGCGGGATACGTCGATGCGCCGGTGTCCGGTGGCACCGTCGGAGCGGCGGAAGCCCGGCTGAGTATTATGGCGGGTGGCTCGGAAGCGGATATCGAGCGGGCCCGACCGGTTTTTGAGGCACTGGGTAAATGCACACATATCGGGCCGGTGGGTGCCGGTCAGCTGGCCAAGCTGGCGAACCAGGCGATCGTCGGTATTACCATCGGTGCAGTGTCTGAAGCGCTGTTGTTGGCGGCGAAGGGCGGTGCGGATCCGGCGGCGGTTCGGGAAGCACTGATGGGCGGCTTTGCCAGTAGCCGAATCCTGGAATTGCACGGGCAACGCATGATCGACCGGGATTTTGCGCCAGGCGCGCCAGCCCGTATCCAGCTCAAGGACATGCGGATGATTCTGGACGAGGCCCGCGCTGAGGGGCTGACGCTCCCGCTTGCCCAGCAGACCCATAATGAATACCAGTCCCTGATCGCCAATGGCCACAGCGATGTGGACCACAGTGGTCTCTTGCTGGAACTGGAACACCTCAACGGAACCCTCCTCGGCTCTCTGGGCCGCGGCCCCAAGGAGTCTTAATCATGCCTCGTTTTGCTGCCAACCTGTCAATGCTGTTCACGGAAGTGGATTTTATGGAGCGCTTTGCCAGAGCCCGTGACGCCGGCTTTGAGGGTGTGGAATACCTGTTTCCCTATGCGTGGCCGGCGGCGGACATCGCCCGGGAGCTGGAAGCCCATAATCTGACGCAGGTGCTGTTCAATCTGCCGCCCGGAGACTGGGACGCAGGCGAGCGGGGCATTGCCTGCCTGCCGGACCGGGTTGAGGAGTTCCGGGCCGGCGTGGATCAGACCATTGACTATGCCCGGGCTCTGAATTGCCGGCAGGTGAACTGTCTGGCGGGATTGAAGCCGGTGGATCTTGAGGAAGAGGTGGCTTGGAAAACACTCGTCTCAAACGTGCAGTACGCCGCCGACAGGCTGGAGGCAGAGGGCATCACCCTGTGCCTGGAGGCCATCAACTCCCGGGTCGACATGCCTCGTTTTTTCCTGGATACCTCGGGTAAGGTGCTGGCGCTGATCGACGAAGTGGACTCCACCAACGTCCGGCTTCAGTATGATCTGTACCATATGCAGATCATGGAGGGTGATCTGATCCGCACGATGGAGTGCCTGTTGCCATGGATTGGACATATCCAGTTTGCCGACAATCCGGGGCGTCATGAACCCGGGACGGGAGAGATTAACTTTTCGAATGTTTTCGCGGCAATCGACGGTATGGACTACGATGGCTGGGTGAGTGCAGAGTACCGGCCTTCCAGTGACACGGCCGCCTCTCTGGACTGGTATTCGGGCGGTTCGTGACCGTCGCTTAAGGCGACACCCTCTTACAAGATCGTAACTGGCCGGCGTATGGGTATCTCCGTAACCTTGCAGTTAATGTTTTCCGCTATCAGGAGGGACACCGGTGAAAGCACTGGTAATCGAAGACGATAAGGACGTAGCCAACTACCTGTTGAAGGGATTGAAAGAATCCGACTTCGTGGTTGACCATGCCGCCGACGGCAAGGAAGGCATGATGATGGCGGCCAGCGAAGACTACGACATCATGATCGTCGACCGGATGCTGCCGGGTATGGATGGCTTGTCCATCATCAAAACCGTCCGGGCAACCGGCAATCAGACACCCGTTCTCATCCTCAGTGCCCTGGGTGATGTGGACGACCGGGTAGAAGGTTTGCGCGGTGGCGGGGACGATTACCTCACCAAACCGTTCTCGTTTACGGAATTGCTTGCCCGGATCGAATCCCTGATCCGTCGCCACCGGCAGGCTGCCGAGACCGAAACCGTGCTTCGCGTTGCCGACCTGGAGATGGATCTGCTGGCCCGTACCGTCAAGCGAGCGGGCAAGAACATCGATGTTCAGCCCCGGGAATTCCGCCTGCTGGAGTACCTGATGCGCAATGCCGGCCAGGTAGTGACCCGGACCATGCTGCTGGAGAAGGTCTGGGACTACCACTTTGATCCCCAGACCAACGTGATCGACGTTCACATCAGCCGCCTGCGGGCCAAGATCGACAAGGAATTCGAAACACCCTTGCTGCAGACCATCCGGGGTGCAGGATACATGCTGCGTGAAACTGCTTAGTCAGCTTAGAACCTCTTCCTTTCAGCTGGCCCTGCTGTACATGGTGGTGTTTGCCACCTCGGTATTTCTTTTACTGGCCTTTATCTACTGGCGTACAGCGGGGTTCATGACCGCCCAGACCGATGAAACCATCGAGGCCGAAATTGCCGGCCTCGCCGAGCAGTATCGGGGGCGGGGCGTGAATGGCCTGATCACCATCATCCGGGAGCGGGTGACCCGCGATCCCAACGCCAAGTCCATCTATCTCCTGACCACCGATGATTTCCTGAAGCTGGCCGGCAACATCGATTCCTGGCCTGAAGGCGCCCGTTCCGAGAGCGGCTGGATCAACTTCACCCTGGACGAATCGGTCGGCTGGACCGGCCCCAAGCGCCTCGCCCGGGCCCGGATTTTCGAGGTGCAGGGTGGTTTGCGTCTGCTGGTGGGCCGTGATGTAGACGAACTCACCAACCTCAAGCGGGTCATTGAAACCGCGATCAACTGGGGAATGGGTATCACCTTGGCGCTCGCCCTTCTCGGTGGCTTCTTGATGAGCCGCAGCACCACCCGACGCATCGAGGTGATCAACAACACCTCCAGGCGGATCATGAACGGGCACCTGTCTTTGCGGATCCCCACCCGGGGAACCGAAGACGATTTCGACCAGCTGGCGGAAAACCTCAATCAGATGCTGGACCGGATCGTCTATCTGATGGAGGGCATTCGCCATGTCTCCGACAGCATCGCCCACGACCTGCGGACGCCGCTGACCCGTCTTCGGAACCAGCTTGAGAGCACCTTGATCACCGTTGATGACGAAGAAGCGCGCGATCACGTCGGACAGGCGGTTGCCGAGGCCGATCAGCTTCTGGCTACCTTCAATGCCTTGTTGCGCATTGCCAGGCTGGAAACCCGGGGCAACGCGGCCGACATGAAAGTGGTTTCGCTGGATGAACTGGTGAGCGATGCCTGTGAATTATACGAGGCCGTGGCCGAAGACAAGGAACAATCCTTCGAGCAGAGTGTGGAGCAGGGCGTGATGATCGAAGGCGATCGGGATTTGCTGTTCCAGATGGTCAGCAACCTGATCGACAACGCCATCAAGTACACGCCGGAGCACGGGCGTATCGGGGTTGCCGTGCGCCGCGAGGGAACGGACGCAATCTTTGAGGTTCAGGACAGTGGTATCGGTATACCTGATGATGAAAAGGACCAGGTGTTCCAGCGTTTCTACCGGGTCGGAAAAAGCCGGTCACTGCCGGGTAATGGTCTGGGCTTGAGTCTGGTGAGTGCGGTGGCGGAAATCCACCAGGGCCGGATTATTCTGACAGACACCTATCCGGGCGATGAGACGCCCGGGTTGACCGTGACGATCCGGATGCCCGCCTACACGGGAGAGACAAAACGGATCAAGGCAACCCAGGCGGAATTGCCGGCGTCTAACGCGTCGTCCAGGCCGACGGCGGACGCCCCGGAGACCTGATTACTGGCTGGCCCGGAAACGGTTGAACTGGTTGCGGATCGGACCGAGGACCGAGTCTGCCCGGACCTCCACTTCGTGGGCCAGGTGCTCGAACTGGGAGCGCCGGCGATCTACCTTTGCCTGCAGGCTGTCCCACTCTCCTTCCCAATGCTTCTGCTCGGCAAACAGGAACGCTGCGAGGTTGTGCCGGTTGATGCGACTGGTAACGCCCAGTTGATCGAGCCGGAATCCCAGTGAATCGACGCCGTCCAGCGTCAGTTTCAACAGCTTTTGCGTGTTCATGGTCGGATCTCCATTCGTGCATCCGGATGACGTAATTTTGAGTTGAAACATAGCCCCATCCATCTAGGCAACTCAACCTAATTTCCGATGCGCCCAATCTCTGTCAAAAAGGTAATTCGCTGGCCACAGGTAGGTAATGTGAAGTGTGGAGAATAGGTACTGTAGAAAGAAGGAAGCGATCCAAACCGCTTGCTTCTCCCTCCAGCACAGCGCTAGCCTTGACCCCGTTTTTACGGGGTTTTTTTATGCCCCCTCCATTTTGGTTCGGCGCAATTGAGGATCTCCACATACGATGAACAAGGCATCCGGCAACGGCGGTCATCGACCCCGCTACATCACGCCCGAGGGTGAACAGGCACTGCGCGAGGAATTACAGTTCCTCTGGAAGGAGAAACGTCCGGAGGTCACGCAGGCCGTTCGCGAGGCGGCGGCACTTGGCGACCGCTCGGAAAATGCCGAATACATCTATGGCAAAAAGCAGTTGCGCGAGATCGACCGGCGGGTGCGGTTTCTGACCAAACGCCTTGAGGAAGTGACGGTGGTTGATCGCCTGCCGGACGATCAGGAAAAGGTCTTCTTCGGTGCCTGGGTGACGATTGAGGATGAAAACGGCGAAGAGCAGACCTACCGGCTGGTGGGCGCGGATGAATTCGATCTTGATCGGGGATATCTCAGCATCAATTCACCGATGGCCCGGGCGCTGATAGGCAAGCGGCTGGACGACGAAGTCAGCGTGCGTACCCCTGAAGGCTTCAAATCCGTCTGGATTACCGGTATCCGCTACGCTTCGGCCTCTCAGGACAAGTGAAAAGCGTCACATTCCCGTCAGCACAAGCAGAAACCCACTCCGAATGGCGGTAAACTGTTCAAAAATTGTCACACGATTTGACGTGGACAGGGACGTTGACCAAGGTGAGAGTATGGGTATTCAACGAAACAGGCGGACACAAGGGCAGTGGCGGACCGGCATAATCGTCGGTGCGGCTTTCCTGTTCGCGTCAGGGGTAGCGTTGGCCCAGGCCGAGTCCCACAAAGACGACAACGGCAAGGAAGCGTTCAAGTACGAGGAGCGGTCCACGCTCAATACCATCCCCCTGAAATCCATCGAAGAAGATACCCTCGCCAACACGGTGATCGAAGGTGGCCTCTCGGCGCCGGCAGCGGGGGTACCGGTCAAACCCGGATCCGACGACCAGTCCTACCTCGATCCTCTGGCCATGCAGCCAAGGGACGAACGCACCGATCTTGGCCGCTCTGAAATTCCGGTGGATATCCGCTACAGCAACCCGAAAGTGGTACCGGGCCAGACTCACAGCAATAACTACGTGATTCGGCCGCCGGAAAACCGCACCTACGATCGCCTCAACACCAACCTGATCGAACGCTGAGCCCTGCTCAGGCAGCGACCGTGCTCGCGGCGCTTGCGTGCTTGTTCAGCACTTCCTCATAGAAGAATCCCAGTGCCTGCCGGGCCTGATTGAGCCGCGCCCGTGACGCGCGCATGCCCTCACTCAGATAGTCGAGGAATGCCGTCTGGTCGTCGGCTTCCAGGGTCTCGGGATCTTTCATGTCGTGAAACAGCACGAACCGGGTAATCCAGTGCAGGTAGGTCTGTTCGGACCGCTGATTGAGTTTCTGCTTTCGGATGGCATCGGTGACGCGGCCCATAAGGCCGGGCTGAGACTGTTCCAGTGCCTCGGTGATGGTCATGGTTTACTCTTCCGCTGGGGATTCTTGTTGTTATGGTGGCGCTATCTTATGACAATCGTTTGAAGCCCGCAAAATTTTTGCCCAATGGGCTGCCGGAGCCTGAAAGGCAGGCTCCGGTCTGAGCGGACCCCTTATTTCAGGGATTCCAGCTTGTCCACGTACTGCTGCATGGCTTCGTCGCTGGACGTACCCTTGAGCTTCTCCCACGCGTCGTATTTGGCCCGACCCACGAAATCCATCATGCCCGGACGCTTGCCGGACACATCGCCCTCGGTGGCCTGCTTGTAAAGCGCGTAAAACTCCAGCTTCAGCTCGTTGGACGGTTTGAAATCGCCTTCGGCGCTCTGAATGTAGTTCACCGCTTCGTCGAATTTCGCTTTCAGGTCGCTCATGTCGTTCTCCTTGGCACAGTGTTTTATGTCCTGATTGAGCGCGAGTATAGCCAGCCTTTAGCGGCCCGTCATTGACCAGACTGGCCGACCGGGTTGACCGGAACGTCATGGTGCGGATGGATGTGAGATTAAGGGATCTTAGTACGGTTTTAACCCCCATACCCGGTCAATCCCGTTAGGGTGGTTGCAAGCAGTCACCGACTGCGCATCGAAGGAAAGGAAACCAATAGTGGAGGATTGAGCACTATGAGCTACAAATCCGGTTTGGCGACGGTCACCGTTCTTTCCGCAGCGTTTGTATTTGCACCGGCCACCTGGGCAAAAGATGACGTAGCCCGGGATGAAGCGGGGCCCTACGTCAGCGGCAGTTATGGTGGCTATAAATCCCATGGTGGCGAATTCGACGACGAGAACGACCTGTTCGGCGCCGCACTCGGTTACCAGTTCAACCCGATGTTCTCGCTGGAAGCGGAGTACATTGACTTCGGGAATTTCGGTAATGACGACGTGGACGGGAAGCTCAAGGGCCTCGGCCTGAGCGCGATCGGGCGCCTACCCCTGACCCAGAGCTTTGGCATATACGGTAAGGCAGGCGTGTTTGCATCGGCTTTTGACGTCGACGCGTTCGACAACAGTAAAACCTACGACGACGTGAACCCCCTCGTCGGCGCAGGCGTGGACTTCCGGGTGACCGACCAGTTGACCGCCTTCGCCGAATACGACCGCTACAACGTCGACATCGACAAGAGTGACTTCAACGGACAGGTCAACAATGACGGACCCGATTTCGACACTGGTCGGGTGGGGCTGAAGTTCCAGTTCTGATCTTTTTTGTTCTTCTAATCGGGACAGGCATCGTCGCGAAGCGCGCGGTGCTTGTCTACTCCGTTGTTGGGAGACTGCAGGTGAACACGACTTTTGGCAAGGATTTGCCAGAATCCACTATTTTGCGGCGGCCTGGCCAGTCTTTGCTTGAGAATCCAATTATACCGGTGTAGAGTCTTCCGCGATGTTCGCCAGGATGGCGAATTCAAAGGATTGAACAATCGCAAAGTGATTTGCACAGGGAGCAAGCGCATGTCTTCTAAAGACGGTTCCGTCGCGCCTAAAGAGCGCATCAATATCAAGTATGTCCCCGCTGCCGGAGATCAGCAGGCAGAAACCGAATTGCCGCTGAAAATGTTCGTTGTTGGCGATTTCAAGGGGCATGCTGAAGAAATTCCCATCGAAGATCGCAAGGCCATTTCCGTCGACAAGAACAACTTCCGTTCGGTCATGAAGGAAGCCGGTCTTGGCCTCTCCACCACCGTGACCAACAAACTGGATGAGGCGGCCGACGACTTGTCGGTAAACCTTGAAATCCAGTCCCTGGACGATTTTTCCCCTGACAGTATTGCCCGCCAGGTGCCCGAACTGAAAAAGCTGGTTGAACTTCGGGAAGCGCTGGTCGCCCTCAAAGGCCCTCTGGGTAATGTCCCATCGTTCCGATCCAAGCTGCAGGAACTGCTGGACAACGATGATGCACGAGACAAGCTGCTGGCTGAGCTGGAACTGGCCGCCGACGGCGAATAATCGAGACTGCCGCCCGGACGCGGCATTTCCTATCGACGATCAATTACATACTGAAGGGATGTGGTATGTCTGATACTGCTGTGCAGCAATCTGCTGCCTCCGAATCCGTGGCCGAAGGGTCACTTCTCGATCAGGTTATGGCGAACAGTCGCATGGTGCCTGCGGATGAGGGATATGATGTGGCCCGAAAGGGGGTGGCAACGTTTATTGCCAACCTCCTGAAAAGTGATGAAAAAGGTCAACCGGTCAACAAGGCGCTGGTGGATCAGATGGTTGTGGAGCTGGACCGGAAGATCAGCGCCCAGATGGATGAAATCCTGCATGCTCCCCAGCTGCAGGAGCTTGAATCTTCGTGGCGAGGCCTGAAGCTGATGGTGGATCGCACCGATTTCCGTGAGAACATCAAGGTCGATATCCTGCACGCCACCAAAACCGAACTCCTGGAAGACTTCGAGTTCGCTCCGGATGTAACCCAGACCGGGTTCTACAACCATATCTACTCTACAGAGTATGGTCAGTTCGGGGGCGAACCGGTGGGAGCTGTCGTTGGCAATTACGCTTTCACCCCATCTACCCCGGATATGAAATTGCTGCAGTATGTGTCTTCTGTGGGGGCGATGGCCCATGCGCCGTTCCTGTCTTCCGTGGCGCCGTCATTTTTCGGCGTTGACAGTTACCAGGAACTCCCGGCTATCAAAGAGCTTAAGGCCGTTTTCGAGGGACCGAAGTACGCCAAGTGGCGTTCGCTCAGGGAATCCGAAGATGCCCGCTATCTGGGGTTAACATCGCCACGATTCCTGCTGAGGGTACCCTATGACCCGACCGAAAACCCGGTTCGTAGCTTCAGCTACAGGGAAGATGTGTCTGCCGATCATGAACATTACCTGTGGGGTAACACGGCGTACCTACTGGCAACCCGACTGACCGAGAGCTTCGCCAAGTACCGCTGGTGCCCCAACATTATTGGTCCCCAAAGCGGTGGTGCGGTTGAAGATCTGCCGGTGCATGTGTTCGAGTCCTTCGGTCAGTTGGAGTCGAAAATCCCCACCGAGGTGCTGATTACCGACCGCAGGGAATACGAAATGGCGGATGAGGGCTTCATTGCCCTGACCATGCGCAAGGGCAGTGATAACGCCGCGTTTTTCTCCGCCAACTCGGTTCAGAAGCCGAAGCAGTTTCCGAACACCAAGGAAGGCAAGGAAGCTGAGACCAACTACAAGTTGGGGACCCAGTTGCCTTACATGATGATCGTGAACCGGCTGGCGCATTACATCAAGGTGCTACAGCGGGAACAGATTGGCTCATGGAAAGAACGCCAGGATCTGGAGCGGGAACTCAATACCTGGATCCGCCAGTACGTGGCCGATCAGGAGAATCCACCTGCCGATGTGCGCAGCCGCCGCCCACTGCGCGCTGCTCAGGTAACGGTCTCTGAAGTCGAGGGTGATCCGGGCTGGTATCAGGTGTCCCTGGCGGTGCGTCCTCACTTCAAGTATATGGGAGCGAATTTTGAACTGTCTCTGGTAGGTCGTCTGGACAAGGACTAATCCGTGCTCGGAGATGAAGTTCCATGTCGCGGTGGCAGCCTGTTTGAACGTCTGGAACGGGCTGCTGAACCCGACGGTCGAGGTATGGGCGATAGCCCCCACATTGTTGAATCCATCAAACGCCATTTGGTCCGCCTGCTGAATGCCCATCCGGGTAACAGCGCGAGTGTCCCGGCTCTGGGTTTGCTGGACTTCAACGACGCCACACTGGGCACCCATGATCTGAGCATCCAGATCCGGTCAGCGATCCGGAAGTGTATTGAAGGCTATGAACCCAGGGTGAGCCGGGTTGAAGTCGTTGCCTTGGCTCAGGGACCGGACCCGCTGCAATTGCGGTTTCAGGTGACGGTCTATCTCAGGTCTGGTTCGGAAGACAACAAGACGACCATTGATCTGTTATTGGATGACAAGCGCTACTACCGGGTGATTTAACACCGCAGTAGCTGAACACAAGGATGAGAGCAGTCGTCGGGCATTGGTGTTATTGCCATGAAATTGAATCGGTTTTACAGGGATGAATTGAGCTTTCTGCGGCTGCAGGGGCGGGAGTTTGCGGATGCCCATCCTCAACTTACACGGTTTCTGTCAGAGCAGAGCACCGATCCGGATGTGGAAAGGTTGCTCGAGGGTTTTGCATTCCTGACAGGCAAACTTCGTGAGAAGGTTGAAGATGAGTTCCCCGAGCTGACCCATTCTCTTCTGAACATACTCTGGCCCAATTATCTGAGGCCGGTGCCCAGTTGCACCATCATGAAATTCGATCCGCTGCTGCATGCCATCAGTGAACGCCAGAGAGTGGAGCGACACACCGAGATCAAGAGTCGCCCGGTGGGCGATGCAATCCGCCAGACCCAATGTCGTTTCCGGACCTGTCGGACGGTGGATGTATTTCCCATCAGTGTCGCAGAGGTATATGCCGAGCATTCCAGGGAGGTTTCTTCCGTCACCGTGGACCTGGCGTTGCACACCGATCAGTCGCTGAACGCTTTGGGGCTGGATGTGTTGCGCTTCTATCTGGGCGGCGATGATCACACCTCTGAGACCCTTTACCTGTGGCTGAATCACTACCTGGCCGGTATTGAACTGGTGGTTGGTAATTCGGTTTACCGCCTTCCTTCTGCATCGCTGCGTCCTGTTGGGTTCGAGGCCGATGAAGCACTGCTGCCGTATCCGAAAAATGCCTATCCCGGCTATCGGATCCTCCAGGAATACCTCAGCTTTCCGGGAGCTTTCCGATTTGTGGATGTTACTGGTCTCAGGGCGCGGCTTCCGTCTGTCCAGGCCGAGGAGATCAGCGTGCGTTTCCAGTTCAGCCGGATGCTTCCACCGGAGGCCAGGGTAGTGCGGGAAAGTCTTCAGATGTACTGCACCCCGGCGGTCAACCTGTTCAGCCATGAGGGCGAACCAGTGGACCTGAACGGGCGCCAGACCGAGTACCGAATTTCTCCGTCCAGTCGGTCTCCGGATCACTTCGAAGTATTCAGTATCGACCAGGTGGAAGGTTGGCTTGAGGGGCGCTCTGGGCGGGGTGAGCCACGAATTTACACGCCATTCGAGAGTTTTCAGCACGAGGTGGAGAGAGATCGGGAGCGTACGGCACTTTATTACCGGACCCGGGTTCGTGAAAGTCTCCGTGGCGACGGCTTCGACCATTACATGTCCTTTGTGCGCGGCGATGAGAGCGATTGTCTGAACCGGCAGGAAGCCGTTTCCCTGACACTCACCTGCACCAACCGTCAGTTACCGAATCAACTGGCGGTGGGGGAAATCTCCATGGCAACGGAGTCAACGCCGGCATTTGCTTCGTTCAGCAACATTACCCGCCCCACGGCGACTCTTCGCCCAACGCTGGATGGCAGTCTGCTGTGGACATTGATATCCAACCTGTCCCTCAACTATCTCTCCATGCTGGATGTAGAGGCCTTGAGGACGGTGTTGAGGGTTTACGACTTCCGGGCACTGGTGGACCGGCAGGCTGAGCGAATATCCAGGAAGCGGCTGGCGGGTATCAGTGCCATCGCCACGAATCCTGTGGACAGGATGATCCGCGGACTGCCAGTGCGCGGGATACGCTCGGAGCTGAGCCTGGACCAGAGCGGATTTGCCTCGGAGGGGGATCTGTATCTGTTTGGAACCGTGCTCAGCCAGTTCTTTGCGCTTTGTGCCAGTATCAATGCATTTCACCAACTGGAAGTGGTGAATACAGACAACCAGGAACGGTATACATGGACGTTACAGCAAGGTCAGCAGCCGCTGATGTAGCCGAGCTGCAACCCGTTCTGGGTAATGCAAGGCGGTACAGCTTTTTCCAGCTGGTTGACCTTATTCACCGACATCACGGAGACGATCTGGAGCAGGGTCGTGAAGGCCACCCGCAGCGGGAGCGTATCCGCTTTTCTGCCTCTGCAGGGTTAGGCTTCCCGGGTAGCGACGTGGTATCGGCATTGTCGCCCGAACATGAGCATGCGCCCTACCAGATGGAAGTCAGCTTCCTCGGATTGCACGGTTCCCAGTCCCCACTGCCGGGATATTACCTTGAAGATCTGGCGTGGGAAGCCGGTCAGAACCTGGGTGTACGGCACCATTTTCTGGATTTCTTTAACCATCGACTGGTGACGCTTTTTCATCGCGTCTGGCGCAAATACCGGTATTACGTTCGCTTCCAGCCGGGTGCTTCCGACGGATTTTCTGACCTGGTCTTTGCCCTGGTCGGATTGGGCGATGCCCGTTTGCGGGATGCGACACCTGTGAACTGGTCAAAAATGCTTGCCTACGCCGGATTGATGGCCGGGCGAAGTCGGTCCCCCGAGGTTGTCAGTGGCATGGTTGCCCATTGCTTCGAGCTCGACGATGTGAGTATCGAGCAATGGGTGCTGCGTAAGGTGGATATTGCCAAAACCCAGCAGACCCAGCTGGGGAGAAGGAATGCGTCGCTGGGAATGGACACTCTCGTGGGCGCTCGGGTGCGCGATCGCAGTGGCAAGTTCGTGCTGCGTATTCGCAACCTGAGTCGCCAACGTTTCGAGGACTTCCTGCCCAACGGCCGGGAATACAAACGCTTGCTCAAACTTGTGGAGTTCGCCACCCGGGAACAGTTGGCATACGACCTTGAGCTACAGATGCGGCCCAGGGACATACGCCCGGTGCAGCTGGGCGGGGCGGTTCGGCTGGGATGGAATTCTTTTGTCACGCCAGAGCGGGCCTCGTCCCGACCTGCCGTTCGGATTCAGATACGCCGTTAGCGAGACAGGCGATACAGGGAAGTTGATTATGGAAAGGCAACCAGCAACGGTTCTGAAACTGACCGTCACCAACCCAACGGCCATGAATGGTGGTGTCGCCGTTGAACATCGTTTCGACGCCGCCGGGGGGTCTATCGGGACCGCGGCCAATGATACCTGGCGTCTGTCCCCACAGCACACGGGCGCCGTGGCGGGGCATGCCGAAGTGCGGTTCATGGAAGGTGATTTCTGTCTGATTGACCGCAGTGGCCGTACCTACATTAACAGTGCCAGCCAGCCGGTTGGTCGTGGCCGGCGGGCAAGGCTGAACCACGGTGACATGCTGGCCATCGGCCGATACCAGATCCGCGCTGAACTCGTTGGCGATGACCCTTCGACAGCCTGGCCCGAGAGTTCGGGGGACGATGACCGGCTGATCAATGGTCAGTCCGCGCAGCTGGCAAGGGCGCAGGTGCGCGATGCCGAACCCGGAGGTTGTGAACCCTTGGAAGGCATCGAACCGGTTACCCCGGTTGTCGAAACTAATGACCCGATGCTGCATTGGCCAGACGCCGAGCAGACTCCCGAAACATCCAGACTGCGAGGACACCAGGAGGATCAGAGTCGCAAGCACATTGGCGTTGTACCGCTTATCAATGGTATGGACTGTGGACTCGACTTTGCCGACAGCGGTGAGATGCATCTGTTTCTTGAAGAGGCGGGCCAAACCCTGCAGGCAACCGTGGAGGGGCTGCTGGCGCTGCATCGAGGAGAAGACATCCATCACCGGGCACTGAGAACCCGGCTGCAACCTATCGAAGACAACCCTCTGCGCCTCGGCGAGTCCTATGAAGATACCATCCAGACACTGTTCGCCGGTCAGCGCAGCCCGGTTCATCTCTCCGCGCCGGCGGCGGTCAAGGAAAGTCTTGATAGCCTCAATCAGCACCAGCAGGCGACCCGGGTAGCCATCCGCGAGGCCCTCGATGCGATTCTGCATGCATTTTCACCGGAAGCGCTATTACGCCGCTTTCACGGCTATCGCCGGGGGCTGCGGCAAAGTGAAGACGAGAGCCAGTGGGCCTGGGATATGTATCAGCATTATTACCGGGAACTGAATTCCAGTCGTCAGCAGGGGTTCGAACGACTGTTTCAGGAGGTGTTCGATCAGGCCTACGACCAACATCTGCGCCAACTACAAAGGGAGAACCTGAAGTGAAGACCTGCAAATGGAGTTTGCTGGCCATTGTGTTTGTGCTCGCAGGATGCAGCACGCCGTACAACGCAGTTACCAAGACCGCCAAGGTACTCTGGGACCCGGATATCCCTGTGGGCTACCCCGAGGACCTGCCCAGCCGGGTGGACCTCACTATGGTTGCAGAGCCGGATGTAAACCCCAACAAGTCCCTGGCGCCAACGCCGATCGCCTTTCAGGTTATCGAGATGCGAGACAGCTCCCTGTTGATGGCTGGCGATTTCGATTCCCTGCTCAACAACCTGGAGGATTCCCTGGGCCAGAACTACGTGGATCACAGTGACTATTCCCTGGTGCCCGGCCAGTTCAAGTTTGTTGAGCCGTTTGAGATCAGTGAGGACACCCGCTTTGTCGGCATCATTGCCTTTTACGCGTATCCCAATCTCTCGCAATGGAAGAAAGTGGTTAAGGTGGACCCCATTGGCAGTCGCTACCACCTGCTGATCAACCTGCGTGAGCGGGAAGTTCAACTCAAACGCTCGGACGAATCCTGATGACGGTCACCAATCGCGTGGTCTGGAGTGACGGACTGTTTATCAAACCCCAACACTTCCAGCAGCAGCAACGATATCTTGAACACCAGATTAACGAGCGTGCCCTGGCGGTATCGGATTACCTCTATGGCTTCAGTGACCTTGAGTTGAATGCCGAATACCTGAGCTTTGGCCGGGTGGGGCTGGTGCGCGGGGCCGGGCTTTTCCCGGATGGTACCCGATTCAACCTGCCGCAGGATGATGTGATGCCTGAGCCGCTGGAGATCAGCGACGCGTCTGTGGCCAACCAGGTGGTCTATCTGGCCTTGCCTCTTGGCAGCGACAACTTGTCGGAAGTGGAGTGGCCGGATGGCTCGGTCACCGGAAGGTTCAGGGCGCAGAGCGCAGAGATCAGGGATCTACACTCCCTTGATGGTGATGCCCACATGATAGACGTCGCCCGGGTGGCGCCCAGACTGATGCTGGAGCAGGAAGACCGCAGTGCCTATGCTGCCCTTTCTATCGGCCGGATCCTGGAAAAACGGCCGGACGGCAGCCTGGTCATGGATCCGAACTTCATACCGACCATACTCAGTGTCAGGGCGGCGCACAGGCTTCAACGTTTTGTCGGCGAGATCGCCGGGTTGATGCGGGAAAGGGCTCGGAACCTGGCCGATCGAGTCGGTGCCCCCGGCCAGACAGGTGTCGCTGATGTGTCAGACTTCATGCTGCTGCAGATGCTGAACCGGTGCCATCCCAGGTTCATGCACCTCGCCCGGTTGCGACAACTGCATCCGGAGCGACTGTTTGAGGCGCTGCTGGAGCTGTGCGGTGAGCTGGTCACCTTCACCGATGAGTCTCGCCTGCCCCAGGAATACACGGCCTATGATCATGACTTGCCGGAGGCCTGTTTCAGCCCCCTGATGCAGGTGCTCAGGCAGTCACTCAGTACGGTCCTGGAGCCGCGCGCGCTTGCCGTCCAGTTACAACAGCGCCAGTACGGTCTGACTGTCGCTCCGGTGCAGGATGCACAGTTGATGCAGAGCGCCGAGTTCATCCTTGCAGTGAAAGCTGACATGCCACCGGACGACCTCCGCAAACAGTTTGCCCAGCAGTGCAAGGTGGCGTCGGTAGAGAAAATCCGTGACCTCATCAGTCTTCAGCTTCCGGGTATCCCGTTGTCGGCATTGCCGGTGGCACCCCGCCAGCTGCCATACCATGCCGGGTTCGTCTACTTCCGGCTGGACGATCAGAGTCAGGCCTGGCAGATGTTGGACAACGCCAGCGGTTTCGCCTTTCACGTCGCAGGCAATTTCCCGGGTATGGAAATGCAGTTCTGGGCAATCAGGAGCTAGGTCATGAAGGACACAGCGTTAATGGATGCATCTGATCGCGAGTCAGGCAGTAGCAGCGAATTCAGCGAGTTGCTGTTTGCCAACCAAAATAGTCAGCGAGTGAGCAAGGGTGTCAGTTTTGACGATCCACAATTCCAGTTGCGGGGGCTGGAGAGCAACCGACTGATCGATGCGGCAACGCCTCTGCTAGGACTGGTTATCCGGGTTCGCCGGCTGGCCGACTTCCGGGGCGTAGAGAGCCTGTATCAGCAGGTTGTGGACGACGTGGCGGATATTGACCGGGAGCTGATTGAGGAGGGTTATGAACGCCCCACGGTCGTGGCCTATCGCTATGTACTTTGCGCATTGATTGATGAGGCGGTTCTTGGCACCGACTGGGGAGCGCACAGTGTCTGGTCCCAGCACTCGCTACTGTCGCGATTCCACAATGAAACCTGGGGTGGCGAAAAAGTGTTCGCCATCCTTGCGCGCATGGAACAGGAACCGGCGCAATATCACGAGATGCTGGCCTTTATCTATCTTTGCCTGTCCCTCGGTTTCGAGGGCCGTTACAAGGTGATGGAGAACGGTCGGGAAGAGTACGAGCAGATTGTACGAGGACTTTACGAGACCCTCTACGAAATCCCGGATGGTGAAGCACGAAATCTTGAGCGTCCGGCAATGCCGGATGCCACGGAGAATGTGATGCCAGCTCGAAACCGCCTGCGCAGCGGCCTTCCGATCTGGGGGATTGCCGGATTGTTTTTGGCCGCCATGGCTGGTGTTTTCACACTCTACCGAGTGGCGTTGGATGAACGCATCAGGGATGTGCTCAGCGTGCTCGACCAACTACCGAAATAAGGATATTGACAGTGATTCGGGTTGAACTGCCGGCGCTCTTCGGCCGCTTGAATGAAATCTGCCGGGAGGGAATGGAATCCTCTGCGGCTCTATGCATCAGCCGTCAGGGTGCCGAAATTACACCTGCACATCTGATGTTCAAACTGCTGGATACACCGTTTTCGGATGTGCGCCAGATTCTTGATCACAGCGACATTGATCCGCAGGCCGTCCAGGCTCTACTCGGCGACAGCCTCAACGGTGAACGCCAAAGCGCCGAGCCCTATCCCTCGGTCTCGCCGTTGCTGGTTGAACTGCTCCAGGATGCATGGTTGCTGGCTTCGACAGAACTCCAGCATCAGGAACTCCGGTCGGGGAACATTTTTCTTGCCCTGTTGATGAATGCGGACCGCTATCTGACGCCCGCGGCCAGCCAGGCGCTGGGCGACATCAACCGGGAACAGATTCGCCGCCATTACGACCGCTGCACCGAAGGTTCAGTCGAGCGCCCGGAGCTGGGCAAGGTGGATGCAGGTTCGAAGGCTGCCGCAGCGGATATGGATCCCCTGCAACGCTATGCCACGGATTTCACTGGTCTGGCCCGGAAACAAAAACTGGACCCGGTTGTTTGCCGGGATACAGAAATTGACCAGATGATCGATATCCTCTGCCGCCGCCGAAAAAACAACCCGATTGTGGTGGGTGATGCTGGCGTGGGTAAAAGTGCGGTGGTTGAGGGCCTGGCGCTGCGAATTGTTGCCGGGGAGGTGCCTGAGCGCCTGCGCAAGGTTGAACTCTGGACCCTGGATATGGGCGCGCTCCAGGCTGGCGCTTCGGTCAAAGGTGAGTTTGAGAAACGACTGAAAGGTGTGATCGAAGCCGTTAAAGGATCGCCAACGCCGATTATCCTGTTTATTGATGAGGCACATACACTCATCGGAGCCGGCAACAGCGAGGGCGGCTCTGATGCAGCCAACCTGCTCAAACCCGCACTGGCGCGCGGCGAGCTCCGGACAATTGCCGCAACCACCTGGCGGGAATACAAAA
The DNA here is from genome assembly GCF_023156285.1 of Marinobacter koreensis. Classification (GTDB taxonomy): domain Bacteria; phylum Pseudomonadota; class Gammaproteobacteria; order Pseudomonadales; family Oleiphilaceae; genus Marinobacter; species Marinobacter koreensis. The sequence continues at coordinate 359,941 of NZ_JAKZAJ010000002.1, read as the reverse complement.
AGTACTTTGAGAAAGACCCGGCCCTGAGCCGCCGTTTTCAGCCGGTGGCCCTGGACGAACCCAGCCCCCGGGAGGCGGTTCATATCCTGCGGGGCCTGAGAACCGTGTATGAAAAAGCCCACAACGTACTGATTGCCGATAGCGCACTGAAAGCGGCCTCGGAAATGTCCGCTCGTTATCTGGCAGGCCGCCAGCTGCCGGACAAGGCCATTGATGTTCTCGATACCGCCTGTGCCCGGGTCAGCCTCAACCTGAGCACGCCGCCGCGTCGGCTCAGCCACGTAAGGAACGAGATCCACCAGCTGTCGATGGAACAGGAACTCCATCAACGGGAGCATACACTCGGGCAAACCGTGGACGGCGAACGAGAGGCCGTCCTGGAAAGTCGAAAATCCGAGCTGGAAAGTGAGGCAACTGAGCTGGAACAGAGCTGGAGCGAACAGCGTGATCTGGTCGCGAAGCTGATTGATATCCGACAACGTCTGTTGTCATCAGGCAATGAAGAGCCTGAGGATGATCAGGCGGACGAAGAAACACCGGCGCTGAGCCGTCAGGCCGCAGCCGTTGAGCAGAAGCTGGCGACGCTACAGGCAGACGAACCTCTGATTCATGCCCGCGTGGATGCGCATCAGGTGGCCGAAGTGATTGCTGACTGGACCGGCATTCCTGTCAATCGCATGACCGCCGATGAACTCGAAAAAATTACCCAGCTGCCGGACTATCTGCAAGCCCACATCAAGGGACAGGACACAGCCATCGACTGCCTGCATCAGCATTTGCTGACCGCCCGTGCCGATCTGCGGCGCCCGGGCAGACCCATGGGGGCCTTCCTGCTGGTGGGGCCCAGCGGCGTGGGTAAAACCGAAACCGTGGTGCAGCTGGCGGAGCTGCTCTATGGCGGGCGCCAGTTCCTGACCACCATCAACATGTCCGAATACCAGGAAAAGCACACGGTCTCCCGGTTGATCGGCTCTCCTCCAGGCTACGTTGGCTTTGGCGAGGGCGGGATCCTCACCGAAGCTCTCCGCCAGAAGCCTTATTCCGTGGTGTTGCTGGACGAGGTGGAAAAGGCCCACCCGGAAGTGCTCAACCTGTTCTACCAGGCCTTCGACAAGGGCGAACTCGCCGACGGCGAAGGCCGGCTGATCGACTGCAAGAACGTCGTGTTCTTCCTGACCTCCAACCTGGGCTACCAGGCCATCGTCGATCACGCTGAGCAGCCTGAAAATATCGAAGCAGCGCTTTACCCCGAACTCTCGCAATTCTTCAAGCCAGCGCTACTGGCCCGGATGGAAGTAGTGCCGTACTTGCCGCTTGGAGACGAAACCCTGAACCGGATTATCGGCGACAAGCTCGAACGCCTGGCGGCCCAGATTCGCGAGCGTTACCAGACCGAAGTGATCCTGGAACAGGGCCTGGTGGAAGCCATCCGCTCGCGGGCACACCGAAGCGAAAACGGCGCACGAATGCTCGAATCCATCATTGAAGGGGAATTGCTGCCACCGGTGTCGCTGGCGTTGCTGGAGAAACTGGCGGCAAAAGAGCCTGTGGAAAAAGTGACGCTGTCTGTAGATAGCAATCGTTTTGTCGGAACGGTTGTTTAATTGCGAACCGATGTAGCGGGGCATGGGGCTCACCCTCTCCGAAACCGTGCGGAGCCATGGATGGCGGAGCCGAGCGTACAGGGAAGTATTCACAGCGTGTTTTGTAGAGGGTGAGCCTCATGGCACGCGGGCGGCACGATCTGATTTGAAAGGGACTGAAAAAATGGGACGGATGCAGATGGAACTGCACACCGGTATAGAACTGGCGGTTGCCATGGTACAGCAGCAAACGCTGCCAGAGCTGCTGCGCACCGCTACAAAACAACTGGAGACTGCCTTCGGGCTGACTCGTTGCTGGGCACTGGAACTGGACTTGAGCGGTCGTCTCCTACATTGCAGCGACCTCGCGGCTCAAGGCGAGTTCGATTGCAGTGATTTCAGTCACCCGTTCAGTCATATTCTGCAAACCGGGAAGCCCCGGGAACTGACTCGTGCGGCCAGCTATCGGCTGGATCATCCGGGGTTTCAGGACTTGTTCGAGACCAGCAACCGGCCGCGATCGCTCTGGCTGGAGCCGCTGAAAGGGGCCGACGACAGAATCCTTGGAATCCTGGTGATGTGCCGGGATGGCGGTGACTGGGACGGTATCGTCAGCCAACCGCTTTATCGGGGGTTGAAAGAGCTGCTGACCCTGCTGTGGGTTGCGCGGTTGCAGAGCCGTGATGAAGGCTGGCAGCGGCGCTTTCTCAAACGCTCCCTGGATCAATTGAACGACAGCGAATCCTTGAGACAGAGAAGCGAACAGCTGTCCAGAACGCTGGTTGGCAACTCTCTCGTGATGAACCAGCTCCGGGCCCAGGTCATTCGTGCTGCCGGCAGCCGATTGTCTGTGCTGGTTCAGGGTGAGACGGGCTGTGGCAAGGATGTCGTTGCCAGAGGCATCCATGAGATGTCCGAGCGCGGCATTGGCCCCCTTATCATTGTCAATTGCGCGGCGATACCCGATACCCTGCTGGAAAGCGAACTGTTCGGCCATACCAAGGGCGCGTTTTCCGGCGCTGAGCAGAACAAGGAGGGCCTGCTGGCCCAAGCCAATGGCGGCACCCTGTTTCTGGACGAAATCGGGGATATGCCTATGGCATTGCAGTCGAAGCTTCTGCGAGTGTTGGAAAGCCGACAATTCCGGCCCCTTGGCGCAAGCCAGGAGCAACACTCCGATTTCCGTTTGGTAGCCGCCACTCACCAGCCCCTGCAACAGAGCATTGAAAATGGGCGTTTTCGCCGGGATCTGTTTTACCGCTTGAACCAGTTCCCGCTGCGCATTGTGCCGTTGCGGGAGCGCCCAGAGGATCTGGAGGCGCTGAGTAGACACTTCATTCGTTTGTATACAGAGCGGGAAGGTGCCGGGCCTCAAGGCATCAGCAGCCACGCTTTGCATACTCTGGCCAGGTATGAGTTTCCGGGCAATGTACGGGAGCTACGCAACATTATTGAACTGGCCTGTTTGCAGACCCCGGCGGGAGATGACATACAGCCGGAACTGCTCAGGCTGGAGGATCCGTTTTGCGCCTCCGGAACTGGTATGTCCGCAGAAGTCGAGCCCAAGACCATGACGGGCGTGCCCACCTCCAACGATATTCGGGACCTGAAGGCTGCGGCTCAGGCTTTTGAGGCGGCGGTCATTCGGGAGCGTCTCCAACAGTATGGTGGCAATCGCGCCCAGGCGGCCGAAAGTCTGGGGCTGCCCAAGCGGACTCTGGCTCACAAGTGCCTGAAGTATCAGGTATCGGAGTCATGAAATTGGTGCGAGGTCATTTGCCGATTTCGGCTGTGTTTATGCTCATCCTGGTTTTACCTGTGTCGGCCAGCGAACTCGAGGAAGCCCGTGCCTGCGTGAATAAGGTTGACCGGTTGGCGCGCCTCGCTTGCTTTGATCGGGTTTTTGCGACGCCGTTGGTGACTTCGTCAACCGTACTAGCTCCCAGGTCGAACCAGCCCGAACGTTGGCGTCAGGCTTTCGCCCAGGCCAGTCAGACTGACACGGCAATCTATCGGGATACCGGGCGGGCGGCAGGGTTGCTGGTGACCGTTCCTGCGCTCGGGGTCAAGCCTCCCCGGCCGTTGCTGGTGTTGCAGTGCCAGAACAACATCACCGAGCTGTCGGTCATGCTGCCACGGGCACTCAATGCGGAACGGGTGCGAGTGGCTATCAGCAATCAGCGCGCGGCCAATTGGCGGGTGCGGGATGGTGGATTCGTCGTCAGTGGCGGTCGGGGGCTTCCGTCGATACGAACCGCGAAAGCGATGCTTGGCGAACCCGATATTCGTGTTAATGCACAGCGCAGCGAACTGGATGGTCTTGTGTTTGACCTGACCGGATTTGAAACAACCATTCGCCCTGTACGTTTGGCGTGTGGCTGGTAGAGGGCAAGGAGGCTGAGTGTGCAGATCATAGTGCAGCATCCCTATGTTGAGCAGGTTCTGGATCCGATTGCCGGCGAAGATGGCGTTGGTGAGGCCCTGGAAGAGGATGCAACGCTGGAGTTCCTGGAAGACGAGATCATGAAAGTGGGATCGCTTGCCCACAACAAGATCGATTGGGTGAAAGTGGAATCGGAGGCGCTGAGGCTGCTTTCGGATCGGAGCAAGCATCTCAAGGTGTTCGGTTTTCTCCTGTTAGCACTCCAGCGCGGAGGCAACGGCGAGCGGTTCGCGTTGTCGCTGTATCTGCTACACCGGGTACTGGATAGCTGGTGGGATCAGGCCTGGCCGTATCCTGGTGAAAAAGGAACCCGTGCCCGCAGGATGATGTTCACCCAGATGCTCCAGCGCGCTGAGAAGGGAGTGGAGGGTCTGAGTTTTGACGGTGGCGCCGGGGATGGACGTAGTTACTGTATAGATCTCCTTTCAACGCTGGTGGGCCAGGCTGAACGGCAGGGACTTCCCGATGAACTGTTGCTGGATATCACGCGCAGTATCGAGAGGCTCGAAATGATTGAGCCAACGGGAGCCGGCGGCACCGAGCCCCAGACAGCGGCAAGCGACACCCCTGCGGCTCGCTCAAAGGAAGCGGAATCGAGGCCGGGGCCTCCAGGCTCACTGGGCCAGCTCACCCTGGACCCGGGCAATGAGCGGGCGACCCGGCAGAGTTTGCTGAAGGTGTCTGAAATGCTGACCACCAGTGAACCTGACAGCCCACTCGGCTATCGGATGCGACGCTATGCCATCTGGTTGGGCGTCACTAACGCGCCACCCACCCGGGATGGTAAGCGGACCGATCTGGCTGCGGTCAGCGGAGATCGGGTTGCCGAGTATCAGGAGGCCCTGGAAAAAGCGCCGGATCTCGGCCTCTGGCAACGGGTGGAGCAGAGCCTCTCTGTCAGCCCGTTCTGGCTTGACGGGCATTGGCTGAGCGCCCGCATTGCCTCGGCACTCGGTAACGAACCCTGTGCCGAGGCCATTCGCGAGGCGTTGAGGGAATTTGTCGAGCGCCTGCCGCAAATCCCGGAGCTTACGTTCAATGACGGCACGCCTTTTCTGAGGAGGGAAGCTGCAGGTTGGCTTTGGGCGTCGCCGTCAAACGGAAGTGGTGGTGGTGCCGAAGCCAATCCCTGGGATAAGGCCTATGAAAAGGCCCGGGAACTACTCGCACAAAACGCATTGAACGATGCCTTGCAGCTGATGGAGAAGGGGCTCTCGGATGCTCGTCAACCGAGAGAGAGGTTTTACTGGCGGCTTTCCAATGCGCGGGTATTACGGGATGCCGGGATGGCGTCGCTGGCGGCTCATCAGATCGAGGATATGCGTCGTCAGATTCAGGGGCGGGAGCTTGAGGAGTGGGAGCCGGAATTGATCAAGGTTCTCGAAAGGCTGGCCTGAGTTTTTTAAAGGATTGATTGCAGGAATGGATACCATGTGGAGAAAGGCTTTACTCGTAGGTCGCTGGCTACTTCCTTACATCCGCGGTGCGGCACCGATCATTCTGATGTTGGCAGTAATCGCACTGCTGGTAGCCACCTGGTGGCTGGCCCCCCGTTGGTCGTTCAATGGAGGATATCCATTTGCGGCTTGGCAGATGCGGGCTCTGGTGACACTGGCCGTGGTGTTACTGGTAGCCATGGTCTGGGGCATCATGCTTGCGCGCCGCCTCCGCAAGGTCAACCTGGAAAAGGCCGATCAACAGCGGGAGCAGGAAGACCCCATCCTGCCCATGGAACGCAAACAGCAACGCCTTCTGGACCGCCAGTTGGCGGCCCTGAAGAGCAATCTCCCCGGTCGTAAGGGACTCTATCGTCTGCCCTGGTATCTGGTCATCGGATCGGAGGACGCCGGCAAAACCAGCCTGATTCAGCGAGCGGGCCAGACCTACACACTGACGAACGTCACCCGAAACAACCGCACCGATCGCAATCCGTTTGGGTTTGACTGGTGGATAGGAGATGACGGTGTGCTGATTGACCCGGATGGTGCGTTGTTGGACCAGAATCCGGAGCAGGGTGAAAGTGCCGAGGTGCAACAGCGATTATGGCAACACTTCATGAGCTGGCTCGAGCACAATCGACCGCAGCGGCCTCTGAACGGTGTGGTCGTGACGGTCGACCTGGCTGAACTGAGTATGCTTGGCGAGCAGGAGCGTGAGGGCAGGGCGATATTGCTTCGAACACGACTCCGTGAGCTGATGGACCAACTGGGCTCCCGTTTGCCGGTTTATGTCAGCTTTACCAAGATGGACCTGCTGTACGGCTTTGCTCCGTTTGCCCGCTCTCTGGATAAGAAGGAGAAGGAGCAGGCGCTGGGCTTCACGTTTACGATCGGCAATGGGTCCGATCAGGACCATTGGCTCGACGAGTTTTCGGAGCAGTTCACGTTGCTGGTTGAAGGCCTGGGAGACCGGCTTCCGAAGATTCTGGCAAACACACGGGATGCAGAAGAGCGTGCGGCGGCCTACTCCTTCACTCGTCAGATGGCGGGGCTCAAGCCTGTACTCGAACATTATCTGACACAACTGTTGTCGGCGGACGCCTTCTCCACACCCGCTCTGGTGCGTGGAACCTATTTTACGTCCGTCTTGCAGGAAGGGGTGCCCGAGGATGCGTTCGTGTCGGCGGCGGCTGCAAATTACCGGATGGTCGGGCCCATTCAGCCGGCGCAGCGCTCTGGCAAGTCCCTCAGCCTGTTTACCCGTCATCTGTTCCCCGGAATCATATATCCGGAGGCTGGGCTGGCCGGCGATAACCGGCGGGTTGTGCAAAGGCGTCAAAACCGAATCGCCATGGCCAGTGTGGTAGCCATTTTTGCGGGCGCCGGAATGATTGCGGGCTGGCAGCATTACTTTATTCGTAACGCCGAAGCTGCAACAGAAGTAGAGGCCCGGGTGCGTGCTTTTGTGGATGACTGGCAGCCGGTGGGAGTTGAGCCCGATTCGACTGGCCGCAACCTGTTAGAACCTTTGGATGAACTTCGCGAAGCGATGCTAGCGTTCGGAGGCTACCGTGAAGAGTGGCCAATGGTGGCCCAGATGGGACTCTACCAAGGTCATCGTATTGGCCCGAAAGTGGAGGCCTCCTACCTGGATATGCTTTCCTATCAGTACCTTCCGGCCATTATGCTCGGCGTGATGACTGAGATGAGCAAGGCATCTCAAGATAGTCATGAACGACTGGAGCACCTTCGAGTACTGCGGATGCTCTACGACGGCAGCGGTCGTCGTGAGAACATAGTAACCCGTTACATGAGCGATTTTTGGCAGCGTCATTTCCCGGGCCAACGGAATGTGCAGAAAAGACTGATGGACCACCTCCGATACGCAATGGCTCATACGGATCTTGCCAGGATGGCAGAGCACGGCGACGAGACGGCTGACATGGTTTTGGCGCCCTTCCGGAGTACGGTTCGATGGGCTCAGAATGAGTTGGGGCGTGTGTCGACATCTGATCGAGTCTATCGGGACCTCGAGATCAGTGCCGATCAGCAGTTCGAGGCACCGCTTGACTTGGCCAGAGCGTCCGGACCGGCGTTCAGTTCTTCGTTCCAGACGGCGGTTGCATCGGACAAGTCAGCATCTGATGGCTTTCGAACAACTGATCCGCTGGTAATTCCGGCTCTCTTGACCCGAGAGGGACTTAACAAATGGTTTCTTGGACAGTCTCGCTCTGCGACGGAGCTGGCCCTTATAGATGCCTGGGTTCTGGGGCGTCGGGACGATGTGCATTTCAGCGACGCCGATGAAGAGGAACTCCTGGCACAGTTGCAAACGCGTTATGCGAAACATTACGTCGATGCCTGGAGAGGGGCGCTGAGTCATTTTACGGTTCGAAGATTCCAGGACCTCAATCACGGTGTCCGAATTCTTGAGTGTCTGAGTAGTGGGGATCGACCACTGGCCCGATTGTTGGAAAAGGTGCGGGATAATACGGTTTTCATACCTCAAACAGGCGGAAATACAGAGACGGGCGGTAATATCCTCGAACAATCGCCGCACCTTCGAATGTTGAACGACATACAGCGGCAGTTTTCGGATCTTAATCAACTCACCCGGAAAGTGGGCGACCAGCCTAGTGGACTGGAACAGATCACGAAGGTCCTCAGTGATCTCCACCAATACCTGCGGAATATCCAGGAAGCCCCTGATGTTGGCAAGGCAGCTCTCGCAGCTGCGCGGGCCAGGCTTGGTCTCCAGGGGGCGGATCCAATTTTCGTGCTACAACGCATGGCGGATAATCAGCCGGAACCCCTGAAGAGAATTCTCCACCGCGTCGCGAATGAAAGTTGGCGCGTGGTGCTGGATCAGGCGGTGGCTCAACTCGAGCGGGAATGGTATCGGAACGTATTCCAGCCGTTCCAGCAGAACCTGGCCGGTCGTTACCCGCTTAGCCCGGACGCAACAGAGAGTGTCGCGTTGGCGGATTTCGAACGTTTCTTCGGTTCGGACGGAATCCTTGAGACGTTTTACGAAAACAAACTGAAACCCTTTCTCGAAGACTATCCCGAGCAGGTTGCACATGCCAGAACGAGGAGTCTGGTGCGCCGTGACGTGCTGAAAGCTCTTGATCGCGCAAAGCGGATCAGGTCCGCATATTTCACCCTGAACGGGAATCTTGATGTTGAGTTTGCCCTGGAACCCCTCAATCTGTCTGCAAACAAGCGCCGCAGTGTCGTGAACGTGGACGGCCAGTTGGTAGAGTTCAGTCACGGACCACGTCAGAACACCCCGTTGGTTTGGCCAAACACTCTGCGGGACACGGTTGAAAGCCGAATTACGCTGGTTCCGGTACAGGTCAACCGGTCGCCCCGAAGCCTGTCCGAAAGCGGTCCATGGGCGTTGTTTCGTCTGCTGGATCGTGCGGACATTACGGGTGTCAGCGATAGTGCGGTGGATGTTCGCTTCAAAGTGGATGATGGAGAAATGCGCTATCGCTTGCATGCTGCCAGTAATATCAACCCGTTCACGCAGCAGTTATTGGCAGGCTACCGTTTACCCCGAAGCTTATATTAAATCCGCTCGCTTTCTGAATGATTGCAACCGCTAAGGCAAAGGAATTGCCATGTCCGTCCTGAATCAGAGCATATTTCTGCGAACAGTCTTATTAGTACTGGTTTCTGTCACTACTGACGTCCATGGGGCGCCGCCAGAATTACCCCTGGCGAATGTCTATCATCAAGGGACCGACCTGAGTGAGTATTGGGTCAGTGAAAAGCTGGATGGTGTTAGGGCTTACTGGGATGGCGAGCATCTCTGGTCGCGAGGAGGGCATCAATATCAGAGTCCGGAATGGTTCACCAAGAGGTTCCCTGACGATCCATTAGACGGAGAACTCTGGCTGGGACGAGGTCGATTTTCTGAGCTGTCCGGGATTGTTCGTACACAGGTTCCAGTTGACCAGGATTGGAGGAGGGTCTCCTTTCATGTGTTTGATCTTCCTATGCAGAACACGCCCTTTTCGGAGAGGTATGAGGAACTGAGGGCTATCGTGGCAGACTCGGGTTCCCCATATCTGGCGCTTGTTCGCCAGCATCCCATTTCCTCCCACCGAGCCCTGATGGAGCAACTTGACCAGACCGTCGCTGCCGGCGGAGAGGGGTTGATGCTCAAACGTAAGAAGAGTCTGTACCTGGGCGGTCGTTCGGACGATCTTTTGAAGGTGAAACCCTTTCAGGATCGCGAAGCGGTTGTGGTTGAGCAGATCCCGGGCCGGGGTCAATTCGAGGGGATGATGGGTGCACTGTTGGTCGAACTGCCGAGTGGCCGCCGTTTCCGTATCGGTACTGGTTTCTCAGACGCCGAACGTGAGTCTCCTCCTGAGCCAGGTCAGACAGTGACGTTTAAATTCCATGGATACACTTCGTCTGGTTTGCCCCGCTTTGCGAGCTATTTGCGGATCCGGGACGATGAGCCCTAACTTCCTTTGTTTTGGTGAAGGTGGCGGTTTGTTGATGTGCAACGGTCTGGTAAAGCTATTGCAGGTCCCATCCCTCCGCTTGGATTGCAAAGCCAAGGTAGAGGAATCAGAATATACCAATTATTGGTATATTAAGGAGCCGGCTATGCAGAAAAACACCAGCATTACTCTTGGTCAGCATTTTGATTCATTTATTGCAGATCAATTGAAGAGTGGTCGATACAGCTCAACAAGTGAGGTTGTTCGTGCAGGGTTACGTCTGCTGGAAGAATCTGAAGCTCGTCTGGAATCTCTTCGTAGATTGCTTAAGGAAGGCGAAGAGAGTGGTTTTGAGGAATATTCATACGATTCGTTTATTCGTGAACTTGACGACGAAGGACGCTGATGTCGAATTTCAAGCTCTCCAGGAAGGCTAAAACTGACCTTAGATCAATTGCACGGCACACGGAAACTAAATGGGGTCGGGAACAACGGAACCACTATATTCTTCAGTTCGACCATTGCTTCCACCTTTTGAAGGATAATCCGAAATTGGGCCAAACCTGTTTTGAGATAAGCCCCAATTATCGTCAGTATCCGCTGGGCAGTCATATTATTTTTTACAAGATTTCCCTGGATAGTGATGTCGAAATTATCCGCATCCTTCACGAGCGTATGCTGCCTGAAGAGCATCTGATTTAGCAGGGACAGAGCCGGGCTTTACTGTTCTGTTTGTCAATGAAGTTATGAAGAGCCATTCGTGGAAAAAATGAAATAAGGGCGTAAGAGCTGCGTGGATTCTCCCTCACGCCCCGTTCATGGTCGTATTACTGCACGTTCTCCAACTCCCCAAACCGTTCCGCAAACAGTGCGGATGAAAGGTAGCGCTCGGCGGAGTCGGGCAGGACCACCACGATGTTCTTTCCCTTGTGTTCCGGCTGTTTGCTCACGCGGATGGCGGCTGCAACGGCTGCGCCGCAGGAGATGCCGCAGAGAATGCCTTCTTCCTGCATGAGGCGGTGCGCCATGTCCATGGCTTCTTCGTTCGAGATCGCTTCCACCTGATCCACCAGATCGAGATCGAGGTTCTTCGGCACGAAGCCGGCGCCAATGCCCTGGATCTTGTGAGGGGCTGGCTTGGGATCTTCGCCGTTCATTACCTGGGTAATAACCGGTGAGTCGGTAGGCTCGACCGCCACGGTGGTGATCTGTTTGCCCCGGGTTTCCTTGATGTAGCGGGAGACGCCGGTGAGGGTGCCGCCGGTACCGACGCCCGCGACGAACACATCTACGGCACCGTCGGTATCGTTCCAGATTTCCGGACCGGTGGTGTCTTCGTGGATGCGAGGGTTGGCCGGGTTCTGGAACTGTTGTGGCAGGAAATGGTTGTCCGGATCGGATGAAAATATTTCCTCGGCTTTGGCGATGGCGCCCGCCATGCCTTTGGCCGGTTCGGTAAGGACCAGGTCGGCGCCCAGCGCCTTGAGGACTTTACGCCGCTCCAGGCTCATGGACGAGGGCATGGTGAGGATCAGTTTGTAACCCCGTGCGGCGGCCACGAACGCGAGGGCGATGCCGGTGTTGCCGCTGGTGGGCTCCACGATGGTCATGCCCGGCTTCAGGGTGCCGCGCTTCTCGGCGTCCCAGATCATGGCGGCGCCGATGCGGCACTTCACCGAATAGGCCGGGTTACGGCCCTCGATCTTGGCCCAGATGGTGGCGCCGTCGTTAACCCGGTTGAGCCGGACCAGGGGTGTGTTCCCGATGGACAGGGAGTTGTCGTCATAGATGTTGGCCATTGCGTTCTCCTTTTTGCTTTTTGAGGCCATCATAGCACCCCGGCACCGGGCTGTTAGGGCTCTCGGCGATGATCTGGGTTAACCCAACTCGCTGTTGATCCAGGCGGAGAGCTGGGCTGCGGGCATGGCGCCACTCTTGCGCGCAACTTCCCGGCCGCCCTTGAACAGGATCAGGGTGGGAATGCTGCGAATGCCGTATTGGGCTGACGCCTGCTGGGCCTGTTCGGTGTTGAGCTTGGCAAACGCGACCTTGCCGGCCCATTGCCGGGCGGCCTGTTCGAATTCCGGGGCCATGGCCTTGCACGGTCCACACCAGCTGGCCCAGAAATCCACCAGCACGGGCAGGTCGGACTGGCCGACATATTTGGCCATGGAGGCGTCATCCACGTTGGCCACGTCGCCGTTCAGCAGGGGCTTCTTGCAGGCGCCACAATTGGGTTTGTCCGCCAGTCGGGCAGCAGGAACCCGGTTGGTTCTCAGGCAGTGTGGGCACTTGATCTGGAGAGGGTCAGACATCAATAGGTCCTCGGTTAATCACTCTGTTAATTCAGATAGTGCCCGCCGGGGCTGAATTCAAGTCGCTGTCACGTTGCGACCGGTGTAGTCGGAGAAGTCCGGCTTTTGCGGATGGTGGGCATCGTCGGTCATATAGGCGGACGTCAGAATGAATTCCGCGGTGGCCCGGTTGCAGGCGACGGGGATGTTCCACAGCGCCGCGATGCGCAGGAGTGCCTTGATATCGGGATCGTGGGGCTGGGGTTCCAGCGGATCCCAGAAGAAGACCAAGAGGTCGATTTCGCCTTCGGCGATTTTGGCGCCGATCTGCTGGTCGCCGCCAAGGGGGCCGCTCAGCAGGCAGGTGAGATCGTCACGTTCCAGGCTGTCTCGCAGCAGCCGGCCGGTGGTGCCGGTGGCATAGAGTCGCAGAGGGGCCAGGCGGGTGCGGTTGGCCCGGGCCCAGTCCACCAGTTCCTGTTTCTTGTTGTCGTGCGCCACCAGGGCGACGGATTTTACGGCCATTTGCGGTAAAGTCTCCTGTCTGGGAATGTCGATGTGTGCTCAGTGTTCCACAACGGCGCGGTACGCGAAACTGGAAAGAGGTTTTATGGAAACACCGACTTTTGACTGGCAACACACGCCGGCCGCTGTCTGGCGTCGGCATCGGTCCGGCCTGCGGGCGATTCGTCGGCTTGATCCGATCACCTGGGACGACCTGACGGGGATTGACCGACAGAAGCAGGCCCTGGCCCGCAATACCGAGCGGTTTCTGGCTGGGGAACCGTCCAACAACGCGCTGCTCTGGGGTTCCCGTGGGACCGGGAAATCCTCCCTGATCAAGGCGCTGCTGAACCGGTATCGGGAGCAGGGGCTCCGGATGATCGAGGTCGACAAGGACGATCTCGTCAACCTGCCCGAAATTGTCGACGACATCTGCGACCTGCCGTTCCGGTTCGTGATTTTCTGCGACGATCTCTCGTTCGACGTTGGCGAATCCGGGTACAAGGCGCTGAAAAGCGTGTTGGAAGGGTCTCTGGAATTGCCGCCTGAGAATGTGCGGGTGTTCGCCACGTCCAATCGCCGCCACCTGATGCCGGAATTCATGAGCGATAACCTGAAGAGCGAAGTCCGGGATGGCGAGCTGCACCCGGCCGAGGCCATTGAGGAGCAGGTGTCCCTGGCGGATCGGTTTGGTCTGCAGCTGTCTTTCTACCCCTTCTCCCAGGACGTCTACCTGCAAGCGGTGGATGCCCTGTTCCCGGACGTTCAGGATCGGGAAGCGCTACACCAGGAGGCGATCCGGTTCGCCACCGGCAAGGGGGTTCGCAACGGCCGGACAGCCCAGCAGTTCTACCGCCAGATGGCGGGGGATGCCCGCTTTATCTGATGCCTACTGGCGTCGGGCCATCCGGATAAACCGGTGATGGATGGTCCGTATGCCCAGGAATACCGCCACCATAATGACCGGGATGGCGATGCCGAGCACGAGGCTTTTATTGAACACCAGGCCGGCATCGTAGAGGGTGTCCAGACCGAGCTTCAGCAGGCCAACCAGGTAGTAGGAAATCGCCACTACGGAGAACCCTTCTACCGTATGCTGCATCATGAGCTGGATGCGTGAGCGCCGATCCATGGAGGCCAGCAGTTGCTGGTTCTGGCTCTGGATGGCCATTTCCACGCGGGTGCGCAGCATGTCAGAGGCGCGGTCTACCCGTCGGGACAGATCTTCCAGCCGTTCGCTGACCGCTTCGCAGGTTTTCACCGCCGGGGTCAGCCGCCGGGTCATGAATTCGGTCAGCGTGAGGTGTCCGGACAGCTCGTCTTCGCGCAGTTCGTCGAGCCGGGTCAGCACCAGCTGGTGGTAGGCCCGCGTGGCGGAGAAACGGAAGGTGGAATGGGCCCGGAACGCTTCGATGCGGGCGGCAATATGGCTCAGCTCCTTCAGCAGACCCGGTTCGTCCACCGCCTGGTTGTCCGCCAGTGCCTGGTTGATCGTGGCCAGCTGCTGGTCCATGTCGTTCAGGAACGGCGAAATGTCCCGTGCCACCGGCAGGGCCAGCAGGGACATTAACCGGTAGGTCTCGATTTCCATCAGGCGTTGGGTGAGTCGCCCCAGCTGGCTGTCCGACATCTCGTGATTGAGCACCATGAATCGGCCAAAACCGTCGCTGTGGAGCCGGAAGGTACCCCATACCCGGGCGGCCCCTTCCTGCGGGCTGCTGCCCACCAGCCTCAACCCTTCGAAATGCTGGCGAACGTAGGCCAGGTCGTCTTCCGCATCGTTTGACGAGGGCCGGATCTCTACGTGAAACGCGGCAATCACGGTGCCGACGAGCTGCGCCAGCCATCCGTCAGGCAGGGGCGAAACGCCGGTCTCCACAAACGGTTCGCGATCCGACTCGGCGAGGTTGGTGAAGGTATAGGATGCGAACTCCATGTGCATTTCCCGCCGCACCCGCAAGGTGCCGAAGGTTTTCTCGAAACACCCCACGTCCTCGCTGGGTTCGGGGTAGCCCAGCTGGCGATGCAGCTGACACAGATGCTCGAATTGCTGAAGTTTCTGCTCCGGCGTGGTGAGAACAGCGATCTGGGTCACCCGGGCCCGTGTTGGCAGTACCTGGAACGGGCGCGAATGCAGCTCGTTGTAGAGCGTCTGTCTCAGGGGGTGGACGTCCAGTTGATTCAGTGGCGTGCTCACAAGGCGTTCCGGTGCTTCAGGTGGGTGTATTGGGGATAATAACCCGGAAGCGGACACCGTCAATGCGACCAAGGGACTCATTGGCGGCCTCCACACGGCCACCATGGTAGTCGGCAATCAGGCGCACAATCAGCAGGCCCTGGCCGAGGTGGCCTTCACCATTTCCGTCACGATGCGAGATAAAGGCGCCGAAGATGTCGGCGGAGTCGCCGCCCGGGAGCTGTGAGCCCTCGTTGAACACCGACAGTTCGAGTTGTCCGGGTACGGATTTGAGGGCGACTTCAATCAGCCCCTGCCGCGGCGTGAAATCCCGCGCGTTGTCCACCAGTTTGTCGAGCAGTTGCACCATGTGTTCCGGTGAGCCAAGCATGGGGCAGCCCTGATTCGGTCCCTGGTACCGGATGACATGCCCAGGATCGAGACTCTGGTAGGCGCTGGTGGCCTCTGCGGCGACCTCGGCCAGGTCGAAGGGCTCCTTGTCGGCATGGTCAAAACTCTGTTCCAGTCTGGCCGCTTCACTCATGCCGTGAAGTATCTGCTGGAGCCGCTGGGTGGCTGTGCTCGCCCGGTCGAGATACTGCTGGCGTTCCTCGTCGGATTCGGCGTGGCCCAGGTTTTCCAGCGAGGAGCGGACCACCGCCACGGGTGTTTTCAGTTCGTGGGACAGTCGTCGGGAGAAGCTTTCCAGGTAGCGGTTATAGCCATGCAGGCGCTGCACCATCTGGCCGAAGTGCGCCTGCAGCTGGCCCAGTTCGTCGCCCGTCCGCGGCTGTGGCAGGGTACCGGTGATGCGACCGTCCTCGTCCACGGTGTCGTTCACCAGTTTCTGGAGACGGGTGATGCGCCAGGACAGCCAGCTGGCATAGCCGAGCAGCACCAGGGTCAGACTGACAATGATCAGCGTGCTCCGGGCAATCACCGAGCCCAGGGTCGAGCCGGACAGACTCAGGAGCTGATCGATGGATTGTTCCAGGACCAGGGTGCGACCACCGAACAGGGATTGGGTGGTCAGGAGCCAGCGACTGCCATCCGGATGCCGCACCAGACCCTCCGTGGGCAACTGGGCGGTTTGCAGCTGGCGTTCCCCGGTGTCGATCTGTTCGGGATCCGGCTGGTAAAACTGAATCAGCTGACGCAGGGCGTTCAAGCTGATCTGTTCAATCACCTGCATCGGGCTGAGGCTGTCAAAATCGGGCGAGGGCGTGTCCGTGGGACGGTCCGTGTCGGCAATCACCCAGCCTGCCGGTTCGATGATCCGGGCCTGTTGACCCGCGCTGAGCTGGCGGAACAGCGCCCGCTCCAGTGCAGCGTCCGGCTGGAACACAACGGGTAACGGCGAGGTGCCCGTTCCGGATGCCATTGACGGCCCCCAGCGGGCCTCGAAGCCAAGGCGCGAATAGGCCGATGGCAAGGGCATTTGCAGTTCCAGCTGCCAACCGCCGGCGACCGCCTGCCAGGCGCCCTTGATCCGATAGTCGGGGCGGTAGGGCCGGGGTTCGCGAAGGGCGTAAAGCTCGCCCGGGGCGGAAGGCCTCAGGAGCCAGCCGTCCCGTCCCGATGCTGCGTCTACCCGCACTGCCGAGGGTTGCAGCCACAGTTGGACTCGATCATGGGGTTGTTCCGGCGAGCCGGGATTATAGAACGAGGTCGGGTGGCCGAGGCGTAACAGCAGGTAGAGATACTGACCTTCGCTGGCGGCCTGCCACTTGAGGGTTGGCGTACCGGGCCCGCTTTCGGAGGCCGTCTGCCAATACTGAGCACTGCCGTTTTCATCGTAACCGGGCCAGTCCGCGGCATAACCGTCCAGTTCCATGGGCTGGTCCACAGGGGTGACGTACAGGATCGGTGTATCGCTGGTGACCGGCGGGATGCCCACGAGCTGGTCTCCGGCCAGATCGGCGAGCCGTTTTGCCTGGTTGTCCAGCTGTTGGCTGGCCTGGTCCCGCAGGGCGGTATCCAGTTCAAGGACGAACTTCAGGCCCGCCCAGGGAATGAGCAGCATCAGCAGGCTGGCGATGAACAGCTGGCGTTTTAGGCTCAAAAGTCAGGCCTCATGGGCATTCCAGCGATAGCCCATGCCGTAGGCGGTCTGGATACCATCGAACTCGTTGTCCAGCTGGGCAAATTTCCGTCGAATCCGCTTGATGTGGGAGGTCACGGTGTTGTCATCCAGAACGGTACTGGCCGCCTCCATGAGCTGATCCCGGCTGCGAACGTGGCCGGGATGCCGGGCGAGGGAATGGAGCATCCAGAATTCGGTAACCGTCAGGTCCACGGGCTGGTCGTTCCAGGCGACGGTCATCCGGTCGACGTTGAGGGTCAGCCGTCCCCGGTGCAGGATTTCGTCCGGCTTTTGCAGTGCCTGGGCCCAGGCATCGGCCCGTCGCAGCAGGGCGGTGACCCGGGCCAGGAGGTGGTCGATGCTCATGTCCTTGGTCACATAGTCGTCGGCGCCCAGGCGAAGGCCGTGGACCGTGTCTATGTCGCTGTCCCGCGCGGTCAGGAAGATGATCGGGAGCGTCATCGACAGGGCCCGAAGGTCCTGACACAGCGTGAATCCACCCTCGGGCTCTTCTCCGAGACCAACATCGATGATGGCCAGGTCCGGCAGTTCCTGCCGCAGCGCCTGGTAGGCCGATGCCCGGTCACCGAACGCCGAGACGCGATAGCCCCGCCGTTCGAACGCGGCTCTGTAATTGTCCCGGATGCCCGGTTCGTCCTCGATCAGAACAATGTGCTTTTTCATGGGTCCCTGCTGTGGTTCGTGACTGTCCTTATTTAACCACGCCATCGGGTCAGAACAAGAACCGGGGCGGCCCCTGCCACAATTGATCATATTTCGCCGCCGGATTGTCGCAGTCTGCCACGGTATCTGCCTTCGGGCTTGCTGAAATCGTTGCCATCCATGGGATTCACCAAATGAAGGATGTTGCGATGATGCTTTCCCTGAACCTGTTACGGATGGACCGGACGAATACACGAGCCTCGCGGAGGCTGCGACGCCTTGTGGAGGGGATTACCCTCTGGTTGGCGTTCCTGATGTTGCTGTTCGTCCAGCCCCTGTATGCCGATGCGGCCACTGCGGACGAGGGTGAGGCCGGCGTATTGCACTTCGTCGACGCCAGCGGGCGATACCGGCAACCGGCGCTGGTGCTCGGGAGCCAGTTCGACGTCACCGTCAGCGGGATGATTGCACAGACACGATTGGTGCGACGCTTCCGTAACACCAGCGACCAGTGGCAGGAAGGTGTGTTCGTGTTTCCGCTGCCCGACAAGGCCAGCGTGTACGATCTGGCAATGGTGGTGGGCGAGCGCAGGATCGAGGGAAAGGTGCGGCCCCGGCTCGCAGCCCGGAAGGAATACGCCCGGGCGAAGCAGACCGGGCACCAGGCCGTGAATGTCGAACAGCAGCGTCCCAACCTGTTCACCGCCCGGATTGCGAACATTCCCCCGGGTGAGACCGTGACCGTCGACATGGCCTATCAGCAGCCCGTCCAGTACCGCAATGGCATTTTTGAGCTGCGCTTGCCCACGACCCTGACGCCCCGCTTTATGCCGGGCCCGCCCGTCGAGGAAGCCCAGCCCGATCAGTGGCAGTCCGGCTGGGCACTGGCCACCCAAGTGGTGCCCGACGCTGGTGCCATCAGCCCGTATACCGTGACGCCGACCGATGTTGCCTCTGACAGTCATCGGGCGGATATCGATGTGGAGATCCAGGCCGGTGTGCCACTGACCTCAATCACCAGCCCCAGTCATTCGCTGGACACTCGCCGCGATGGCGGCACCGTTCAAGTGTCTCCGACAGGACATAAGGTGCTGATGGATCGGGACTTCGTACTCCGTTGGCAACCGGCTCAGGGGTATGCGCCCGTCGCCGCCGTGTTTCACGACCAGTTCGAAGGCGAGGACTACCTGATGACAATGGTGTTGCCGGGTAAAACCGGCCAGACGCCGCTGCCCCGGGATCTGGTTTTTGTGATCGATACGTCCGGTTCGATGGCCGGTGAATCCATTCGCCAGGCCCGGTCGGCGCTGGACCGGGGCCTTGCAACCCTGCGTGCGGGTGATCGTTTCAACGTGATCCAGTTCAACAGTCAGCCCCATGCGCTGTTTATGGAACCGGTGGCGGCCAATGCCAACAATCTCGCCCGCGCACAACGCTATGTTCGCAATCTGAGTGCGGATGGTGGCACCGAAATGGCATCGGCCCTGACACTGGCCCTCGGGTCGTCCGCCGGGGATAAAGAGCCGGAAGCAGGTCGGGTACGCCAGGTGGTGTTCATGACCGACGGTGCGGTTGGCAATGAGGCGGCACTGTTTCGACAGATTCGTGCCCAGCTCGGTTCCCAACGGCTGTTCACGGTGGGCATTGGTTCCGCGCCAAACCAGTACTTCATGAGGGAAGCGGCCAAATGGGGGCGGGGCACCTATACGTCGGTGGGGGATCCTTCGGATCTGGAGGGGCCATTGAAAGCCTTGTTTGCGGCCATGTCCTCGCCGGTTCTGACCGATATTCAAACGTCGTGGCCCGCTGGTGCAGAGGCCTACCCGGCGCGGCCGGGGGACCTGTTTCAGGGAGAGCCGCTCATTCAGGTGGTCAAGGGGGTGCCCGCCAGTGGCACGCTGACGGTCTCCGGCCTCAGTCCGGATGGAGAGCGCTGGTCGCGATCCCTGGATCTGCAGCAGGCCGCGCCGGCGCAGGGCCTGCATCGTCGGTGGGCCCGTGCCCGGATCAACAGCCTGCTGGATCAGGCGGAACTGGCCAACGAAGAACCCGATAAGGCGGAGATTACCCGGCTCGCCATGGCCCATACACTGGCTTCGCCCTACACCAGTTTCGTGGCAGTGGATACCACACCGGCGAGGGCGGCGGACGTGCCCCTCGCACGCGAGAGCATACCCACGCTGCTTCCCAAAGGCAGTCAGGCGGGTATGCTTCGGTACCCGCAAACGGCCACCCTGGCGCCGTTATTGACGGCTGTTGGCCTGGTGGGCCTGATGTTCTCCCTGGCCATTGCGCTCCTGCGCCGGAGGGCAGTGGCATGAATCGCTGGCTGCTCAGTCTCTTCACAAGCTCGGCAACGGTGCTGGTGTTTGGCCTGTGGATTCCGCTGAAAGCACTGGTGGCCCAGGAGCTGCTTGAACTGGCATGGGCCGAGACGCAGGCCCGTCAGACCGACACCCGGCCCTGGCCCTGGGCGGATACCTGGCCAGTGGCACGGATGAGCTGGCCCGACCTGTCGGAGTCCATGATCGTGCTGGAAGGCGCATCCGGCGAGAGTCTGGCGTTTGGCCCCGGCCGCCTCCTTGGAAGTGACCGGGGGCCGGGACCGATCGTGATTGCCGGTCATCGGGACACGCATTTCCGGCACCTGAAAGCCCTCAAGACGGGAAGCGCTATCCGGCTGCAGGCCCGTTCGGGGGCCTGGAAAGAGTTCCGGGTGACGGATACGCAGGTGGTGGACAGCCGTTCGGGCAGGATCGATGCTGGCCGCCTGCCCTCCGACACCCTGATGCTGGTAACCTGCTATCCCTTTGACAGTCTGGAGCCGGGCGGCCCAATGCGTTACGTCGTGACCGCCCATGCCAAGGGGGCATTGGCTGGCCACTGGCGGGAACAAATTGATACTGTTGCGGGACTATAGCCCTGGCGTACACTTGTACGCTTTGTTTCGATAACAGAGATCGTTTTACACATGGGTGTTCTGAGAAAATTACTGGCCTGGCTGAGCGTGCCGGTGGTCTGTCTGTTTGCATTGTTGCTGTATTGCGCGCGTCCGTTCAATCCGGATAACAATCGTCTGCTGGGCTGGACGGTAGCCCGGGTTGGTCGGTGTCTCCTTGGTATGAAACGTCCGGTTCAGGGCCGGGAGAATATGCCGCTGGATCGTCCGACCGTTGTCATTGCCAACCACCAGCACAACGACGATCTGTTCATCATGGGCGATCTGTTGCCCCCCCGTACGGTTACCGTTGGCAAGTCTGCGCTGGTCTGGGTGCCGTTCTTCGGGCAGGTTTTCTGGCTGGGAGGCAATGTGGTACTGAACCGTTCGCGGTCGCAGAAAGCCGTCGCCATCATGCAGACCGTCGGCGACACCCTTGCCCATGATCGAAAAAGTCTCTGGGTGTTCCCGGAGGGGACCCGCAGTCATGGTAAGGGGCTTGGGTCTTTCAAGAAGGGCGCATTCCATGCTGCCATTGCTTCCGGTCTTCCCATCACCATGGTGTGCGCCAGTGAGTACGCGGACCGGTCTTGCGGTCTCAGTGGTCGTCGGGAGCCGGTGGCCGTCCGGATTCTGCCTCCGGTAGAGACCCGCGGACTGACGCCGGCCGATCTGCCCGACCTGATGGCCCGGTGTCATCAGCAGATGGCCGACGCCATTGCCTCCATCACCCCGGCCGCTTCCGTTCGAAGTGCTTGAAGCAAAGCCTGGAACAGGGCAGTCTTTGCGGGGTCCTCATGTAATGTGAATCATCCTCAGGGAGAGGCAAACAATGAACCTGATTCTGTTTCTGATTATTGGCGGTGTGGCAGGCTGGCTCGCCGGTCTGATCATGAAGGGACGTGGATTTGGCGTCCTGGCGAACATCGGCATCGGGATCGTGGGCTCGATGATCGGCGGCTTTCTGTTCGGCCTGTTTCAGCTCTCGGCCCATGGCGCACTTGGGCGTCTGGTCACTGCCACCGTCGGGGCAGTGCTGCTTCTGGCGATAGTGAATAAAATCAAAAAGGGCTGAACATGATCGTACCCGTCACTGGAGTATTCGCGGCTGTCCTCGGCCTGTTGTTGCTGGTGCTTTCCGGCCAGGTGGTGAAGTATCGGCTGAAGTACCGCAAGGGCCTGGGCGTGAACGACGACCAGGATTTTGAGGCCGCCGTCCGGGCCCACGCCAATCTGGTAGAGTATGCTCCCCTGGGCCTGCTGATGCTCGGATTTGCCGAGTTGAACGGTGTGTCCGGCGCGTTGATCTACTGGACCGGTATGGCGCTCGTTGTTGGCCGGATTCTGCACGCATTTGGCATGATTAACGGCCGGGGTGGTCCCCACAAGGCCCGCATGATTGGCATCCTGCTGACCTGGCTGTCGATTCTGGTGGCGGCGCTGTTGCTACTCTGGAACGTCTGGCAGGTATACGGCGGCTGATCGGCCGCCCGGACGGGAGAGTGCTCCCCCGTCCCGTTGAGACCGTTTCTAGAGGGCCTGAGCCATGTCCTGGCTCAGGTACTCGAGTTCGACCCGTCGATTGGCAGCATGGTCCTCGGGACGCGCCAGCGGCCGGGTAGAGCCCCAGTGAGCCAGAAGAATCTGGTTTTCCGCCACGCCTTCCTGCATCAGAAGCTTCGCGACCGAGTGCGCCCGCAAACGGGACAGAAACCGGTTGTAGTCCTCCCCACCGAAATTGTCGGAGTGTCCGTGAATCCGGACCTTCAGTCCGGGATATTGCCGGAGGTACGCGGCGTGCTGTCGAATCATCGCCAGATCCTCGGAACCGGGCGCGTGACGATTGAAACCGAAGTGGAATTTGAGGCGGTGGGGCCTGTGATCCGGAGAGCTGGCCATCGCCGACATGAAACCAGAGGCCACTGCGGCCTTCGCGAGCAGTTCCGGGGTGTCTAAAACAAGTACGGTCATGTGCAGTATCCTTGATCTCAATATCCGGTTGTTCTTGTTATTCCCGCTTACTATTCGTCGTGGCGGGAATAACGGCAATAGGCGAATGGTCGATAAGACATTGGTGCCTTCCCTGACAGGTACCGATTGAATGTCATTTCTGTGACTGTCTTGTGACGGCCATCCCCATAGCCTGTATTTGAACGCGAAAAACAGTCAGCGCTGTGGTAAAACAGGGGCCTATCAGGGACCGATTGTGATGAATTGTGGCCACCCATGCTGATTATTCCCGCCGAAAAGGCTGTTGACTGGAAACGCCCTCCCTGGGCAACCCTCACATTGATGCTGCTCTGCTTCCTGGTGTTCGTTTTCTACCAGGGCGAAGACAGACAGAAACTTCAGAACGCCGTCGATGCCTACCTCGATGCCGACCTGCAACGGTTGGAAGCGCCCGTCTATGAGGACTATCTGCAGCGCAGGATCCGGTTTGATGGCGAGCAGGACCGCGTTCAGGAACTCCAGGACTTCCGTTCCCTGCAAGAGCAGAACGCCGAGGAATGGGTGGCGGTCACGCTGATGATGGACCGGCCCTTCTACCAGTACCTCCGAGACAATCAGGACGTGCTCTGGGCACCACGCGATCAGGCCTACTGGCAGCAGCACCGGGAAGAGATCGAGCAGGACTTTATCAGCCGCCTCAGTGCCCGCCAGATGGGACTGGTGCCTGCGGACATCAAGCTGTATACCCTCATTTCCTACCAGTTTCTCCACGGAGGCTGGGGCCACATCATCGGTAACCTGATCTTTCTGTTTCTGCTGGGTTTTACGGTGGAGAAGGCCCTGGGGCCGGGACGCTTTCTGCTGTCGTATCTGCTCTGTGGTGCGCTGTCCGGGCTGGTGTTTGCCGCGGTTTCTGCCGGTAGTGGCACGCCACTGGTGGGAGCGTCGGGGTCAATTTCGGGCCTGATGGGGATGTATGTGGCCATATACGGGCTGCAGAAGATCCGCTTTTTCTATTTCCTGGGTGTGTATTTCAACTACTTCCGTGCACCGGCGCTGGCCATGTTGCCGGTCTGGCTAGGTAAGGAAATCTATGACTACTGGTTTGCCGGTGCCACCGGTGTCGCTTACATGGCCCATGTGGGAGGGCTGGCTGCGGGTGCAGCGCTTGTCTGGGCCTTTGGCCGGTCGTGGCTGCAGGTGCAGGAAACCTTCTTCGAGCCGGAAGAGGACGTCATTGATAACCGGTTCGCGACCAGCTACGGCCAGGCCATGGCGAGCCTGGGCAGAATGGAATTCAAGCTGGCCGAGAAGCAGTTCCAGGCGCTGCGGGAACACTACCCGGACCGTCCGATCCTTCTGGAGCATCTGTACCAGCTCGCCAAGCTGCGCCCGGACTTGCCTGCCTATCGGGAGCGGGCGCGCGAGTTGATGAACGAGACCCAGAGCCGCCAGCAAACGGAGCGGATGACCGAGGTGTGGCGCGAGTACCTGAGCAAAGGGGAAAGTTTCCAGCCACTGGACGCGGAAGACCATAACCGGGTGCTCTTCGCCAGTTTGAAAAGGCAGGACCTGAGCCTGGCCGAGAAAGCGTTCGAACGCCTGCGCGCCACCGGAAACACTCTGCTCGCCGATGAGGCCTGCCGCCTGCTCATCCAGGAGTTTGAAAAGCTCCAGATGGAGCCGAAGGCACGGCATTACCGTCAGTTGCAGGGCGGTTGAGCCCCCGGCCTGACGCCGACCATCCTCAGGGAACGGCGTTATTCGGAGACCGCGAAGGTGGCCTTCGGACCTTTCAGCGGCTGTTTCTGCCTGGCCTGCTCCAGGTAGGTGTCGACCTGCCCGTGAAGCGGATGCCCCGCACAACGCTTCTGCACAAACGTCAGGAAGGCAGAAGCCTTCTCCCACTGTCCCAGCCCATTGGCGAGCGCCTGCGCGGCCAACAGATAGGCCGGTGCGAGCTGATCGCTCTCCGGGAAGCGTTTGTGGAAGTCCTGAAGCAGGCGCAAGGCCGGCTTGTATTCTCCCCGTAGATACAGTGCACGGGCACAGCGCACCGCCAGCTCGGGATCGTCCAGTCGGAACGCCGGTTCGGCTTCCTGCAATAGGCTGATGGCTTCGGCAATGGCCTCGCCATCGTTCCGATCGGCCAGCCAGCCGAGTATGCGCGGATGGTAGCGGTACAGTTCCTGGATGTCCCGTCGGGCCATGACCAGATGGTACAGCTGACCGATCCGCAGGGCGTTCTGTGAATCCCGCTTCAAGGCCTCCTTGAGCATCGACTGTGCCCGGTCGTAGTTGCCGTCCTTCAGGTTCATATCAAGGTCGGCATCGAAGCGCAGGCTTCGGTCTTTTGCGGAGGGTTCGGCCGCCGAAGACTCCTGCACGTCCGCCGCAAAACCCAGCTCCTCCTGATACTGGAACAGCAGATAGCCCAGCATGTGGAACAGGATCAGGGTAAAGGTACTGTTCAGAAAGCCGGTCAGCGGCTGGGACAACCAGCGCGGGAAATGGGTGAGGGCCAGATCCTGGGCGGCGCCAGAGGCCAGTGTGACCAGGATCAGGTAACCGTACAGCAGGAAATAGGGTGTTCCGATTCGGGAAATCAGTGATGCCAGGTTGAACGGGTTCACGGCAGCACCGACGGAGTGCTCCATGGCCAGCACCATGATGCTGGCCGGCAGGGCGAGTACAACGAATGCCAGTGCCAGCATCATCAGGATCGGTCCGCCAAGCATGGCCGATGCACTCACCAGTCCCCCCATCAGGGCAAACACCAGCAATTGCAGAAACACGATGTCGAAACCACTGCCGGTAAAGGCCACGGAGACCGGTGGGGGCTTGAGATGGCCTTCGGCGGTATGGCTGATCACTGCATAGGTGTATTTGAACAGCGCCACTGCCAGGACAATCCAGATGATCAGCCCGATCAGATTCGCCGGAGCGATCACCGGCACCAGGGTGCAGATGGCGATCACCATCAGCGGGTCGGTGTGGAAGGGGTAGCGAAAAAACGCGCCGACCCGGTTCCAGAAGGGCACCACTTCGGTGGAAGCGCCAAGATAGCGCATGGCCTGATTACAGTGCGGGCAAAAGGCCTTGCGGTTCCGGTTGTCGGCGTCCGGCATGCAGCGGCTGCAGTAGTGGATCTGGCAGGTCTGGCAATGCCATTTGGCAGGATCTCCGGGGTGGTAATGGCAATCGTGCTTCACGGTGGGCTCGCGTCCTGGTCCTTCAGAAGTTAACAGATCGTTCATGATGACAGATGAGGAGGCATCGCGCAGCTACGTGGTTAACAGCCCGGAACGCTCCCGGTGAAAACCTTACTTTTTGTTACAACAAAGGATGATCCGGGCCAGACCTGTCGCGTATGAATACGTGGTTAAACGATTGCGAAATGCACCTATATGCCGGTGATGCAGGGACGTCGATAATCCGCGCTGGTTAACATGAGGAATTGCTGAATGTCCGGGTCTCGAACTCTCTCCTTTGCCTTGCAGGATCGTCTTGCCAGTGACCGATACCTGCTTTATATCCTGCTTGCCCATGTGCCATTCGTCGGCTTTATCGTGCCGCTTGGTCACGATACGGGCGGATTTGCACTCGGGGCCTCCGTCCTGATTGGCATCATCGCCGTCGGCGCCTGGATGGTTTTGCAGGGCAGTCGGGCCTGTTCGGCGATCTTTGCCGCCTGCCTGATGGCTTTTTCGGCCGTTATGATCCAGGCACGCCTGGGTCAGATCGAGATGCACTTCCACATTTTTGCGGCGCTGGCGCTCGTGATTACCTACCGGGACTGGTTGCCGATTGTCACCGCCGCCGGCGTGATCGCGGCGCACCACTTGATCCTGACGGCCTTGCAGCAATCTGGCGCGCAGTTCCTCGGTATGCCGTTAATGCTTTTCAATCACAATGCCACGTTCGGCATGGCATTTTTGCATGCCGGATTTGTCGTGTTCGAATCGAGTGTCCTGATTTTCTTTGCGATCCGCATGGCCGCCGAGCGTCGGGAAGCCTTGCAGATCATTTCTGTGGTTCGGACGTTTGGTGACAGCAAGGATCTGACAGGCCGCCTGGATCACGAGGGCGGAAGCCATACTGCATTGCATTTCAACGATATGATGTCCCAGTTTGGGGAGCTGATTGAGAAAGTCCGGCATCTGGCCACTCATCTGAGAACGAGTTCGGCGGACCTGACGTCCGTGAGCGAAAAAACCAGCGGCATTATCCGGGAGCAGCACGGGCAGACCGATCAGGCCGCCGCGGCGACCAATCAGATGGCCGCCACCATCCAGGAGGTGGCCCATAACGCCCAATTGGCTGCAGAAGCCGCCGGTCGAGCGTCGGAGGCGGCCTCTGAGGGGCGCACCACGGCAGACCATGCGGTAGAGCTGACGGAAGCCACCCATGGCACTCTGGGGGATGCCTCCAGCACTGTTGAACGCCTGGTGGAAAAAGTCGGATCCATCCAGAGTTTCGTGGCGTCGATCAATGAAATCTCGGACCAGACCAATCTTCTGGCCCTCAACGCTGCTATTGAAGCAGCACGGGCCGGCGAACACGGGCGGGGATTTGCCGTTGTGGCCGACGAAGTGCGAAATCTTTCCAGACGGACGCAGGAGTTCACCCAGGAAATCGGATCAACCGTTGACGAGCTCAGTGACTCCGCCGAGGCGGCCCTGGCGGCCATTGATATGGGGTTGACCCGTTCCTCTGAAACCACCCGGTCCATCCGGCAGACAGTGGAGGCCATCGCCAGGATCGAGGCCGCCATTGCCGACGTCAACGGCATGAATGAGCAGATTGCCTCGGCGTCGGAACAGCAGGCCGTCGCATCGTCGCAGATCAGCGAGAGTGTGCAGCTGGTGGCCAGCCGCAACTCGGACATTGTCGGGGAAGCGGAGGCGACCCGAACCATGGCCGAGCGCCTCGAGAGTACCATTCTGGATGTCGAGTCCCTGGTCCGGGATTATCGGACCGCCTGATTCTTCGGGCAAGGGACGTGCCGGGTATTCAGCGGACGAATGCCCGGTATTCACCGGCCCACGGTTGAACTCTGGTTAATCGGTGCAATAGTTATAGGTGACTTCACTTTCCGGAGTCTTTCCATCAGTCTGCCTTCAATTCCCGGGCAACAGGCACATCAGGGCTGATGAAAAGATTCCCGGACAGCCTTCCGGAATGCTCGGATCACGACGAAAAGGAGGCACCACATGTCGAACGACAGTCTAGGCAAAGACAGCCTGAATACGCTCTCCACACTGGAAGCCAGTGGTAAAACGTTCCACTACTTCAGTCTGCCGAAAGCGTCCGAATCCCTCGGTGACCTGAACCGGTTGCCATTCTCCCTGAAAGTCCTGCTGGAAAACCTCCTGCGTAACGA
Source organism: Marinobacter koreensis (assembly GCF_023156285.1). Lineage (GTDB taxonomy): Bacteria > Pseudomonadota > Gammaproteobacteria > Pseudomonadales > Oleiphilaceae > Marinobacter > Marinobacter koreensis. Next base: position 332,028 of record NZ_JAKZAJ010000002.1, on the reverse strand, counting down.
GGACGGGACCACGGTCGATCGTTCCCACATCGATGCCATGGTCGAATGGCTGAAGCAACGTCACTCCGACACCGAGATCCAGTACCGCCCGGCGCGGGTTCTCATGCAGGATTTTACCGGGGTGCCCGGGGTCGTTGACCTCGCGGCCATGCGAGAAGCCGTTAACAAGGCGGGCAAGGATCCCTCCCTGATCAATCCGCTGTCACCCGTGGATCTGGTGATCGACCACTCGGTGATGGTCGACAAGTTTGGCGATCCATCGGCCTTCAAGGATAACGTGGCCATTGAGATGGAACGCAACCAGGAACGCTACGAATTCCTCCGTTGGGGCCAGCAGGCCTTCGACAATTTCCGGGTTGTGCCGCCGGGTACCGGTATCTGCCACCAGGTGAACCTTGAGTATCTGGGCAAGACCGTGTGGCAGAAAGAGGTGGATGGCAAGACCGTTGCCTATCCCGATACCCTGGTGGGCACCGATTCCCACACCACGATGATCAACGGCCTCGGTATTCTGGGCTGGGGCGTTGGCGGTATCGAGGCGGAAGCTGCCATGCTGGGCCAGCCGGTCTCGATGCTGATTCCGGAGGTTGTCGGGTTCAAGATCACCGGCAAGCTCCGCGAAGGCATCACTGCCACGGATCTGGTGCTCACTGTTACCGAGATGCTGCGTAAGAAAGGTGTGGTCGGCAAGTTCGTCGAGTTCTATGGTGACGGCCTGAAGGACATGCCGGTGGCGGACCGGGCGACCATCTCCAACATGGCGCCAGAGTATGGTGCCACCTGCGGTTTCTTCCCGGTCGATGACCAGACACTGACCTACATGCGCCTGACCGGACGCGACGAGGATCAGATCGAACTGGTGGAAGCCTATGCCAAAGCCCAGGGCCTCTGGCGTGAGCCGGGTCACGAGCCGATGTATACCGATACGCTGGAGCTCGACATGGGTGATGTCGAGGCGAGCCTTGCCGGGCCGAAGCGCCCTCAGGACCGTGTGGCCCTGAAGAATATGAAGGCCTCCTTCGAGCTGTTGATGGAAACCGCCGAAGGTGCGGGCGAGACCCGCGAGAGCAATCTCGAATCCGAGGGTGGCCAGACCGCCGTTGGCGTGGAGGACAGCTACGAGCATCACGCCAGCCAGCAGGTGGAAATGAATGGCGAGAAGTTCCGTCTGGATCCGGGTGCGGTGGTGATCGCCGCGATTACCTCCTGTACCAATACCTCCAACCCCAGTGTGATGATGGCCGCCGGCCTGATCGCCAGGAAGGCGGTAGAGAAGGGGCTCAGTACCAAGCCGTGGGTGAAAACCTCGCTGGCTCCCGGGTCCAAGGTTGTGACGGATTACCTCAAGGTCGCCGGACTGCAGGATGATCTGAACAAGCTTGGCTTCAACCTGGTTGGCTACGGCTGCACCACCTGTATCGGTAACTCCGGCCCCCTGCCGGATGAGGTGGAGAAGGCCATCAACGACGGTGATCTGACCGTGGCCTCAGTGCTCTCCGGTAACCGGAACTTCGAAGGCCGTGTGCATCCGTTGGTGAAAACCAACTGGCTGGCGTCGCCCCCGCTGGTGGTGGCCTATGCACTGGCCGGTAACGTCCGGTTGAACCTGACCAAAGATCCGCTGGGCAAAGACAGTGACGGTAACCCGGTCTATCTGAAGGATCTCTGGCCGAGCCAGCAGGAGATTGCCGAGGCGGTCGAGAAGGTTAAAACCGACATGTTCCGCACGGAATACGGCGAGGTCTTTGAGGGGGACGAGACCTGGAAATCCATCAAGGTCCCGGAGAGCAAGGTGTATGAATGGTCGGACAAGTCCACCTACATCCAGCATCCTCCGTTCTTCGAAGGTATGGGCGAAGAGCCGGACCCCATAGAGGACATCCGGGACGCCAACATCCTGGCCCTGCTGGGGGACTCGGTGACCACCGATCATATTTCCCCGGCCGGTTCCTTCAAGCCGGATACTCCTGCGGGCAAGTATTTGCAGGAGCATGGTGTCCAGCCGAAGGACTTCAACTCATACGGTTCCCGTCGCGGTAACCATGAGGTGATGATGCGCGGTACGTTCGCCAACGTCCGTATCCGGAACGAGATGCTCGACGGCGTGGAAGGCGGGTACACAAAATTTGTACCCACGGGCGAGCAGTTGCCGATCTACGACGCCGCGATGAAGTACCAGGAGCAGGGCACACCGCTGGTGGTGATTGCCGGCAAGGAGTACGGCACCGGTTCGAGCCGTGACTGGGCGGCCAAGGGCACCCGGCTGCTCGGTGTGAAAGCCGTGGTGGCCGAATCCTACGAGCGGATTCACCGTTCCAACCTGATCGGCATGGGGGTGATGCCCCTGCAGTTCCCCGAGGGGACTGACCGCAAGAGCCTGAAACTCACGGGAGAGGAAACCATTTCCATCGAGGGGCTTTCCGGCGAGATCAAGCCGGGACAGACCCTGACGATGACCGTGACCTACAAGGACGGTTCCACGGAAAACTGTGAGCTCAAGTCACGGATCGATACGGCCAACGAGGCGGTGTACTTCAAGCATGGCGGCATCCTGCATTATGTGGTGCGTGAAATGCTGAAATCCGCCTGAACGGTGAGGCCGCCTAAGCAGTGAAAGGGGCGCCGTGAGGCGCCCCTTTCTTTTTGTCTCTGACGAGTGTCAGGCAGGGACTGCCAGTGGTACCTCCAGCCAGAACACCGTGCCTTCACCTGGTTCCGCCTGGAAACCGACCTGCCCACCCAGCTGACTCATGATTTCACGAGTGATGGCCAGCCCAAGGCCTGTACCTCCCCGGCTCTGGCTATCGGGACTGTGTGCCTGCGCGAATTTCTCAAACAGACGTGGCTGGAAGTCTTCAGGTACCCCCGGACCCTGGTCCCGCACATGGATCCGAAGTTTCCCGTCATGCTGACTTTGTAACACATCAACGATGCCGCCTTGCGGCGAAAACTTGATTGCATTGGACAGCAGATTGTTCAGGGCCTGCTGCAGGCGGAAGGCGTCGGTGTATATAAGCACGGAAGGTTCCTGATGCAGGCGCACTTCCACTCCCCGTTCCACTGAATATGTGTGCAATTGTTCAATCACCCGCTCAAGCAGCGGCCCGGCCGGATGATCAGCCAATGTCATCGACATTTGCCCGGACACCAACTTGTCCATGTCGAGAAGATCATTGATCAGCAGCCGTAGCTGATCGCTGTTCCTGGCTGCAATGGCGATCATACGATTGACCTTGTCCGGTAAGTGGCCAAGCGCCCCACCGGCAATGAGGCCGAGAGAGCCGGCGATGGAGGTCAGCGGTGTTCGCAGTTCGTGGCTGATCGTGGCAATGAAGTCGTTCTTCATCTGCTCCACTTTCCGGCGTTCCGAAATATCTTCGACCAGGGTCCAGATCAGTGAGCGGCCCGACGAATTATGAATCAGAAGGCCCTGAACCCGCGCTGGAAATGTCGAGGTGTCAGCCCGGGCGATGTTGCGCTCGAATGGGCCAAAACGTCCTGTTGTTCTCAGCGCCTCAAGTGCTTCTGTCTGCAGGGTGTCAAAATCCTCAGGGATGAGATCCTCAAGCCTCAGTGCCAGGAAGGACTCTCGGTTGTAGCCAGTCGGGCGCAGCAAGGCCTCGTTGACGGCGAGGCCTTCGCCAGACTGGTAATCGGTCAGGGCAATGCCGATAGGCGAGAGCTCGAACAGTCGGCGCAGTTGTTCTTCGCTCTCCTGAAGCTGCAGTTGCGTCCGCTTCTTGTCGTCAATGTCGACGATATAGCCGTGCCACATGATGCTGTCGTCCGGCAGGCGCTCGGGGCTTGCCCGGCCTTCCACCCACTTCCAGTCCTCGCCATGTCGGACCCGGTACTGGCACTGCCAGATCTCCAGTGCCTCGCCGGAGTGTTGGATGGTCTGGCTTACCTTGGGCAGGTCGTCCGGATGTATCTGATCAAAGACGACAGATGCGTCTGAGACAACCTGCTCAGGCGTGACATCGTAGATGTCGGTCATGCCGGTGCTTGCGAATGGGAACGATGAATGACCATCCGGCCACTGCCGGTACTGGTAGAGTACGCCGGGTGCCTGCTCGGCCAGTTTGCTGAGGATCCGTGACGTCATGTGGGGCTCAATCTGACTCGCGAGCCATTTGGCGAGCAGGGTCACGAATGTGATTTCGGTTTCCGTAAAGGGCTTTCCATGGGGTTCGGCCGATGAAAGATTCAATGTGCCGTAGAGCTGCCCTCCCACCAGGATTGGTGCGGCAATATAGCTTTCCAGACCCTGCAGCCGGTAGCAGTCATGGTGCCGGAACCTGGAGTTGCCCATGTGCTCGATAGCCAGGTGGTTGCCGTGCTCAAGCAGGAGGGAACAGAATGTCTGGGACACGGGGAGTGTGATCCCCGGTGTGATGTCCGGCGCATCGGGCGCTTCAAGCCACCGTATGGTGTAGGCATCACCATTGATTTCGCTGACGATCGCAATCGGTAGCTCGAGAAATTCTCTCGCTTTTGTCAGGGCGCGGTTGACCCGGGCGTTGAGAGATCCGTCGGAGTTGATGGCCAGATCATTGAGAATGCCCAGGGCTCGATTCTGCTGTTCCATCCTCTGGAGAGTCTGCATCTCCTCTGTGATGTCCGCGTGGGTGCCATACATCATCAACGGCGAGCCGTCCGCGGTCCATTCGAATACGCGGCCTCTGTCATGCACCCAGACCCATTGCCCATTCTTGTGGCGCATTCGGCATCGACAGTCATACTCGTCGGTCGCGCCTTCAAAATGAGCGTTCAGTCGTGCCTCGGATTCTTCCAGGTCGTCCGGGTGCGCCAGATTGAGCCAGGTCTGGATGTCCACCGGCTCCAGCTCGGACAGGGTGTAACCACAGATTTCGGCCCAGCGTTCGTTGAATACGGTCTCTCCGGTCTGGATGTTCCATTGCCAGGTACCGACACGGGTTCCCTCGATGGCGGCCCGTGCCCGCCGCTCACTCTGGCGCAGTCGTTGATAGGTTTCGGCGCTCTGGCGCAGGCTGATTTCACGTTCCGCGTTCTTGGCCAGATCCCGCAGCAGCATTCGTTGTTCCCGGTCAAACTCCCGCGGTTTCCGGTCAATGACGCAGAGCGTACCCAGCCGGTAGCCGTCGTCCGAGTGTAAAGGTGCGCCGGCGTAGAAGCGGATGTGGGGTTCGCAAGTCACCAGCGGATTGTCGCGGAAGCGCTCATCCTCGCCTGCGTCGTTCACGACGAAAAGCTCGGAATGGAGGATGGCGTGGCCGCAGAATGAAATGGCGCGAGGGGTTTCCGGCGTTGTAAGCCCCTGGCAGGACTTGAACCATTGCCGGTCGTGGTCCACGAGGGTAATCAATGCAATGGGGACGTCGAACAGGCGACGCGCGATGCGGGTGAGCCGATCAAAGCGATCCTCCGTTGCGGTATCCAGCAATCGGGTCTGCTCCAGCGCCCGGAGACGCTCGGCTTCATTGGGTGGCAAAGGAGGCGTTTGCACGGTCGTTCTCCCTTGTCGGTTGCATCAGGGGGAATTCGACCCAGAAATGGGCGCCCCCGTCGAAATAGTAGCCTACCTCGCCTTCCATCAGGGTGGCCAGCTCCCGGCAGATCGCCAGGCCAAGACCGGTGCCTGCGCGTGCCCTGTCCGTGTGTGACTCGGCCTGGGAGAAACGCTGGAAGAGTCGCGGCACGAAGTGCTCCGGCACGCCTTCGCCCTGGTCTGACACCGTTAGCCGAACCCGGTTGTCATCGACCGTATCAGCAGAGACTGTCACGCAGCCCCCCTGGGGGGAGAATTTAATGGCATTGCTGATGTAGTTGTCGAGAATCTGCCGCAGGCGGTAGGGGTCGGCACGGACGCAGAGGTCGCTGTCTTCTTTGTAGGTGAGCTGAACACCCCGGGTTGCCGCCGTGGTCCGGTTGCCACGACAGGCAGCCTCCATGGCGCTGGCAAGCTTGACGATCTCTGGCGTGACCACCAGCTGACCCTGCGCGGCTTTGTTGAAATCCAGAAGGTCGGAAATCAACATCTGCAGTTGTTCACTGTTTCGAAGCGCCATCGCCACGAGCTTTCCTGCCTTCGGGGGCAGTGGACCGGTAGCGCCGGCATCAAGCAATTTCAGCGAGCCGCCAATGGAGGTCAGCGGTGTACGCAGCTCGTGGCTGACGGTCGAGACAAATTGATCTTTCAGCGCATCCAGAGCCTCACGCTCAGCCATTAACTGGTTAAATGCACGGGCCAGATTCCGGACTTCCGGAGGTCCGGTCTCTCGCAATCGAATCCTGTCTGAGGGATGTTTCATCATCCGCCGTATGCGCCTCGACATGCTTTCCAGAGGGCGGGTAGCCGCCCGTGAGAGAGCGATCACCACGATGATGATCAGAACCAGCGCAATCAGGCTGATAGCGAGATACAGCATAAAGGACGTTCGGGCCGGCGCAATGGCTTGTGTGTATGGGACGGCCCTAAGCAGCACCCAGCCAATCCGGTCCAGATGCCGGGAGGCGTAAATCCAGCGTTCACCGTCTGGCCGCTGAACAACACCGCTGGGTATGCCTGAGAGCGCAGCGTCGATCAATGGATCCTCGCCGGGGGGCGGTAGATCCGGCATCGGTTTGCCCGGCCTCAGGGAATCCACCTGGGTGAAGTTCTGGGTGTCGAGGACGTTGAACAGCACGCTGTCGTTCGCCAGTTCCGGATGCGGGAGAATTCCCGAGGTGGCCAGGCTGAGAATGCCGCCCACCAAACCCAGCAAGCGGCCATTGTCCCCTTCGATCGGATACACAAACGACAACAATGGTAGACCCGTTTTGCGACCGATGATCGGATGACTGATGGCCGGTTCGTGCGTTCTGATGGCCCGCTGTATGTGTCGGCGATCGGCATAGGAGGTACCGACTCGGCCCGGTACCTGGACATTTTCGGCAATGACGACGCCGCGGGCATCAAAGACGACCAGGCCTGTCGGAAAAAGCATGGCCAGTTTCTGCTGGCGCTCAAACGAACGTTTGATTTGGGACAGGGACACCAGGCTCTGGCCATTGCTAAGCTTCCCTGCAAATGTTCCCAACGCATTCAGGCGCTTTTGCAGATCCTGATCAACCTGGAGCGCGTAGGAACGGGTTTCGAGCTTTTGGCGATCCGTCAGTACTTTTTCGAAATCACCGACCAGTTGGTGGTAGGCGATCACCAGGAGCAATGCCGCTGACAGAACGCTGCTGGCAATCGTGATCAGTACAATCCGGTTCCCCAGAGAGAGATTTTTCAAATTCATTCCTCAGGATAATAGTGTCGGTCAGCGAAACGTGATTTTATAGACCGAAGATTAGTGGATTTTTTGTGTCGGGAACATCCGGTTCTCGTGGAGATTGTGGTTTGCCGTATACCAACGCACCAGACATGCCTGCCAAGCTGGCCAGATTGAGAGAGCGCTTCCTTGTCCGGCTTTCCGAAGATCTGGAGTGTCTGCAGAAAGAAGCGGATCGTCTGGTTTCTGATGATGACGGTGGCGCACTGTGCTCGGCGTATCATCGCCTCCATCGTCTCGCCGGCTCGGCCGGAACCTTTGGTATGCCGGATGTCGGGCGGACGGCGCGCGCGCTGGAAAAGGTCCTCAAACCGGTTGCCTGCATAGAGGATGAAAGCAGGCTTGATTCGGGACATAAGGCAAGGCTTTTCGAGGAACTGTCGTCCGGGCTTCAGGTACTCCGCTCACTAGCTGGCCATCAAACGAGCAGCGCGCATGACCCATCTCTTGATAAGGCGAATGTATTCGACCGAACCCGGCTTGAGGGTAAACAGGCACGGTTACTGATCGTGGATGAGGATACAGATCGGGCCTCATTGCTGTGTCGGGAACTGTCGAGTTACGGGTTTGATAGCCTGGAAGTGTCCGTCGATGCCATGATGACCGCGATTGATTGCGCCGAGAACTCGGGTGTCGTCGCGCTTCTGGCGTCGCCGGTGAAAGTCCCGAAGGTCCGGACGGTCCGTAATTCGAGTTCGGATCCGGCTATTCTCCGGTTGCCGATTTTTGCAGTCGGTGGACACGATTCTTTTGACAATCGATATGAGTTGGCTGAAAACGGCGCTCGGGGATTTTTCCCGGATCCGATACAGCTGCCGGAGCTGGTGGAGCGCATAGAAAAACTGTCTGCGGATCAGGCCCGGGGTACCCGGGGGAGGGTGATTCTCGTCGAAGACGATCCGGATCTTGCAGAGCATTACCGGCTGGTGCTGCATCTGGCAGGCATTGACGTGCGGATCGTCAATGATCCGACCAGGCTGTTGTCGGATATGGCCGCATTCCGTCCGGATCTGGTCTTGATGGACGTGCAACTGGATGGGTATTCGGGGGTCCACCTGGCCCGCATGATCCGGTTCGATGCGCAGTGGCTGAGTCTGCCGATTATATACCTGTCCTCGGAGGACGATCCGGACATCCAGTTGGATGCCCTGTCCAAGGGCGCGGACGATTTTCTCATGAAACCGGTGTCCGATGATTATCTGGTGCGCTCGGTGCAGATCCGTTGCCTGAGAGCCCGCCTGCTTTCGGACCTCATGAATCAGGACAGCCTGACCGGTTTGCTGAAACACTCATTGATCAAGCAGACTCTGGAGCAGGAAGTGGCGCGGTGCCGTCGTGACGGGCACACCTCGGCAGTCGTGATGCTGGATCTGGATCATTTCAAGACGGTGAACGATACCTGGGGGCATATGGTCGGCGATACGGTCATCAAATCGCTGGCCAATCTGTTGCGCAACCGGTTGCGCGAAACGGATCTGATTGGCCGTTATGGTGGTGAGGAGTTTCTGGTCGTCATGCCGGGATGTGATCTCGACGACGCGGAGAGGGTCATGCAAGACATCGCCGCCAGTTTCTCGGCACTGGCATTTACCGCTGGCCAGGACCGTTTCCACGTCACCTTGAGTGCCGGGATCGCTGCCATCCATGCCCTGAGCACGGCGGACGAGTCGCTCAACGCCGCAGACACAGCACTGTATCGGCGTAAGTACAATGGCAGAAACGGCGTTACGGTTTTTCGGTCGGGGCCCCAGAACGCTCCGCAGGAGGCCCATTGAAATCCCTGATTATTGAAGACGATGAGCTGGTAGGTGAGCTCCTCGAAACGGTGCTGGTCGGGCTGCATCCCGGGATGCAGGTAACGCTGGCCCCGGATGTGCGTGGGGCCAGATCGGCCCTGCAGGAATCGTCTTTTGACCTGGTGGTGGCAGACTGGAATCTCCCGGATGGTTCCGGGCTTCAGCTGGTGAAAACCATTCGGTCGAAGGACCGGGATTTGCCGATCGTCATGGTGTCCGGGCGTTCAGACCGGGATTCCGTGTTGCAGGCGGCCCACTACGGAATAAGCGCCTACATCACCAAACCGTTCAACGTTGATGTGCTCCATAAACGCCTGAGTGCGCTGTTGAAAGTCAGGGATGATGGTGTGTCTTCGCGTACGCCGGCCGAGATGTTGGCCAGCTACCAGGGCCATATTGTTCAGCTGCCCGGGGCTATGGACGTCACCGAAGTCCTGGATTTGATAACGCGCCGGGATCAGCTCTCGTCGGCTCAGCTCGCCGAACGTTGGCGGGATCAGACGGGTATTCTGGCGCGCCTCCTTGATGTGTCCAATGGGGCATCGCTCAGGCGTTCTGGAGAGCCCATCCAGACCCTCAGGGATGCCATCAGCTTTCTCGGTATACCGATGGCGCTCAACTACGTGCTGGCGCTGTCGCTGGATGTGTCCGGCGCCATGCAAAGTCCGGTTTTGAAAATGCTCGCCGATCGCTACCGGGACATGACGCTGTCGATCTCGAAGGAGGCCCAGCGCCTGGCTCTGAGTCTCAAAAAGTCGCCCTTTGCGTTTCAGAAGGCGGCATTGCTCAGTCGTGTTGGCGAGCTGGCCGTATTGAGGGTGTTGAACGAATACGTTTTACAGGGTGGGAGCCTTGATGAAGCCGAGGCCGAGGAATGCCTCCGGAAGTGGGCGCAAACGTTTGGCAATGAGTTGAAAGTCCAGTGGCGCCTCGCGTTGGAGCTGCGTGAAATGATCGGGGCCGTTCACTTCCTGCCGAAGGGTTCGACCCAGGAGGATTGTCTTCTGATGAGGACTGCCGCTTTGCTGGCCGATGGTAAAACCGAGACTGACGAATGCCGGAGGCTGATGAGACGGCTCGGCCTGGGTGGCAGCCAGCAGGAGGTTCCGGACAATGCTTCTACCAACTGATCGGGCTGCCCGTATCCTGTATATCGAGGATGATCCCGATATCCGCGCCATTGCCGAGCTGGCGCTTGAGGATGTTGGCGGTTTCACCGTCCGGACCTGCGAAAGCGGGGAAGCGGGCTTGCTGGAGGCCCCCGGTTTTGCGCCCGATCTGGTACTGCTGGATGTCATGATGCCCGGCATGGATGGTCCCGAAACCCTCCAGGCGCTCCGTAACGATCAGGGAGTGCGGGATGTGCCGGTGATTTTCATGACTGCACGGCTCCAGGAATCCGAAGTGGATCACTATCTCAAGTTGGGTGCGCTCGGCGTGATTCCCAAACCCTTTGACCCGATGACGCTGGCCGACACGATCCGTCATATCCTTGCAGACAGCTGATCTTTGCGTGCCCCGGCTGGTGCGCCGACGCGCCTTTTTCGGTAGGCTTGCGCCCGGATTCTGATCTTGCAGCGAGAGGCACCTATGGCAACTTCCTCCCGGGACGAACTGAAAGCAAAGCTGAACCTCGAAACGTCCCGTATTCACTGGCACGAACTGCAAACCTACTACGCCCGTGGCAACGTTGTCCGGGTGGCGCCGGCGCTGGACCTTCTGGAGGTTGCCGCCGAGCTCACCGAGGACAACAAGGCCCGGTTTGAAAGCTGGATGCGCGAAGACCTGGTGGGCGAAGTCAGCCCGGATCTGGCTCGCGCCTGGTACGACCGCAATGCTGAATTATGGGCCGTGGTGGTGGCGCCCTGGGTCCTGGTCCAGGATCAATCCGGCCAGAAACTTCACTGAATCGAGACATCTATGTTGACCGGAGCTTTGCTCATCCTGGCGCCGCTGTTCCTTGGCTTTGCCCTGTCCCTGTCCAATCGGCGTGTCATGACCGTTATCCACCACACTGTGGAGGTTCTGGTCTATTTCATTCTTGCGCTGCTCGGTCTGGGGCTGGGTCAGATGGAAGGGCTGGTTGACCAGCTGGCGAACATGGCTGGCCAGGTTGGTGTGCTGGTTATTACCCTGTTGGCCGCCAATATGCTGGGGCTCTGGCTGTGTCATCGTTGGGACCCGATGCCGATCGATGAGCCGACAGAAGCCGGTCAGGCGGGGTATCGGCGCCTGTTTCTCGCCGGGCTCAAACCCTTGATGGCGGTTGTTGCCGGGCTTCTGGCCGGATTTTTCCTGCTGCCTGCCCTGCCCATGGTCGATCAGGTGGCCACCGGTGCCTTGATGCTGTTGCTTTTCCTGATTGGCTTGCAGCTTCGTAATGCAGGGCTCTCCCTGCGTCGTTTGCTGGTCAATCGCTTCGGTTTGGGTATGGCCCTGGCGGTTACCGCCAGTTCCCTGGTTGCAGGGCTGTTGCTGATGCCGGTTCTGGACTTGCCCTGGCACGATGTGCTGGCCCTGGTATCCGGGTTTGGCTGGTATTCCCTGTCTGGCATCGTGGTGGGAGATGCCCTGGGGCCGGCCTGGGGTGGCGTGGCTTTCCTGAACGACGTGCTTCGGGAAATCATTGCCCTGGCACTGATCCCGGTCATCATCCGGTCCCGGCCTGCAATGGCGATCGGCTATGGCGGTGCCACGGCCATGGATTTCACTTTGCCGGTCATCAAGAACAGTGGCGGCCTGGCCTGTGTCCCGGTCGCGATTGCCTCGGGTTTTCTGCTGTCCTTTCTTTCGCCCGTTCTGATGGGGGTTTTCCTGGCCCTGGGCTGATAGTTGATCTGATGCAAATTCGGGATAAATTTGGTGGCCTCTATAGGACGCGATAGACTATCGTGCAAAAGGTAACCACCGGCCTTCCCGAAGTACAAGGACCTGACGCCCGCATGCACCGCCGCGAATTCATTGGTCTCTCCCTTGCCGCGGGTCTGGCAGTCTCCGGTCTTGGTGGCTGTTCGCGCCGAAAACCCCTCCGTTTTGGCGTTCATCCCTGGATTGGCTACGAGCCCTTGTACCTGGCTGAGGAGTTTGGCTGGCTCAGCGATGACGTTAAGTTGATAAAAGGCCAGTCGTCGGCGGATTCGATCGACGGCCTCCAGTCCGGCACGTTGGCCGGTGCGGCCCTGACGCTGGATGAGGCGATCCGGGTGCATGTCGAAGGGCCGGAGCTGTATGTGGTGGGCGTTGCCGATGTGTCGGCCGGAGCGGATGTGCTCATCGTCAGGCCGGGTATCCGATCGATTGATCAACTGCGGGGCAAGCGTATCGCCACGGAACTTGGCGGTGTTTCCGGCACCCTGCTACTGACCATTCTCGACAGAGCGGATATTGCCCCGGAACAGGTGGTCATTGTGGACCTGCCGGTGGATGAACACCTTGATGCCTGGAAACGGAATGAGGTGGACGCGTCGGTGTGTTATGAACCTGTCGCCTCGCTTCTGGAAGACGCCGGCGGAGAGCGGCTGTTTGACAGCAGTATGGTGCCGGATACCATTTTCGACGTGCTGGTTGTGACCCGTGAAGAGGTCAGGTCGAACCCCCAGGTGGTGCCGGATCTTCTGGAGGCGCACTTTTCCGGGTTGCGTTACCTTGTTCGCAACATGTATGACTCGGTCTACCGGGTAGCTGCCCGTCAGGGTGTTTCACCAGACGATGTCCGTTCGGCGTTGGCGACGGTCATGCTGCCCGATCTGGCCGCCAATCGTCGGTATCTCGAGACCAATGGTCGTATCGATACGGTTGCCCGGCACCTGTCCCGCCTGCTTCTGGGCGAGGGATTGATGTCGCGGGCACTGACGACGCCTGTGCTCAGCAATGACGCCTTCCTGCCCGGAGACGCCTCATGAAACGCGCGATCATGGTGTTCCTGATTGTCACTCTGGCGTCTCTGGCCCCGCCATGCCTGGCGCTGGCAAAGACGGTCAGTTCCCTGAAGCTGGGGATCCTCGCCTACCGTCCGGATTCGATCGTTGTCAACCGATACCAGCCGCTGGCGGACTACCTGTCTGGCCGGATTGGTATACCCATCCAACTGGAAGTGCTGACTCAGGAGGAAATGAACAGCGCCCTGGCGGCCAACCAGCTTGATTTTTTCATGACCAATCCCAGTCATTTTCTGGTTATCCGCAGTGAGCGCAGCCTGACGGGTGTTCTGGCCACCCTCGTTCGCAAAGAGGGCGAGACGGCAACCTCGAGTCTCGGAGGGGTGATATTCACAGAGGCGGGCCGCAATGATATCCAGACCCTCGCAGATGTCGCGGGCAAGACCGTTGCCACACCGGGTATGGACTATCTGGGCGGTTTCCTGGCGCCTCTTTTTGAACTGGAAAATGCCGGCGTGGATGCCCGTCGGGAGAACCGTTTCAAACTGGTAGGGACCCACGACCGGGTGGTTCGCGCGGTGTTGGCCGGGGATGCGGATGTAGGATTTGTCAGGTCCGGGATTCTTGAGCAGTTGGAGGCCGAGGACCCCACCTTGGCTGACCGCATACATGTCGTGAACCGGCAGGATCTGAGAGGTTTTCCCTTCGTCGTCTCAACCCGTCTTTACCCGGAGTGGCCCATGGCCGCATTGCCCCACGTGGATGACGAGATCGTTCGGCGGTTCGCCTCGGCGCTGTTTTCCATTGAGGATACCTATCCGGCAGCCCTGGCAGCAGGCATCGCCGGCTTTTCGCCCCCGGCGGATTACCATTCGGTGGAAGCCCTGGCCCGGAGCTTGCGGGTTGCGCCCTACGATCAGGTGCCGCGGGTTGCCTGGACGGAAGTGTTTGAGCAATACCGCATCTGGATAATTACCGTATCGGTTCTGCTGTTGATGCTTGTGATGACGGCACTCTGGCTGGGACGGAAAAAGCGTCAGCTGGGAAAGGAGCAGAAACGGCTGCGACGTCTGATCCTGAGTTGGCCGCAGCCCATGCTCACGCTCAGTGATTCCGTGTTCATGGACAGCAACCGCGCTGCGGTCGATCTGCTCCAGTTCAGTTCGCCACTGTCATTGATCGGGAAGGACATCGCTGCTTTCTCACCCCGGTTGCAGCCCGATGGCAGTCTGTCCAGCGCGAAACTGGCCACGTTGCTGGATCACGTCAGGGACGGAGCCGTGGAACAACTGGAATGGCTGTTCCGGCGATCCGATGGTTCTCAGGTCTGGGTGGATATGACGTTGGCGCCGATTCACGAACCCGGTGAGGGCGAGCCATTCATCCTGTGCTCGTGGTATGACATCACCGACCGGAAAGAGTCCGAGCAACGGCAGCGCCTCGCCGCCAGTGTCTTCGAGCATGCACGAGAAGCGATATTCATCACCGATAGCCGCGGTATGGTGATCGACGTTAACGATGCCTATACCGAAATTACCGGCTGGGTGCGCAGCCGGGCCATCGGGCGTTTGCCTCCGTTGCCGCTGGACGAGGGCACTGCGGTCTTCTCAAGCTGCCTCCAGCAGGGGTTCTGGCGTGGAGAATTCGCCAGCAAGCGACAGGGCGGCCAGCGTTACATGGCGGCCCTGACCATCAGCCCGGTGCGGGACGACAATGGTTCCGTGACCCATTTTGTCGGATTGTTTTCCGATATCAGCAAGCTCAAAGCCCAGGAAGAGAAACTTCGGACCATGGCGCACTACGATGTGCTGACACAGTTGCCTAACCGGGTCCTGTTCGCCGAGCGGCTTCAGCAGGCGATGGCCCAGGCGCGTCGCCAGGACTATCGGTTGGCCGTTGTCTATATCGATCTGGATGAGTTCAAACCGGTGAATGACGCCTTTGGTCACCAGGCCGGCGATGAGTTGCTGGTGGATGTCGCCACCCGCATGCGGGCGGAGCTTCGGGAAGAAGATACCCTGGCACGGCTGGGTGGCGACGAATTCGCCGCTCTGGTGGTCAATGTCGGCGATACTGCGGCGCTTGAGGCCCTGCTGGATCGCCTGCTCCAGGCCATCGCCAAGCCGACCTGGGTTGCCAGCCACTCGGTCCGGGTTTCGGCCAGCATGGGCTACACCTATTACCCGCAACCCGAAGAGCTGGATGGTGACCAGCTCCTGAGGCAGGCAGATCAGGCCATGTACCGGGCCAAACAGACCGGGCGCAATCGTTATTGCGCGTTCAGGGTGGGGGAGTCCGGCCCGGAGTGATTCAGTCGTGACGTTGCCGGCTGCCAGGCCAGCGATTTTGCCCACTGGTCGGCCAGGCGCCGTATCCCGCTCAGCGTATCGAGCAGTCTTTCTCCGGTCGATGTCGGTACTTCGGTTCGGACAATCATCGCAAGCAGGCCGGATTTCAGTTGGTGGTAGAGCACTTCCGACTGCTCGAAGGTCTCCGGCGCTGGGCCTTCTGCGGCCACCAATGACCTCAGGGTCACCAGGTACTGATCAATCCGGGTGGCCAGTGGCGCCAGCCGGACATCGTCCCGGGCATCCCGGAACTGAAGCAACTGAACCGCCAGATCCGTGGCCTCAAGCAGATATCGGCAGGCCCGTATGGTATCAGTAAGGGCATCTACGGTGGCCGGCTGCATCTTTTCCGCCCGGAGTCTCGATATGTATTCGTTGATGGCCGCATTGAGGCTGCGACAGGCCTCCACTTTGGGCTGGATCTGGGCGCCTGTCAGGTCTTCCCGGTCGAGGCACACGCGCAGCAGCCCCCGTGTCAGGCCTACCAGTCGTTTCATCTCCTGATCCACGGCAGACACGGCGACCTCCGGCGTGGTGACCAGAGTGCTGTCGAGGTGCCGAGGTTCGGCGTTGTCTTCTTCCTGGCTCCGGAACAGGCGGCTGAGCAGGTAGGCAAAGCGAGGTGTCAGGGGCATCATGATCAGGGCCCCGATGACATTGAACAGGGTATGAAACAGCGCCAGGGAGACGGCCACATTGGCCGTCATATCAAGCCAGTCTGCCAGCCGTTCGACCACCCAGAGCATGATTGGAAGAATGAGCAGGGCGACGACTCCCGTCATGGCGTTGAACAGGATATGGCCGATGGCCAGTCGTCGGGCGTTGGCCGTTGCCTTGATGGCGGCAAGCGCCGCCGTGGAGGTGGATCCCAGGTTGGCCCCGATTACCGCTGCTGCCGCGCTGTTGAGCGGGATCAGGCCGCCGGCCGCGGCGGTCAGGACAATGGCCAGCGCGGCACTGGAGGATTGCGTCAGCACGGTCGCCAGAAAGCCGGTCAGAAGCCAGGCCGGCAGTCCGTAGGCATTGGCCAGCAGGTGCTGGTTGTCGAAACCTGCGGTGAAACCTTCCAGGGAGCTTTTCAGAATGGACAAGCCCAGGAAAAACAGGGCGAAGCCGGCCAGGGCCTGTCCGAGTGACTGGACCCGCGAACGATTGCTGATCAGTTTCAGGGCCACCCCGCAGGTCAACAGCGGAAGCGCAATGGCTTCGATGTTGAAGCCAAAGCCGATCAGGCTGACCAGCCAGGCGGTGACGGTGGTACCGATGTTGGCCCCAAAGATCACGCCCAGGGACTGGCCGAGCCCCAGCAGGCCGGCATTGACGAATCCCAGGGTGGCCACGGTCACGGCGCCCGAGGATTGCACCAGGCCGGTAATCAGGCAACCCGCAGCCAGGCCACGCAGTGGCGTACGGGTCCAGCTTCCCAGCATATGACGCAGATGATGTCCGGCGGCACTTTTCAGACCGTCCGTCATCATTTCCATGGCCAGGAGAAACAGGGCCAGGCCACCGAGAATCTGGAAAAGGGATGCCATCATGTAAAGCGGGTGTCGTGACCGATGTAATATTCCGAGGATAGCAGACCGGGGGAGAACCCCGCTGACTCAAATCAGGAATTTACGGATGTCGATGTGATAATCGTCCGGGTCGACGGCGCGAATGATATGGTCCTGGACGTTGGGCTTCGATAGGTCCAGGGTTTCAACCGGGATCGGCATGCGAAAACGGGTGTGGTACATCAGGCGGACTACTGGCAGACGTTGATCGTGATCGTTGGTTTCCACGACCACACCCAGCCTTCCGCTCTCAAGCAGAACCAGTGAGCCCACGGGGTACAGCCCCAGGCACCGGATGAACTGCTTGACCAGTACCGGATCGAGGTGGTCGCCGCTCCATTCCAGCAGCTTTTTCAGGCCCTGGGTGGGGGTCATCCCCTTGTGGTAGACGCGATCGGCCGTAATAGCATCGTATACGTCCGTAATGGCGACCATGCGGCCGTATTCGGATATCTCGTCGCCTTTCAGGCCTTCGGGATAGCCGCTGCCGTCCAGCTTCTCGTGGTGCTGGGCGGCGGTAATGACACTAATCTCGCCGATACCTTCCGTGCTTGAGAGGATGTCCCGGGAATGACGGGCGTGGAGCTTCATGACCTCGAATTCTTCTGCCGTCAGTCGACCGGGTTTGTGCAGGATCTCGTCGGGGGTCAGGATCTTGCCCAGGTCGTGGAGCAGGGCGCCGACAATCGTCTGGTGCAGCACGTCGGATGACAGTTTCCGGAAATTTCCGAACAGCGACATGAGCACGCTGAGGTTGACGGAGTGCTCCAACAGGTAGTTGTCTTTCTCCCGTATCCGGCCCAGGCAACTCAGCGCATTCGCATTCCGGAACACCGAGTTCTGCAATTCGTCCGCCAGCTGGTGGATCGGAGCCACATCCACGGCGGTGCCCATCTTCACGTTGTTCAGGAAGCTGCCCACCAGACCCTGTGCCTGGGAGTGGATCTGCTGGGCAATAACGATCTCTTCCTCCATCGGCGTCGCCGCTCTGAGACCGGGCGACGTTTCGCCCGCTTTCTGTAGCGCAGCTTCGTTCCTGCGATCGACTTCGCCGGCGGTTTCGGCATCCTGGGTATCGAGACCCCGCCCGGTGTCGATGTAGATGTATTTCACCCCCATCTGGCGGATTTTCTCGATGGTTTCCTCACGCTTGATAAAACCCCGCTTGCGCTGGGTGTTGTGAGGAATCCAGTCGTTGTTCAGGTCGGTGATGTACATCCCGACCTTGAGGGCCGAAACCGGTATGCGTTTGATCATTGTTCGGAAAAAAACGTCCGTAGGCTGTTCAGGTAGGTCTGGCTGAGCACCTGCTCCAGGGGCAGGTCTTTGACCTTCGCGATATTCTCGGCCACAAACGGCAGGTAGAAAGGCGCGTTCTCACGCCCACGGTAGGGCACCGGAGTAAGGAACGGCGCGTCGGTCTCCAACAGAATCTGCTCAATGGGCGACATGCGCACGATGTCCCGGACGTTCTCGGCCTTATTGAAGGTGGTAATGCCATTGAAGCCCAGACACCAGCCCTGGTCCAGGGCGTACTTGGCCAGCCCTGGACCGGATGTGAAGCTGTGGATGACACCGCGTCGTGTAAGGCTGTTCTCGAATTCCTTCAGGATAGCGATGGTGTCCTCGTCGGCTTCGCGGCTGTGAATGACCACCGGCCGGTCGGCGTCACAGGCCAGTTGCAGCTGGCGACGGAAGACGTTGCGTTGTACCTCACGGTCGGCGTTGTCGTAGAAATAGTCCAGACCGATTTCGCCCACGGCCACGATCTTCTCGTCGCCCGCGTGCCGGCGAATCTCTTCTTCTACCGCGTCCGTGTAGGTTTCCGCTTCGTGGGGATGAATGCCCTGGGTACCGTAGACCCAGGGCGCCACGTTACTGAGTTCGCGGACCTTTGCCAGGTTGTCCGGGGCCACCGCAATCGTGATGACCCGCTCAATGTTGACCCGCTGGCTCTCTTCCAGGGTTTCCTCGAGGGGGCGATCCTTGAGGTAGTCCAGGTGGCAGTGGGTTTCGATGATGGGATGATCGAAAACGGGAATCTCGCGACGCTTCTTGCTCATTACTCGGGCTGAACTCCATCGCAACCCGCGTCGGGGCTGCTATTCTGGGAACTTGAACGCGCAATTCTAGCAGGTTGTGTGATTGTTGACCTACATCAAGGCGATAGGAAAACCACTTATGGAGATGACGGCGTTTGCCGAACACTGGTGTTACGCCCCGGAGCGCCCGCGATTCCGGGACTATCCGACCCTGGCGCCCGAGGATTCGGAATTGCCGGATCTGCAGGACAGTCTGGAGACCATCGGTGAATACCAGCGTCGACTCTGGGCCAACCGGCGGAAGGGATTACTGGTGGTGGTTCACGGCCCGGATACCAGCGGCAAGGACAGTCTGATTCGCACGCTCTCGACCTACGCCGACCCTGCCGGGTTCCATGCGTGGTCCTTCAGTCGACCGCTGGGCCTGGAAGCCCGCCATGATTTCCTGTGGCGTGTGACGCCCTATCTGCCGGCCTTCGGCGAAATGGTCGCCTTCAATCGCAGTCATCACGAGGCCGTCATCGGAGAACGGGTCTGGCCGGTCCTGAACCCGGAGCAGTACGACTGGCCCGGTCGCTATCGATCCATTCGTCACTTCGAACGGCATCTGGTCCGGGAAGGCACGACGATTCTGAAAATCTGGCTGAACCTGTCCGGGGATGAGCACCGTCACCGGCTCCTCAAACGGCTGGACAAGCCTCGCAAGCGTTGGAAATTCGATAAATCCGATATTGATGGCTGGGCAAAACGGGCAGATTATGAAGGTTTTGCCGAAGAGGCGCTGGCAGCCACTCACATCGAGGAGGCGCCCTGGTTCATCATTCCGGGCGATCGTAAGCCGGAAGCCAGGGCCATTGTGGCGGCCATTCTGGCGGATCAGCTGATTCGGCTGGCGCCGGACTACCCGGCAGAGGATGAAGCCATTTTGGACGAATACCGGCGCCTGCTGGCGAAGAATGGGGTCCGGTAGCAAGCAAGCGGAGGCGCACATGCATATTGTGGTCGTAGGTGGGGGTGTGGTTGGTGTCACAACCGCCTATGAATTGAATCGCCGGGGGCATCAGGTCACCCTGCTGGAGCGACACGGGATTACCGGTAATGAGACCAGCAAGGGCAACGCGGCACAGCGATCCTACGGTGTGGTCTATCCTTGGGCCGATCCGTCCATGGTACTCAAGGCGATCCCCTGGCTGTTCAAGGCCGACGGGCCGCTGAAGCTTCGTATACCGCCGTCTGTGGAAGCCGTGCGCTTCATGTTTGCCACGCTCCGGTATGCCTGGTCGCCGGGCCTGTTCGGCCTCAATCGCCGTGCCATGCTGCGCCTGGGTATGCATAGCCGGGATCGTTTCCTGAAACTGGAAAAGGAGCTCGACCTTGCCTTCGACGGTGCACACAAGGGCCTGCTTCATCTGGCCAGTACGCCGGAAGCCATGGACGGATATCGGGAGGTACACCAGCTCCTTGAGGAAATGGGTATCGCTTCCCGTCTGCTGACGCCCGAGCAGGCGCGGGAGGCCGAGCCCGGCATGGTGGGCCCCGGGCCGCTCTATGGTGCCCTGAGTTTTGACACCGATGGCACCGGAGATTGTCACCTGTTTTCCCGGGCGTTGGCCGCCGAGTGCGAAAAGCAGGGGGTGTCGTTTCGTTTCAACGTCGAGGTGGAAAATCTCGTGGCGGGTGAACGCCGGGTGGATGCGGTCGCCATCCGCAATGAACAGGGGCTGCGGGAAGTCATTCAGGCCGATGCCTTCGTGATCAGTGCCGGGTGCTGGTCGCCGTCGCTGGTCCGGCCGCTGGGCCTGAACCTCCCGATCTATCCGGTGAAGGGGTACAGCATCACCGTTCCCCTGCGTGATGCGGATCGGGCACCCGCCAGTACCATTCACGACGACAACTACAAGGTCGTCAGTACCCGCCTTGGCAATCGGCTGAGGGCGACCGGGTTCGTTGAACTGGCGGATTTCAACCGGGATATCCCTGAAAGCCGGCTGGCAACAATTCGCAAATCGGTGGAGTCCCGATTCCCGGGCTGTGCGGATCTGAAGGCGGCCGAAACCTGGACCGGATTCCGGCCAATGACTCCGGACGGTCCGGCTATCATTGGTCGTGGTCCGCGCGAGAATCTCTATCTGAATACCGGTCACGGCACTTTCGGCTGGACGCTGTCCGCCGGCAGTGCGGATGTGATCGCTCAGATCATCGACGGCGAGGAGCCCGCGATCTGTCTGGATGCGTTTAGGCCCGGCCGCTTTCAGGAATGATTACTCGTTCCGAAGGGAGTGCTCCAGGTTGCCGCACAGGGCACGAGCCGACGCCATCGTTTTACACCCGCTGGGAGTGCCTGAATGACTGGTTGGCCAGCCATGCCGGGTTCTGGCGTCCGGCGCCATTCAAGACACCGTCTCCACAGTGGGAGGGCCGGTCTCCAGGGCTGGTCCGGTGGCTCGATGCTCTCGACCCGGCTGCTCTCGATTATTTCGACAGGCATCCGGCGGAGCTGGCGTCCCGCATTGCCCATTGGGTACCGGGAATGGCTGACTATCCGGCACTGACCGATCTGTCGGCGATCTCGCCCCCGGAGGCCGCTGTGGCCAGGGTCACCCTGGACGAGGTTGATGCGACCGACATGCCCGGCCGCAAACGCGCCCAGGCCGGCGCCTTTGCCGCGGCAATTCTGCCGCTGAACGGACCGGTGCTGGATTGGTGTTGTGGCAAAGGCCACCTTACGCGAACGCTGGCCCGCCAATGCACCGCACCGGTGAACGGGTTCGAGTGGGATGCGGCCCTGGTCGAGGACGGAAACCGTCTGGCGGCACGGTTTTCGGACCGGTTAACCATTCACTGTCAGGATGTGATGGCGCCGGAACTGCGTTGGCCGGATGTCGCCCACGGCGTGGCACTTCATGCCTGTGGTGATCTCCACCGCCGCCTGATCGCCAAAGGGAGTGACAGCCAGGCGCCCCGGATCAGTTTTTCCCCCTGCTGCTATCATCGGACCGTGTCCGACGCCTATCATCCCATGGCCACCCGGGTGCGATCGGCCGTTAACGCCCTCGTCCTGTCTCGCGAGGAACTCCGCCTTGCGGTTCAGGAAACGGTCACAGCGCCGGCCAGGGTGCGGGCGCAGAGGGTCCGTGTTCGTCAGTGGCGTCTCGGCTTTGATGCCCTGCAGCGGGCACTCCGTGGCGTCGATGACTATCTTCCGGTGCCCTCCCATCCCTCACGATTGAACCATGGCGACTTTGAGGGCTTCTGTCAGTGGGCTGCGGCGAAGAAGGGACTGCCCCTGCCGGATTCACTCGACTGGGTGCACTGGCGTCGGGAGGGTGAACGCCGGCATCGCCAGGTTCAACGGCACGAGCTATTGCGACATCTGTTCCGGCGTCCGCTGGAACTCTGGCTGGTGCTGGATTACGCCGTATTCCTTGAAGAACAGGGCTATGAGGTCCGTCTGGGGACTTTCTGTGAACGGGCGCTGACGCCGAGAAACCTGCTGGTGGACGCGGTCAGGGTTTCCGATACTCCACGTGATCCACGCAGCCATCCCTGAAATACACATAGGTGAGCTCATACAGGGCTCCGTAGTATCGGGTCTGGTAGATCCAGACTTCCTGCGGATCGGTGTAGCGCTCGGGTGGCGAACCGAACGCCCGGCGCACGTTTTCCCGGGTCATTCCCGGAATCACCTGCTGCCGGACGATGTAGCGCCGAAGGTCCGTTGAGTTGATGAACCGGCAGGTCGAGCCTGCTTCCGGTGTTGCCGAAGCATCCGAATCCGCAGTTTTGTCGGAAGCGGGATCTGGTTCAGGCAGGTTCTGGTCGAAGCGGCCCCCGAGCCGGTTATCGGGAATGTCCACGGTCTGTGCGGTTTCGCTGCAGGGATGATCGGCGAAGGTGACGCCCTGACCGTCCTCGCAGCGATACACCTGGGCGTCTGCCATTGACGGCAGGCCCAGCAACAGCAGTATCAGCAGGAAGGGATGTGGCATACGAACACTGCATTCCCGAACAGACCAAGAAAAAAGGCGCCCGCAGGCGCCTTCATGAACGTAGCCCGTCCGGTCGCACTTAGCGACGAACCTGGATACGTGCCTCGACCCGACGGTTGGCGGCGCGGCCTTCGGCGGTGTCGTTGGAGGCAATCGGATCGGATTCACCGTAACCCACCGCGTTGACGCGGTCCGGATCAACACCCAATGGTCCGGTCAGCCGACGGGCTACGGCCTCTGCGCGGCGCTGGGACAGGAACTGGTTGTATTTCGCCTCGCCCCGGTTGTCCGTGTGACCGGCGATTTCGACGAAGGTTTCCGGGTTCTCCTTGAGGAAGTCAGCCACCCTCTGAATTTCAGAATCGTAAGCATTGCCGATCACAGAACTGTTGGACGGGAACTTCACCTCGATGGTGAACGTCTGGACGGTTTCGGTGACACCCTCACAGCCCTGTTCGTCTACCTCGGCACCCGCCGTCGTGTTCGGACACTGGTCCTGACTGTTCACAACGCCATCGTTGTCGCTGTCGATCTCACATCCGCGGGCATCGACTTCTGCGCCGGTCGGAGTATTCGGGCAGGCGTCGCGGGCATCCGCCACACTGTCCATATCCGCATCCGGCTCGCAACCGGTGTCATCGACAACGGCGCCAGCCGTGGTGCCAGGGCACTGGTCGCGGGTGTTGGGGACACCATCATTATCGCTATCCGCCGGTGCAGCGGGCGTGGCCGTTCCGACGGTGCGAGAGAAGGCAAAGCTCAGGCCCAGAGACACCATGGTGTCGAAGGTGCTCTCGTCGATGCCATGGAATTCCCTCAAGTCGCCCCGAAGCGAGACGCTGTCGCTGATGTTGTAGCGAACGCCGGTGCCCAGGTTGACCCGGGTTTCATCGTGGTTGGTGCCCGCCGTACGCGGTCCGTTCGGATCGGTGCCGAAGTCGGCGTTGCCGGCACCCAGTGAGACGTATGGATTCCAGGCTTCGTCCGGTCCGGCAAAATAATAGGTACCGTCGACCCGGATTTCCTCGAAATCGGAGGAGCCAGGTACATACTTGCGATCCGCGTCGGCGCGGGAATAGACCGCCTCAACGGACCAGCGGGGCGCGAAGCGATATTCCGCACCCACGCCGAAGGTGCCGGTCTCGCTCAGATCACGGGCGTCATCGAACAGCTGGAAGCCGGCGAAGGGATTGATGTAGATGGTTTCCTGACGTTCTGCTGCCAGCACGGGCGTGGCCAGTGTCGTGGCGAGAGCTGCTACCGCGAGGGGGCGCATCATGCTCATTCAGAATCTCCTTTCTGGTCTTTTGAGGTTTGCAGGCACAATATAGAAATGCCGCTTACTTGGAAATTAGGCGATGGGGCCAAAAAACACAAAACTGCTGGCCCCTGTATTGTTTACGACAGGGAGGTGAAATACAGATGCGCACTTTTTTTGCTGAAGTTCAGAGTGTCGCCGTTGTCGAAGTGCACCTCGAAAGAGCTTTCGTCCTCATTCACCACCTGTCCGGCGCCGAAAACGGCATGACTGACACGCTGGCAATGCCAGACCGGTTCCTCCCGGGTGTCCGCCTGCGCCATGGCACCCTCCAGCGTCACACCTTCCCGTTCGGCATAGCGTTGACTGATCGGGGTAAGAGGCACGGAGAACGACAGCGGCGACTCATCCGGGCGGAGATCCAGGGCCGTCCCGAATGCCTGTGACAGCTCGAAACAGAATTCCTGGACGAACCGGCTCGGGCCCTGGTCGCCGTCCAGGTGAGGACGCTTGCTGACCGGTCGGGTGATCAGATGCAGCGACTGACGGGTACGGGTCATGGCCACATACAGCAGTCGTCGCTCGCTCTCCAGAAAGGCCCGGGCATCGTCGTGTTGCCGGGGGCTGTACGGCAGGTATTTCTCCTGCAATCCGGGGATGATCACCACGGGCCACTCCAGGCCTTTGGTCCGGTGGATGGTGGAGAGCAAAACGCCGCCCGTCTGCTTCTCGCCCGCCTGCTGTTTCAGCGTCTTCAGGTGTGCCAGTGCGCCCTTTGCATCCACGTCCAGTCCCTTGAGGTACTGCCGGAACCCCTGAATGGTATCGATGCGCTCTTCCGCGCTTTCGTGAGTCAGGGCAAGACTCCGGATGCCCTCATACAAGTCCGTGTGTTCGGCATAAACGCTGATCAGTCCGGCCACCGGGCCAGCAAACCCCTGAAGCTGTCCAAGCACCTCGCCGAGTTTGCGCAGCTTTCTGGCGGGCAGCGGACCCAGGGCATCAAACTCCATGGCCAGCAGGTACTCATGCCAGCGCCCATCCTGCGTTGCCAGTTGCTGTGCCAGATGCTCCAGCTCCGGCTCTTTCAGTCCGACGTGGGGAAACCGCAACAGCTGCCGGGCCAGATCCAGCCGGTCGGCATCCGGGAGCCTCGCCAGATGGCCGGTGACCACCATCAGCAGGGCGGTGATCGCCTGTACTTCCCGGCTGAACAAGGCGCCCTTGCCGGCATCAATCCGGTAGGGGATTTGTCGAGCCAGCAGTTTCAGTTCGATTGGAACGCTCTGGCTCCAGACCCGGAAAAGAATGGCGACACCATCCAGTTTCCCTGGCTCGATTTCGCCCAGAAGCTGCAGAACCTGATCGCTGTCGCTTTCGACACGGTGCAGGTGGATTTCGGTATCCGGTGTGCTGGGGTGCGAATGACACAGCACATCCTTGCGGCCGGTGTTGTGGCTGATCAGATGGTTCGCCAGCAGCGCCACCCGGTGGCCGTAGCGGAAGGTATAGCTCAGGGTCTGCTCCAGCGGGCTTTCGAATTCGTCACTGAAGCGCTTGAGAATGAACTCCGGTTTGGCGCCCCGGAACTCATAGATGGTCTGGTCCGGATCGCCCACAACCGTGACCCGGGCGCGGTCGCCGGCCACGTAACGCAGCAGCAGGTGCTGAATCTCGTTGGTGTCCTGGTACTCATCCACCAGAATCAGATCCATCTTGTTCCCCACCAGCCGCTGCAGCGGCGGATTCTGATGGATGGCCATCACCGGTTCATAGAGCATGTCCGCATAGCTGATGCGACTCTGACGCTTGCGCCATTGCTCGAAGCTGTGGAACAGGTCGACCAGGTACTTGTGCTTGTCCGAGTACCCCAGCTCCTCGAACACCACCTCCGCCGGCGACAACGTGGTCTTCACCAGGTCGATGAACCCTGTGGCTGTTTCCACAAAATCCTTCTTGTTGCGCCGGATCTCATCCGCCAGATCCTCCGGCGCCAACCGCCGCGTCAGCTGCCAGGCCTGAAACCCGATCTCCTGCTCGGTCAGGATCTTCTCCGAGAAGCCCGGCAGATACCCCTCCCGGACAAACCGCCTGTAAAGCCGCAGCCCCATGGCGTGATAGGTCCGGATTTCCGGCAGCGCCAGCCATGACTGATGACATACCTCCTGCAGTTTGCGTTCGAAATCCACCCGGGCGCTGCGATTGAACATCAGCACCAGCATCCGGGCCGGATCGTGTCCCTGCTCCAGCAGATAGCGGATTCGCCATGCGAGCGTGGAGGTCTTGCCACTCCCTGCCACGGCGGTAATCACCGAATGCTCGTAGCCGGCGGTAATGATCGCCCGCTGTTCATCGGTCAGGTAATCAGGCAGGTTGGCAATGTCAGGAGTTTGGGGGTTGGTCGGCATGGCCGGTATTGTAATGGGCAACTGGTAGCAGAGATACCGGTCCCGCATAATTGCGGGCAGTGAATTAAACATGATGAACGATCGTCTCCCAACTTGAGAGCGACCTTTTGACAGGCTTTCCAAAACTGTGCGGAGCCAGGGATGGCGGAGCTCAAGCGTCACATGGATGTGCTTGAGCGGGTTTTGGAAAGCCTGTCAAAAGGTTGCTGGCTCCCAGACCAGAGGACCAGAAAATGCAGATATCTGAATCGGTGAATGTCCTGGGCGAAAAGCTGGAAACCTGCGGCACCGACCCCGAAACCGGCTTCTACCGCGACGGCTGCTGCAATGTCGGCCCCGACGACCTGGGCGTTCACGCCGTCTGCGCCGTCGTCACCGACGACTTCCTCGACTTCTCCAAAGCCCGGGGCAACGACCTGAGCACCCCGAGACCGGAATTCGGCTTTCCTGGCCTGAAAGCCGGCGACAGCTGGTGCCTGTGTGCCGGGCGCTGGCAGGAAGCCTTCGAAGCCGGAAGCGCCCCGAGGGTTCGCCTGCGAGCAACCCATCGGGCCGCGCTGGAAGCGTGTGATCTCGCTGACCTGAAAGCCCACGCAGCCGACCTCAGCTGATGCCCCGGGAGGCTTCTGCGCAGACCGCCGACTGGCAGCATCTGCTGGACCGGCTTGCCGCCCTGGGCGAACGTCGCCTGGTTCTGATCGAAGGGGATCGGGACGCGGCACTTGACTGGTTAGGCCGCCTGTTGCCATCGCTGTCGTCCAGACCCGGACTCTGGGTGGGCTCACCGGAAGCCTCTCCTGACCCTGACTTGGCCACCGTTGCCCCGGGCAAAGCCCGGTCCTGGCTCGGGCGTGAACTCGGACTGGTAGTCTGGGACGGCTGGCATGGCAATCCGCCGGATGGACTCGCAGCCATTGCCGGCACCCTGACGGCCGGTGGCCTGCTGTTCTGGCTCATGCCGCCGCTGTCGCAATGGTCGGCCTGGCCCGATCCGGATTATGCCCGTACCGGCCTGGATTCGGCTCGGTATCACGCCTTCGCCGACCGGATGGCGACCATTCTGGGCGCGGATCCCGCGGTGATACGGGTGAACGCTGCAACACCGGAACAGGTTCGGCTACCGTCCTTGCCGGTTGCAGAGCGACCATTCAGCGTAGGAACCAATGCGGATCAGCAACAACTGGTAGACCAGCTGGTGACCTTCGGCCTTGGCCGTCGTCGCCGTCCGGTCGTGGTGACGGCCGATCGCGGTCGCGGCAAATCGGCTGCCCTGGGCATGGCGGCTGCAAGGCTCCTGCAGCAGGGACGGCAACGGGTGCTGGTCACCGCGCCCAGCCGGGTAAGTGTGGCCACGCTGTTCCGGCATGCGCGGGAAACGCTCGGCGATGAGCTGGCAGCGGAAGACGATGGTCGGCTGCTCTGTGTTAACGGCGGGGAGCTGAATTTTCTGCCCGTTCAGGCTTTGCTGGCGGAGCGTCCAGACGCGGAAGTGGTCCTCGTCGATGAGGCCGCCGCCATACCGCCCCATACTCTGAAACGTATACTCACGGGCTGGCCGAGAGTGGCTTTCTGCTCCACCGTACACGGGTACGAAGGCGCCGGGCGCGGGTTCAATATCCGTTTCCGGGCCATACTGGAGAGTGAAACGCCACGGTGGCAGGGGCTTACCCTGCGTGAACCGATACGCTGGGCGGCCGGTGATCCGCTGGAACCGTTGATTGACCGGCTCTTCCTGTTGTCTGCCAGCGGCTTTACCGGTGATCTGACTGATCCCGGGATCGGGATCGAGCGCTGGCAGCCGGCTGGAGCCACGGAGGCAGAGCGAAACGAGGCCTTCGGCCTGCTTGTTGATGCGCACTACCGCACGACGCCGGCAGACCTCCGCCAATGGCTGGACGATCCTGCAGCCGTAAGCTGGGTCGCCCGTTGCCAGGGGCATATTGTCGGCGTGCTCTGGGCGGCAAGGGAGGGCGGCTTGCCGGAAGACCTGGGGGCGCAGATCGCCCTGGGGGAACGGCGAGTGCGCGGCCACCTGCTTCCGCAGTCGCTGGCGTCGCACGCCGGCTTTCCCGAGGCGGCCTGTCAACGTACTCTCCGGGTAATCCGGATTGCCGTGCGCAATGACCTGCGACACGGTGGAGTTGGCCGACGGCTGGTTCTGGCGGCGCGCAACTACGCAGTCAGTGAGGAGCTGGATACCCTGGGCAGCAGTTTTGGTGGTACCCCGGAGCTCCTGGCTTTCTGGCGCGCCTGCGATCTGGCGTTCGTCCGACTCGGATTCCAGCAGGAGGCGACCAGTGGCGAGTATCCCTTTCAGGTGTTGTCCGGAGTGAGTGTTTCGGGTATCGACCTGGTGTCGCGCCTGCGCTCACGGCTGGCCAGGTACTGGACCGCCTACCTGGCTGGCCACTGGCGTGATCTGTCGCCCGAGCTGGTGATGGCGCTGACCCGGGCCTTGCCGGCAACCGGCCGCCTGGACGGGGACGATCATCGGGACCTGTTTCATTTCGCGCGCGGGCATCGCGGATTCGACCTGTGTCTGCCGGTGCTGCAGGTATTGAGCCAGTGCCCGGGCGTGATTGAATGGCTGGAACGGTCAGAAGATGCTCTGTTGTGGGCGGAATCTGTGCTGCAGCAACGTTCATGGCCGGAACTGCAGGTATCCGGCCGGTGCCTTGGACAGCGCGATGGTGAAGACCGTTTGCGGTCAATGGTTCGCGAACTTCTGCAAAACGGTCCGGAGTTGTGAACCGCTCGATTTAAATCCCCGCCGGTGCTGATCAGAATAGGCCAAATTCTGATAACCGATAACAACAGAGACCGTTGATATGGCCAAGGGACCCGGCGCTGCCCGCTCATTTCTGCTTACGTTTGTCATTCTCGGGCTGCTGTCCGGTTGCGCCTCGGACTCCGGCCACAGCAATCTGCAACATCAGACCCGCGCCCAGAACGACACACCACTGATGGACTCGGCGCGCTCCGGCGATCTGGAGGCTGTCGTGGCACTGGCGGAGGCTGGTCATTCTCTCAATACCGTCACTGAACAGGGTACGCCGCTGATGGCGGCGGTATCGGCGGGCGAAGACCGGGTTGCGTGGTACCTGCTGTCGGAAGGCGCCGATCCGGATCTGGCCGGGCCTGATGGAGAAACGCCGCTGATGGAAGCGGCTGCTTCGGGCAGCCGCAGGCTGGTGCAACTGCTGTTGTCTGCGGGTGCCCGGGTCAACGCCGTTGATCGCAATGGCTACACGCCGGTCATCCGAGCTGCGGAGGAGGGCAATCTGGCCGTGGTCAAAGTGTTGTTGACGGCTGGCGCGAACGTCAATGTCAGTCAGGGTGGCGAATCCCTGCTAATGAAAATCGTGGGCAGCGGCGATCTGCTGACCGCCGAAATGCTCCTGGCGGCCGGTGCGGACGTCAACTACCGGGCAGCTGACGGCAGTACGGCACTGGACCGCGCCAGGGCCATCCAGAACCAGGATCTGGAAATGCTCCTGGTGCAGGCGGGCGCCCGCCCGTAGTCATCTATTGAAGCTGCATGGGATCGGTTTCATCGTTCCACTGGGGCTCGAAATGAGCCTCGATCACCTCTTCCGGTACGTCGCCGACCGACGTATATGACCAGGCAGGGCTCTGGTCCCTGTCCACCATCCTTGCCCGGATGCCCTCCGGCAAATCAGGCCGGCGGCAGCATTCCCTGGCCATCGCCAGTTCCATCCGGAAAACGTCTTTCAGGGACATCTGCTGGGCCTTGCGGAGCTGGGTCCAGACCAGCCAGGCAGACACCGGACATCCGCCCTGGAGGTTTTCGATGCAGGCTTTCCACCAGTCGGTGTCCGCTTCGGACGAGAGCAGGCGATCGATGATATCGGGCAGGTCGGTGCCGGCACTGAGGCGGGCGATGGTCTGCTCGTGACGCTCGAGGTTGCTGGGAGGCAACGCATGGTAATCGGGTGCATGCATCTGGTTCAGCAGACGAAAGAGGCGGTTATCGTCGGCAGGCGGGTCGCCGGTCCAGCGTTGCTCCTGGAGCTGGCGCAGCAGAGGTTCCCGGTCTTCCGGGAGCAATGCCATATCCGCAAGGCCGACACGGAGCGTATCGGTGATATTGAGGCGGGCGCCTGTGAGCCCCATGAAAAGGCCGAGCCTGCCGGGCAGGCGATTCAGGAACCAGCTTGCGCCCACGTCGGGAAACAGACCAATCGCGACCTCGGGCATGGCCAATACGAGATCCGGTGTGACCAGGCGATAGCGACAGGCAGACAACAGGCCCAGGCCGCCACCCATGACGATGCCGTGGCCGATGCCGACGACCGGTTTCGGAAATCGGTGCAGACTGTAGTCCAGCCGATACTCATGGCTGAAGAATTGTCCCGGGAGATCCGGATCCTCGCCGCCGATCATGGCGTCGTACAGTTGTCGAAGGTTGCCGCCTGCGCAGAACGCCCGTTCGCCCGCCCCCTGAACGACGACCAGGCAGATGCTGTCATCGTCTGCCCATGCATCCAGTGCCCGTTGGGCCTGATCAATCATGGTTGTGCTCAGGGCGTTCAGGGTTGCCGGGGCATTCAGCGTAAGCAGGCCAAGCTTGCCTTCCAGGCAGGGGAGTTCCTGCAACTCAATGGACATAGAAGTCTCCGCTTCAGGTCGGACAAAATCCGGGTCTGGGATCGAAACGTACTCTGTCATCAAGTGGCAATTGCCGTAAAGAGGACAAATGTCGCAACGACAACCTTGACGGATCACATTTGAGCCTCGTGTTTGGTGTGCTATAAGTGACTCCCATGAATGTGCGGTGACAACACACCGGCCTCATTTTCTCAAAACCAAAAACACTGTTGAGAGGGCACTACCATGAAATTGAAGCATTTTGCAGTTGCGGGACTGGTTGCGGCCGTCGTTGCTCTGCCGACGGCGGCATCCGCTGCCGATATGGCAGCCGGAAAGGCCAAGGCTACGTCTGTTTGCGCGGCATGCCATGGTCAGAACGGCGTTGCCCAGATTCCGACCTATCCGAACCTGGCGGGCCAGAATGAGCAATACCTGGTAATGGCGTTGAAGGCCTACAAGAACAAGCAGCGCACGGGTGGTCAGGCAGCCATCATGCAGGGGCAGGCGGCTGCACTGAGTGATGAGGATATCGCCAACGTGGCGGCGTACTTCTCAAGCCTCCCCGCCGGCGGTAAGTAACTCCGGCCGCTGCGTCAGCGGGGCAGTCTAGGCCGCTCCGCTGACGATCCGATAGCAGGGACGGTAGGCCTGCAGGCCCGGAAGCTTCATCCGGTCCTGGGCGACAAACTGCTCAAGCATGGCCTCGAGCGGTTTGATCAGAGTCGGGTCCCCGGCGATTTCGAAGGGGCCTTTCTCCTGAATCTGCCGAATCCCGTTTTCCTTTACATTCCCGGCGACGATGCCGCTGAATGCCTTGCGAAGATTTGCTGCGACCAGGTGGACGGGCTGGTCCCGATGGAGTTCGAGCGCCCGCATGGTGGCGTGGTTGGGGTCGAACGGGAGCTGGAACACCGGATCGATCTTCAGCATCCAGTTGAAGTAGTAGGCGTCCTGCATGGCCCTGCGAAAGGTCTCCACTTCTTTCATGCCTTTCTTCATGGTTTGCGCCACGCGAACCGGATCATCAATGATGATGTCGTATTTTTCCGCCGCTTTGTCGCCAAGGGCATTGCGGATGAACTTGTCGATCATTTCGAAGTATTCCGCGTTTTCAGGGCGTCCGGTAAAGATCACCGGGAACGGCAGGTCGGCGTTGTCCGGATGCAGCAGGATGCCGAGCAGATACAGGATTTCTTCGGCGGTGCCTACGCCCCCGGGAAAGACGATCACGCCGTGGCCACAACGAATAAACGCCTCTAGCCGCTTTTCGATGTCCGGCATGATTACCAGTTCGTTGACAATGGGGTTCGGGGCTTCGGCGCCGATGATCGCCGGTTCGGTAATGCCCACGTAACGCCCGTTACGGACCCGTTGCTTGGCGTGGCCGATGGTGGCCCCCTTCATAGGCCCTTTCATGGCACCGGGACCGCAACCGGTAATGATGCTGAGGCCGCGCAGGCCCAGTTGGTGGCCGATCTCCTTGCTGTACTGGTATTCCGAGTGGCCAATGGAGTGACCACCCCAGCACACCACCATATCCGGCTGCCGCCCCGCCTGCAGGACCCCGGCGTTGCGGAGGATGTGGAAGACCAGGTTGGTGATGTCATCGGGATTGTCCCGTCGGAACCCGGGTACGGTCTCCGGGATGGAGTGGGTGTAGATGATGTCCCTGAGTACCGAAAACAGGTGTTCCCGAATGGCCCTGAGCATTTCTCCATCCACAAACGCGTGGGCCGGGGCATTGATCAGCTCCAGTTTCACACCGCGCGGCTGGGGGACGAGGCGTACGTCGAAATCGGCGTGCATCTCCATCAGGGCCTTGCAATCGTCAGTTTCAACGCCGGTATTGAGCACCGCAAGCGCGCATTGGCGGAACAGCCGGTACAGCCCTCCCTCGCTTTTATCCTTGAGTCGGTTGACCTCGTGGTTGGACAGGATTTCAAGGGAGCCCTCCGGAGAGACCAGGGCGGTGATCGTGGATTCGCTCATGTAACAGTGATACTCCTGATGGTTTCGACCGTGCCGGATTTTGAGGCAATCCGACAAACAGGTACACTAGGCGCTTTCCGCTTTATACGCCACCCGACAAAACTCCGATCTATGAAACTGTTAATCCGTCCCGCTCCGGAAGTCGCCATCAAAAGCAAGCCCGTGCGCCAGCAACAGATGCGTCAACTCCGTCAGAACGTTCGCAAGCTGCTGGTTCGGCTCGATTCCGATATTGACGTCACCGGGACCTGGGATCGGGTCGACGTGGACGTCCCCGATGATCGTGGATTGTACGGATCGGTGATTGATGTGCTGATGCGTGTGCCCGGTATTTCCAGCATCCAGGAAATTGCCGTCTATCCGCTGACTTCCCTGGAGGATATTGCGGACAAGGCCGTGGCGGCCTATGCCGGTCTGCTCGACGGCAAGACCTTTGCCGTCCGTGCCAAGCGCCTGGGAGATCACGATTTCCGTTCGATCGATATCGAACGCGCAGTTGGCGCGGCGTTGCTGAACGCTTATGAAACAGCCGGTGTGGATCTCAAATCTCCGCAGGTGGAAGTCCGGGTGGAGGTCAAGGAAGACGGTTTTCACGTCTCCCGACGCAAACATCCTGGGCTCGGGGGGTATCCGCTGGGCTCTGTGGAGAGCGTCATGACGCTGATTTCCGGAGGCTATGATTCCTCGGTCGCGGCGTACCTGATGATGCGTCGGGGGCTACGGAGTCACTTCCTGTTTTTCAACCTCGGAGGCACCGCGCACGAAGTCGGGGTGCGTCAGGTGGTCCATTACCTCTGGGAACGTTATGAGGCCTCTCACAGCGTTAAATTCATCTCCGTACCCTTTGACGGAGTGGTGGCGGAAATCATGCGCTCGGTCAACCATCGCCACTGGGGCGTGGTGCTCAAGCGCCAGATGCTCAAGGCCGCCGCCGAGATCGCCGACACGCTGAATGTGTCCGGCCTGGTGATGGGCGATGCGGTTGCCCAGGTGTCCAGCCAGACCCTGTCGAACCTCAACGTGGTCGACCGGGCCTGTGAACAGGTGGTGTTGCGTCCGCTCATCGCGATGGACAAGCAGGAGATTATCCGGATTGCGCACGACATCGGGACCGAGTCCTTTGCCCGTAACATGCCGGAATACTGCGGTGTGATTTCCCAGAAGCCGGCGACCCGGGCAAAACTTCATCGTGTTGAGGCCGATGAAGCCGAAATGGATCCGGCGGCTCTGGCGCAGGCGATCGAGAACCGGGAGGAAACGCCGGTGAATCGGCTCCTTGAATCAACCTCGACGCCGGAAGAAGTGGAATTGGTTCAGACCCCCGGGGTAGATGACGTCATCATCGACGTCCGCCATCCGTCCGAGGAAGAGCGAGCCCCTCTGACGCTGACCAACAACC
The DNA here is from genome assembly GCF_023156285.1 of Marinobacter koreensis. Taxonomy (GTDB): domain Bacteria; phylum Pseudomonadota; class Gammaproteobacteria; order Pseudomonadales; family Oleiphilaceae; genus Marinobacter; species Marinobacter koreensis. The sequence goes on along the minus strand of NZ_JAKZAJ010000002.1, from coordinate 297,456 downwards.
AGATCCTGAAAATTCCGTTTTACGAGCTGAACCAGCAGATCGACACGCTACCCCGGAACCGGCAGTACCTGCTGTACTGCGACCGGGGCTCGATGAGTCGCATGCATGCCGGTCATCTGAAGGCCGAAGGGCACAACAACGTCAAGGTCTACACTCCGGCCTCCTGAGGGACGGTCAGCCCTCCATGCCCTCGAAGAACTGCTGTACGTTGGTGGTCAGCGCCTCCAGGTCGTAGCCGCCTTCCTGCACCACCAGTGTGGGCAGGCGCAACTCCCGGACTTCGGTACTGAGCCGGTTGAAGCCCTCTGAAGACACCGACACCTTGGCCTGCGGGTCGTTCTTGTAGACATCGAAACCGAGGGTCAGGATGAGTGCATCGGGCTGGAACAGCCGGATAGCCGTCAACGCCTCGGCCACCTTGCCGAAGAAATAATCCTCGCTGGAGCCGTGGGGCATGGGCATATTGATGTTGTATCCGTACCCGTCACCTTCACCACGTTCATCCTCGAAGCCGGTCACTACCGGGTAGAAGTTGGTCGTATCGCCGTGGATGGAGATGTACAGGACATCACTGCGGTCGTAGAAGATTTCCTGGATGCCCTGGCCGTGGTGCATGTCGGTGTCCAGGATCGCAATTTTCGGGAACCGGGACTTCATGTGCTCTGCGGCAATCGCGGCATTGTTCAGGTAGCAGAAGCCGCCGGCGGCGTCTTTCCGGGCATGGTGCCCCGGCGGACGACAGACGGCGTAGGCGGTGCGTTCCCCGGCAATCAGGGCGTCCGCGGCCCCGAGGGCGGTCTGGGCGGACCAGTAAGCGGCCTCCCAGGTATGCTCGCCGATGGGACAGCTGCCATCGGCCAGGTAGCGTGCCGCCTCGGCCAAAACGCCCCGCATGGCATTGGGGGAACGGACGAAGATGTTCGACATGACCTCATCGCCCCAGTCGCCCATTTCCATCCAGCGCCGGTGCGCGGATTCCAGGAATCTCAGATACCCCAGATCGTGGACCTTCGAGATAGGGCCGGCGCCCTGGTCTGCCGGTTGAAGCACGGAAATGCCCATGTCTTTCAGCCCCTTGAGCATCAGCTCCGTACGAGCCGGGATCTCCTGCGGCTCCCGCATCTGGCCACGGGTAAAGTAGGTCTTGGGTACGTGCAGATCCTGAGAAGGATGGAAATACGCTTTCATGGTCCGGGCTCCTTAAATTCTGATTCTCCGAGTATAGGCAGTGTCGGAGTCGCGTCAAAAACCGGGCCTTGACTTTACAGTCTTAGACTCAAGATCCACTATGAAAGACATGAATCACTGACGCAACTCGTCCCGTGGTCGGGGCGTCGCCAATTTCAGAAAAGGAGCCGAGATGATTGAGTCACCACTGCTGGACAAGCTTACTGGCTACATCGGCGGTCGCTGGACGGATAATGCCCAGGGCAATACCTTCGATGTCTACAACCCCGCCACCGGCGAGGTGATTGCAAAAGTTCCCTCGATGCCCGAAGACGATGTGAAGGCGGCAGTGGAGGCCGGGCAGTCGGCACTCAGGCTGACCCAGCCCTATCCGATCGAGACCCGCCGCAAGTGGCTTGAGGACATCCGCGATGCACTGAAGGACAACCGCGAGGAAGTAGGGCGGATTCTGTGCATGGAACATGGCAAACCCTGGAAAGAAGCGCAGGGTGAAGTAGATTACGCGGCTGGTTTCTTTGATTACTGCGCCAAGCACATTCAGGCGCTGGATGCCCACACCATTCCGGAGAAGCCCAAGGACTGCACCTGGACCGTGCATTATCGCCCGGTTGGTGTGACCGGTCTGATCGTGCCCTGGAACTTCCCGATCGGGATGATCGCCAAGAAGCTGTCCGCCGCCCTGGCGGCCGGTTGCCCCTCCGTGATCAAACCGGCCAGTGAGACACCACTGACCATGGTGGCCCTGTTCAGCCTGATGGACAAACTCGACCTGCCGGACGGCATGGTCAACCTGGTGATGGGCAAGGCCAGCGTCATTGGGAAGGTCCTGTGCGAGCATCCGGATGTGACGATGTTGAGCTTTACCGGTTCCACCGAGGTCGGCCGGAAACTGATCCTCGATACAGCAGACCACGTGAAAAAGCTGGCCCTGGAACTGGGTGGCAACGCCCCGTTCATTGTCTTTGAGGATGCCGATCTCGATGCGGCGGCCGATAACCTGATCGCGAACAAGTTCCGCGGCGGCGGCCAGACCTGTGTCTGTGCCAACCGGATTTTCGTGCATGAGAAAGTGGCGGATGCCTTCGGTGAGAAGTTGGCGGAGCGAGTCAACAAGATGACCGTCGGCGATGGCATGAAAGAGGGCATCGACATCGGGCCCCTGATTAACAAACAGGGCTTCGACAAGGTGAAGCGCCACCTGGAAGACGCCCTCGACAAGGGTGCCGATCTGGTCGCCGGCAAGCAGCCTGGCGAGCTGGGCGACGGTCTGTTCTTCCCGCCAACGGTTGTTCTGGGTGTTAACCGCGACATGTGCTGCTACCAGGAGGAAACCTTCGGACCACTGGTCCCGATGGCGCGGTTCCGCACTGAAGAGGAAGTCATCAAGGCCGGTAACGACACCGAGTTCGGTCTGGCATCGTACGTGTTCACCGCGGATGCCGAGCGTGCCCAGCGGGTGGCGGCCGGCCTCCGGTTCGGCCACGTTGGCTGGAACACCGGTACCGGTCCGACACCGGAAGCGCCGTTCGGTGGCATGAAGGCCTCCGGCATCGGCCGCGAAGGCGGCCTTGAGGGCCTGTTTGAGTTTGTGGAACCGCAAACCGTGCCAAGAGGCTTTTGATAGAAAAGCCTTCTCCCAGGTACGCAAAGCACGGGGGAGGGCGGTTGTTCAGGACTGTGTGTGGCCAGGGATGGCCACACTCAAGCGCACATGGATGTGCTCGTAGCGTGTCCTGAACAACCGCCCTCCCTCGTGCGTTTCCGCCAAACGGAAGAGGGCTGTCCCGGGCCCGACAATCGCACCCTTCCCTGTTATACTCATTTCCCTGTTTATTTAACCAGTAGCGAACCGATTTCCTATGGACGTCTCCCACATCATCGACCCCCTCAACGATGCCCAGCGCGAAGCCGTGACTGCCCAGAATGACCACCTGCTGGTACTGGCTGGCGCGGGCAGTGGCAAGACCCGGGTGCTGGTGCACCGGATCGCCTGGCTGATGACCGTGGACCGGGTGCCGCCGACCGCCATTCTGGCGGTGACGTTCACCAACAAGGCGGCGCGGGAGATGCGCTATCGGGTCGAACAGATGATGCAGATCCCGACTCGCGGACTGTGGATCGGCACGTTTCACGGCATTGCCCACCGTTTGCTGAGGGCGCACTGGCAGGATGCCGGTCTTCCGGAGAATTTCCAGGTGCTGGACAGTGACGATCAGCTGCGGCTGATCAAGCGGGTGATGCGGGAAAACCAGATCGACGAGAGCCGGTGGCCGCCAAAACAGGCCCAGTGGTTCATCAACAGCCAGAAAGACGAGGGGCTGCGTGCGGATCACATCCAGGAGAACCCTGGCGATCACTTCACCTCGACCATGCTGAAGATCTACCGCCAGTACGAAACCCTCTGCCAGCAGGGTGGCCTGGTGGATTTCGGTGAGCTGCTGCTCCGGTCCCACGAGCTCTGGCTCCATAAGCCGGAACTGTTGGCTCATTACCAGAGTCGTTTCCAGCACATGCTCGTAGACGAGTTCCAGGACACCAACACCATCCAGTACGCCTGGTTGCAGGTGCTGGCGAGCAATCGGGTGCCCTTGACGGTAGTCGGTGATGACGACCAGTCGATCTATGGCTGGCGGGGCGCGAAAATCGAGAACATCCAGCAATATCAGCGGGATTTCCCCAATGCCCGGCTGGTTCGGCTGGAGCAGAACTACCGATCGACGCAAATGATCCTGAAGGCGGCCAACTCGGTCATCGCCAACAATCAGGGGCGTCTGGGCAAGGAACTCTGGACGGACGGTCCGGACGGAGAGCCGATCAGTCTGTACGCCGCGTTCAACGAGCAGGACGAAGCCAACTACATTGCCGACAGTATTTCCGCGTGGGTGGATGAAGGGAATCTGCGCAGCGAAGTCGCCATCCTGTACCGCTCCAACGCCCAGTCCCGGCTGCTCGAAGAGGCACTGATGCGCCAGGGTATTCCTTACCGGGTTTACGGCGGGCTGCGGTTCTACGATCGCCAGGAAATCCGCAACGCCCTGGCGTACCTTCGATTGGTTCATTACCGTCGCGACGATGCCGCATTCGAGCGGGTGGTCAATGTGCCAACCCGGGGCATCGGTGCCAAGAGCCTGGCGGAGCTCCGGGAATACGCCACCGAGCAGGGAATTTCGCTCTGGGAATCGTCGGAACGACTGCTGGAGGCAGGGCAGGTCAAAGGCCGTGCGAAAACCGGTCTCCAATCCTTCCTCGGGATCATCAATAGCCTGTCAGAGATGGTGGACCACGCCTCCCTTCAAGGCCTGATGAAACAGACTCTCGAAGTCAGCGGGTTGAAGGATTATCACGCCAGTGAAAAGGGTGAGAAAGGCCAGGCCAGGGTGGAAAACCTCGAAGAGCTCGTCAATGCGCTGTCTGATTTTGAGGTCGAAGAAGGTGTCGATCCGCTGTCGGAATTCATCGCCCAGGCGGCATTGGACGCCGGAGAGTCCCAGGCCGATGCCCACGAGGACAGCGTACAACTGATGACCCTGCACTCTGCCAAGGGGCTGGAGTTCCCGCTGGTATTCATGGCCGGCGTGGAAGAAGGCCTGTTCCCCCACAGCATGTCGCTGGAAGAGCCGGGCCGGATGGAAGAAGAACGCCGACTGGCCTACGTGGGTATTACCCGCGCCATGAAAAAGCTGGTGCTCACTTACGCCGAATCCCGCCGCCTGTATGGCCAGGAAAAATTCCATGCCCTGTCCCGGTTCGTCCGGGAAATCCCCGGTGACTGCCTGCAGGAAGTGCGCCTGAGAAACACCGTCACCCGGCCAGCGATGGTGGAACGCCCGAATGAGTCGCTGTTCAGCCAGGACTCGGCTCAGCAGTCGGGTTTCAGTCTCGGCCAGCGGGTCCGGCACCCGAAATTCGGAGAAGGGATCGTGATGAACTCCGAGGGCACCGGCCATCACACGCGCGTGCAGGTGAACTTCGACGATGGCGCCAAATGGCTGGTGCTGGCTTATGCGCCGTTGGAGGCCTGCTAGTTATAACCAACCCTTGCGCTTGAAATACCAGTAGGGCGCAATCCCGGCCAGAATCATCAGCCCGATGGCGCCAGGGTAGGCAAACTGCCATTGCAGCTCCGGCATGTGCACGAAGTTCATTCCATAGATGCTCGCGACCAGAGTTGGTGGCAGGAAAACCACCGCCGCGATGGAGAAGATCTTGATGATCTGGTTCTGCTCAATGTTGATGAACCCCTGGGTGGAATCCATCAGGAAGTTGATCTTGTCGAACAGGAACGTGGTATGGGACATCAGTGTTTCGATGTCCCGGTTGATCTCCCGGAGGGTTTCCCGGAGTTCGCCTTCTTTGCTCAGATGACGCAGCAGGAATGAGATGTTGCGCTGGGTATCCATCAGGCACAGGCGGGTTTTTCCGTTACTGTCTTCCAGTCGCGCCAGGCGGTTAATGGCCTCGTCCAGCTCAGAGTCCTCGTCCTCCAAAACCAGGTAACTGACTTCCTCCAGCTGCCGGTGGAGGTCTTCCAGGCCGTCGGCATGATTTTCCACCTTCTGCTCAAGAAGGGTCACCAGCAGGCCCGAAGGGTCCAGCGCTTCGACCTGGCCGCGGCGGGCTCGCATTCGTAACAGGCGGAAGTCGGCCAGTTCACCCTCCCGCACCGTGATCAGGCAGTTGCGTTGCAGGATGCAAGCCACCGACACCGTGGTATGGCGGCCGTCGGCCTGGGTCAGGAACAGGGAGTGGACGTGGATGCCGGCCTGGTCGACAAAGCAGCGGGCGGAGGCTTCGATTTCCTCGACGTCGTCAAGTTCGGGTACATCGGTCTTGAGCAGCCCCTGCAAAATCTGCCGTTCGTCTTCATCCGGCTCGTAGGCGTCGATCCAGTCGGCCTCGTGGAGGCGTTCCCGGACCGATTCGGGGGGGATGTCCAGCTCCTTGATCAGGCCGTTGACGATCTTGAAGAATCTCAGCATGGGCCGCTCCTGCTCTGTCGATTGGATCAGTTCATGAGTACAGCATAGATGACCGCGGCAAGGATCAGGCGATAGATGACGTAGGGCCACATGCCCACCTTGTTGAGCCACTTCAGGAAGAAGTGAATCGCGGTGATCGCCATGATAAACGAGGTGATGCCGCCGGTCAGGAAGCCGCTCCAGTCAACGGCGACATCGGAGGTGGCCACCTCAAGCAGCTTCACCGACGCTGCCAGCACAATGATGGGGATCGACAGCAGGAAAGAAAAGCGGGATGCTGCTTCCCGGGTCATGCCGAGGAACAGTCCGGCGGTAATGGTCACCCCGGAGCGGGACGTGCCGGGAACCAGAGCCAGGGCCTGGGCGAGACCGACGATCAGGGCATCCTTCCAGCTTAGCGAATCCATCGTGCGGTGGCGGCTCGGCCGCCAGTCGGCAACCCCGAGCAGGATGCCGAAAATCAGTGTGGTGGCAAAGATAATCGTGGGCGACCGGAGCACGGTGTCGATCAGATCGAGCAGGGCCAGTCCGGCCAGGCCTGCGGGGATGGTGCCGATCACAAGATACCAGGCAAGAGCGCCCTGACCGACCAGTTTGCGTCTCGACAGCGACACCAGCCCATCCCGGGCGATACCGAACACATCGCGGCGGAAATACAGCACCACCGCCAGTAGCGTCCCGAAGTGCACCGACAGGTCGAACCCGACGCCCTGGTCGCTCCATCCGAAAAATACCGGTGTCAGGATCAGGTGGGCGGAGCTGGAAATGGGCAGGAATTCGGTAAAACCCTGGAGCAGGCCAAGGAAAAGGGCGTGGGAAGATTCCATAGAGTGCTGTCCGTTACAAGGTTCGGGTAGGCGGCCGAGAGCCAGCGTGGATAGTAGCAGGCTATCCAAGAGTCTTCATTACAGCTTTGTCAGAAGCCAACCAAAGTAGCATTTCGCCTTTACGCACGGGGCTATAGGTTGGAATCAAGCCATCAAGAATGACGATAACAACAATGATGAATCTTTTCCGGCGTTACCCCCTTCCGGTTATCGTGATCGCGCAGCTTTTCGGCACCTCGTTATGGTTCAGTGTGAACGGTGTCTGGCTCTCGTTTTCCCGGGAGCTGGTGTTGACCGAGAGCGATCTGGGGCTGATGACGCTCTCGGTCCAGGCCGGTTTCATCAGCGGCACCCTTCTGCTGGCGGTCACCGGTCTCGCCGACCGCTTTGGTGCCAGTGTCATGTTCGCGGTTGCCAGCGTGGTCGGTGCGTTGGTCAACGCAGGATTCATTCTTGCCGCGGGTGTCTTTCCACTGGCACTGGTATTGCGATTTCTGACGGGGCTTTGCCTGGCGGGCATCTACCCGCTGGGCATGAAAATGGTGATTGCGTGGACACCCCGCTACGCGGGGGCCGCGCTGGCCTGGCTGGTGGGCATGCTTACGCTGGGTACCGCATTGCCTCATCTGATGCGGGGCGCAACACTCGGAATGCCCTGGCAATGGCCGCTGGCGGGTGCGTCGGTGTTGGCTCTGATCGGCGCTGGCCTGATCTGGCGTCTGGGCGATGGTCCGCACCTGCCGAAAAGTGCCGGGCCGGTACCGCTTCGGAAAGGCCTGGTTGCGCTGGGCATGCCGCGTTTCCGGGCTGTCGCTGGTGGGTACATGGGGCATATGTGGGAGCTCTATGCGTTCTGGATGCTGACACCGCTGCTGGTCGGAAGGGAGCTGGACCGGCTGGCGCTCCCTGATTCGCTCGTTCCCTGGCTGGCGTTCGCGATCATTGCTTTGGGCTCGCTCGGGTGCATCGGCGGTGGCCGGCTGAGCCGGACCCGGGGCAGTGAGTGGGTCGCCAGGGTTGCCCTGACGACCTCCGGGGTATTCTGTCTGATCTACCCCCTGATCAGCGGCCTGCCTTCCGGCTTCCTGCTGCTGGCCCTGTGTTGCTGGGGGGTTGCTGTCGTTGCCGATTCGCCCCAGTTTTCCGCCCTGGCTGCTGCCAATGCCCCTCGGGAATTCGTCGGCTCGTCCCTGGCAGTCATGAACGCCATCGGTTTCGGCCTGACCCTGCCGGCCATCTGGCTGACCAGTGGTCTCTGGCAATCCCTGGGTGTGTGGGTGGTGTGGATTCTGGTGCCCGGCCCGATTCTCGGCCTGTGGTCGCTTGCGGCCAGCAGGCGCCCTGCCTAGACTCAGAAAAGCCGGACGGTCATGACAGGGAGAAGTGGCCATGGAATTCCATACCCTTGACGGGAACGAAGCAGTCGCCTCAGTGGCCTACCGTCTGAGTGAGACCATCGCGATTTACCCGATCACCCCAGCGTCGGTCATGGGTGAACACGCCGATGACTGGTCGGCCCTGACCAGGCCAAACCTTTGGGGCGAGGTGCCGAAGGTTGTTGAAATGCAATCCGAGGCTGGTGCTGCCGGTGCTGTACATGGGGCCCTTCAGGCGGGCTCCCTGGTGACCACCTTCACCGCTTCTCAGGGGCTGCTGCTGATGCTGCCCAATCTGTTCAAGATTGCCGGTGAACTGTCGCCCTTCTGCATGCACATCGCTGCCCGCAGCGTGGCAACACATGCCCTGTCCATCTTCTGCGATCATTCCGATGTGATGACGGCGCGGGGCACCGGCTTCGCGCTGCTGGCGTCCGGATCGGTACAGGAGGCACAGGACCTGGCGGCCATCGGCCATGCGGTAACGCTGGAAAGCCGGGTGCCGGTGATGCATTTCTTCGACGGCTTCCGCACCTCCCACGAGATTTCCAAGATTGTGGCGCTCGGCGATGAGGAGCTGCGGGCGCTGGTGCCCCGTGCGGGTCTGGATGCCCACCGTGCCCGACGGATGACACCGGATCGCCCGGTCGTCCGGGGCACTTCCCAGAATCCGGACGCTTTTTTCCAGTCGCGGGAAGCCACCAATCCCTTCTACCAGGCGTTTCCCGACACGCTTGAGTCGGTGATGGAGCGGTTCGCGGACATAACCGGGCGTCGCTACCGCTTGTTTGATTACGTCGGCCACCCCGAAGCCGAAAGGGTGGTGATCCTGATGGGATCCGGCGCCGAGTGCGCCCACGAGACCGTGGACTGGCTGGTCAGCAAGGGCGAGAAGGTCGGGGTGCTCAAGGTACGCCTGTTCCGGCCGTTTGCGACCGATCGCTTTCTCCAGGCGCTGCCTGAATCGGTCCAGCAACTGGCGGTGCTGGATCGGACCAAGGAACCCGGTGCCCAGGGCGAGCCGCTGCTGCTGGAAGTGAGTGGTGCCTTGATGGAAGCCTATAGCCGGGGTGAACGCCAGACACTGCCAAGGCTGGTCGGAGGTCGCTACGGTCTGTCTTCCCGGGAATTCACGCCGGCCATGGTTTGCGCCATCTTTGATGAATTGAAGGCAGCGGCTCCGAAAACCCGCTTTACCGTGGGGGTTCGTGACGATGTCTCGCATCTTTCGCTGGAGGTTGATGCCGAGCTGGACATTGAATCGCCGGAAACCCGCCGTGCCCTGTTCTTCGGCCTGGGGGCCGATGGTACGGTCAGTAGCAACAAGGCCAGCATCAAGATCCTGGGGGAGGGTACGGACCTCTATGCCCAGGGGCATTTTGTCTATGATTCGAAGAAATCCGGGGCCACCACGGTATCCCATCTGCGCTTCGGGCCGCATCCGATCCGCTCAAGCTACCAGATTCGTCAGGCCCAGTTTGTGGCCGTGCATACCCCGCAGTTTCTGGAGCGGTTCGATGTGCTTGAGCATGCCGCTCCGGGCGCCACGGTCCTGCTCAACGTACCCTGGCCGCCGGACCAGGTGTGGGACCGGTTGTCCGTGGAGGCCCAGCGGGTTCTGGTGGAGCGCAAGGCAAGCCTGTATGTGATTGATGCGGCAGACGTCGCCGAAAAGGCCGGGCTGGAGCGGCGGATCAACACCGTTATGCAGGTCTGCTTCTTTGTCCTGGCGGACATCTTGCCCCGGGCCGAAGCCATTGACCGCATCAAGGAGTCCATTCGTCAGACCTGGGGGCGTCGCGGACCGGAGGTGGTTCGCCGCAACGTGGAAGCGGTGGATTCCGCCCTGGCCAATCTCCACGAAGTGCCGGTGCCGGACCAGGTGACGGCAACCCGAAGCCGACCGCCCCGGGTACCGGACGATGCCCCGGATTTCGTCCAGAAAGTCACACGGCTTCTACTCGAGGGGCAGGGCGACAGGCTGCCGGTCAGTGCGTTTCCACCGGACGGCACCTGGCCGACCGGCACGAGTCAGTATGAAAAACGCACCATTGCCCTCGAGATTCCGATCTGGGAGTCGGATATCTGTGTGCAGTGCAATTTCTGCGCAATGATCTGTCCGCACACGGCCATCACCAGCAAGGTGTTCGAGCCGGATGCGGTCCAGGGTGCGCCGGAAGCGTTCGAGACCGTGCCGGAAACCCAGACGTCGGAACTGGAGGGACTGGACTACCGGATTCAGGTCGCGCCCGACGATTGCACCGGGTGCGGTCTGTGTGTCGAAGTCTGCCCCGCAAAGGATCGAAGTCAGCCGAAACGCAAGGCCATCAACATGAGGCCGCTGGAAGACCATCGAACGGTTGAGGCCGAGAACCTGGCGTTTTTCCGTAACCTCCCGCCGGTGCCGCGGGACCGGATTCCCCGGGACTTCAAGGCACTGCCATTGCTGATTCCGCTGTTCGAGTATTCCGGCGCCTGTAGTGGTTGTGGCGAGACACCTTATATCCGCCTGTTGACCCAGTTGCTCGGTGACCGTTTGCTGATTGCCAACGCCACTGGCTGTTCCTCCATCTATGGCGGTAACCTGCCGACGACGCCGTACACCGTCAACCCCGATGGCCGGGGACCTACCTGGAACAACTCGCTGTTCGAAGATGCCGCAGAACTGGGGCTGGGGATGCGTGTTGGGCTGAACCAGCTGGTGACACGGGCCCGGCAACTGCTCGAGGAATTTCGCCCCGGATTGCCCGAGGCGCTCTACAGCGGTCTGACAGGGCCCTGCGCCACCATCGATGAAACCGCCCTGATCGCCCGGCGGGAGGCGGTCATCCGTCTTCGGGATTGGCTGGCGGACCAGCCGGGTGCCGAGGCCGACGAGCTGGCCAGCCTGGCGGATGAATTGTGCCCCAAGAGCGTCTGGGTGATTGGTGGGGATGGCTGGGCCTACGACATCGGTTATGGAGGGCTCGACCATGCTCTGGCCTCCGGGCAGAACCTCAAGCTGCTGGTGCTGGATACCGAGGTGTATTCCAACACTGGTGGTCAGCAATCCAAGGCGACGCCCATCGGGGCCGTGGCCAAGTTTGCATCGGCTGGCAAGGAAACCCGCAAGAAGGACCTGGGCCTGCTGGCCATGAGCTATGGTCACGTGTATGTGGCGCAAATTGCCCTGCAGTCCCACAGCAACCAGACCACCAAAGCCTTGCAGGAAGCCGAAAGCTACGAGGGGCCGGCGCTGATCATCGCCCACAGTCCCTGTATTGCCCATGGTTATGATCTGGTGCATTCGCCCGCCCAGCAACGTCGAGCGGTGGACAGCTGGGCCTGGCCTCTCTACCGTTTCGATCCCCGGCGGATTGACGATGGCTTACCGCCCCTGCAGCTGGATTCCGTACGCCAGAAAGTAACGATGAAAGAATACATGCAGGAAGAGGCGCGGTTCCGGATGCTGGAACTGCGGGACCCGGAACGGTACGAACAACTGGTAGCCGCGGCCACTGAAGCGGCCCACGACCAGCGAGAGCTCTACAAACAGCTGGCCGGTATACACTTTGAGCCCCATGAACACGTGGAATCGGACCCGGAGGAGGGCGAACGTCATGACTGAGCTGACAACCCGATGGCTCGGACTGGACCTGCGCTCGCCCCTGGTGGTGGGTGCCAGCCCGCTGACTGATGACCTGGACGCCCTGAAGGCCTGTGTCGATGCTGGCGCCGGCGCGGTGGTGATGCATTCCCTGTTCGAGGAACAGCTGGTGGCCGAGCAGATGGCGGCGCACAAGTTTATCGACTCCCAGATCAACAGAGACGCCGAGGCGCGCTCGTATTTCCCGGAGTCAGAGATTTTTGAAGTAGGGTCACACAGTTACCTCAGGCGTCTGGAATTACTCCGCAGCAAACTGGATGTGCCCGTGATTGCCTCACTCAATGGAGTTACGCCCGGTGGCTGGACCCATCATGCCCGGGAACTGGAAGACGCGGGAGCGGAGGCCATCGAGCTCAATCTTTATGATCTCGCCACGGATCCGTCTGATACCGCCGCGACACTGGAGAAACGACAGCTGGAGGTGGTGCAGGCCGTTGTGGCGCAGGTTTCTGTGCCGGTCAGCGTTAAACTGTCCCCGTTCTACTCCGCCCTGCCAGCCTTCGTGACCGGCGTGGAAGCGGCGGGCGCCCGAGGGCTGGTGCTGTTCAACCGCTTTTACCAACCGGATATGGATCTGGACGAACTGACCCTGAGCCGGGACGTGGTGCTCTCCAGCAATGCCGAATTGCCGCTTCGCCTGCATGCGGTGGCCTCTCTGTTCGGTCGCACGGGCCTTGAAATGGCTGTCTCGGGCGGTGTTCACAGTGGCGATGATGCGGTGAAAGCCATTCTGGCGGGCGCCACTGTGGTGCAGGTGGTCTCGGCGCTGCTGGCGGACGGGCCTGAAGCGCTTGGGCGGATCACCGAAGAGGCCAGTCGACAACTGGATCGAATGGGGTATAACACGCTGGCAGAAGCACGCGGGGCCCTGTCACTGGACAACGCCCCCAATGCTCACACCTGGGAGCGCCTCAATTACGCGCGCCTCTTGCAGGGCTGGCGGTAAGTGCTACAGGTTCTGCTCCGGGACTTCCCGGATCCGACCGTGTTCGTCGATCGCCACGTAAACAAAGAGCCCCTCGGTGACCTTGCGGGGGGTTCGGGCGGTTCGGTCCAGTGTCCAGACTTCCACGTTGATCTTCATGGAGCTTCGGCCGATATCCACCAGTTCGCAATAACAGCCAACCTGTGACCCCACCCTCAGTGGCGACAGGAATTCCATCCGGTCCATGGCGACGGTTGCATTGCGGCCCTGGGAAATCCGCCCGGCCATAGTTGCCGCCGCTATGTCCATCTGTTTGACCAGCCAGCCGGCGAATACGTCACCATTGGCATTGGTGTCAGAGGGGAGAGGAATGACCTGAAGCGTCAGTTCGCCGCGGGGTTTTGGTTTGTCGTCGTCGTAATCGGTCATGGAGCCAGCCTGTTCTGCGATTTATTATAGTAGCTTGCATGTTAATGGCCTGCGGGCACTCTGCAAGTAAATTTACACGATCCGGGCCGATTCATCCGGGTGCCATGCGATTGTCATGTTGGTGTGGTAACCATCGGAGCAGAGCCGCGCATGAGGACAGTTTGCGCAGAGGTTTGCACCTCCTCTATATTAGGACTTTTAGTGCTTTGCCGGCGACGCCATAATTCAGGGCCTCTCCCAGCTTGGCCTCCTTCCGGGTCGCGACCTGCACAGTTACGTTTTGGAGACTGCTTTGTATGCCAGATAAAAAGGATATGAGCCACGGGGATCACATCTCGGCGAAGTTTGACGAGGATCTTGCCGAGCTTAAGGCCAACTTTCTGAAAATGGGTGGCATGGTCGAGTCCCATGTTGCAGGAGCGGTAACCGCTCTTGTGGAGAATGACGGTCATCTCGGTGAGAAGGTCCGTGACGGGGACAAGCAGGTCGACCAGCTCGAGTTGCTCATTGATGAAGAGGCAACCCACATCATTGCCCGTCGTCAGCCGACGGCCCGCGACCTCCGCCTGGTGATTGCGGTCATCAAGATGGTAGCGGATCTGGAGCGGATCGGCGACGAGGCCAAGAAAATCGCCAAACTGGCAATCACGCTCGCCGAGGAGGGCAAGGCCCCGCGTGGTTACGTGGAAGTCCAGCACATTGCTAACCATGTGCGCGGCATGCTCAGGGACGCCCTGGATGCGTTCGCCCGCCTCGATCCCGAACCGGCGATCGGTATCATGAAAGAGGACAAGCGGGTTGACGAGGAGTACAAGGCGGCGGCCCGTTCACTGCTGACGTTCATGATGGAAGATACCCGCAATATTTCGAAATGCATGTCGGTCATGTGGATATTGCGAGCCCTGGAGCGGGTGGGCGACCACGCCTGTAACATCGCCGAGAATGTCATCTACATGGTGGAGGGAGAAGACGTTCGTCACAAGCCGACCAAGTGGGCCGAGCAGGTCGTCGGCAGTTAAGGTCGGGCTGCGCATTTCCCCTCGTGTTGCCGGATGATTGCTGGATCATCCGGCGCTCTCTTCCGGTTTCCTCCGACGTTTCGTTTCTCACCTCCTTTCCTTTGTGTCGCCATTATCGTCGTCGTCATAAAACTGACATAATTATTCTGGATACTGCGTGCAGGTCACAACTTGCCAGCCACTCGCTGGTCACGGCCACCAGCTACACCGGAACGAGTGTGGCAGAAGTATTCAACTGCTTTAGGAGAGAGTTCATGAAATTCGACAGAAAGCTGATTGCGGGTATTTTCGCCGCTGCCGCCGTAACTGTTTCTGCAGCTGGTCACGCTGCCAGCGTCGAGAAGGTGACCGGTGCCGGTTCATCTTTCGCGTATCCGATCATTTCCAAGTGGGCCAGCGCTTACAAGGAAGAGACCGGTATTGAAGTAAACTACCAGTCAGTTGGCTCCGGTGCTGGCATCAAGCAGATCAAGGCCGGTAACGTGGATTTCGGTGCTTCCGACGCACCCCTGACTGTCGAAGATCTGAAAGACAGTGGCCTGACCCAGTGGCCGCTGATCATGGGCGGTATCGTACCGGTTGCCAACGTTCCGGGCATCAAGCCGGGTGAGCTGGCTGTCGACGGCGAAACCCTCGCAGCCATTCTGATGGGCAAGATCACCAACTGGAACGATCCGGCCATCGCCAAGCTGAACCCGGATGCCGACCTGCCTGACCTGCGTATTACAGTGGTTCACCGCTCAGATTCTTCTGGCACCACCGCCATTTTCACCAACTACCTGTCCAAGGCCAGTGACGCCTGGAAATCCGAAGTTGGCGAAGGCAAAACCGTAAACTGGATGTCCAAGGGTAACCTCGGTGGTAAAGGTAACGAAGGCGTTGCTTCCTACACCGGTCGCATCAAGGGCGCCATCGGCTACGTTGAGTATGCCTATGCCCTGGAAAACAAGCTGACCTACATGGACATGATCAACCGCGACGGCAACCGTGTTGCGCCCACCAGCGATAACTTTGCAGCCGCCGCTGCCGGTGCTGACTGGAAAGGTACTCCGGGTTTCCGTGTTGTCCTGACTAACCAGCCGGGCGAAAACAGCTGGCCGATCACCGGTTCTACCTTCGCGATGGTTCACACCGATCCGAAGAACCCGGCTCAGGTGAAAGCAGTCCTGGACTTCTTCAAGTGGTCCATGGCCAATGGCCAGCCGGCTGCCGCTGAACTGCACTACATCCCGATCCCCAAGAGCGTTGCTGAACTGATCGAATCTTCCTGGGAAGAGAAGATCAACCTCAAGTAATCGGGGTTTTTGTGAACGAAGGACAGGCGTTTTCGCCTGTCCTTTCTTGTTGTGGCATAATCGCTCCACCCGAAAACGGCCCCTATGGCCGGAGTTCATCCTGAAACCGTGTTGATCCAGGCGGGAGAACCCATGGCAGCGCCAGAAACTCAATATTCGAAACACTCCCGGCAAGCGATGATAGGTACGCTGGGCGACAAGCTCTTCAAGGGCACCGCCTTCTTTTTTGCCGCCATGGTTTTGGTGGTGTTGGCCGCAATCATCCTGATGCTGTTCAAGGATGCCTGGCCGACGTTTCAGACCTTTGGTCTCGATTTTTTCACCACCGAAAAATGGGATGTGGTGAATGATCAATATGGTGCCGTCATTCCCATCGTCGGAACCCTGGTTACCTCGTTTATCGCCATTCTGATCGGCATACCGGTGAGCTTTGGTATTGCCCTTTTCATCAGCGTAATGGCACCGGAATGGCTGAAGAAGCCGGTCGGTATTGCGGTGGAACTGCTGGCTGCGGTCCCCTCCATTATCTACGGCATGTGGGGCCTGTTCTATTTTGCCCCCTGGTTTTCCGAAAACCTGCAACCTGTGCTGACCGACACCATCGGTGAGCTTCCGCTGATCGGCCAGTTCTTCCAGGGGCCACCGATCGGTGTGAGCCTGTTCACCGCCGGTTTCATTCTGGCGATCATGATCATTCCGTTCATCGCGTCGGTGATGCGTGACATGTTTGATGTCGTTCCCAAGGATTTGAAAGAGTCCGCCTACGCCATGGGGTCAACCACGTGGGAAGTGGTCTGGAAAGTCATCCTCCCTTACACCAAAGTGGGGGTTATCGGGGGCATCATGCTGGGGCTCGGTCGGGCGCTCGGCGAGACCATGGCGGTGACCTTCGTTGTCGGTAATGCCCAGGAACTGATGACCGGCCTGTTCTACCCCGGTTCCACCATTGCCTCGACACTGGCCAATGAATTCAACGAAGCCGATGGTCTGCACATGTCCTCGCTGATTGCGCTCGGCCTGATCCTGTTCATCATCACCTTCATTGTCCTGGCCATCTCTAAATGGTTCCTGCTCCGGCTCGGGAAGGTACAGGAAGGACGGAGTACCTGATATGACCCGATATCACCGCCGTAAGATGATCAATGCGTTTAACCTGACCGCCTCCATTGCGGTCACCCTGTTCGGCCTGGTCATGCTGGGCTGGATTCTCTCGATCCTTTTTATCAAAGGCTTCGCCCACATCAACTGGGCGGTGTTTACCGAGATGACCCCGCCTCCGGGTGAGTCGGGTGGTTTGCTCAACGCCATTGTGGGCACGCTTCTGCTGACGGTGGTGGCGGTGTTGCTTGGCACCCCCATCGGCATCATGGCGGGGACCTATCTGGCGGAGTTCGGAGGCAAGTCCCGGTTCGCCAGTACCGTGCGTTTTATCAACGACATCCTCCTGTCAGCTCCCTCCATCGTTGTAGGTGTGTTTGTCTACACCCTGTTTGTCAGCCCGGTAGGGCATTTTTCCGGCTGGGCCGGGGGTGTCGCGCTGGCCATTCTGGTGGTGCCGGTGGTCGTTCGCACCACGGAAGACATGCTCAAACTGGTGCCCTCGCAGCTTCGGGAAGCGGCTGCAGCCCTCGGCGCGCCGCGCTGGAAAGTGACGGTTCACGTGGTGTATAAGGCGGCCCTCAGCGGCATGATCACGGGCCTCCTTCTGGCGACGGCACGGATTATGGGCGAGACGGCGCCGCTTCTGTTTACCGCTCTTAGCAACAATTTCTGGTCAACCGACATGAGCCAGCCGATGGCCAACATGCCCGTGGTGATCTACCAGTACGCCCTGAGCCCCTATAGCGATTGGCAGAATCTCGCGTGGGCGGCGGCACTGCTCATTACGATCAGCGTTCTAGCGATGAACATATTTGCCCGTTACGGCTTGAAAGGCCATAAACAGAAGCCGTGATACCGACTACTCAGGCAGCGCCAGAGATTGACACTATGAAGGCAGCGACTATGACTCAAGAATCGTCTATCGACCAAGACTCCACCGGGTTGGAGGCGTCCGCGTTGTCGGCGTCTGGTAATACCGACGATCTGCTCGAGAAAACGAATTACATCCGGGCGGTGGCGGATCCCAAGATTGTTCTGCGGGATCTGAGTTTCTACTACGGCAAGTTCAAGGCCCTGCACGATATCTCCATGGGCATTCCCGACCGCAAGGTAACGGCGTTCATCGGTCCGTCCGGGTGCGGCAAATCCACACTGCTCCGGGTCTTCAACCGGATGTATGACCTGTATCCGGGCCAGCGTGCGGAGGGTGACCTGATCCTGGACGGGGAGAACGTCCTCGGGTCCGGGATTGACGTCAACATGCTGCGGGCGCGGGTTGGCATGGTGTTCCAGAAGCCGACGCCGTTCCCCATGTCCATCTATGACAACGTCGCCTTCGGCGTCCGGCTGTATGAGAAGCTGAAAAAATCCGAACTGGACGAACGTGTGGAGTGGGCGCTGCAGCGTGCAGCCTTGTGGGATGAGGTCAAGGACAAGCTGAAACAGACCGGTGGCGCGCTGTCCGGTGGTCAGCAGCAGAGGCTGTGTATTGCCCGTGGCATCGCCGTCAAACCGGAGGTTCTCCTGCTGGATGAGCCTACCTCGGCACTGGATCCGATCTCCACGTCGAAGATTGAGGAATTGATCTACGAACTCAAGGACGATTTCGCCATCGCGATCGTAACCCACAACATGCAGCAGGCGGCCCGGGTCTCTGACTATACCGCGTTCATGTACCTTGGGGATCTGATGGAGTACGACCACACCGACAACATCTTCACCAACCCGGACCGGAAGGAAACGGAAGACTACATCACCGGTCGCTTCGGTTGATTGGCAGTCGTGCGGGGTGATCACGGGAGCACCCCTTTACCCCGCACGGTCGCTGGCGGATAAGACCGCTCAGGCCTGCTTCATCTTGTCGGTATAGGGAGGCCAGCCGAACGGCTTTCCAGCCAGCAGGTGCAGATGGATATGGAAGACCGTCTGCCCGGCATTCTCGCCACAGTTCATCACGGTCCGATAGCCGTCCTCGGCAAACCCCATCTCCCTGGCCAGCTTGCCGGCTACCCAGTAGAGGTGTCCCACCAGCTCCCGATCACCTTCCTCGATGTCGTTGATAGACGCGATTTCCTTCTTGGGGATGACCAGAAGATGCACTGGTGCCTGGGGGTTGATATCCCGAAAGGCCAGGCTGATGTCGTCTTCGTAAACGATGTCAGCGGGAATCTCTCGATTAATGATTTTGGTAAAGATCGTCTCGGACATGGAGGCTCCTTTCTTGTGGTTTGAATCGATGACTATGGCATCAGACGCCGGGGACGTCCCGGCAGGCTGCTCGCCAGGCGCTTGAGGATTGCCGGCCATTCTTCGTCGATGCCCATGGCGTAGCGGGCGACGCGATTGCGGGCAAAGGGCAGGGCACGTGCGGCGCCGAGCCCCAGATTCCGCAGCAGGTGGACCGGCGGAATGTTGTTGCTGAACAGGTAGTAGAACAGGTCCATGGCCATCATCATGCGCTGGTTGGCCGGTCGGCGCTGCTGTTCATAGCGGGTCAGCCAGCGCTCATCCGCCAGATCCGCACCGCTGCGCCGCGCTTCCCGGAGCATGGACTGAAGGCATTGCGCGTCCTGGAAGCCAAGGTTTACCCCCTGTCCGGCCAGCGGATTGATGGTGTGGGCGGAATCGCCGGCAAGCACTACGCGTCCCTGATGATAGCGCCGTGCGTGCTGTCGGGCGATCGGGAAACTGGCCCGGGCGTCAATGTGGGTCAGGGGCGGCAGGTTTTCGGGAAAGGCCTTTTGAATCGAATCCATCAGGGCCGGCTCGTCCAGGTCCTTCAACGTCGATAACGCCTCAGGGGCGTCATACCACACCAGCGAGGCCCAGCTCTCTCCGGGATGTTCCGCTCCGGCGCTGTGTAACGGCAGAAAGGCCCTCGGTCCCGAGGGGTAAAATCCCTGCCAGGTAATATCTTCCACGGCTCCCCGATAACGAACCGAAATTACCATGGCTTGCTGGGCATACTGGTCACGACTCACACCGATGCCGGCCAGTGTCCGGACCTTCGACTGGGCACCGTCGGCGGCGATAACCAGGCCTGCAGTGAGTTGCTCCCCGTTTTCAAGGCGTATGACGGCATGGTCGCCGTGTTCTTCCAGATCACTCACACCCTCACCCGCCCGGATGGTCACGGTCTTCTCGTCCCGGGCACATTGCCAGAGCGCCTGCTGGGTGACGGTGTTCTCGACGATATGGCCGAGGTGGGAAGCGCCTAGATCCCGGGCATCGAACATGACCTTTGCGAACGGAGTCGGGAACAGGTTGTTCAGGGGATGCGGGGTTTCGTCCCAGACGCCAAGGCGCCGATAGGGCGTTGTGCGCATGGCCAGAATTCGAGGCCACGCTCCAAGATCTCTCAGGTATCGTTCGCTGCCCGCGCTGAGCGCGGATACGCGGATGTCTGGCGCTCCGGCCGGATCAAAGGCGGGCGGAGTGGCCTGATCGATCAGTACAACGGAGAAGCCGTCGCGGCCGAGGCCGGTTGCGAGCGAACTGCCCACCATGCCCGCGCCGACGATGGCAATGTCGAATGCTTGGTTCATATCGGGTTCCTGTCTGTTGCCGTCAGTTTACGCGATGGCAGCGCCCAGACAAGCGACCCGAATCAAGTCGGTGCGATGATCTCAGTAGCCGATGGCGCCTGAAATACCTGCCTCTTCGACATTCTCCGGTTGACGGCGGCCTTTCACCAGCCAGGCAGGCTTTTTCGCCCCCGGCTTGATGAACCCCTGGTTCAGGACCATCGGTTGCACCAGATTCAGGAAGTCTGCCGTCTTCATATGCACCGATTCCGTGTGGCTGCCCGCCGCGAAGGCCAGCTCTGGCTGTTCTGTCAGGGATTCGGCGCAGTAAACGGTCATACCGAACAGGTTGCCAAAGGGAGGCATGGCACCCACCTCGCAATCGGGGAAGCGATCCTTGAATTCCTGCTCGTCGGCAAGGTCGACGAAATCGGTGTCGAGTATGCGGGACAGGCGATCCCAGCGGATGCGCCAGGTTGCGGGCATCACCAGCATGGCCATCTTGCCATCCAGTTCGATAATGACCGTCTTGACGACGCGATCACCGGCAATCTTGACGTGGTGGGCCAGTTCCTGGGCCGTGAACGCGGGAGGGTGGGACAGGCACATGTACTCCACGCCTGCCGTATCGAGGTAATCCTTCAACTGCTGTACCGGCATCGTTACATCCTCCTACCAGCAATGACAGCGTTTCGGAGCCGTTCATTGTTGGTTGGCCGGGCTCCGTCGGAACTGGCGGGAGGACTGGTTCAGCCTCCCGCCCTTACTGCTCAGCTTAGTTGAGCATACGCCGTTTGCGAGTTACGGGGTGTATCAATGCGAAACCGTTCACTCCTCTTTGTAGAGATGTACATCTCTCTGTGGGAACGGAATGGAGATACCTTCGCGGTCGAACGCCTTTTTGATCTTTTCGTGCATGTCCCAATAGACCGGCCAGAGGTCGTCGGTTTTCGTCCAGGGGCGAACAATGATGTTGACCGAGCTGTCTCCAAGGGAACCGACGGCAATCCTGGGAGCTGGTTCGGGCAGGACTCGCTCATCCTCCTCCAGACATTGCTTGATCACCTGCTTGGCCTTGTCGATATCATCGCCATATCCGATGCCGAAGGTCATGTCACAGCGACGGGTATCGTAAATACTCACATTGGTGAGGCTGGCGTTGGCAAGCTGGCCGTTAGGAATCACGATGCGCCGGTTGTCGAAGGTGTCAATGATCGTATACAGAATGCTGATCTCTTTTACGGCACCAAGGAATCCCTGTGCTTCAATGGTGTCGCCGACCTTGAAGGGTTTGAAGATCAGGATCAGGACGCCGCCTGCGAAGTTTGCCAGGCTGCCCTGCAGGGCCAGACCGACGGCGAGGCCTGCGGCACCGATGACAGCGATAAAGGAGGTCGTTGCGATGCCGACCATGGAGGCCACTGAAATCAGGAGCAGTACTTTCAGAAGTGCGTTGATCAAGCCGCACAGAAACTTGTTCAGGGTGGGGTCTTTCTGTCCCAGCTTCTTGTCGAGGATGGCGACGAAGCGGTTGATCAGCCACATACCGATGATCAGTGTGACGATCGCGAGCACGACCTTGGGCGCATAGGTCATGACCAGCGTCACTGCATGATCCATAAATTGGGAAGCGCTACCATCCGCGCCGAAAAGATCTTCCATACTAAGACTCCTTGTTCATTCGTGTTTTTCCAGGTGTACCGGATCGGAAGGTGCCGTAACAAAACAGGGACTGCCAGCCCCTTTTATATAGCAGAGATTTGTCTCGGTGGTATAACGATACCGGGAGCACCCAACCGCATTGTTACGCAGGCTGGGCCAGATTGGCTTGCTCCCGGATAACAGCCGGTCCCCCCCGGACCAGAATGCGCCCTTCCTTCTGGCTGAGCTGGTAGTCATACATGGGGTCGTAATAGTCCGTGAGCAGGGCCTCAATCCACGCGTCATGTCCGGAGAGCACGCCCTGGTGCGCCTGTGTTTCAAGTGCGGACTCCATCAACGCCCTCAGTTGCTGGTGCCGTTCTCCGCCGAGGCGTTTGCGGATTCGATCCAGGGCTGCGAGCAGGTAGTCGCGGAAGTTGAGCCACCCGGCCTCTTCGCCATCACGGGCCACGTAATCGGCGTGCATATCTTCGACATAGTCCTGGCGAATGATAGCGATGCGTTCGGCCATCGGACGCTCCAGCACCAGCAGGGGCGCTTCGGCCATACGCTTACGCAGGCTTTCGGGCAGGGCGCAGCGACCCACCAGACGGCTTTCGTCCTCCAGGAAAATGGTGCCGCCGATGCGGTGATGGGCTTTCAGCATGGCCACGGCCAGCCGATTCTCAAAATCGATCTGTGAGGGCTGCGGCGTCACCCGGCGCCCGAAGCTGGAGCCCCGATGATTGGCCAGTCCCTCCAGGTCGACCGGATTCGGCAATTGTTGCAGGACACGTGTCTTGCCGGTACCGGTGCGGCCACTGAGAATGTGGAAATCGGATGTCTCGATCAGCCCTTCCAGGCTGTCAATGAGGAAGCGCCGGAGGGCCTTGTACCCACCCTTGACCAGTGGATAATCGATGCCGGCATCACGGATCCATTGCTGGGTCAGGCGCGAGCGCAGTCCACCCCGGAAGCAGAACAGGTAGCCGTCCGGATTCCGCGCGATGAAACGTTTCCAGGCTTCTATGCGTTGGGCCTTGATGTCTCCGGAAACCAGTTGGTGTCCCAGCTCAATGGCTTTGTCCTGACCTTTCTCCTTGTAGCAGATGCCGACCCGGTGCCGCTCTTCGTCGTTCATGAGGGGGGCATTTTCCGCCGCGGGGAAGCTGCCGCGGGCAAACTCCACGGGCGCCCGCACATCCATCAGCGGAACGTCGTCAAGAAACAGGAAAAGATAGTCGTCGGTGTCGGGTCGGCTTGCCATTTCACGGACCTGGAGATTGGAAATGTGAGGCCCGAGTATATCGAAACCGGCGTCTTTCTGCTCGGGAGCCGCTGATCCCCGATGGATGCCCCGGTACAATAAGCCGCTTTGATCTGTCCGAGCCGGAGGGAGTATGTCCGCGGAACGCCTGAATAAACACTTGCGCAAGACCCTGACCCGTGGACGAGTGGCAAAGAGCCGCCCTGCAGGATGTCCGACGCTGTCCCTTTATCTGTTCGATCCAACGGTTCTGGAGGGCCCGCTCTCGCACGACGAGGCTCAGTCGGTGGTGGCTGAACCGGCGTATTGGTCGTTTTGCTGGGCCAGCGGTCAGGTACTCGCGAACTGGATACTGAACCATCCGGACGCGGTGGCGGGCAAAACATTGCTGGATTTCGGTACCGGCTCGGGTGTGGTTGCTGTGGCGGCAGCCCTGGCCGGCGCCGCCCGGGTGATCGCCTGTGATCTGGATCCGGCCGCGCTGGATGCGGCCCTGTCGAATGCAGCGCTGAATGGCGTGGAGCTGGAAGTCTGTAGCGATTGGGCGGCCCGCCCGGACACCGTCGATGTCATCACCGCTGCCGATGTGTTGTACGATCGGGAGAACCGGTCGTTCCTGAACGAGTTCCTGGAGGCGGCCCCGGAGGTACTGCTGGCGGATTCGCGGGTGAAGGATCTGGGCGATGAGCGGTATGTTCGTCAGGGGGTGATAGAGGCTCGTACCTGGCCGGATCTTAACGAGTTCGAGGAGTTCAATCGGGTGCGGATCTACCGGGCTGGCCGGTGCCCATAAAAAAATGAAGGGCAGCCTTCCCGGCTACCCTTTCGGAACAGGTCGGCGCGTCCTTGCGCGATGGCAACAACCCTGTTGCCGGTCCGTGCTTCCACTCCGTGGTGCCGGCATCCGAGCCGGCGCTCCAATTTGTTATCCCTTAAGCGAGGCATCCCTGTGTCCTTGCCTCTCCCCGCATTCCGTGCCGGGGTGCATCCGGTGCGTCGTCCTTTTCCTTGTCATCCCTGACGAGAACAATATACCAATCGGACTTTGACAAACCTGTGAACCTTGCACGGTTACAGGGAGGCTCCATTTCCGGCTAATAAAAAAATCCTTTTTTATCAATGACATGATGAAAAAATTGGTGAGTTTGACCATGCTTGCGTACGCCATGTCGGTAAATCGGCTTACAGCCATGTAGGAGATATCTCACATGCCCCCGGGTGTTTTTCCCAGATCAGTTTTTTTGAGCCCTGGAATACCGGGCCAGGGCAGGAGCCCGATCCCGATGGCAATGGCGTCTGTGGCGAAATCCATCAACGAAAAGTCCCGGTAGGGCAGGTTGGCCTGGACGAGTTCGATGCCCATGCCAAAGGCAAGCAGGGCGGGCACATAGACAATGGGACTGCGGTCCGGCCATGACAGTCGCGCCAGGAGGGTCAGTTCAACGAAGGCCAGAAGGTGGTTCAGTTTGTCGCTGGGAGTTGAAGGCAGTGGCGTTTTGGGGTCTGCCGTTGCCAGCACAATGATCACCAGAACGGAAATCAGGAGCGCGATGCGCCACAATGTCCGGTTCTGTAAAAGGGTGTTCATGCTGTGTCTGAATGATGCCATGGGGAATTTCCGTAGGTCCTTACAGGCTGTGGGCCGGAAGCCATCATGATATGCTTTGCGCCCCGTCACTGTCATTGGAACGGAGGATCTGCCAGTTATGCTCAAGGGTAACTTTTTTCGTGGACTGGGCTACCTGGGGGAAGGTTTTCACCTCATCCGACAGCCTGGCCTGCGACTTTTCGTGCTGCTGCCTATCGCCATCAATATCGTTCTATTCGCCGTTCTTTTCTACTTCATGGCGGAAGGCTTTTCGGCGCTGATTGCCACGGCCATGGGCTGGCTGCCCGACTGGAACTGGCTGCAGTCGCTGGACTGGCTGTTCTGGATTCTTTACGGCGCCGTGATTCTTCTGATGCTGGCATATGGCTTCGTGATTGTAGCCAATCTGATTGGTTCTCCGTTTTACGGATATCTGGCTGAGCTGACGGAAAAGCATCTCACCGGTCAGGAAGTCACCACCGAGGATGGCTGGGCCACCATCGTCAAGGATATTCCCCGGGCCCTCTGGCGTGAGGTGCAGAAGATCCTGTATTACCTGCCCCGCGCCATTGGTCTGTTCATGATTGGTTTGGTACCGGTGGTCAACCTGGTGGCGGCGGTCCTCTGGTTCCTGTTCAACAGCTGGATGATGGCTCTCCAGTATGTCGATTACCCTGCCGACAATCACCGGGTGAGCTTTCCGGCTCTGCGCCGAACGCTCGGTGGTTCCCGCCTGTCGGCACTGGGCTTCGGGTTACCTGTGGCACTGGCGGCCATGGTGCCGTTGCTGAACCTGGTTGTCGTGCCAGCCGCGGTATGCGGAGCGACCGCGTTCTGGGTGCGTGAAAACGATTCAAATCATCAGTAATTTCGGATTGGAGGTTTCTTGGATACATCGGATTTCGTCATTGGCCAGCGTTGGGTCAGCCACAGCGATACCGGACTGGGGCTGGGCATTGTCACGGACATTGCCGGCCGAAGGGTAACACTGGGGTTCCCGGCGGCGGACGAAGAACGCACCTACGCCATCGACAACGCCCCCCTGTCCCGCATCGTGTTTCAGATGGGCGAGGAAATAGAGACCTACGATGGTCAGCGATATATTGTCAGAGCCGTTGAGGAGGTGGGTGGTGTCCTGATGTATCACGCGGACGATGGCGAGAACATCCACCCGATCTCCGAAGTCAAATTGGCCGGATCCGTGGATTTCTCGGCGCCCCACCAGCGCCTGTTTGCCGGTCAGTTCGATCGTAACGGCGCGTTCCGGCTTCGGTATGCCACGTTGCAGCATATGGATCGGCTGAGGGCGTCGCCCGCCCAGGGGCTGATTGGCGCGCGAACCCAGCATCTGCCGCACCAGATCTATATTGCCCATGAAGTCGCCCGACGCCATGCCCCCCGGGTACTGCTTGCCGATGAAGTGGGTCTGGGTAAAACCATTGAGGCCGGCCTGATCCTTCATTATCAGTTGCAGACAGGCCGGGTCCGGCGGGCGTTGATCGTGGTGCCGGATTCCCTGATCCACCAGTGGCTGGTGGAGATGCTTCGCCGTTTCAATCTGCGATTCTCGATTGTCGACCAGACCCGATACGACGCACTCAAGGAGGGCGAAGATGATATCGATGCCCTGGTCAACAATATTTTTGGTGACGACTATTCGGAGAATCCGTTCGAAAGCGAACAGCTGGTCCTGTGCAGCCTCGATTTCCTGACCGGCAGTGAGCGCGCCCGGCGGGATGCGCTTGCCGCTGGGTGGGACATGATGATCGTCGACGAGGCCCATCACCTGGCCTGGGCGCCGGAAGCGGCCAGCCCCGAATACGAGGTTGTGGAGTCGCTGTCCGCGCGTACCCGGGGATTGTTGCTGCTGACCGCCACGCCTGAGCAGGTGGGTATCGCCAGTCATTTCGCACGCCTGCGGCTCCTTGATCCGGCCCGCTTCCACGACCTGGAGGTGTTCCGTGAACAGGAGTCGCAGTATCAGTCGGTGAACGATGTGGTTCGACGCCTGCAGGCGGATGATTCCATCAGCGACGACGATCGCGGGATTCTGCGTACCTGGCTGGGGGACGATCTGGATCAGCTCGAAGCCCAATCCCGGGATGCCATCATTGATGCCTTGCTGGACCGGCACGGTACCGGCCGGGTGCTGTTTCGTAATACCCGGGCCGCCATTCCGGATTTCCCCGAGCGACAGCCTGTTCCTGTCGCATTGCCCTGCCCGGAACTCTTCGCCGGGGCGTCAACCGGAGTCGATGGCCTGACACCCGAGCGGGGTTGTCCGGAAGAGCAATGGCTGACCGACGATCCCCGTGTTGCCTGGCTGGAGCAGACGCTCAAGAGCCTGCGTCCGGCCAAGGTGGTCGTAATCTGCGCCCGTGCCGAAACGGCTATGGCGCTGGAGCATTATCTGCAGCTCAGGGCCGGTATCCGCAGTGCCGCGTTTCACGAACACCTGAGCCTGGTGGAGCGGGACCGGGCGGCCGCCTACTTTGCGGATGATGAACAGGGGGCGCAGGCACTCATCTGTTCGGAAATCGGCAGCGAAGGCCGCAATTTCCAGTTCGCCCACCATCTTGTCCTGTTTGATCTGCCCGCCAATCCGGATTTGCTGGAACAGCGAATCGGGCGGCTCGACCGGATCGGTCAGCAGGAAGCGATCCGGATCCATATTCCCTACCTGGAAGGGACCAGTCAGGAAGTCCAGTATCGTTGGTTTCAGGAGGGGCTCAATGCGTTTGCCGAGAGTTGCTCTGTGGGCGTCGCGGTCCAGGAGATCGTTCAGGATCAATGGCAGCAGGCGCTGGCAGGAGCCCCCGAGGCACTGGAGACGTTGATCGAGCGCTCGGAAAAAGAGAGTCATCGCCTCAAGACATTACTGCAGAACGGCCGGGACGCGCTCATTGAGCTCAATTCCTGTCGGCCCCAGGTGGCCAACGAACTGATCGAACGGATCGAGCAGGAAGAAAGCTCGACGCAGGTCCGGGATTACATGGTCGACGCGTTCGATATCCTGGGTGTGGATATCGAGGATCACACCGAGCATTCGGATGTCCTGAAGCCGGGAGAGCAATACCAGCCCGGCCATGTGGCGGGCTTGCCCGAGGAAGGCATAACCGTGACCTGGAGCCGGGAGCAGGCTCTGGAGCGTGAGGACCTGGCGTTTATCAGCTGGGAGCATCCCATGGTTACCGGTGTGATGGATTCGGTCACCAGTTCGGGGCTGGGAAAGGCGGCTCTGGCGAGCCTGTCCGTCAAGGCGTTGCCGCCGGGCACGTTGCTGCTGGAAGCCCTGTTCACTGTTCATTGTCCGGCGCCCGAGTCACTGCAGCTGACCCGCTATCTTCCCATTTCGCCGCTTCGGCTCCTGGTGGATGTGAACGGCAAGGAATTGTCGGCGGCGTTGCCCCACGATCGTCTGAATGATCTGTGTTCCAATATCCGCCGGCGCACCGCGCAGGCCATCGTGCCGCAAATCCGTCCGCAGGTTGAAACCATGGTCGATCACGCCGAGCGACTGTCCGAACCGCATCTGGAACCCCTGAAAGAGCGGGCGCTGGCTCGGGTTGAAGCTGCATTTGAACCGGAAATCCAGCGCCTGACTGCCTTGCAGAAGGTTAATCCCGCCATCCGCGAGGAAGAAATCGATTTCTTCCGGAGTCAGCTTGACGCGGCCCGGGAAGCCGTGGGGCGGGCGAGTCTCGCCCTGGAGGGAATACGGGTGATCGTAACCGCCTGATGGTGCTAAGCCCCTGACTGTGCGGCAGTTGCTGGTCAGCTCTCATCCGATGCGTTACCGTAAACGTAACACAGTGTAGTCTTGGTGCTTCCCTGACTCCGTGCCTGGCATGGGGTCGGGGTGGGGTCTCGAAATCCATGGAGGACAGAGAAAACCTATGATGACTCTCATTCTGTTTCTGGTCGCATTGGCCGGCCTGTTGATTGTAATGCGCCGTGAATCCGGTGCCGGTCAGGCGATCGGTGTTATGGCGGTTGTCGGCCTTTTGTCCTGGATTTTTGCATCCGGGTGGCTGGCCCTGATTCTTTTCGCAGGCGCTGCGGTAACGGCGGTTGCCGGTCTTCCCGGATTCCGCCGCAGCTGGCTGACCCCGCGCATTTTTGCCATGTTCAAGAAAGTGGCGCCTAAAGTCTCGGATACCGAAAAGGTAGCGCTGGAAGCGGGTACGGTTGGCTGGGACGGGGAACTGTTCACCGGGCGCCCGGACTGGCAGAACCTGCTGGTCAATCGCCATAACGGGCTGTCCGAGGAAGAGCAGTCGTTCGTGGACAACCAGTGCACGCAGGCCATTGCCATGTGTAACGCCTGGGATGTCGCCGTGGAGCGTGCAGACCTTCCGCCGGAACTCTGGGAGCTGCTGAAAAAGGAAAAGTTCTTCGGCATGATCATCCCCAGGGAGTACGGTGGGCTGGAATTCTCCGCCAAGGCGCAGACCGCTGTACTGCAGAAGCTGGCTGGTAACGAAATGCTGATGGTGACCGTCGGCGTGCCCAACTCATTGGGGCCGGGCGAACTGCTGGTCAAATACGGTACGGAAGAGCAGAAGCAGTATTACCTCCCGAGGCTTGCTGACGGCCGGGAAATCCCCTGTTTCGGCCTGACCGGTCCGCGCGCAGGGTCCGATGCGACGTCGCTGCCCGATACGGGTATCGTCTGTAAGCAGGAAGTGGACGGCAAGGAAGTTCTCGGTATCCGGCTCAACTTCGAGAAGCGCTGGATTACCCTGGCGCCGGTGGCCACCGTGGTTGGTCTGGCATTCCGGATGTTCGACCCGGACGGCTTGTTGGGAGATACCAAGGACTATGGCATCACCTGTGCCCTGATTCCCCGGGATACCGAGGGCATGGAAATCGGGCGACGTCACTGTCCGATTGGAACACCGTTCCTGAATGGGCCGATTCGGGGCAAGGATGTATTCATCCCTCTCGACTACATTATTGGCGGTCAGGAAATGGCCGGCCAGGGCTGGCGGATGCTGGTAGAGTGCCTGTCGGTGGGGCGCTGTATCACGCTGCCCTCCGGCGCAGCCGGTGCTGCGGCTTATTCCGTCGGTACCGCCGGCGGATTCACACGGGTTCGTCGCCAGTTCAATACGCCGGTAGCTGAGATGGAAGGTGTCCAGGAGCCGCTGGCACGAATCGCGGCAAAGACCTACATCTCCCAGGCTGCGGTAAATCACACCGCCAACATGATCGACAACGGGCAAAAGCCCGCGGTACCGTCGGCGATTCTGAAATACCACCTGACCGAGTTCCAGCGGGGCGTCCTGTCCGACGCAATGGATGTTCATGGTGGCAAGACGGTGACCCTGGGCCCCCGTAACTACCTGGGCATTGGCTACAGCGGCGCAGCGGTTTCCATTACCGTCGAAGGTGCCAACATCATGACCCGGAGTCTGATGATCTTCGGCCAGGGCGCGATTCGCTGCCACCCATACGTCCTCGAGGAGCTGGCGGCAAAAGATAACGACGACATCCGGGCCTTCGACAAGGCGTTCTTCGGTCACGCCGGATTGATCTTCGGAAATGCTGCCCGGGCCTTTACACAGGCACTGGGTCTGGGCCATGCGGATGTGCCGTTTGACAGTGTCAGCCGCCGCTATGCACAGGCGGTGGCACGGTTCAGCGCGGCCTTCGGTCTATGCTCCGATGCGGCCATGACAACGCTGGGCAGCGAACTCAAGATGCGTGAGCTGATTTCAGCCCGTCTCGGGGATATGTTGTCGAACCTCTATCTCGCCTCGATGGTGCTGAAAAACTGGCACGAGAATCAGCCAGTGGCCGGGGAGAAGGAAGTGATGGAGTACAGCATGGAACTGTTGCTGCATCGTACCGAATCCGCGCTGGATGAATTTCTCCAGAATCTTCCGAACCGGGCGGTGGCCCTGGTGCTTCGGGCCGTCACCTTGCCCCTGGGTCGGCGTTGGCATGCGCCCGGCGATGACCTGGCGAGAAAGCTGGCCAGGTCCATCACCACCGATACGCCCATCCGGAACCGTCTGCTGGCCAGCATCTGGACCAGCGAAGGGGAGGGTGACGTGGAGAATCCGGTGGCTCGCTACAATGCGCTGTTGAAGGATTATGACAAGGCGGAACAGCTCTACCGCAAGGCAACCAAGGCCTACGCGAAGGGCGAGTTGCCAATGACGGCGTTGCATCCCGAAGAGCGGTTTGACGCGGCGCTGGAGGCGGGCGTGTTCACGAAGGAAGAAGCCGACTTCATGCGCGAGTATGAGCAGGTCGTGCTGGAAATGCTGACGGTAGACGACTTCCCCTTCGACGAATTCGCCCGCAACAAGGATACGTTAATCGACCATAACCCCGCCTGATCCGAAGGCTGTTTCCCGGTGGTCCTGGCGGTGCACAGACCGGTGCCCGCCTTGCCATCGGGGCCAGGTAGTGCCATGGGTATGAGTACCTATACAAATGTTCGAAAATTCCCTTGGCAATTCCCGAATTCCCGAGTAGAGTGAGTTCTCAAGGAAAGATTAGTAAAGCATTTCATGAATAAGACGTACCTGTAGTCAGTAGTGCCGTCCTGTTTTTGATTCCGCGAGTTCTGTTTTTCCGCAAACGCTGACCATGCGCACGAGGCGTGTGGCGGCAGAGAATATGATTGATTTCAGGAAATTTAAGTATGTCTACTGTTACCGGTACTGTTAAGTTCTTCAACGAAGCAAAAGGCTTTGGCTTTATCACTCGTGAAGGCGGCCCGGACGTTTTTGTTCACTACAGCGCCATTCAGGGCTCTGGTTTCAAGACCCTGGCCGAAGGCCAGCAGGTCGAGTTCACCGTGACTCAGGGCCAGAAAGGTCCTCAGGCGGAGAACGTTGTTGCCCTGTAAGTCCTGACGGCTTCGGCAACATCAAAAAGGCAGCTTCGGCTGCCTTTTTTTGTGATTTTTTTTCGACTGTGTAATCTTTCTTTCCCGGTTGCTCGTTTAATTTGTCGTCGAGATACACGGGAAGGTTTCATGCCGCTGCGAGTTCTGAAGACTGTCTGGATTTTCTTCTGGGCCATCCTTCTCACCCTGATTCTGTTTGTTCCTATTGTTGTGGCCGCGCTTATAGGCAAACGCGGGGACGCAGCGTTCCAGGGTACCCAGATCTATGCCTGGGTCATTCTGAAGGTCTGTGGCATCCGCCTGCGAGTGAGCGGCCGGGAACACATCCGGCCCGGCGAGCGTTACGTCATCCTCAGCAACCATGCTTCGTATTTCGATCCTCCGGCACTGGTGCTCGCGCTGGGTCTGCAGTACCGGTGGGTCATCAAGAAGGAGTTGCGGAAGGTCCCGTTGTTCGGCCTGGCCCTTGAAACTTCCCGGAATCTGTTCATCGATCGGTCAAAAGGTTCAGATGCCCTCGAGAGCATCAAACAGGGCGTCGCACAATTGCCGGACGGCACCAGTATCCTGTTGTTTCCTGAGGGCACCCGATCGTGGGACGGCCGGTTGCTCCCTTTCAAGCGCGGTGGCTTCGTGATCGCCCGGGATGGCGGGCTGCCCATTCTGCCGGTCACCATTCGCGGTTCCCATGACCGGTTGCCCAAGGGCCATGCAGCCTTCAGCAGTGGCGACATTCACATCGTGATTCACCCGCCGGTAACGGTCGGCGACAAGTCTCTGGAAACCCTGATGGAAGAGGTCAGAAGCACGATCGCGGGTACCCTGTAAAAGTACGGATATGGCCCCGGCACCGGGTGCGGGTCTTTTGACTACACTGGATGAGCAGAACTTACGAATGTTTGGACGGATCGTGGGAGCGTGTTCATGAAAGTTGGTGTACCCCGGGAAATCAAGAATCACGAGTATCGTGTCGGCATGACTCCGGCGTCGGTTCACGAGTTGTACAGTCACGGGCATGATGTCTGTGTGCAGCAGGGTGCTGGTTCCGCCAGCGGATTCTCCGACGATGACTACCGCCAGGCCGGTGCCCGGATTGTTGACAGCGCGGAGGACGTCTTCGAGCAGGCCGAGCTGATCGTCAAGGTCAAGGAGCCGCAGCCCGCGGAGCGCGCCCTCCTGAGGAAGGGCCAAACCCTGTTTACCTACCTCCATCTTGCCCCGGACCAGGCGCAGACTGATGACCTGGTGGCGTCGGGAGCGACCTGCATTGCGTACGAAACCGTGACCGACAGGGCTGGCCATTTGCCGTTACTGGCGCCGATGTCCGAGGTCGCAGGACGAATGTCAATCCAGGCGGGCGCCCACTGTCTGGAGAAGTATCTGGGCGGCCGGGGCGTGCTTCTCGGTGGTGTCCCGGGTGTCAGTCCCGCGAGGGTAACCGTCGTCGGTGGCGGTGTTGTGGGCCAGAACGCCGTGGCCATGGCCATTGGTCTCGGCGCACATGTCACGGTGATTGACCGGAGCATGGACGTTCTGAGGCAGCTCGATCACCACTATGGGAACCGTATAACCACGCTGTTCTCCACGGCCCATGCCCTGGATGAAGCCGTTGTGGAGTCGGATCTGGTCATCGGCAGTGTGCTGATTCCCGGTGCCTCCGCCCCCAAGTTGATTACCCGCGACATGATCCGAAGAATGCCCGAGGGGAGCGTGATCGTTGATGTTGCCATTGATCAGGGTGGTTGTGCGGAGACCTCAAAGCCGACCACCCATGATAACCCCACGTACGTTGTTGATGGTGTGGTACATTACTGCGTGGCAAACATGCCCGGAGCCGTCGCGCGGACTTCCACGCTTGCCCTGAATAACGCCACCTTGCCGTTTATCGCTGCGCTGGCGAACAAGGGGGCCGAACAGGCGATGAGAGAGGACCCGCACCTGATGGCCGGCCTGAATGTGATGGCTGGCAAGGTGACCTACAGGGAAGTGGCGGAAGCCACCGGGTACCCATACACAGATCCAGAATCCCTTCTGGGAACCTGAAAACCGGAGCAGTCATGAAACTGATCGGATCCACCACCTCTCCTTACGTCAGACGTATACGCATTCTGCTCGGAGAAGACCCCTACGAGTTCGTCAATCTCGATATCTACGGCGAGGGTCGGGATGAACTCCGTCGTAACAATCCGGCCCTGAAAATCCCGATGATCGAGGATGACGGGCAGGAGCTCTTCGATTCCCGGATCATCGCCAGGTATCTGAGTGCCAAACAGAATCGGGATCCCCTGACCTGGGATCAGGAGAACCAGTTGACCCTGGTTGACGCGGCCAATGATTCGGCCGTGACGCTGTTGCTGTCCAAGAAGTCCGGCGTTGACGTCGACGCGGATGTCATGTTCTTCAACCTCCAGCGCGAGCGGATCATGACGACGCTCAGGACCCTGGCGGCTCAGGTTGATGACGGCCGCTTTGAAAATTGGGACTACCCTTCGATTTGCCTCTACTGCCTGGTGGACTGGCTCGATTTCCGCGATCTCGTCGATTTCAGCGGGGTTGAAAGCCTCGTCGACTTCCGGGATGCCCGCAAGGACAATCCCTGGGTCGCCCAGACGGATCCTCGTCAGAACCAAACTGTATGAAACAGGCTATCAACTGAACAAAATATCATCAGTCGGTTCTGTTTCACCCCCTGTTCTTGACTATAGTTAATGAAAGGGATGTGCCGGAGGTGTGTTGCCTCCCGGCCTTCCCTGACCCAAAAACAGCAAGAAGAGGGGGTATCCATGCTCCTGTCACATGCGTTCGGAATGTTCACGCACCCCGATGAAGAGTGGGTGTCCATACGTAAAGAACATGAAACTCCACGTCGGGTCTATGTGGCCTATGTCGCGATCCTGGCCCTGATTGGCCCGGTATGCGCTTATATATCCACAGCCCATTTCGGCTGGACGGTCGGCAATGAACGGCTGATCAAGCTGACGGAAATCAGCGCCATGCAACTGAGTGTGCTGACCTATATATCCATGTTGATCGGAGTCTTTGCACTCGGCTATGCCATCAACTGGATGGCGCGCACCTACGGAGCCAAAGAGGAGCATGTGCCTTCCAACGGCATTGCCCTGGCAGCCTATTCCTGCACACCGTTGTTCCTCGCCGGATTTGCGCTGCTGTATCCGGTGCCCTGGTTCAATGCCATCGTGTTTCTGGTGGCAGCCTGCTATGGCGCCTGGTTGATGTATGACGGTCTGCCCATTGTCATGGGTATCGAAAAGGAACAGGCCGTCATGTACGGTGGCGCCCTGCTGACCGTTGCACTGGTGATCCTGGTGTCCACGAGGGCCGGTTCCGCGATTATCTGGAACATGGGGATCGGTCCGGTGTTTGTCAGCGGATAGTCCCGCAGGACCATCCATCACGCAGAAGGGGAGCGGGTTGCTCCCCTTTTTATTGGCCGGGCCTGTTGTCTGCCTCAGGCGGTGGGCAAGCCCCGGGTGATGACCGTCGGATCCCCGCGACCCTCGACGGCAGCCAGTTCCGCGCTCGATAACCATTCGCCCGGCGGTTTTTCCATGATCGCCGCACAGGCGGCCAGCACATGTCCCCAGGAACTTTGATTCGCGAACAGCATGCCCGCCGGGTTCAGCGTGCCTCCACGGTTGATGAAGCCGAGTACCCGGGATCGTTCCATGGACGGGAAAAGCGGGTGCAAATGGCCACGGAAGACTTCCGGTCGCATGTGGGTCAGGGCCACGCGGCAGTTCAAGCGGTGTGGAAAAAGCCGCTCCCTTTCCAGTTCCGAGGCACAGAACGGAGCCTCGAAGGCATCCCGGGGCTGTCGGAAGCGGCCGGGTTCCTGAAGGTAGACCAGGCGGAAGGGCGTGCCGGTTTCCCGCAGTCGTTCGCAGGCCCGGATCGCCTCGGACAGCTGATAGGCACCGCTTGCCATCAGCAACAGCGGTTCGCCGGCGCAGGTATCTTCATCCACCACCAGCGCACCGTTACGGGCAAGGCTCTCTGCTTCGCTGGCGTCAAAGACCCGTGGACGATCCTGTGCGGGTACCACCAGCCCGGTGATGCGGCCCCGGTCGGTATAGACGGAAGGGAGTGTGGCGAGGGTACTGTTGTAATCGGCGGGGAACAGAACACGGGACACGTCGCCCATCTCGCCCAGCAATGCCTCACAGAAGGTAGTGTCCTGTTGGGAGATCGCGTTGTTGGGGTTCTCCCAGGTATGGGCGGTTGCCACCACGGGCAGACCAAGCCACCGGGGTGGTCTGCCTGCTTCTTTCTGCTGGCGGGCGAAAGTCAGTTCCTGGCGCAGGATGCCCAGTATCTTGACGCAGAATGCCTCATCACCCACCACCAGGTTCAGTCCGGCCTTGTTGCCCAGGCAGGCGGACGCGACAGCTTCGTCATTCCGGACGGATACAATGCCACCGTAGACGTCTTCGTGCGGATTGCGGGGTTGGCTGACCCGTTTCCGGAATTCGTCCAGCACGCCGGGCAGCCGGTGTTCTGACAGGTTCCCGGAGTCGCCGATACGAACCCGAAGTTGAGGATTGTTCTTTGCCAGAGCGGTGAAAAAATGATCCACAGCGTGCATGGGAGATGCCTGGGCCTCACGGCATGATGACAGTCTCGGGAGAGCCGGATCCGACGGGTTGCGCCCTGCCAGCGGATGATCCCTTTCCAGTGGACGATTCTGCATGGCATGGCCGCTCAGTTGCTGAACCGATTCCCGCAACTCCTCCGGATCGACCCACAACGGCGCCGCATGGGTATTGAACAGATCCCGGGCTCGGGAATCGGTCCGCGGACTGCCGGGTAACGGGAGGTCGTGATCGATTTCGGTTCCGGCGCCATAGAATCCGAAGCCCCGGACAGTCTGCGCCAGGCCAAAAGGCATCTCGATGGGGTACTGAACCTGCCCCTTTGACGCGGCGTCGCTGAGGGCCTGGAGGTCGTACTCCATGCGGAGGAGGGCGCAAACATACGCCGCCGGGTCCCGGCCATCGAACCGGAACGGGGCGAAGCCCCGGTAGCGCAGATCGCTTTCCAGCCCATCAAGACCTTCCCCGGTTTCCGGATCCCGGACCGGTTCGCCACACCTGTCGTTGAGGATCAGCAGAGGCAGAACCAGTCCGCAGTCACTGGCCCGCCACCAGCGCGGAATCCAGTCGCTGCCCCGCTCTCCATCAATGGCACCATCGGAGAAGAAGGCAACGAGTGATTCACCGGGAAGTGGCATATGGCTGCACTGAAGTTCAGCGAGGCCGGGATAGCCGCCTTCCAGTATCGCCCCGGCGGTTTGGGCGCTGACATGGCTGCCGGCGGGCGCTGCGAGCGAGCCGTCGGGCCGTTGTCGGAAACTGTAGAAATCGGCGGCCAGCCGCGACAGGCCTTCCGGACTCTGGTAGCGCTCGCGTTGCTCCGGAAAGATGTTGCCGGTAAGGACGTTGATGGCCTCGATGGCCGCGACGCAGTGTCCCTGACCCATTACCCAGCTGCGCGTGCGTCCGGTCAGATCGTTGAGCGCCAGATAACCGGCGTAGGCCGGAACCATATTCAGGGCGCTGCCGGCATGGCCGCGGGGCGTTGGCTTGAAATCCTGTGGCGTCAGCGGAGCACCGGAGAGGTTGACCCGGTTCGTATAGGACATGTGCACCACAAGCCAGAGTCCCGCGCTGGCGATACGGTCCAGTGCCGCCAGCTTGCGATAGACGGTCCGGGTGTCCTGTTGCAGACCCTGTTCAACCAGTCGATCAGCCAGCGCCACGACCGCCTGGCAGGTGGCTTCGCTGTGTTTGATCACGCCATAGCCCTTGCGCCAGACCTGATATTCCGGGCATTGCTCACCGATGGTCGATGTCAGGCTGGACTGTGTGGGCGTTGGCATCCCATGCCTCCGTGGCTGATATCTGCTATGAATTGATTGTAAGGTCGGGTGCAGCCACGGTGGTTGATGCAGGTCATTCGCAAAGTCATATTTCCGGTGCATCTGAACCGGTGCGATGTTTGTGGACAAATGGCAGATCTGTCACCGTGTCGCCGGGAGGTCGCGCAGAGGGCCCTCCATGACGGTAATGGCCAGTGATGAGTGATGAGGAGGTAGACGCAATGACTGCAGATTCACGCCGGCGATATTCTGCGCCCGTGGTGGACGGTGTGGGCAAATCGGCCAGCCGGGCCATGCTTCGTGCGGTGGGCTTCCAGGACGAAGATTTCCGCAAGCCCCAGGTGGGCATTGCTTCGACCTGGAGCAACGTGACCCCCTGTAACATGCACATCAATCAGTTGGCCGAGGAAGCCGCGAGCGGGGCCGATGAGGCTGGTGGTAAGTCGCTGATTTTCAATACCATAACCGTGTCGGACGGGATTGCTAACGGAACGGAGGGTATGAAGTACTCCCTGGTCTCCCGGGAAGTGATCGCCGATTCCCTGGAAACCGTCGCCGGGTGTGAAGGATTTGACGGCCTCGTAGCCATCGGAGGCTGTGACAAGAACATGCCGGGCTGCATGATCGGTCTTACCCGGTTGAATCGGCCATCGGTGTTCGTCTACGGCGGTACCATCCAGCCGGGAGCCAACCACACCGATATTATCTCCGTGTTCGAGGCCATTGGTGCCCATGCCCGGGGTGATCTGGACCTCATTGATGTCAAACAGATCGAGGAGACCGCTATCCCGGGCCCTGGTTCCTGCGGTGGTATGTATACCGCCAATACCATGGCCTCCGCGATTGAAGCGATGGGCATGAGCCTGCCCGGCAGTTCCGCTCAGAATGCCGTTTCCTCGGTGAAGGCCGAGGATTCACGGGCAGCTGGTGCGGCGGTCCTGAACCTGCTGGACCGAAATATCCGGCCGTCGGACATCATGACCCGCGCGGCTTTCGAAAACGCCATCACCGTGGTGATTGCCCTTGGCGGATCCACCAACGCCGTCCTGCACCTTCTGGCGATGGCCAGAACCATGGGGGTCGAACTGTCGCTTGACGATTTTACCGAGATTGGCAAGCGGGTTCCCGTGCTCGCGGATCTCCGCCCCAGCGGGCATTACATGATGTCCGAACTGGTGGCGATCGGTGGTATCCAGCCGTTGATGAAAATGCTGCTGGAGCGAGGGCTTCTGAACGGGGATTGCCTGACCGTTACGGGTCAGACGCTGGCAGAGAATCTGGCCGATGTCGCGCCCTATCCCGATGGGCAGGACATCATTCATGCCTTCGATGATCCCATCAAGGCAGACAGCCACCTGCGCATTCTGTATGGCTCCCTGGCACCCACCGGTGCCGTCGCCAAGATCACCGGGAAAGAGGGAACCTATTTCGAGGGGCGCGCCCGGGTTTTTCAGTCCGAGGAAGAAGCCCAGGCACGAATCCTTGACGGAACCGTAGTGGCTGGAGATGTGGTCGTGATCCGCTACGAGGGGCCCAGGGGCGGTCCGGGTATGAGGGAAATGCTCAGCCCGACCTCGGCCATTATGGGGAAAGGGCTTGGCAACGATGTGGCATTGATTACTGATGGCCGGTTCTCCGGCGGCAGCCACGGATTCGTGGTTGGCCATATCACTCCGGAGGCGGCCGAGGGCGGGCCGATTGCGCTGGTGGAAGACGGTGATCGGATCACGATCGATGCGGTTGCCAACCGGTTGGAACTGGCGGTGGAAGAAGCGGAGCTTGAGCGTCGCCGAAAGGCCTGGCAACCACCGGCTCCCAAGGTTCGCCGGGGAGTGCTGGCCAAGTATGCCCACACCGTCGGATCCGCGTCCGGCGGGGCCGTGACCGACGACTTCTAGGCGTCAGGCAGGCGCGTCGGACGGCCCCAGTAATACCCCTGTCCATAGAGTCCGGGGAATTGCTGGAGCCAGACGGCGGTAGCTTCGTCCTCAACTCCCTCGACCACCACATCCAGGTTGAGGGTTTCGCCCAGGTCCAGCGCCACGCGCAGGATATTCTGGCGTCGTGGGTAGGTCATGATGTCTATCAGAAAGCTGCGGTCGATCTTGAGTTCGTCCAGTTCAAAGCTGGCCAGCGTGCCCAGCGATGAATGGCCGGTGCCGAAATCATCCAGGGCAATCCTGAAGCCGCGTTGGCTGAGGGAGAGAAGGCTGTTGCGGGCCAACTCGGTATCGTTCATGACCGCGGTTTCGGTAATTTCAAGAATCAGGTTTTCCGGACGAAGCCCATGGCGCTCCGTGGTTTCGATGACGCTCTCGGGGAATGACTTCCTTGCCAGGTCTTTTGCGGAGACGTTGATGGAAACGGCAATGTCCGGCCCGTGCCGGTCCCTGAGTCTGGCGAAATCCCGACAGGCGCGCTCCAGTACCCATTGAGTAACCAGTGGGATCAGGCCCACCTCCTCGGCAACGGGGATCCACTGCTCCGGGGATACCCGGCCAAACTCGCTGTGGTGCCAGCGTAACAGGGCCTCGAAAGACGCGATGCGTCCATCCCGGATGCAGACCTTCGGCTGGTATTCCAGCCACATATCGTCACTGCGCAGTGATGCCTCGAGTTCCAGCATCAGAATCTGCTGTCGGTATTGCCAGTCTGCGACGGCGGGGTCGTAGGTAGTCAGTGGTCGGCTGTCGTCGAGTGAGGCAAAGCCGGCAGAAGAGAGGATGCTGGAGGCGTCGCTGCCATGCTGGGGGGCATGGGCCAGCCCTATCGAAGGGGCCCAGGAAAACGAGAAGCGGCCTTCCCGGAAGTTTGTTCCCAGCCAGGCGACAATGGCGTTGAGTAGAATGTCGTCCTCGCTCTCTGGCGCATTGCGATAAAAGGCGAAGGCATGGTTGGCGGCGTCCAGGGAGGACACTGCAAAACCGTTGACCATGATCAGACGATCGCCCACCGTCCGTTTCAGAAAACCGTTCAGCCGCCGGAGGTACTGTTTGAGCAGATCCTCTGTGGTGCGATAGCCCAGGGCCTGTTCCAGTTCGTTGATCCGGGCCAGACGTATCATGCAGACGCTGTAGGGGGAAGCCTGGCTGTTTATGCCGTCCAGGGTTTCCTCGAGCATCGGCCGGTTGGGTTTGCCGGTTACCCGGTGCGTTTTCATCAGCCGGTCGATGTCCTGCTCCACGCGTGCACGCAGCTTGCGCTCCTGCCGGGCCTGGATATCGGACCCCAGCCTGCGGTTCCGTTCCTCAACGAGCAGCCTGCCCATTCCGCTGGTCAGAATTACCGATCCCAGAGCGGCGCCGAGGAAAAAGGCCGAGTCGGTCAGCGGCGTGACCGGCAGCCAACCGATGGTACGCAACGAGGTAATGACGACGCCGATGAGAATCGACAGTACCGACAGCCCGAAGTATCGGTCATAGACCCGACGGTGATAGCGAACGACCAGGGAGAGAATAAAAATACCCCCAAGAGCCGCCAGCGCCAGCAGGGAATCCTGGCCGATCAGTCTGAGGCCGAAGGGCGCGGCCAGCAGGTGGGCACCGGCCAGCAGACTGAACAGTCTGAGGACAGCGGCGGAGGTCCTGCTGACACTGATGAAATGCGGCGTGAACTCGCACAAGGCCAGCAGGCACAGGGGCAAGCTGATACCCAGCAGGGTATTCAGAACGGGCAGCTCGGGCCACAGCAACCAGAACCCGAGTCCATCCATGACCAATTGGCTGTGGATCAGGCCGGCCATGAACACGCTGAGCCATCCGAGGCCGGGTTTACGGAGCCGG
This sequence comes from Marinobacter koreensis, assembly GCF_023156285.1. Classification (GTDB taxonomy): domain Bacteria; phylum Pseudomonadota; class Gammaproteobacteria; order Pseudomonadales; family Oleiphilaceae; genus Marinobacter; species Marinobacter koreensis. The sequence continues at coordinate 256,111 of NZ_JAKZAJ010000002.1, read as the reverse complement.
ATAACGGTACTCAGGTTCAGGATCAGTGCGAACACCAGCAACCCTGAAATGAACGACTTCCAGGTCAGCGCCACGATATCCCCGGTGTCGGGCATCGCGGACGCCACAAGGCTCAAGGGCAGGAGCACGGGCCCATTGTTGCGGACTTCAACCAGAAGCGTGGTGCGGCCCGGCGCCAGGGTGACGGGCCACATCCAGGTCGGCAGATCAATCAACCGGTGCCCGTCGGGGTAGCTGTCACCCATTGCGATCAGTGTCTGGACGTCGTTATCCGGGGAAATCAGCGCAGGCTGCACATGATCAAGATAGGGCGCGTCGAGCACCAGGTTGCGTTGGACGGGCGCATCGGAGAGGTTGGCCAGGGTTACCCGGTACGTGGCCGGCTGATACGGATAGCCAATACCCGAGCGACGGTTGTCCGTCGGTTGCCAGGCGGAGGCATCCTGCCAGCGCCGGTTGGCCAGCACCGATGCCAGTGTCTCAAGCCGGTAACCGGTTTCCGGAAGGATCTGCGTGACCACCGGCTGTGGGGTTGGCGTGGTGGCAGGGACGGCCGGGTTCAGGAGCGTGGGTGTTTGCCAGAGCGCCACGAGAATGCCGTAGGCAAAACTCGATGCAAGTAGCAGCAACGGCCACCATGGCCGAAGGCGGAGAAAGAACCGTCTGGCCAGGGTTCCGGGAAAGCGCGCAGCGGCTTGATTGGGGGCTGACGAGTCCATTCGGAACAGATCCTGAGAGGAAGGGAGGAGTAGCTTTTACGTTCGCTTACATCCCTTTACCTTTTGTAACCTTATGAATTTACGTAAATTTTACTTCATTTAAAGGTATTTTGCATTCTCTGTTTGAAACGGATGCCCGAGACGCCTGGGCTGCCGGCAAGGCGGAGGGGCTGGTATAGTCTGGTCATCATCAAGGGGCGCTCAGGGCGCCTGGTCAGCTGCGAGAAAACATTCACATGATCGATATTTTTACCACCGGCGGCACCATCGACAAGGTGTATTTCGACGCCAACAGTCAGTTCGAGATCGGCGCTTCACGGGTGTCGGAGATGCTGGCCGAGGCCAATATCCGGGATGGTTTCCATATCCACGAGTTGCTCCGAAAGGACAGTCTGGATCTCACCGCCGAAGACCGGGATTGCATTGTGTCTGCGGTTCGCTCGTGTCCGGGACAACGAATCCTGATCACTCACGGTACCGATACCATGGCCGAAACCGCCGACGCGCTCGACGCTGTTTCCGATAAAACTATTGTCCTGTTCGGCGCCATGCAGCCGGCGCGGATGCGGGTTTCCGATGCGGTATTCAACCTGGGGTTTGCCTGGGGCGCTGTTCAGAACCTGCCCAGTGGTGTCTACATTGCGATGAACGGGGAAGTATTCGAGGCAGGGGCGGTTCGGAAGAATCGGGAGGCCCAGCGCTTCGAGCGAGCCTGAGCGAGGCGTTGGATGGTCACCCGACGCTGGCGACTTCCTCTGGTGTCAGGGGGCGGAATTCCCCGGTTTCCAGGCCGGGGTCCAGCCGAATGTTGCCAACCTGGATCCGGTGAAGCGCCTGCACATGATTGCTGACGGCCGCCAGCATCCGCTTGACCTGATGATAGCGCCCCTCGGAGATGGTCAGCTCGATAATGCGATCCCCCAAACGCCTGACACCGGCGGGGCGGGTAATCCTGTCTTCGGATTTCAGCCGGACACCCCGGGTCAGTTGTCTTTCAGCTTCGTTGGATAGTGGGGTATCCAGGGTCACCTGATAGACCTTCGGGCAATCCGTCCGGGGAGATGTTATGCGGTGGGACCACTGACCGTCGGTGGTGAGCAGGAGCAGACCGGTGGTATCGAGATCCAGCCGGCCGGCGATGTGCAGGTCCCGGACGAGCTCGTGCGGCAGGAGATCCAGAGCCGTCGGATGGTCGGCGTCGGTGGTGGCGCTGACCACGCCCGCCGGTTTGTTCAGCATTAGGTAGCGCTCTTCGGGGCGATGCAGGCCCTGACCGTCGAGGCAGACCGGACAGGCGTCGGTGATCTTCTCGCCAGCGTCCCGGCAGGAGAGACCCCGGACCGTTACGCGGCCCCGGGCGATGGCCCGTTTGGCCTCTTTCCTGGACAGGGGCGTGCAGTGGGCAATGAACTGGTCCAGTCGCATGGGTGTCAGCGTTCGTTATCCACCTTGAGTCGGCTCAGCACATCCGTGCCGGGATAGCCGTCGGCGACCATTCCGACCGACGCCTCGAACTGGCGGATGGCGGCTCGAGTGGAGGGGCCCAGAATGCCATCCGGTTTGCCCGCATCGAATCCCCGGGCGCTCAACGCTTTCTGGAGCTCAGTGACGGCCTGCCGGGACAGGGCCGGGGCATCTTCCGGTGGCGGATTCTGCAGTTTCCCTGCGCCCGCGATACGGTCTGCAAGATAGCCGACGGCGATCGCATAGAATTCCGACTGGTTCCACCCCATGATCACCTTGAAGTTGTGGTAGACCAGAAACGCGGGGCCCCGGTGTCCGGCCGGCACCAACAGCGCGGCCTTGATGGGCTCATGGGCAAGCTTGTTGCCGAAGGCGTCAGTGATGCCCATGGCGCGCCATTGCTCGAGTGGCAGGCGCCGCCCGTCTGAGAGGGCGTAGTCGAAGTCTTTGGGCAGGAGCACTTCCCGTCCCCACCGATAGTCGCCATCCCAGCCCATGGACTCAAGGAAGCGACCTGCCGACATCATGGCGTCAGGGAGGCTGTTCCAGAGGTCTCTGCGGCCATCCCCGTCGGCATCCACCGCGTGCTTGAGGAATACCGTTGGCATGAATTGCACGTGCCCCATCGCTCCGGCCCAGGACCCTTCCATCTGGTCCGCGGGTATGGCGCCTTCATCAATGATGCGAAGGGCGGCGATCAGCTGTTTGCTGAAAAATTCGCTGCGTCTTGGATCACAGGCCAGCGTGGTCAGGGAACTGGGGACGGACATTTTTCCGAAATAACTGCCAAAATTGGTTTCAAGGCCCCAGAACGCCACCAGATAGGGGCCCGGCACGCCGGTTTCGCGGGTGACTCTTGCCAGCAGATCCCGGTGTTTATCGAGCATTTCCCGGCCCTTGCTGACACGGTCGGCATTGACCCTGCGGTTGAGGTAATCGGCAAAGGTCGTTGTGAACTCCGGCTGGCGCCGGTCAAGCTCGATAACCCGGGCCAGGTATTGGGCCTTGGTCATGACATCGTCGGCCGTCTTGGGGCTGACACCCTCGGAAATGGCCCGTTGTTCAAGGCGTTGTTTGCACTGAGCGAAGTCGTCGCTGCTGGGGGCCGCCGCCTCGGCAGCCACGCGGCCGGAAAATGCAACGGTGAAACCTGTGAAAATCAGGGCCAGGTGAAAGATCCTTGCAGGCGGTGTGCGCACTCGATACCTCAAATCCCGTCAGGGTATGAAAATGTGTCGGAGGACATGGTAGCGCGTTTTCGCGGCGTGAAAACACTCTACGGATTGTCACAGGGTGACAAATGTTTAATCGGTGGGTTCCCCGGTATTCCGTTTGTCGTTTTTTTGTAGCGAGCGGGTCCTATGGGCGGGGCTTTGTTCTATAGTTGAGCGAACAATAACCGCTCGTGTGCTGTGGAAGGCTTGAAACAATGGCAATGTTGAAAGCGCTGGTTGTGGATGACGCCAGCTTCGTTCGGGACCTGGTCAAACGTACCGTGCGCCAGCGTTTTCCTGTGATCGAGACGACCGATGCCCAGAACGGGCGCCGGGCCCAGTCTTTGATGTCACGAACCACATTTGACCTGGTGCTGTGCGACTGGGAAATGCCGGAAATGTCGGGGCTCGAATTGCTTCAGTGGATGCGCCAGCAGCCGCAGTACGCCAAGGTTCCCTTTATCATGATTACCAGTCGGGGTGACAAGGATCATGTCATCGAAGCCGTGAAGGAAGGGGTATCGGAGTACCTGGGCAAGCCTTTCAGTCCGGACGGCCTGAGCCGGAAGGTGATCAAGGTGATGGGGCGTCGGCTGAAAGAGGCGATGGACGGCAGTGGTAAGTCCATGGCCGGTCCGGCCGATGCCTTCAAGGAATCGGCGACCCTGTTGACCCAGAAACGGGAACCGCCGGGCCAGCCGGTATCCGCCCCGCCGGAGGCCGAATCCGGAAAGGTCGCTCCTGCACCTGCCAGCACCGGCCGGGCTTCGCCCAGGACCAACATGAGTCTGGCGTCCATCCGTTTCGCCGACAGTACACTCAAGTCCGTGGTCAAGGATATCAATCTGACGGAAGTGCGGGTTATCGCTAAGCGGGACCAGGTGTTTCCGGGAATTCTGGACCAGGCGGTGGTTGATATTGAGGTTGGCGAGGATCAGATGGCACGACTGAACGGCTATGTGCACCAGTTGCAGGCGGTCGACAAACGTCAGGACACGGATTTTGTCAGTGTCACGATCCGGTTTGTCGATGAGGATCCGAAAAAGCTCGAAGACCTGTCTCGCTTTGTTGCACGTTTCCGGGCGGGCAATCGCTAGTCGCTCGCTTGCTGACCGGTTATCTCTTGTCTGCCGTGGCTTCCGGGGCCCGCTCCACCAGACGCTCCCGCGGGAAGTGGCAGATAAACTCGCTGCCGTCTCCGATTTGGCTGCGGATCTCCAGGTTGCCATCGTGGTTCAGCAGGACATGTTTGACGATGGCCAGGCCCAGACCCGTCCCGCCGGTGTCCTTGTGGCGGCTCGGATCTGCCCGGTAGAACCGTTCGGTCAGTCGTGGAATGTGAACGGGATCGATCCCGATGCCGGTGTCTTTCACCGAGAGATGTGCGCCTTCCCGGTTCGTGGTCCAGGAAATGGTGATGTGCCCGCCGGCGGGCGTGTATTTGACGGCATTGAACACCAGGTTTGAGAACGCACTGCGAAGCTGGCTTTCGTCACCTTTCAGGAGCCGATGATCGGTCACATTGACCGTGAATTCGTGCTGTTTGTCGCCACTGAGTGCCCGGGCATCCTGACAGATCTGTTGGATCAGTCGATCCACGTCGGTGAGAGAGTCGTGCACCGTCTGTTCGCCCGTTTCAATGCGTGACAGCAGTATCAGGTCGGTGATCAGGGCCTCCATCCTGGACGACTGGACCGCCATGGTCCGGATGGCTCTGCGCCATTTTGGCGGCAGTTCATCGGAATGATCCACCAGGGTTTCAAGGTATCCGCTGATCACGGTCAGGGGCGTGCGCATCTCGTGTGACACGTTTCCGACAAAGTCCCTGCGCATCTGTTCGAGCTGATACAGGCGCGTCACATCCTTGGCAACGATGAGCCGGTCGTCGTCACCAAAGAGGCTGATCTGAATCTGGAGGTGGATGTGGGGCCTGGCCGGTGAATGGATCTCCAGTGGCTCACGGTAGTCCCGGGAATCAAAATAGCTCTTGAAGGCAGGGTTTCGGATCAGGTTGTGAATGTATTGGCCGCGGTCGGTGTTTCGTCGGAAACCAAGAAGGTATTCGGCGGATCCGTTCCACCATTCCATGGTGCCCCGGGAATCGGTCATGATGACGCCGTCACGCATGGCGTTGGTGGATTCCTGGACCCGATTGATCTGGGCCCTGAGGCGATCCTGGGTGCGAAGGTGATTCTGATGCAGCTTGTGGAGGTTGTCGAAAATACTCCCCCAGAATCCGACGCTCTTGGGTGCCTCGTCAGTGGCACTGGGATGGGTCAGCCAGTGATGCAGGCGACGGGCCTGGATCAGGGTCAGCCAGAGGTAAATGGTGAGCCCGACGACCAGGCCGTAAAGCGGCTCACCAAAATACAGGCCCACCAGTGTCGTACCAGCGAGCCCGCCGATGATCATCCGCAGGTAGCGTGACCAGTTGTCTTGCATCGAAAGCTGCCTTGTTGTGATGCCGGCCGGATGCCCTATGGCCGGAAATGCTTAAGCGGCTCTGGTGGAGAATCGGTAACCCGTGCCCCGTACGGTCTGGATCAGGTGATCGTACTGGTCGCCCAGGGCCTTCCGCAGTCGCCGGATATGGACGTCCACTGTTCGTTCTTCCACATAAACGTTGCCGCCCCAGACCTGGTCCAGAAGCTGGGAGCGAGTATATACCCGTTCCTGGTGCGTCATGAAGAACTGCAGTAACCGGTACTCGGTTGGTCCCATATTGATGGCGCCCTCTGCCGTGGTGACGCGATGGCCAACCGGGTCAAGGGTCAGCCCCTCCACTTCGATCGGGGAATCGACGCCTGGTGGGGTGGCGCGGCGAAGTACGGCCTTCAGGCGGGCCACGAGTTCGCGAGGACTGAACGGCTTGGTGATGTAGTCGTCGGCACCTACCTCCAGGCCCTGGATCTTGTTGTCTTCCTCGACCTTGGCGGTCAGCATGATGATGGGGATATCGGCGGTGGCTTCGTCCTTTTTCAGGCGACGGGCGAGTTCCACACCGCTGGTACCCGGCAGCATCCAGTCGAGCAGCACCAGGTCGGGTTGCTTGTCCACGATCAGTGCGTGAGCTTCCCGGGCATCCTCTGCCTCCAGATAGTCGTAATCCGCCATTTCCAGCGCCACTGCGATCATCTCCCGGATGGGCGCCTCGTCATCGACGATCAGGACAGTTTTTCCATTCATGAGCGAGAACCTGTGTCAGACCTTGATTTGTTGCTGCCTTATTACAACGTCCAAGTATGACAAGTATATGACAGTCTCACCGAACCAAAAGGTCGAGAACCAGGCCCACGAAGACCGCAAAGCCGGCCCAGTTGTTGTTCAGGAAGGCCTTGAAACAGCCCGCTCGTTCCCGATTGCGCGCCAGGTACTGATGATAGACAAAGAGACCGGCCATCGTGGACACGCCGAGATAGAAGAAGGTTCCGAGATCGGCGCGGGCGCCGACCATCACCAGTATCAGTATTACCAGTCCCTGAAGCATACCGATGATGGCGCGGTCCGCATCGCCGAACAGAATGGCGGTGGATTTGATGCCCACTTTCAGATCGTCATCCCGGTCTACCATCGCATAGAGCGTGTCGTAGGCTACGGTCCAGAGCACATTGGCGGTGAACAGGAGCCAGGTCAGCTGGCTCAGTTCTCCGGCCTGCGCGGCCCAGGCCATGGGGATGGCCCAGGAGAACGCGGCGCCGAGAAACAGCTGGGGCAGGTGGGTGTACCGTTTCATGAACGGATAGATAAAGGCCAGCACCAGACCGCCAAACGACAGGTAGAACGTCAGTGTGTTGGTAAACAGGACGACCATCAGGAAGGAGGCAACGCACAGGCCCAGAAACAGCGCAACCGCCTCCCAGGGTTCGATGCGACCCGCCGTCAGTGGGCGGTCCTGGGTTCGTTTGACATGCTTGTCCCAGTCCCGGTCGGCAAAGTCGTTGATGGCGCAGCCGGCGGCACGCATGAAGAAAACCCCAAGGGTGAAGATGACAATGTTGCCAATGGAGGGTTGGCCATCGCCGGCCAGCCAGAGTGCCCAGTAGGTCGGCCATAGCAGCAGCAGTGAGCCGATCGGGCGATCAATGCGCAGTAACCGGGCGTAGTCAGTCAGGCGGCTCTGGACGTGATCGGGCATGGCATTCAGGAACATGGTGCGCATCCGGTGATTGATTGTATTGAGTGGAAATACTGCGCTGATTATAGCCAGTGGCTCTGGCGGTATTAAAGCGCTCGGCGGAGGAAGGCTGGCAATGTTAACGGTAGAGGATGGGCAGGAGGTATTCGCCTACCAGCAATGAGCACTCACCGTGATGAAAGGCGGAGCGGCGGGCCAGTCGCGGTTGCCCCGGCCCCTGCGGCTCACAGATGCCGGTTTCCAGCGGGCCACGCCGCCATTGGGGGCTGCTGAACAGGTAGGCTCCCAGCGGCTTGTTGCCCAGGTTCAGAAGCACGCGATTGCGGCCAGAAAGACAGTTCAGGGGAATGATGGTGCGAGCGAGCACCCAGGGGTGGCCGTCGCCGCACAGGCGGACCTCCCGAATCCAGGCTTTCTGCCGGAGGGGAATCTTCAGCCGGCGCGCTTCTTCCAGTGTCGGTTGTGCGAACCCTTCGTGCCGGACCTCGACATGGAAGGCGTTGTGGCATTCTCGCTGGATCGCCCGGGTAAAAGATCCCTCGACCTTCAACCAGTACCTTGCGGGGCCATGAACGGACGGTTCACGCAATCCGGCAGAGGCGAGCGATCGATACCAACGGGTAGGAGGGATGCTCAAAACCGGCTCACAGTCCCTTGACGGCATAGATTCCCGGAGCGTTGCGCCAGTAGCCCTTGTAGTCCATGCCGTACCCGAACAGGAAGCGGTCTTCAACTTCCAGGCCGGTAAAGTCGGCTTTCAGGCCCGGCCGTGCCTTTCGGTCGTGTTGCTTGTCGACCAGGACCGCCGTCAGTACGTTGCTGGCACCGTGGGCGCGGCAATAGTCGGCAATGGCGCAGAGTGTGGTGCCTTCATCGAGGATGTCGTCGACGATCAGTACCGTGCGGTCGTTCATGTCGGCTTCGGGTTGCAGTTTCCACTCAAGGATGCCACCGGTGGTTTCCTGGCGGTACCGGGTTGCATGCAGGTATTCGGCCTGAACCGGAAAGGCGAGCCGGGGCAGTAACTGGCCGGTCAGAATCAGTCCGCCGTTCATGACGCAGAAAACCAGCGGGTTGCTGTCTTTCAGACGGGCGGAAATGTCGTCAGCCAGTGACCCTATGGCGGCCTGCACCTGCTGCTCATTAACCAGACAGTCGGCTTCGGCCATAACCTGATTCATTTCGGCGACGATATCGTTCATAACGGTCGGGTCCTGTCTAAAACGGGCGATTATACCGAAGTGGGTGGCCTGAAGGGAGGGGCTGGGGTTGTGGGGCATATCTGTATTTGTGGCTATTGGCAGAAAACCTCCCCGAGGGGCGTCCATACTGGCATTGGTGAACGGCCGGGCCGCCGGTATCATGGTCGCAGCAAGTATTGGCTGGCGGACCTGCAACCCTGCAAGTCGGCTGCGACATTGATGAAAAAACTTGCGTGCATGATTGTCTGACAATTAATATGCGCCAGATCCAATAATCAGGAGAGAACCCATGAAGAAGTGGCAGTGCGTTGTATGCGGGCTTATTTACGACGAAGCGGAAGGGTGGCCGGAAGACGGCATCGAGCCAGGTACCAAGTGGGAAGATGTCCCCGAAGACTGGGTTTGCCCCGACTGCGGGGTGGGCAAGGAAGATTTTGAAATGATCGAGATCGGCTAATAAAGCGGAGTTAAACGTATGTCTGAGCAAGCCCCCGTCGTGATCGTCGGTACCGGTCTCTCCGGTTACTCCCTGGCCCGGGAGTTCCGGAAACAGGATAAAGAAACGCCGGTGATCATGGTGACCGCCGACGATGGCGTCAGTTATTCCAAGCCCATGCTGTCCACCGGTTTCACCAAGGGCAAGGACGCCGATGGTCTGGCACAGGCGTCCACCGAGTCGATGGCGGAACAGCTGGGTGTTCAGCTCAAGACATACAGCACCGTGACCGGTATTGATCACGCGGCCCATGAGCTGATTCTGGGAGACGAGCGTCTGGCCTACTCGAAACTGGTTCTGGCCTGGGGCGCGGATGTCATCCGCCTGTCCATCGAGGGCGATGGCCAGGATCGTGTTTTCTCCATCAACGACCTGATGGACTATCGGGCCTTTCGTCAGGCCCTTGAGGGCGGTCGCAGAGTGGCCATCATGGGCGCCGGCCTGATTGGCTGTGAGTTTGCCAACGATCTCCGCAACGGAGACTATGAGGTGGATGTCATTGCACCGTCAGACGTGGTGATGCCCGGATTACTGCCGGAGCCGGCCGCGAATGCAGTGCAGAAGGAACTGGAAAATCTCGGTGTCCGGTTCCATCTCGAAACCGTGGTTGACCGTATCGATCATCACGGGGAGGGCGTTCGTCTGGCGCTGGCCAGCGGCGAAACCGTCGATGCCGACCTCGTGATTTCTGCCGTCGGTCTGCGTCCGAGGATCGAACTGGCCAGGCAGGCTGGTCTGGACGTCGGTCGTGGCATACAGGTGAACCGGGCACTGGAAACGTCGGTGCCGGACGTGTATGCGCTCGGCGACTGTGCCGAAGTTGATGGTCACGTTCTGCTGTATGTTCTGCCGTTAATGGCCTGTGCCCGGGCGCTGGCAAAGACCCTCAAAGGCGAGCGGACGGAGGTGCGCTATGGCACCATGCCGGTGATGATCAAAACACCCTGCTGTCCGACGGCCGTTTGCCCGCCGCCGGATGATGCGGACGGTGACTGGGAAGTGGAGTCTGATGGCACCAGTGTCCGGGCGCTGTTCAAGAATGCATCCGGCGAGATACTGGGCTTTGCGGTGACGGGCCAGTTTGCGATCGAGAAGCAGTCTCTGGCGAAGGAAGTGCCTCCCCTGCACGGCTAGTGTCCGGGAGTCCGTTGCCTGCTTTTCGTTGCTAAAACGGCCCGCTTGGGGTAGAAAACCCATTCGTGAGCTAATTAGTTAACAGGAGCAGGCATGCTAGATGTCACAAAAAGGCTGGTCGAGTTACTGGACCTGTCTCCCATCGGCGACGATCACTTTCAGGGTGACAGCGAGGACCTCGGGTTCCCGAACGTCTTTGGAGGCCAGGTCCTTGGACAGGCCCTGATGGCCGCCAGCCGGACCGTGGAAGACCGGCTCTGCCACTCACTCCATGCCTATTTCCTGCGCCCGGGCAATCACAGTATGCCCATTGACTACGAAGTCCAGCGGGTCAGGGATGGGGGCAGTTTTTCAGTGCGCCGGGTGATTGCCCGCCAGGATGGCAAGGAGATCCTGACCGGTTCAATGTCATTCCAGGTGGATGAACAGGGGTTTGATCACCAGTTCGACATGCCCGACGCACCCGAGCCGGAAGCCCTCGAATCCGAGAAGGCATTGGGTAAGAAGCTGGCGGAGCAGATGCCCGAGAAGCTCAGGGACAACCTGACCCGGGAGCGCCCGATCGAAATCCGGCCCGTGAATCCGATTCATCCTCTGCACCCGGAAAAACGGTCGCCCCACAAGCAAAGCTGGTTCCGCGCACAGGGCCCCCTTCCGGATGATCCGGTGTTGCATCGGTGCCTGCTGACCTACGCCTCCGATTTTCACTTCCTCAGTACCGCCATGAACCCCCATGGCGTGACCTTCATGAGCAAGAAGCTGCAGGTGGCCAGTCTCGATCATGCCATCTGGTTCCATCGTGATTTCCGGATGGATGAGTGGCTGTTGTACGACAAGGACAGCCCCAGTGCCTCAGGCGGTCGGGGATTCAATCGCGGCAACTTCTACAATCGTGAGGGCGTCCTGGTGGCCTCAACCACTCAGGAAGCTCTGATCCGCCAGCGCTCCTAACCGAGGTTGTGGGCGCGCCCCGGTTCGCGCTCACCCAGCCAATCCATGAACTCGGCAAACGGCAGCGGCGGGGTGAGCAGATAGCCCTGAATCATGTCGCACCCCATGCCCCTGAGCTGGTCTGCCACTTCCTCGTTTTCAACACCCTCTGCCACCACCTCATACCCCAGGGAATGGCACATGTCGATGGTGGTCTGCACGATAACCCGGTCGTCGCTCTGAGTAGCCAGATCGCGGATCAGGGACTGGTCGATCTTGATTTCGCCGGCGGGCAGCTGCTTGATATAGGAGAGGGATGAGTAGCCTGAGCCGAAGTCATCTATGGACACCCGTATGCCGGCGCCATCCAGGGCGTTCAATGCTTCCAGGGCGTTTGTCGGATCAAGCATCATCGACGTTTCGGTCACCTCGAAGGTTACCGCGCCCTGGTGGGAGTGATAACTCTGCATCAGGCGCTGGACATAGAGGGAGAAGTCCGCCTCCCGCAGGTTATTGGGCGAGATGTTGACCGACAGATCCAGTTCCCAGCCCTGGTCCAGGAGGCGGCTACGCAGGGACAGGGCCTCCTCGAGAACCCATCGGGTCAGCGGTTTTATGAGCCCGGTCTGCTCCGCCAGGAGTACGATTTCATCCGGCCGGATCCGATCCTTGCGATCGGGCCAGCGGATCAGTGCTTCCATGCCGACGATGGTGTTGTCATGCAGGGACTGTTTGGGCTGCAGGTACAGCGCCAGTTCGTTGTTTTCCAGCGCGTGACGGAGTTCGGACACCAGGGTCAGCCGCTCGGCGCTGTAGGCATCCCGGGAAGGCTTGTAATAGGCCATGCCCCGATCGCGGGCCCGGTCGGATCCTTCGGCAATGATGGCTCGCCGGACCAGGGTGTTGGCATCGTCGCCGTGCTCGGGAAAGATCGCCACGCCGATCCGGGGGTCCAGGGGGACCTGCATGCCCAGGTAATCGATGGGGCGCCGAAGTTGCTCCAGGCAGCGCACCACGGATTTGGGCATGGCTTCGGAGCGACTGGCATCGGTGATCAGGGCAAAGGATTGCGGGTCCAGTGACGCCAGGTAGTACACGTGCCTTTCGGTCTGTTCAATTGGCAGGACTCCGGGCACGTCGCGCATGATGGCGTGATAGGCCCGGGATGCCAGTTCCAGGATCCGATCGGTATTGCGGTGACCCAGCGTTTTGGTCACCGAGTCCAGGTTTTCGAGATGGATCACCGCGATGCCATAGCGCCGGTCCGGTTCACGGCTGATCAGGTCGCTGAGTGTCATTTCGAAGCTGCCCCGGTTGGGCAGTCCGGTCAGCGGGTGGTGCAGGGCCTGTTCCATCAGGCGGTGTTCCACGGAACGTCTGGCTTCCAGCGCCCGCAATTCTGCTGATTGTGCGAGTACCTTGTCCTGTCGTTCCCGGTAGATTCGAACGGCCAGTGCCAGCGCCAGAAGGACCGCCTGCAGTGCCGACCCCATCTCGATGCCATAAACCGTTACAACGGTGTTCGGCAACAACCCATATTTGTTCATCGCCGTGATGGCGCTGCCCAGCGTCAGCGCACCCCAGGCCAGGGTGTAGTAGACCGCCTGGCGGTTGCCGCGAAGCCATTGCTGGGGGCCAAGGAACGTCAGCAGCAGACAGCAGGGAATGGCCAGTGCCACCACCAGTCGGATGGCCGTGTTGTAGTCGATGACGAAGGTGGCTCCAGCGGCGACCGCATTCACGGCGATCAGCCATCCAATAGCCTGCATGATGGCAGGGCTGCGTGTGCGAAGTTCCAGGAAGGTACTGGAGAACCAGAGGGTGGCGATCATGGTAAACGGAATGCTGACCAGCATGGCCTGGTTCTGGATGTCCGGGGAGGCCGGCCAGAAAAGCTGGTAGGCCACGCCGTTCAGGCAGGCAATGATGCTGAGGTAACCCAGTGTCGACAGGACGTAGAGCAGGTAGATGGGTTCACGCAGGGCGAAAAAGATAAAGACGTTGAAAAAGATGACGGTGATCAGGATGCCGTAGTAGACCGCGTGGGCCAGATCTTCACGGAACGCGTTCTCGAAGAAGGCCTGGCTGTTCCACAGTTGCAGGGGCACCTGCATGGCTCCCTTGCTCCGGATCTCCAGCACAATCCGGTAATCGGCGCTGTCGTCATGTTCGAACGGAAACAGGAAGTTGCGGTACTGGATCGGGCGTTCGGAAAAGGGCAGCCGGTCACCGGAGACCATCCGGTCCACGATCTTACCGTCCCTTAGGAGAAAGAACCGGATATGGTCCAGATGGCTGTAGCCGATCTCCAGGACGTTGATCTTCGGATCGGGCGGAATGCGGAAACTCAGCCATATTGGATCATTGATGTAGCCGAAATTCGGGCTGCGATCCGACAGTGGCTGCCAGCCCGGCTCCTGGATCGCCTGGTCCAGACTCAGGTTGCTTTCTGGTGTCACTCTCAGGAACGTTACTTCGGGCACGAACGGTCCCTCGGCGCCCTGGCAGGGCACCGCCAGGACAGAGATCATCAGAACGATCAGTGTTTGAAGCCAGCGTATCGGAGTCACGGACGGTCGGTTTTGTTGTCGTTTTCTGTCGAGTATGGCCATAACCCCGGATTGGCTCAAGTGCCGGCGCTGCTACTGCCAGGCAGTTTACAGAGTTGTGACCCAGTCCCGCGCCCAGGGGACGGCTTCGGCCTCGGGTTCAAGCACTTCCATGGCATCGATGCGCAGGGTCTCGCCCACTTTGCGGGCAGCGGTTTCATACAGGGCTTCCTCCATCAGCTCTCCGGCGCCGCAGTAGGTGTCGCCATAGGAGCTGTCGCCGAGCACGATCATCCCGAACGGTCGTCCGGGCTGTTGTGGAAGCTGATCACGGAGGTTGGCATAGAACGGCAGGAGGTTGGGTGGGATCTCACCCTGGCCGGTGGTTGATGTGCATACGAGCAGGGGATCATCGTTGTTCGTGATGTCCTCCAGCTGAGGCTGTTCGAGCACAGTCACCCGGTGTCCCTCGGTCTCCAGCGCCTTCTTGATTTCCCGGGCTGTGAGCAGGGCGCCGCCGTAAACGGTGCCAACAAGAATTCGGATCGCGGTCATCTTGGGTCCTGAGATGGTCGGTTTGCGTGAAGGGTCGGGCGCCCGATCATAGCGATGGCCCTTCATCGACTCAAGTCGACGCGGTCTCCCCGTCCTCGCTCTGACGAACCCGCGGTGCGATCCGGTTGCGGCCCGCCTGTTTGGCGTTGTAAAGATGCAGGTCCACCTGCTTCAGCAGGTCTGCCAGCGTGGCCGAGTTGGCAATCGAGCAGACCCCGGCGCTGAGGGTCACCGGCAACGTCTGGTCCCTGAACGCGAAGGAGGTCGATGCAACCTTCTGCCGAAGCCGCTCGGCAAGCGTCAATGCCTGGAGCAGGGAAGTGTTGGGCAACAGCAGCAGGAATTCCTCGCCCCCCCAACGGGCGGCGGAATCGGTTTTTCGGACGACCTCTGAAAGGACCTCTGAAAACTGTCGTAGCACCGCATCGCCGGCGTCGTGACCAAAGACGTCGTTGATTTTCTTGAACAGGTCCAGGTCAATCAGCACGACGGAGAAGTGATGTCCCGATCGCTGGTAGCGGGAAAATTCCTCGGCCAGCCGCTGTTGCATATCGCGCCGGTTGGCCAGCCCGGTCAGTTCGTCGGTCCTGGCGGCGTGCTCGTGGGTTGCTGCCAGCTCCACCAGTTCGTTCCGTGCTTTCAGTCGGCCCGCTTCCAGGATGAAGCAGAAAATGGATTCGAACGCGAGAGTCGCGAAGAAGCGGATCTTGAAGTCGTAGCTGTAATGGGCGCCGACAAACGGCAGCTGGGGAAACTCGAAGACGATGGCGGCAACCAGGCAGCACATCAGGAGGACCGCGGTGCCGGTTTTCAGATCGGTCAGGAAGAACAGCAGCGGCGGAAACACATAGAACCAGAGTGGGCCGGTATTGCTCTCACCCCCGGAGGCTACGAGATACATGAACAGGAGGGCGGCAATAACAATGAGGCTGCCTTTCTGGCGGGGCTGGTTCCGGGTCAGTGCAAACTGGAGGATGGTCAGCCCGACCAGGACCGCAAAGGTCCAGAGTACCCAGGCGTGAAGCGTATGTCCGGCAAACCAGGCTTTGGTGCCAATGCCGGACAGGGACAGGATCGCTGCCCCGGACAGCCAGTTCAGTAACCCGGCGACCTGGGCGTCCTCGCGGGCACCGGCTGCTTCATGGCTTGCTGAAAGAGGGTCTGTCATGGGGGCTCTTTTGTCTTTTTGACGCGAATTCAAAATATTATGCGTCAAAATATATGTAAAACGCTGCGACGTATCACAACTGACGTACATGACAGTTGTGTTTCATTTTGATGTCAAAAAATTTATAGTTGCGGGCAAAATTTAACCCCTATCACGCGAGATTCAGTCGCCATGGCCCGTTCAACCGGATTCCTGGATACCATCCTCACGAGCCCCTCCACGGAACGATACAGGGTCGGGATCAGCCTGCTGTTTTTGCTCGGCATCTGGCTGGCCGTCGGTTCTTTCAGCAATGGAATGCCAAACAGCATGCTTCTTATGGCCGCAGCAGTGATTGGCGGCTACATGGCGATCAATATTGGCGCCAACGATGTCGCCAATAATGTCGGGCCGGCGGTGGGGTCTGGCGCCCTCTCGCTGGGGGCTGCGGTCCTGATCGCGGCCGTCTTTGAGGCCGGTGGGGCTCTGATTGCCGGAGGTGATGTGGTGTCCACCATCAAGGGTGACATCATCGATCCCACGATTCTGGGTAACGGCCAGGCGTTCGTCTGGCTGATGACTGCAGCGCTCCTGGCCGGTGCGCTCTGGCTGAACCTGGCCACCTGGATGGGCGCGCCCGTGTCGACCACGCACTCCATCGTCGGCGGCGTCCTGGGTGCCGGCATCGCGGCTGGAGGCTGGGGCATCGCCGACTGGTCGGTGATGGGCAAGATCGTGGCCAGCTGGGTCATCTCGCCGGTGCTCGGCGGTTTGCTGGCTGCCCTGTTCCTGCTGGTTATCAAGAAGACCGTGCTATACCGTCAGAATGTCGTGGCGGCTGCGCGCACCTTTGTGCCCTGGCTGGTGGGGATCATGGCCTGGGCCTTCGGGACCTATCTGATGATCAAGGGCGTCAAGAAGATCATCAAGGTGGATTTCCTGCAAGCGTCGCTCATCGGACTGGTTGCGGCAGCGGTGGTCTTCTTCATTGTCCGGGTTCTGGTCAGCCGCCGGGCGGCGACCATGGAAAACAGTTCCAGTGGCGTGAATACCCTGTTCACCTGGCCGCTGATTTTTGCGGCTGCCTTGTTGAGCTTCGCCCACGGTGCCAACGACGTGGCCAATGCGATTGGTCCGCTGGCGGCCATCAACGATGCCCTGGCGGCGGGCGCAGTGGTTACCTCGGCCGGCATTCCCCTGTGGGTCATGATGGTCGGTGCGTTGGGCATTGCCGTCGGGCTGATGCTGTTCGGCCCCCGCCTGATCAAGACGGTGGGTAGTGAAATTACCGAACTGGACAAGACCCGGGCGTTCTGTATTGCCCTGTCGGCTGCCCTGACCGTGATCCTGGCGTCGCAACTCGGGTTGCCGGTGAGTTCAACCCATATCGCCATCGGCGGTGTTTTCGGCGTCGGATTCCTCAGGGAGTATCTCAAGCGTAACTACGCCACCCAGCTGCACAAGATCATGGAGCATCATGATGCGGCCGAGCAGGAGCGCCTGAAGCCCTTCCTGGATGATTTCCGTAACGCTACCGTGGAAGAAATGGAAAAGCTGCTCAAGCAGGCGAAGAAAAAGAAGCAGGTTCCGCTGTCCAAGTCGGAGCGAAAGCGACTCAAGAAGATTTACCGGGAAGAGATGGTCAAGCGGTCGCAGCTGGTGAAAATTGCCGCGGCCTGGGTCATTACCGTCCCGGCTTCCGCCTTTATGGCTGCGATTCTGTTCTTCACGCTGCGTGGCTTGTTGATCTGATCGGGCTGGTTGTATCGGCCGGCTTTGGTCATACTATTCCCTGCGAAGGGGGCATTCTGCCCCCCGGTATTCCATGGTTCCGGGAGTGACGTATGAGTTCATCCGTTGAAAGCCGTCAGGCGAAGATGATCGACGAGCTGCGAGTCTTTATCAAAAAGGTCCTGAGTGACCCCACAATCGCCGTAAAATCGATGGAAATCGCCAGGAAACATCGGGCTGAGCCCAATGCGGACGAGGTGATTGCCCGGGAGATCAGTGCCAACACCACGATCCGCATTCCCGAGCACTGGAGTGAGGCGGACCGGATGTTCCTGGACATCATTCACGATGTCCTGGACGACGAGGAAGCGCTTTACTGAATCCAGGAAATTGCCCGGGGCCGGGGCCATTCACAGCGCGGTCCCGGGGCGCTTTATGCCTGCCTGGCGCTCGGTTCGTGCTGTTTTAGCACCGCTGCCGCCATCTGGTGCAGGATGTTCATCTCGTCAGAAATCCCTTCATCTCCGGACAGCTTCCGCTGTTCCTCCAGAATGTCCGACAGAATCTCGCGGGTCGTCAGCGGGTTGGCCAGTACCACCCGGAAGACGATGCACGGGAAGCGATAGTAGTGAGCGGGCTCAAGGCGGGTCCTGGATACAAAGGCCTTACCCCGTTCACGCTGGATTTTCTGGATAAACTTGGTGATCCGGTTGAGACAGGTGTTGAGCTTTTCTGCCTGCAGCTCATCCGCCAACCTCAGCGCCTGTTGCACGTCCTCGGGGCAATAACGGTAGGTGAGGATATTCAGTTCCGGCTCGGTGACCAGCTCGAAGTCCGGTGCTTCGTTGATCATCTCGCCGAAGATGCGTGCCTTTTCGATGCCCTGGTCAATCAGGATCTCGTACCCTTCCCGCCCGAGGATTCTCAGGCCGGAATGGATCAGCATGGACATGCCGGGGCGGGAGCCTTCCAGTGTGGTGCTTCCCAGGTCCCGGGAGCCTTTACGGATAATATACTGGGCATGGTGTTCGACTGCGCTGGCGAGGCTTGGGTCCTTGAAGACCACCAGGCCGGCGCCCATCGGAACGTACAGTTGCTTATGGGCGTCGAAGGTTACCGAATCGGCCTTTTCGATGCCGCGTAGCAGGTGCTTGTGGGTGCGCGAGAACAGGGTGGGCCCGCCCCAGGCCGCATCCACATGGAAATGGGCACCGAATTCCCGGGCAATGTCCGCGACCGCATCAAGCGGATCGACGTTGCCGGTTTCGGTGGTGCCCGCAACCCCGCAGATGGCCATGATCTTGATCTTCTGCTTTTGCAGTTCCAGGCACTTCTCCCGCAACGCATCCGGCTGAATGCGGTTCCTGTCATCGGTGTCGACGGCAATCAGCGCGTCCCGGCCCAGGCCAAGAACATCCGCGGCCTTGCGCAAGGAGTAGTGCCCACGGCTTGAGACGAGGATTGCTGCGCCCTCGTGCCCGTAATATTTCAGGGCCCGGAACAGGCCTTCCTGATGCAGTCCCCGGAAGCTGCCCTCGGCCGGAAATGCCCGATTTCGGGCGACCCACAGGGCGCTGAGGTTGGCAATGGTGCCTCCGGAACACATGACCCCGAGAGTGTGCCGGGGATCGTGCATCCATTTGCGGTAAAAGGAGCCATCTTCTTCGTACACCAGCCGATGGATCATGCCAAGCACCTGACGCTCCATGGGCGTAAAGGCCTTGGAGGTTTCCGTCTTCACCAGGTTCTGGTTCAGCGCAATCATGATCTTCGACAGCGGCAGCATGAAGTAGGGCAGGGCCGACGTCATATGGCCGATGAAGGCGGGCGAGGCGGTATGGACCGAGTTGGCGACCAGCTTGTCGAGCAGGAACTGGGCCTGCTCGGAGACGAACACGGGCTTTTCCGGGATGTTGTACTCGGAGAAGTCTTTCTCGACTTCCGAGAGGTCCCGCTCAACCGCAACGATGTGTTCCTGCAGGAAGCCCGCAAGGTTTCGGGAGATGTCCTGGTCTATGCGGCTGAGCGTGGATTCCGGTGCTTCGGGCACCGTGAACACACGATACATCGCCTCAACCGAGGCCTGGGCGGACTTTTTCTTTCCGGTCATAGGCACCACGCACAATCAGTGGTCATCCGAGGGCCGGTTCCGGATGCCCAACGGACATAGCCGGAACACGTTCCGGCGTCGGCAAATTGGTTACCCGCTTCATGCAGGTTAGCTGGCATCCCTGAGGACGCGTAGTATACGGCGTCACTGGCGGTTACGCCACCGACGTGCCGGAGCTGGCATGATGTCAAAGAATTTCACGCTGCACATCAAGCACCGCGGCGTCTACCTTCTCCTCAATCGCCTTTTCGACAAGGTCCAGTCGCTGGCTGATCTGACGGGAGGAGGTGCCGAGGGCTGCAATGGTCCAGGTGGCGCAATCCAGCGCGTCGTGATCGGCGGTTTCAGCCACGGCCAGATCCGGTTCTTTGCCCCAGACCGCTTTCAGTGCAGTAAATACCTTGCGTTTGGCCTTCAGGTCTTCGCAACCATAGAGCTGGAAATGCAGGGTCAGGACGCCCACGTGCGGCGTGATCACCGGCTGTTGGGGGACGTTGCCTTCCCTCAGGAGTTTTCTCAGAGCTTCCGACATGGCTGGTTCCGGCTTTGATGCAGGACCCGGCGGGAACGGGGTCCCGCCGGCGACAATATCATTAGCCTACTACAGGCGTGGCCCGTTTGATAATGGCCGCGGGGTCTGTGCCAGAGGGCAGGTTTCCGTAATTCTGACCGCCGGTGTTTTCCAGGCGGGAGGCGCAGAAGGCGTCTGCCACGGCCTTGTCGGAGTGACGGATCAGCAGGGAGGCCTGCAGGGCCAGGGCCATCCGGTCCACCAGGTTGCGGGCCCGGTACTGGAAATCGCTGATGTCGGCGAAATCGTCCTGCAACTGGGTCAGGAACTGGTCAAAGCGCCGGTCAGTGCCTCTGGCTTCGGCGGTCTCCCGGAAAAAGGCATCCAGGGTCTCGGGCTCTTTCTGCAGGGCTCGGAGTGTGTCGAGACACTGGACGTTGCCGCTGCCTTCCCAGATGGCGTTTACCGGCGACTCCCGGAACAGGCGGGGCATGATGCAGTCTTCCATGACGCCGCTTCCGCCGATGCACTCCATGGCCTCGTAGGCGTGGTTGGGGGTGCGTTTGCAGATCCAGTACTTGCCGACGGGGGTCGCCAGGCGCGTGAACAGCCGTTCGCGCTCGTCATCCTGGTTATCGAGGGCGCGGGCGACTCGCATGGTGTACGCGAGGGCTGCCTCACTTTCCAGGGCCAGGTCGGCCAGGACATTCTGCATCAGTGGCTGTTCGATCAGGCGATTGCCGAAGGCGCTCCGGTGGCGGCAGTGGTGCGTGGCCTGGGCGACAGCCTGGCGCATACCGGCTGAGCTGCCGATCATGCAGTCGAAGCGGGTCATGGCAACCATCTCGATGATGGTGGGTACGCCGCGGCCTTCTTCACCGACCATCCAGGCCAGTGCGCCGCGCAGTTCCGCTTCGCTGGAGGCGTTGGCGACGTTACCCATCTTGTTTTTCAGTCGCTGGACCTGCCAGGGATTCTTGCTGCCATCCGGCCGCCAGCGCGGCATCAGGAAGCAGGAAAGACCGTTGGCCGTCTGGGCCAGCACAAGAAACGCATCGCACATGGGTGCAGAGACAAACCATTTGTGCCCCACCAGCTCGTAGGCTTCGCCCGGCCCCTCGTTTCCTACCGGATAGGCCCGGGTGCTGTTGGCACGAACGTCGCTGCCACCCTGCTTTTCGGTCATGGCCATGCCGATGGTGACCGAGGTCTTGTCCGAGTCGGGCAGGTTTCGGGGATCGTACTGATTGGCGAGGATTTTCTGTTCCCAGTCCGCCGCCAGGTTGGCCTGCTTTCGAATGGAGGGAATGGCAGCGAAGGTCATGGTCACCGGGCAGCAATGAGCCGCTTCCACCTGGGAATGCATGTAATAGCGGGCGGCACGGGCGACGTGGGCGCCCTGGCCCGGATGGGTCCAGGGACTGCTGTGAAGGCCGTTTTCCATGGCGATGCGCATCAGTTCATGGTACGAGGGATGGAAGTCGACCTCGTCGATGCGATGACCAAACCGGTCGTGGGTATTGAACACCGGTTTGTTGTTGTTGGCGCGAAAGCCCAGGTCGATGGTGTCGGCGGCTCCGGCCAACGCGCCGAACGCCTGCAGGTCGCTGGCGGCGTGAGCAGCGCCTTCCCGTACAGTCGCCTCCCGAAGCGCCTGGTCCTGTTCGAACAGGTTGTAGTCCTGCAGGGCTGGCGGTTGGTTGAATACGTCGTGGGTAACCGCCAGGTAGCGATCTTCGTATTTCTGGGTGTTGCTTCCGGGTTTGAGCTGGCGCGCTGTCATGGCTATCTCCTGGAGCCGGTCAACCCCTGCACGCAAAAACGGACGATGGAGTCGACCAGCCGGTTCTTGTCCGTTTCGGTCAGTGAATTCTGGCCGGCCAGTGTCGGAGACAGCGGACCAACCAGACTTTCTGCAATCGCACCCACGAGACAGGTGCTGCTCTGGCGGGCGTCGTGATCCGGTATGCAGCCCTCGGCTATACCTTCCCGGATCGCTCTTTCGAAGTGTTCGGCATAGGCTCGGCGGTAAACCAGCCGTTCCTCCTCCAGTTTCGGATCCACGGGCTCGGCAATCAGCGACCAGGCCATCATCGGGCCCCGTAATGCACGCTCGGCGAATTGCCGAAGGGCGTTCTCCAGTCTTGTGGTCGCGTCACCGGGGGTGTCCAGCGCCTCTGCGACCTTGTCCACTTCCTTCTGGGTGGCCGTACGGAAGATCTCGGCAAACAGGTCTTCCCTGGATTCAAAGTGCCGGTAGATCGTTCCCGTCGCTACGCCGGCGAGTCCGGCGATCCTGGTGATCCGTGCGCTCCGGAAGCCGCCTTCGGCAACGCACTCGTAGGTGCATTCCACGATTCGCCGGCGAGCTTCCGCCTTGCGCTGCCGCATCTTTTCCGTCTCACGATAGGCCATGCCTACTCCTTAAAAGCAGTGAATCATTATTCATTCTTTGTGTCAATCAGCGGTTAGTGTCGTTTATGTGTATTTAATCTTTAAAATCAGTACATTGCGATGAGTTACAAAAATTTACAAAAATATCGTTGCCGGGAAATGGCGTCGTCAGGGTTTCGGGATTATAAAGACGCCAAGACGAACCGATTGACGGCGCGTTCGTCGACACAGAGTGCGCGTCAGGCCCGTCAGGGGAGCGTACTTTCAGATCTGTTTTCGTTGATGGAGATGAACCCGTGAGTGAATTCGACGAAAGCAACCTGGAGCAATCCGGGAACGGGAACTGGGGCAACGACAGCGAGGATACCCATTCGGTCGCCGGTCGGGCGCGGGTGAGGGCGCAGTTGCAGGCGGATATTGAGGCGTTCCTGCAACAGGGTGGCAAAATCCAGCAGGTGGACAATGCCTTCCGCGCCAATTCCCCCCGAAAGGTAGATGTGGGATTCAATAATCGCTCCTTCTGATCCCGTTCCGAGGGCACAGGGCGGCGCCAAAGCGCCGTCCTGTGCCCATATTCCTGCGATAGCCTGCCCCGGATAATAGCAGGAACCTGGAATTCTGGCGGGCGGTTGGGGACGTCTTTTGAGCCTTTCGTCATGAAAATGCCATAAGTCTCCGTGAGGATTGCCTCTGCAGCAACTGCATCGGCAGGCAGTTGCCGTGTATCATGGCAGGCGGAGTGGTTTTTCGGGGTTCCCGGGCGCCATCACCAACACTTTCCCGTCATGCTATCAGGAGGCCTTCCGTGTCGACTCTGACCCCCCGCTCATTTCCGCGTACCCGTCTGCGCCGCAACCGCGCCAGTGATTTTTCACGGCGTATGGTGCGGGAAAACCAGCTGACCCCGGACAACCTGATTTATCCGGTATTCGTATTGGAGGGAGAGGGGCAACGCGAGTCCGTTCCGTCCATGCCCGGCGTTGAACGCCTGAGTATTGATCTGTTGGTGGAACAGGCGGCTGAGCTGGTCGAGCTCGGTATTCCTGCGGTTGCGCTGTTCCCGGTGGTACCAAAAGAAAAGAAAAACCTGTCGGGTTCCGGCGCCTGGGATTCTGATGGTCTGGCACAGCGTGCTGTGCGGGCACTCAAGAAAGCCCACCCTGAACTGGGCGTGATCACCGATGTGGCGCTGGATCCGTTTACCACCCACGGACAGGACGGGATTATCGACAACGATGGTTATGTGCTCAACGATGTGACGGTAGAGGCCCTGGTGAACCAGGCGCTGTCCCACGCCGATGCGGGGGCCGATGTGGTGGCTCCCTCCGATATGATGGATGGCCGGATTGAGGCCATTCGCGATGCCCTGGAGTCGGCAGGGTATGTGAATACCCGCATTCTGGCCTATTCTGCCAAGTATGCCTCCAGTTACTACGGGCCATTCCGGGATGCGGTCGGTTCCGCGGTCAATCTTGGCAAGGGCAACAAATCGACCTATCAGATGGATCCGGCCAACAGCGATGAGGCCTTGCACGAAGTGGCAATGGATCTTGCCGAAGGCGCCGATATGGTAATGATCAAGCCGGGAATGCCCTATCTGGATATCGTTCACCGTGTAAAAAAGGAATTGCAGGTGCCCACCTTCGTGTATCAGGTGAGTGGTGAGTACGCGATGCACATGGCGGCCGCGGAGAACGGTTGGCTCGACGGTGACGCGGTAATGATGGAAAGCTTGATGGCGATGCGACGGGCCGGTGCCGATGGCATTCTGACCTATTTTGCCGTACGTGCGGCCCGCCTGATGCGGGGCCGGTGAGAAGGGACAGGGCAGTAGGCCAGAGAATGCACGTCAGAGGAGCGGGATCGAGAAGCGTATGACAACGGAAACGGCAAAAACACGGGCAGTGGCGGACGCGGACCAGAGCGTCCCGGCTCCGGTCGACGTACCCCCCGCCGGCGAAGAGATCAATCTTGACGCCAGCGAAAATTACTTCAACCGGGAACTGAGCCAGCTCCAGTTTAATTACCGGGTGCTGAAGCAGGCGATGGACCCCACCCATCCGCTGATCAATCGGCTGATTTTCTGCTGCATCTTCAGCAGCAACATGGACGAGTTTTTCGAGATCCGGGTGGCCGGTCTCCGTCAGCAGATGAAGTATGGGCGGGAAACCATTGGTGCCGATGGCATGCTCCCGGAACAGGCGCTCGCCGAAATCAGCCGGGTTGCCCACGAATACATCAACGAGCAGTACGACATCCTCAATAATGTCCTGATTCCGGAGATGGAGCGGGAGAACATTCATTTTGTCCGGCGCAGGGAGTGGACGCCTGAGCAGGCCGAGTGGGTGCGTAACTATTTCGAGGAAGAAATTCTGCCGGTGGTCAGTCCCATCGGGCTGGACCCGTCCCATCCGTTCCCGAGACTGGTGAATAAAAGTCTCAACTTCATCGTCGAGCTGGATGGCAAGGACGCCTTTGGTCGCGAGACCGGCATGGCGATCGTGCCGGCCCCCCGGTCATTGCCACGGCTGGTGAGGCTGCCGGACGACGTTTGCGGCGAGGGCGACAACCTGGTGTTTCTGTCGTCGATGATTCACGCTCACGCCGATGAACTGTTTCCAGGCATGGAAGTGAAGGGCTGCTATCAGTTCCGTTTGACCCGCAACGCCGACCTGGAACTCGAAGACGACCTTGAGGATCTGGCCTCTGCGCTGAGAGGCGAGTTGCTGAGCCGGCGTTTCGGTGACGGTGTGCGCCTGGAGGTGGCGGACAACTGCCCGCAGGAAATGATGGAATTCCTGCTGACCGAGTTCGGCCTGACCGAGCGCGACCTGTACCAGGTCCATGGACCGGTCAACCTGACCCGGCTGATGGCCGTCAACGGCCTGGTGGATCGCCCGGATCTGACCTATTCGGGATTCTCTCCCTCGATTCCGAAACAGATTCGCAGCAGGGATTCGATGTTCGATGCGATTCGCAAGCGACCGATCCTGCTGCTGCATCCCTATGAGAATTTCAGTCCCGTTGTCGACCTGCTGCGCCAGGCCGCCAAGGACCCGCACGTTCTGGCCATCCGGCAGACCCTCTACCGCACCGGGGCCGATTCGGAAATCGTCGAGGCCCTGGCCGATGCGGCGCGTCGTGGCAAGGAGGTGACTGCCGTTATCGAACTCCGGGCCCGGTTCAGCGAGGCGGAGAACCTGGAGTTGGCGAGTCGCCTCCAGGAGGCTGGTGTGATCGTGGTTTACGGGGTTGTCGGCTACAAGACCCACGCCAAGATGATTCTCATCGTCCGTCGTGAGGAAGGCCGTCTTCGTCGCTATGTGCATCTTGGTACCGGTAACTACCATGCCGGCAATGCCCGGCTCTACACCGATTACAGTTTCATGACCTGTGACGAGTCGATTGGTGATGACGTCAACAAGCTGTTCCAGCAGTTGACCGGCATGGGCAAGGCGCTGAAGATCAAGAAACTGTTCCATGCCCCGTTCACCCTGCATACCCGCCTGCTTGCCCTGATTGAGCGGGAGGCGGAGTTTGGCGAAAACGGACGCATCATTCTGAAGTTCAATGCCCTGACGGAAACCCAGTTGATCAAGGCCCTGTACCGGGCCTCGCAGGCTGGCGTGCAGATCGACCTGATCATCCGTGGCATTTGCTGTCTTCGCCCGCAGGTCCCGGGGTTGTCGGACAACATCCGGGTCCGGTCGATCATTGGTCGTTTCCTTGAACACACGCGGGTGTACTATTTTGGCAACAACGGCAAAACGGAGGTCTACTGCTCCAGTGCCGATGGCATGGAGCGCAACCTGCTGAGTCGGGTGGAGACCGCGTTCCCCATCGAGGATCCGTCTCTGGTTGCACGCGTGAAAGAGGACCTCGATACCTATCTGGCCGACAATTGTCAGTCGTGGGTCTTGCAGTCGGATGGCAGCTATCTGCAGAATCAACCAGCGGAAGGTGAGGAGCGACTCGCATCCCAGCTGGTCCTGCTGGATCGCCTGACCGGAAAAACCTGATCGATAACGGAGGCGCCCTTGAAGCGCAAATGGATTATTGCCGGCGCCGTTGTGCTGGTTGTCGCCGGTGCCCTGCCCTGGGGGGTGGGGTACCTGACGGAGTACCAGTGGCAGCAGGCCACAACCGAAGTGAACGATGCCCAGCCGTTCATGCACATGGAGACCAGTGACTACCGACGCGGAATATTGGGCTCGGACATTCAGCTGGCTGTCGTCATCGCCAATCCGGAGACGGGCGATTCCCACCGATACCGCCTGCATGCGGACGTCAGCCATGGCGTTACCGGAAGTCTGATTCATCTTCGCCCCGTCGACGGCTGGTCGGCCGCGGACGCCAACTGGTTCGCCGGAAAAGAACCGAAGCTGACACTGGAAACCCGCGTCTGGGGGACGGCGACGCTGACGTTCGATGTGCCCGCCACCCGTATTCGTAATCCGGAGTCCGGCGAGAGCGTCACCCTGAGCCCCGGCACGGCGAAGCTCGAGTTCAGTGATCAGGGCCAGGAGGTCCATGCGTTCGCCCAGGTCTCGGATGTGACCCTCACAAACGGGGATGCGGAACTGCGTTTTTCAGGCGTGCACCTGCAACAAATTATGGAACACCTGTCCGGAGAAGTCTGGACCGGGAATGGCGAACTGAGCCTTGCGTCGATGAGCCTGAGCCCGAAGACTGGTGCTTCTGTCTCGCTGGAAGGGCTTCGGATCGCCAGCTCCAGCGAGTCTCGTGACGACGGTGCCCGTCTGGATTCACGGATGGACGTGAATCTGAAGTCGGTCTCCTCGGAGGCCGGCACCTATGGTCCTCACCGACTGGTCGTGGCACTGAATGATCTTGATGTGGCGAGCTGGGATGCCTTTACCTCCGGCCTGTCGAGCCTGCAGGAAGTCAGTCAGTCAGACGCCGGGGCGCCGGACATGGAACAGCAGATGGCGGCCATTCAGCAAATGAACGGCGCGCTGAGAGATCTTGCTGCTGCCGGTTTCGAGTTTGCGATCCCGGAACTGAGCATTGCCACGCCCGAGGGCGAGGTAAAGGGAACTATGAGTGTCCGGCATCCGGAACTGTCCGGCGATGACCGGTCTGGCATGTTGCTGGTGATGCAACGTCTGACCGGGACACTGCATTTCGGACTGCCACTATCGCTGGTGGAGAACTATCCGGAAATCCGGATGCAGGCAGCACCTATGATCAAACAGGGTCTGCTGGTGGAAAAGGGCGAGAGACTGGTGATGGATGCCACGCTGAACGATATGGTGGTGAAAGTGAACAAGGATATTGAGGTGCCCCTGCCGCCGGTTCTCTGACGGTGCCATACCGCATAAAAAAAGCCCCATTCGGGGCTTTTTTTATGGCTGGCCGAGCCGTTACAGGCCCGTCAGGCGATGATATTTTTCCATCAGCTGATCTTTCGATTCGGCATGTTCCGGATCCAGTGGGATACAGTCCACCGGACACACCTGCTGACATTGCGGCTCATCGTAATGGCCGACACACTCGGTGCATTTGTTCGGGTCAATCACGTAGATCTCATCGCCCGGAGCAATTGCCTCGTTGGGGCACTCCGGTTCACAGACGTCGCAGTTGATGCATTCGTCGGTAATCATCAGGGCCATCTGCGTTTCCTCAGGCTCAGTTGAACTTCTGTTTCAGGGCGGCCTCGACAGCCGGGTCGACAAACTCGGATACATCCCCGCCCAGCGATGCGATTTCCCGAATCAGGGTGGAGGAAATGTACGACAGGTGATTGGCGGGTGTCAGGAACACACTCTCCACCTCTGGTGCCAGTCGCCGGTTCATGTCTGCCAACTGGAATTCGTACTCGAAGTCGGAGACGGCGCGCAGCCCCCGGAGGATGACGGTGGCGCCCTGTTCCCTGACAAAATCCGCCAGCAGGTTGCTGAAGCCCGTGACCGTGACATTCGACAGGTGGGCGGTAGCCTTGCGGACCAGATCGCAGCGTTCCTCAAGGTTGAGAAGTGGCTGCTTCTTGGGGTTGTAGGCGACGGCGACAACGATTTCGTCGAACATTCGGCCGGCCCGTTCGATAAGATCGGTGTGGCCGTTGGTGATGGGATCAAAGGTGCCCGGGTAGATGACTTTGGACATGCACAGCTCCTTTATTCGCTGGCTGCAATCATATCAGCATTCCCGGGGGTTCTGTAGTTGCAGCGAAGCCGTCCCTGGCTTCGGAGATGGCGCTTTATCCGGCCAGTTTCGCGGCCAGCCGCGTGCTGTTGCGGGCCGCCAGTGTGTAGACAGAGAGCTGGGGATTTGCCCCTATGCTGGTGGGGAAAATCGACGCGTCGTGCACGCTCAGGTTGCGGACCTGGTGGTGTTCCCCGAAACCATTGACGACCGATTCCTCCGGTCTGGCACCCATGCCGCAGCCGCCCATCTGGTGGGCGGTGAACAGACGAACCCGGTGCAGTTCCATCGGCAGGCGATCAATCGCCGCCCGGGCCTCGGCCAGGCTGGTATACCACCCGGCGTCCATGTGAACCGGGCGCACCCGCTTGGCGCCTGCAGCGAACTGCACTTCTGCCATGGTGTGATAGGCCCGGCGCAGGCCGTCCCAGAGATAATCGCTCACGGGATAGTCGAGTACCGGGCTGCCGTCGTCGCGCAGGCTGATGGTGCCACCGGGGCTGTCCGGATGGAATCCGTCGCGAAGCAGGGCGATGACCGAGTTCATCCAGGGCAGTCTGGCCATATTGTCAGCCTGGGCCTGGCCGTGGCCGGGGATGACACCGCTGGACATGGCCGGGTGCAGGGGTGGGACCTCCAGCTTGTAGCCGACCGGACCGTTCACGCCCTGAAGAAAGTTGAAGTGATCGGAATAGACCGACTGAGGCGCGCCGTAGAAGGGATCGACTTTTTCGGGCATGTCGGCAACGGACGCATTCACCGGGTGGATAAAGGATCGCTTGCCGAGCCGGCCATAGGGATCCGGTATGTCCGACCGCAACAACAGACCCGGGGTGCCGATGGCACTGGCGGCGGCGACAAAATGCCGGGCCTTCAGGGTGATGGTGATTCCGGACGGCGTGACGCCGTCGGCACCCATGGCGCTGGCTTCGAGGCGATCGATCCGGTCCTGGTCCATGACCAGGCGGTCCGCCCGGAGCCCGTGGAACAGGTGTGCGTTGTGGTTCAGGGCGCCGGGAACCGTGGTCAGCAAGGCGCCCTGCTTGGCATTGGTCGGGCAACCGACGCCGCAATAGCCGAGATTCCAGCATCCCTTGACGTTCCGGGGAATGATGTCCCAGCTGTAGCCCAGGGAGGCGCAGCCCTGTCTCAGAATGTCGTTGTTGACGTTCGGATCCATATCCCAGGGCGCCATGTTGTGGCGTTCTTCTCGTCCCTCGAACCACGGCGCCATGGCGGTGGGTGTCAGCGCTTCCAGGCCAAACTGCTCGGCCCAGTAGTTCAGTGTTTCGTCCGGTGTCCGGAAACTGCTGGTCCAGTTGACCGTCGTGGAGCCACCGACACAGCGTCCCTGCAGGATGGCGATTGCCCCATCCCGGGTGACCCGGCTCATGCCCTCCTGATACAGATTGGCGTAGGAGGTAAGCTCGTCCATCTTGAAATCTTTCTGGTAATACAGCCGGCCTTCCTCCACCAGGATGACGGAGAGGCCTGCCCGGGCAAGGATCTCGGCTGTGGTGCCGCCCCCGGCGCCGGTGCCGATCACCACCACATCCGCTTCCACGGTCTGGTTTTCGGTCAGGGTTGCACCGTCGGTGACTTTCCAGCCGGACGCAAGGCCCTGTCCAATGACATCGTTTGACTGCATGTTTCGCTCCGTTGGTCTGCCGGAAATCAGGCGTTGTGGAATTGGGGCAGGGCGTCGACCGCATATTGAGGCGGGCCGGGATAACCGGACAGGTGCCAGAAATCCTCATAGCCGTAAAAGGCGACGTTGCTGATCTTGGTCAGTGCAATATAGCCCTTGTTGAACAGCCCGATGCTGCTGGTACGCCAGCGTTCGAGAAAGGCGTCTGCCTCGGAGGTCGTCACATTGGGCCAGCTGGACCAGACCCGGGCCACGGTGACACGCGTCAGGCCAAAATTGAGCAGGTCAAACAGTCTCCGCAGTTCGGCCTGGTTTGCAGGACCGAACTGGTGAATGCCGGAATCGATACGCTCGATGGTGCCGGCGATTGCCTGTCGGCGCGCCTCGGGCTGCTCTGGCAGGCCGGGGCCGACAATGGCCGGGAGCAAGGCCTGGAACAGCTGGATATCATCACGGGTCAGAAAGCGGAAGTTGTAACTGGCATCCATCCGGGTGCCCTCAGCCGTGATCCGACCGGCGGGCGCGGAGGCGCATCCGGACAGGCCGGCGGTCACGCTGACGGTGCCAAGGAAAAGGGCACCACCAAGTCCGGTTTTCAGAAAACTCCGGCGATCCAGTCCGGTCCCGGTTCCTTCACTGTCAGGGGCGTGGTTCTGTTGGGTCATGTTGGCGTGTCTTTTGTTGTTGTCGTAAGGATCACCGCAGGACCGGTTTTCGCACCGATCCTGGGGGTACAGGTCAGCGGATAAACAGCTTGTACACCATCTTATGCGCGGCGGTGCCGTGGGGTGCATACACAAACTTGCCGCTGTTGAATTTCTGCTTGGTGAAAATGGCCCGGTGATGGGAGAAGGTCAGGAAGCCTTCCTTGCCGTGATAATGACCCATCCCCGAATCGCCAATGCCGCCAAACGGCAGGTCATCCTGGGCGACATGCATCAGGGCGTCGTTAATACACATGCCGCCGGACAGGGTGCTCTCAACGACCTGACGTTGGTGATCCCGGTCGTAGCCAAAGAAGTAGAGCGCCAGCGGCCGGGGACGTTCGTTGATGTAGTGGATGGCTTCCTCAAGTGTGCCGTAGGCCACAACCGGAAGGATGGGGCCAAAGATTTCGTCCTGCATGAGTTTCATGTCCGGCGTGGTCTTGAGCACCAGTGTCAGGGGAATCTTGCGGGTACCGTCTTTGAGGTCCTCGCGGGCGGGGTTGATTTCGATAATCTCGGCGCCCTTCGCCCGGGCATCCTCAATGTACCCCTGCAGCCGGTCGTATTGCCGTTCGTTGATGATGGCGGTGTAGTCGTCGTTGTCGCGCAGGGTCGGGTACATTTCGGCGAAGCGACTGCGGAACTCATCGACAAACGCCTGGACCCGATCGGACGGACACAGCACATAATCCGGTGCAACGCAGGTTTGCCCGGCGTTAAACGCCTTGCCAAAGGCGATCCGTTGGGCGGCATCTTCCATGGGTACGTCCGGTGACACGATCGCCGGTGACTTGCCGCCCAGTTCCAGGGTTACCGGTGTGAGATTTTCCGCTGCCGCCCGCATGACCATCTTGCCGACGGAGGTTGAGCCGGTGAACAGGAGGTGATCGAACGGACGGGACGAGAAATCGGCTGCCACGTCGGCTTCACCGTTGATCACACATACCAGGTCTTCCGGGAACGTAGCCTCGATGATCTCCTTGAACAGCGCCGAGGTATGCGGCGTGTACTCGGACATCTTGATCATGGTTCGGTTGCCGGCCGCCAGCGAAGCCACCAGTGGTCCGACGGCCAGGTAAAGCGGGTAGTTCCAGGGCACAATCACCCCAACCACACCCTTGGGCTGGTAGTGCACCTGGTTGCTGGCGGGCTGGAACAGCACCGAGACGTGACGACGGGAGGGTTTCATCCAGCCGGCGAGGTTCTTCAGGGTGTAGTTGATGCCCTGGATGGAAGGCATCACCTCGGCGATCAGGGACTCGTCCCTGGAACGGCAACTGAAATCCCGGTCGATCGCTTCCAGTAGCCGATCCTGGTGGGTCAGCAGTGCGCGTTTGAGGCGCTTGAGATTCTCCTGGCGCTCCGCCAGCGAAGGCATGGTATTGCTGCGAAAAGCCTTTTTCTGTTCCTCGAAGACACGGTGTGTATGCTGAATGTGCTTCTTGCTTTCAGTCAGCTGGACAACGGTGGCAGCCATGACGCTCTCCTCAGTGCAACCGGTTCAGTGGCCGGGTGCGTCTTGTTGTGGTGTGGCCAAAAAGTAGCCAATTTGCATCAGGGTCTATTATTAGAGTATATACTCTAGTGAGTCAAGCAAGGCCCGATGGCCTATCGGGCCAGTCATCGCGCGATCACCAAAGAGTATCGACATCCCTATGAAAACAAGAGACAAAATCCTTCTGGCCAGCCTCGAACTGTTCAATGAACGAGGCGAGCGGAACGTCACGACGAACCACATTGCGGCTCATCTGGCGATTTCCCCCGGAAACCTCTATTACCACTTCCGGAACAAGTCAGACATCATCTACGAGATCTTTCTCGAGTACGAAAAGCTGGTCGATTTTTACCTGGATATCCCGGAGGACCGGTCGCTGACGCTCGAAGACCTCACGTTCTATCTGGAGTCGGTGTTCGATGGCCTTTGGAGTTACCGGTTTTTTCACCGGGACCTGGAGTATCTGCTCGACAGTGACAACCGGTTGCGCCGGGATTACCGGGACTTTACGAATCGGTGCCTGGGATCCATTCGCCTGATTTTTGAAAAGATGGCGGAGGCGGGCATCATCGAACCTCAACCGGTGGATCTTCGAACCGCGATGTCACTCAATGTCTGGCTGGTGATCACCAACTGGATGGCGTTCCTGAAAACCGCACACGCAGCCGAAGATTCCAACAACCTGACTCTGACGGAACTGAAGCAGGGCATCTATCAGGTGCTCACCCTCGAGATTCCCTACCTGACACCGGCGTACCGGGAACAGGTGATGGCGCTGAGGGAGCAGTATCGCCCTTCGTTACCAGCGTGAGTGGCTGATTCAGCGTTTGATTAAAAAATAGACAAATTCCGGAACTCTTTGCCGGATTGTCCGTCAAAGTCAGTGACGTTGGGAAAATCGGACATTCCTTGCGTCTCCTGAGTGAGTTCTCAGGTTTTAGCACGTCGCAAACCCTGACGTTTCACCGGTCTGTCGTCTGGCAGACCGGTTTTTTCGTTCAGGATGCTGTCAGCCAGTCGTTCAGTGCCTCCCGGCATTCTTCAACACCCC
Organism: Marinobacter koreensis; assembly: GCF_023156285.1. Classification (GTDB taxonomy): domain Bacteria; phylum Pseudomonadota; class Gammaproteobacteria; order Pseudomonadales; family Oleiphilaceae; genus Marinobacter; species Marinobacter koreensis. The sequence goes on along the minus strand of NZ_JAKZAJ010000002.1, from coordinate 222,754 downwards.
GTTTGGAGGTGGCTGAGAACATGATCAGATGCTCCAGGCACTGGTAGTTCTCAAGCTTTTTCGCGATACCGAGCATGGCGGTCTTGGCCTGGCCAAATTTCAGCTTGTCCGCCTTGGTGGCGAGTATCATGAGCGGCAGGCGATTATGCTCGCACCACTCGACCATCATCTGGTCGAAATCCGTCAACGGATGCCGGATGTCCATCACCAGTACCAGCCCGCGAAGGCAGCGACGATCATTGAGGTAATGCCCCAGGTGCTGTTGCCAGTCGTCTTTCATGTCCCGGGAGACTTTTGCGTAGCCGTAACCGGGCAGGTCGACGAGCCGGCAGTCTTCCCGGTTCAACGAAAAAAAGTTGATCAGCCGTGTCCGCCCCGGGGTTTTTGAGGTGCGGGCGAGTTTGCCGTTGGCAGTGATCGTGTTCAGGGCACTGGATTTCCCCGCATTCGAGCGTCCGGCGAAGGCGATTTCCGCCCCGGAATCGGGCGGACATTCGTTCAGCCTGGATGCGCTGATCAGAAAACGGGCGCTGTTAAAAGAGACGGATTTTTGAGTCAGATCAGGGTCCACTACGGTTGGCTTCCCTTTGGATTTCAGTTACCGATGATTAATGTATAATGCTACACCAATTCTGGGTGGTGCGCTTGGCGCGACCGCTATCAGCCTCGGTTTTGAGCCTGCCTGTCAGTGCCTGCCGGCTGCATGTTAAGAATACTTTCAAGATGAGAGAAGTGGAGCGAGCATGAAAAAACTGATCGCAGGAGTGGTTCTTGGTGTCAGCCTCACGTCGCTGGCGTATGGCGCCGGAGATCCTCAGGCAGGTGAACAGAAAGCAGCAGTATGTGCCGGGTGTCATGGCCAGGGTGGCCAGAAGCCGGTGATGGGATCCTACCCGAAACTGTCCGGGCTGGGCGAGAAGTACCTGTTCAACCAGTTGCAGGCCATCCAGTCCGGTAAGCGTGCCGTGCCTCAGATGGCCGGTATTCTGGACAACATGTCCAAGCAGGATCTGCAGAACCTGGCGGCCTACATGGATGGCCAGGAAATGATCGTCAATCAGGCAGACCCGGCGCTCATCGCGCAGGGTGAGGCTCTGTACCGCGGCGGTAATCTGGCGTCGGGTGTCCCGGCCTGTGCGGGATGTCATAACCCCCAGGGGCTTGGTAACGAGCCGGGCGGTTTCCCCCGCCTGGGTGGCCAGAATGCGGAATACGTCATGGCCCAGTTGAAAGCCTATCGCAGTGGCTCACGTGCGACCGATTCCAATTCGGCGATCATGATGGACGTTGCCGCGAAGCTGACCGATGCAGAAATCGAAGCGGTCGCCAACTACGTGTCCGGGCTCCACTGAGGCTGGCCGCTGTTGTTGAAAAACCCCGCGATGCGGGGTTTTTTTGTGGCTGCTTACCATCACGTAATGTCGCATCGGTTGTTGTGGCGTGGAACTTTTGGCGGTGTGTGGGTCATAATCCCTTTCAAACCAATTCGGGAAAACGGAGTAGTTGCATGTTCAGAACCTTTGGAGTGGCCGCCTTCCTGGCGCTGGCGGTGATGGTGACCGGTACGGCCAGCGCTGAAACCCAATGGCAGGAAGGTGTGCATTACAAAAAGCTCGAGACCCCTGTGCCCACGGAGAGTGAAAAGGGCGTCGAAGTGGCTGAGATTTTCTGGTACGGCTGCCCGCATTGCTACCGCTTCAAGCCTCTGGCTCAGGCCTGGGAGAAGAATGCCCCGGATTACGTCAACTTTGTCCGCATTCCGGCGGCCTTGGGGAAATCCTGGGAACCACATGCCCGGGCGTTCTATGCCCTGGAGGCCATGGGTCAGCGGGAGAAGGTTCACGATGCGCTGTATGAGGCTCTGGCAGGAGAGCACAAGCCGCTGAACGACGGTAAATCGCTGGCGGCATTCCTGGCCACAAAAGGGATTGATCCGGACGAATTCCTGAAGAATTACAACAGCTTCGGCGTGAACGCAAAGCTCCAGCAGGCCCAGGCAAAAGTTCGGGGCGCGCGTGTCACCGGCACACCGACTATGCTGGTTAATGGGAAGTACACCGTCACGGCCACGATGGCCGGCAGCTTCGAAAACATGCTCAAGGTGGTGGACTTCCTGGTCGCCAAAGAGCACGCGCAAAGCCAGTAGCCGGTGGCTTGCTGGCTGGTTCAAGTCGGTCACCCGGGGAATCGGGCAGGGTAGTGCTGCCGCATCATGTACAAACGTATTCGGAAACAGTTCAGTGAGTTGATCCGGTCGGAGCAGGTCCCGAGGGGACGCTGCTCCGGGCTCGAGCACGTCCCCGAGTTCGAGCCTCACCGTCACATCCGTCTGCTGACCTTTAACATCCAGGTTGGCATCAATACCTCCTCTTACCGACACTACCTGACCCGCAGCTGGCAACATGTCCTGCCACACCGCAACCGCATTGAAAATCTGGATCGCATTGCGCGACTGATCAGCAGTTACGATGTGGTGGCGTTGCAGGAGTGTGATGGGGGTAGCCTGCGAAGCGGTTACATCAATCAGGTTCAGTATCTGGCCGAAGCCGCCGGCATTCCCTACTGGTATCAGCAGCTCAACCGGAACCTGGGTCAGTTTGCACAGCATTCCAACGGGCTATTGAGCCGGTTCCGTCCCCTTGATGTGACGGAGCATCGGCTCCCCGGACTGATCCCCGGGCGTGGTGCGATCATTGCCCGCTATGGCGCGGAAGACGATCCACTGGTTCTGGTTCTGATGCACCTGTCGTTGAGTAAAGCGGCCCAGCAGCGCCAGCTGGGGTATATTCGTGAGCAGATTGCCGACTATGAGCATGTCGTGCTGATGGGGGACATGAATAACCATGCGGAAGAGTTGCTCTCCAACACCCCCCTGAGAGAGACGGATCTTGTGCCGTTGCCGGCGACCGCCCACAGTTTTCCGAGCTGGCGGCCAGAAAAGGCGCTGGACCACATACTGGTCAGCCCCAGCCTGGAGATTCGCCGATCCGAGGTGGTGAGTTATCCCGTGTCAGACCATCTTCCCATCGCCATGGATGTGGCTTTGCCCAAGGGGTACCTGGAAAAGTTCTGATCACGCCGCTTTTCTTCCTGCCATAAAAAAAACCCGGCAAATGCCGGGTTTTTTCGAAAGCCTGATCAGAATTACTTGATCTTGGCTTCCTTGTACTCAACGTGCTTGCGAACAACCGGATCGTACTTTTTGATAGCGATTTTTTCCGGAGTGTTACGCTTGTTCTTTTTGGTCGTGTAGAAGTGACCAGTACCTGCTGATGAAACCAGCTTGATTTTCTCGCGCATGATGCGGCTCCTTATACTTTCTCGCCGCGGGCACGAAGATCGGCCAGCACAGCGTCAATGCCTTTTTTGTCGATGATGCGCATGCCCTTGGTGGATACGCGCAGCTTCACGAAGCGCTTCTCGGACTCAACCCAGAAACGGTGGTTCTGCAGATTCGGCAGAAAACGGCGACGAGTGTGGTTCATCGCGTGGGATACGTTGTTACCGGATACCGGACGCTTACCGGTAACCTGACAAACTCTGGACATACTTGCCTCCGACCTGAGCAGTGGTCTCAATCAATACGAATTCGTTGTTTATGCGTCTCTGGTTGCCGGGGAGCCTGCTTGCTCCCGGTTCGCGCCTTGAAAACGGAACGCTGCCTGCCAGACGCCGCCAGAAAGGGACGCTTTTATACCAGAACTCGCCCCCCAACGCAAAAAATTGTTGGGAAATTGGCCAGCTCTCCGGCGTCCCGAAGGTGTCACCTACATCAATCCTCGTTCGGCAAGGGATATTACCTCACCATGCCCGACAACCATATGGTCAAGAACCCTGATATCGACGAGGCCAAGTGCGTCCTTCAGTCTGCGGGTCAGGGAAATGTCCGCCTGGCTGGGTTCTGCCACGCCCGAGGGATGGTTGTGGGCGAAGATGACCGCAGCGGCATTGTCCTCAAGCGCCTGACGCACCACTTCCCTGGGATAGACCGCCGCGCCGTCTATCGTGCCGCGGAAAAGTTCACGGTACTGGATCACCCGATGTCGATTGTCCAGAAACAGACCGGCGAACACCTCGTGAGGATAGGTGCCGAGACGGCTGGTCAGAAACCGTCGGGTGTCAGCGGGGGAACGAAGTGGGTCCCCCTGCCGCAGCGGCTCGTCCATCACCCGTCGCGCCATTTCCATAGCCGCCTGGACCTGGGCGAACTTGGCAGAGCCCAGTCCTTTGACTTCACAGAACTGGCGCCGGGACGCGGCCAGCAACGTCCGCAGGCCACCGAATTGCTGAATAAGATTGCGGGCCAGCGCCATGACCGGGGTGCCAGGAGTGCCGGTCCGCAGGAAGATGGCCAGAAGCTCGGCATCGGAGAGACTTTCGGGGCCATGCTGAAGCAGGCGTTCCCGCGGGCGTTCGTCCGCAGGCCAGGGATCGGGTGTCATGAAGCGCATTCCTTGCAGGTATCAGGGTGATCTCCGGCGCATCCGGCACCGGAACCCGTTCTCGGGGTTACAAAGGTTACTTTAAAAAGTAACATTCAGTAAACGTTGAGGGGGTTCCTCTGGCTGTCCTGTCTGGTCGGGCATGCTATCTTATACCCCTTTCTTTTTAAGGAATTACGGAACCGGTATGGGTGCCAGGCGAATTCTCGTAGGAGTAACCGGCGGCATAGCCGCCTATAAAAGTGCAGAGCTGGTCCGCCACCTGAAAAAGGCGGGGTGTGAAGTCCGCGTGGTCATGACCCGGGGTGCTGAAGCATTCGTAACGCCCCTGACCTTTCAGGCATTGAGTGGGGAGCCGGTCCGCACGTCGCTCCTGGATCCCGAAGCCGAAGCCGGCATGGGGCACATCGAACTGGCCAAATGGGCCGAGCAGATTCTGGTGGCTCCGGCTTCTGCGGATTTCATGGCCCGGTTGGCCAATGGTCTCGCAGACGATCTGCTGACCACCGTTTGCTGCGCAACGGAGTCGCCCATTGTGGTGGCGCCGGCGATGAATCAGGCCATGTGGCGCAATCATCGAACGCAGCGGAACCTGTCTTTACTGTTGTCTGATCCCCAGATCCGCATCTGGGGGCCGGATCAGGGCGACCAGGCCTGTGGCGATATCGGCCCTGGCCGTATGCTCGAACCGGAGGTGCTGGCGGCACGGATCCTGGATCCCCAGGATGGTCCGCTTCGCGGCAAGCGGGTCGTGATTACTGCGGGCCCCACGCGGGAGCCGATCGACCCGGTGCGATACATCAGCAATCACAGCTCTGGAAAGATGGGTTATGCGCTGGCTGCGGCGGCCCGGGATGCGGGGGCCAACGTGGTACTGGTCAGTGGTCCGGTGTCGATACCCGTACCCGCCGGTGTTGAACTCCGGTCGGTTGTCACCGCCGAGGACATGTTGCGTGAATCCATGGCTGCGGTCGATGCCGGAAGCGATGTATTTATCGCCACGGCGGCAGTGGCAGACTATCGCCCGGAAACCTGCGCCGGCGACAAGATCAAGAAAACCCGTGAGACCCTCTCCCTTGATCTGGTCAAGAATCCGGACACGCTTGCCACCGTTGCCGCTCGGCCGGATGCGCCGTTTAGCGTTGGCTTCGCAGCAGAAACCAACGACGTCGACCGGTATGCCCTCGACAAGATGGCCCGTAAGAAACTCGACATGATTGTGGCCAACGATGTGTCCACACCCGGTATGGGATTCAACAGCGACAATAACGCGGTCACGGTGTTCTGGTCCGATGGGCGGGAGCATATCGGCCCGGACACGAAGCGGAACATTGCCACCCGTCTGGTGGCGCTGATCAGCCAACACCTGGAAACCAATTCATGACCAAGAAAAATTTGCAGGTCCGGATTCTTGATGACCGGATTGGAACCACCATTCCCTTTCCTGAATACGCCACTGAAGGCTCTGCCGGCCTGGACCTTCGGGCCTGCCTGAGTGAACCCCTGGTGCTGGAGCCCGGGCAGACATCGCTGATTCCGACAGGGCTGTCGATCCATATCGCCGACCCGTCGCTGGCGGCCATGATCCTCCCGCGCAGCGGACTGGGCCACAAGCATGGCATTGTACTGGGCAATCTCGTGGGGCTCATCGACTCGGATTACCAGGGCGAACTGATGGTGTCCTGCTGGAATCGGGGCAACTCCACATTTTCAGTGGATGTGGGCGAGCGTATCGCCCAGCTGATTCTGGTGCCGGTGGTCCAGGCCGAGTTCGAGGTCGTGGACCGGTTTGACAGCAGCAGCCGGGGTGAGGGTGGCTTCGGCTCGACCGGCACCCGTTAGCGGTACCGGTCGGGAGGCGCGCAAGGGCTTGTTGCGCCGTCTATACTTGGCGGATAACCGCTTGTCCAGAACCAAAAAATTAGAATCGCAGGATGGACTATGAAGCTGGGTAGAAAGAAGTCTTCCGAGGATGTATCGGACACAGCGCCGGTCGGGAAAAAATCCGCTGGCAACAGCCCTGAAAAGACCAGCGGCCCGAAACGGCGCGGTTTGGGAGCCGTTGCAATCAGCCAGGCGCTGGTGGTTCTCGTTGCCGGTGTTGTGGCTGTGGCTCTGGCTCATTTCCTGGTGGTGGAACCCGCCGGTGGCGATCGTCTGGAATCGCAGAAAAGCCAGGAAGTCGCTGCCGCTGCGCAGCGCTTCGACCAGTATCTCAGTCTGATGGCCCGCAGCGTCGACGGCCTGGCTTCGCAGGCTTATGTGGCCGAGGCCATCGGCAACCGTGTGCCTCTGGAATCGGTACAGCAGGAGTTGGCCGGCGCCCTGCCCGGGGTGGCGGCCGTTTATCTGTTCCCCTATCGACAGATTCCCCGCTCCGCCAACGGCGATGAGTTGCTCGGTTTCGCGGGCCTTGAGATGGCACGCAAGGCAGCGGCCGGTGAGCGTGTAACGCCGGAAGCCGTGCCCCGGAATGCCCAGTGGTATCTTCAGATGGCATCGCCCGTGCGGAATCCCTCCTCCAATGCCGTGGTGGGCAGCATGCTGGTGGTCTTTGACGCATCGGTTCTTCAGCCCCTGTTAAATGTGGTCAATACCAACCTGGGCGGGCGACTTGCCCTGGTCCAGACAGTATCCGGAACCTCCCGGGTGGTGGTCAGCAAGGGCAATGGCTCGGGGGATGCGGTAACCCGCGATTTGTCGAACCCCGACTGGTCCGTCACCTACACCCCGGCACGAAAGCCGGCGGCGCCCGTTGATATTGTGATGTTGGCACTGCTGATCGGCGTGCCGGCATTGCTGGCGGCTATTGTGGTCTGGATGCTCCTCAGTAATGCCCAGCGGGGCCTTCGGCAGGACGTTGCTGCGCTGATCCAGTGGTCCCACAAGGTATTTGGCGGAGAGAGGGCCAAACAGCCGGGCCTGCGTTGGGAGATGGTGGCGTCCATGGCAGAAGTCCTGGGTCGGCTCTCCCAGGTGGTGGAGAAACGTCTGGCCAGGGCGGTGGAAACCGCCCGTCCAAAGGCTGCACCGATGGCAGGCCCGTCGACTCAGTCTTCAGCAGACGAACCTCTGTTCCAGGACAAGGAAATGCCGGACATTGATATGCTCGATGGCGACGAGGACGTCCTTGGCTTCGGTAACAGTGATGAGACCGTGTTTGGTGCTACCGACGCCCCGGAAGTCGAGGAAGTCTCGGCGCCGGCGGTCGATATCGCGCCGGAAATTTTCCGGGCGTATGACATTCGCGGCATTGTTGGCGAGACCCTGTCTCCCGACATTGTGCAGGTGATCGGTCGCGCCATCGGTTCGGAGGCCGCCGCGCGGGGAGTCAGTAGCCTGTGCATTGGCTACGATGGCCGCCACTCCAGTCCGGAACTGGCCAGCGCCCTGGCCCGTGGAATCATGGCTACCGGATGTGATGTCATCGACATCGGAGCGGTGCCGACGCCGGTTCTTTACTTTGCCACCCACGAACTGCAGACAGGCTCCGGCGTGATGGTGACCGGCAGCCACAACCCGGCGAACTACAACGGCCTGAAAATCATGCTGGGAGGGGAAACCCTCTCCGGTGAAGCGATCCAGGGGCTGTATCAGCGCATCCAGACAGGTGACCTGGCCACGGGGCAGGGCAGTCAGTCGGCCCAGGATGTCCGCAGGGCCTATCTTGATCGGATTGTCGGAGACGTGGCGGTGGCCGCGCCGCTCAAAGTGGTGGTGGATGCAGGCAATGGTATTGCTGGTGAACTCGGCCCCATGCTGATCGAGGAACTCGGCTGCGAGGTCATCCCGCTTTACTGTGAAGTAGACGGCGATTTCCCGAATCATCATCCGGACCCCGGCAAGCCGGATAACCTTGCGGATCTGATTGCCAGGGTCAAATCGGAAGGTGCCGATCTGGGCATAGCTTTCGATGGCGATGGTGATCGCGTGGGCGTGGTTACCAACACCGGCAAGATCATCTGGCCCGACCGGTTGCTGATGCTGTTTGCCCGGGATGTGGTCTCCCGGAACCCTGGGGCCGATGTGATCTACGACGTCAAATGCACCCGGCGCCTGGCGAGCATTGTGTCGGAGGCCGGCGGTCGTCCCATTATGTGGAAAACGGGGCATTCCCTGATCAAGGCCAAAATGAAGGAAACCGGGGCCCTGCTGGCCGGTGAGATGAGCGGCCACATCTTTTTCGGAGAGCGCTGGTATGGCTTCGACGATGGCCTCTATTCCGCGGCGAGGCTGTTGGAGATTCTCGGGATCGAGGATCGCCATTGCGACGAGGTATTCGCCGATTTCCCGGAGGATATCAGCACGCCCGAACTGAATGTCGAGGTGACGGAGAGCACCAAGTTCGCCATTATTGAGCGCCTTGGCCAGGAGGCCGACTTCGGCGATGGCAATATCAGCACCATTGATGGCATCCGGGTCGACTATGCGGATGGCTGGGGCCTGTGCCGGGCCTCGAACACAACGCCGGTTCTGGTGCTGCGGTTCGAGGGTGAGACCGACGATGCCCTTGCCCGAATCGAGGCGGTGTTCCGGGAGCAGTTGGCCAAAGTGGCGCCGGATCTGCAGATCAGCTTCTGATGTCCGGTTGCTCTCCGTCCAAGTATCAACGTTTTCTGTAAAGGTAAGGAACAACATGGCGCTGGATCGTGATACAGCTATGCAGGTGGCCTCGGTACTGAGCAAAGGCCTGCCCTACATTCAACGGTTTACCGGCAAGACCGTGGTGATCAAGTATGGCGGTAACGCCATGGAGAATGAGGAACTCAAGAGCAGTTTCGCGCGCGATGTGGTGCTGATGAAGCTGGTGGGTATCAATCCCATTGTGGTTCACGGAGGCGGGCCCCAGATCGGTGAGCTGCTCAAGCGGTTGAATATCGAATCCCGGTTTGTCAACGGCATGCGGGTGACCGACGAGGAAACGATGGATGTCGTCGAGATGGTCCTCGGCGGTCAGGTAAACAAGGAAATCGTTTCATTGATCAATGCCCATGGCGGCACCGCTGTTGGTCTGACCGGGAAGGATGCCAATCTGATCCGTGCCCGTAAGCTGGAAGTGGTCAACCGGACGGATGAATTCGCAAAGCCGGAGATTATCGATATCGGACACGTGGGGGAGGTTGCCAGTGTCAATGTCGAGGTCATCGAGATGCTGACCCGCAGCAACGTGATTCCGGTCATCGCGCCGATCGGGGTTGGTCCGGATGGTGCGTCATACAACATCAATGCCGATCTGGTGGCGGGCAAGGTGGCAGAGGCGATGAAAGCCGAGAAGCTGATGCTGCTGACCAATGTCTCCGGCCTCAAGAGCAAGGACGACAAGGTGTTGACCGGCCTGACCGCGCAGCAGGTGAACGACCTGATTGACGACGGAACCATCTATGGTGGCATGTTGCCGAAAATCCGCTGTGCGCTGAGCGCAGTCGAGAACGGTGTTCGCACCTCCCACATCATTGACGGGCGTGTGGCGCATGCCTGTTTGCTGGAAATCTTTACCGACGAGGGCGTCGGTACGCTGATTTCCCGCAACTGATACGTGGTTTCTGGAGTTTCCGCATGAAGCGTCTAATGACATGGTTGATCCTGCTCGCCATCCTGGGCTTTGCCGCCTACAAAGGGGCTGTCTGGTGGCTGGCGGATCAGCGACTGGCGGAACTCCGGATGGAGCTGGAGCCGGCCGGCGTTCTCGATCGGGGCAGTGTGAGTTCCGGACTGGATGGCCACATACGGCTGACCAACGCCAGTTGGCAGGATTTCCGGCTGACCCGTCCCCTGGACATCGGTCATATCGTCTTCGATGCCGGTTCGCCCCTGACGTTGCTGGAGGTGCTGGCAGATCCAGCCCGCCTGCCATCGCAATGGAGTCTTCAGGCAGACGGCCTGGGAATGGTGCTTGAGCCCACCATGTTCCGGAACTGGGTGACGGCAGAGGGTCGGAAGGTCGATGGCAAACCGGCGCTTATTCAGCTTTCCTGCGCACCGGATCCACGGCAACAGCTTGGCAGTGGAGACCTGATGCGTATGGGCATTACCGGCCTGGCCGGGGAAGCGCTGGTGCAGCAGCAGGCAGATGGCGTGCATGCGGAGCTGAATACCGCCGGCACCGGAAGCCTGGAGCTTCAGTGGGACGGCGCCAGAATCGATCTGATGTCCCTTGATACGCTGCTTACGAATGCCAGAGCGCCGATGATCGTCACCGTCCGGGATGGAGGCCTGATGCGACGTGTCGCAGCATACTGTTCGCGGGAAGTGGGAGTGGCAACGGGTGACTGGGCCTCACAGGCCGCCAGTGACCTGGAAGCGGCTCTCGAGGCCCGCGGCATGACGGCAAGTGGTCAGTTGCTGGCGCTCTATCGGCAGTGGTTGACCGAAGGCGGTGAGTTGACGGTGGCGCTGCATCCGTCGAAGCCATGGTTTGGTATACCGGTCCATGATGCCGGGGCTGAAGCCGACGGGTCTGACTGGCGCGTCGAATACAATGGCTCGGTGGTGCCGGATGTGTTCCTTCAAACCATTACGGCCGAGCCAGAGCAGCCGTCGTCGAAGCCGCCATTACAGGAGCCGGAGCAAAGCGGCGATGCCAAGGTTCAGCGGTGGTATGCTGACCCGGTGGAACAGGCCGCGAACTGGGTTGGCCATCGGGTGAGAATCACCCTGTCCAACGGTAACGTGGTAGAGGGTCGCCTGGTGGGCGTCACTGATCAGGAACTCGAAGTCGCGAGGGTCGTCGCCGGCGGGGAGGTCACCTACCCGATGAAATTGAGGGCCGTCACCGGCTTCGAAGTCTGGCGACGTGGCCACAACCAATGACAGCGACAAGGCCCGGGACGGGCTGAGGGGGCGTTATGTCGAATGCCGCAGGCACAACAGGTGCCTTACCGGATCTCAAATCCATGCTGGCCCGACTGATCGCGCAACCGTCCATCAGCAGCGCTTCGCCCAAATGGGACCACAGTAACGAGGCGGTCATCCGCACACTCGCGGACTGGTTGGAGCCGATGGGGTTCGATGTCGAGATACTCGAGGTTCCCGGTGCGCCCGGCAAATTCAATCTCATTGCCACGCTGGGTCAGGGGCCCGGTGGCCTGGTTCTATCCGGCCACACCGATACCGTTCCGTTCGATGACCAGCGCTGGCAGAGCGATCCCTTTACCCTGACCGAACGGGACGGACGATGGTACGGCCTGGGTACCTGCGATATGAAGGGCTTCTTTCCGCTTGCCATTGAAGCTGCCCGGGAGGTGGTCGGTGTTCAGCTTCGGCAGCCGCTGATCATTCTGGCGACGGCGGACGAGGAAAGCTCGATGAACGGTGCTCGCGCACTGGCAGAGGCCGGACGCCCCAAGGCCCGTTACGCGGTGATCGGCGAACCGACCGGGCTCAGGCCGGTGCGGATGCACAAGGGCATCATGATGGAGCGCCTTCGGTTTGACGGCCAGTCCGGTCATTCTTCAAACCCTGCCCTGGGTCACAATGCTCTGGAGGGTATGCACGAGGCCCTGACCGAGCTGCTCACGTTGCGGGAGCAATGGCAGGCGAAGTATCAGAATCCGAATTTCGAGGTTCAGGTACCGACGCTCAATCTGGGGTGCATCCACGGGGGTGACAATCCGAACCGGATCTGTGCCGACTGTGAACTGCATTTTGACCTTCGGCCCCTGCCTGGTATGGACATGGATACCCTCCGGCAAACGATTCTGGAGAGAATCCGGCCGGTCGCCGAGCGGCGCTCGCTCTCCTTGCTGTTCGAACCGCTGTTTGATGGCGTTCCGCCATTTGAAACGAAGGCTGATGCCGAACTGGTGCTGGCCTGTGAAAAGCTGACCGGGCACACGGCCCATGCGGTGGCGTTTGCCACCGAGGCTCCATGGTTGCAGAAGCTGGGCCTGGAAACCCTGGTCATGGGGCCGGGATCCATCGATCAGGCGCATCAGCCCGACGAATATCTGGAACTGTCCCAGCTGGATCCGACCGTCCGGATCCTCCGGGGACTGATCAAGCAATTTTGTCTTTAGCGGAGACTCCGAATTGAAATCGAACGACTGGCTGCACGGGTTTCGCCACTCCTCGCCCTATATCAATGCGCATCGGGGCAGGACGGTGGTGCTGACGTTGCCGGGCGATGCCATTGAACACGGCAACTTCATCAACATACTGCACGATATCGCCCTTCTGGCCAGTCTTGGGGTGCGATTGGTGGTTGCCTTCGGAGCCCGTCCCCAGATACAGCGCTGTCTGGATCACGCCGGTGTTCAGTCAGAGTTTTCCCAGGGGCTCCGCATCACCCCCGAACGGGATCTGCCCAAGGTGATGGAGGCGATTGGAGGCCTCCGGTCGTATCTGGAGAGCCAACTGTCCATGGGACTGGTCAATTCTCCGATGCACAATGCCCGGATCCGTGTGAGCAGCGGTAACTACGTGGCGGCGAAGCCCGTTGGCGTGCTGGATGGCCTGGATTTCGGCTACACCGGGAAGGTTCGCCGTATCGATACCGCTGGCATCGAAAAGCTGCTCGAGCTCGGGCACATCGTGTTGTTGCCGCCCATGGGTTACTCGCCCACCGGTGATACCTTCAATCTCTCCTACGAGGATGTTGGCAGCCAGGTGGCGGCGGCTCTTCAGGCGGAGAAGCTGATCGTGTTTATCGACGATCCGGGTGTACTGGAAGAGGACGGGTCCCTGATCCGCGAACTTTCGGCCCGCCAGGCCTCGGAACGTTTGGCGGCGGGCAAGGTCACAGGGCATGACGCAGCGCTGCTTCAGGCTGCCTGTGATGCCTGTATCAAGGGCGTAAGGCGTGCTCACATCATCAGCTATATCCAGGACGGTGCGCTGCTGGAGGAGCTGTTCACCCGGGACGGGTCGGGCACACTGGTCAGTAGCGACCATTATGAACAGCTCCGTCAGGCGAGGGTGGAGGACATCGGTGGCATCCTTGAGCTGGTACAGCCGCTCGAAGAGCAGGGCATCCTGGTCAGGCGGTCCCGTGAAATGCTGGAAACGGAAATCGACCAGTTCGTGGTGGCAGAGCGCGATGGCACTATTGTCGGGTGCGCGGCCCTTTATCATTATCCGGACGAAGGTGCGGGCGAGCTCTCCTGTTTCGCCGTGGACCCTGCCTATCGGCGGTCCGGTCGCGGCGATGATATTCTCTCGATGATCGAGAAGATGGCCAGGAGTCAGGGCATTACCAAGCTGTTTGTACTTACCACGCAGACCGAGCACTGGTTCCGGGAGCGGGGATTCCTGCCGAGTTCCGTGCAGTCACTGCCGGGCCCGAAACTGGCCTCCTACAATACCAAACGTGCGTCAAAGGTCTTCTGTAAACCGTTGTGAGAGCGCGCGCAGCCTGGCTGAGCGTTGTTCTTCGGGCAGGCTGGCCAGAGTTTTGACGGCATCGTAGAAAACCGGAAAGCGGTTGTCGCAGTCTTTCAGCAACTGGCGGAAGCCCGGAACCAGGTGGTTGTATTGGCGAAACAGGGCCAGGTTGGCATTGTTCAGCGTGACGGGCGGTGGTCCGAATGGACCGGGTTCCGCCCAGTGCTCCGAAGCCGCTGCGTAGCGCTCTGCCAGATCATTGAGTAATGCCTGTTTGCGATCCCTGAGCGTTTGTGGTGCCAGGGTGTCGGCCTGCCGATACAGTGCTTTCAGGCGGTTGGTGGTGTCTGTCACCAGAGCCTGTGTCTGACGGCGACGTTCCAGCCGTGCCTCGATCGCCGGGAAGTGGTCGGCTTCGCCACGCTGGATCAGCCAGCGTCTGAGGCCCTCCAGTTCAACCGCCGTGGCAAAACTCTCATTGAAGTCGGTCGCATTGTCGACGTAAACCACCCGATGGGCCAGTTCGTGGAACATCAGTGCCACCATCCGGTCATTTGAGAGGGCCGTGAACCCGGATTGCAGCGGATCATCAAACCAGCCCAGCGTGGAATAGGCGGTAACGGCTCCGATCAAGGTATCGAAGCCCTGTTGTTTGAATGCCGACTGTTCCCGTTTGGCGTCGTCGAGGTTGAAGTAGCCCCGGTAGGCCTGGCAGCCGAGGACGGGGTAGCACCAATGGTGGGGCGTCAGTGAGAATTCCGGGACCGCAACCAGGTTGACCACGACCCAGGGGCGTCCCAGTTCCGTATACTCGAGAAAGGCATCGCCGACGGGTAACGCCAGGGAATCCCTGGCAAAGATCCGGGCGTTGAGCGCCACCCGGAGGCTGTTTCTCAGAGCCGGAGTCGTCTCCGGATCAGCGATGACGTCGGAAATGGGTTGGGCGTTGGCCAAAAGGCGGATGTGTCCGGAGATCGCCTGCCCGTAATATTCGACAGTGGTGCATGCGGTGGTCCCGCAGATCAGTAGCAAAACAAGATAGATCTGACTAAGCTGTTTCATGGGTCCGGGTGTTATACTGGGGCCGGTTGCCTGTTGGAACCTGGCCACTATATTACAGTCATGGTTCCCTTAGTAGCCGGTGGTCCAGTCCACCGTATCAGGGACGTCAGCCGCCGCAGGGGTGTAGGCCCTTGGTGGGGTGGTGGTGCGAGATATCAGGTTGTTCATGGATTCAAAAGAACGTCGTAGTAGTCCCCGTCAGCCCATCAAGTTGGCTGCCCAGATCGAGGTGGGTAATGGCCAGTCGTGGCCGTGCCAGATCGCCGATTTCTGTGCCGAAGGGTTATTCATTCGTTATTCCGGTGATACCTCCCGGAAACTGGACCAGGCGCTTTCGAACGGCGGATCGTCAGAGCTCGTCGTGCGTTTTCGGAGCCCCGAGGGTAACCGTCGACATGAGCTTCACGTCAGCCCGGTACGCCGGATCCAGGGTGCCATGGGAGTCAGCTTCACCCGTTCCAACCCGGATGCGGTTGAAGCGATGCTCAAGCTGTGTGGTGGCTCCCGCCATCAGGACCGGTCTTCGCTGCGTCCTCCCAATGACCGGACCCAGTTTGTTCTGCATCAGTCGGCCAGGGCGGTAACCCAATACATCGAGCCGCTGATGGATGCCTGCGTTGTGCGCATGGCAGCGGATCTCAAACAGGCCGCCCAGCGCGCCTCCAATGACCAGCTCGCCAATGAATACATGGACGCTTCCGGTCAGATTCAGTCCCGCCAGCGAGCTATCTGGCATTACATGTCCAAAAGCCTGGAGTCGCCACTCAAGCCGGCGCCGAAGGGATTCCCCGGATCGGAACTGTCGATTGTGGACAAGGGGGAATTTGAAGATTGGCTGACCATCCGCGTTATGGTCACCAAGGCCGACACTCTCTACCGTGGCGACCTGTTGCAGTTGAAGTTGCGCCTGGATGAACTGGGTGTCGCCAACGCAACCGGGCATCACAATCCTTTAGGGCCTTCGCTGGTCTGCGAAGCCTTTCATGCCGGTCTCAACCAGCTGAAGCTGTCGCGGGAAGTGGAAAAGGTCTGCCTCAAGGCCTTTGAGCATACCGTGCTCCGCGAGTTGGCGCCGCTTTACCAGGAACTCAACAATATACTGATTCGTCACGGTGTACTGCCTGACCTGGACCTGAGCAAGTACCTGAGCGAGCAACAGCCAAAGAAGCCCGCAGGGGCGGAGGCAGCGCCTCCCGCCCCGACTGCCGAACCCGCTGCCAGGGAAAATCCGCCAGCAGAGGACGCCACCCCCCGTCCACGGTCGATCCCAAGTCGTGTGGGTCAGGAGTTCCGCGGCTATGCCCAGGCCGCGCAGACGGCGTTTGCAACGGTCCGGAACCTGGTCTCAACCCTGACCGCCAGTCGGTTGTCCCGGGGGGATCAGGAGCCGGTTGCCTTTCCCCCGGGGGCCCGGCCGCTGTCCTCCGGAGAATTCCAGCGTGAACTGCAGCAGCTTCAGGTGCAGTCGGTCCAGGCGGATGCCGAACATGACGCTCTGCCGCTGAAGGAGCGGGTGGTCGAGCGGATAAAGGAAAGCGGTGAGCATCGGCTTGACGAAGAGCAACAGGATACGCTGGACGTGGTCGACCGGTTTTTCCGTAGCGTGGTGGAAAGCCCGAAGCTGAGCGAATACGCCCAGGGTCGCATGCGTCAGCTGGAGGTTCCGGTACTGAAGGTGGTGATGCGGGATCCGTCTTTCTTCGATGACCAGAACAGTCCGGTCAGGGGCGTCATGAATCGTCTGGCCCAGCTGGGTGTCAAAGGCGGGCGGATCAATCCGGTGGTCCAGAGACGGATTGATGAGCTGATCCAGCGTATTGCCACCGACTTCGAACAGGATACCGGCGTGTTTGAGCAGACGGTACAGGAGCTGGATTCGCTCATCGACCGACAGAATCTGGTCTACCGGCGTAATGTCGAGCGGGTCACCGCCGCGGCGGAAGGCGCGCAGAAAGTCTCCGAGTCCAAGAAGGCCGTTTCCGAAGTGCTGAACGATCGGTTGGCCGGGCGCCGGGTGCCCAAAGCGGTGTTGAGTCTGCTCGATGGTGGCTGGCGTGACCTGTTGTCCCTGACCTGGATTCGTCAGGGCCCGGACAGCCAGCTCTGGCAGGATTATCTGTCGGTGATCGACTCCCTGCTGGCGTTCGCCGATGATCCCGACAGTTCCATCAATCTCCCGGAGCTGCTGCGCGTCATACAGGATGGCCTGGCGTCCATTTCAAGCAATCATATGCCCTCCTCGCAGATCCGCGATGAGCTGAAGCAGTTTCTGGTTCGCAGCCCCGACAAGGCGCCGGAAATGGTGGAGGTTCCCGAAGCGCAGGCTGAGGAAGAGAAGAAGCAGGTTCTGTCGGAGCGGGAGCAGAAGAGCCTGCAACGCTGGATTAACCGGGCCCAGCAGCTCCGGACCGGCGACTGGCTCCGGGACCAGGAGAAACCGGATGAGCCCCAGTACATCCGGCTGGTCTGGATTGCCCGTGGGTTCAGCCGGTTCGTGTTTGTAAACCACCAGGGTATGCGCGTGGTGGAGCTTGATCTGGAATCCCTTGCGCGGCAGATGCGCAAGGGCATCATTGTGCCCGACAGTCAGTATGAGCGGCCGTTGGTGGATGAAAGCATCGATCGCATGGTGCGGAATGTCTACGATCAACTGTCCTGGGCTTCCACTCACGACGAGCTGACCGGTTTGCTGGGGCGTCGTGAATTCGAGCGAATGCTCGACCAGCAACTCGCCCGTCAGGAAGACGAGCGGGCGCTTCTCCGTTTGGATCTCCGGGGGTTCCGCCTGCTGAACGATACCGCCGGTTACCAGTCAGGGGATGAAGCCCTCAAGCAGGTTTCGGAACTGCTCAAGCAACACGTGGCCGATGGCATGCCGGTGGCAAGGCTCAGCGGTAACGAGTTTGCCATGCTGGTGCCCGCGGAGCGTGGTCTGGACGCCGCCAAAGAATTGATCCGATTGATTGAGGCCGAACCCTTCCGGTTCGGTGGCCGTTCCTACCAGTTGTCGGCCAGTGCCGGCCTGGTGCCGACGCTGCCGGCGTTGGTCAATGCGGAGCGGTGGCTGCGGGCGTCGGAGCAGGCACTTTCAACGGCGAGGCAGCAGGGCCCGGGTCAGGTCGTTGAATATGCGCCCGATGCCGATGACCAGTTGCGTCAGGAGCAGATCGCCGCCAAGGTGGCGAGTCTGGGCAACCTGGATGAGGAACGGATGCTTCTGCGCTGCCAGAAGATCATTCCACTTCACCCCGGTACCGTCATGGCGCCGCAGTACGAGATCCTCATCAGCATGTACGACGATGCCGGCAACCTGATTACCGGCCACGATTTCGTGCGGATGGCCGAGCGTTATGACCGCATGCAGACAGTGGATCGTTGGGTGGTCGGCCACATGCTGGATTGGCTGCGGGTCAATGCGCCAGACCCACGACATTTCGGCGGCGTGTGCATCAACCTGTCGGGCTACAGTCTCAACGACCAGACGCTGCTGGAATTCATCTACGAAAAGCTCAGCGAAAAAGACGCGCCCATCGAACGACTCTGGTTCGAACTCACCGAGGCGTCGGCCATCAACGACGTAGAGAGCGTGGCGGACTTTATTGGCGAGATGAAAGAACTCGGTTGCCGTTTCTGCCTGGGCAATTTTGGCAGTGGGCCCAGTTCTTTCCATTTTATGCGCTCCTTGCCCGTGGACCTCATCAAGATCGACAGTGCTTTTACCAGTCAGCTGACCTCCAGCGAAACCGACCGGGCAATGGTCAAATCCATGGTGGATATGGCGCACTACATGAAACGGGAAATCATCGCCTCGCAGGTTGAATCCCGTGAGGTTCTGGATATGCTGAGTCAATTGGGCGTGGATTACGCTCAGGGATTCGTGGTGGAAAAGCCCCGATCCCTCGACAGTCTTTCCTGATTTCGGGAGCGGTCTCCTGCATGTCAAAGCGCCATCCGATTATTGCGGTTACCGGCTCCAGCGGCGCCGGCACGACCACTACAGGGCGTATTTTCCGTCGCATGTTTGCCAGCGAGAAGCTGCAGGCGGCCATGGTCAGTGGGGACAGTTTTCACCGCTATAACCGGGAACAGATGGCCCGATTGGCCGCCAAGGGGCAGTTCGGTGAGCGCAACCACTTTGCCCTGGCCGCCAATCACATTGACAAGCTGGAGGCCCTGTTCTTCGATTACGGTCAGTCCGGTAACGGCCGGTACCGGCAGTATGTTCACGATGAAGACCGGGACCTCATCGAGGCAGGGCATAAGCCGGGGACCTTTACGACCTGGGGGCCGTTGGCTCCCGACTCCGATCTGCTGTTTTATGAGGGGTTACATGGGGGTGTCGTCAGCGAGGCCTATGATATCGCCCAGTACGTGGATCTTCTGATCGGCGTGGTACCTATCGTCAATCTGGAGTGGATCCAGAAGATCCACCGGGATACCAACCAGCGCGGCTACAGCGAAGAAGCCGTGGTCCAGACCATCATCAACCGCATGGACGACTACGTCCACGACATCGTGCCGCAGTTCTCCAATACCGACATCAATTTCCAGCGGGTACCGTTGGTGGATACCTCCAACCCGTTTGTGGTGCGGGACGTTCCCACGGAAGATGAAAGTATGGTGGTCATCCGGTTCCGGGATTCGAGCGATGTTGCCTTTACCAGGCTGCTCCAGATGATTCCGGGAAGCAGCCTGTCCCGGTACGACACCCTCGTGGTTCCAGGTAACAAGATGGCGCTGGCCATGGATCTGATCATCAGACCCAGGCTGCGCCAGTTGATAGAGCAAAGACCCTACGGTTGAGGGGCTGGTCAGGCTGTCAGCGTTCCGTCCCGGTAATCCCGAAGGGCCTGCTCGATTTCCTCTCGGGTATTCATCACGAAGGGGCCATACTGAACCACCGGCTCGCCGATGGGTTTGCCCGCAATGAGCAACAGCCTGGCTCCCGTATCGCCGGCGGTAACGGTCACTTCATCGCCGTCGTCCAGCACGCTGGCGGCGCTGAGGGGAAGCGCCTTCCCGGCAACGCCTGCACTGCCTTCGTACAGGTACAGCAGGGCATTATGGCTCGCCGGAACGGGCAGGGTTGCCCGGCCCCCCGGGTCGAGATGCAGGTCTGCATAGACTGGCTGAGTGCTGCGGTTACTGACGGCCCCAACAACCCGCTCCCCTGCAATCACCAGGTCGCCGGCGATCAGCTTGATCCGCCCGCCCGGGAGAGTCATCTCCGGAATGTCTTCCGGCTGGATATCCCGGTAGCCGGCCTCGGTCATCTTCTCCGCGGCGGGAAGGTTCAGCCAGAGCTGGAAACCGCGCATGGTGCCTGCTTCCTGCTGAGGCATCTCCGAATGGATGATGCCCCTTCCCGCCGTCATCCACTGGACGCCGCCATTACGCAGGTTGCCGCGGTTGCCGAGGTGATCCTCGTGGAGCATGTGCCCCTCAATCATATAGGTGACCGTCTCAAAACCGCGGTGCGGGTGTGACGGGAACCCGGCGATGTAGTCCCGGGCATCGGACGATCCGAACTCGTCCAGCATCAGAAACGGATCAAGCCGAACCGTCTGTTGTTGTCCCAGAGACCGCTTGATGCGAACGCCGGCCCCGTCGGATGTTTCCGCGCCAGGGATGATCTGTTTGAGCATACGTTCAGTCATGGTGGTGAACCTCCTGTGTTGAGGTGATTCGCGATGTCATGCGGTCAGGGTTTCAATGTCCCGGTCGGCGCGGTCGAGCGCCCTTTCTTTCTGGTCGTCGCCCAGGTTCAAGCCCTCAGCATAGATAAAATGTACGTCCTTGAGCCCGATGAAGCCGAGGAAAGACCGGATGTACGGTGTTTGGGAGTCGTTTGGGGTACCTGCGTAGATTCCGCCCCTGGCCGCCAGCACATAGACAGGCCGGTCCTCGAGCAGGCCCACTGGTCCGTTCTCGGTGTACCGGAAAGTGATCCCCGCCCGGGCAATGTGGTCGAAGTAGGCCTTGAGCGCGGAGGGGATGCCAAAGTTGTACATGGGGACTCCCATCACGATGACGTCGGCCTCGACAATTTCATTGATCAGGGAATCTGAATAATCCACGATCCGTTGCTGATCCCCATCCCGGTTTTCCTGGCTGGCCAGAAAAGCGCCAAAACGCGAGGCATCCAGGTGGGGAACGGGATTCGCTGCGAGATCCCGGTGGATCGTCCGGAAATCCCCTTGGGTTTCGCGCAACTGCTGCAGGGTCCGGTTGACGAGTTGTGAAGACTGGCCATTTTCGCCAAAGATGCTGGCGGTGATAACAAGGACGGTTTTCATGTTCAATGTCTCCTGAATTCGGTAAATCCGATGTGTTGAGACTATTGAACTGCGTTTCGGGTCGGGAAGAAATCGGAGAATACTGGCGGGTATGTTCAGAAAATTTGATGTAGAAACCGGCGCGCCGTTGGCGCGCCTGAAGCTGATCGGACAGCGTTATTCGACGTTGCGGGAGTAGAAAATCTCGAGCATTTCACGCCGCAGGCGCTCTTCAATGGATTGAGCCTCGCCGGGACCGAGGTCGCTGGCATTCACGCCGAACACGTAATTGTCCAGTTTGAAATCCTTGAGCATCATCTTGGTGTGGAACAGGTTTTCCTGATACACGTTGACGTCGATCATCTGATACGCGTTCTGGGTATCCTCGGTCAGGTAATTCTGGATCGAGTTGATGTCGTGGTCGATGTAATGCTTGGTCCCATCCACATCGCGGGTGAAACCGCGAACCCGGTAATCCACCGTTACCACATCGGAATCAAAGCTGTGGATCAGGTAGTTGAGGACCTTCAGGGGAGAAATCAGGCCACAGGTCGATACATCGATATCGGCCCGGAAGGTGCTGACTCCGTCGTGAGGATGGCTCTCGGGGTAGGTGTGAACCGTCACGTGGCTCTTGTCGAGGTGGGCCAGGATCGTGTCCGGAAGAGGTCCCGGTGACTCCTCGTTGTCCGTTTCGCCATTGCTGACTTCGTGTTCAGCAATCAGCATGGTTACGGACGCCCCGTGGGGTTCGTAGTCCTGACGCGCGATGTTGAGCACATTGGCACCGATGATCTTGACCACGTCGGTCAGGATCTGGGTCAGACGCTCGGCGTTGTACATCTCATCGATATAGTCGATGTAGGCTTCGCGTTGTTCTTCGGTCTGCGCGTAACAGATATCGTAAATATTGAAACTCAGGGATTTGGTCAGGTTGTTGAAACCGTGCAGCTGGAGTTTGGTTTCCATGCTCAGCCCCTCCGGACATTGGAGATGAATGACTGCAGGACCGGTATCGTTTCCGGTTCCCTGCCGAGGCCGCCACCGACTACTGACCCGGTGAATCCATTGTTCACCTTTTGCGCAGACCGGCGGAGAAGGCGCGTATTATGCACACCGCAAGTGGTGTTGAATAGTATTTGCAATGACATTTTAGCATCCGTAATTGCCGCCGGAATGACGCACCTTCAGGTACGTCACGCAGGGTCACGGATTTCATAGCTGTGAGTGATTTCAACGCCCGCTTTGCCCAGCATTATGGAAGCCGAACAGTATTTCTCCGCTGACAGGCTCACCGCCCTCTTGACCAGGTTTTCCTTCAGGCCATGGCCGCTGACCACAAAGTGCAGGTGAATCTTTGTGAAAACGGCGGGGACAGCGTCTGCCCGTTCTGCCTCGAGTTCGGTATGGCAGGCGGTGACGTCCTGGCGACTTTTCTTCAGAATGCTCATGACGTCAAACGCGGAACAACCACCGACGCCCATCAGAAGCATCTCCATGGGCCGGGGGCCAAGGTTCTCGCCTCCGTGGTCCGGTGGTCCATCCAGCTGAACGCTGTGGCCACTGCCACTGGTGGCCTTGAAACTGGCATTGCCGGTCCAGTCGACGGTTGCTTTCATGGTTTGGCAGTCTCCGTTAGTCAGGTCTGGTTGAAGGCGGATGCTAGCACAGTCGGCTCCGGGGAACAGCCGTCACCGGCGCCCGCAAAGTTGCCGCAGGAGATGCTTTCCGGTTGCCCGGAACAAGGCTTCTTGTTATAAGTTGGCGTGTTTTTCAAGAAAAATGAAAGAACCCGCAGGGAAAGCCGGGTTAAATAACAAACATCGGAACCCGCCAGTTTTTGAGGAGGCATGACTCGCACTATGGCCACTATCGTCAAGCCGGTTGAGCAGAAAACCAAGCACCTGGACTACTTCCTGTCACAGTGTCATCGCCGGCGTTACCCCGCCAAGAGCACCATCATCTACGCCGGAGACAAGAGCGACTCCCTGTTCTACATCGTCAAGGGCTCTGTGACGGTCATTATCGAAGACGATGATGGTCGTGAAATGATCATGGCCTACCTGAACGCCGGAGACTTCTTCGGTGAAATGGGGCTGTTCGACAACATGGACTCCCGAAGTGCATGGGTCAAGGCCAAGACCGAGTGCGAGGTAGCCGAAATCAGCTACACCAAATTCCGGGAAATTGCCCAGCAGGACCCCCGTGTGCTGTATTTCATCGGCGAGCAGATGGCCTCTCGCCTGCGTCAGACCACGCGCAAGGTTGGTGATCTGGCGTTCCTGGATGTGACTGGGCGAGTCGCCCGCACCTTGCTGGATCTTTGCAAGGAGCCCGATGCCATGACGCATCCCGACGGCATGCAGATCAAGATCACCCGGCAGGAAATTGGCCGCATCGTCGGCTGTTCCCGCGAGATGGTCGGTCGGGTACTCAAGACCCTCGAAGATCAGGGGCTGGTCCGGGTCAAGGGCAAGACCATGGTGGTCTACGGCACCCGCTGAGTGAAGGGGCGGGTGCCGACCCGCCCTCAGGTTCCCTTCAGTGCCTGCTCCAGACTGGTGGTCCGGCTCCCGACCGCCTCCAGGCCCCGGTCAAAGAAGCGCTCCGCATCACGGACGGTCGCCTCCGGCAGTTCTTCCATGGGAATATGCCCGGCCGAAGGGTAGATAATCAGTTGCGCCTGTGGAATATCCGCCATCCATTTTCCGGCCAGTGATACCGGTACCCAGTCGTCCTCTCCACCCCACATCAACAGTGTCTCGGCCGTGATCCGCTTGAAGGGCGGTGGATCAAAGTTTTCGGCGCGGGCTTCAATCATCTTCAGTGTCCGTATGTACAGCGGCTTGGCGCCGGGGCGCTGGTTCATCTGTACGTAGCGCACGTAATCCTTTTGCTGAATACGGTCGGCATCGCCATAAACCCAGTTCAGATTGAGCGTCACCGCCCAGGCCGGCTGGATGTAGTTTCCGATAAAGGCGACGGGCGGAAAGGTCGCGAGGCTGAGAATCCAGGGCGTATCCTGAGGGTAGCCAAAGGGATCGAGCAGGATCAGTCGACTGACCCGGCCGGGGTTGCGGGCCGCATATCGTGCGGCGATGTAGCCACCCAGTGAATTGCCGGCCAGTGAGACGCTGTCCAGGTCCAGTTTGTTGACGAACGCTTCAAACGCGTCCAGTGCGCTTTCCTCGTTGAAGTCGTCCGGGTTTTGGGGGCCTCCGGTGAGTCCATAGCCCGGCATGTCCAGGGCGATCACCCGGTGGGTTTTGGCGAGTTCTCCGGCCCAGGCGTCCCAGGTCTGAAGTGCCGAGAAGATGCCATGCATCAGTATGATCGGATCTCCGGAACCCCGGTCCTGATAGTGAATGGTGTAGCCGTTGACCCGGACAAACCGTGAGTATTCATTGGTGTAGCGTGCCTTCAAATCGTCCAGCGGCATGCTGGTGAACCCGGCCCAGTTGCTCAGGGTCGGGGTGGCCTTCATGGATGCGCCGATCGCCGAGCAGCCGGATACCGCGACGATCAGGAAAACCAGGGCCAGCAGCGCCAGAAGGCGCTGACTAAACGATGAGTGGTTGGTTTGCATGGGCATTCCCTCGCTGATGAATCAGGACCGCGAGGGTTACAGGCATTGCCGGCAGAGACATTGACGCCACTGCCCGGCGCAGGGCGTCACCGGGTTATTTCAGGTCCCGCTTGCCGGATTTGGGGGCTGGGTCACAAAATTCCGGATCGCTTTGACAACCTGGTCCGGTGCGGTCAATGGGGCCCAATGCGGCGCATCCAGTTCGACCCGGGTCAGCTTTCCTGTCCATTGAACCAGCTGGTCAAATAGCTGGGGCCCCACATAGTTGTCGTTGCTGGGTAGCAGAACCTGGACCGGACAGTGGGCGTAGCGTTTGGCCGGATTGATCAGATGCCCCAGAAAGTTGGCGCGATACAGTTTGACGCCAAATCGGCCATCGGCCTTTTGCAAAGGGCTGAACCGGGCATCAGTCACGCCTTCGTGCTTTTTCAGGATGCCCGGCCACAGGCGATCCAGTCCTGATTGCCACATCGCCTCCGGAACCACAGGTATCTGAAACAGGAAGACATACCACGAGCTGGCCAGTTGCCTGAGTACCCGCAATGTGCCCCCACCCCTGATATCCCGAATCTGGTCACGCAGCCAGAACCCGACATGGTCCAGGCTGGGGCCCGAGATGGATGTGAACGACAGGATTCGTGATGTGAGCGGGCCGTTGGTGACCGATTCCCAGCTCTGAATGGACCCCCAGTCATGGGCCACCAGGTGGAAGCTGCGGCCCGGAATCAGCGTGTCGACGACGGCCTCCAGGTCCCGGCTGAGCAGGGGGAGTCGATAGTCCCGGGTGCGTCGGGGTTTATCCGACAAGCCAGCACCGCGGACGTCATAACGGACGATAAAGAATTCACGGGCCAGGTCGGGGACGATTCTGTCCCATACCCGGAGGTTATCGGGATACCCATGCACCATGACCAGGGCGGGGTTCCCGGGATCGCCATCGGTAACGGCGTGCAGTTGGATGTTGTCACTGGCGATGCGATGTTCTGTGCCGTTCATGGTTTGGATCACGCAATGGGTTGGAATGTCAGGAGCAGGGTACTCCGCCCTTCCGGATTCGAAGAGGGCCAAAGGGGCCATAAACCGCGCTTTACGGGCGTATCAGTCGACGATGGCGACCGATTTGATCTGCATCCAGACCGGTTGGCCGGGCGTGAGACCGAGGGTATGAACCGAGCGGCTGGTGAGCCTGGCCAGGAAAGGCGTGGATCCCGCCATCAGACGAACCATCGAGGTGCCCGGAGCGATGTCGGTGACAATATCATCGACGGTCGCCGGCAGCAGATTCTGGATGCTCTGGTCCGGTTGGCGGGTGAGAGCGATACTGACATCCCGGGCCAGGACCTGGAGACGGGGCCGACTGCCAACGGCCATGCGGTCATCGGTTCGGAGCCAGAGTTCGCCACCGTCGAATTCGGCTCGGGCCAGGTGCCAGGTGTCATCGCGCTCGGAAATGCGGGCAGTCAGAATCACGCCCGCGTCCTCTTCCAGTCCGAAGCGCTGGTCTGGCCGAGCCAGCGTGGCCTGCAGCGGCCCTTCGTCGACAACCTGACCCTGGTCCATGATTACAATGTGATCCGCCAGACGCGCCACTTCGGACACCGAGTGGGAAACGTAGAGGATTGGCATGGCCAGCCGGTCACGCAAGTTCTCCAGATAGGGGAGGATTTCCTGTTTGCTCCGCTGGTCCAGTGCCGACAGGGGTTCGTCCATGAGCAGCAGTTGCGGGCTGGTCAGAAGGGCACGGGCAATGGCGACTCGTTGACGTTCTCCGCCGGACAATCCGGCCGGCATGCGCGTGAGAAGTCGGGCCAGCCCCAGCCAGGCGACAACATCGTCGAACGACAGAGCCCGGTCGGATTCGGGAATCCGTCGATAACCAAACTCCAGGTTTCGCTTGACCGACAGATGGGGGAACAGGGTGGTGTCCTGAAACACATAGGCCAGTGGGCGCTGGTGGACCGGCAGATTGACCTTTGAATCCTGCCAGACCTCGCCATTGACCGACAGGGACCCGGTGCAGGGCTGGAGCCCGGCGATACAGCGCAGCAATGTGGTTTTACCGCAGCCGGAGTGGCCAAACAGGGCGGTCAGCCCGGAGCCCGGCACGGACAGGTGTGCGTCGAGGCGGAAGCCGGGAAACTCGCACCGGAAGTCGAGATCAATACGGCCGGTCATCGGACCATTTCCACGCGCGGACGCCCTTTGAGGGCGTACAGGCTTACCAGTACGACGAAGGAGAAGGCGACCATCGAAGCGGCCATCCAGTGGGCCTGGGTATACTCGAGGGCTTCTACGTGGTCATAGATCGCGACCGATAGAACCTTGGTCTCGCCGGGAATGTTGCCCCCAATCATCAGTACGACACCGAATTCGCCAATGGTATGGGCGAAGGTCAGCACCCCGGCGGTCAGGAAACCGTTGCGGGCCATGGGGACGACGACCGTGAAGAAACGGTCCAGCGGCGATGCCCGCAAGGTGGCAGCGGCTTCGAGAAAGCCCGCATGAACTGATTCAAAGGCATTCTGGAGCGGCTGGACGGTAAAAGGCAGGGAGTACAGCATGGATGCAACCACCAGGCCTTCGAACGTGAAGGGCAGAAGGCCGATGCCCAGTTTCTCCGTCAGTTGGCCAACGACGCCCTCCGGCCCCATGACCAGGAGCAGATAGAAGCCCAGGACGGTTGGTGGCAGTACCAGCGGCAAGGCGACCACGGCGGCAATCGGCTGGCGCAGCCAGTGGTTGGTCCTGGCCAGCCACCAGGCGATCGGTGTGCCGACAATCAGTAGCAGAAGCGTTGTCAGTCCGGCCAGCTTGAGCGTCAGCCAGGCGGGTTCCCAGTAGGTCTCGATCATTGGCCCTTACCAGTCACTTCAGGCCCTCATACCCGTATCCTTGAATGATACCGGTGGCTTCCGGGCTTTTCAGGAAGTCGAGCCAGGCCTGTGCTGCCGGGTTCGTCTTGCCCCGGTCCAGCAGGACCGCCTGTTGCTCGAGAGGGGCGTAATAGGATTGCGGGACCAGCCATTGAGTCCCCGCCTGGCCATCCCAGGACTTGATTTGGGACAGAGCGACAAATCCGGCGCCGGCGTTCCCGGAGGCAATAAACTGGAAGGCCTGGGCGATCGAGTCGCCCCGGACGATTCGGTGTTGCAGCGAATCCCAGAGATTCATGGATTTCAGCGCCTGCCTGGCGGCAAGCCCGTAAGGCGCCGTTTTTGGATTCGCGATGGCGACCCGGGCGAGCGCCGTCGATGACAGGAAAGCTTCCGGTTTCTCGAACGCATGTGGCTCTGGGGTCCAGAGTGCCAGTTTCCCGATGGCGTAGGTGAATCGGGTGCCGGCTACCGCCCGGCCTTCCTTCTCGAGAAGTCGCGGGCGTCTGGCGTCGGCCGCGAGGAAGACGTCGAAAGGCGCCCCGTTGCGGATCTGGGCGTAGAGCTTCCCGGTTGACCCGAAGCTGGCGGATGCCCGGTGGCCGGTTCGGGTCTCGAATGCGGTGATCAGGGCGTGCGTCGTGTCGGTAAAGTTTGCAGCGACGGCAATACGGACCTCGCCGGCAAACCCCGGAGACCCTGTCACAAGCAGGATCAGGAGGACAACGGCCCGGAACAGCGGAGCGGAAACCGCTGGCGCGTCAATGCGTACCATCAGGCTGTCGTTGGAATCGGGTTGTCATCGGTTGCACTGGTGTTGGAAGCCTGGCGCCGACAAAGGGAGTACAGGTAGTTGGTCACCTCGGCAGCGTTCACTTCGTTCAGCATTTCGTGTCGGCCTTCCTCGAAGAGTCTGAGAGTCACTGTCTGAATACCCGCCTCGCGAATGGCCTGGAAATGGGTGCGTATGCCCGCGCCCATTTCGCCGACCGGGTCCCGGGTTCCGGCAAACAGGTGAACCGGCAGATCCCGTCGCCAGGTTTTCGGATCGATGGAAAGCATACCACTTATGAAATCATGCCACAGACCGACAGAACATTCGAACCCGCAGTAGGGATCGGCAATGTATTGGTCCACCTGCTCCGGATCGCGGCTGAGCCAGTCGTAATCGGTACGGTTGGGCTGAAACTGGCGGTTGAATTTGCCGAAGGTCAGTCCTGCGATCAGGCGACTGCGATGGCGTCGTCCCCGGAATGCCCGGATGAGGCCTACCAGGAACCGTGAAGGCAGCAGTTCACCCCGGTTGATTCGATTGGTGGCGCTGAGAATCAGGGCGTCGATGTCGGAGCCATGTTGCTGGGCCACGCTCTGCGCGATGAACGAGCCCATGCTATGGCCCAGAAGATTTACCGGCAGGCCCGGAAAGGCCTGCCGGCTGTGGAGAATGACCCGGTGCAGGTCATCGGTAACTTTGTACCAACCCTGCTCGTCACTGTAGTGCCCCCTTTGGTCCGCCGGGCATTCGGGACCGTGTCCCCGATGATTGCAGGCCACCACGGCTATGCCATGCTGGGCCATCCAGCGTGCCAGCTCCAGGTACCGGCCGGCGTGTTCGGCCATGCCGTGGGCAATGACAAGGATTGCGTCGGGGTTTGCCGGGGCGACGAGGGTGCCCTTGATGGATCTGCCGTCAGCGGCCTCAATACTCAGAGTGTGTTCGTTCATGGGGGCTGTTTTCATCCATTGATGCCGGCCTTTCCCATTCCGGCGGCTTCCAGAGGTGTTTGAGTCGTGACCATAATCCGCCAGGCCGGGCCATGTCGCGGAACAGGTCCACGTATTCGTGAGTCCAGAGGACAATAAGATTATTGGAGCGCACCGGACGGGTAATCCCGTATCGGGGTGGATCCTGGGCATCTTCGTCGACGAAGGTGCCGAACAGTCGGTCCCAGAGTATCAGTGTGCCGCCGTAATTCCGGTCGATGTATCCCGGGTTGCGCCCGTGGTGGACGCGGTGGTGGCTGGGGGTATTGAAGACCTGCTCGAGCCAGCCCGGCAGTCGTCCGACCAGGGTGGTGTGGATGAAAAACTGATACACCAGTGAAAAGGCGTAGGCCACACCGATCCAGACCGGATTGAAGCCGATCAGCGCCAGTGGCAGGTAGAAGATCCACATACCGTTGAAAATATTGGTGGCATTCTGGCGCATGGCGGTGGAGAAGTTCATCCGTTCGGACGAGTGGTGTACCACATGAGCGGCCCAGAACCAGCGCATCCGATGGCTGGCCCGGTGCATCCAGTAGAAACAGAAATCCACCCCCAGGAAGGTTCCGAAAGCGGTGAAGGCGTTGAGCTCCAGGTCAAACAGTCTGTGGTGGTAACAAAACGCATAAAGAGGAAACGCGATAATGCCGGCGAACAGCAGTTCGGTGACCTGGTAGCCAGCGCCGAGGGCAAAATTCCGGATGGCCTCCCGGGTATCCATCAACCGGGGATCGTGTCGTATCCGGAGATATTCCCAGAAGGCGACGGCAATAAAGACCGGGGTTGCAAACACGAAGATAAGCTGGCGCTCGTCCAGCGCCAGCCAGGGTGCGATCAAGTGCCACAGGGGCAGCAGCCCACTGCTCTCCAGCACGTTTTGCATCATGTCGATCAGGGTCATAGCCGTATCCGCAAAGGGTCTTGTTGTCAGGTTATGGTGCCACAATCCCCGGTCGGCGCGGTGTCACATTACGCCAATGCCAATGGCCCATTGCGACACGGTCTGAGTCAGCTCCCCCGGTGTTTCAGGTAATGCTCCCGTAGCGGTGCGATGCTCGGCTCCATGCGCGTGAGCCAGTCCCGCATGGGGGGCAGAAGTTTCTGCTGTGCGGGCCATGGCACGGGGTATTGGCGGGGCTGGAACAAGGGGGCGAACAGGGCGCCTGCCGCAAGATCCGCCCGAGATAACCGGTCGCCCACGAGGAAGGGACGTTGCCGGTAGTGTTCCGCCAGTTCCGTTAGAAGGGATTCCATGATTCGCTCGGAGGCATCCGCGGTTTTCTGATTGATTTTCATCCACTGGCGCATGGTTTCATCGACACGGCTGAACGCCAGGCTCAACAGCCAGCGATTATAGAAAGGCGTGCCCGCGGCCAGCATCGGAATGACCCGCTTGGGTCGCTGCAAAAGGTAGTGGTAAGACCAGCAGCGCACGGCAGGGCCGGCCTCTTCGTCGAGGCGATGTTCCCAGTCCAGGGCCTGTTGACGTTGTTCCGGGTCATCGGGCGTCAGGGAATGCTCTGGAAAGCTTTTATCAAGGTGATCGATGATGGCGGCTGAGCCCTGCACAATCTCGCTGTCGTGATCGAGGACCGGAACCGACGTTGCCTTTCCGGTCAGTGAGCGGATCGGGCGAATGTGTTGGCCCGGCAACAGGTTGATCGTCTCGTAGCGGACGCCCTTGTAATCGAGCGCCCACCGGATTTTCTCGCAGTAATGGGAAATGGCGAACTGGTAGAGCCTGACTGTCATGATGGGTGTCTTCCTGACCTTGAGAGAGCTCTACCATACCGTCGAACCGACTTTTTCAGAAGTCCCGGCAGGTCCTGCCGGGACTTCTGTCACCTACAGGGCAGGGACTTCAAGCGTCGAAGCCCGGTTGTTGCTGAACTCGAAACCGACCGATGTGGTGCCCTGGTCGGGGTACTTGTAGAGCAGATCCCGGGAGTCGATGACCAGTACCAGACGGTCGCCTGCGGGAACATCGTAGGCGGTGGCGACCAGATCGATGTCCAGTGCCAGGGTCTTGCCCGGTGTGGTCTCAGGCACGGTAATGGGAGCGTGGGTGATGAGTTTGCCGGTGCCTGTCCAGTCCATGTCATAGAGGTACGCGACCAGCTGCAGATGGTCCGATTTCGGGGTCACCTGGATCGTGGTTTCCGGTATCCCGCGGATCTTCAGCGGGGAACCGAGCCTGGGGGTCTGGAACCAGATGCTTCGGTCACGTCCCAGTGTCAGTATCGGCGCCACCACCGGGACATTGATCTGTTCGAAGAGCTGGGAGGCCAGCGGGATGCCGGTATCTGCCAGCGTTCCGGCCCAGGAACTGATCCATTCGGTTTTCCCGAACCAGCTCTGGTAGGGCGTATCACTGAGCTCGCCCTGGCTGAACCAGGTGCGGGGATGAAGGTACCAACGCCGGGTCTGCGCTGCCGGCACCGGGAAATTCGAGAAGCCCTCGTAGCGGTTGCTCAGCTTGATTTTCATCTGCACCGGCGATTGCCCTTCCATGGCCAGTGGCTGGCCTTTCAGATAACGGTCAAACCAGCGCTGGACGTTATTCCACACGTGGGTATTGCCGTCACCGATCATACCGACGATCTCTACCGTGGCATGGGTGCCGGGCTGCAGATCAATGTGTTTCGGTCCGCTCAGCTGATGGAACAGGCGCAGGGGGCTGTTGGGCTGGAACAGGTTGTCGCCCCAGTTGTTGGCCATGTACACCGCGGTCCCATTGGCGTTCAGCTGATCGACGACGGACAGCGGCGAACGCTGGTTGGCCCAGGCGATGGTCGTATCGACGTCCTGCTGGTGGAGGATGTTCTGCCAGAGTTCATTGATGATCGGATCCGGATGCCCGATCAGTTCGCCGGTCAGGGTCAGCAGTTCGCCCCAGACCAACCGCGGAGTCTGTTGGCCATACAGCGCCTCGGCCAGGTTGCCCCAGCCACTCATGGCCGCGACAGCGCGGACCCGGGGATCGTGGGCGGCGCCAAGCAGACTGAGCCCGGCACCATAGGAGATTCCCGCAGCGCCAATAGCCGCAGGGTCGGCCGGCGTATTCGTGATCAGCCAGTCCACAACGGCGCTGAAATCTGCCATGTCCTTGGGACCGGCGGTATTGATCAGGCCGCCGGATTTGCCCCAGCCGCGGCTGCTGTAGCTCAGGACAATATAGCCCTGTTCGGCCAGCCGGCCGGCCGCGGTCAGGTATTCGTACTCGTTCAGTCCCCAGCTGTTCACGAAGATGATGGCCGGATAGCTGGATTGGCCGGAGGTCGGGATGAAGACATTGGCTTCCAGGTTAACGCCATCATCACCGTAGATCACCACGTCGTCGTTGGTGGTGTAGGCATCGGAGACTGGAAACAGCGGCTGGTTTAGCACACCGGCAACCAGCGAGGCCGTCGGGAACAGTGCCGACTCACCCGCGTGGGCCTGATCGGTCGGAACGATGACCAGCAGTAATAGTAAACAGGGCGCAAATGCCCTGGCTAGAAAGTGTTTCATGATCATTCAGCCTTTGGTTGTTTTTGGATAGAGGCTTGGCCTTGTGCAAGGCCGGTAAGGGATTCTGCTTCGATACTGCGGAAAGCCGGATCAGTGTAGAGAAGCCGCGCGGGCTTACCCGGATGTCGTTCACATACGGACTTGTCTGTTGGTGCCAACTTTCGGATTCCACCTGTTTGTGGGCGGTTACAGGGTGTCGAGGTGTTTTACAGAATTTTGCAAATATCTACTCGGGGTTCTTTTCAGTTTCCTGATTTGCAGTAAAAAAAATCAGGTTGGCAGGATTTACGCTTAGTTGTCTCTTGCAACAAATTGAACCTTAGAGAAGGAGTTCAGTTATGAACAAGCGATGGATGACCAGTGCGACCGGTCTGGCTGCCGCCGCTTTGATGAGTTCACCGGCATTGGCAGTGCCGACCACCGCGGATGTGGTTTTTCTGGTGGACGAATCCGGCTCAATGGCGGGTGAGCACGACTGGTTGGGAGATATGATCAGTGGCTTGGAGTCCGGTTTGATCTCTCAAGGAGTGGGAGTGTCCGAGGCTAACCGCTATTCCCTTATTGGTTTTGGAGGGGCGACATCGGGTTCCCATTTTGATCCTCATGCCCATGATATGGATACCGATGCAGATGAGGTTCAGAATTGGGGGAGTGCCGTTCAATTTGGCGATGCGACGAAACACTTGGTGACAAATGGTGGAACGGAAGATGGCTGGAATGCGTTGGATTGGGCCATGGGTATGGTTAACTCAGACCGTCGGGAGGGTGCTGCGGTTAATTTTATTCTCGTCACCGATGAAGATCGTGATAATGAGAACAATTCACTGACTAAATCGGGGCTGCTCTCGGGCCTACAACGGCTGAATGCGTTGCTCAATGTGGTTGTTAATAACCGCTTTAAATGCGATGGGCAATCCGGTGCCATTGGGGTAGCCAGCAACGGTAATGGTTTTAGAGCGGATGGATCCGGTGGCTACACCGTATGCGAGGGCGCGGGAACCGTGGGTGCCTCCGGTGACGGCAATACCACTTCCGATTATGTCGATCTTGCGATGCAGTCGGGAGGTGCAGGCTGGGACCTTGAGATTCTCCGGGCAGGAGACACGAATCAGTACGCCGATTCCTTCACCAAGGCCTTTGTGGATATCAAAGTACAGGAGATTACCGAACAGCCTCCGGTCTCCGTGCCGGAGCCCGGTACCCTGGCGTTGCTTGGTCTGGGTTTGACCGGTCTGGCATTCCGTCGTAAAAAATCCTGACAAACCCGTCCAACCGGAGTCGCCTTCTGGCGGCTCCGGTTATTCGCTTTCCCGCCTGTGCATTCCTGTCTAGAATTGGCGCCGTTAACCGATCGAGATAGGGATATCCAAAATGCAATGCCTTCGAACTCTTCGTGCCGCCTGTCTCTTGACCGTGGCTCTCTCGCTTGTCGCCTGTGCATCGCTGATGCCGGAAAAGCCGTCATCGAACACCTATAGCTGTGGTCAGCTGGATATTCGCGTCGCGGAAACCGATGCGGGGTTGCTGGGCATCGATTTTGCCGACCAGCGCCTGCTGCTCAAGTCTGCGGAGAGTGCGTCCGGAGCGCTTTATGTGGCGCCCGATAACCCGGATACCCGGTTCTGGAGCAAGGGAGCGCGCGCGTCTCTGACCGTTGATGGTGAGCGTTACCCCGAGTGTCTGGAGCCAGGTGCCATAGAAGATCCCTTTGAAGCCCGCGGTAACGAGCCCTTCTGGCGGGTGCGAGTGGCTGCGGGTCAGTTGACGCTTGAGCGACCCTATGAATCAACGCCCCCATTGCGTCTGGACGCGCAGCTCGAGCAATCAGATCGCCATGGCCGGACGTTTGTCGCTGAAGGTTCGGGTGTCCGGGTCAGGCTCCGTGTTGCCCGTCAACTCTGTAACGACAGCATGTCGGGTAGCCAGTATCCGGCACAGGCACGGCTGACGATCAATGGTGACGTCTATCAGGGATGCGGGGGCGATCCCGTTCGCCTGCTGCGTGGCGTAGAGTGGGTTGTTGAAACGGTGGATGGCCTGGCGGTCATGGAACTATCGCAGATGACTGTCCGGTTTCTCGATGGCCAACGTGTGGTGGGGGCTGCATCCTGTAACCGTTATGCCGGAACCTATCGTTTGACCGGCGAAGGGCTTGATGTTGACTCGATTGCGTCAACCCGCATGGCCTGTGCGCCTTCGCTGATGAAACAGGAGGAGCGTTTCCTGAAATTGCTCGGTCAGATCAAAGCCTTCCGTATCGGAAAGCACGGGGAATTGAATCTGCTGACGCTGGATGGTCGAACCATTGTTGCTCATCGGAACTCGGGAGGATCAATTCCGTAACGGGCCATGATCTGCCCGATCCGCCCGGAAGCCTCGAGGGCGCGAATACCTTCGGAGAGCTGCTCCGCCCGCTTCTTACCGGTTGGCGTCTGGGGGGAGAATGCAATATATATCGGTGATTCGTAGATCCGTGCAGCGCTTCTGAGCCGTCCCTGGGACGGGTGCTCCCTCTGGGCCCAGTTCATCACTTCGCGGTCCTCTGGAAACACGTCGGTCCGGCGTTCCCAGATCAGTTGAATCGCACGACTCAAGGGTGACGGCCCGGACAGAACCAGTACCCGTTCCGGATCGTCCAGGTGAGCGGCGATGTAGGCGTCCAGTTCCGGGGAATAGGAGTAACCATTGATTGCCAGTAGCGTCTGATTCCGGAGGGAATCAATGCCGCTGTACACCCAGGTACTGTCAGGGTGGGTGAATAGCTCTGTGCGCGAATGGCCAGCCGGCTTCTCCGGGAACAAAAAGCCGGGTGCATCGCCGGGAAATGCTCCGATCACTCCATCGATTTCGCCAGCTTCAGCCTGGTACAGGGCGCGGGCCCAACTCATGTTGACGTATTGGACGGTCAGGCCAACCCTGGCAAAGGCTTCTCTGGCAATGTCGACCATGTAGCCTTCCTGTTCAGAGCCAGCTACGCAGTTGTGGGGACACCAGGGGTCCGCAGCCAGAACAACGACAGATTCGGGCGTGTCGGGGGAGGATGGTTGAGCGGCGGGAACAGCATCAGACGTCAGCCCTTCGGGCACCGCAGCTGGTGGATCGTCGGGCGAACAGGCAGTGCACAGCAAAAGCAGAAACAGAACCAGTGGTTTGAACATGAGCAGGAACCAGAAGCCACACTCCGGGCGGCGAATACTTCAAGCATAGCCGCCCGGAGGAACTTTGTAACCTGCTTTGCGTTTATCGGCCTTTCTGGCGTTCTTCCGAAGCAGCCGCAGTGGGCACAAGGGCTCTGGTCAGTTCTTTCATGCTCAGATCGCCAACGGTTTTGCCATCCCGGACAACCCGGTATGTCAGGTTGGTGTCGCCTTCGGAAAGAGACAGCACGGACTCGAGGTTGTCTTTCTCGGAAATGTCTCCGGCATAGTCCTGTGCCTCGCCACTGGGCTCTTTCATCACCGATCGGACACGCAGTACCCGGGCCCGGTTAATGTCAGAAATGAAATCCACAATGTAGGGATCGCCGGGATTCAGGAGGATGTCCTGAGGGTCGCCCTGCTGTACGACTTCCCCGTCCTTGAGAATCACAAGGTGGTCCGCGAGTTTGAGGGCTTCGTCCAGATCGTGGGTGATGAACACGATGGTTTTCTGGAGTTCCTTCTGGAGTTCGAGCAGGAGGTCCTGCATGTCAGAACGGATCAACGGGTCCAAGGCCGAAAAGGCTTCGTCCATCAGCATGATCGGCGAGTTCGACACCAGCGCGCGGGCGATACCGACCCGTTGCTGCATGCCGCCGGACAGCTGGTGTGGATACTGGTTCTCGTTGCCTTCCAGTCCTACCCGGGCGAGCCATTTTCGGGCCTCATCCTCGAAGTCCGCGGTGGAAACTCCGCTGACGTCCATGGCCATACCGGCATTCTCCAGAACGGTGCGATGCGGCAGCAACGCGAACTTCTGGAACACCATGGACATGTGTTTGCGCCGAAGTTGACGCAGTCGGGTTTCGTTGAAGGAAAGGACATCCTCACCATCCACCCAGATCTCGCCAGAAGTGGGTTCAATCAACCGGTTCAGGTGGCGGATCAGTGTGGACTTGCCCGAACCGGACAAGCCCATGATGACGGTGATCTCGCCCTCTTGCATGTCTACGTTGATGTCCCGAAGACCGAGCACATGGTTGTGTTTTTCCAGTAACTCGGCCTTACCCATTCCCTTGCGGACATACTCCAGGGCAACGTCAGGCTCCGGGCCGAAGATCTTGTACAGATTCTTGATGGAAATCTTTACATCAGAAGTCACGGGGCGTCCTCACTGTTTCTGTGCCGCGTTGATACGCGCCAGGGAAGCTTTGGTAACCCGATCAAGGATAACCGCCAGAATCACGATGCCGAGACCGGACACCAGGCCAACGCCCAGTTCCAGATTCCGGATGCCTTTGAGCACGAGCACGCCCAGGCCAGGCGCTGAAACCAGCGAGGCGATCACTACCATGGCCAGACTCATCATGATCGTCTGGTTTACGCCCGCCATGATGTTGGGGAGGGCAAGGGGAATCTGCACCTTGTAAAGCTTTTGCCAGGGCGTCATGCCGAATGCATCGGCGGCTTCGATGACTTCTTTGTCCACGAGTCGGATGCCCAGGTTCGTCAGGCGGATGACCGGAACGATGGCATAGAGAATGATGGCAATCCCGTAAAGCTTGGATTCGGTGACGCTGAACAGGAAGATCAGCGGAATCAGGTAAACAAACGGTGGAAGCGTCTGCAGCATGTCCAGTATCGGTATGGTCATGCGTTGCATGACATCGCTTCGGGACATGGCTATCCCTATCGGGACCCCCACCAGTACACACAGGAAGGCGCAGACGAAAATAATCGACAGTGTCTGCATCGCGTAATCGTAATAGTCGATGAAAGCAAGGAGGATGATGCTGCCGGCAACGAAAGACACCAGCTTCCATGATTTGGTGACCAAAAAGACCACAGCGAGCAGGACCGGAATAACGATCCACCAGGGTGTGTGCAGCATCGCGTAGAGGGCGCCATCCAGCGACCAGCTCAGCGGTTGGGTAATCGGATCAAGCACCAGGCTGAGATTGTCCTTGATCTGGAGAAACCCGTCCTCGAGGCCCTTGGTCAGATCCCGGGACTGAGGCCAGGCTGAACAGGACTTGTGCAACGCATCCAGGGAAGGAAACGGCAGGTCCCAGATGGAAATGGCTTCCGTACCGTCTCCACCTTTGGCTTTGGACAGCAGTTGCGCCATGGACAGCGGCGCACTGCTCTGGCCCTCGGAACACCACTTTTCCAGTCCCAGGGCGGAAAATACGAAATCGTAGGTAGCCATGATTGTTCTGATTCCCGTCGAACCATCAACCGGACGAGGAGCGAACGATCGATGGATAGGTTAAAGGGCGGCGGCCGGCAGCCGCCGCCCTGGCTGGGAGGGTTGGCTCGTTACTTGTTGAGCAGGCTGGACAGATTCTTTCGGGCAGAATCGTTCAGCCAGTCTGACCAGACATCCGGGTAGTTGCTCAGGAAGTAGACGGTCGCTTCTTCGGCGGACGCATTGTTGGTGCTCTTCCAGGCCAGCACCTTGCTCATGGTATCGGTCTTGAAGGTCATCTTGCTCAGCATGTCAGCCACCTCAGGATGCTGGTCCTTGAAGGTGGTGGTGACGGAGGTCAGCACGGGGGCCGCCGGGAAGTCGGACACGCCCGGGTTCGGATTGTCCGGGGTCTGGTTCGCCTTGTGGACCTTAGGCTTGACGTCGCCGATTTTGACGCGGGTCATGTCGTACTTGCCCAGCGGTACGGTCGGTCCCCAGTAGTAGCCGAACCAGGGTTTGTGGTCCTGGACTGCTGAAGCCATGGACGTGGCGAGGGTTTCGCCGGAGCCGTGGTTGAAGACCTTGAGGCCAGAGGATTCCAGATCCAGGGCACGGATCAGGTTGTCATTGACGACCCGGCAACCCCAGCCGTCCGGGCAGTTGTTGAACGTGCCGCCGACCCACTCAGGGTGCGCCATCACGCCTTCAATGGTTTTAAGCTCGGGATGTTCCTCGGCCAGATAGGTCGGAATCCACCAGCCTTCGACACCGCCCGGATCCAGGACCTTGCCCAGTCGCTCGACCTTGCCCTGATCTTCAAGACGCGTGTAGGCCTCACCGGCAGAATTCAGCCAGAGCTCGGTAACGATGTCCGGCTCGCCGTTCTCGGCGACGGAGGTTACCGCAGGCACGGTATCAGACGGCACGACAGAAACTTTACAGCCGTAACCCTGTTCCATGAGGAATTTTGCGGTCGATGTGACGACGGCTGCTGAGGCCCAGTTCATCTCGGTGATTGAGACTTCGCCACAGTCACTGGCCTGGGCGAATCCGGGAAGGGCGGCTGCGCACAGCAGGGCCGCGGAAGTAAACTTTTTCATGATCACTTCTCCTGTTCGGTTGGTGAGGTATTGAAAAGTTTCAGAAAAGTACGGACATGCGATCCTGACGGATCGAAAGTGAGGGCATACGACAAGGCTTCGAGTGCGTTGTTCAAAACGACAGTTTCCGAAAGCATTGACCTCTAAGGATAAGGATAATGAAGATTCGTTCAAGGT
The DNA here is from genome assembly GCF_023156285.1 of Marinobacter koreensis. GTDB lineage: Bacteria > Pseudomonadota > Gammaproteobacteria > Pseudomonadales > Oleiphilaceae > Marinobacter > Marinobacter koreensis. Next base: position 183,319 of record NZ_JAKZAJ010000002.1, on the reverse strand, counting down.
TTTCTCCGAAATCCGTCGTTTCAATGGGCAGATTTAATGTCGGTGTCAGCGCTTTGTAGCAATTCGTTGATAGCCTCTGCCGCTTGTCGACCGGAGGTGCTCATGACGGAATTACGGAATCTCACCCCCCATCGGGTGATCCCTGCGGAACAGGCTCGTCGCGACCGGCAGCAACGGGCTCGTTTGCGCACGTTCCTGCCCGAACTCGTGGACCTAGAGCGTCTTCTTGCGGAGGCCCCGGAGAGCGTTACAACGCGGGTTCCAGACTATGCCAGCGTGGGGGATATGTCCCTGCCGATCTATCGGGTCGACATTGGTTCTGAGCGGAAGGATGCGCCGGCGGTTCTGCTGGTTGGAGGTGTTCATGGACTTGAACGGATCGGGACCCAGGTGGTGATTGCATGGCTGACGACCCTGATCAGCCGGATGGGCTGGGACCAGTCCCTGCTCCGGCTGCTCGAAGATATCCATATCACCGTGCTGCCTATCCTCAATCCGGGGGGAATGTACCTGAACCAGCGCAGTAACCCGAACGGTGTTGACCTGATGCGGAATGCACCGATCAAGGCACAGGAGCGAAGCACGTTCCTGCTGGGTGGGCAGCGGATGTCGCGACACCTTCCCTGGTATACGGGAACGCCGGAACGCGGGATGGAAGTCGAAAACCTCACCCTGGAGTCGGTCATTCAGGAACTCCTGCCGGACCGGCCATTCAGTGTGGCGCTCGACTGCCACAGCGGCTTTGGCTGGCAGGACCAGATCTGGTTCCCCTACGCCTACCGTCGCCGGCCCATGCGCGGGATCGCATCGGTCATGGCCCTGAAACTGATCTGGGAACAGGCCTATCCCAACCACGATTACCGCTTTGAGCCGCAGTCCCGCCATTATCTGACCCACGGCGATCTCTGGGACTATTTCTACAAGCAGATCAATCGGGACAGCAGTGGCGTTTTCCTTCCACTGACCCTGGAAATGGGGTCCTGGCGCTGGATACGTAAGCGGCCCAGGCAGCTTTTCCGCCTGGATGGGTTCTTCAATCCACTGGTTCCCCATCGTCACCGCCGAGTCCTGCGTAGCCATCTCGCCTGGATCGATTTTCTGCTGCATGCGGCGGCAAGCCACCGGCACTGGTTGCCGGATCCGGCAGCGGAGTCCATGCTGAGGGAGGCGGCCATCATGCACTGGTATCGGGATACGAACTAGTATGGACTGGATTCTGTTGCGCGGTCTGACGCGGGAGCAGGCCCACTGGGGCGACTTCCCGCAGCGGCTCGGAACCGCGTTCCCGGAACACCGGTTCCATACCGTCGACCTGCCCGGCACCGGGGTCCATTTCCGGGAGCCCAGCCCCGATGCGATCCCGGACATTCGCCGTCAGGTTTGCCGGAGCGTTGCGCACATGCCCCGTCCTTTCAGTATCCTGGCGCTGTCCATGGGGGGGATGGTTGCGCTGGATTGGGCACAACACGCGGCCCCCGGAGAAATACAGCATCTGGTTCTCATCAACACCAGCTCCGGATTCAGTCCACCCTGGCACCGCATGCGGCCCGGCGTCTGGCCCAACATTCTGCGCTTGCTGGCTCGCAGGGAATTGTTTGATCGCGAGCGGGATATCCTGCGCCTGACCTCTAACAGACCGGTACCGCTGGAACTGGCGAAACGATGGTACAGCATCCAGCGCCAGCGACCGGTGAGTACTGGTAACGCCTTCCGTCAGCTCAAGGCGGCTGCCCGTTACACGCCGGCCGGATCCAGGCCTGTGCCAGACGCGTTACTGCTGGCGAGCGAGGGAGACCGCATTGTGAACTGGCGTTGCAGTGCAGAGATCGAGTCGCGCTGGCAGTGGACCCTGAAGGTTCACCCGGATGCTGGTCACGACCTGCCTCTCGACGATCCAGACTGGATCCTGAAGCAGCTGGACACCTGGTTGCCAGACTCTTAACGGTTGCTTGACGCAACTCTTTTTTCCGGTCAGGCTTTGGGTTTCCTTGCTGTCCTGCAAGGGCCCACCTGATGTCCGGAAGGAGTTAAAAACAATGAAAATCTTTGAAACCAAGACGGCTCCCAATCCCCGTCGAGTGCGGATGTTCATGGCCGAAAAAGGGCTGCTGGACAAGGCCGAGTTCATCGAGATTGACTTGCAGAAAGGGGAAAACCTGACCCCGGAGTTCGTTGCCCGCAATCCCATGAAAAAGGTGCCGGTCATGGAACTCGATGATGGTACCTGTATCGCTGAAACCATGGCGATTTGCCGGTATTTCGAGGAAAGCTATCCGGACACGCCGAAATTACTGGGTGAGACACCCCTGGAAAAGACTCTGATCGAGCAGTGGTTGCGTTGGATCGAGCTGTATTTTTTCATGCCCACGGGGATGTGCTTCCAGCACACGACAGGCTATTTCAAGGATCGCATGAATCCGATCAAGGAATGGGGCGAGGAATGCGGCCAGAGTATCGAGAAATTCATGCATTTCCTCGATAAGCACCTGGAAGGGAAAGAGTTTATCTGTTGTGACCAGTTCACCGCTGCGGATATCAACGCGTTCACGACGGTAGCGTTTGCCAAGGTGGTTAATGTTCGCATCAAGCCGGAGCAGACTCACCTGCAGGCCTGGTACGATCGGATCAAGGAGCGCCCGTCAGCAAGAGCCTGACACTCCGATTAGTCCGAGGCGGTGATTGACCTGGAGGGGGGCGCCAGAACCGCGCGATTCCGACCGGTGTCCTTGGCCAGGTAAAGCGCCTCGTCGGCTCTGTTGATCAGATTTTCCGGGTGTTGTTCGCCATGGAAGCGGGCAACGCCCAGGCTGATCGTCTGGTGGATCTGGCCCCTGTTCGTGGTAATCGGGGCGTCTGCCATGGCAAGCCGGATTTTGTCGGCGACGTTCAGGGCATTGTCTGCCGTTGTCTCGGGCAGCATGATCAAGATCTCCTCGCCGCCCCAGCGGCATACGACATCCTGCTGACGAAGCGAGGCTGTCACGCGAACCGTGGTTTCACGCAAAACCTGGTCTCCGACATCGTGACCGTAGCGGTCATTGATATGCTTGAAGTGGTCCAGGTCTGCGAGAATGACGCTCAGGGAGTGGCGCTTGCTCCGTCGGCTCCGATTCATCTCATGGCGAATCAGGGGCAGGAACGCGTGACGGTTCATCAGGCCCGTGAGCTGATCGGTCGTGGCGAGTTGCCGAAGTGACTGTTTGGTCAGAAACTGATTGATTGACAGGTTCCGTAATGCCTCACTGGTCAGAAAGCCGATGACCAGCATGATCGTTGGCCCGAACAGGAACGGCATCAGGCCTCGAAGCGGCACATCGAGCATAAAGGCGCCGGCTGCAAACAGGGTCAATGGCAGGGCGATCTGTATCATCCAATCCCTCAGGCCCCGCGTGGCCATGAGCGTGACTCCGAACAGGCTGATCATCAGGCCATCGGATATCTGGTGAAGGCCCTCCCGTTTCCAGTAGAAGTAGATGAAAAACAGGATGAGGATCATGCTCATCAGTGACACACTCATTGCCCGGATCAGGGTTTTGGGTTGCCACCGGGGCCAGCCAGCGTAGTGGCTCAGGAAGGTCAGCAACAGACTGGCATACACTGGTATCCGGACCAGATATTCGAGGGACCAAAGTTCCGGTGTGGCGACCCCCCGAATGCTGTAGCTCAGTTGATAGGCGAGCATGGTGAACAGGATAAGCCAGGCACCCAATATGGCCAGTAGCGCTTCCAGCCGCTGTCGGTATTCTCGGTAGGCTGGTTGCCACTCGCGGGGAATGTCGGGCTTGGTGAATAGCATGTCGGGTAAAGAGCTTGTGAAACTGAATGGATGCTTTTACGAATTATCCTGCGACACTGCTTTTGATTACAACTGGTCATAAGGGGTATATCGCTCGGGATATATACCTACAAATGCGACACACTGGAGATAGGGATGACAGTACAGAGTGCCGGGCGCCTCGAATGCGTGCTCGACGGGATTGACGGTGCCAATCGGCGGGATCCTCATGCGGAGGTGGTGGACGGTCAATCGCTGCCTCGTGAGTATGCCTACAGCCTCCATATGACCCGCTGGCTGTTTGCCCTTGAGGAAGCTCCCTCCGAGCGTATGCAGATTGCCTGCCGGGCCCAGCACATTGAACGCTGGCGGCTTCCCCGGAGTGACTATCCGGAAGGCCGGAAAGGCTACTATGAATGGCGTCAGGCTTGTGGACGCATGCACGGCCGGCGTACTGCTGAGATCATGGCCGAGTGCGGTTATGAACCTGATGAGTGCGCCCGGGTGGAAACCATTCTGACCAAACGGGAATTGCGGAAGGATCCGGACACCCAGCTCCTCGAGGACGTGGCGTGCCTGGTTTTCCTGGAGCGTTACTTCTCCCGTTTCTACGAGGAAAAGCCGGACTATGATCGGGAAAAGTGGCTGCGAATCGTACGCCGTACCTGGGGCAAGATGTCACCGCGAGGGCATGAGGCGGCGCTGAAGCTGGCGGGGCAGTTGCCGGAACACTTACAAACCCTGCTCGGCGAGGCGTTGACTTAGTGCACAGTCTGGCAGGGGTGCCCCCGCCAGACTGTTTGAACTTTCTCGTTAGCCCGCCGGGAAAAACATTTCTTGCAACTTATATCCCGGATCATCTGATCTCATGAAGGATTCGCCCACCAGGAAGCCGTAAATCCCACGGGAAGTCATGGCTTCCACATCCGCTCGCGTCATGATGCCGCTCTCGGTAATGGTCAGTCGGTCGGCGGAGATCCGTTCGTGCAGGCTGAACGTGGTGTCCAGTGACACGTCAAAGGTGTGCAGGTTCCGGTTGTTGATGCCTACCAGTGGTGTGGTGAGCGTCAGCGCGTCATCCAGTTCCTCGCCGTCGTGCACCTCGACCAGTGCATCCAGACCGATTTCGTGGGCAATACCTTCGAGTTCCTGCATCTGGTCTTTGGTCAGACACGCCGCGATCAGCAGGATGCAGTCGGCACCGATGGCCCGGCTCTCGTAAACCTGGTAGGGCGCCACCATGAAGTCCTTGCGGATGACCGGCAGACTGCAGGCTGCTCGTGCGGCCTTCAGGTAGTCCTCATGCCCCTGGAAAAAGTCCCTGTCGGTGAGCACGGACAGACAAGCCGCACCACCTTGCTCGTAGCTCTCGGCAATTGCTTCCGGTTCGAACGGATCGCGCAGAATGCCTTTGCTTGGAGAGGCTTTCTTGATCTCGGCAATAACCGCCGGCTTTCCTGCTTCGATCCGGGTGCGAAGGGCCTCCGCAAAGCCACGCGCCGCTGGCTGGTCGCCAGCCATGGCTTTCAGATCGTCGATGGAAACGGTCCGCTTCCGCTCATCAATTTCTTCCCACTTCCGGTCCACGATTTTCCGCAGGATGGTGGGGGTCTTGTCCAGATGTCTGTTGGTCATTAAGGGCCTGCTACAGATACAGAGTATGCGAGAGCCGGCGGGGCTGGGCTTTCCAAAACTGTCTGCAGCCATGGATGGCTGCAGACAAGCCCTACAGGGACGTATTCACGGGCGTGTTTTGGAAAGTCCAGCCCCGCCGGTTCGTCCTGCCGCGATGCTGGCAGGGATTATCAGGTCAAAAGCATTGAGAAAAATCGGCCAGCTCGGACATTTTGCCCGCCGCCAGCCCGGAGCCCATGGCGTCGAGTGCCATATCCACGCCTTCTTTGGCGTTGCGGGCCAGACCGGCAACATAAATCGCCGCCCCGGCGTTCAATGCAATCATATCCCGGGCCTTCTCGGTAATCTCGTCATGGGTCCGGCCGAAGGCGGCCTTGATCAGGGTCAGTGATTCGTCGGACGTTTCGACGGTCAGGCCCACCAGCGACTGGCTCTTGATGCCAAGATCTTCCGGCGTGATGTCGTATTCGCTGATTTCACCGTCCTTGAGTTCCGCCACATGGGTCGAACTGGCGAGACTGATCTCATCCAGGCCGTCCTTGGAATGAACCACCATGATGTGCTCGGCACCCAGACGATGAAGGACTTCTGCCATGGGCCGGCACAGTTCCCGGGTGAAGACGCCGATCAGCTGGCGCTTCACGCCGGCCGGGTTCGTCATCGGGCCGAGAATGTTGAAAATTGTCCGGCAACCGAGCTCCCGGCGTGGGCCGATGGCATGCTTCATTGCGCCATGGTGGGCCGGGGCAAACATGAAGCCGACGCCGATCTGCTCAACGCAGCGCGCGACTTCCTCCGGTTTCATGTCCAGGTTGATGCCCACTTTCTCCAGAAGATCGGCGCTGCCGCTCTTCGAAGACACCGCGCGGTTGCCGTGTTTGGCGACGTAGCCGCCGGCGGCCGCGACCACGAACGACGCGGCCGATGACACGTTGAACAGATTGGCGCCGTCGCCACCGGTCCCGACGATGTCCACCAGCGGTTCAGCATTGACGGTGACGGAGGTGGCCAGTTCCCGCATCACCTCGGTGGCGCCAGTGATCTCGTCAATGGTTTCACTCTTCAGGCGCAGCCCCATCAAAAACGCGCCGATCTGGGCATCCGTGGCTTCGCCATTCATGACAATGCGCATGACCTCCTTCATCTCCTCCCGGGAAAGGTCCAGATTGGAGGCAATGCGGTTCAGTGCTTGTTTCATGTCCATGGAAAATCGGCCTCTTTTATTGTGTTCGCAGGAAGTTGCGCAGCAGCTCGTGTCCCTGTTCGGTCATGATGGATTCGGGATGGAACTGAACGCCTTCGATGGTCAGCGTTTTATGGCGCACGCCCATGATTTCCTCGACCGAACCATCGTTATTCCGGGTCCAGGCCGTCACCTCCAGACAATCCGGCAGTGTGTCCTGCTCGATCACCAGACTATGGTACCGGGTGGCCTGAAGCGGATTGCTCAGGCCCCGGAACACCCCCGTATCCTTGTGGTACACCGGTGACACCTTGCCGTGCATGACGTGGCCCGCGCGAACGATGTTACCCCCGAAGACCTGGCCAATGGCCTGGTGCCCGAGGCAGATGCCCAGGATCGGGAGCTTGCCGGCGAAATGCCGGATCGCCGCCATGGAAATGCCGGCCTCGTTGGGGGTACACGGACCGGGTGAGATCACCAGGCGTTCGGGCTGGAGGGCTTCAATCTCTTCAACGGTGATCTCGTCGTTACGGAAGACCCGGACGTCGGCCCCCAGTTCGCTGAGGTATTGCACCACGTTGTAGGTGAAGGAATCGTAGTTATCGATCATCAGGAGCATACTGTTTCCCTCCGCCTCAGTGGTCGTAGTCGTTGTAGGTCATGGCCACGGCCCGGAAGATGGCTCGGCCCTTGTTCATGGTTTCCTTCCACTCGAGACGCGGGATCGAGTCGGCAACGACGCCGGCACCCGCCTGTATGTGCAGGGTGTTGTCCTTGATCACGGCAGTGCGGATCGCAATGGCGGTATCCATGTTGCCGTTGAATGAGAGATAGCCCACGGCACCGCCGTAGACGCCCCGTTTCACGGGCTCCAGTTCGTCGATGATTTCCATGGCGCGGATCTTGGGTGCGCCACTGAGCGTGCCTGCGGGCAGGGTGGCGCGCAGGACATCCAGGCAACTGGTGTTCTCTTTCAGCCGGCCAGTCACGTTGGAAACGATGTGCATGACATGGGAATAGCGTTCGACAATCATCTTGTCGGTGACCCGGACCGTACCCGTCTCCGATACCCGGCCGGCGTCATTGCGTCCCAGGTCGATCAGCATCAGGTGTTCGGCAATCTCTTTCGGATCCGCCAGCAGCTCCGACTCCAGGGCCCGGTCTTCGGCGTCCGTGGCACCCCGTTTCCGGGTGCCGGCGATGGGGCGCACCGTTACCTCCTCGTCTTCCACCCGGGCCAGGATTTCCGGCGAGGAACCGACAATGTGAAAATCCTCCAGATCCAGGAAATACATGTAGGGCGAGGGGTTCAGGACCCGCAATGAGCGGTAGAGGTTCAGGGGCGGAGCCTCGAACGGAATCGACATCCGCTGGGAAATAACGGTCTGCATGACATCGCCATCCAGCACGTATTCCTTGATCCGGTCGACGGCGGCTTCGAAGCGTTCCTGGGTAAAGCCGGACACGAAGTCGCTTTCATCAACACTCTTTCCGCGCAGGTGCTCGGGTGTTCTCGGCGCATTGGCGGTCTGACGGTGCAGGCGGCTTTCCAGTTCGTCGATCCGCTGCTGAGCCTGGTCGTAGGCTCCCTCATTGCTCGGGTCCACGTGAACGATGAGGTGGAGCTTGCCCCGAAGGTTGTCGAACACCACGATCTCGTCCGACACCATCAGCAGAATGTCGGGCGTGCCGATCTGGTCCGGCGGACAGGAACGGCGCAGGCGTTTCTCGATGTAACGCACCGTGTCATACCCGAAATAGCCGACCAGGCCACCGTTGAAACGGGGCAGCTCCGGAAGGTCCGGGGCATTGAAACGCTTCTGGTACTCGTCCACAAACGCGAGCGGGTCCTCGACGTCTTTCTGCTCCACGACGGCGCCGTCCCGGCTGACTTCGATGCGGTGATCGAACACCTTCAGGACTTCCCGGCTCGGGAGGCCGATGATGGAATAACGCCCCCACTTTTCGCCACCCTGGACCGATTCGAAGAGGTAGGAATAGGGGCCGCTGGCGAGTTTGAGGTAGGTGCTCAGTGGGGTGTCCAGGTCCGCCAGGACTTCACGGTACACAGGAATACGGTTAAAGCCGGCTTGGGCGAGCTCGAAGAATTGCTCGGGTGTCATGTCTGGGTTTCCTGAAATCTGATCTGCATGAGGACGCAATCGCCGGTTGCCATTGCGTCAGGTGTTGCGGCGTCGACACGCACGAAGCGGTCCGCCGCCGGGCCGGTCAGCCAGTGCGCCATCGCCACCATCGTGTTGCGCGGGTTGTCAGTACGCCTCGCGCTGCAGTCAGATTCAGTCCCTGCACGGCAGGAATCTCCCGATCAGAAGTGTTCACTATAACGTCCTTGCGAGATTACAAAAGCTCGGCAAGCGAATCAACAACTGCGTCCGCTCCGAGACTGTCCACCGGGCTGCCGAAGTTGTAGCCATATCGCACGGCCACGCAGGGAATGCCGGCAGCGATGGCGGCATTGACGTCGGCGGCGGAGTCTCCCACCATCACCGAGGTTCCCTTGGTACCCCCGAGCTGTTCCATGGCATGAATCAGTGGTGCCGGATCCGGTTTCTTGACCGGCAGGGTATCGCCACCAATGCTCAAATCAAACCAGTGATCGAGTCCCATCTGCTCGAGTAGGGGAGCCACGAACTGTTCCGGCTTGTTGGTCACGACGGCCAGACGGCATCCCTGCTGCCTGAGGTGCGTGAGGCAGTCCTCGACACCGGGATACACCCGGGAATAGCGACCGTTGATAAGGCCGTAGTGGTGGTAGAAAATCGTCAGCGCATCCTTGAATAGCGCGTCGTCCGCTGGCCGGGCGGGCTCCCAGTCAGTCTGGCCCGCCAGGGCCCGGCGGATCAGGATGGCGGCGCCATTGCCGACCCAGTTCCGTACCCTGTCGATGCCGGCCGGCGAGCGGCCCAGGTGCTCCAGCATCTGGTCGACTGCGGCCGCCAGGTCCGGGGCGCTGTCCACGAGCGTGCCGTCGAGGTCGAACAGGGCAACGCCCGGCCAGCGGGCATTGAACAACCCTTTCAGACTCATCAGCCAATCACCTTTCGGGCCTGCTCGAGCTCCGTGCGCATGGCATTGATGGTGGCCGTATAGTCGTCGGTGTTGAAGATCGCGGACCCGGCCACAAAGGTATCGGCGCCCGCCTCGGCGATCTCCCGGATATTGTCGACTTTGACGCCACCGTCAATCTCGAGGCGGATGTTGTAGTTGCTGGCATCAATCCGCTTGCGGGCCTCACGGAGTTTATCCAGGGTGCCGTGAATGAATTTCTGGCCACCGAAACCCGGGTTGACGGACATCAGCAGAACCATGTCCAGTTTGTCCATCACGTAATCCATGTAGCTCAGCGGAGTCGCCGGATTGAACACCAGCCCTGCCTTGCAGCCACCTTCGCGGATCAGTTGCAGCGATCGATCGATGTGGTTGGAGGCCTCCGGATGGAACGTGATGTAGCTGGCTCCCGCGTCAATGAACATGCGGATCAGGTCGTCCACCGGCGATACCATCAGGTGTACGTCAATCGGGGCGGTGACGCCATGTTTGCGCAGGGCCTCACACACCATGGGACCGATGGTCAGGTTCGGCACGTAGTGATTGTCCATCACGTCGAAGTGGACGATGTCGGCGCCTGCGGCCAGCACATTGTCGACTTCCTCGCCCAACCGGGCAAAATCAGCCGACAGGATGGATGGGGCAATCAGGTACGGATTCATGCTGTCTCTCTCAATGCGGGTCGGTTTGGAGGATGCTAGTCTACCAGTTTGAATTGTCCTTTTCGCCGCCAAAGAGTCAGGATTCGTGCCTAGAATTCATCGCAAACCGCTAGTTTCCGTTTGGGTTGGTTGGATCGTCGGGCTGTTATGGGTGGTGACGGCCCAGGCCCAGTCGTCGGAATCGCCGGCCCAGCCCCAGAGTCAGTCCGCCCAGTCTCAACTCAGAGCGGTCGCCCATGCCGGCTCGGGAGAGGTTGGATTGGCCGGTGAGTTCCCGGACCGGTATCGCGGGCTTGACCTTGAAGATGGCGGGCAGGTGCCTGCGTTGTATTTTGCCGCCCAGACAGTGCCGGCCAAAGGCGCGATTGTGCTGCTCTCGGATGCCGGCCAGGGTGCCGCGAGCGAGTTTGCCCAGGGCCTTGGTAAGCGGCTGTCTGACAGCGGTTGGGCGGTTGTTTCACTTGGGCTTGAGGCGCCGGCTTCCGGTCTGGAGCGCCTGCTCGAGGAACCGGGAAAGGCCCCGGGCGATGCCGATCCGGCCAAGTCGGGGAAAGGATCGGTCATGATCGATGTGATGAAGGGCAAATCACCGGACGATGCCGTTGCCGCGTATCGCACCCGAGTCCTTCAGGCCCTGATCGCGGCTCTCACGTTTGCATCCGATGAGGGGTACAGCCGGCCGGTGCTGGTTGGGGTCGGCTATGGCGCCGGCCATGCCCTGGAACAGGCGGTTGCCCAGCCCGGCACGTCTGCGCTGGTGTGGGTGGCCCCGGATTTTTATCCGACGGATGCATCGGTATTGCCAGAGACCCTTTCCGGGGCCGCCGGGCTGTCCGTGCTTGAGCTATCTCCGGCGGAGAGGATGGGCGAGGCCCGCGTCCGCTCGGTCTCGGTCCGGAAGTCCGGCTTTCCCGGTTATTCCCTGCAGCCGGTTGCCATGGCCTCTCCGCCTGGTGAAGCTTCGGCGCATGCGGTCGCGAATCGTATTCTGGCCTGGCTGGCCAGGCAGCTTCCGTGATTGCGGGCTCAGAGCGGGCGCTGGCGCCGCCGGATCAATTCCCAGGCCTGCTGGTAACGCAGTAACTGCTCCTTGGCGAGGCTCAGCTCTCTGGGCGACAGTCGTTGCTGGGCCAGTTTGTCCGGGTGGCACTCGGAGACTTTCTTTCGGTAGGCCCGCTTGATGGTGGCCTGAGAATCCCGGCGGGTCACGCCCAGAATTCGACAGGCGTCCTCATAGGTTTCCGGTTTGGCCGGGATGTCTGTCGGACGTATCCAGACCTTGCGGGCATAACTTTCCAGGATGTCGTCGCAAACGCCGACAGGCAGTCCGAGACGGTCAATGGCATCTTCGCAGCGATAGCGGCGGGGCTTGCCGGGTGGCCCTTTGAGTTGGGCAGCATGGCACAGGCACACCGCAAGGGTGAGCGCCGGTTTTGGCCAGAGCCGGCTGAAAAGCCGGATGGGTACCCCGGTCAGGTGCGGCAGCGATTTCCTGGTTTTGCCGTCCTGAAATTGTTTGATGGCTTTCCGTCGCTGTCGCGCCGACAGTCCCAGAGCCCGGATCAGTCCCTCTGCGTATGCAATATCGGCTTCGGTTACCCGACCGTCGGCACGGGCCACATAGCCGAGGCAGAAAAACAGGCAGCGACGACTCCAGCCGGGCAGTGGCGTCTGTTCGAGAAAGCCGGTGGCCTGATGGTTGCAGTCCGTCAGTCGGTTGAGCAGGGTTGAGAAAGTGGCTTCCATCCGGGCCGGCAAGGCCGGATGGCTGGGGTTGCCGGCCATTGCGTCAGCGCCTCCCGGCCGAGAGGTGTTGGTCCAGTGCCTGCAATCGCTCCGGTGTGCCAACGTCCACCCACGCGCCACTGTGATATCGCCCTTCAACGCGGCCCTCGGCCATGGCTTTCCGCAGTATCGGTCCGAGCTTCCCGGCACTGTCGTCGAGGCCCCGGAAAAGCCGGCGGTGTAACAGGCTGATGCCGGCAAAGGTCAGCTTCCCGGGACCGTCGCTGGCGAGCGTGCCCGAGGGTGTCATCCGGAAATCACCGTCGGGGTGATGATCCGGATTGTCGACCATGACAAGGATCGCGTCCCGGCCTTCGATCGGCTGCAAGGTTCCGAGTGGGAAGTCGGTCCAGATATCGCCGTTGATCACCAGGAACCAGTCCGAGCCGGCGTCCGTCAGCATTGGCAGCGCGCGGATGATGCCGCCGGCGGTCTCCAGCGGTTCTCCCTCACGGGAATACTCAAGGTTCAGTCCGAAACGCTGGCCATCTCCCAGTGTGGTTTCGAGACGGTCGCCGAGCCAGGCATGGTTGATCACCACGTCCCGAAACCCGGCCTCCCGCAGATGTTCAAGATGGTATTCGATGAGCGGTTTGCCGCCAGCGCTCAGCAGTGGTTTGGGCGTCGTCAGGGTCAGAGGCCGCATTCGTTCGCCTTTGCCGGCGGCGAGAATCATGGCTTTCACGGGCCGGGCGCCTCCGTGGCTGGTGCCCCGAGCTGTTGTTCGATTCTCGGCATGACCGTGACGGATAGCCATTCATGGAAGTGACGCAGAGCCGGTTGGCGTGCGCTGGTTCGGATTAGGTACCCCACCGTTCGTGGAATGTCCTTCAGGTAACCGTGTTTGCCGTCGCGAATAGACAGGCGTGCAAAGATGCCCGCTGCTTTCAGATGGCGCTGCATGCCCATCAGCTCAAACCATTGGCGGAACGTGTCTGCATCGGCATGATGCAGGCCGGCCTTCAGTCCCGACTGCCGGAAATATTCCAGCCATTCGGCCAGTTGTGCCTCCGGCCACTCGATGTAGCAGTCCTTGAGGAGGGAGACCGCGTCGTAGGTCACGGGGCCTGTGACGGCGTCCTGGAAGTCGATCACACCGGGGCGTCCGCCCCCGGGGCGGATCAGCAGGTTTCTGGAATGATAGTCACGGTGGACGGTTACTTCCGGCTGAGCCAGCGCGCTTTCACGCAGGAAGGCAAAGGTGGTGTCAAGCAGGCACCGCACGCTGTTGTCCAGCTCCAGGCCCAGCTGCTGTTCCAGTAGCCAGTCGGGAAACAGGGCCATCTCCCGGTCGAGCAGTGTCGCATCGTAGGGTGGAAGTCGATAATCCTCCGGAGAAGGCAGCCGCTGGATGTCGATCAGTTCGTCCAGTGCCTGACGGTAAAGGACGTCGGCATTGGCTGGATCATCCAGTTCCCCCAGCATCAGCCGATCGCCGAAGTCCTCGATCAGCAGGAAACCCTGGTTGAGGTCCTGCTCCTCGATGGCGGGCACGGTAACGCCCCGGGAATGCCAATGCCGCGCAATCGCGACAAAGGGTTGGCAATCCTCATGTTCCGGCGGGGCATCCATGACGATAAACGGCGCTTGTTGCGCGTCGGGGGTGTGCCGCCATACCCGGAAATAACGGCGGAAGCTGGCGTCACCCGACACCGGCTCGGCATCTGCCTCTTCAAAGCCGGGAAACTTCCTGACCCACTGGGTCAGGGATTGCAGGCGTGTGTCCATAAACGGTCTGGTCGTTCCCGATGTAGTTTGTTCTTCAAGCGAAAGTTAGCAGAGGAGTATAAAGCGGGTAAATCCGTTTTACAGCGGCGTTGGCGTTAACAAGGTCGGGGGGCACGTGTAAACTAGGCGGCTCGAATTCAGCATCCGATCGCCCATCAACCGGAACAGGAATCCTGCCGTCGTGCCATCCACCCGTTGCCGTTCCATGTTGCCGACCGGCCGCCGACCCGTGAGCCGGACATGCGTGGCCGCCAGAGTGGTCGTGGTGGCATTGGGGACTCTTGCGATGGAAGCGCCGGTCCTGGCGCAGCAGGCAGCGGCTCCCTCCGCCGCGGAAATAGACTGGCGTCCGAAAGCCGAATTGCCGGAGTCGGTCCGGAGCCGGTTGCCGGCGTTCTGTGATGGCGGGTATCTGCCATCGGGCGGGAGTGATCAGCCCGGAGTATTCGGGAGCGATCAGTCGGACACCTCCGCACCGCTGGAAGCCAGCGGGCTGAATGCGCGATACGAGATAGACCGTACCCTGCGTCTCGACGGCGACGTGCGTATTCGCCAGGGACGTTTCGAAGTCACCGGTAAAGAAGCCCGGTACGACCAGGCACAGGGCGAAGTCTCCATCCTGGGTCCGCTGGTGAGTCGGGGGGACGGCTTTCTTCTGACCGGCGATACCGCCCGCTACAGCCTGGACAGCGGGCGCTTCGATATTGACGCTGCGACCTTTCTGCTGCACGGGCCGGAAATGCGGGGTAACGCCGACAGCCTCTCCCGAGTCAGCGAGAGTGAAGTCCTGATACGGGACGGGTTGTTGACCACCTGTGGCCCCCGCCAAAACGACTGGGCCCTGGTGTCCTCGGACATTCGCCTGGATCGGGCGGAGGGCTTTGGCACCGCGAAGAACGTCCGGCTCGAAGTGCTCGACGTCCCGGTGTTTTATTGGCCGTGGGTGAGCTTCCCCATCGACGATCGCCGCAAGACCGGTTTCCTGTACCCACAGTTCGGTTCATCGAGCGCGGGCAGCGGCGGATTTCTGGCACTGCCGTACTATCTGAACCTGGCGCCGAATTACGACGCGACACTCACGCCCCAGTACATTCATGGCCGCGGCCTGTTCAACGAGGTGGAGGGGCGATACCTGAGCCAGTACGGACAGAGCGTGCTTCAGCTGGGCTACATCGACAACGATAAGGCCTATGCCGATGCCAACCCCGGCGATAATGGCCAGCGTTGGGCGCTGGATGCATCGACCCGGGCCCGATTCGACAATGGCTGGACCGGCTACGGCGACTTTTCGGTGGTCAGCGATAACGACTATCTCAGTGATCTGAATCGCAGCCTTTCCATCAGCCAGGCAACGCACCTCAGGCGTCGCGGTGGCTTTCGATACCGCAGTGCCGGCCAGTATTTCGATGCCTTCCTGAACGATTACCAGACCATCAGCGATTATATTGCCGATGTGAACAAACCCTATGCTCAGTTGCCGGAGGTGCTGTATGGCGCCACCGCGGACTTTGGCGGGCTGGAAATGGGGCTTGAGAGTCAGTACACCAATTTCTACCGGGACAACACCAACCTGACCGGTCTGGATCGGGCCAATGGTCAGCGGTTACGGGCCATTCCCGAGCTGGCACTGCCCTTGCGGGCGCCCTGGGGCTTTACCCGTCCATCCGTGAGCGTTAATTACACCCGCTACGACCTGACCGATTACTCGCTCGGAGACGGCAGCTTTGACCGCACCGTTCCGGTGGCGGAGTGGGACAACGGCCTGTATTTCGACCGTCGCTCGGAGCTGTTCGGGGTGCCCTACAACCAGAGCCTGGAGCCCCGTTTGTACTACGCCTGGGCCGGCGCCCCGAAAGACCAGAACCATATTCCCGACTTCGACACCGCCATCAAGCGCTTCCGGTTCGACCAGCTGTTCGAGCCCAATCGGTTCAGCGGCGGCGACCGGGTGGGTGATACCAATCAGATTACCGTCGCCCTGACCAGCCGGATCAACGATCTGGTCACCGGGGCGGAACGGGCCAGGGTCAGCATCGGGCAGGTGCATTACTTCGACGACCGTGAGGTGACCCTCTTCGGCACCGGCGGCAGTACCCGCAGCGAGTCCCCGCTGGCGGGTGAAGTGGTGCTCAATCCCCTGGATACCCTGGAAATCCGTTCATCAGGGTTGTGGGACCCGAAAACGGGGAGCACGGAGGAGGGGCGGAGCCAGTTGACCTTCCATTCGGAGGATTACCGGTATCTGGCCAGTATCGGCCATACCTACAGCAAGGATTCGCTGGATCAGTCGGATGTGGCTGCGGTTTTTCCGGTCACCGACCGTGTTAGCCTGATTGGCCGTTGGGTCTACGATTCGGTGCTTGATCGCACCGTCGGCTCACTGGCCGGAATCGAATACAACAATTGCTGCTGGAGTGTGCAAGTCGTCCACCAGGGCTATTTTACCGAAGATCAACAACTGGATAATCGCCTGCTGTTCCAGATCCAGCTGAAAGGACTGGGTGGCAGCGGCGGTGCGTCGACACGATTGTCCGAAGCGATTTACGGTTATGAGGAACGAGAAAAACGTCGTTTCGGAACTCCATGAGCCCGGGCCGGACAAAGAATGCCAACGGTGCATGCCACCATTTAATGAAGAGGTGATTATGAGGGCGACCTTTCGCCAGGGTGCAAGAAGTTTCCTGTTGCTGCTGATGGTCATGCTGTCTGTGACGGCCCACGCCGAGCGTAAGCTGCTCGACCAGGTAGTGGCCATTGTCGACGATGACGTCATTCTTCAGAGTCAGCTTGATGCCAGGATTGAAACCATCGTGAACCGGTTGCAGTCTCAGGGCACCGGGTTGCCGCCCCGGGACGTTCTGGAAAACCGCGTACTGGATCAGCTGGTGACCGAATCCATCCAGCTGCAGATGGCCGACAAGATGGGGATGCGGATCAGCGATAATGAGCTCAATGACACCATGACCAACATTGCCAAACAGAATGGCATGACGCTGTCAGAGTTCGAGCAGCAGCTGGGCGCCGAGGGTGTTACATACCGACAGGCCCGGGAACAGATCCGCAACCAGATGCTGACCAGCCGGGTTCAGCAGCGCCAGGTCGGCAACCGGGTCCGTGTTACCGATCGCGAAGTGTCAAACTACCTGGAGGCCAAGCAAAACCAGGGCACAGACAGTGCCGAATACCATCTGGCCTACATCTTTATCCAGGTGGATGATCCCGACAACGATGCGGCCGTCGAGGCCGCCCGGAAAAAGGCTGAGAATCTGCGCCAGGAGATCGTGAACGGCCGGGATTTCCGTGAAGTGGCTGTCGCGGAGTCGGATGCCAATAACGCGCTTGATGGCGGCGACATGGGCTGGCGGACGGAAAGCCAGCTGCCGTCCCTGGTGGCACCCATTGTGCCGAAACTGCCCGTTGGCGAACCCTCCCGGGTACTGGAGAACAAGAGCGGCTTTCACCTGGTGATGGTGATGGACAAGCGGGGCGGCAAGCAGAAGCAACTGGTCGAACAGTACAAGGTGCGGCACATTCTGGTCCGTCCGTCCGATGCCCGGACCGAGGACGAGGCGGAAGCCCGCATCCGGGACATCTACCAGCAACTGAAGGACGGCGCTGACTTCGAGAAACTGGCGAAAGAGTATTCGGACGACCCGGTCTCCGGTTCCGATGGCGGCAACCTGGGCTGGGTCAGTCGTGGGCAGATGGTGCCTGCATTCGAACAGGCCATGATCGATGCCCCCCTGGGCGAACTGGTGGGGCCGTTCCAGTCCCGCTTTGGTTGGCACATCCTGCAGGTGCTGGACAAGCGGAAAAAGGACGTCAGCAGCGAAATGCGCGAGTCCGATGCCCGTCAGGCAATCTACCGTCGCAAGTTCGAAATCGAACTGCAGAAATGGCTGCAGGAAATTCGTGACGAAGCCTTCGTAGAGTTCAAGGGCAAGTATGCCCGGGATGAGAACTCGACAGGCGAGGCAGACCAGTCGTCATGACCAGTGCGGTGACTCTGGCATTGACCGCCGGCGAACCCGGCGGTATTGGTCCGGAACTGTGCCTGCAATTGGCGCTGGAACCGCGTCAGGCCGGCATTGTGGTGGTGGCCAGCCCGGACCTGTTGACGGCCCGGGCCAAGTGCCTTGGGCTGGATATCGAGCTGCGGACCTGGCAACCCGGTGACGCCGTCCGTTGCGAGCCCGGTGTGCTCTCGGTATGGCCCGTGGAAGGCTGCTCCGGTCTGGAACCGGGTGTGACGGATCCGGCCAACGCTCGTTATGTGCTCGATACCCTCGAGACGGCCGCCCGGGCCTGCCTGGATGGTGTTGTGGATGGCATGGTCACCGCGCCCGTCCACAAAGGCGTGATTAACGAGGCTGGCATCCCGTTCAGCGGCCACACCGAATTTCTGCAGGACATCTGCGGGGTGGAGCGGGTGGTCATGATGCTGGCCACCGAGGAACTAAGGGTTGCACTGGCAACCACCCACTTGCCGTTGAGAGACGTGGCCGATGCCATCACACCCGAGCGACTGGTTCAGGTGATTCGGATACTCAACGCCGATCTGAAAACCTTCTTTGGCATTGAACAACCGCGCATCCTTGTCGCTGGACTCAATCCCCATGCCGGGGAGGGCGGCCACCTTGGGCATGAGGAAATCGACGTCATCGAGCCGACGCTGGACCGGCTCCGCGCCGAGGGCATTGAACTCACCGGCCCCTTGCCTGCGGACACGCTGTTTACGCCGCACTGGCTGGACAATGCCGACGCCGTGTTGGCGATGTATCACGACCAGGGCCTCCCGGTGCTGAAGTTCCAGGGTTTTGGTCGTGCGGTGAACATCACCCTTGGATTGCCGATTGTCCGCACTTCCGTGGATCATGGTACCGCTCTGGACCTGGCTGGTACCGGTACGGCGGATGCCGGCAGCCTTCACACGGCCATCCGGGTCGGCGAGCACATGGCCCGATGCCGTAAGGCAGCCAGGCAAGAGAGGTCATCGTGAGTCAGAAAACCGGACATCAGGCCAGAAAGCGTTTTGGGCAGAATTTCCTGCACGATCCCGGTGTGATCGAGCGTATCGTGCGCGCGATCAATCCAAAGCCGGAGGATGCCCTGGTTGAAATCGGCCCCGGCCTGGGCGCGCTTACCGAGGAAATTCTCGCGGTGAATCCGCGGCTGCAGGTGGTCGAACTCGACCGGGATCTGATACCGGTTCTGCGAACCAAGTTTTTCAACTACCCGGAGTTCCGGATCCATGAGGCGGATGCGCTGACGTTTGATTTCAGCCAGTTGATGGACGGCACTCCGTTGCGCATCATCGGGAATCTGCCCTACAACATCTCGACGCCGCTGATTTTCCACCTGCTGGAGCAGGCGGGTGTCGTGAAAGATATGCATTTCATGCTGCAGAAAGAGGTGGTTCAGCGTCTGGCGGCTGTGCCGGGGGATCGCCATTACGGACGTCTGGGTATCATGGCCCAGTATTTCTGCAAGGTTCAGCCCCTGTTTGAAGTGGGTCCGGGCGCCTTCAAGCCGGCGCCCAAGGTGGACTCCGCCATTGTCCGGCTGGTGCCCCATGACACGCTGCCGCATCCGGCCAGGGATCTCGGCACGCTGCAGGCGGTTGTCCGGACGGCCTTTAACGCTCGTCGCAAGACCCTGCGCAAGGGGCTGGCCGGGCTGATCACGGCCGATCAGTTGCGTGGACTCGGTATTGATGATGGTCTGCGGCCTGAAAACCTTGGCCTGGAAGAGTTCGTTCGCATCGCGGATTTCCTGGTCGAGCAGACATCCGGATCCGGTAATGAGGGCAGTGATGACTGACTACGCCATCGGAGACATTCAGGGTTGTTATGATCGTCTCAGGGATGTCCTGGACAGGGTGAGCTTCTCGCCCTCCCGGGACCGTCTGTGGGTGGCCGGAGACCTGATCAACCGCGGCCCCGACTCACTTGAGACCCTGCGTTACATTAAGAGTCTTGGTGCCAGTGCCGAGGTGGTGCTCGGCAATCATGATCTGCATCTGCTGGCTGTCGCGCTCGGCGGCCATGCCACCAAGAGCAAGGACACATTGCACGAGATACTGGAAGCGCCCGACTGTGGTGACCTCGTGGAATGGCTGCGACGCCAGAACTTCTGCGTCTACGACGAGCGTCGGGATCTGCTCATGGCACACGCCGGACTGCCGCACATCTGGAGCGTAGGGGAGGCCGTTGCGCTTGCCCGCGAAGTGGAAACGGTGATCCGAAGCGACGATGCGGAGTATTACTTCACCCACATGTACGGCAATGAGCCGGGCTGCTGGACGCCATCGCTCGAAGGCATGGACCGATGGCGGATGATCACCAACTACTTCACCCGAATGCGATTCATTGCCCGGGATGGCACCCTGGAACTGGCGACCAAGGAATCGGCGGGCAATGCGCCAGAAGGGTTCGAGCCCTGGTTCCATTTCCCCCGGGCGGATCGTGTCCGCGTGATTTTTGGCCATTGGGCGGCGCTGGAAGGTAATACCGGCAGCGATCGGTTCATCGGCCTGGATACCGGTTGTGTCTGGGGCGGGGCGCTGACGGTGATGAATCTGGATAGCGGGGAGAAAATTCACTGTGACTGTTGAGCAGGCCCGAACGGAACCGCTGTTACGCTGGCCACTGGTAACCGGCGCCGGTTTTGCGCTGTTGGCCGTGATGGCCGGTGCTTTCGGCGCCCATGGCCTTCGATCCATGGTGAGCGACCGAGCCCTGGACGTTTTTCAGACCGGGGTCACCTATCAGATGTACCACGCTCTCGCGCTGGTGCTGGTATACCTGCTGGCCGGTCGTCGGCTTTCCCGTCGTTTGTTAGGGTGGGCTGCGGGGTTTTTCCTGGCGGGCATCGTGCTGTTCTGCGGCAGCCTGTATCTGCTGGTGCTGACTGGAGCGCACTGGTTGGGTCCGGTTACGCCCATGGGCGGTCTCTGTTTTATGGTTGGCTGGGCACTGCTGATGGCGGCGGGCGTCCGGCAACGAGCCAAGCAAGAAGAGGTGTGAGTGCACTATGCAGGTCAATGTGAACGGCGATGCAATGCAGCTTCCGGAAGGTGCCACGGTGTCGATTCTGATCGAGCACCTGGCGCTCTCTGGCAAGCGGCTTGCGGTTGAGGTGAACGAGGACATAGTCCCGCGAAGTCGCCATGCGGAATTTCAGCTCAATAATGGAGACCGGGTGGAGGTGGTGCATGCGATTGGCGGTGGCTGACGACTGCACGCGCGACGGCACCTTTCTATAAACCGATGATGAACAGAACAGCTCGGAAACCCTATGACTGATACCCCCGAAATTGTACTGCCCGAAGACAAGCCCCTGGAAATTGCCGGAAAGGTCTACCAGTCGAGACTGCTGGTCGGCACCGGCAAATATCGGGATCTGATGGAAACCGGCCACGCGATCGAGGCCAGTGGTGCCGAGATCGTGACGGTAGCCGTGCGCCGGACCAATCTGGGCCAGAACCCGGATGAGCCCAACCTGTTGGACGTGATTTCACCGGAAACCTACACCATTCTGCCCAATACCGCCGGTTGCTATACCGCCCGCGATGCAGTACGCACCTGCAAACTGGCCCGGGAACTCCTGGACGGTCACGACCTGGTGAAGCTGGAGGTGCTTGGCGAAGAAAAAACCCTCTACCCGAATATGACCGAAACGCTGGTCGCCGCGGAAGAGCTGATCGCTGACGGCTTCAAAGTGATGGTCTACTGTTCCGACGACCCGCTCCTGGCCAAACGTCTGGAGGACATGGGCTGCGTCGCTATCATGCCGCTGGGTGCGCCGATCGGGTCGGGTCTGGGGATCCAGAACCGCTATAACATCCGCCTGATCGTCGAGAATGCCAGCGTGCCGGTTCTGGTGGACGCCGGCGTTGGAACCGCATCGGATGCCACCATTGCCATGGAACTGGGGTGCGACGGTGTCCTGATGAACACCGCCATTGCCCAGGCCAAAGATCCGATCCGCATGGCCAATGCCATGCGTCTGGCCATCGAATCGGGTCGTGAATCCTATCTCGCGGGCCGCATGCCCAAGAAACTGTATGCCAGTGCGTCATCCCCGATTGATGGCACCTTCTTCTGAACTCGGGCACAATCCCTATCCATAATGATTAAAAGCCGGCCGCCAGACGCCGGCTTTAATAACAAATAATCAGAGCGCTGTAGTCCTGTCATGACCGACCAGAAACCGAGTCGCCGAGAGGCAATCCTCCAGGCCCTGGTGGCGTTGCTGGAAACCGATCCCGGTGCCCGCATCACCACTGCCGGCCTCGCCAAAAATGTGGGTGTCACCGAGGCGGCCCTGTACCGCCATTTCCCCAGCAAACGGAAAATGTTCGAGGCGCTGATCGAGTTCGCCGAAGATGCGGTATTTTCGCGGTGCCAGGTGATCCTCCAGGAGCAGGAGGACGTGCGTACCCGGTTGCAGCAACTGGTGCATCTCGTGTTGGTGTTTGCCGAAAGGAATCCGGGCTTGTGCTGTGTGCTGACCGGTGATGCCCTGATGGGCGAAAACGAGGCGTTGCGAAAGCGCGCGTCCCAGTTCTTCGAACGTCTGGAGACTCAGGTTCGCCAGGCGTTGAAAGAAGGCGAAATCCGCCAGGGCCTCCGTCCGCGCACCTCTGCAGCGCGGGGAGCCGACTTCGTTATGGTGTTTCTGGAAGGCCGCATCCAGCGGTTCGTCCGGTCGTCGTTTTCCCGGTTGCCCTCCACGGATTTCGAGGAGAGCTGGGGGCTGGTTTCCGAGAGTGTCTGGGGCTGATTTGGGCAGGGGCTTCTCTGAGCCTAGCCTGAAAGTTTGGGGGCAGGGGAACGGTGGGATTGCTCTGCACAGAACCGCTACAAGCACATGGATGTGCTTGTAGCGGTTCCGGGAAAGGGATGCTCCCATCGGGCCAGCCCGCAAAGCACGAAGGCTGGGGAGAGCAGGCCAGGCATGAGGCCGAAGTTTCAGTCATACCCCGAAGCAGACCGGAGAATGGAGCGAACCGGCTCCCAGACCGCGGGCGCGGAGATCAGGATGTCGCGACCCCAGAGGTCGGCCGGGTAACTGTCCGGTACGTCTCCGAAATGGCCTGCCGTGGCACCGGCTTCCTTGGCAATCAGCCGTGCTGCGGCAAAGTCCCAGGGGCTGACGTTCTCGTAGTAGATGTCCAGGCGGCCACAGGCCACCCAGCAGATGTCCAGCGCGGCTGAGCCGATCCGACGCAGGTCGCGGCATTGGTGAATCATGGCATCAAGTCGACGGACCAGGGGTTCGAGATTGTCCTTGTCGTAGGGGAATCCGGTGGCGAACAGGGACTGTCGTGGTTCGGTGGCGCCGCTGTGCCGGATGGGCTGGCCATTGAGCGTCGCGCCTTCCCCCTTGGTGGCGCGGAAAGTTTCGCCGGGGAAGGGGGCGTGGACGATACCGGCCTGAACCTCGCCTTTCTCGGCGTAGGCAATCGACACGGCAACCTGGGGGTGACCATAGGCGTAATTCACCGTGCCATCAATCGGATCCACGATCCACAGCGGCGTGTCCAGCTGTTCCGCCTGGGAGAGATCCGGCATGGTTTCTTCGGACAGGATTCGGTGATGGGGAAACCGTTTGCGGATGGCGCCGGTGATGAATTCGTCCGCCATGACATCGGCGTGGGTCACCAGCTCGGTCTGGTGCTTGTAATCCGTGCGCAGGGTGTTGGTCTCCCGCTCCCGGCGGATCAGCTCGCCGGCTTCCAGCGCCAGGGATTCGGCGAAGTCGGTAATGTCGTGAAGAGATGCAGAATCAGACATGGCGCCCTCGTGGGATCTCGAATGAGGGCGCCAGTCTAACACGAAGGGGTTACAGGCTGTTGAGCCAGCGCTCCATCTTGTCCATGGCCGCTACCAGACGCGGACAGGCCTGTTCGACGAAGCTGTCGCCCAGTTCCTGGTCGGCGTAGTCGCCGCCGGCAAGTTTCAGGGCTGCCGCACCATCGAAGTCGACAAAGGCCAGCCGGGCACCCAGGTGATCCGGTACAAATCCGAAGTCGCTGGACGGCAGGATGGCAACCCCGGTGTTTTCCAGCAGTGCGGTGCAGAAGGACTGCGACGTCATGATGTCCTTGCGTGCAAGCTTGTCACGGAAGTTCGAGAAATCCGGGAATACGTAGAACGCCCCCTGCGGTTTCTGGACCACGGCGCCCATGTCCGTCAGACGCTGGTGCATGTACTCGCCAACCACCTTGAGCACCCGCCGTGACTGGTTGAGGTACTCGTCGATGTCTTCCCCGCCGTTAAAGGCGGTGATGGACGCATGCTGGATGGGGGCGCTGGTGGCCGTGTAGGTCTCGCTGGCGATGATGGCCATGGCATCCTGCAGGGGCCGCAGCTCGGGTGGGAAAATGAAGGTGCCCACACGCCAGCCGCCGGCACCGGCCCACTTGGACAGGCCCGTGCTGATGATGGTGCCTTCCGGATAGTAACGGGCAATCGATTTGTGCTTGCCTTCGAAATGCACCTCGCCGTAGATCTCGTCCGACAGCAGGATCAGCTTGTACTTGCGGGCGACGTTGGCAATGGCCAGCAGCTGGTCGTCGGTATAGGTGCAGCCGGTCGGGTTGGACGGATAGTTCAGGATCAGGATCCGCGGACGGGACGGGTCATCGCGGCAGATGATGTCCAGCTCTTCTGCGGTAAGCTGCCAGTTGTTCTCGGCGTGGGTGGGCAGCCAGTGGACAGAGCGGCCGATGATCCGGGCCTGGGGCGCATAGGATACCCAGCTCGGGCGGGGAATCAGCAGGTCGCCGTAGTAGGCCAGCTGCAGCATGAACAGCAGCTCCTTGGAACCCGGGCCGATCAGCACATCTTCCCAGGTGCAGCGCATGCGCTCACTGCGATTGATGTAGCCGGCGATGGCTTCGCGCAGGCCTTTCAGGCCTCTGACGGGAAGATAATCCTTTTCGTGGGCGTGCTCTTTGAGCGCTTCCACCACGCGATCGGGGACCGGGAACGGGGACTGTCCCAGGCCGAGTTTGATGATGTCTTTGCCTTCGGCTCGAAGCTGGTTGCTCAGCTCGTTGATGCGGAGGGTGGCGGAGGGCTGGATGCCCCGTACGTTGAGGTTGATCGCGAAACGGTGGTCGGTTTGTATGTCCATTGTCCCAGTCTGTTGGTTGGAATTGACAGGAACAGTATAGGAAACCCAAACATATCTGTGACGAGGGTGCGGATAAGTGTTTGCCGCAGCCGCACCCCCGACCTTGGTCGAAGACGTTGGGTCAGCGGGACCGAATCCAGACCTCGACGCGTCCGTTTCTGGGGCTGCCCGTGCCCCCCACGGGCATGTAATGGCCGTACCCGGTGTAGGCCACGTCTTTGACGTTGAGCTCGTTGAGTGCCTTGCGGACAGACAGCGCGCGTAATTCAGAGATGAGCTGGGCCCGCAGTTCATTGCTCTGGCGATCGGCAAATCCGATCAGCATCAGGTCGTCGGCGCTTCGCCCTTGTTGCTCAAGGTACTGCCTGACCCGTCGCAGATCCCGCATGGCCTTGTTGTCCAGTTTGGTGCGTCCACGGGAAAAGCGGAAGTTTACCGTCAGTCGCTGATAATGGGCGGTGAGCCGGCGAAAGGTATCAGGCACGGTGGCATCGAAGTCGGGTTTGACGGCAATCGGGTTCTGGGAAATGAACCCGGATTTGGCAACGATCGCCTGCCCCTCGGTACTCAACGCGAAATCGACCAGTCCAGCGGCCATGGGCGTGACTCTGGAGCCCGGCGTATACATAAACAGGCGTCGTGCCAGGGGGTAGTCCTCACTGGCCACGGTCAACTGATTGGGTTTGAGCGCCGGTGCATTGCCATCGGAAATGGCAAGCACCTTGCTGTTCCTGACCGAGGCCAGACCAGCGAAGCCGATGCCGCCCGGATCCTGGCTGACATCGTCCGAGAGACGGTCGTTGGATTCGTAGCGTTTGGCGGCTTTCGAGAGGCTGTATCGTTTGCCCAGAACCAGGGATTTGAAGGTGTCCCAGGTACCGGAACGGTCATCGCGGGCATAGATATGGATATTCCGGTTTGGTCCACCCACTTCAGACCAGTTACTGATCTCTCCGGAAAAGATTTTGCCGAGCGTGTCGATACCCAGCTGGCTGACGGGGTTGGCCGGGTTAACCAGAACCGCAAGGCCATCGATGGCGATGACGTGTTCGCTGTCCATCGATGTCAGATCCGCCCGGTCACTGAAGCTCTGGATTTCTTTCGCCTTCGCCGGGCGGGACGCGGCCCAGATGTCGGCGTGTCCGGCCGCCATGGCCTTGAATCCTGTGCTGGAGCCATGGGCCGCGACCAGTACGCTGACCCGGCTGTTGCCATCCTTTGCCGTCAGGAGCTTCTCGTTTTCCTTACCGGTGCCTTCTTCACTGACCTTGTGCCCGGTGCGTTGCTCCAGATAGGCGGTGACCAGCATGGGTGCGAGGGCCGCGCCGACCGTGTTGGAGCCCTGGATTTCCAGATCGACAGCGAATGCGCTGTGGCTGAGTAGGAGGCAGGCAAAGAGCCATGCCAGTGGGGAGGGATTCTTCCTGATCATGTGTGCTTCCTGAAAAATATCGACAAGACAGAGAGTTGCGTGGCGTCAGGATGCTTCAGGAATGTGACATTTCTGTTTCAGAATCGGTGGGGCTCCAGCTCCATGTGGATGATGCTGGCGCCCAGCATGATCACCCGGCCGGTGTAACGTTCCTCACCGGTTGCCGTAAAGTCGAACAGGAAGCGTCGCCAGACGCGAAGGTGGCCCTGGTTGTCCCGCTTGAACCAGAGCCCGCGGAGGTAGACGGCATCGTCCAGCAACATGACGTCCATGGTTTTGCAGTACCGGCGAGCGGCCTGGAGTACCGAATCCTTGATCGCCTTGGCGCGCCACCAGTACCAGGCGGAAAAGCCGCCGACGAGCAGCCAGAACAGCGTTTCCAGAGTCAGATTCAGAACAATTCCCCGTGTCTTGGCGTTGTGGAACGCCAGACTACCGCATCAGGCCGGCTCGGGGAATGCCCGCTTGCCATCACCCGCCGGGCCTTTCGCCGGCGTCAGACCGGTTCGCGCTCCCTGGCTGACAGGGACCAGTTTGTCACACAGCATCTGCAGGAAATGGCTGGTAAGTAATTGAGCCTGGTCCACGTTGTGGCCCAATTGTTCGGATTCCTCATGGGCGCTTTCGCTACTCTGGACCGATTGGTTGCCCATCTCCAGAAGGCGCTCGGCCTGACGCCCCACCTGCAGGCTCAGGGCGGACTGCTGCTCGGTGGCGCCGGCCACTTCATGGGTGCAGCTGGCGATGACATCGACGTCCCGCAAGGTATGGTTAATGCTGGCATTGGCTTCTGCAGCGATACTTGAGGTGTCCTCGCAGGCCCGGGTCCCTTCCGCGATCACATCGGCAACGCTTCGGGTCTCCTTCTGCAGGGCATCGATCATTTCCTCGATCTTGCGTGTAGAGTCGTGGGTCCGCCGGGCCAGCCCGCGAACCTCGTCGGCGACCACGGCAAATCCCCGTCCGGACTCACCCGCCCGGGCAGCTTCAATGGCAGCATTGAGTGCCAGCAGGTTGGTCTGTTCCGCAATGTCGGAGATGACGTCCAGCACCAGGCCGATGGCGTCGCTTTTCTCTCCGAGGGTGGTCACGTGCTGCCTGGCCAGTGTCAGTCGACCGGCCAGATCGGAGAGGGCCTGATTCACCCGGCCCATCTGCTCGCCGCTCTGGCTGGCGGACTCGCGAGCGTCCCGGGTGGCATCATGGGTGCGGGCTGTCAGCTCGCTCACCCGATCGACGCTCACCGACAACTCCTCGAACGCCCGGGTAATATCCTGGATATCCCCCTGCTGGTGGCGAATGCTCTCCACGGACTGGTTCACCCACTCCATGGTCTTCTGCTTGCGCCCGTGCAGGCGACCGATGTTGGCGTGCATACGCGCCGAGACAGCCCTCAGGGTGTGATCCCGCTTCTGTCGGTCGAATTCGATCCAGGCGCCTTCATCCCGCCGGCCGGTGTAGATCCAGGGCATGGCCGGATGAGCGTCGCAACAGGCGAGCCGGGCGCTCTGTACCATGGGCCGGGTCAGGGTGAACAGGACTGCAAAAACGGCAAACAACAATGCCTCTAGTACCGCTACACTGGCCAGCGACAGTCCACCGGTAAGTCCTACCGCCGGTAGGGCAAGTGCCAGGATGCTGTAAAGGCAGCCGATTTTCCACGTCAGTGATGGGCTGAGTGCCTGATACCGACGGGGTACCTTCCCCTGATTCCAGCTGTGATACACCTTCTCTGCCCGTCGGATCTGGTCTCGGGTCGGACATACCCGGACAGACTGGAACTCGACAATCTTGCCGTGCTGTCGGATGGGAGTCACAAAGGCGTCCACCCAATAATGGTCGCCGTTCTTGCACCGGTTCTTGACCATGCCCCGCCAGGATTCACCCGATTTGATGGTGTCCCAGAGATCCGCGAATGCGCCTGGTGGCATGTCCGGATGACGAATCAGGTTGTGGGGCTGACCGACCAGTTCCTCGACGGTGTATCCGGCGACCTCTGCGAACTCGTCATTGGCGGCGGTGATTCGTCCCTTGATATCGGTTGTGGTGATCAGATGATAGGTAGCGGGGTAGGTCCGCTCCTTCTGGGTGACTGGCTCATTTCGTCTCATCGTTTTCTCCGCACGCGCCGTGCTTTTCTAATTATTTCACCCACTATCGACGCCCAATTGCCCACGCGATATCCGGATACTGCAAATTTGCGACAATTGGTCACTTTTCATCATGCTTTCGTCGAACAACGCCGCCTTTTGCAATATGTGGCTAGGTTGGCGACATTTCCGCCCTATGCTTATAAACCGGGGACTGGTCAGACCATGGATCAGGCTATTAGGACGGAGGATCCGAATGACGATGCAGGCACTACAACAACAAGACTTCAAGTCTTTGATAGACAATCATCCCCGGGCCATCATGCTGGCGACCCCAGAACCGAGAATCATCTACGTGAACCGGCGGTTCCGGTCGGTTACCGGTTATGGCGGCGATGACGTGATGGGCAAGCCTCCGTCGGTACTCAGTTCGGGCCTGCACTCAGAGAGTTTTTACCGTGGTATGTGGGAAGGTCTGTCGGAGCGCGGTCGCTGGGAGGGGCTGATCTGGAACCGGCGCAAGAACGGCGAAGTCTATCCCCAATGGTTGTCGATCTACCCGGTGAATTTTGCCGGCACACAAATGTTTGCAGGTGTCTTCATGGACATTGGCGAACTCACGGAGAATGATGAGCGCCTGGCTTCTCTGGCGTATTACGATCCGCTGACCCAATTGCCGAACCGGGCCCTGTTCAAGGAGTTCCTGAACGCCCGGGTTTCCCAGAATCATCCGGATTACCCCGGATTCGCGGTTCTGTTCATAGACCTGGATTTCTTCAAGTCCATCAATGACCTTTACGGACATGAGTGCGGTGACCGGGTCCTGCAAGAAGCTGCACTGTGCGTGCGGAGCGTCCTTCGGGACGGGGATGTGGTTGCCCGGTTGTCCGGCGATGAATTTGCCGCCATTGTTGAGCTCAATGGGCAGGATACGCCCGCCAGCATCTGCGACCGCATGGTCCGGATCTTCCAGGCGCCGGTGGTGGTCGATCAGCGGGAGTATTTTCTGTCGGCTTCGGTGGGTGCGGCGCTTTTCCCCGATCATGGCCGTACCGGTCCCGAGTTGCTTCAGAATGCAGACAGGGCCATGTACAGCGCCAAGCTCGCTGGTCGGGCCTGCTATCGCATGTACAGTGCGGTCGACAGTGAGCAGGGGCGCCGTCATCAGCAATTGTCCGAGGCGCTGGTGGTTTCCCTGAAGACCGCTCCCGAGGAGTTCAGTGTGGTGTTTCAGCCGCAACTGGATCTGATGACCGGCAAGATAGCCGGATATGAGGCTCTGCTTCGCTGGTGTCATCCGGAATTTGGTCCGGTCTCACCTGCGGATTTTGTGCCCCTGGCGGAGAATCGGGGCCAGATCCACGAGCTGACCGAACACCTGATCCGTTGCGTGTTACAGGATCTGCCGAATGTACCGGATAGGTCGCTTCCCGAAGGATGCCGGATTGCCATCAATATTTCCCCCCGGCAGATCAACGATTCCCGGCTCGAGGCTCTGCTTGCGCCTTTCTTTGACCGGTTAAATCGTCTTGGATGCCAGCCCGAGCTGGAGATCACTGAAACGCACATGATGAATCTGTCGCCCCGCTCGCTGTCACGTCTGGCCGGCTTTCGGAAGCGGGGCGTCGTGGTGGCGATCGATGACTTCGGCACGGGATATTCGTCGTTGGCTTACCTGCACACCTTGCCGGTGCAAGTCCTGAAAATTGACCGCCAGTTTACCCGCCGTCTCGGCGAAAAGAGCCGGGATTCCCGTATCGTCTCGGCCATTCTGGGTATTGCCGATGCCCTCGATATGGAAGTCGTTGCCGAGGGCATTGAGAACGAGGCCCAGCTGGAAAAACTCCGGGAATTACGCTGCATGCGAGGGCAGGGGTTCTATCTGGGGCGCCCGGCGGCGTTTGGAGCGTGGCTGTCCGGGGATTGACGGACATCAAGTCTCGGGCTGAAATCGCAGCGTCTGAGAGGGTTTTGCAAAATTTGACTAGGGCTTTGTCAGGGAATGTCTTAAAACGGTGGCTCCATTTCTTACCGTTGTAGCCCTATGCCATTGGTGCATCCAACACAGCTGGAGCTTGAAGCCTATCTGAAGCTGAATCGGGCTTCGCTTGAGGAATGGCAAGAGGCCTTACGCAGGCTTAGCGGTATCCCTGCCCTTGAATGCCTTTCACAAAGCCCGGATATTTCGACGCCGGTCGGAGCGCTGTCATCATTGGAGTCACCCGCTGGAAGCGTGATTTGCATGCGGGTTTCCAGGCCGATAACCGTGAATGGCTGGCATGCCTCTAAGCCGGTCTGGCTTCGGATTCTGAACGGCGGAATGCAGTCGCCCGACGAGGGGATTCCGTTCGCGCCCGGTGATGCCAGGTCACCGGGTTCGTTGACGTTTCAGCTGAGTGCCGACTCCCAGGTAGCGTTGGTGATCCCCCGTGAATGGTCCGGGGACGCTGAGACGGAGTGGCGAAGGGGATCCCGGAGTCGCATCTGCGCCCTGTTTGATCGCTTCCTGTTCCAGGTTGCCTTTGCCCGGTCCCATGCTCAGTCCGTAGCGAGTGCCCGCAAACTGATCAATGGCCTGGTGCGGAATTCGTTGAGCGAGGAAGGTGTGGATCTTTGCTGTGTGCCAACCCTGGATCGACGTCTTCAACGGGCGATTGAAAAGATTGAACAGGAATCGGACTGGGAGTTCGATCTGCCCCAGTTGGCCCGGCATTCCGGGGTCAGTGAACGCAATCTCTACTACCTGATGCGCCGCGAGACCGGGTTGACACCCTACCGGTTCTACCAGCGATGCCGGCTTATCCGGGTCCGGCGCAGGCTGGTGGACTGCCAGTGTGACATTCCCCACATATCCTGGTACGCCGCCGATGAGGGGTTCTCCCATCTGGGTCGGTTTGCAGCGCTGTACCGGGAGCATTTTGGCGAATTGCCCAGCCAGACGGTTCAGTGGCGTCGCAGCTTGCTCGAGACCACCTCCGCATTCGCCTGACCCCGTTCCCCCCTTCTGGAATAAAAAAACCGGCCACCGAAGTGGCCGGTTTTCCCTGGCACGGGTTTAGATCAGTGGCTGGTGGCCACTGTCTGACTGCCGCCTTCGGAGTCTTCCTCCCCGCCCTTGTTGTGGTCCCGGGCAAGCAGGATGTAGAACGCGGGCAATACAAAGAGCGTGAACAGGGTACCGATGCCCAGTCCGGCGCTGATCGTCAGACCGATGGCAAACCGGCTTTCCGCACCCGCGCCGATGGCAATCAACAGCGGGACCATGGCAACGATCAGTGCGAGCGAGGTCATGATAATGGGGCGCAGCCGGATAGCTGCTGCCTCGATCACCGCCTCGACTTTGCTCAGCCCCCGCTGCTTCTGCAGGAGGTTGGCAAATTCAACGATCAGGATGCCGTTTTTCGACACCACGCCGATCAGCGTAATCAGGCCCACCTGGGTATAGATGTTCATGGACGCGAAGCCCAGGACGATGAACGACATGGCACCTGCGACTGACATCGGGACCGAGACCAGAATGATCAGGGGATCACGCCAGCTCTCGAACTGTGCCGCCAGAACCAGATAGATCACCAGCAGGGACAGGAAAAAGGTCACCATCAGGGCGTTGCCCTGATTTGCCTGCTGGCGGGTCTGGCCGGTGTAGTCGTAACTATACCCCTGGGGCAGCGTGTCTTTGGCTGCCTGTTCCATGTAATCCATGGCACTGCCCATGGCGACACCCGGCTTGACTACGCCCTGAAGGGTCAGCGAGTTGAGCTGGTTGAACTGCGTGCGGTTCGACGGTTCGACGTCACGGCTAAAGCTGACCACGCTTCCCAGCGGGACCAGTTCGCCATTGCCGCTGCGGACGTAGTAGTCGTTCAGGGCCTGTTCATCCAGACGGAATTTCTGATCCACCTGGGGAATCACCTTGTACGACCGGCCTTCCATGCTGAAGCGGTTGATGTAGCCCCCACCCAGCATGCTGGCCAGTGCCTGGCCAATGTCCTGCATGGACAGCCCGAGGTCCGCGACCCGGTCGCGGTCGACATGGATCCGGGTGACCGGTTTGTCGAAGTTGATGGACTTCTGCAGGAACAGGAAGTTGCCGCTGCCCATGGCCTTGCCCAGCAGTTGGTCGGCCGCCTGGTTCAGCTGGTCATAGCTGTTGCCTGTGGTAATCACGAACTGGAACGGCAGACCACCGCCGGAACCCGGGAGGGAGGGCCTCGGGAACACCGCCGTCTGCAGGCCGGTCACCTTTTTCAGCTCGGCGTTGAGAATGGGCTGGACCTCGAACTGACTGACATCCCGCTCACTCCAGGGCTTCATCTTGTAACCGCCGAACACCGCATTCGGGCCGGTGAAGCCGATGACCATGAAGTCCTCGTTGTACCCCGGCAGTTTGGACATACGTTGCTGGATCTCGTCCCCGTTTTCCCGCAGGTAATCCAGAGTGGCGGTCTGTGGGCCCAGGCCCTGGTAGAACAGGATGCCCTGGTCTTCCGTGGGTGCCAGTTCCTTCTGGCTCATGTTGACCATGAAGTAAATGGAACCGAGCACGACGGCGGCGAAAAAGAACACGACCGATTTGGTCTGCATCAGCGAGCTGAGTGCCGATTTATAACCACTGGAGAGACCATTGAAGGTGCGCTCGACGACCTGCTCGAAACGGCCAGAGCTGCCATGGGGTTTCAGCACCTTGCCGGACAGCATGGGGGACAGGGTCAGGGCGACAATCCCCGAGATCACCACGGTCCCGGCCAGCGTAAACGCGAATTCGGTAAACAGCGAACCGACCAGGCCGCCCATAAAGCCGATGGGCGCATAAACCGCGACCAGCGTGGTCGTCATGGCAATGATCGGAGTCGCCATTTCACGGGCACCGTGGAGGGCGGCCTGGAACTTCGACTCACCCTCTTCGATGTGTCGGTGCACGTTCTCGACGATGATGATGGCGTCGTCGACCACAAGGCCGATTGCCAGGACCATCGACAGCAGTGTGAGCAGGTTCAGCGAGAAGCCGAACATCAGCATCACGAACGCGCCCCCGATCAGGGACAGCGGAACCGCGACCGAGGGTACTACCGAAGCGCGGACCGAGCCCAGGCACAGGAACACCACCACAAGGACGATGATCAATGCCTCGGCCAGGGTCTTGATGACTTCGTCAATGGAATCCTGGATGAAGTCCGAGGCGTCATAGGCCAGACGGACATCCAGTCCGGAGGGCAGCTGGCTTTCGATGTCCGGCAGGGCGCCCTTGACCAGATTGGCGACGGTCAGTGGGTTGGCACCCGGTGCCAGCTCGATGGCGACATAGGTG
Source organism: Marinobacter koreensis (assembly GCF_023156285.1). Taxonomy (GTDB): domain Bacteria; phylum Pseudomonadota; class Gammaproteobacteria; order Pseudomonadales; family Oleiphilaceae; genus Marinobacter; species Marinobacter koreensis. The sequence continues at coordinate 149,510 of NZ_JAKZAJ010000002.1, read as the reverse complement.
GCCGGCTTGCCCTTGTACAGGGCCAGTTCGTTGTAGCTTTCCGAGCCCAGTTCCACCCGGGCAATGTCCTGAAGGCGAATCTGGGTGCCGTCCTGGGTCTTGACCACGAGGTTGCGGAAGTTGTCGGGATCAGCCACATCGGTGTCGCTGGTCATGGCGACCTCGACATACTGGCCCTTGGTGTTGCCGACCGCGGCCTGATAGTTGTTGGCGCGAAGCTTGGCGGCCACTTCCGTGGGCGTGAGATTGACCGCGGCCAGACGCTCAGGATCGAGCCATACCCGCAGGGCAAACTGCCGGCCGATTAGTCGGGCCTTGCCCACCCCGGACAGGGCCTGCAGTTTGGGCTGTACCACCCGGGTCAGGTAATCGGTGATCTGGGGAACCGCCAGTTCTTCACTGTAGAAGGCAATGTACATCAATGCCGTGGAATCGCCGGTGGACGACTCAATGATCGGATCCTGGGCCTGAGCGGGCAGGACGTTGCGTTGACTGGCGACCTTCGCCTGGATCTCGGCCAGGGCAGCGTTGGCGTCGTAGTTGAGCTGCATGTGCGCTTCAATCTTCGACGTCCCCTGTGAACTGGTGGAGGTCAGGTAGTCAATGCCGCTGGCTTCGGCAATGGCCTGTTGCAGAGGCGTGGTGATAAAGCCCTTGATCAGGTCAGAGCTGGCGCCCGGATAAGCCGTGGTAACCGTTACGGTTGTACTCTCCAGTTCGGGATACTGCCGGATCTCCATTTCCATGGCGGCCCGTGCACCGATCAGGAGGATCAGCAGGCTCACCACCGTCGCAAGGACGGGGCGGCGGACGAAAATGTCGGTAAACCGCATTACTCAGACGCCCCCTGCGTGTTGTCTTTTGCTTCCTGAATCTGGACCTTCTGGCCGGCGCGGAGTCTCAGCAGACCTTTGGAAACCACGGTCTCGCCAGCCTCCAGTCCGGACAGAACCGCCACGCGACCGTCCCGGGTCTGGCCGGTGGTCACGGTGCGCCGCTTGACCACCAGATCGCCGTTGTCGTCCTTCTCGACGGCAAAGACGAAATCGCCGTAAGTGTTGTAGGAGATGGCGGTGCGGGGCACGGTAACAACCTCTTCCTGGTCGGGTTGCTCAGTCTGGATAGTCGCGAACATGCCGGGCCGGAGGAGATTGTCCGGGTTGCTCAGGGTCGCGCGGATACGGACCGTACGGGTCTGCGGATTCACCGAGGTGTTGATCGCACTGACTTTGCCGTTGAAGGCCATGTCCGGAACAGCGGCCACTGTCGCAACCACCGGATAGCCCGTGGCGACATGGGGCAGGTTTTTCTCGGAGAGGGTGTAATCCACGTAGATCGGATCAAGCATGTTGACTTCAACGATGGGGGTGCCGGTGGGAATGTATTCACCCTGATCCACCGTACGGATCCCCAGTCTGCCGTCGAACGGGGCCCGGATCACCTTCTTGCCAAGCTGCGCTTCCGCCTCGTTCACCCTCGCGCGAGCGGCATCATAGTTTGCCTTTGCCTCGTCGTACTGCGACTGCGATACCGCCCGCTTCGGGAGCAGGTCGGACACCCGCTTGAACTCCTGTTGCGCGAGCTGGGCTTCGGCGCGACGGGTGCGCAGGGCGGCTTCGTCGATCTCGGAATTCAGCCGGATCAGGATGTCGCCCTCTTTGACGGTATCGCCGGACTCGAATTCAATGCTCTGGATCACCCCGGGGACCTCGTTGGCGACCTGGACGCCGTTGACCGCCTCAATACTGCCTACGGCTTTGATGCTGGGGGTCCAGCGCTCGACTTTTGCATCGGTAGCGGAAATGGCGGTCGGCGGCTGAGGTTGGGACATCTTTTCCTTCATCTGTCCGAACTGGTAGAACTTGTACCCGAAAATGCCGCCAAGGACGACGCCAAGGAGAATGATGACAATCACGAAGCGGGAGGCAGTACGCATAATGAATATCCTGGAGTCCGTATCCATGTGAGTGTGCCTGAACAAAACAGTGTGGACGGTCTGTTCAGGCGGGGCTGTTGAGTTCGATCATTAAACGAAGTTCACGAAACATAGCATCCTATAAAAACTGATGACGGTTTGTCACCCGTTTGTGAGTAATTCTCGTTACTGTTTTGGCCGGGTATCGTAACTTCTTCAAGTGACAGAATTACGAGAGCGTGGAGGCAGGAGATTAGTCGGGTCGTCAATCACCGGAGGATATCCACCTTGACGTCGACGATGCGGCTTCGGGATTGATTGCTCTTCACCGTGTAGGTGATGTTGCTGCTGTCAGTCTCAGTGTGTGTGCCGACGCTTCCGAGCGACACCCAATGTCCGGGTTCCACACGCCGAATCGTCAGCAGGGCCTCGGTTTCATAGCCCTGGATCTGGGCCGGATCCTCCTCGAACGACACAATGTTCAGTTCAACGGTCTGGTCCGAGATGACCTGAGGGCTGACCAGGAAACCGGAATGCGTCTTGACCTGTTCGAGGATGGTGGCCGGGTTCCGGCCGCCGCGGATGGCGAAGGGCAGAGTCCGCACCTGACCGGAGGTGATCTGGGCCGTCTGGCCGTCCTGTACGATGACGGTCCGCTCCGCCTGGTTAGCCGTAGAGATGACCTTGTTCTGCGCCTCGATGCGCAGCGATTTGTCGTTGCCGCTGACGCCTCCGCCGGACTGCTTGCCGCCGATGTCTTCCCGGGTTCGAACCGTGATCCGGATTTGCGCCGGGGCGACATCCAGGGACTGGACCAGGGTTCCGATCTCGTCAAGCAGTCTGGGTTCGCCGCGGACAACCAGTTGCTGTCCCCTCGCTGTTACCGTGATCTGACTGTCCTGGTAAAGGTCGCGAATCTGTGTAGCGACGTCTTCTCCGGTACGCGCAGTCAGCTGATAGACCCGGGTTTCGGTTTGCGCCTGTGCGCTCGTTGCCACCAGCCACAGAGGAACCGTCATTATCAGGACCAGAAAAAGCCTCAATTGGGGGAACGCGGTTCGATTCATGGGGTCTCCGGGTAAAGAACGTCTGCAAAAAGTCTGGGCAGCAGGTTGCCAAGCCTGAAACCGGGGGTATATAGTGGAGAGCATGAATATTTCGAGCGCGACCTGTCAATTCAATCTTTCGCAAGCTTTCGGCCCGATCAGGCCGGCGGCGGTCGCTGCTGTGTTTTTTTGGTGGTTTGGTTATGGCTTTTATTTTAGCCAGAACCCGGGCCGCCTATCGGACGCTTAGTCCGAAACATAACGAGGAAGGCAGCCCGGCAGACACCCAGGCTGCCACCGGACTCAAAAAGCCCCGACTGGTAGCCCAGCCGGGGCTTTTTTGATTCTGATACAGGGAAACGGGAACCACGCTATGAACATGCCAGTCAGCGCCGAAACACTGAACGAGGGACTCGCCGCGGCCAGTTGTCACAGGAAGGAGAGGGCATTGCCATCGCCTGAACAGCTCCGCCGCGAATATCCTGCCAGTCTGGACCTGATGGCCCGGATAGGCGCCCAACGGGACGCCATCCGGGCCATTTTGCAGGGGCGTGACACGCGGATGCTGATCGTTATGGGGCCCTGTTCCATCCACGACGAACAGGCTGCCCTGGAGTATGGCCGCAAACTGAAGGCACTGGCAGACGAGGTCAAGGACCGTTGCCTGATCGTGATGCGGGCCTACCTTGAAAAGCCGCGAACGACGGTTGGCTGGAAGGGGTTGCTTTACGATCCGGAGCGCAATGGTCAGGGTGACATTGAGCAGGGACTCCGGCGCTCCCGGTTGCTGTTGCTGGAGCTGGCGGGTCTGGGCCTGCCGCTGGCCACAGAAGCACTGAGTCCGCTGGTGATGGACTACCTGGGTGACCTTGTCAGCTGGACGGCGATCGGGGCACGGACGACGGAATCCCAGGTTCACCGGGAAATGGTCAGCGGTCTGCCCATGCCGGTGGGATTCAAGAATGGCACCGATGGCAGCATCGGGGTGGCGACCAACGCCATGAAATCGGCGGGGCATCCGCACCATCATCTGGGGGTTTCGGCCAGCGGTGCTCCGGTGATGATCTCGACCCGGGGCAATCCGGACACCCATCTTGTACTCCGCGGTGGCCGGGGGATCACCAACTACGATGCCGACAGTATTGCCCGGACCGTGGATGAGTTGACCTCCGCGGGCCTGTCGACCAGCGTGATGGTGGACTGCAGCCACGATAACGCCCGCAAACAGGCCGAGCGCCAGATCGACATTGCCCGGGAGGTGATGGCCCAGCGCCTGGCCGGCAATGACCACATCCGAGGCCTGATGCTCGAAAGCTTCCTGGAGCCGGGGCGTCAGAACGATGGCCCTGACCTGGTCTATGGCTGCTCGATTACCGATCCGTGCCTGGGGTGGTCGCAGACAGAGGCTCTGATTCGGTCACTGTAGAGAACAGGAGTTCGGCCGCCAGCAGGAGCAGCAGACTGCCCATGATCCGGTCGAGCCAGTGTCCGAAGCGGCCAAAGGCCTGGCGTACACGAGGCAGTGTGAAGAACACCGCCACCAGAGAGAACCAGACACCGGTGGCAAGGGCCATGTAGACCCCATAACCGGCCTGAATCATCAGTGGTGTTCCGGGGCTGATCACGACAGAAAAAAGCGCGACGAAAAACAGGGTCGCTTTCGGATTCAGTGCGTTGGTCAGAAAACCCAGTCGAAAGGCGGCCAGAGCGGACTGTTCGGGGCCGGAGGAGGTTTCCACGTGGATGCTACCGGCCCGGGCGCGCAGGCACTGGATCGCAATCCAGCCGAGATACAGGGCACCGACGATTTTCAGTGCGGTGAACAGGACGATCGATTGCTGGATCAGCCAGCCGATACCCAGCAGTGAATAGGTCACATGCACCAGGATGCCGGCCCCCACGCCCGCGGCGCTCAGCAGTGCATTTCTCCGTGTCTGGCACAATGCCTGGCGCAGCATGACCGCAAAATCCGGCCCCGGGCTGACGACAGCCAGCAGATGGGCGACGACAATTGTCAGAAATTCCGGCCAGTACTGGGTCATCGAATGGGCTCCGCGTCGGGCTTTCCTGTTGCAGTAGCAAAGGGTATGTGATTTCAGCTCCGCTGTCTGCCCCGCCTCAACGACCCCGGCTTTACGACAACCGGGCCGGAACCTCTATACTGAATCCTCGAGGGAACATTCTACAGTGAACCGGCCATACGTCGGATCAGGAGGCGCAGGGTGGAAAAGCGAGAAGTGGATGTGGCGATCATCGGAGCCGGCACGGCGGGAATGGTGGCCTATCAGAGCGTACGCAAGCTTACCGACCGGGTGGTTCTGATCGAAGGTGACCGCTATGGCACCACCTGTGCACGTGTGGGCTGTATGCCCAGCAAACTGCTGATTGCCGCCGCTGACCATGCCGACGCCATGCGTCAGGGTGAAGCGTTCGGTATTCGTGCAGACGCCATGACCATTGATGGCAGAGCTGTCATGGATCGCGTTCGTCGGGAGCGCGACCGGTTTGCCGGGTCGGTGGTCAAGACCGTGGAGTCCTTTCCCGAATCACACCGGCTGATGGGGCATGCCCGGTTCATCGCACCCCATCGTCTGATCGTGGGTGACGCGGTGGAGGTTGTTGCCGACCGGATCGTCATTGCGACCGGTGCCCGGCCGAACATCCCGAAGATGCTTCGGGAGGCGGGAGACCGTCTTGTGGTCAATGACGATATCTTCGACTGGACCGATCTGCCCGAATCGGTGGTCGTGTTTGGTCCCGGTGTCATAGGGCTCGAATTGGGACAGGCGCTGAGCCGGCTGGGTGTTCGGGTCCGGATGTTTGGTGTCGGCGGCCCGGTGGGGCCCATACGCGACGAGGCGATCCGCGCCTGTGCCCTGGAAACGTTCAATCAGGAGTTTCCTCTGGATCCATCGTCCGAGGTCAGTGGCGTATCCCGCGACGCCTCCGGGGTGCGGGTGACGTTCCGCGATTCCGACGGCGAGACTATTACGGAAACGTTCGAGTATCTGCTCGCTGCAACGGGGCGTCGCCCCAATGTCGACGACCTCGACATCCAGAACGCGGATATCGAACTTGATACGAACGGCTCGCCGATATTTGATCCCTACACACTGCGGTGTGGCGACAGTCACATCTTTATTGCCGGGGACGCCAACCATGACAAACCCCTGCTTCATGAAGCCGCCGATGAGGGGCGGATTGCCGGAACCAACGCCGCCCGCTGGCCGGATGTGCGTACCGGACTGAGGCGTACACCGCTGGCGGTCGTGTTTACCGACCCGCAGATAGCCACGGTCGGCCTGACGGTGGACCAGGTGCGAGAACGATGCCAGGGATGCTTTGCCGTAGGGGAGGTGTCTTTTGCGGAGCAGGGCCGGGCCCGCGTAGTGGGCAAGAACCGGGGCCTGTTAAAGGTCTATGGCGAACACGGCAGCGGTCTGTTCATGGGAGCCGAAATGTTCGGCCCGGCAGCGGAGCATATCGGTCACCTTCTGGCCTGGTGCGCTCAGAAACGTATGACGGTCAGCGAGATGCTGGATATGCCGTTTTATCATCCGGTTATTGAGGAGGGTCTCCGAACCGCACTTAAAGACCTGAACCGGAATCTTGCCATCGGGCCGTCGCCTGCCGAGGGGTGCCTGGAATGTGGGCCGGGAGGCTGACATGTTGGAGTGTTCAAACTGCCATAGCCAATAATCTTATGATTATGTGTTTGTAATAGCTTGGTGCTATTGCCTGAATTATCTGATATTACTTCCTGGAATCTGGATTGATTTCCATAATGACGTCAGTTTTCTGGAGTCAATCTCAAGGAGGTCGAAATGGCGAAGAACTTCATTGGACTGGATCAGGCAAAAACACAGGAGCTTGCGGGCGCCCTGAACGACTTGCTGTCCAACTACCAGATCTTTTACATGAACGTCCGCGGCTATCACTGGAATATCAAGGGTGAAAACTTCTTCGAATTGCATGCCAAATTCGAAGAACTCTATGACGATCTGCTGCTCAAGATCGATGAGATTGCGGAGCGTGTTCTGACGCTTGGTCACCGTCCAGCCCATGCCTACAGCACTTACATGGAACATTCCGAGATTCCCGAGCGAAAGGATGTGTCGGACGGTCGTGAAGCCGTGGGGAACATTGTCGAGAGTTTCGGCAAGCTGATTGGTAAACAGCGTGACCTGCTGAATCTTGCAGGCGATGCCGAAGATGAAGGCACGATTGCCCTGATGAGCGACTACATTTCCCAGCAGGAGAAATTGGTGTGGATGTACCGGAGCTATCTGGGCCAGTGATGGCCAGCTCCGAATGGTTCAGAAATGGCGGCGAGAGCCGCCATTTCTTCTCACCGGTTCATATAACTGAAATAAAGGTGTCAGCAATCTGAAATAATTAATCGTCATTCTTTCCCCACTCAGTTACCCACCGATCATATTCGATCACTGATGGAGAAAGATGAATGAAAAAGCAATTGCTGGCCCTGGCTGTAGGTTCCATGGTTGTCGTGCCGTCCGTAGCGCTTGCTGATAAAGGTCCGACTGTCTACGGAAAGGTGAACGTCTCCTATGAGAACCAGGATGATGGCACCAACGATGAGTGGAAACTGGAAAGCAACTCTTCCCGGATCGGGGTCAAAGGCGCGCTGGACCTGGACGTCGACCAGCTGAAAGCGGTCTATCAGGCGGAATTCCAGATGGCCGTGGATGACGGAAATAATGGCAGCGAAAGCGACAAACAAACCTTTTCCCAGCGCAACATTTTCGGCGGGTTTGAACACGCGACCCTGGGCCGGTTGATTGCAGGCAAGTTTGACAGCCCGTTCAAGAAATCACAGGGTGAGATCGATCAGTTTGGCGATCTGCGCGGTGACATCAACAAAATCGTTGGTGGTTCTGAGCGGATCAGCAATATCATCCAGTACAGCACGCCGAAGCTGGCCAACGCGGTGACCGTGAACGTCGCGATGGTGCCCGGTGAGGGAACCACGGTTGGAAATGAGCGTCGTGATTCGCCGGCTGACGGCATTTCCAGTTCCGTAGTCTTTGACAATGGCATGCTGTACGGCTCGGTCGGCTATGACTCGGAAATCAAGACGAACCTGTTCGATCTTGGCGATGCCGATACCCTGGTTGATGCCATGCACGTGGCCGCCAAACTGAACATGGACCAGTTTGAAGTTGGCGCCCTTATTCAGCAGTCTGAGAACTCTGATTCCGCCGTTGATGGAGGCGATTACAAGGACACGACCTACATTGTCAGTGGTGCGTTCAAAGTGGATCGCTGGAAACTGAAGGCGCAATACGGTGTGACTGATACCGACCTGACCAACGACAAGGTGAAACTGACGGCTGTGGGTGCGGATTACAAAATGGCCAAGGCCAGCAAAGTCTTTGGCTATTTCGCCAAGGTTGAGTCAGACAATACCGGCGCTGGAGCGCTCGCTATCGACGACACAACGTTCGGCATTGGTTTCGAGCACAAGTTTTCAATGTAATACCCTTTCTTTGAGTTATCAGGACATTGCCGGGGCGTAAGCCCCGGCTTTTTTATGGATGTTGGGCAGTCCCCCGCTGCAGGTTAAGAGCAGGGCTGTCCGTGATTTCCAGTGGTGGCACCTCCTGGTGCAGAAACCATTTTTCGGTCACGACTTTCCGGGTGAACCAGTGCGACCGCATCAGCGAACTGGCCAGTGGCATCCGGACCCAATCAGGGATTTGCCAGCCGTGCTGTGCCTCATTCGCGCGGTTACCGAATCGTTCTGCGATGGCGGAGCCATAACTTTCCAGCGACGATGCGGAATAGTCGGTCGCATCACTGATGACTTGCGCTGCCAGCAGGGCCGATTCGATGGCTGGACGGATACCCTCTCCGCTCTGGGTGTAGGCCAGCCCGGCCGCATCACCGATCAGCAGAACGCCGTCGTCCACGAGAGGACGGTCGGCATGATTGTAGAGCAGATAAGCGTGTCCCTTGAATCGACCGGGGAGATCCGGCGGAATTCGCCCTGAGTCTTTCATTTCCTCGACGAAAGACTCAAGGTGATCGCTGAGTTTGTGGTTGTCCTCCCGGCCAAGACCGATGTTCAGGTAGTTGCCTTTCCTGAAAACCCACGCGTAGCCTTTCAGGTCCCGGCAGAACCAGAGTTCGGGCGTATCACCTCGGGCGTTGCACTGTTCCGCCTGGTCCGGTGTCATCTCGAATTCCACTTCCTTGGCCGCGACCACGGTCTCGTGGCCGCCGGGCCCTTCCCCCAGTAGCCGGGCAACCGGGCAGAAGTGGCCTCCGGCGCCGACGATCATTGGGGCTTCCCAGGTATCGTTTACCACCCAGTTGCCATCACGGCGAATAATCGATTTCACCGGCGTGCCCAGTTGCTTTGGCGCGGTGACGCGATCCAGCAGATACGCGTCGAATTCACAGCGGCGAATGCCATAGCTGACCACCTGCCCATGGTTGTTCTCCACGGCAGGTTGTCCCATCATGCCGATGCGAAAGCGCCGGATCGGCTGGAGAGTACGACCGACCTGGTAGTCCTCAGTATCGATCTGAAGGGTGTCCAGGACGCTTGGCGTTACCCAGCCGGCACAGGTCTTGTCCCGGGGGAAAGTCTGTTTGTCGATGATCAGGATGCGCTTATTGCTGCCTTCCAGCGCTTTGGCCAGCGTCGATCCCGCTGGTCCCGCGCCGACAATGATCAGGTCGTAGTACTCCATCAGGCCTCCTCCGGCGCCGCGGTGGATTGGTACAGGTCTGCCCGGCTGCGGGGCAGCTGATTGTTGTCGCCGTGGGTAAACACCACCTGGAAGAGCTGGAGCGAACCGGCGCGAAACGCGGCAATGGAGCCTGCCAGGTAGAGACGCCAGGCCCGGGTGAAGTGCGCGTCGTACATGTCGGCGACCTCGTCTTCGCTGGCGTTGAACCGGTCGAGCCAGTGAGTCAGGGTCTGGGCGTAGTGCAACCTCAGGTTTTCGACATCAAGCACCGAGAAGTCGCCATGCTCGCAGATTTCCATGAACTCACCGATGCTGGGTGGGTAGGCGCCGGGGAAAATCCGTTTTTCAATCCAGGCGTTCATGAGCATGGGGCGGTTTCTCCCGATGCTGTGCAGCAGTGCGATGCCATCGGGTTTGAGGGAGCGCTTGATCAGCTCGGATAATGCTTCGAAATTCTCTTTGCCGACGTGCTCGAGCATACCCACGGAAACAAAGGCATCGTATTGCCCTTCAATGTTCCGGTAATCGTCTTCGACATAGGTGATCAGGTGATCCAGGCCCTGTTTCTTCGCTTCCTGTTCGGCGTAAGTGAGCTGCTCCCGGGATATGTTGTAGGAGTGGACAGTGACGCCATAATGTCGAGCCATATACCGGGCGAGACCGCCCCAGCCGCAACCGGCTTCAACCACCGTCATGCCCGGTTTCAGCCGAAGCTTGCGACAGACGTGTTCCAGCTTGGCCAGTTGGGCCTGTTCCAGTGACAGGTCCGGTTGCTCGTAATAGGCGCAGGTGTACTGCATTTCGGCCTGATCGAGCCAGAGTTGGTAGAACTCGTTGCCGAGATCGTAATGATGGTGAATGTTTTCCTTGGCTTCGGCGATGCCCGTGGCCCTGGGATTGTGGTTCTTCCAGAGTGCGTCCAGCCATTTCGGCCATTTCTGTCGGGCGTTGTGAACGGCCCGGTACAGGGTTTCCATCAGATCCGGCAGGTCACCGTCGATCGTGAGTCGCCCGGCCGCATAAAGGTCACCAAAGGCCAGGTTGGGATTGGCGACCAGAGAATACAGTGCCTTGTGATCGGTCAGCGTCAGGACGAATTGCGCTTCCTGGTCTTCCGGTTCGATCAGCTCTCCGTTCCACAGCCGGAAGGTCACGGGCGGCGAGCCTGCCATTCGCATGAGCTTGGTAATCAGCCAGCGCTCATAACTGTGGGGTTCCCGGTCTGCCTGGGCGTTTTCCAGCGGCAGGGTCAGAACGTGGGCTTTGTGGGACTGTTCCGTCGAATCGGTCTTTCGTACCGTACTGTCTGTCATGGATTCCGCTCTCCCTTGCCGGTTGTTGCATCAATTTCTGGCGCGAACGTGGTCAGGCGTATCCCGATAACCTGGCTGGGAATCACCAGTTTTCCGTTCAGTATAGAAAAGGATGGCAAAATGTCAGGTTTGGAGAGCGGGCATAAAAAAGCCGGGCGCAGGGCCCGGCTTTGGTGATCACAGTGACTAGTAGGTCGCCAGATCGGTCATCCCGAACCATTCCGGGAAAATGATGATCATGGCCAGTACCAGGATCTGCAGGAGAATGAAGGGGATAATGCCCTTGTAGATATCAATAGTCTTTACCTGCGGAGGCGCGACACCTTTCAGGTAGAAGAGTGCGAACCCGAAAGGCGGTGTCAGGAAGCTGGTTTGCAGGTTCATGGCGATCAAAATCGCGAACCACAGCATGTTGACGCCCATGGCCTCGGCCACCGGTGACAGGATGGGCACGATGATAAAAGAGATCTCCACGAAATCGATGAAGAAACCCAGAATCAGGATGACCACCATCGACAGGATGATGAAGCCCCAATGGTCTCCCGGAAGCATGTGCAGCCAGTCTTCCAGCAGGTAATCGCCACCGGTGTAACTGAACACCATGGAGAACGCAGTGGCACCGATCAGGATTGCGAACACCATGGCGGTCACGCTGACGGTATCCTTGGCCGCGTTCCACACCATTTTGAACGAAAACTGCCGGTAGATGATCGCAAGCACAATCGCGCCAACGCCGCCCAGGGCCGAGGATTCGGTGGGTGTGGCGATGCCCGCGAAAATCGAGCCCAATACGACAACGATCAGGGCGAGGGGCGGAATGATCGCCAGCAGTGCGGCGCCGATTTCCTGCTTTCGGGACAGGGAGTGATCCGCAGGCATGGCGGGCGCCGTTTCCGGTTTGAACCGGGTCATGATCAGGATGTAGGCGATGTAGAGACCAATGAGGACAACGCCAGGGCCGACAGCCGCGCGGAACAGGTCACCGACGGGAAGGCCGAGTACATCCCCAAGGATGATCAGGATGATGGATGGAGGAACAATCTGGCCGAGTGTGCCCGAGGCGCAGATAACGCCGGTGCTGAGGCGCTTGTCGTATTTGTGGGCCAGCATGACTGGCAGCGAGATCAGGCCCATGGCAACGACACTGGCGCCCACCACGCCGGTGGAGGCAGCCAGCAGGGCACCGACCACAATGGTGGAGATCGCAAGGCCGCCGGGTAGCCCGCCAAACAGGCGACCCATGGAAGTCAGCAGTTGTTCTGCCAGTTTGGTGCGCTGGAGCACCACGCCCATGAAGATAAACAGGGGAACCGCCATCAAAACCTTGTTCTGCATCACGCTCATGATGCGGAACGGCATGAACGCAAACAGATCCATACCCTGTGCATAGATGCCAAAGAACAGGGCCACGCCACCAAACGTAAAGGCGACGGGAAAGCCGACCATCAGCAGGAGCAGGGCCGCTCCGAACATTACAATACCGGTCATGCCAGGCCCTCCGCGCTGTGTTCAACTTCATAGGATTTGTCGCCGGCCAGCACTCGAATGGCAAAGGTAACCATGTTCAGGCCAGCGGTGCCGATGAAGAACGCGGTCAGGGGAATAACGGATTTGATGATCCAGCGATACGGCAGGCCGCCGGGGTCGCCACTGCCTTCTCCCATGTTGTAGGAGTCCAGGGCGAAGTCATAGCCGTAAGTGGCGATCAGGTAGGCGAAGGGGATTACAAAAATAATGGCCCCAACCAGGTTAACCCAGGCCTTGGTTTTCTGCCCCCATTTGGTGTAAAGCACATCCACGCGAACGTGGCCATCCGTGCGCAACGCGTAGGGAATACCAAGCAGGAAGACAACCGAATAAAGGTGCCATTCCATCTCCTGCAAACCGATTGAAACCGAGTTGAATGCGTAGCGTGCAACAACGTCGTAAAACACGTTGAGGGCCATCAGTATCATGGCCCCACAGGCGACCCAACCACAGACCTTGGACGCAGTGGCAAGCCACTCGTCCAGTTTGATAATCCACCTCATTGTTGATGATCCTCCGCCATGCGGACTGGCGACTTTTCAGTTGCTATAAACGACAAAACCGGGATCACTGCTTGAGCGATCCCGGCTCTGAAACGGACGATAGTTTACTCGACTTCGGCCATGGTGTTGAGGTAGGCACGTTCAGAGATATTGGTGTAAGCGCGGGTCTGCTTCAGATAGTCTTCCTGGGACTTGATGATTTTGGCCGCCAGGTCGCTCTTTGCAGCCACTTCCTTCAGCAGTTCGTTGTTGGCCTTGTACATGGCCTTGAACACGCTATCCGGGAAGTGTTTGATCTGAACGTTGGGGTATTTTTCCTTGATGGTCGCCCAGGCCTTGGCGTTGGCATCCTGAGACTGGATCAGCATGTCGTAGGCAGAGACGCGCATCGCGGTCTTCAGGATGGCCTGAAGGTCCTTCGGCAGTTTGTTCCAGCTGTCCTTGTTGATCAGGAACTGCAGCTCGGTCGCAGGCTCGTGCCAGCCGGTGTAGTAGTAGTCAGCGATCTGCTGGAAGCCCAGACGCAGGTCCAGGGCCGGCCCAACCCATTCGACGGCGTCGATGGTGTTGCGCTCAAGAGCGGTGTAAAGCTCTCCCGGCGGGATGTTGGTCGGGCTGACGCCCACTTTCGCGAACACTTCGCCGGCAAAGCCCGGAATCCGCATCTTGAGGCCCTGCAGGTCGTCCAGGGATTTGATTTCCTTGCGGAACCAGCCGCCCATCTGCACACCGGTGTTACCGCCCGGGAAGGACAGCAGGTTGTGCGGACCGTAAACTTCCTGCATGAGCTTCATGCCGTCGCCTTCATAGAACCAGGCGTACTGCTCGACGGCGGTCATACCGAAGGGCATGCTGGTGAAGAACAGGGTCTCGGGGACCTTGCCTTTCCAGTAATAGGAGGCGGAGTGGCCCATGTCGTACTGGCCGGCCTTGACCATGTCGAAAATGCCGAAGGGGGCCTTGTGCTTGTTGGACGAGTCGATGCGAATGCGCAGACGACCGTCAGACATTTCCTCTGCGAGCTTGGCGAAGCGCTTGGTGGTGTCGCCAAAAATGGGGAAGTTCGGCCCCCAGGTTTCTGCAAGGCGGAGGGTGTAGGTATCCTGGGCGAGCGCCTGTGTGCTGGCAAAGGTAGCTGCCACAGCCAACACAGCCGCGGAAAGAACAGAACGGATCTTCATTGCTCTTCAATCCTCTTATCGTTTTTGTGAGTCTTGTCTTTCCCTGTAGGGACTAACAACTCCATATGTTAGTTCAAGGTAGCAATTATTGCGCCCAAGCGAAACGATAATGCGGCTGTTCTACTACTTAGGTCTTATGACATCTGTCGCAGACGTCAGACGTCCTCCATACGGCCAATCTGGCGCGAAAGCCGCATCGCTTCATGTTGCTCCAGAGCCTTCAGATCCTCCAGGAGCGCCTTGGCCTCCCGTATCTCCGCTTTGCCGATCAGGGCATCGTAAAGATCCATGACCTGTTTGTGGAAATCGAGGACCTCCCGTTCGATACCGTCAAAATCCAGATCGGCATAATGAGCATCACAGGTTCGATGGGTCTCAATGGGTTTGTGGCTCGAATAGTCGTAAAGCCGTGTTTTCATGGCCTTCGGATCTGCCTGCCGCTCAAACTCGGCGACCGTCTTTTCCAGGAGGCTCTCATGGCTGCTGAGGTAGTCGAGCAGGGCGCTTGCGCGCTCATTCTTGTTCTGCCCTGCGGATTCGTGCAGGCATTTTGCGAGGTGGGCGTGGAGTTGTCGGGTCCAGTCGATGAGGTCTTCGAAGGTTCTGATTTCCATAAATGCTCCTGTGCCAGTCGTTGTCTGTTTTCTCTGAACTGAGTCTAGTCAAGATTATGGGGCCTGGCAGCGATGGCCAGGTTGACCCAGATCAGCGGGCGGGTTCCGCCAGTGGTCACTTTCATGGCTGCAATGGCCTTGCCGGGATAGACTGTCGGGTAATGCATGAGTTGGAGGACGGCGACATGACCCTGCCACTGGGTATCATCGAGGGATTTTACGGGCCATTGTGGACGTGGCAGGAGCGCCGGAGCCTGGTTTCGACGCTGGCCCCCCACGGTTATGACTTCTATCTGTACGCTCCCAAAGCGGATCCGTTTCTGCGCCGGCGCTGGCAGGAACCCCATGGCCCGGCCGAGACCGCGGAGCTGGCGGCGTTTGGCCGGTTCTGTCGGGAACAGGGTGTCCGGTTCGGGGTCGGGCTAAGCCCTTACGAGGTATTCAACCGTTTTGACGATGACGCACGGGAGGCTCTGGCCCGGAAGCTGTCCTGGATGGAGCGGCTGGATATTGACGAACTGGCCATCCTGTTTGACGACATGCGCTCGGACACACCCGGACTCGCAGCGGTGCAAGCCGATATCGTGCACTGGATCCGGGACCGGATCGAGGTGGACGTGATCAGTGTCTGCCCCAGTTACTACTCGGACGATCCCGTGCTGGACCGGGTGTTCGGGGAACGGCCGAGCGACTATCTTCCGTCGTTGGGGAAGTCCCTGGATCCGGCCATTAACGTGTTCTGGACCGGGGAAGAAGTGTGCTCGCGGGAAATTACCCCTGGCCATCTCCGGCGGGTCGGTGACCTTCTCGGTCGCAAACCCCTGCTCTGGGACAATTATCCGGTCAACGACGGTGATCGGATGTCCCGTCATCTGCACTTGCGGGCCTTCACCGGGCGACCAGCCGCGAACGCGGCCTACCTGGCCGGACATGCTATCAATCCTGCGTTGCAACCCACGCTCACCGCGGTACCGGCGCTCACCCTGGCAGAGAGCTATCGCCGGGGGCCAGACTATCAATACGGCCAGGCGTTCCGGCACGCGGCGGTGGAGGTGCTGGGCCAGGACCTGGCTCATCAGTTGTTGGCGGATTTGTTGGTGCTGGAAGACGCCGGGCTGAACCGGATCAGTGATGAAAAACGTCAGAGTCTGCAGCACACCTACGATGCTTTCGATCATCCGGCAGCCAGTGAGGTGCTGCGCTGGCTGGCCGGAGAATACCAGGTGACGGACGAAATGGTCGCTACCCAGTAAGCGGACCGTCGTTACTGAAGGTAATATTCCACGGTGGAGACCACCCGTACGGTCTTCACTGGCTGCTGGCCTTCGCTGATGCCCGGCGCCTGGTCCCGCGGCAGAATCTGGAAAACGCCCTGATTGGCGCGTCTCAGGCCCCCGAGCTCCGCCTCGGCGTCCTGGGCGAACTGTTCGGCCGATTTACGGGCGGAGGCCGTGGCCTGTGCAATCATCGCGGGTTTGATGTCGTTCAGACCGTTGAAAAGGTAGGTGGGGCCGGAGGGGCCATAGTCGGAAGACAGTACGACACCGGAATCCACCAGGTCGCCGACATTCTGCGCTGCCTGACGGATTCGCGCGATATCCTCGCTGCGCACCATCAGCGTCTGGTTGATAATGAACTTTTGTGGCGAGTCCGCTCCCGGGTAAGGTGTCGCGCGGGTGTCGGTGACATCGAGCTTCAACAGTTCCACGTTGGCAGCATCAATGGCCTGAAGTTTGAGGAACGCCTGGATGCTGTCCAGGCTGGCGCGCGCCCGGTTCCGTGCCTCGGCGAGCGTATTGCCGGTGGCAACAAAGCGAATGGGCCAGAGTGCCAGGTCCGCCTGTACTTCCCGTTCCGCAACCCCCTTGACCGTCACGAACCGGTCGCCGGTGCGCAGGTTGGTCAACCCGTCTCCGAGCAGGGATGCGGCAATGATGGTGCTGACTCCGAGAATAAGGGCAGAAACGGCTTTCATGGAGGACTCCCTGTTCGGGCAGGTTTCGTGGTTGGCCTGCTATCCTGAGAGCTGAAAGAGTACCGGTAACCTGTCATTCAGGAAAGAGGGGGCGTATGGCGGATCTCACCATTGAATGTGTTCAGGGCGATATTGCCAGTCAGCCGGACATGGAATCCATCGTCAATGCGGCCAACGCACGGTTGATGCCCGGGAGTGGCGTGGCCGGGGCCATCCATTCGGCTGCCGGGCCAGAGCTGGCGCGCGAATGTGAATCGCTCGCCCCCATCGCTCCCGGGCAGGCAGTCATCACCGGTGGGTACGGCCTGCCCAATCCTTACGTCATCCATTGTCTCGGGCCGGTGTATGGCGTCGATGAGCCCTCGGCTGAACTGCTTGGCAACTGCTATCGCAACGCGCTGATGCTGGCGGATCAAAAGGGGCTGACGTCGATCGCATTTCCGGCGATTTCGACCGGGGTGTTTGGTTATCCGGTCGAGGAGGCTGCCCGGATTGCCGTGGCCACGATCCAGTCGACGGCCAGAGAGCTGACATCGGTCCGCCGGGTCCGTCTGGTGTTGTTCAGTGACCACGACCTGACGGTGTTCCGGAATGCGTTGAACGCCGGTGGAAATTCGGGGTAATCAGTCGCAGTCGCTGGTGGGGGACTTGCCGAACCGGGCCCGCATGGCCTCTCGCTCGCGCTCCGGGTCCTTGTATTCCTCCGGCAGTGGCTGGATGAAGTACAGATAGTCCCCCGCGTTGCGATGCTCGGCGATGGGGGGTGATTCTGCGTCGAATGGCCAGAACACCGGTGTGATCACGGCAATGTCGAGTGATGGGGCCCGCTGGTGAAGAAGGGCCACGGTGCCCAGCCGGTCTTCGCTGTGGAAGGTGCCGGTGGTGTGGAGAATCTGCGCGCCCGGATGGCTGCGCAGAGCGCCAAGTATGGAGGCGGCCATGGTGTTG
Source organism: Marinobacter koreensis (assembly GCF_023156285.1). Classification (GTDB taxonomy): domain Bacteria; phylum Pseudomonadota; class Gammaproteobacteria; order Pseudomonadales; family Oleiphilaceae; genus Marinobacter; species Marinobacter koreensis. The sequence continues at coordinate 131,772 of NZ_JAKZAJ010000002.1, read as the reverse complement.
TCGCGAAGCAGCTGGGCGCGATAGGTGTTCATCATGCGGTCTGAGAGGCTGGCCTTCTTCGTGCCATGACTGCCGCCGATGGCCTCGACGAATTTGTCCAGGTAGTCGGGTGTATCAAGGAACGGATCGGTCGGCAGCGTCTGCCGTTGGGCGGAGGGAAGGCTGTCGAGGTATCCGGGGCCCTGCCTGCCCACGCACCGGACAATGGTGGCCGGAGCGTTTGCAGCAACCACCGGAATGTCATGCTGCCGGGCAAATTCCACCAGGGGGCGGTAGGAGGCCCGATAGTTGTCCCACGCAGCGGCGTCTTCAATCATTTCTGCCTCGCCGCTCTCGTCGTTCAGATAGCGGTCCAGATCCCGCTGGTGATCGACGTTGAACTGTTCCATGGTCAGCACCTGGTTCGGGTGCTGCCGGTAGAGTGCCTGTTGAAGTCGCGCTTCCAGCAGATGAGCGGCATGATGGCCGTGATACTCGCCCACCACCACAACGTCCACATTGGCCAGTCGCTCGGCCAGTGTCGTTACAGTCATCGGGGCGCCGGATGCTGGGTCCACCACGACGGCGTCGTATTGGCTGGCAGGCGGATGAATGGCGGAATCAGAAGGCTGCATGGCGGCACATCCCGTAAGCGAGAGAAGGGCACAGGTAAAACCGATTCGGAAACGTTTCATGGCCATAGTATACGCCGGTGTGCCTAATCGGTTTTCTGATCCTGTTGGGCGCGCCAGTCCGGCCCGAGCCTGGCTTCGACGTATTCCCGGATAAATTGCCGGACTTTCTGGGACGGAGTGACGTCTTCCTCTTTGCAGAGGGCTTCGAAAACGGCCTTCTTTTCCGGGTCGATGAGCAATGTGAGTCGGGCGGTGCGATTTTCCATGAGTGGTCTGGGTCCGGCTGATTGGTTGGTTTGTGTGTCCTATATGTTAATCATATTAACATTGAGTACACAATGGCTGATCATGTAATGTAAACATAGTTGCAGTTCTGGCGAGTCTACCATCATGCCCCATCGAGCCCATCTTTTTTCTCTGCGCGTCGCCCATGCCTTCCGCGAGGCCTGTGTGAGCGAGCGCTATTCCGGGCGTCGTTTTTTCCGCGACGCCATGGCAGGCATCACCGTCGGCATTATTGCCATTCCTCTCTCCATGGCGTTGGCCATTGCCAGTGGCGTGGCACCCCAGTACGGTCTCTATACCGCGATCATCGCCGGCTTTGTAATTGCGTTGACGGGCGGCAGCCGGTTCAGTATCTCCGGCCCGACCGCGGCGTTCGTCGTGATTCTCTATCCGATTGCGGAAAAATACGGGCTGGGTGGGCTACTGCTGGCCACGCTGATGTCCGGTTTGCTGCTGATTCTGATGGCGACCATGCGGTTGGGGCGGTTTATCGAGTACATCCCGGAGCCGGTCACTCTTGGGTTCACTGGTGGCATTGCGGTGGTGATTGCCACGCTCCAGGTCCGGGACTTCTTTGGCCTGCCGGTAACGGACCTGCCGGAGCATTACTGGGACAAGCTGGCGACGCTGGCCCATGCCTTTCCTGACTTCGATGCCATGAGCCTGCTGGTCGCCGCTACCACGTTTGCCGTCATGCTGCTCTGGCCCCGGCTGCGAACGCCAATTCCGGCGCATCTGCCGGCGGTGCTTGGCGGAAGTGCGCTGGCATTCTGGCTGAATGCCCATGGCGCCAGCATCGAGACCATTGGTTCCCGGTTCACCTATCTTTTGGCCGACGGTACCCGGGGCGCCGGTATCCCCTCGGTGCTTCCTGCCTTCCAGTGGCCCTGGCTTCAGCCCGGCCCTGACGGACAGGCACTGGGGCTGTCCTGGGACATGGTCAGGGCGCTACTTCCGGACGCCTTTGCCATCGCCATGCTGGGCGCCATCGAATCGCTACTCTGTGCGGTTGTCCTGGATGGCATGACGGGAAAGCGCCACAGCGCCAACAGCGAGCTGCTGGGACAGGGCATCGGCAATGTCCTGACCCCACTGTTCGGTGGTATTACCGCGACGGCGGCCATTGCACGCTCCGCCGCCAATTTTCGGGCGGGCGCCGAGTCTCCGGTTGCCGCCATGATCCATGCACTGGCGGTACTCCTGGCGCTGGTGCTGCTCGCCGATGTGCTGGCTTATTTACCGATGCCCGCGATGGCGGCGCTGCTGGTCATGGTGGCCTGGAACATGAGTGAGGCGCCCAAAGCGGTTCACCTGCTTAAAACCGCGCCCTCCAGCGATATCCTCGTATTTCTGACCTGTTTCGGGCTGACGGTCGCCCTCGACATGGTCATTGCGATCACCACGGGCGTGCTGCTGGCTTCGGTTCTGTTCATGCGGGAAATGGCCCGGATGACCCGGATTACCGACGTAACCGATGACCGCCGGGTGGTTTCGGCAAGCCTTCCCGACGGCTGGCAGGTCTTCAAGATCAACGGGCCACTGTTCTTCGCCGCTGCGGATCGGGTGTTCGGCGAATTGGCGGAGCTGTCCCGGCATTCCCGCGGGTTCGTGCTCTACATGGACGGCGTCACGATTCTTGACGCCGGTGGTTTGGCGGCACTGGTCAAGCTGATCGGGACCTGTCGCCAGTCTGGCACCCAGGTGGTGATTGCGGATCTCCAGTTCCAGCCGTTGCGGACTCTGGCCCGAGCCGGGGTGGTTCCGGAGGCGGGTGTGAGCCGCTTTTTCCCCAGCCTGGAAGCGGCGCTTGAGGCCGTCCGTTCCGGGCGGGATTGACCGCAATCATACATTCATAGAGAAAATGCTGGAAATACATCATATAAATTTCAATTATAAATTCGAAACCACTAAAGTAACGGTCAATGTCAGCGCGCCGCTCAAAAAATGAGCAGTCGATTGGCTTCGGAGGGGGTGTCAGAGCCTCTTCGCACGAGATCAGAAAACCACGTAGAAAGGATGAGACCCATGCCCTACGCACAAGACGTTGACCAGATTGCTTCCATCCTGAAGCAGAACCCGACCTGGAATGCCATCAATCCCAAGCACGCGGCCCGTATGCGCGCCCAGAACAAGTTCAAGACTGGTCTGGACATCGCCAAGTACACCGCCAAGATCATGCGCGAAGACATGGCGAACTACGACAAGGACACGTCTCAGTACACCCAGTCCCTGGGTTGCTGGCACGGCTTCATCGGTCAGCAGAAGCTGCTGTCCATCAAGAAGCACTTCGGTACCACCAAGCGTCGCTACCTGTACCTGTCCGGCTGGATGGTTGCGGCCCTGCGCTCCGAGTTCGGCCCGCTGCCAGACCAGTCCATGCATGAGAAGACTGCGGTTTCCAGCCTGATCGAAGAGCTGTACACCTTCCTGCGTCAGGCGGACGCCTGGGAACTGAACCACCTGTTCCGTGCCCTGGAAGAAGCTGAGAACGCCGGCGACAGCGCCAAGGCTGAAGAGCTGATCAAGCAGATCGACAACCACGAAACCCACGTTGTCCCCATCATTGCCGACATCGACGCTGGTTTCGGTAACGCCGAAGCGACCTACCTGCTGGCCAAGAAGATGATCGAAGCGGGTGCCTGCTGCATCCAGATCGAGAACCAGGTCTCTGACGAGAAGCAATGCGGTCACCAGGACGGCAAGGTTACCGTTCCCCACGCCGACTTCCTGTCCAAGATCAACGCCGTACGTCTGGCGTTCCTGGAGCTGGGTGTTGATGACGGTGTGATCGTTGCCCGTACCGACTCCCTGGGCGCAGGCCTGACCCAGAAACTGGCCGTTACCGACGAGCCGGGCGACCTGGGCGACCAGTACAACAGCTTCCTCGACGGCGACTACATCGAAGACGCGTCCGAGATCAACAACGGCGACGTTGTCATCAAGTCCAACGGCAAGCTGATGAAGCCGAAGCGTCTGGCGTCTGGCCTGTTCCAGTTCCGTCCGGGCACTGGCGAAGACCGCGTTGTTCTGGACTGTATCACCAGCCTGCAGAATGGTGCTGACCTGCTGTGGATCGAAACCGAGAAGCCGCACGTTGGCCAGATCGCCGGCATGGTTAACCGCATCCGTGAAGTCGTGCCCGATGCCAAGCTGGTTTACAACAACAGCCCGTCCTTCAACTGGACCCTGAACTTCCGTCAGCAGGTATTCGATGCCTGGAAGGAAGAAGGCAAGGACGTATCTGCCTACGATCGCGACAAGCTGATGAGCGAAGAGTACGACAGCACCGAGCTGGCCCAGCTGGCCGACGAGTGGTGTCAGAACTTCCAGCGTGATGCGTCTCGCGAAGCGGGTATCTTCCATCACCTGATCACCCTGCCGACGTACCACACTGCGGCCCTGTCTACCGACAACCTGGCCAAGGGCTACTTCGGTGACGAAGGCATGCTGGCCTACGTTGCTGGCGTACAGCGCAAGGAGATCCGTCAGGGCATCGCAACCGTGAAGCACCAGGACATGGCCGGTTCCAACATCGGTGATGACCATAAAGAGTTCTTCGCTGGTGACGCCGCGCTCAAGGCCGGTGGTAAGGACAACACCATGAACCAGTTCGGCTAAGCCGACGGTTTGGTTGTCATTGGTCGGGGCACTCCGTGTGTCCCGAACCGATACCCGAAAGCCCCGCCACCCGGCGGGGCTTTTTGTGTGCGTTATGAATCCTTGAGGAGTCCCAGTCGGAGCGCTTGCTGCGTGGCTTCGGCACGACTATTGATGTCTAGTTTGCTGTAGATATTTTTTACATGTCGGGCTGCCGTGTGATAGCTCACTCCCAGCAGTTCAGCGGCTTCAGCCGTCTTGTAGCCTTTCGCGATGACCGTCAGCATTTCCTGCTCCCGTTTGCTGAGAAACAGGTCCGCATTCTCCTCCGTGGATTCCGGTTGGGCTATCGTTGTCTTTACATGGTTGAGAATTCGTCGGGAGATGGGGCCGGACAGTGGCGGCGTGCCATGGGTGAGCCCCTGCAAAGCCTGTGAAATCACCTCTTGAGGTTCTTCCTTGAGCAAATAACCCTGGGCGCCTGCGTTGATGGCCGGGAACAGGTGCTGGTCGTCATCAAACAGCGTGGTAACCACCAGTTGTATTTCCGGGTGATTCTGCCGGCAATGGGTTATGAAATCCACGCCAGATCCATCAGGGAGTTTCAGGTCAACCAGGCACAGGTCCGGATTGAGTTCCACCAGTAAAGCAATCGCCTGGGAAAGTCGGTCGCAACAGTGAACGGCAATGCCCGGAAAAGCCAGGGTTACGGCAAGGCCCAGCCATTTCTGGGCATCCTGGTGGTCCTCCAGTATCAAGACTTTTTTCACGGTTGAAATTCCTTGTTTAACGGGATCCTTAATGCCAGCCCGGTACCGCCGGTGATCGGACAGAACCAGGCCAATTGTCCATCGAGTTCCTCGCACCGTTCACGAATGCCATAGAGTCCGATCCCCATGGCCCGTTCCAGATCAATGGAGCGGATACCTTGCCCATCGTCCCGGCATTCAACGGTTAGAAAATCGTCCTGATAGTCCATGGCGATAGAAACTTGCCGGGCGTTGGCGTGTTTCAGTGTATTGGTCAGAAATTCCCGGAAAATGCGTTCGAGGTTACGTTCGGTGCGTGGTGTAAGAATCTGCTGGGCTGCGGCACGGCCCAGTCTCATGGTCAGTTGCAGCCCAAACAGGTCGCACCGCTCGCCCAGTTCGCCCTGCCATCTCTGGAAGCTTTGTTCCAGAGAGGCCGTTTGCTTCTGCAAACCCTGAATAACCCCACGTAGCTCTTTCAGGCAGTCCCGGGCCAGCTGGGCAACCGTAGCGTCGTCGGCGCGGTAGATGACCGACAAGAGGCGAGCGCCAACGTCGTCGTGGAGGTCGCGGGCGACCCGTGCCCGTTCTGTCATCACGCCTGTCTTGAAGGAGCGTCGATAATCTTTTGCATAACTGAAAAGCATGTGGGACTGGTCGACGAATTCAATATCGGACGGGTCGAAGAGTCGATGTCCCTGCTGGGCATAGCTAAGCCTGAGATGGTGCGAGTCGTCAAAGAGGGGGATCGCCAGTCCGAGCCCATGATTGATCACCCGTGCCTGATCAATGGCGCCCTGCTGGAGATCCCGTTGCAGAGGCTGGAAAGCTTCAAGCATGGCTTGATGCCACTGCTGCTCCAACGATTGGCTGGCATCGAATGCACCCTGGACCATCTGGGGAAGCAATTGCGGCTTGTGACGGAAGCGGGGTTTGGGCTTGAAGAAATGCAGGAAGGCTTGACGTAGCGGGAAGTAGACCCATCCGGCGACCGCGAGCGTAATCATGAGACTTGCGGCTGAAGTGACGTCGAGCCACAGGATAAGGAGCGCATCGATTAACACGACGAAAATACCACAGGCAAACCAGAACCAGCCCAGCAGAATCCACCTATCAAGGTCAAACAGCCGAAACCGAACAATGCCGAGTGCGATGCCGAGGTAGGACAGCACAAACAGTCCCCAGGCAATTTCCTGGTTGAGCAGTGACGATTCACCCAGAATCTGGGGTACGATAACCGCGCTGAGATAGCCGATGATACCGGCGAACCAGGCGTAGACAAACCACTTGAGGCGGGCGCGGGCAACGGGTTCCACCCGGGTGTTCCGCCACTGCATGATCGCGAACACAACATCCAGAGATGCCCAGAGGATCAGCGTGTACCGGGCGACAACATCAAGGCTCTGGATCCCCTGTGTCCAGTTGCAGATCAGGATCAACGCGATGGCCACCACCATGACGACTTCAAAGCGGAACCGCCCCAACCGCGTCGGATAATACCAGAGCAGGGCTGTGCCGGCGCCGGCAAAGATCATGGCGCCCAATTGATTGATTCTGGACAGCGTGAGGAAAAGGTCCGGGGCCAGTGCCAGTTCGCGGCTGGTGTAGATCGCACTGGCTACAACGCCGACGGCCATTCCCAGACCGGCAAGTGCGTAGAAAAGAGGTCCCCTTTCCGACTGGGCATAGGCCCACGCCGCGACACCGAGCCAAAGGATGGTCAGGCCGCAGAGAAGCTGATACCAGAGTATGGTGGGAAGTGCGGTAGAGGGTATGGAGTCTGCGGGGCTGATGGTAATCCAGCGTGATCTCAACTCTCGGGCCGAGTCACTCTCGCCAACGCTCAACGGGGCGATCTCGAGAGTAAGTGAATCCTGATTCAGGGCTTGCCAGATGATTTCCTGGCGTTGGAAGAAACGGTTGTATTGGTCGAAGGTTGGCGCATCGTCAGGTTCGGCAATTGCATCACCAGGCTCCAGGTTAATCACGCCCAGATCCGTTCTCAATGAAAGTACTTCGTCTCCGGGATGAGCGTGCCCCGCAAGCGGGCCTTGCGACGCCACGTCGGTTATCCGAACGCCCCGGGAACCTGGCTCGGTACTGATGCCGAGCCAGGGCACATGAATCGAAAGATAGAGGGCAATCAGGAACAGGAGAAGCCCGAGAGTGAGTCCCCCGGACAGGATGCGGGACGGCGGCCATTGGCGTCCCATCATTTCTTTACTGCTCCCACGTCCAAACCCCGGCTGCTCCGTCTGATTCGATGGCCTAATCTTTTGTAGTGTTCCTGGCGGATATCTATCCGTTTTCCGAAATTACAGAAAGCCCGCCAATGCGGGCTTTCTGTCTTATCAGAAGCATTCGACTCAGGGCAGTTCAATCAGTAAGGCAATGCCCAGTTCAGATGGGTCTCCCCCTTGTTCGGCGTAGGTCGTGCGGAATACGCCAAGGCTGCCATCCTCGTTGAAAAACCCTTCAAGCGTGGTGGTTTCACCAGCACCAGCAACAGTCATCGTAGTGTAGCCGTTGGCGGCAATATTGACACTCGCCTGATCCATGCTGGCTTCGCCCTTGTTGAACGTCAGGTTGGAGCCAAATCCCGGCAGAACTACCTCGTCGGTCGTCGCATTGATCGTTGCTTGGGTTTCGCTGGTCATGGTCAGGGTGGAAGCGAAGCGGGTGGTGCTGATGGCCAGTTCGCTAGCGGACGGGGTTACGCCCAGGAACATCAGACGATAGGTCTTGTCGGTCATCGCCGGCGCGGAGTCGGGCAGTTTTACAATATAGGTGGTATCAAACTCGGCGCTGTTGAGGTTTTCCTGGAAGGCGCCGCCGAAGGCAATGAAATTGAAGCCGCTGTTTACAAAGCCCTTGGAGCCGTCAACGGTGACAGTGCCGTCGCTGTCGACCGAATACGGGAGGCTGCCGGATGTGCTCGAAGGCTCATCCAGGTTGGTATAGCCCGTGGTGCTGACGCGATCACTGGTGGTTGCCGTAAAGGCCACCGTACCTTGCCCGTCAAAATTCAGTGTCGTTGCCTCGGTGGTTACCTCGATCGGGCCGCCATCGTTGACGTAAGACGCCAGGTAAACCCGCCCATAGGAGCCCGAGATGTCGCTGGTGGACGCGTTGGCGGGGACTTCGGCGAACACTTCGATCGAACGGAAAGCTTCATCGCCTCGTTTCTGCGACGGGTCCAGAGCGTCGGTTTCACCGTCGCCGTCCGTGTCCACCAGCGCATAACGTACCGCGCCGTCCTGAGCCTGAACGAAGAACAGGTTTTCGCCTTTGACCTTCTGCAGCGGGTAGATGGCCGCTGGATAACGGAAGCCTTCGTCGTCTCCGGCTTCGAACTCTTCCTCGAATTCACCTTCGACGACCAGAACATTCGCTGCGTTGAAGGCAGCGCTGAAGGTGTCTTCCTCGTCTTGATAGATGTCGGTTTCGTAGTAGACGGCGGCGTTGGCCAGTCCCGGGCCGGTCAGTCCTGCATAGGCGCTTTCGCCTCCGGAGAAGGTTATACCCACACTGCCGTCAGCCGTGCCGTCAAAGTTGAAGAATTCGCTGTAGTAGTCCAGCGCGTAAGTGCCGTAACCAGAATTATCCGAGTCGTGCAGGTTGAACGAGAAAGCCGAAGACCTGTAGTTGCCGGAAATGGCGGTGGCGTCGCCAGTGTCGGTTTCGATCAGGGCCACCTGAGTCGCGACATAATCGCCGGCCACTTCGTTCAGTTTCTCGAACATTTCGTCCAGGTTGGCTCCGGCCGTCAGGTCGAACTCCTCGACCTTGCCGGAGAGTTTTACCACTTTTCCTGGATCCAGAGTATCCAGGTCCGTGCCGTTGTTGATAAAGCTCTGAAGGACAAATTCGGACACCGGAGAAATGTCCACATCCTGCTCGACCACCTGTGCTCGCATGAGGCGATCATTCTGACCGGTGATCCGTACGATCAGATTGCCGGCGAGGCTGACGCCGGTCGGCAGTGTCAGTTCATAGTCGCCCGAAATTGAGGTGGTAGTGGTCGCCAGTACCTCGCCTATCTGGTTACCGTCGTCATCGACACGGATGAGCTCTACATCTGCGCCCCTGATTGGCAGAAGGCCTTTGATTTCAGCTTGAGCGGGGCTGATCAGAAAGCTCGTTGCGATTTCGAGCGGGTTGATCGGTTGCAGCTGGGCCACGGTGCCGGCAGGAGCCGATGCGGTGCCACTTATCGTCTGACTCGACGTTGTCTCCGAATCTGCGTCAGAACTTGAGGATCCTCCTCCACAACCGGTGAAGGCAATAACTGATGAAACAGCAAAAGCCACTGGTAACTGTTTGAACATACTCATGAGTAAAGTCTCCAAATGCGCCTAACGGACGATCGGAGGTCAAGAGTGGCAGGATGCTGATATCGGTGAATCCCCAAAGTTGGGTATGTCGGGTAAAAAACTGTGTCATTCCGGGTCGTTTTCTTTTTTGACACCTCGTTAACTGACGCATCTCTCTGATACTTGGCGGGAATACCTGCATAAGTGAACCGATCTGCTTTCTCACTGTTTCATGAGCGGAACAGTTCAGGCGTATACGCATTTCGGTTAGCAGGTTCGGTATCCGGAAAAATCTCATTAAAACAGTGAGATAATGGAGTTCTGGTCTGATTGGCACAGGAATCGCAGTCTGTTCCTTCGGGACAGGACCTTGGCTTACCCGTTCCAGGGTTGGGTCGGATCCCTACAAAAGCCAACACGTGTAAAGGGAATGACATCATGAACACTAAAAAAAATCTGCTAGCTGCTGCCATTGCTTTGAGCCTGGGTGTTTCTGGATACGCCTTTGCGGATCAGGGTGGAGGTGGTAGTCCCAATACGAACGCTAACGACACATCCACGGCCACGACCACCACCAACAGTGAATCCGGGAATACCAATTCAGGTAATGACAATTCGAATTACCCGAATAATTCCACAAACGAAAGCGGGAATGATTACTCGGATAACTCAAATAATCCGGATAATTCCACCTCTCTGACTGATAGCCAGAACGACAACTCTGATGGCTCCACTAACCACAGTGGAAACGATAACTCGGATAACTCCACCGATCTGGCAGACAGCCAAAACGATAGCTCCAATAACTCCACCAATAGCAGTGGAAACGATAATTCGGATAACTCCACGAACGACAGTGGAAATGATAACTCCGATAATTCTACCGATTTGGCGAGCAGCCAAAACGATAATTCGGATAACTCCACCAGGAATAGTGGAAACGATAACTCCGATAACTCCACCGATTTGGCGAGCAGCCAAAACGATAGTTCGGATAATTCCACCAGGAATAGTGGAAATGATAACTCCGATAATTCTACCGATTTGGCGAGCAGTCAAAACGATAACTCGGACAATTCCACCAACAATAGTGGAAATGACAATTCCGATAGTTCCACCAACGACAGTGGGAACGACAACTCTGATAACAGTGTGAGCGATTCCTACAATACTGCCGACAGTAATAACGATAACTCGGACAACAGCAGCTCTCAGTTGAACATGTCGATGGAAGTGTTCATGAACGACTCTGAACTCAATGGCAGTGTCAGCGGGGTCAACGTGACCTACGGTAATGCCAACGACAAGCGTTCCTACACCGAAGCCCACGCCTCAAACGAGATTTCCGGAGGCTCGGCCAACTTCACCGGTGTCGGTGCGTTTGCCCAGAACGCCGGGGTGGGCAGTGTGACCCAGGCCAATGTCAGCGTGATGTCTAACCTGACAACCGGCAACTGATGGCGACCGGCCGCATCCGGTTCCGGATGCGGCCCTGCCCTGCCGGGAGGTGTGTCATGGTCAAGTACATCGGGTGGCTGTATGCGCTGATGCTGGTTTTCGTCTGGGGGGCACAGTCAGTTACGGCAGAAGAACTGCTTGAGCTGACGCCGATGAGTTCCGATCAGCTGGAGCATTCCAGTGGCAAGCAGGGGCTGCCGGTGCAGTGGCAGCTCAACGACGCCGAGCAGAATGCGGTCGTAGGCAATAACGTCCTCAGCGGGAATGTTACTACCGGCGACAACCGCATTACCGATCATGCGTTCGAGAACATGAACGGCATTGCCACGGTTATCCAGAACACGGGTAACCAGGTGGTGATTCAGGACAGTACCCAGATCAACGTCCTTATCAACCAGTGAATGGGGGTGGATCATGGTATCGCGTGTAGCAACGGTGGTGACCGGAGCGCTGGCGATGCTCTGGTCCACTGCCTATGGGGGAACCGTCTGGGTACCCGGAATGTCCGGAAGCATTGAAGTCAGCGTGACCAGCTACCAGGCGCAGCGATTCAGTACCATCATGCGCCAGCAGTATGACTTCAGTTGCGGCTCTGCCGCGGTGGCCTCTCTGCTGACCTACCACTATCAGGATCCGGTCTCCGAGCAGGACGTCTTTAACGGAATGCTTGAGCTGGCGGACGTGGACAAGGTTCGCCGGGAAGGCTTCTCCATGCTGGATATGAAACGGTTTCTCGAGCATCGGGGCTATGTGGCGGACGGCTTCCGGATGCCTCTCAAGGGACTTCGTGAACAGATCCGGTTACCGGCCATCGCGCTGGTTACGCTGGAGGGCTACCGGCATTTTGTCGTGATCAAAGGCATCAGTGACGATTCGGTTCTGGTGGGCGATCCGGCGCGGGGCATCAAGGAATATGCCCGTGTCACCTTTGAACGGCAATGGGATGGCGCCGCCTTCGTGATCCGCAGCCACCTTGCCCAAGGGCGATCAAGTTTCTACCAGTCCGGCGATTGGCCCCCACTGGCCAAGGCTCCTTTTTCCGCGGCGGAGGAGGGGCAGGGTATTGGCCACTCCATGCCCTATTGGCCCTCTTCCAGGGAATGGTGAAAACCATGAAACACAGTATCTATTCAGGGATAGTCGTTGCGGCGAGTCTTGCTCTGGCAAACGTTTCAATGTCCCACGCCGCAATGCCGGACGCTTTTGGGCAGCCTCTTGACGATGCCGAACTTGCCCAGTTGAGAGGCGGATTTGTGGGGCTGGACAACCTTCAGATTGCCATCGGCCTTGAGCAGCTGGTGGCGGTGGATGGTCAAACCCTTGTGCTCAACCGACTCACGATTCCGAATCTCAACCAGGTCGTTGATGGTGGCAGGATTGCAGCGCGGGTGGAGCAGGTCCTGGCCGATGCCCAGCCTCAGGGGACGGTGGTGATCGTAACGCCTCCGACTGAGCCCCGTTCGCCGCTGGCGCCTACTCCGACGGTTGATGTGCCGGGGCCGATGCCCGCGGGCAATCCGCCAGCTTCCGCCGTGGGCACACTGATATCCAGTCAGATGAACGCGGGAAACTGGATGACGGTCATCCAGAACCGGTTCGATGGCTCGGTTATCCAGAATATCCAGAAACTCAACATCGAGCTGAACAATCTCGGGGCGGCCTACCGATTACCGCAGGGCATCCGTAATTCCCTTCCCATCCTTCCATAAGTCTGCCCATCAGCCTCAAAGGCTGATGGGCAGTTTCAGCGTGATCTCGGTGCTAGGTGCACTCTCGGTCACCCCGATGCCGACCGACAGGGAAAGACTGGTGTCGGACGACAGTCTCTGGGAAAGACCGAAGGACAGTGTACCGACCTGGATCCGGTCAAAGGTGGCGTCGAACAGGTCGTTGTTCTGTTCGTAGGTTGTTTTCCGGATGATGGAGTGATCGTAGCTCAGGCTGAACGACGTGCGCTCGTTGAAGGCGAAGCCCATTCCAAAACCGAACCGGATCACGTCCCCGGGATCGATGGTGCCGCCATTCTCCGGCCCCTCGTCTTCTTCCTGGGTCCACACGTAACTCAGGTTGCCAAATAGCACGGCGGGGTCCGATGGGTAGATAAACGTGAAGCCCGGTTCGTAGGCCCAGTAGCCCGATCCGGTCGGCCGCTCTGCAAGCTCGACACCAATAGGGTTTCCATTGCTGTCGAATACGGTCTGTCGATCCACATCGTAGGGGCCGTCGCCGGTCGGAGCTTTCACCCTGAGAACGCCAATGACATACGGCCAGCCCTCGAGCCCATCATTGAGCTGGTAGCGCAGGGACAGTTCGACATCCCCGAGCCCCTCGCCGGACGATTCCCTCAGGGTGTCCACGGGGGTCCCCTGGAAGGCCTCGCGTTCCCTGAGGTCTTCACTGATGCGGATGTACGGGACTCGGAGCCCCGCTTCAAATCGACTGGTAAAGCCATATTTGAGCGTTGTGGCCGCAACAAAGACGTCTCTCTGTATCTCCGAAATATTGATCAGACCGACGAGCAGGGCGGGAATGACGGTATAACCCTCCACGGCCACCTGGAGGGAATTGCTGTGGGCATAGGAAAGGGCGGGTTCAATCGTGAACCGCCCGGGCCTTGTGACAATGCCCCGGTCCACGGTGATTGAGGCTACGTCGATGGCCGGGTCATGGCCTTCCTCCCGGACTGTCTCTAGGTCCGTGCCAGTGGGTACGGGTGTCGAGTCCCTGTCGGCCCTGGCACCATGAGCGAGCATGGAGTGGGTGAGTGAGATCACCGGGATAAGCCAAAGTGTTTTCCTGTTCATGGCGGACTTCCTTTCTGTCGCGGGTGGGAGTGTCGCAGAGCGGGCCCGTTGTGTTTGTCCATCAGTCGGTAGAAAGACACCCGGGAAATGCCGAGGAGCCTGGCTGCGGCGGAGACGTTGTGGTGGGTCAGTGCCAGACTGTAGGCGAGGGCTTCCCGGTCCGCCCGGTCACGGAAGGCAGTCAGTGTCGAAACGGTCGGACTGGTTCCGGGCCCGATGGATGAGAGTCCAAGGTCCTGAGGCTGAATGGCCGCCTGTTCGTGAAGCAGTTGCGCCTGACGCAATCGGTTCTGAAGCTCCCGGACATTGCCCGGCCAGGAATGGGTCATCAGGGCCTGTCGGGCAGCTTTGCTGACGCCCAGTGGGTGGGCTCCCGCATTGATCGCCGTGAGGAGTTCGTCCGTGAGCGCCGGGATGTCATCGGCCCGCTGTCTCAGTGGGGGCATCCGGATTTCCAGGCTGCCAATGCGGTAGAAGACGTCGCTGCGAAAGCGCGTTTCCTCAATCAGTCGGGGTAGCGGGGTACAGCAGGTCGACACGATCCGGGTGTCCACCTGAATGGGCCTTGAACCACCAACCCTTTCGATCTGCCCCTCCTGCAGAAACCGGAGCAGTGAGGACTGTTGCGCCAGGGTCAGTTCGTCAATGCCCGAGAATACAAGGGTACCCTGATGGGCGAGTTCGAGTTTTCCCCGATGTTGGCTGAGGGCATGGGTGAACGCGCCCTTTTCATGGCCAAACAGTTCACTCTGGGTCAGACTGGCCGGTAACGCGGCGCAGTTCACGACGACGAATGGCCCGGAGGCTCGCTGAGAGTGGTCATGCAGGAAACGGGCGGCGGCGTCCTTGCCTGTGCCCGGTTCTCCGGTGATCAGTACCGGCGCATCGCTTTCAGCAAACCGGCGGAGCAACAGGCGCACGGAACGGATCCGGTCGGACTGCCCGTTCAGCACGACGGTCCGGTAATCAGGTATTCCGGATATAACGGCTGCAGAGCGAAGTCGGGCCATGCCGTGCAGGTGCCCCAGGACATTGGCAAGCCGACGGTAGTCCAGGGGCTCGGTATGAAAGTCCGCGCAGTATCGTCGCACCAGCTGGCTGGCGGGGCTTTGAGACGGTGGCATGCTGGGTAACAGGGCAATCCAGGCGCTGAGCCCCAGTGCTTCCAGCCAGGCTTCCAGCCGAGGCAGTGTGGACTCGTCCAGGTGGTCCGGTTGCACAAGCCCGACCAGCGCGGCCTCGGGCACATCCGCTTGCACCGGAATGGGCTGGCGATAGTCGAATGGAAGAATGTCCCAGTGCGTTTTCAGGGACGCGAATTGATCAATGTTCTCGGGATCTGCCGACAACCAGACAAGCAGCCGCTTTTGGTTCATGGCGAGACTCCTGAAGAGTTGCCTGAGTGGAACAGTGCGGCGATGTTGAATACGGTGTTACTGCCTGGGCCGTTTCTTGAGAGATACGTATATTCAGTTTGTGTGCCACATTGAGTATTACTGCGGGCGTATGGGCAGTTAGGAAAAGACGCAATGCAACCGGTAACGGTAACTGTAAACCGCGTCGACATTTGACCGGCCAGACTGTGTGATCGGTAGAGGAGAAAAAGGCTGATGAAACCTGTTGAGTGGTCTCGGGAGCGCCTGCTGGCGGATCTGGAAAATGCCCGGCATCGCACGATCAACCTGGTCACGTCACTTTCCGATCGGCAACTGGACGTTCCCTACCATCCAGGGGTGAATCCTCCGCTCTGGGAGATGGGGCACGCCGCCTTTTTTTACGAGGTCTTTGTGTTCAGCCTGTTGGATGGCGCCCCCAGTTACGATCCCTCAATGGATGATTTATGGGATTCGTTTCACGTTGCCCACCGGGATCGCTGGCGAAAAGATCTGTTTCCGGGGCGGGAGCAAACCCTGGCCTACTTCAATACCATCTATGACCGGGTGGCGGACCGCATTCGTAATCAGTCCCTGTCTGACCGGGAACTCTATCTCTACCGCTACGCGATTTACCATCAGAACATGCACATCGAATCCCTGATCTGGTGTCGTCAGACAGCGGGATATCCGGCACCGGAAGACTTCAAAGCAGATCGCCCGGCGCCGTCGGAATCGCTGGCCGGTGATGTTGACATACCGGCCGGTCGCTGGCTCATCGGCATGCCCGGTGATTCCGGGGACTTTGCGACATCCGGTTTTGCGTTCGACAACGAAAAGCCCGGGTTCGAACTGGATCTGGAGGCGTTCCGGATCGCTCGTACGCCGGTTTCGAATCGCCAATTCCAGGCGTTTGTCGAGGATGGTGGTTATCAGCGTCCGGACCTGTGGTCGTTTGGTGGAAGAGCGTGGCTGCAGACGGAACAGGATATGGCGCTGGTGCATGGTTACGCGGAGCCACTGATGCGTCAGCCCCGTCACCCGCTGTACTGGCGTTGGCACGACAATCGCTGGGAAGAACGTCTGTTCGATCGTTGGCGGCTTTTGAACCCCGATGCGCCAGTCACCCATGTGAGCTACTGGGAAGCGGAAGCCTGGTGCAATTGGGCGGGCCGGCGTCTGCCCTCGGAGTTTGAGTGGGAAGTGGCGGCGCTGGCCAACCGCCCGGGACAGCCATTCCGGCGTTTTCCCTGGGGCAATGAGGCACCCGATCCCACCAGGGCCGACCTGGATGCCCGGAGTCAGGCACAGAATCCGGTCTGGGATTACGCTGCAGGCGACAGTCCCTTCGGTTGTCGGCAGATGGTGGGGTCCGTCTGGGAGTGGACCAGCAATCAGTTCCTGCCCTACGACGGGTTCCGGGTCGATATGTATCCGTTCATGTCGACGCTGCAATTCGGCGACCACAAGGTGACCCGGGGTGGCAGTTGTGCCACATCGTCCTGTCTGATCCGCGGCACTTATCGGCAGGCTTACCTGCCTTTCCGGAACGATGTCTTCACCGGTTTCCGGACCTGTGCGGTCTAGTCCACTTGTCGGGGTGCGGTGGCCGGGGAATCCGGGCCGATGTTCCGTATGTGACTGGCCAGAGCGACGCCGGTCTCATTCATGGTGAGGTAGGCGTCGTTGGCGCCGGCCTCCCGGATCTGGCGCGCTTCATCCTCGAACATCGTATGAGCGACAATGTAACCGCGGAATCCCATTTTGCGCAGGCTGCGCGCCGCGATCAGTTTTCCCTCGATATCACCGAGGGCCAGGATCACTGACCGTACCGAGGGCATGTGCAGGCCATTCCAGAAGGAAGCGTCCTCCGCGTCGGCGAACACCACATTTCGGCCCTCGTGCTGGTGCTTCCGGGCTTTCGCGGGGTCCGAGTCCAGTCCCATCAGGCGCGGCTCGCTCTCCTTGAGCCAGTCATAGGCTGCGGTGCCGGTACGCCCCATTCCCATGATCAGGACCCGGGTATTGCCCAGGGAGATGGGCTGCTCGTCCGGGTGGTGTTTGTCCGACTCGAAGCGCCCCAGCCGTTTCGCCAGACGCTCGTAGAGCGAATGGGCGATCCGGTTCAGCGGAGCGGAAACCAGGAATGACAAGGCTACCGAGAGGGCCAGTGGCACCAGCCACTGGGGCAGTGCGATGCTTGCGACAATCAGACCGAACTCGCTGTAGTTGGTCAGAGCAAGGGCGCTGAGGAAGCCGCTGCGTGCCCGCAGCCGGAAGGTCAGCAGCAGGAAAAAGAATAGCATCCCCTTGAACGGAAGCAGCAGGCCGGCGGCAACCGCGAATATCAGGGCCTGGGTGTCCGGAAGGCCTCCGATGCCGATCTGCAGGAAAAAGCCCACGAGAAAGACTTCCTTGACGCTCCACAGCGACTTGGAAAGTTCCTGGGAGCGGGGATGATTGGCCAGCATGGCGCCAAATACCAGGGCGCCCAGCTCGGAACTCAGACCGACCGACTCGAAACCATAGCCGCCCAATACCAGTGCCAGGAGGAGCCCCAGCAGGACCAGTAATTCATCGTGGCCGCTGGCATCCAGGAGTCGGAACAGGATGGGGCGCAACAGGGGCAGGCCGAAAACGATAAGCGCCCACTGTGACGGGGTTTGTCCCGCCGCGAGGCTCATCACCGCGAGGGCAAGCAGATCCTGCATGACCAGGATGCCGATCGCGACCCGGCCGTGAAAGGCCCGAAGCTCCCGCTTCGATTCCAGAACCTTGGCGGCCAGGACGGTGGAGGAGAATGACAGGGCAATCGACAGCATCAGCGCCGTTGTCCAGTCCAGAGTCATCAGAAGATGCAGGGCCGGGGTCAGGACCAGACAGGTGATGGCAAAGTGGAGCAGGCTGCCGCCAATGACTTCCGGGCTGATGATGGAGCGTAACTTGAGCTTGAGGCCGACAGTAAACAACAGCAGCAGGACGCCGACATGGGCGATGTGGCCAAGGACGTCGGTGGATTCTATGGTGATGCCGGTAGTTGCAGAGAGACCGCTCAGCAGGAATCCAGCCGTCAGATAGCCTACCAGTGGCGGCAGGCCGACGCCTTTAACCAGCAGGCCAAGAACAAACGCAAAGGAAATCCACAGAGCTTCGGGCATGGCACGGACGTTTCATTACAAAATGGAAATGCCCGCCAAGGCTACCCTTTTTTGAAGAGTGGTTGTAGTCATAACAGCCCGGGGAAGGGGGAAACGGGCATAAAAAAGCCCGGTCATTGACCGGGCTCTGTTTTCCGTCAGGATCAGCCTTCTTCCCGGGCGATTGCCCGGTAGGCAATGTCCTTGCGATAGAACGCGCCGTCCCAATGAATTTTCGCGGCAAGGGTGTAGGCCCGCTTCTGTGCCTCGGTAACCGTCTGGCCGAGCGCGGTGGCGCAGAGTACCCGACCGCCGCTGGTGACCACCGTATCGCCGTCCAGTGTTGTGCCCGCGTGGAACACCTTTTCGCCGTCTACTTCGGATTCCGGCAGGCCAGAAATGGCATCGCCCTTGTTGTAGCTGCCCGGATAACCGCCCGCGGCGAGTACGATGCCAACCGACGCACGGTCGTCCCACTCGGACTGGCACTGGTCCAGCTTGCCGTCGACCGCTGCCTGGCAGAGTTCCACCAGATCGGATTTCATGCGGAGCATGATGGGCTGTGTTTCCGGATCGCCGAATCGGCAGTTGTACTCGATAACCTTCGGAGCGCCACTGGCATCAATCATCAGGCCGGCGTAAAGGAAACCCTTGTAGGGATGCCCTTCGGCCGCCATGCCCCGGACCGTCGGATAAATCACTTCGTCCATGATGCGTTGGTGGACCTCCGGGGTAACGACCGGTGCCGGCGAGTAGGCGCCCATGCCACCGGTGTTTGGCCCGGTATCGCCGTCGCCGACCCGTTTGTGGTCCTGCGAGGTGGCCATGGGTAGCACGTGTTCGCCGTCGACCATCACGATAAAGGAGGCTTCCTCGCCTTCGAGGAATTCCTCGATCACGACACGGCTCCCGGCGTCGCCGAACGCATTGCCCGCCAGCATGTCCCGAATGGCCGATTCCGCTTCTTCCAGCGTCATGGCCACGATCACGCCTTTGCCGGCCGCCAGGCCGTCGGCCTTGACCACGATCGGTGCACCCTGCTCACGGACGTAGGCCAGGGCTTCGTCCATATCTGTGAAATTTCCATAGGCCGCAGTCGGAATCTTCTGGCGGGCCAGGAAATCCTTGGTGAAGGCCTTTGAGCCTTCCAGCTGGGCGGCTCCGGCACTGGGCCCGAAGATGCGCATACCGCGCTCTTCAAACCGGTCGACCACGCCGGCGACGAGGGGCGCCTCGGGACCAACGATGGTCAGACCAACGTTGTTGTCGGCGGCGAAATCGGCCAGTGCGTCCAGGTCCATCACGTCGATGTTGACGTTCTCGAGGCCGGGTTCGCGCGCCGTGCCGGCATTGCCGGGCGCTACGAAAACCGTCTCTGCCAGCGGAGACCGGGCAGCCTTCCAGGCCAGGGCATGTTCACGTCCGCCGCTTCCGATAACCAGAATGTTCATTCAGTGAGCTCCTCAGTGACGGAAATGGCGCATGCCGGTGAAAACCATGGCAATGCCGTGTTCGTTGGCGGCGTCGATGACTTCCTGGTCGCGCATGGATCCGCCCGGCTGGATCACCGCGGTAATGCCGGCTTCGGCGGCAGCGTCGATGCCGTCGCGGAACGGGAAGAAAGCGTCGGAAGACATCACCGAGCCCTTCACCTCCAGGTTCTCATCGGCGGCCTTGATGCCGGCAATCTTTGCACTGTACACCCGGCTCATCTGTCCGGCGCCGATACCGATGGTGCGACCAGCCTTGGCGTAGACAATGGCGTTGGACTTGACGTACTTGGCCACTTCCCAGGCGAACAGCAGATCGTTCAGCTCTTCTTCGGTGGGCTGGCGCTTGGTCACGACTTTCACATCGTCCATGGACACCATGCCGAGATCACGGTCCTGCACCAGCAAACCGCCGGTCACCCGTTTGAAGTCCAGCGCCTTGGCCCGTTCTGCGTCGAATTCGCCGCACGCCAGCAGGCGTACGTTTTTCTTGGCCGCGACGATCTCAACCGCTTCCGGTGCAATGGTTGGCGCGATGATCACTTCCACGAATTGCCGGTCGATGATGGCCCTGGCGGTGTCGGCATCCAGTTCACGGTTGAAGGCAATGATGCCGCCAAAGGCCGAGGTGGGGTCGGTGGCAAAGGCAAGGTCGTAAGCCTGGCGGATGTCTGCACCGATGGCCACACCACAGGGGTTGGCATGCTTGACGATCACGCAGGCCGGATCCGCGAAGGGTTTCACGCATTCAAGGGCGGCATCGGTATCGGCCACGTTGTTGAACGACAATTCCTTGCCCTGGAGCTGGCGGGCGGTTGCCACCGAAGCTTCCTTCGGCGTTCGCTCCGCATAGAACGCGGCCCGCTGGTGCGGATTCTCGCCATAACGCATGTCCTGAACCTTCACGAACTGGGCGTTGAAGGTGCGCGGGAAATCGGCGTTGTCGTTATCGGGTGTGCGTCCGCCCAGGTAGTTGGCGATGGCGCCATCGTAACCGGCGGTGTGCTCGAAGGCTTTGACGGCGAGATCGAAGCGGGTGGCGTGGGTTAGCTGGCCATCGTTATTGTCGAGTTCTTTCAGTACGCGACCATAATCGCTGGCGTTGACCACGATAGCGACATCGTTGTGGTTTTTTGCGGCTGCGCGAACCATGGTGGGGCCGCCAATATCGATGTTCTCGATGGCGGTGGCCAGGTCGCAGTCGGGGTTGGCAACGGTTTCCTCGAAGGGGTAGAGGTTAACCACCACCATATCGATCGGATCGATGCCGTGCTCGGTCATGACGTTATCGTCCGTTCCCCGGCGACCGAGTATGCCACCGTGAATTTTCGGGTGCAGGGTTTTGACCCGCCCGTCCATCATTTCAGGGAAGCCGGTGTAGTCGGAGACTTCGGTGACGGGAACGCCGTTTTCCCGGAGCAGACGGAAGGTGCCGCCGGTGGAAAGGAGTTCTACGCCGCGCTCGGTCAGGTCACGGCCAAAATCGACAATGCCGGTTTTATCACTAACGCTGATAAGGGCGCGGCGGACGGGGGTATTTGCCTGGTTTGACATGGTCACTTTCTTCGCTGGTCAGATAAGCCGGATAACATGGCGGGGCGACGATGGCCTCGCTGTAACGAACAAGGGCCTCGCGAACGTGATCCGGGAGGCCCTTGGGTCGGGTCAGATTATAGCAGACCGTACTGCTTCAGCTTCTTGCGCAGGGTGCCGCGATTCAGCCCCAGCATGGTCGACGCCTTGGTCTGGTTGTTGCGGGTGTATTTCATCACCTGCTCCAGCAAAGGCGCTTCGACCTCCGACAGAACCAGTTGGTAGACGTCGGTCACCGGAGCACCGTCGAGTTGCGAGAAGTAGTTTTTCAGGGCAACCTCCACACTGTCACGCAGGGTGACGCTGTTGCCACTGCTATTCACTGTCTGCAACTGATGAAGATCATCGTTTGCCGGGGTGCTCAGGTTTTCATTTGCCAAAGTCTCAGCGGTCATGCTGCGAATACCTCTCCATTTCGTAAGCCTGCAAAGTACTGTTCAATGCTGTCTTTCTGCTCCAACGCATCGTCGATGGCGTTAAAGCGTTTGCGAAACTGTTTGCTGCGATCATGGGACTGCAGATACCAGCCCACGTGTTTTCTGGCGATACGCACGCCCATCAGCTCACCATAAAACCGGTGCAGCTCCGTCAGATGTTCGGTCAGCAGGGCTTCCACCTCGTCCAGATCCGGTTCGGGCAGATGCTCCCCGGTTTCCAGATAATGCAGAATCTCCCGGAAGATCCAGGGTCGTCCCTGCGCTCCCCGGCCGATCAGGAGTCCGTCGGCGCCGGTGTGCATCAGAACCTGTCGTGCCTTCTCCGGCGAGGTAATGTCGCCGTTGGCGAACACCGGAATGCTGACCCGCGACTTGACGTCGGCGATGGTGTCGTACTCGGCATCGCCGTTGTACTTGTCTGCCCGTGTGCGACCGTGAATGGCCAGCGCCTGGATGCCGGCGTCTTCGGCCATTCTGGCAATGACTGCCGCGTTGCGGTTGTCTGCATCCCAGCCGGTGCGCATTTTCAGGGTCACCGGTACATCAACCGCGTTGACCACCGCTTCGAGGATGTCACGCACCAGAGTCTCGTCCTTCATGAGCGCCGAGCCGGCCGCCTTGTTGCAGACCTTCTTCGCCGGACAGCCCATGTTGATGTCGATGATCTGGGCGCCGAACTCGGCATTCTGCCTCGCTGCGTCGGCGAGCATTTCCGGGTCACCGCCGGCAATCTGTACCGAGCGGGGTTCGGGCTCTCCATCGTGGTTCAGGCGTGTGCGTGATTTGCGCGTATGCCAGAGCTTGCTATCTGCGATCACCATTTCCGATACCGCAAGTCCCGCCCCCAGTCTGCGGCAGAGCAGCCGGAAGGGGCGATCCGTTACACCGGCCATGGGTGCAACAATCAGCGGATTGGGCAGGGTGTACGGCCCGATTTTTGCCGTTGGCAACATGATCTGAGTCCGTGTCACAGCGGGTTTAGCAAGAGCCGGACAGAGTCGGCTGGTTAATTAATGACCGATCTTTTCCGGAGGGCGGTAATGATACCGTTGCCGTTGGCCGGATTGAAGGGGCTTGACAGCGAAAAAAGTTGATTATTTTTCGTTCTTTCTGGTTGACTTTTGTTCGCTTCGGTGGCCCCGGGTGCACGGTCAACCGGGATTGGCCGTTACGTTTACCGAGAGTAGGGGCGGAAACTGAGGTTGTAGTTCACGGCATCACGCCCCGGATCCCGGATGCGGATGGCGATCCGGACCGGCGTGTTGACCGGCATGGTCTCGAGATCTTTGGCCTCTCCGGCGATGTATTCTTCCGGTGTGAACACGCTCTGGGCCACAACATCTCCGTTCAGATTGGAGAAGGTCAGGGCGATGGCGGGGAACGGTTGCTCGAAGCTTGCCCGATTGATGATGACGGCATCAACCAGAAGTTGAGCGCGGTTCTCGGGATCGGTGCGCACCACCAGCTTCCGGCTCTGGATGGCGTCGACGTTGACCAGTGGCTTCAGGGTACAGCCGGCCAGCTCACAGCCCTTTTCATAGAAGGGGCGGAGTTCTGGAATGGCGGAAAGGCGATCAAACTGGAACCAGGTCACCTGGGCCACGAGAACGCCGATGAGCGTCAGAACCACCAGGCTCCACAGAATCTTGCGGAGGCCCGAGCCGGATCGCGTATCCACGGCCACAGGCTCGGTTCTGAGGTCGCCGAATGGCACGCCCGAGCGAACGGGTTCACCGACGCGATCCTGTTCCCGATCGATGTGGAATTCCGGTTCACGGGGTGCGGAAGCGGGCGGCGCCTCGGTTGTCGGGTTCGATGGTGCGGGCTCTGGCTCCGGCTCTGGCTCGAAGCGCTCCTGAGGCGGTGTTTCCCGAGGTGGTTGCTCCGGGCGGGACGAGGGTTCCTGCGCGGGGGCTTTCCGGCGGCCCGTGGGAGCCTCAGGCTCATCCAGCATGGCTTCGGCCCAGCTTTCATCGACTTCCTCCTGTTCGGACGTTTCGTCCGCGTCCTTGAAGTCGACCGTGGACTGTTCGTCGAAGGATCGGAAGCTGTCGCTCAGCTCGTCTTCGGAGAAGGTCAGTTTCGACCCCGCGTAGCG
Source organism: Marinobacter koreensis (assembly GCF_023156285.1). GTDB lineage: Bacteria > Pseudomonadota > Gammaproteobacteria > Pseudomonadales > Oleiphilaceae > Marinobacter > Marinobacter koreensis. Next base: position 107,824 of record NZ_JAKZAJ010000002.1, on the reverse strand, counting down.
GCCTTCCTCCGCATCCTCCTCCGGATTGTCTGCGAACACGAAGTCTTCTTCGGAGGTGGTCGAGGTGGCTGGACTGCTCTGGGCGGTGGCCGCAGGTTTTGTCTCTGGCCGGATCTGGTGGTCGATGGCGTTAAACACTTCCATGCAGTTCCCGCAGCGGACTTTCCCCCCGGCGACTCCGAGTTGCTGATCGGTGACCCGGAAGCGGGTCTGACATTTGGGGCACTGGGTCTGCAGGCTGCTCTGGGTCATGCTTCGTTCCTGAAAGCGGCTTGTACTACAAATGTCGGAGTTTAGTCGGTAATGCCGGGCCCGTCATCTGTCCCTGCGTCGTCCTGTGAGGCGTATCCACTCTTCGCGTTGTTCCGGTTCGTCCATGATGAACCAGGGATCGTAGGCCTCCATGACCTCCCGGGCCTGGTTGGACAGAATGCCGGACAAGACGAGGTCGCCACCCGGGCGCGTCAGGCTCGCCAGGTGTGGGGCAAGTCCAATCAATGGCTGGGCCAGTATGTTGGCCAGCATGACATCGCAGGTATCGTCGGGTTCATGCTCCGGCAGATAGAGGTCGAGCAGGTCGTCCTGGACACCATTGCGGCGGGCATTTTCCCGGCTTGCTTCCAGTGCCTGCTGGTCGGTGTCGACCCCGGTAACGTGGCGCGCCCCGAGAAGCAAGGCGGCGAGGCCCAGGATGCCGGAGCCGCAGCCGTAGTCGATGACATCCTTGCTCTGAACGTCCTGTCCGTCCAGCCATTCCAGGCACAGGGCGGTGGTGGGGTGGGTGCCGGTACCGAAGGCCAGTCCCGGATCCAGCATCAGGTTGGCCGCGTCCGGATCCGGTGCCTCGTGCCAGCTGGGCACAATCCAGAGTCGCTCGCCGAATTTCAGGGGCTGGAAATCGTCCATCCAGGCCCGCTCCCAGTCCTTGTCCTCAACCAGCGTGACCTCGATGTCCGCCAGTGACTGCTGGGTCTGCTGGTGCCAGGCATCCTGAACGGCGGCGCACAATTGTTCGATATCGCGGTCGGACTGGAACAGACCAGTGACGGTGGTCTGGCTCCAGAGAGGCGTGGTTCCCGGGTCGGGTTCGTACAGGGGCTGGTCGGCAGCGTCTTCCATGGAGACGGCGTCAGCGCCGAGCTCCATGAGCAGATCCTCCAGCTGATCCGCGTTGTCCGGATCAGCCGGGATCTGGAGTTGTATCCAGGGCATGGTTATTCCCGCATCAGTTTTTCCAGGTAGTGGATGGTGAAGTCTACCTGTTTGAAGCCGCCATCGCGTACCAATCTTCGATGCAGGGGTTGGTTGGTCTTGATGCCTTCGACCACCATCTCGTCCAGTGCTGTCTTCATGCGGCGCCGGGCAATCTCCCGGTCATCGCCCCAGGTGATCAGCTTGGCCACCAGGGAGTCGTAGTAGGGCGGTACCGTGTAGCCACTGTAAAGATGGGAGTCGACGCGAACCCCGTAGCCACCGGGCGCGTGGTAGTGCTTGATCTTGCCGGGGCTGGGAACAAAGGTTTGCGGGTCTTCAGCATTGATGCGGCACTCCAGTGCGTGACCGGAAATGCGGATTTCGTCCTGGTTATACTGCAGAGGCTCACCGCTGGCGATGCGCAGTTGCTCGCGCACGATGTCCACGCCGGTGACCATCTCCGACACCGGATGCTCCACCTGTACCCGCGTGTTCATCTCGATGAAGTAGAACTCACCGTCCTGGTACAGGAACTCGAACGTGCCGGCACCGACATAGCCGATTTCCTTGCAGGCATCGACACAGGCCTTCAGGGTCTTGGCCCGGGATTCCGGGTTGATGTTCGGTGCCGGTGCCTCTTCGATAACCTTCTGGTTGCGGCGCTGCATGGAGCAGTCGCGATCGCCCAGATGGATGACATTCCCGTGCATGTCGGCGAGGACCTGAACTTCCACATGGCGGGGCGCCTCAAGGAATTTCTCGAGGTACACGGTGGGATCACCGAAGGCGTTCTTGGCTTCACTCTGGGTGATCTGGATCGCCTTGAGCAGGGACGCCTCGGAGTGCACAACCTGCATGCCGCGACCACCGCCGCCGGAAGCGGCCTTGATCATCACCGGATAACCGATCTGGCGGGCGATTTTCAGCGTTCGCTCGTCGTCGTCGGTGAGTGGCCCGTCAGAACCCGGAACCGTGGGCACCCCGGCCTTTTTCATGGCCTCGATGGCAGACACCTTGTTGCCCATCAGGCGAATGGTTTCGGCCTTGGGACCGATGAACCGGAAGCCGCTTTTTTCAACCTGTTCGGCGAAGTCGGCGTTCTCGGCCAGGAAGCCATAACCGGGATGGATCCCGACGGAATCGGTCACTTCGGCGGCGCTGATGATGGCAGGAATGTTCAGGTAGCTGTCGGTTGCGCTGTTCGGGCCAATGCAGACGGATTCGTCTGCCAGTCGAACGTGCATGAGATCCCGGTCAACCTGGGAATGCACGGCGACCGTCTTGATGCCCAGTTCCTTGCAGGCGCGCAGGATACGCAACGCGATTTCACCGCGGTTTGCGATCAGAACTTTTTCTAACATGGCCATGAGTAGCTATCACCCAGTTCAGGAAATGACGACCAGCGGCTGGTCAAACTCCACCGGCTGGCCATTTTCGACCAGGATATCCGTGACGGTACCGGCCTTGTCGGCTTCGATCTGGTTCATCATCTTCATCGCTTCAACGATGCAGATGACGTCGCCCTTGTTGACGGTCTGGCCCACTTCCACAAACGCCTGTGCGGTCGGCGACGGCGCCCGGTAGAACGTGCCTACCATCGGTGATTTAACCGTGTGGCCGGCAGGGACGTCGGGGGCAGCAGGCTGCTCCGCCGCAGGCGCAGGAGCCTCTGCCGGTGCAGCGGCCTGAGGTGCCGGCGCCGGAGCATGACTTACATAATGGGTCGCAGCCGGTTGCTCGCGGCGGCGGGAGATTCGGACCGAGTCGTCGCCCTCCTGGATTTCGAGTTCTTCGACGTCGGACTCTTCGAGCAGTTCGATGAGCTTCTTGATTTTGCGAATATCCATAGCTAATCCAGTCCCGTTGTGTCTGGTCTATCGGTGAATTCGTTGCAGGGCGGCCTGAAGGGCGAGATCGTACCCCTGGCTGCCCAGTCCGCAGATAACGCCCTCGGCGATATCGGAGAAGTAGGAGTGATGGCGGAACGGTTCGCGCGCATGCACGTTGGACAGGTGCACCTCGATAAACGGAATGCCTGCCGCCAGAATGGCGTCCCGCAGGGCCACGCTGGTATGGGTGAATGCGGCGGGATTGATAATGATGAAATCAACGCCTTCTGTCCGCGCTTCGTGCACCCGGTCAATCAGTTCGTATTCGGCGTTCGACTGGAGATGGAGCAGGTGATGGCCATGGGCCGCCGCCGTCTCCTTCAGCCGGTCATCGATGTCACTCAGGGTCTCGTAGCCGTACACCTCGGGTTCTCGGGTGCCGAGCATGTTCAGGTTTGGGCCGTGGAGCACGAGAATGGTGGACATGATTGCTTCCGTCTTGCTGTCTTTTTTACAGGATCGCCGAAAATCGAGGCATTTTCCCACAATGGTGCGTGCTTGTTTTCCTCAGATCAACACTTTTTGACAATCTTTCGTGTTGGCCATTGGTCGTAAAAAGACAGCGCGATCATCGAACTGGAACCTTCGTTGATGACAATCATTGTCGTCAACGGCCGGGGTAACTTCCATTCGACGTTGGTTTCATAGCGGAAGGTCGCGGGGCAGCTGGGTGCTGCCCCGGCGAAGGGGTCAGGCATCGGCTGCGGTCACGCAGTTACGGCCGTGTTCCTTGGAGCTGTAAAGCGCCCGGTCGGCCCGCTCACAGAGGGCCTGGGAACTGTCACCCTGCCAGGCGGCGACACCACAACTGAAGGTGACATTGAACTCACGGTCGCCGGCGGGCTGCTGCAGTTCTGAAAAACGTTCCCGGATTTCGTTGAGCACGTTTCGGGCATCACTGATGCGGGTGTTGGGCAGGATGATGGCGAACTCTTCACCACCGTACCGGCCGATGTGGTCGGTTTTTCGCAGTCGCTGCTTGAGGAACATGGACAGACTGCGCAGGACCCGATCCCCGATGGGATGGCCAAAGGTGTCGTTCACCTTCTTGAAATAATCGATGTCGATCATGGCAAAGCACAGAGGTTGGTCTTTCTGCCGAGCGCGCACGATCTCCTGATCCAGGAGGTGGAGCGTGTGGGTGTGGTTGTACAGGCCGGTCAGGCTGTCACGGATCATCAGAGCGAGCAGGGAGCGGGCCCGGCGCCCACGGTTGTGAATGGTGGCGACCAGGTGCTTGGGATCGATGGGCTTGGTCAGGAAGTCATCGCCGCCAAGGCTCATGGCGTGCAGCTGTTTGGAAACGTCTTCCTCGGCAGACAGGTAGATGATCGGAACACTGTGAAAACGGTCCTGCTGGCGAATCACCCGCGCGATCTCCATGCCGGTGCAACCGGGCATGTACATATCCAGGATGATGATTTCCGGTGAGAATTCCTCCAGTGCGTGGATGATCTGCATGGGGTCGGTGATGATGTGGGCGGTCATCCCGGCCTTTCGCAGCACCGTTTCCATGTACTTGGCCTGGGCCCGGGAGTCGTCCAGAACCAGCACCCGATAGGGTTCGACGGTGTTGCCATGGGTGTAGGTCTCGATCTTTTCGATCAGCTGTCCGGGATCGACAGCCGGATAGAAGAATTCCTCGCCGCCACAGCGGGACGCCCGCAGCCGCGTCTCGATAGTGCCGTCCTCATCGCTCATGAAGATGATGGGAATGGGGGTTTCATGGCGTTCCTGCAGGCGTTCGATCGCGGCGATGCCGGCGTCCGGAGCGTCACCTCCGAATTTGATGTCCATCAGGATGGTTTCGGGTTTATGCAGGGCGCAGGCTTCAATCAGATCGTCTGCCCGGGAAAAGGCCGAGGCACGGAAGCCGAAGAATTCCAGCTGCCGGATAAGCCGGTTGGCCATCTCATCGTTTTCCAGTGCGATGTAGATGGGGGTGCGGCGGTATTGATGCGGGGCTTCATCGCTGTTCTGATCGGTGCGTCGAAGCGTGCTGCGACAGAGAATCTCCATGGCATCCTGCAGCGGTGCCCAGAGATCGTCGGCCGGGTCGCCACCGGCGGGCCACTGGTCCATCAGTGTCAGAACCCTCTGCCCGGCCTCTGCGTGGGAAACCATTTCGAAGCGCTGGGCATAACGAACCAGTTTTTCTGCGGCACTCGCCAGTTCGTCACGGTGAGCGGTGGCCAGTGAGTGATCGGAGTGAATCTTCTGCCAGGTATCCAGGACCACCCGAGCCTGGGTGGTGACGCGACGCGCGAAGTGTTGCCTGAGTTTCTCTTTCTGGCTTTCGTCGTTCATTGTGCTCCGGTCCGTCCTTTTCTCATTATCGGTCGTCCTGCCCGGTGCGGACGATTTTTTAACCTTAGTGCTTTTGCAGAGTCTATAGTGTTTAAAGTTGTCGGCGTAGGTAGCGCTATGTAAATGTTTGTCAACTCTGGGGTGCAGATCACAGTCCGTTCGCGGTCTGGCGCACGGCCCCTCCGGAGCGCATTGGATGGCACGGAAGCGTGACCCACAATCTGTCAGGCACCAGCGGGGCGTGATTACTCTGCGAACCCTCCTGCTGATCTTCACCGGAGGTTTGCTGGTTCTGGTGCTGTTGTCCGGCTTTTTCACCAGTTACAGCCACTTCCGGAGCTATGTTTCGGAGCAGCTGGCGGGTCAGGCCCGGGACGGTGCGACGGCGGTGGGGCTGTCGCTGTCCAATGCCATTGATGGCCGTGACCGGGTAGCGGCAGGCTCACTGATCGACTCGGTATTCGACAGTGGCCGGTACCTCAGCGTTGTGTACCTGGATAATCAGGGGCAGGTCATCGTCGGGCGCAGTCGGACCCTTGAGGATATCGGTGTACCCGGTTGGTTCCGCTCTCTTGCCCACCTGCCATTGCCGGTGGCCCGGGCCGAGGTGGTGCGGGGCTGGAGTCGGCTCGGATCCGTGCAGGTGGTGAGCGATCCGGGGCGGGCCTATCGGGATCTATGGCGAATTACCTCCGGCCTGGTGGTGGCCATCCTGGTGATTGGCGGGATCGGCCTGTTCGTCCTGTTCCTGACACTGGCTAGAGTCCTCAGGCCCCTAAGCGCTCTTGAAGAGCAGGCACAAGCGCTTGGTCGGCGGGAGTTCCGCCGTCATGTCACGGTACGTTCCACCCGTGAACTCAATCAGGTCACGACAGCCATGAACCAGATGGCAGACGACCTGGGGCATCTGTTCGAAGGCCAGGCCAAACTCATCCAGCATTTTCGTCGGGTGAACAACGAAGACCCGGTTACCGGTCTGGCCAGTCGTAGTGCCTTCGACCAGCGACTCAAAGCAGAGGTCGAATCCGAGGAGCGATTCGCGCCCAGTGTGCTGATGTTGATCCAGTTGCGGGACTTCGCCGGCTTCAATGATGCCTATGGTCGCCTCGAAGGCGACCGCCTGCTGATCCGGATTGCGGGTGTCATCCGGGAGTTCCTGTCCAGGCATGCCGGAAGCTTTGCAGGGCGCCGGACGGGCGCCGAGTTTGCCGTTTACCTGCCTGGTGCGGTACCGGCTGACGCCGGCATCTGGTGTCGGGATCTGCTGTCCGAGTTGGACGGCATTTATGCGGATCAGGCCTCCCCGGCCGAAGTCGCGGTGCACGCTGGGGTTGCGAAGACCGCGGTTGGCGTCAATGCCCGTGAACTCATGTCTGCTGCCGATGAAGCGCTCAGACACGCGCAGTCTCACGAAGAATCGGCGTGCCATTTCGCCAACGGTGAACAGGAGCGCCACCACAACAATGACACCTGGCGAGCGATCATCAGCGAGGCCATTTTGAGGGAGCGCTTCTCCTTCTGGCTTCAGCCGATGTTTGCGGAACACTCCGAAACGCCTTTATACCACCAGGTTTTTTCCCGGTTGCAGGCACCCGAGGGCGAGCTGAAGGCGGGGGTGTTCGTGCCGATGGCCGAGCGTTTTGGGCTGATCGAGGATATCGATCGATTGCAGGTCCGGCGTGTACTGGACTGGCTGGCAAGTCGACCCGACCAATCGTTTGCCGTTTCCATTGCCGGCGCCTCCATCGCCAGTGAGCGGTTCCGGCGGGATCTTCTGGTCTGGCTCGAGGAAGCGGGCGAGGCATCCCGGCATCTCTGGATTGGCATTTCCGAGCAGACTATCCATCATCATCGTACCCCGGTGGGGCTTCTCGTAAGAGCTCTGGGCCGCCTTGGAGTGCCGGTTGTGGTAGATCGCTTCGGTGTGGGTGGGGTGCCATTCAGCTATCTCAAGAATCTGAGATTTCAGGCGCTGCGTATCGATAACAGCTTCATTCATAACATCGACAGCCACGAAGAGAACCGGTTTTACCTGGAATCCGTGGTGTCGATCGCCCATAGTCGGGGTGTTCAGGTTTTTGCCAGCGGCGTTGAAACCGCGTCGGAGTATGCCGTGATCGGTAAACTGGGTATCGATGGCGCCATGGGGTACCATTTGGGTCGACCGTTCGCGGCGAACCAATAACCGGAAAGGGACTAGGAGTCTTATGTCAGGCAGAATCAGACGGTTCTTCAGGGATCGTAAAGAGGACGTTCAGGATTACACCGGCGGGTCCGGTATTATCGGCAAATTCGTGCTTGCCGTCCTGGTGATTTACCTGCTGGTGGCCGTGGTTCTCGGGTTCTACTGGAGTGATGAGCCGGAAACCTTCTCGGTGCGGGAGAATACCCGGGCAGTGGCCAATGCCATGGGGCGTGAACCGGTGACCGGATTTGCCACCACCAGTACCCTCATTCGCATTGCCGAAACGCTGCTGGACAAGCCCGGTGGCTACCTGACCAACGACATCTTTCCCCCCGGGCTGTGGCTCGACAATATTCCGAGCTGGGAATACGGCGCCCTGGTGCAGGTGCGAGACCTGGCGAGGGCCATGCGTCGGGACATCGCTCGATCCCAGAGCCAGTCCGCCGAAGACCCGGATCTGGTCGTGGCCGAGCCCCAGTTCAACTTTGACAGTAACAGCTGGGCGATTCCTTCCACCGAATCCGAATACCGTCGCGGCATTGCTGCGCTGAAACGCTATCTCGACCGGTTGTCCTCAAATGGCCAGAACAGTGCCCAGTTTTTCGCACGGGCCGACAACCTGAATAACTGGCTGGCGGATCTGGAAACCCGGTTGGGCAGTCTGTCCCGAAATCTGGGCGAGAGTGTGGGCAAGGCATCGATCTCCGACGCCATGGTCGATGTTGACGCCGACCAGGCCCTCCAGGAAATCCCGGACGGGGAGGAAGTGAAAACCCCCTGGACGCAGGTCGACAACGTGTTTTACGAGGCTCGCGGCAGTGCCTGGGCGTTGCTCCATATCTTCCGTGCCATTGAAGTCGACTTCCGGAAGGTGCTCCAGGACAAGAACGCGATGGCGAGCGTGAAACAGATCATCATTGAACTCGAAGGCACCCAGGAACCCATGTGGAGCCCGGTTATTCTCAATGGCAGCGGCTTTGGAATCCTGGCCAATCATTCGCTGACCATGGCCGCCTATCTGTCCCGTGCCAACGCCGCAATCAGTGATATGCGGGACCTGCTGTCCAGAGGCTGAACGACCCGGAACCGGGTATCCAGGCATAAAAAAGCCGCGACCGGAGTCGCGGCTTTTTGTTTCGCATCGACCTGAATCAGCCTTTGTAGGCCTTGATCGAATCTTCGATGGCCTTCTTGGCAGCGGCGGCGTTGTCCCAACCCTGAACCTTGACCCATTTGCCCGGCTCGAGAGTCTTGTAGTTCTCGAAGAAGTGCTGGATCTGGTCACGCAGCAGTTCCGGCAGGTCTTCGATTTCCCGCACGTTGTGGTAAGACTGGGTCAGCTTGTCGTGGGGTACCGCGACCAGCTTGGCGTCGCCACCGGCTTCGTCTTCCATGTTCAGTACGCCGATCGGGCGGCACCGGATGACGGAGCCGGCCTGTACTGCGTAAGGCGTGACAACCAGTACGTCGAGGGGGTCGCCGTCGTCAGCCAGGGTGTGCGGAATGAAGCCGTAGTTGGCCGGGTAGAACATCGGAGTCGCCATGAAACGGTCTACCAGCAGGGCGCCCATGTCCTTGTCCAGTTCGTACTTGACCGGGGAGCTGTTCGCCGGAATCTCGATGGCAACGTAGATGTCTTCAGGCGGGTTCTTGCCTGCGGGAATGTTGTCGAATTGCATGTGCGATCCTTCCTGGTACGTTGAAGTGCGTTTGACTACGGTGAAAAAGTGGGCGCAATTATACGGGAGTCTCCTGCAGTTCGAAACTAAACCTTGGTCGTTGAGTACGGTGCGTGCCCCTTGCACCAAATCTTAAGGCTACAACTGGATCTGCTTGGCAATCAGCTCTTTCATGATCTCCGTAGTGCCGCCGCCGATGGACAGGATCTTGGCATCACGATACAGGCGCTCCACCACCGACTCCCGCATGTAGCCCATGCCGCCGAACAGCTGCACTGCCTCGCGGGTGACCTTCTCGCACACGTCCACCGAGAAATTCTTGGCCATGGCGACCTGTTTGATCGGGTTCTTGCCGGCCTGCATCAGGGCCGCGCAGCGGTAGGTGTACTCGCGGGCAATGTCGATCTGGGTGGCCATGTCCACCAGCTTGTGGCGGGTCACCTGGAAGCCCGCGATGTTCCGGCCGAACGCCTGTCGCTGCTGTGTGTATTCCAGGGCGGCCTCGTAGGCGAGCTGGGCGGTCATGTAGGCCATGATGGATAGCATCAGCCGTTCCGCCAGGAAGTTACTCATGATGACAATGAAGCCCGCATTCTCGGCACCGATCAGCCGGTCTGCCGGCACACGGCAGTCCTCGAAGAAGAGTTCGGCTGTATCGCTGGCCCACCAGCCCATTTTGCGGAGCTTTCGGCCTCTCGAGAAACCAGGCATGTCCCTGTCGATGAGTAGCAGACTGATGCCGCTGTGACCTTCGCCACCGGTGCGGACCGCCACCGTATAGTGGTCAGCTCGCATGCCGCTGGTGATGAAGGTCTTGCTGCCGTTGACGATGTAGTGGTCGCCGTCCCGCACGGCGCGGGTTCTGAGACTGGCGACGTCGGAGCCGCCGCCGGGTTCGGTAATGGCCAGGGCGGAAATGGTTTCGCCTCGCAGGACGGGGGGGACGATCTGCTCGCGAATGTCCTTTCTGGCCCATTTCGCTACTGGCGGCAGGCCGATGTCCAGGGAGCCAAGTCCGGCCACAAGGCCGCCGGACGTGGAGCGCATGAGCTCCTCGGAGATGGCCACTTTCAAAAAGATATCGCCTTCACCCGTTCCGCCCAGTTCCTCTGGGAAACCAACGCCCAGCAGTCCGGCATCGCCGGCCTTTCGATAGAGATCCCTGGGGAATTCCCCGGCTTCTTCCCAGTCGTTGATGTGAGGCAGTACGTGGGTTTGGATAAACTTGCGGGCACTCAGACGTGCCTGTTCGTGGGTATCGTTGAAGTAATCGGACACAGTCGGGCTCCCAGCCAGTCAACATGGATGAGTGCAGTGTCCCTCAGAAATCGATACCAAGCAAGCGCTTGGTTTGGTGTTGTGCGGGCACAAAAAAGGCTGGCCTTAAATGCCAGCCCTGTGCAGACCTGCGTTCGGATCAGATGCCTTTTCGGGGAATGCTCTTGACGCCCTCGGCGGTGCCCAGCAGCAGAAGGTCGGCTGGCCGGCGGGCGAACAGGCCGTTGGTGACCACGCCAACAATGTTGTTGAGCTGCTCTTCGACGTGGATCGGGCGGGTAATGTCGAGGTTGTGAATGTCCAGGATGACGTTGCCATTATCGGTGGTGAAGCCTTCCCGGTACACCGGGTCACCGCCGAGTTTCACGATTTGCCGGGCAACGTAGCTGCGGGCCATGGGGATCACCTCAACCGGCAGGGGAAAATCGCCGAGTACGCCGACCTGTTTGGATTCGTCGGCAATGCAGATGAAGGTTTTTGCCACAGCGGCCACAATTTTTTCCCGCGTCAGTGCGCCACCGCCGCCCTTGATCAGCTCCAGGCGTTCGTTGGTTTCATCGGCGCCGTCTACGTAAAACTCGAGGGTGTTGGCGCTGTTGAGATCGTAAACCGGAATGCCGTGGCCCTTGAGCCGCTCAGCCGTCGCTTCGGAGCTTGCCACCGCGCCATCGAATTCCGCCTTGTGCTCGGCCAGCAGGTCGATAAAGAAATTGGCGGTGCTGCCGGTGCCGACGCCGACAATGCTGTCGCGGTTCAGGCGCGGGGCAATATACTCTACGGCGGCTTTGGCCACGGCCTGTTTGAGTTCGTCCTGATTCATTTCTGGCTCCGGATTGGGGAATTTCACACATTATAGCCGTCTGGGCGGTGTGCTTATAGACGGCTGCCGTGCAAACTTTCTACACTGTGGGTTTTCTTCGCACACTCATCAACTGACCGGAACCACAATGCCGCAACGCTATATCAAGAAGATACTCGATGCGCGCGTCTATGACGTGGCCATCGAAACACCCCTGACTGAAGCCCGTAGCCTGTCCAAGCGCTTTGAAAACAACATTCTGCTCAAGCGCGAAGACCTTCAGCCGGTGTTTTCCTTCAAGATTCGTGGCGCGTATAACCGGATTGCCCAGCTCTCCGAGGAACAGAAGGCCAAGGGTGTCATTTGCGCCTCGGCTGGCAACCACGCCCAGGGCGTGGCCATGTCGGCGAAAGAGCTGGGCATCAAGGCCGTGATCGTCATGCCCCAGACCACGCCGGACATCAAGGTAAAATCGGTCCGTGACCGTGGTGCAAAAGTGGTGCTCAAGGGTGATGCGTTTGACGAAGCGGCGGCCCATGCCCAGGAGCTGATCCGCAAGCACGGCTATACCTACATCCCGCCCTATGACGATCCCGATGTGATTGCCGGGCAGGGCACTGTGGCCATGGAGATGATGTGGCAGTTTTCCCACCCCCTGCACGCGGTGTTTATCCCGGTGGGCGGCGGCGGTCTGATTTCCGGTATGGCGGCCTACATCAAATACCTCCGGCCGGAGATCAAGGTCATTGGTGTGGAGCCTGAGGACTCCAACTGTCTGCAGGCCGCGATGAAAGCCGGCGAGCGGGTGATTCTGGATGAGGTCGGTATCTTTGCCGACGGCGTGGCCGTCCGCCAGATTGGTGAGGAACCCTGGAAAGTCTGCAAGGACAACGTCGACGAGGTGATCACCGTCTCCACCGATGAGATCTGCGCTGCGATCAAGGATGTCTTCGAGGATACCCGCTCTATCGCCGAGCCGGCCGGTGCCCTCTCGGTGGCCGGCCTGAAGAAATACGTCCAGCGGGAACAGCTGGAAGGGGAGAACCTCGCAGCGGTTCTCAGTGGCGCCAATATGAATTTCGACCGCCTGCGCTATATCTCCGAGCGGACCGAGATTGGTGAACAGCGTGAGGCCATCCTTGCGGTGACGATTCCGGAAAAGCCGGGCGCGTTCAAAACCTTCATCAATGCCCTGCACAAGCGCAGTATCACCGAGTTCAACTACCGTTATTCGGATGCCCAGAATGCCGTTATCTTTGTGGGAATCCAGATCCAGGCCGGAGGCTATGGCCGGGACGAGCTGGTCCAGGATCTCCGGGAGACCGGCTATTCCGTGGTCGACCTGACTGACAGCGACCTGGCGAAACAGCACATTCGACACATGGTGGGCGGTCACGCACCGAGCATCAGCAATGAGAAGGTCTACCAGTTCGAGTTTCCGGAGCGTCCTGGTGCGTTGCTCAAGTTCCTGATGTCACTGGGGACTCGCTGGAACATCTCCATGTTCCATTACCGAAACCACGGCGCTGCCTACAGCCGTGTTCTTCTGGGGGCGCAGGTCAACGACGGTGAAGAGCAGGACTTTGAGAAGATGCTCGATAAGGTTGGCTTCCGGTACGAAAACATGACCGATAACGAAGCGTACCGTCTGTTTCTCGGAGCCGGGAACGGAAGCTCGAAATAACTCGAGGCAGGAGCATGGCGGGCCCCGCCATGCTCCGGGCGTGGTTGCAATTCTTAACTAAGTTTAATCCGTCAAAAATTGTAAAATGGCAATTGCGTGTTAGTCTTTCGTCTAATTCTTGAAATCAAGAATAGCTGACTGATTTTCCAGTTAATTACCACCTGAGTCTGAAGGAATACCAACCATGGGCGGCAAGCCTGACATCCTGAAAGCCATTGTGCTGATTTTTGCTGTCGGCCTTGTGATTACCGGATTTACGTCCATCCACGCCTCAGAAGACAAGCCCCAGGTTGAGAACACAGTGACCATTGGCTCCGTGCAGGGCGAGGCTCACGGTCTGAACCGGTAACAACGCCGGTCGGTGACCACACTGTGCAGCGGAACATCCCAGGGTTCCATCGGCAGCTTTTTTACCCTCTGAAAATCATGCGCCAGCCCGATCAGTTTCGGGGCCAGTCGTGGCCTGAAGCGGCTGAAGGCGAACGTGCGATCGTAGAATCCGCCTCCCATTCCCAGGCGCCCACCCTCTTCGTCGAAACCCACCAGCGGAAACAGCACTGCATCCAGCGCCCATGGCGGTCGCTTCAATCCTTTGCTGAAGTCCGGTTCCGGGATGCCAAAGCGGTTGGCGTGAAGCATGACGCCCTCCCGATACGGGCTGAACACCAGCTTTCCGGAATGGATGGGGTGTAGTACCGGCAGGTAAAAATGCACGCCTTTGCGTCCAGCAATGTCCATGAACAGATGGGGATCGATCTCGCCATCGTTGGGCAGGTAGATCGCAATATGTTTTGCCCGGTGAAGGTCCGGATTCCTCAGAAGGTTCAGTGCGAGATATTCCGATGCCTGCATCTGCTGCTCAAAGGTCAGGGCCTGTCGTTGGGCGCGCAGGTGTTTGCGAAGCTGGCTTCGGTTCAGTGTGTCGGGATGGGATTCGAAGGGTTGTGGGGCGATAAACCTGGTCAAAATAAAGCTTCCCGGGCTGCCGTTATCGGATGTGGCCCTTGAACCCAAAGTTCAAGGTCGGTGGCCGCTGTGACATATTAGGCTTTCCCCGTGAGGGGACGTGCTCACAATGCCCTGAAGTAGCCACCTGGGTAGTGCGCATCGGCTCGAGGACGTATCCGACCATCGCGAACAGCCCAGGAAGTTGATCCCATTATACGGGTAGCTCCGGGGCGGATTGCAACACCTGATTCCGGATCAGTGCCCGGAATTGTCCCCAAGGGCCTGATCAAGCTTGCCGTCCATCGCCTTGAGGATGGAGCTGGTGGCGTCGGACATGGAATCCTGTTCGAGGAGTTCATGGGTGATGTTCAGCGCCGCCATCACAGCGATGCGTTCAACGCCGAACACCTTGCCACTGGACCGGATCTCACGCATTTTCTGATCGAGGTGCCGGGCGGCGCGCAAGAGCGCGTCCCGCTCTTCATCCGGGCAGGCAACCAGGTATTCCTTGTCGAGAATCTTCACCTCAACGGTGGCGGCTTGCTGTGACATCAGTGGTGCTCCAGCGCCCGAAGGCGGCCGATCATGGCTTCAATCTTGTTTTTGGCAAGATCGTTCTTGTGCATTAACTGGGCGCGTTCCCGGTTCCAGTCGTCCTGCAGATCCCGCAGCATGGCATTATCACGCTCCAGCTTCTGGCAGCGTTCAATCAGCTTGTCCAACTTGTCCGCTAAGGCCTGTACTTCGGACTGTTCCATGGCGTGCCCAACATCGTTTGTTATGAATCCAAACAACTATAAGTGTGGATGGTAAGTCGGTCAATTTACAGGCTTGTCATGGCCTCGTGGGCGTGACAGGGATCACCGTTGGCAGGGTTGCGAATGAGGGGGCCGGGCTACGCCCCGAGTGCCTTGTGGCGCCCCGAATGCTAGGATAGGACCTTCACTCAGCGATACAGGATTTTTGTGCTCAATGTCAGAATCCGACGTCTCATCCGGGGCCGCACGGGCCGCGGAATTCGAACGGTGGGCCAATGTCTTTACAGCCCATCAGGCATTCAGTCATCCCTCCGAGCTTCATGGTGCTCTATGTGGTCGCCTGGCGGCCGGTGCCCGTATTGAGGAGAACAACTGGCTGGCCATGGTCTGCGAACACATGGGGTTGCCCGAGCAGACCGCCGAGGACTCGGAGGATCTGGCTCCGTTCATGAATCGGGCCTACGAGCAGACCCTGGCGCTTCTGCAGTCTGCGGATATGAGTTTCCATCCCCTGTTGCCGGATGATGACTATGCCATTGAGCAGCGACTGGAGGCACTGGTGGCCTGGGTCCGCGGGTTTCTTGAAGGTATGGCTCTGGCGGCAGGAGAATCCCTTGGCCAGGCCCCCGATGAAATTCGTGAGCTGATCGAGGATATGGTCGCTATCAGCCAGTTGTCTGAAGACGAGGAAGCGGACGAAGAGAGCGAACAGCAGTTGCTTGAGATTACCGAATACATCCGGTTGGGGGCCCTGGCGGTGTTTACCGAATTCAACGCCCCGCAGAAGCCCGCCACTGATTCACCGACCCTGCATTGAGCCGGGTCTGACCACGGGAGAGCCCATGTCGTCCATGATAGCCGTTAAAGAGTTTGCCGAGCGTCGCCGCAAGCTGATGGAGCGGATGGCGCCGGACAGCATTGCCATTCTTCCCGCCGCGCCCGAACGGGTCCGGAACCGCGATGTCCTGCACCCGTTCCGCCAGGACAGTGATTTTCAGTACCTGACCGGTTTCGGCGAGCCGGAGGCGGTGCTGGCCCTGATTCCGGGCCGGGAGCACGGCGAAGCCGTACTGTTCTGCAAGGAGCGTCATCCCGAGAAAGAGCTCTGGGACGGACTCCTGTGCGGGCCGGAGGGCGCCATCGAACAGTACGGTCTGGACGACGCCTTCCCGATCTCCGATATCGATGACATCCTGCCGGGTATGATCGAGGGGCGGAGCCGCGTCTACTACCCGCTGGGCAAGGATCAGGGCTTTGATCACCGGGTCATGGAATGGGTGAAGACCATTCGCAGTAAAGTACGCACCGGCGCCCACCCGCCGGGTGAATTCGTCGCACTCGAGCACCTGTTGCATGACCTGCGCCTTTACAAGAGTGCTGGCGAAATTCGGGTCATGGCGAAGGCCGGAAAGATCAGCGCCGAGGCCCACTGCAATGCCATGCGTCGGGCCCGTGAGGGCGGTTACGAATACAACCTGGAGGCCACCCTGATCCACACGTTCATGGAGCACGGGGCCCGTTCGACTGCCTATCCGTCGATTGTCGGTGGCGGCGCCAACGGCTGCATCCTGCATTACATCGAGAACAGCGCGCCTTTGAAGGAGGGCGACCTGGTTCTGATCGACGCCGGCTGCGAACTCGAGTGCTACGCCTCGGATATCACCCGCACCTTCCCGGTCAGCGGCCGTTTCAGCCCGGAGCAGCGTGCACTCTATGAAGTGGTGCTGGCAGCCCAGTACGAGGCGATCGAAGCCGTTCGCCCGGGTAACCACTGGAACCATCCGCACGAGGCGGCGCTCCGGGTGCTGACCCAGGGGCTGATTGATCTGGGCCTGCTGTCCGGCACCCTTGAGGATGCCATTGCCGATGAAGCCTACAAACCGTTCTTCATGCACCGGACCGGGCACTGGCTCGGGCTGGACGTGCACGATGTGGGCGATTATCGCATTGGCGATGCCTGGCGCCAGCTGGAGCCGGGTATGGCTCTGACCGTGGAGCCTGGCCTTTACGTGGCACCGGACAATACCAGTGTGGACGAGAAGTGGCGGGGCATCGGCATCCGGATCGAAGACGATGTGGTGGTCACGAAGGACGGCTGTCGTGTGCTGACCGACGACGCTCCCAAGGCCATTGCCGATATCGAAGCGCTGATGGCGGGCTGACACCGTGGACCGAACCGATACCGATCTCATCATCGCCGGTGGCGGACTGGCCGGTGCCACGCTGGCGCTGGCACTGGCTCGTGAGGTCCCGACCTTGCGGGTAACGGTGGTGGAAACCTTTCCCCTGTCGCCGGAGGCCCTTCCGGCTGACTACCAGCCCAGTTACGACGCGCGTTCCACGGCGCTTGCCTGGGGCTCCAGGCTGATCTTTGACGCCCTCGGGCTCTGGCCGGAGCTGTCCCGCCACGCCACACCCATTCGTCATATTCACGTATCGGATCGTGGCCGGTTCGGCGCAACCCGGCTGCATGCCCGGGATCATCATCAGGATGCCCTCGGCTACGTCGCGGACAATCGCTGGATGGGGCTTTGCCTGATGCGGGCGCTTCAGGATACCTCGGTCCGGTGGCGTGCGCCGGCGGAAGTGCTGGACATGATGCCCGGGGAGTCCGGCGTGGAGGTCACTATCCGGGAGCAGGGCGAGCAGCAGATCCTGACCGGCCAGTGTCTTGTCGTGGCTGATGGCGGTCGTTCCGGCTTGCGGGAAAAGCTCGGATTTGTCACCCATACCGAACGGTACGGTCAGAACGCGCTGATCGCCAACGTAACCACCAGCGAGTCGCACCGGTTTACGGCGTATGAGCGATTTACCGATTCCGGCCCCATGGCCCTGTTGCCCCATGATGCCCCGGGCGAGCCGGGGCATCAGTCCGCGCTGGTGTGGACACTGAACGACGAAGCGCTGGCAGAGATTCTGGCGCTATCGGACGAAGGCCGGTGTCAGCGCCTGCAGGACCGGTTTGGCTGGCGCCTCGGGCGCTTCACCCGGATCGGTGAGTGTCATCACTATCCACTGGCGTTGACCACGGTGGATGCGCCGGTTCGTTCCGGTGTGGCGCTGGTGGGCAACGCGGCCCATGCCCTGCATCCGGTGGCCGGACAGGGGTTCAACCTCGCTCTGCGGGGGTTGATGACCCTGGTGGAGCAGTTCCGGAATGCCCATGAGCAGGGGCGTTCGATCGGGGAACTGTCGGTGCTTGGCGCGTATGAGCAGCATCATCGCCAGGACTGGCAACAGACCGTGCGTTTCTCGGATTCCCTGATCCGGGTGTTCGGACAGTCCCTGCCTGTGGTTGCGGCGGCGAGGGACGCGGGGCTGGTCGGGCTGGACATGATCCCCGGTGCCAAGCGCTGGTTTGCCCGGCAGGCCATGGGTACCGGTGGCCGAAAGCCGGTCCTCTCGTCGTCGAATCGATCCGGAAGGAAGGCAGTACCGAATGGACAGCAAAATGGATAGTTCGCAGTTCGATGTCGTTGTTGTGGGCGGCGGCCTGATCGGCTCGGCGGTGGCACTGGGGCTGGGTCATCAGGGCTGGCGGGTCGCCCTCGTTGACGGAGCGACACAGGCATCGGTGCTGGCGGAGCCAGAACCGGCCCGGAATGTGGATGATTTCGAACCGAGGGTCAGCGCCATCTCCATGGCAAGTCAGCGTCTGCTGGAGGATCTCGGTGTGTGGCAGGGCGTGACGGCTCTCAGGCACTGCCGGTACCGGGAAATGACCGTCTGGGATGGTGACGGAACCGGACGCATCCATTTTGATGCCGCGGATCTGCACGTCGGGTCCCTCGGCACCATTGTTGAGAATCGAAACATCGTGCGCGCGCTATACCGTGTCCTGCAGGACAGCGACGTGGTCCTTGAAGAGGGACAGCAGGTCCGGTACTGGCGGGCCGGCCATGGTGTGGAGCTGGCGGACGGTCGTCGTCTGGAGGCCGCCCTGGTGATCGGCGCCGATGGCGCCCATTCAAGGATGCGCCAGTGGGCCGGCTTGCCTACCCGGGAATGGGATTACGACCAGCAGGCCATTGTCTGTACCGTCAGAACGGAGAAGCCGCACCGGTTTACCGCCTGGCAGAAATTCGCGATCACCGGCCCTCTGGCGTTCCTGCCGTTACTGAACGAAGCGGAAGACGACCATTACTGTTCCATCGTCTGGTCCCAGGATACCCTGGAAGCCCAACGTTTGATGGCGCTGGACGATGAAGCATTCCGGCAGGCGCTGGAAAGAGCCATCGAACAGACACTGGGCGCTGTGCAGTCGGTGTCCCGGCGCCATGCGTTTCCATTGCGTCAGCGTCATGCCAAGGATTACGTCGCCGCGGGAGTGGCGCTGGTGGGCGATGCGGCCCACACCATTCACCCGCTGGCCGGCCAGGGGGCCAATCTGGGATATGGGGACGTGCGCGTCCTGCTGGACGAATTGCGGCGGGCCCGCGCAGCGGGATTGTCACCGGCCGACCCCGACGTTCTTACGCGTTATCAACGCCGGCGCAAAGGCGAGAACCTGACCATGATGGCCGCGATGGAGGGCTTCAAGCAGCTGTTTGCCCGTGACGAACTCCCCCTGCGCTGGTTGAGGAACACCGGGATGCGATGGTTCGACCGGATGCCGGTCATCAAGAACCGCATCGCTGTCGAGGCCATGGGTCTGGCCGACTGATTCATCTGCCACCGGATTACAAGGGACATTACTATGGCCGCAAGCAGCCTGCTCGCGCTGATCGATGACATCGCCACCATCCTGGACGACGTCTCCCTCATGACCAAGGCCGCCACCAAGAAGACTGCGGGCGTTCTGGGCGACGACCTGGCGCTGAACGCCGAGCAGGTGACCGGTGTCCGGGCGGCCCGGGAGCTGCCGGTGGTCTGGGCGGTCTGCAAAGGCTCTCTGGTCAACAAGGCGATTCTGGTGCCGGCGGCCGTGGCGATCAGTTATTTCGTCCCCTGGCTGGTGACACCGCTATTGATGATCGGGGGCGCTTTCCTGTGTTTCGAAGGCTTTGAAAAGCTGGCGCACCGGTTCCTTCACGGCAAGGAAGACCGGAGTCGCCGGGAGGAACTCCAGGAGGCCCTGGAGAAGCCCGACACGGATCTGAGGGCGGTCGAGAAGGAAAAGATCCGGGGCGCGATACGGACAGACTTCGTTCTGTCAGCAGAGATCATTACCATCACTCTCGGAACCGTGACCGGTCACAGTATCGGCATGCAATTCCTCGTTCTGAGCCTGGTGGCGGTGATGATTACGCTGGGGGTTTACGGCCTGGTGGCGGGCATCGTCCGGCTGGATGATGGCGGTCTGTACCTCACCCGCCAGGACAGTGAACTGGCCCAGCGGGCCGGCCGTGGCATTCTCTGGCTCGCACCCTGGATGATGAAGACGCTGTCGGTCCTGGGCACCATCGCCATGTTTCTGGTGGGTGGAGGTATTCTCATTCATGGCGTGCCGCCGGCATACGACGCCCTGCATCATTTTGCGGAGGGGCTGGGTGAGCCCCTGGCGACCGTTACGCCGTTCCTGGCCGATGGCATATTCGGTGTTCTGGCGGGTGCGCTGCTGCTGGCGGTGCTGACGCCGGTCATCAATGCCTGGCAGAACCGCAAAGGCCATTCCGCCGGGGGCGAGTAAAAACAGGGTCAGCCGCAGAGATCGAATAGCCGGCTGATCAGCACCGGTACTGCCGTCTCTACCCGCAGGATCCTGGGCCCGAGGTGAACGCCCTGGCAGCCGGCTTCTTCCAGTTTTCCGACTTCATAGGAGGTGAAGCCCCCTTCCGGCCCCACGCACAATAAGCCAGGCCCGGGCAGGTGGGTCGGGCAGGGTGTCGCGGTGCCGGGGTGCGCGACCAGGCCCTGTTTTCCTTCCAGCAGTCCCGGTAACTCGTCCTCGACGAACGGCTTGAACAGCTTTCGAACATGAACCTGCGGCATGGCGGTGTCTCTGGCTTGCTCCAGTCCCAGTGTCAGGTTTTCCCGCAAGTGGGGTTCGGACAGCCAGGGCGTCTGCCAGAAGCTTTTCTCCACCTTGTAGCTGTTGATCAACCAGATGTCTTTAACGCCCAGTGCGGCGCAGGTCTGGATGATCCGCCGGAACATCTTGGGCCTTGGCATGGCAAGCACCAGAGTCAGCGGAAGCGGCGTGGGAGCAGGTTGGTCCAGGGTCAGTTGCAGTTCGGCTTCGTCGTTGTCCAGTCGGAGGATTTCTCCGGTGCCCATCGGCCCATTGATGCGGCCCACGGGCACCCGATCGCCGATCGCCGACTTGAGCACGGATTGCAGGTGCTGCAGGCGTCTGCCCCGGAGCAACGCCCGATCCGCCGAGATCAGGTCTTCGTCGTTCAGGAGGGCAAGGTTCATTCGTCTGCAGGCTCGTCCGGATTGGCGTCGGCAACCTCCCGGCGCGCAAGCCGGCCGAAGATGATACCGATTTCGAACAGAATCCACATGGGCACGGCCAGCATGGTCTGGGAAATGATGTCGGGTGGGGTCAGCAACATGCCGATCACGAAGCAGGCAACCACCACGTAGGGGCGTTTGGCGGCGAGATCCTGGGGCGTGGTGATCCCGGTCAGGATCAGAAGCACGGTCGCGATGGGAATTTCGAAGGCAACGCCAAAGGCGAAGAACATCTTCAGCACAAAATCCAGGTAGCTGCTGATGTCCGGCAGTTCCAGGATGCCCTCGGGGCCGATGGCGGTGAAGAATCCGAACACTAGCGGGAACACCACGAAATAGGCAAAGGCTGCGCCCGCATAGAACAGAATCACCGAGGTGAACAGCAGCGGAAACGCCAGTCGCTTCTCATGGGCGTACAGGCCCGGGGCGATAAAACTCCATAGCTGGTAGAGAACGACCGGGATTGCGGCGAACAGCGACACGACCAGGGCGAGCTTCAGGGGCGCGAAGAACGGTGATGTCACGTCGGTCGCGATCATGGTCTGGCCCTCGGGCAGCAGCGCCCTGAGCGGCTCACTCAACCACAGGTACAGGTCGTTGGCAAAAGGGTAGATGGCGGCAAAGCAGACGATGACTGCCAGCACCATTTTCAGCAGTCGGTTACGCAGCTCGAGCAGGTGCTCGACCAGCGGCATTTCCTGTTGTTCAGGGGGAGACTGCTGCCCGTCTGGTTGTTGGGTCATGAACGCTTATCCGGAGAGCCTGGTGGAACCTGTTTGGGCGTGGACGACTGGTTGTCCGGTGTCGGGCTGACGTCCTGATCGCTGGAGCTCTCCGACGGGGCGGCGTCGGCGGCCGTATCTTTGGACATGGGGGCCGGCTGATGGCCTTTGCCATCCGACAGGATCATGTGCTCGTATTTTTTTGCCTCGTCCAGAGCACCGCGTACGGTTTTCTGAACGTCGTCCAGACCGACATCGCCGGCTTTACGGAGTTCTTCCCGGAGTTCCTCGGCTTTCAGTTGCCTGTCGAGCTCAGAGCTGAACTGGCTGACCATGCGCCGGGCCGCGCCCACCCAGCGGCCGGCGGCCCGCGCCGCCGTGGGGAGTCGTTCGGGGCCGAGCACCAGCAGGGCAATGACGGCACAGATCAGCAGTTCAAGAAAGCCGATGTCGAACATTCAGTCAGCTCTCAGCTCTGGGTCTTGTCCCGGGACTTTTCGTCTGCGCCTTCGGGCTGAGCCTTGGATTTGTCTTCCAGCGACTCCGGTTCGGACGAGGGCTTTTCTTCCTCGTTCATGGACTTCTTGAAGCCTCGGATGGCACCGCCAAGGTCGCTGCCAATGTTGCGCAGTTTCTTGGTCCCGAACAACAGAATGACAATGCCGAGTACGATGAGAAGTTGCCAGATACTGATACCCATTCGGGGATCCTCGTTCAATGGTGTCTTGTAGCGCTATTGTACGTTAACTAAGCGGCCCGGCGGAAACCCCCGAAAGAGGTAACCCCTGTTTACTGGTCGCGGGACGCCTTCTCTTCGAGTCCGGAAAGATCGAAGCGCCGGCCCAGTTCCTCAATGACATCGTTCGGCCCCAGACCCAGGCGGGACAGCATCACCATGCTGTGAAACCACAGATCGGCGGTTTCATAAATGACGTCCCGGGTCTCGCCGCTGAGTTCGGCGTCCTTGGCTGCCAACAGCGTCTCGGTGCATTCCTCGCCCACCTTTTCAAGAATCTTGTTCAGACCCTTGGCATGCAGGCTGGCAACGTAGGATGTTTCCGGGTCTGCTTCCTTCCGGGCTTCCAGAACCTGGGCCAGGCGTTCTAGTACGTCACTCACGGGTGTCTCCTCATTGGTTGCCGTAAATCGAATCGGGGTTCTTGAGCACCGGCTCCACCGGCACCCACTGGCCGTCCTCCAGCGCTCGATAGAAGCAGCTGCGACGACCGGTATGACAGGCAATGCCGCCTTTCTGCTCGACTTTCAGGAGGATCACATCCTCATCGCAGTCCAGGCGGAGGTCCCGAACCACCTGCTGGTGCCCGGAGGTTTCACCCTTGCGCCAGAGTTTGCCCCTGGACCGCGACCAATAAACCGCCTGGCCTTCTTCCGCCGTCAGTTTCAGCGATTCCCGGTTCATCCAGGCCATCATCAGAATTTCCCCGGTCTCCGCATCCTGGGCGATGGCGGGCACGAGGCCGTCGCTGTTCCAGCGAACGAGATCAAGCCAGTTGTCGGGGGAGGCGGAGTCTTGCATGGTGGTCAGTCCTGAGTGAATGGGTGGGTTATCGGCCGCCACGGAGCACGAGGGCACCGGCCACGGCCAGCAGCGCCCAGCTCCAGGATGGGGTGGTCTCAAGCCAGGCCCGGGCTTCGGGACGGGTGCCCGCGACCGCCACAGCAACCAGTACCAGGGCGGCAATGCCGCGGCGCCAACGACGTTCCGTGCGTTCCTGCTGCTGTTTCAGCAGCTCCAGTGTAGCGCGGTTCTGCTGCTCCGTGGGTCCGGCATGACGCAGCTGCAACAGCGCATCGTGCACCAACTGGGGCATTTCCGGTGATTGCTCGAGCCAGGACGGCAGATGCGACTGGAGCGATTTGATCAGTCCCGAGGGGCCAATGCGCTTGCGCATCCAGTCCTCCAGGAATGGCTGGGCAGTACTCCAGAGATCCAGCTCCGGATAGAGTTGCCGGCCAAGCCCCTCGACGTTCAGCAGGGTCTTCTGGAGCAGTACGAGCTGGGGCTGGACTTCCATGTTGAAGCGGCGTGCGGTCTGGAACAGGCGCAGCAGGAAGTGGCCAAACGAGATGTCCTTGAGCGGGCGCTCGAAGATCGGCTCGCAGACCGTCCGGATGGCGGCCTCGAATTCATTCACCCGGGTATCGGGTGGCACCCAGCCGGACTGGATATGCAGCTGCGCTACCTGCCGGTAATCGCGGCGGAAAAACGCGAGAAGATTGCGGGCCAGATAGCTCTGATCGTCGGGCGCGAGTGTCCCGACAATCCCGAAATCGATGGCGATGTACCGGGGATCGGCCGGATTGGAAACGTCCACAAAAATGTTGCCCGGATGCATGTCGGCGTGGAAGAAACTGTCCCGGAACACCTGGGTGAAAAAGATCTCCACCCCTTTTTCTGCCAGGACTTTCATGTTCACGCCCGCCGCCTGCAGAGCCGGTATGTCGGCAATGGGAATGCCCTGGATGCGCTCCATGACGAGCACGGTTTTGCGGGTGTAGGTCCAGTCGATGAACGGGATGTAGATGAGCGAGGAATTCTCGAAGTTGCGGCGCAGCTGGCTGGCGTTGGCCGCCTCGCGCTGAAGATCGAGCTCGTCGTGAATCGTGGAGTCGTAGTCAGCGACCACCTCGACCGGGTGCAGCCGTTTGCCCTCGGACCAGTAACGCTCCAGCAGTCCGGCCATGAAGTACATCAGGGCGAGGTCCTGGTGAATCACCCGCTCGATACCCGGCCGCAGGACTTTGACCACAACCTTCTGTCCGTCCGGCAGGGTTGCGGCGTGAACCTGGGCGACAGAGGCCGAGGCCATCGGGTCCGCGCTGAATTCGGAGAACAGCTCAGAGACCGGACGGCCCAGCGAAGTCTCGATGATGTCGCGGGCGGTATCGCTGGGGAATGGTGGTACCCGATCCTGCAGGTGCTTCAGGGACTCGGCCATGTCATCCGGCAGCAGATCCCGGCGGGTGGACAGTATCTGGCCGAATTTCACGAATACCGGTCCGAGCTCTTCCAGCGCCAAGCGGAGTCGATCCCCCCGGTTGAGCTTCGGTTTCGGGAACAGGTGCCAGGGTGCCAGCAGGAAAAAGACCTTCAGAGGCGCGGGCAATTCGGCGAGGGGCAGAAACGTGTCCAGCCGGTAACGGCAGAATACCCAGGCAATGCGGATCAGGCGTCTCAAACGGGTCACGGGTTCTCCGGTGTGTCAGTGTCGCGGCTTTCCAGTGCGTTGATCCGGGCCTCCAGCTCACCCGCCCTCTGGTCCAGGGCTTCGATGTCGTCGAGTGCTGCATTCACTTCGTGACGACCGGGGAGACTACGGGTTTCCTCGTGCAGGTATTCCTCCAGGTTGGCATTCATCGAGCCAATTGCCTGTCGGCTCCACTTCACCGCATCGCGAATGCGTTTGCCAAGGAAGTGGGCGGGCACATCACCGATATGCCTGGCCATGGCTGCTTCCCAGTCCGGATTGAGTGTGCTCAGGGCATGCTGGAGTTGGTGTGCGAGATCCGTATCCCCCACCACCTGCAGACGGCCATCGGTGAGCACCTGATCGTCGCCCAGCGCCAGGGCCGCAAACGCCACGGGGCGTCCCACGAGTGACACCCGGGGCTGTTCGGGGGGCTGGCTGCTCACCCGGATGCGGTCACCGGCCCGATCGAGGGTGTACTGTGCGGTTGTGGGAGCAGTCAGGGTGAACTGAACCGGCCCCGGCAACGCCTCCAGCAGGGCCCGTCGACCGGCCGGGTCGAGCTCGAGCGCCCGGTTGAGGGCGTTTTCCACGATCGCGCTGCCTGCGGCGAGCAGGGTAGGACCCGGACCCATCAGGGCTTGATACCCACGTGCAGGGCGACGATGCCGCCGGTCATGTTGTAGTAACGGCAATTCGCCAGGCCGGCCTGCTCCATCATGCTTTTGAGCGTCTCCTGATCCGGATGCATGCGAATGGATTCGGCGAGATATTTGTAGCTCTCGCTGTCACCGGCCACCAGCTGACCCATCAGGGGCAAGGCATTGAAGGAATAGGCATCGTAGGCCTTGCTCAGCAGCGGGTTGGTTGGCTTGGAGAATTCCAGCACCATCAGTTTACCGCCCGGCTTGAGTACCCGGGCCATGTCCCGCAGGGCCTGATCCTTGTCGGTGACGTTGCGCAGGCCGAAGGCAATCGACACCGCGTTGAAGCTGTTGTCCGGGAATGGCAGGTGTTCCGCATCCGCCTGGACGTATTCGATGTTACCGGCGTAGCCCCGGTCTTCGAGCCGGCCACGGCCCACCTTGAGCATGGAGGCATTGATGTCGGCAAGGACCACGCTGCCCGATGGCCCCACCAGATCGGAAAACTTCATGGTGAGGTCGCCGGTACCCCCGGCGATGTCCAGCACGCGGTGCCCGGAACGTACTCCGGACAGTTCGATGGTGAAGCGCTTCCAGAGCCGGTGAATCCCCATCGACATCAGGTCGTTCATCAGGTCGTACTTGCCCGCCACGTTATGAAAAACCTGGGCCACCTGGCCGGCTTTCTGGCTTTTCGGCACATTGCGGAAGCCAAAGTGGGTGACGTCGTCCTGGCCGTTGTCGGCTGGCGTTTGCTGCTCGCTCATGGAAGGTGTCCTGTCAGTATCTGAACCCCGTATTCTAACGGTTGCCGGGGTGGCTACAAGTTTAATACCGACATACACTGTAAAACCGATTCAATTTGGAAGAGAAAACTGATCCATGTCTGTCATTGATGTTCATCGCGCCCACTCACTGGACAAGGAACACGCCCGCCAGGCCGCGGAAACCCTGGCCCGTGATCTGTCCCGTCAGTTCGACGTTCACTACCAGTGGGAAGGCGATGTCATGAGGTTCAAGCGCAGTGGTGTGAAGGGCCAGCTGAACATCAGCCCGGATGACCTGCACATCCGCCTCGAACTGGGGCTGATGCTGCGGCCCTTCAAGCACCGGATCGAGCAGGAGATCCACAACCAGTTGGATCAGATCATCAACCCGAACGGGTGATCGGCCGGTCTACAGGTCACTCGGCAGTTCGAAGGGGGCCGGGTGGCCGGCCAGAATGTTGTCCATAACCCGGGATTCGCGAACGACCAGCCGGTCAATCAGGCCGTCCACATCTTCCATCTTCCGGAACGCACTGTAGCCCCGGTGCAGGAAACTGTGCAGGTCGGTCAGGTTGGCCATCTCTGCGGGCGTCTTTGCCATGCTCAGCAACCACCCCAGTGTCCGGTTTCGCACATACCGGTCCAGTTGCTGCCCCACATCTGCCACCAGCCGGATCTGTCTTTCCCGGTCTGACAGCCGGCGGCTGTTGCGATAGGCCCGGCAGTAACCATCTGTGTTCAGGTCCCTGATGTTCAGTCCTTCCTGATGAACCCGTTCGGCAAGCTCCAGGTCCAGTTCCTGGGTGAGCAGGTTGAGTTCTACCAGCCCGGACAGCGTTCCCAGCAGATGGTCAGGTAGCCATTTCACCATTTTGGGGAAGACGCGGTCGATGTTGTCATCGCGCCGGGTCATCCCTGAAGGGGCATAGAGGTCGGTCAGCAGAAACTCGAGTCCCGAATGGTAACCGGGGTGGTCGTAGAGATCCCGGTGGGTCTGCTTGAGGCGTTGCGCCTGCCAGTCAGCAATGATCCGGGTGGATTCTGAAAGACGATGTGAGGCCTTGAGCTGTCGGAAATCATGATAGGCCAGCAGCAGGCGTTGAAGCCGGCGCGCGTGCTCGGTTTCAACGGGGGTGGCGACCAGACGGTCACGGTACATGGAACACTCCGCTTAGCCTTGGGTTGGGCACGCAAGTTTAGCGGAGCATGGACCGGGATGCAGCAGCCTTATCCCTGTGCAGCGGCGGGCAATGTCTCAAAACCGGGAACCCATTCCTTGCTGTCCAGGGTGATGAAGTGGCTTGGCGCCTCGGTTTCGATGATTCGCATGGTGGTCGGGCTCTGCCGGGCACTGGCCAGCATGGCGGACCGGTCGAGAATGCGGTCCACGGCCGGAATCAGGAAGGTGCCCTGGCGAACATTCTGGTAAACCGAGGTGTCCGTCCGGGCCATCCAGTCCATGATGTTCTCGATGTTACGGACGATGGTGAGGTGATCCTTGGTGGCCGAGAACAGCTTGCTGAGCAGCTGCTTTTTCCGCGGATTCATCTTGCCGAAGAAGGTCTGACCATAGGCCGATTGGGGCGCACTGTTGATCAGACGGATCAGCCAGGGCCACATGCCATGGCTGACCGGCTCCAGGAGCATGGTGACCAGAGCGTGCAGGCGACCCTGTGGCAGCACGGGCGCCTCAAAGACGATTTCCACGTCTTCGTAGAGTTCCGGCCACTGCCGCGCTGCCTCCAGGATTACCGCGCCACCGCGGGAGTGGCCATGGATCCGGATATTACGCGTGGTAGGCAGGTTTGCCAGGGCCTGATTGAGGATGCACGCATCGTATTCGATGGTACCTTCCAGGTGTTTGATCGGCACTTCCCAGTCGGGGGTCTCGGGCGTAACGCCGTTGACCGGGATGTGATAGTTGCTGCAGGTGAGCAGGATCAGCTCGGTTGTCGGGCCCTCGTAGGCCTGTGTGAAGTAACAGTGATTCTCCAGGAACCCGTGTACTCCCACGACGGTCTGTTCTGCAACACCGCTGTGGTTGCGAACCGAGACGGCGCCTTTACCAACGCGATACACCCGTCCGGAAAACATTTCCGAATAGGCGTTTTCGATGGGTTTGATCAATTTGCGAACGTGACTCGCTTTCATGACTCTTCTCCTCCCAGCACCGCGTTGGTCTGTTATTGAAGTTCGTGCTGGTCACCCTGTTGTACCGCGATGGCGGTAGCGGTGTATTGGCGCTCCATGCGATGTTTTCGCGAATCTGGAGCCAATGGCTACCGAAATGGTCTTTAATAACCATCGCATCAAGGCTTATAACCAGTATAGGGCTGAACAGTTACTCACATGTAATTTTTTGTAACAGGGTGCGCTGGTCGTCATGTGGAGCCGTTTCGGGTTGTCTGGCACAATGCGGAGTTCGGTTTTTACGTACCTTCGTCACGCCATCGATCCGGGGACTAACAGGTTTGAGTCAAGAGCAATCGCATCTCCTGCTGCCTGCGGATTCGGCCTGGCTGGCCCTGGAACGCCCGGACAACCCCATGACCATTACCGTCATGCTCCGGGTTGAAGGGCTCACCGCGCCCCGGCTACGGGCCTTCCTCAAGGATTACTGGGTGGCGTGGGAGCGGTTCCTTCACCGCCCTGTGGAGCGGATGCCGGGGTGGTGGTGGGAGCGGGATCCCGGGTTTGATGTCCGTCACCATCTGGATGTGGCGATCGATCGTTTTACCCGGGACGAGCTCCAGGACTGGGTTTCGGCCCGTCTGAACCAGCCGCTGCCCCTGTTCCGGCCGATGTGGAAATTCTGGCTGGCACCCAATGCGGAGGGCGGAGCCGCCGTATTGCTCCGGATGCACCATTGCTATGCCGATGGTCTTTCACTGATGTCGATTTTCGACCGCCTGTGCCCGCCATCCCCCCGTCAGCCCCCGGCCATCTATGGCGCACCAGAAAACGGTGACTTCGCCCGGTGGACTGGCGCGGCCCAATCCTGGCTGGAGCGTCTGGTTCCGACGCCCGTTGACCAAACCGCGCCGGCTGGCGACGAGGATCCGGCTCCGCAGGCCTCCTCATCTGTTGAGCAGGCCGGGCAGTGGCTGGAGCAGTTTGCGCAGCGGGGCCTGAAACTGGTGAATGAGGTCACCGATTTCCTGGTTGAACCGGAGGATTCCCCGTCAGACCTGAGGCGCCCCCTGCTTGGCCGTCGGCATTGCCGTTGGTCGGAGCCAGTGCCACTCGACCGGTTCCGGAACATTGCCAACGCCACCAACGTCACAATCAACGATGTACTGCTCGGTTGCGTCGCGGCCGCCGTTCGCCCAAGGCTCGGCCTGGGCGCAGAAGACCTGGAAGAGGCGGTCTTGCACGCAGCCGTGCCGGTGGATATTCGTCATCGCTTGCCGGAGGAGCTGGTGCCCGAGCCTGGCGAACTGGGCAACTATTTTGGCACGGTGTTCGTGCCGCTTCCGGTAGACGGTGAAAGCCCGCTGGAGCGACTGTACCGGATCAAACAGGAAACCCGGCGGCTCAAGAAGAGCTGGCAGCCGGGCCTGGCTTGGGGGCTGACGGCCAGTGCATCGTTGATCCCGGAACCCCTGCGCCATCCCGTCGCAGACACCTTCTACCGGAAAGCGTCTGCCGTGGTCTCGAACGTTCCCGGTACCCGGGAGGCCCGTTACCTGGCCGGCTGTCCCATTACCGAACAGATGTTCTGGGTACCCCAGGCCGGAAGTATCGGACTGGGCGTCAGCATCGTCAGTTACGCCGGCCAGGTCCAGTTCGGGGTGGTGGCCGACGAGTCGGTGATGGCGGATCCGTCGGCGTTCCTTGACGATTGCCTGCTGGAACTGGACCGGTTTCCCGCGGGGTCGTAATCCCAAAGTGGCGTTTCCACTGCCTCCCAAATAAGCACAAAACCGGCTCCCTTGTTGCATTTCACACCTTTCTTCCCTCGTCGAAGATGATTCCGGGCGATCAACGCGCCTGGAGCCTGGGACGACCCCTGCTCCGAACCCGATCATCAAACAAGAACATGGGGGAGCTATGCGCAACCATCTGAAAAAAGCGGGACTGGCTTTGGCCGTCGGCACGGCCATGGGGCTGAGCACCGGTGCCAGCGCAGCGGTGGAGGTCTACAATCAGGACGGGACGTCTTTCTCGGTAGACGGTTATTTCAATGCCTTTTATGTGAATCGGGATGACAAGATCGGCGACGTTCGCAATTCCGATGTCAAAATGGGCTTTCTGCCCAACACCATTGGTTTCAATTTCAGTCGCGAGGTCGGTGACCTGACTCTCGGCGGGCGTTCTTCCTTCTGGTCCACCATCAACGACAGTCTGCAGTCACCCACCGATACGGCCATCGATGTCCGTCAGTTGTATGCAACGGTCGATGGCAGCTTTGGCCAGATCCTCATCGGTAAGGATTTCGGACTTTACGCCCGCTCCAACATCTTTCTGGATGAAATCCTGATGGGCTTTGGCTCGCCCGGTGCCCCAACCGGGGTATCGTTCGGCAATATCCGGGCCGGCTATCCCTATCCCAATCCCTCGGCACAGATTACCTACCGGTCACCGGACCTGGGGGGACTCAAGGTGGCGGCCGGTATCCTGGAGCCGGCGAACACCACTCCGGGTGCGCAATCCGAACAGTCGGCGCCCCGGTTTGAGGCCGAGCTCACTTACGGCGCCGATCTCAACGGTGTCTCCCTGACCGGCTGGCTGAACGGTCGTTACCAGAGCTCGGAAAATGCCACCACCTCGATCGATTCCACGGGTCTTGGCTACGGCGTTCGTGCAGCCATGGCGGGACTGTCCCTGACCGCTTCCGGATTCACCTCGAAGGGCGATGTGCCGGTGCTGATTACGGATCAGGCACTGGCCTCGGAGGAGGATGCCGACGGCTATCTGGTTCAGGGAGGCTATACCCTGGGTGCCAATCGTTTCGTGATTTCCTACGGCGAGACCGATTCGGACCAGGGTGATTTCCAGACAGAGAACAGCTCGGTCGCGCTCTTCCACGACATTAATGAGTACTTCAAAGTGGTCGCCGAGTACAACATGTTCGAACAGACCACCAAATCCACTGATACCAAAACGGTGGACGCCGACACCCTGGCGCTCGGTGCCATCGTAACCTTCTGAACATGGCGATTGCTCTTGGTGCACGGCGCCGGGAGCTTTCCCGGGAGACGGATCTAGCACTAAAGTGCCGGTTTCCCGGGAAGGAAACCGGTGGCGCCATCGGGCATTGATTCAGGAGGATTTAAAATCAATGGCTTATGATTATTTTGGTG
The DNA here is from genome assembly GCF_023156285.1 of Marinobacter koreensis. Classification (GTDB taxonomy): domain Bacteria; phylum Pseudomonadota; class Gammaproteobacteria; order Pseudomonadales; family Oleiphilaceae; genus Marinobacter; species Marinobacter koreensis. The sequence continues at coordinate 76,062 of NZ_JAKZAJ010000002.1, read as the reverse complement.
CGCCCATAAAAAGCACGGAAGTCGCATTGGCTGGCGCGGGGGAGTCCGTAGAATTAACGGAAATTCCCAGGGTTTTGGAGCCTGGAAGCATGAGGCCAGTAACAACCCTTCCAGCCATTCGCGTGGCAAGTTCCGGTGCCAGAGAGGCAGCGCTTGCTGCGACGCACCTTGCCAACGAGCTCTCGCATGACAATCTCGGCTGTGTGCTGTTTTTCTGTTCGGCGGAGTTCGATCTTCAGCGTCTGGGCCCGGCGCTTCAACAGGCTTTCAACGGCGTTCGCGTCTGTGGTTGTACCTCGGCGGGTGAAATTACCCCTGAAGGGTATGGCCGTGGATGCATTACCGCCATCGGATTCGACCGCCGCTACTTCGCCATCGATTGTGCGCTGATCCAGGCGCTGGACAGCTTCACGCTTCAGGATGCCCAGGACGTCATCGACGGGCTCCTCAATACCTGCCGGGACGCCGGCCTGGCGCCGGTCAAAGGCAATACCTTTGCCATTACCCTGCTCGATGGCCTGTCCAGCCGGGAGGAACTGGTGCTGGCTACCCTGAATTCCGCACTGGGAACCATCCCCCAGTTTGGTGGCTCCGCCGGCGACGATGAGCGTCTGGCCAACACCCACGTATTTTTTGACGGCGAGTTCCATACCGGTGCGGCGACGGTCATGCTGGTAAATACGCCCCTGGATTTCCGGGTCTTTTCGACCCATCACATGGTGGAGCGTCAGGAAAAACTGGTTGTCACCGACGCCTGCCCCTCGAGCCGAACGGTGTATGAACTCAACGCCGAGCCCGCGGCAGAGGCCTACGCCCGGGCCGTCGGTGTACCGGTGGACACACTGGATCGCAAGACCTTTGCCCTTCGTCCCCTGGGCGTGAAGATAGGTGGACACTACTTTGTCCGGTCGATCCAGCGGGTCAATCCGGACGGCAGCCTGACCTTCTATTGCGCCGTTGAGACGGGGATTGTCATGACGTCCATGGAACCCGAGGGGCTGCTCGACAGTGTTCGTGCGCAAATTGAAAAGGCCGAACAGTCGGTTGGTCCTCCCCTGATCACCATTGGCTGCGACTGCTTCCTGCGCCGTCTTGAAGCCGAACTCACTGGAGAGGTCGAGGGGGTTTCCGAGTTTCTCCGTCATCATCGGGTGATCGGATTCAACACTTATGGCGAGCAGTTTGACGGCATGCACATCAACCAGACGTTTACGGGGGTGGTGATTGGCCAACCTGATGCCAGCACGAACTTCGTCTGACACCGTTACCGATCAGGCCGAAAAGGACCGCCGCATTGCCGAACTGGAAGCGGAGAATCTGCGGCTGCGTCGGATCCGGGATGCGCTGATTGTTCGGGTGGAGTCGGGCACCTCCCACAAACCGGAACCCTACGCCGCTTTCGAGCATTCCGTCATTCTTGCCGAACAGGTACGTGAGCGCACTGATGCCCTCAACCGTGCCCGCGAGGAGGCCGAAACCACCCGGCAACGGCTTATTGATGCCATCGAGAGCATCGCGGACGGGTTTGTCCTGTTTGATGATGAGCGTCGGCTGATTCAGAGCAACAGTCGGTTCCGCAGCTACTGGCGGCACGCCGGAGTGCCCGCACCCGAGTCCGGCACGACCATTGATGAGGTCAAGCGGCTTGCTACCCGTTCCGGTCTCGTCCGGGAGGAATACGGACGTGAGGATGCCGAGGGAGCGGTGTTTCTGCTGTCCAACGATCGTTGGGTCCAGATGACCGAAAGACCCACCCGGGAAGGGGGGCTGGTCGTTCTTTATACGGACATCACCGACGTCAAAAACAGCGAAATGGCCCGTCGCATCAAGGCGCTGGAGGAAAGTGAGCGCTGGATCCGGGTGGTGACCGACCATGTGCCGGCGCTGATCGCGTACGTCGGGGCCGACATGACGGTGCAGTTCTGCAACAAGGTCTACGAGGCCTGGTATGCCCGGGGCGGCGAGCCCCCGCTCGGCAAGCGTCTGGACCAGATCCATGCCCCGGACTTCTACCACCGGCTGCTGCCGCAGATCCTGGAAGTGATGGAAGGCCACAACGTCACCTTCGAACTGGAGGAGACCGGCGAGCAGGGCGAGCAACGTTACATGCTCCGGTCCTACGTGCCCAATTTCGACGAATTCGGCAGCATCATTGGCTTTTTCGTGTTGATCCGGGACATTACCGACCGCCGTAAAACCGCCCTGGCGCTGGAGCAGGCCTACGATAACCTGGAACGCCGGGTCAAGGAGCGTACCGCGGCATTGACCGGGCTGAACAATCAGCTTCGCCAGGAAATCACCGAACGGGCCGCCGTTGAGGCGCGTCTCAGGGATGCCAAGCTGGATGCCGAGCGAGCCAACCTGTCCAAGACCAAGTTCCTGGCGGCCGTCAGTCACGATCTTCTGCAGCCGTTGAACGCCGCAAGGCTTTTTACCAGCGCACTGCTCGAGCAGAGCTTTGGTCCGAAGGCCGAAGGGCTGGTCCGTTCCGTCAGTACCTCCCTGGACGACGTCGAGAATCTGCTGGGCACGCTGGTGGATATCTCGAAACTGGATGCCGGTGTGATCAAGCCGGATGTAACCGCGTTTGATCTCCGGGACCTGCTGAACAACATTGCCCGGGAATTCCGTCAGGTTGCGCTGGCCGAGGGACTGACGCTCTCGTTCGTCCCGTGCTCCGCCGTGGTAGAGTCGGATTCCCAGTTGCTTGCCCGCATCCTGCGCAACTTCCTGACCAACGCCATCCGCTACACCCCGTCGGGAAGAATCCTGTTGGGTTGCCGTCGGCAGGCCGGGCATGTCCTCCTGCAGGTCTGGGATACAGGGCCGGGCATCCCGACGGACAAGCTCTCAGAGATCTTCCAGGAATTCAAACGTATCCATTCGGAAGGATGCCGGATGGACAAGGGGCTCGGCCTTGGTCTGGCGATCGTCGACAAGATTTCCGGCATGCTTGGCCATGAGGTAATCGTGTCATCCGAGGAGGGCAAGGGATCGGTGTTCAGCGTGCGGGTGCCCATGGGCAGACTCCGACCCAAAGTGCTTCCTGCCGGCAGCGCCACTATCCCTTTGCTGGATGAGGGACTCGGTGGCGCGAGGGTCTGGGTGATCGATAACGACCGGGCCATTTGCGAGGGTATGAAAACGCTTCTGGAAGGCTGGGGATGTGAGGTGACGGTGGCCGTCTCCCTGGCAGATCTTGAGCGGCAGCTGGACACCGCCGGTCAGCCGGTTGATCTGATTCTGGCGGATTACCACCTGGACAATGACGTCAACGGCGTGGATGTGGTTGCCGAGATCAACCGTCGACGCGCGACAGCAGCGCCGGTGCTGATGATCACGGCCAACTACACCAACGAGCTGAAGCAGCACATCCGGACGCTGGGCTACCTTCTGATGAATAAACCGGTGAAGCCCCTCAAGCTGCGCAGTGTGCTCACCCATCTGGTTCTCAAACAGCGATCCTGAGATCAGCGCTTGAGGTATTGGCTGAAGTCCACGTCGCTGGCGGAGAGGATGGCCTGAACCCGGTTGTGGACCCCCAGCTTGCGAAGAATGGCCGAAACGTGGGCCTTGACGGTGGTTTCGGCAATATTCAGGTTGTAGGCGATCTGCTTGTTGGACTCTCCCTTCGACATCCGTTCAAGCACCAGCAGCTGCCGGCGGGTCAGCGAATTCAGAAGTTCCGGGGAAATCGGATTGTCGTCCTGTCGACTGCGCCGGGTGCTGCCTTCCTTGCCGGTCCGGATAATGTCCGACGGCAGGTAGACGTTGCCATTGAGAATCTGCTGGATGGCCTCGGTCATTTGCGCCCTGGGCGACGATTTGGTGATAAAGCCGACTGCTCCGTAGGTGATCGCCTGGAGCACCACCTGTTTGTCCTCCTCCGCGGAGACGATGACCACCGGGATGGTGGGTGCCTCGTTGCGAAGCGTGATCAGGCCGTTGAGACCATGCATGCCGGGCATGTTCAGGTCGAGAAGGATCAGGTCAAGGTCATCGTTGGCGCGGGTAATGTCCAGTGCGCTGTCGAGATCGTCCGTTTCCAGGATTTCGCTGCCTTCGAATCCCGATGAGATCACGCTGCTGATTGCCTCACGAAACAGTGGGTGGTCGTCGGCGATCAGAATCTTGTAAGCGGGCTCCATGGATGGTTCGGCCTGTTTGTTATCGGAATCGGGAGTGGGTCCGGAATCATGATAGCGGTTTTCCGGTGAAAGTGCGGCATCAAGCTCGTTCAGCATGGCGTCCTCCTTTCTCAGGGGCGATCGGGGCCGCCCCGCTGTTTTATTGTTGTCATTGCACCATTACACGCCAGATCCGCCGTCGGTTGAATGCGACCATCGCACCAAAAAACAGGCACCAAAGTACTATTCTGGACGTCCCTCAGGGTTCGTATCGTGGGTTTATGACAACCACAAAATCGAACACATTCCTGGCAGTTATCCGGTTGCCGCTGGCTCTGGCGCTGCTCCTGTTTGCGAACACCAGTCCGGCCCTGGCGAGTGACGGGCCGCTACCCGAACTGTCACTCAGTGTTCTGCAGTTCGGTACAGCACACTGGGAGCTGGATCAGGTTCAGCATCGCGGGCTGGACAGGGCCAATGGCTACCGGTTGGTGGTTCATCCCCTTGCCAACCTGTCAGCGTCCCGGCTGGCCGTCGCCAGTGGTTCGGTAGACGGCGCGGTAGCGGACCTGCTCTGGGTTCAACACAGATACCGGGACGGGCAATCCTACTTCTACGTTCCGTTTTCCTCTCAAATCGGCGATGTGGTGGTGCCGGAGAACTCCGATATCCACGGCGTGGCCGATCTCTCAGGCCGTCGCATCGGCGTCGCCGGGGGCCCGGACAGCAAAGGCTGGATTTTGCTGAAAGCCGTTGCCGAGCGCCAGGGGGTCAAGCTGGGAGGCCGCGATCAGGTGCAGTATGGTTCGCCACCGCTTCTCAATCAGGCACTCAAACGCGGCCAGGTGGACGCTATTGTGACCTACTGGCATTTTGCCGCCAGGTTGCGGGGACAGGGGGGTTGGCGCACGGCTTTCAGGATGTCCGACCTGCTTGAAACCTTCCACCTGGATCCGGACCTGCCGGTACTGGGTTATGTGTTTCCTGAAGGCTGGGCCAGTAAGCACACCCAGCTGGTGGCGAACTTTGCCCGTTCCATCCGACTGGCCCGTGCCCAGCTGGCGGCCAACCCCGACCAATGGCAACGGCTACGCCCCCTGATGCGGGCTTCATCCCAGGCGGTGTTCCAGGCCCTGCACGACGGTTTCATCGCCGGAACGCCGGGGCCGCTGACGGACCGTCGTATCGCCGATCTGCAAACGCTGATAGGGCTCACCGGTGACGGCACCGGGGAACCGCTGCCGGCGCACCTGTTTTTCCGGGGTGCCCGGGAATGACCGGCCGGGGATATGCGCCCGTCTGGTGTTACTGGGTGGTATTACCCGGATTGGTGGTGTTCTGGTTCCTGATCGCCATGGCACTGGATAGCAGCCTGTTGCCGACGCCGCTGGCCGTCGGACGGACGCTGTATGCCGAGGCTGCCAATGGCGAACTCTGGCTGAATCTCGGCGCCACACTGGCGAGAGTGGCGGTCGCTTTCGTGATCGCCATGGGACTTGGCGTCACGATCGGGGTTGTCATGGGGCGGTCAGAGACGACCAACGCGCTGCTGGATCCCCTGCTGTTGCTGATGCTGAACCTGCCGGCGTTGGTGACGATTATCCTGATGTACGTCTGGTTCGGCCTGGTTGAATCCGCCGCCGTGCTGGCCGTGGTCATCAACAAGGTTCCCAACGTGGCTGTTACCCTCAGGGAGGGCGCCCGCAGTCTGGATCCCAAGCTGGAATCGATGGCGACGGCCTACCGTTTCAGTCGTTGGCAGCGAGCCCGCGAGGTGTGGTTGCCACAATTGTTTCCGTACCTGATGGCAGCGATGCGAGGGGGCCTGGCGTTGATCTGGAAGATTGTCCTGGTGGTGGAACTCCTGGGCCGTTCGAATGGCGTGGGGTTCAAGCTGAATATGGCGTTCCAGGTATTCGATGTCGCGACCATCCTGGCCTACAGCCTGGCGTTCGTTGCTGTCGTGCAGGTGATTGAACTGGCCCTCCTGCAACCCCTCGAGCGTCGTGCCAGTCGCTGGCGCCGACCGGAGTTGGCTCATGCTTGAGCTGCGGATCAAAGGCCGCGACTTCGAGAGGCCGGTACTGGGAGACATCTTCACGCAGATACGGCGTGGGGATCGAATCTGTCTTCTCGGCCCTTCCGGCATTGGCAAGACCACCTTGCTGAATGCGATTGCGGGGCTGGATCGTCGTACTCCGGCGACTGCGTTTCGCGGACGGGAAACCCTGCGCCTGGGTTACCTGTTCCAGGAGCATCGACTGCTCCCCTGGCGGACGCTGGGTCAGAATCTCGCCATCGTCGGCGCAGCTGGCACTGAGATCGACCGATTGCTGGAGAGTGTGGGCCTGACCGGTTACCAGCACCATTTTCCTGATCAGCTGTCGCTGGGCATGGCCAGGCGGGCGGCGCTGGCCCGATGCCTTGCGGTGGAACCGGATCTTCTGCTCCTGGACGAGCCGTTCGCGTCTCTTGATCCGGTACGCGCCGGTGAGCTCCGAACGTTGATATCCGAGCTGCTGGACGCCCATCCCCACATGGGCATGCTCTGTGTGACCCACGATGCTTCCGATGCGACCGCGTTGGCGAATCGTCTCTGGTACCTTGATGGCCACCCCGCCCACCTGCAATGGGACGCGCCGGTAGCGTCGGACGTGGAGACCATTGTTCAGAGCCTGCGCACCAGCATGCCTTTGCTGTGAGGGCTAGCCGGTGCGTGTTCCCAGGATTCTGGTGCGCTGGGGTTGAAACCCGGCGGTGGCCAGCAAAGCCAGTACGACCGTCACCGCCGCCGTAATCCCGAACGCCTGGCCATTCCACTGCAGATACAGGGCAAAGCGGATCGCCTCCACGGCATGGGTGAACGGGTTGAACTGGCACACCCAGTAAAGCCAGGGGCTGGCCTCCTGCATTCGCCACAGCGGGTAAAGCGCCGACGACATGAAAAACATCGGGAAGATCACAAAGTTCATGACCCCGGCGAAGTTCTCGAGTTGCTTGATCCAGGTCGCAATCAGGAGCCCCAGGGCGCCCAGCATCAGACTGGTCAGAACGAGTGCCGGCAACACCGCGACATAGCCCCAGAGCGGTGGTTCGACATCGACCAGCAACGCCAACAGCAGGAAGACATAAACCTGTCCGACCGAGACCACGCCCATTGCCAGTAACTTGGTTACCAGCAGGAACGGGCGGGGCAGTGGGCTCATCAACAGGACCCGCATACTGCCGAGCTCCCGGTCATACACCATCGACAGGGCGCCCTGCATGCTGTTGAACAGGATGATCATGCCGCACAGGCCGGGGGCAATGTAGGTCTCATAGGTAATGTAGGTGTCGTAGGGTGGAATGATCGAAATTCCCAGAACCGCCCGGAAGCCGGCGGCAAACACCACCAGCCAGAGCAGCGGGCGCACAAGCGCGCTGGCAAACCGGGTACGTTGCTGCCAGAAACGCAGCCACTCGCGGGTCTGTATGCCGAGAAAGCAGTGCCAGTATTCAGACAGCTTCATGTTATCCGGCTCCGGTCAGGACATGGAACGTTTCCGACAGGTCCCTTGAACCCGTCTCGTCACAGATGGCCTGCCCGGTGCCATTCGCAAGAAGCTGGCCCTGATGCAGGATCAGCACCTGATCGTCGCGGCGGACTTCCTCAATCAGGTGGGTCGCCCAGAGCACGGTAAGATCCTCATCCCGACACAGCGCCCGGACGTGCTCGTTCAGGGCCTTTCGACTGGCGACGTCCAGGCCAACCGTGGCCTCATCCAGGAGCAGTAACGAAGGATGGTGTAGCAGGGCCCGGGCAATTTCCACCCGTCGCCGGTGTCCACCGTTGAGCAGCCGGACCGGATCGTTGGCCCGTTCCAGCAGGCCGAATCGCTCAAGTTCCCGGTCGCCACGGTTCCGGGCCTGCTTTCTAGAAAGGCCGTGCAGGGCTGCGTGGTACAGGAGGTTCTGTCGAACGGTCAGGTCCAGATCCAGGGCATTTTGCTGGAACACGACTCCGATTCGGCGCATGGCTTGCGCCGGGAAGCGCGCCATGGACTGGCCTTCGAACAACAGCTCCCCGCGCTGAAGGGCCAGGAGCCGGGTCAACAGCCCGAACAGGGTCGACTTTCCGGCACCGTTGGGCCCGAGCAGGGCGTGGAATCGACCGGGCGTCAGGGAAAAACTCAGATCCTTGAGGACCGGTGTTGTCCCGTAGTCAAAGCCAAGGTGCCGGACGTCAATGCTCATGATGCCGGGTCGACGACCACACCCCAGGGATAGCGGCCGACCTTGATCGATTTGATGACTTTGAGGCGACCCACGTCGATTACCGACACATCGCCCGACACCCCGTTTGTGGTGTAGAGGTATTTCTCGTTTTTGCCCAGATCCAGTTGCCAGACCCGACTGCCCACCAACAGATAATCCAGCACTTCGTAGGTCTTGGCGTCGACCACCGCCACGTGGTTGGACGGGCCCAGTGCAATGAAGGCGTAACGACCGTCGGAGGTCAGTTCGATACCAACGGGCTGTACCCGGTCCGGATTGACGCCCGGTACATCGAACGTGAGTTCCCGGATCTGCTTGAGATTATCCACGTCAATCACATGAACCGTGCCTCCCACCTCCGTGGATGCCCAGGCAATCTTGCTGTCCCGGCTGAACTCCACATGCCGGGGGCGCTGGCCGACGACAATATTCTTTTTGATGGTGAAGGTCTCTGTATCGATCCAGTGCAGCATGCTGCTGGTTTCCGATGTATTGACCGCCCATTTACCGTCCGGGCTGACGGCCATGCCTTCGGGTTCCAGCCCGACGTCGATCTGTGACAGCACCTGCTTGGTTTTAACATCCACCACGGTGACGATGGCGTCGTTCTCGTTGGAGATGTAGAGGTGTCGGTCATCCGGCGCCAGTGCGAACTGTTCCGGATCTTCTCCTGAGGGCAGGGTGTCCACGATTTTCCGTGTGGCCAGATCCATCACCTGGACGGTGTCGTCGTCACTGGCACAGATGAACAGGCGGGTTCCGTCATGGGATAACAGGATGCCCCGGGGCCTGGCGCCGACCGGGATGGTATCCACCACGGTCATGGCATCGGTGTCTATCACCGAGATGGTGTTGTCTTTCTCATTCGAGACATACGCCAGGCTGGCGGTCACCGGCAGGGACAGGCTTATCAGCGAGAACAACGCCGCGGTTTTTATCAGGTGTTTCATCGTCTGTTCCTTATCACTTGGCCTGCAGAGGGCTCATCCATTGATTCGGCATTCGCTTTCCGGCCTGTCGAATCCGAGCGTGTCCATCCTGCTTCTGGGGTGCAGGAATCCCTCGAAGGGCGCCCGGTCCACCAGGCCCCGGGGATGAACCAGCGGAATAGGCTGGCGAAGTTGTCCGTTCCAGGTGCGGAAGGTCAGTTTGCGGCCCTTGAAGCCGGCCAGCTGGAACTGGTCGCTGAACAGGAAGGATCGCAGGGTTTTCACCTCGGCGGAGCCGGTTTCGGTAACAGCCGTTCCGATCGCCCGGACAGCGGCCCAGGCAGCGTAGTCTTCACTGTTCATGTTGCGTTGGGCGAGTTCCCGGAACCGGTTCTGCAGCTGGGTCGCTCCCCAGCTTTCCACAACCCGGTGCCAGGCCACGGGCGTCATGCCCTGTGTGCCCACAACCGGACGCGGCAGCCAGGTGTGAAACGGAACATACTCACCGAAGTCCCCGCGTACGTCGGCGACGACCACGACATCGTAGTCATCCGCCTGAGTGAACAGCGGTAATTCGCGGGACGCACTCCGGCGAAGGTCCGCATCAAACGTCCAGGGTTTGTCTTCCACGATGTCCAGACCGAATCGCCTGGCAGATCGGTGGAATGCCGCGGCCCACGCCTTGTCTTCCGCGGTCGGGCCGGAGATCAGGAATACCTCATTCCAGCGTCGTTGATTCAGCCATTGCCCCAGTGCGTCGGTGAGCATCGCGTAGCTGGGGATGGTGTGCAGCAATGAAGGGGCGCAATCGCGTAGCCGAAGACCATCGTCTCTCGCGCCGGCATTGAACATCAGGACATCCGGACGGGCGCGCTTTGACAGGGCAGTGAGGGTTTTCGCCGGCACTCGAAATACAAACAGCCGCACACCGTCGGCAAGCATCCGGTCGAATGACGCCAGGACGCCTTCCTCTGAGTCGGCCACCGAGGTAGCCATCCGATAATTCTGGTCCAGAAACCGGCCCGTCGTGTTGTTGTCGGCAGTTGCCAGCTCTGCCCCTCGCAGACCGGAATCCGCAGGCTTCGGAATGACGTTGGACAGCACCGGGCCCTGGTCTGGCACCCACTGTATGTAGCCCATCGGGACGACCAGCGGCTCGGCATGCAGAGCCGCACTGGCCACAAGCAGGACGCCGAAGATCAGCTTGCGAATAAGGCGGTGGCCGGGCATGAAACAGACTCCCGTTTGTTGTTGTATCGCTACATCCGAGGATAGAGAGACCGTGACGCGTCGGGAATATTCACAAAGTAGGAAAGGGGCACTACTTAAGAACGAGTTTTGAGCCTGACTACCGCCTACCTACTACCAAGGAACTAGGGCAAAAACCCCAAAGTGGCATTCGGAAGCGTGTGGCTCCTCCCTAGACTGGATGTCAGCAAGTTGGCAAACACAATTCCAATCGCCAACGCACGGGGAAACAACAAGAGGTAGCAATCATGGCAACTCGCACATCAATGAAGGCGGTCCTGGCCTTCACTCTGGCTGGCGTCGCCAGCTTCGCAATCGCCCACGGCAACGTCACCCCCCAGCCAGTCGACACCGGTGATCTTCCAAAGCTGGGTGACGAAGTGCGGACCGAAAATCCCTTCCGGGAAGGCAACGAATTCGGCAAGTACAACGCCGAGGCGGTTGAGATCGGAGAAAGCGCCTATGCCGGAAATTGCGCCGGATGTCACGGCATTCGGGCGATGTCAGGCGGATTGACCCCCGATCTTCGGGAGCTGACCCAGTGGGACGACGAATACTTCATTCATCGGGTACGCAACGGTACCGATCGCGGCATGCCGTCATGGAAGAAGACTCTGGACCAGAACGCCATGTGGGCCATCCGGACCTACGTCGAGTCACTGCCCAAGCCTGAATGATGGTTCCGAAAACGTTGTTTTTCGGGTGAAGAACACCGGGCCGACCTGATGTCGGCCCTTTGTCGTTGGAGGGAGCGGACATGAATACCAGGTTTCTTATTGGCGGCCTGCTGGCCCTTGGCCTTGTCCTGTGCAGTGCAGGTGTTTCCGCCGGCGAGGTTCGGGACGGCGACGATCTCCTGAACCGGCCTGCCGACCGGACCTACGACCGGATCATCGAGTCCGGCTATCTGAAAGTGGGCGTTTACAAGGACTTTCCGCCGTATTCCTTTGAGCAGGACGGTGAGCCCCGGGGTATTGATGTTGAGCTGGGAAAACGCATCGCCCGGGAACTGGGGGTGGACTTTCGGGTGCACTGGATCGTGCCGGATGAAGCGCTCAGTGACGATCTTCGGAACAACGTCTGGAAGGGGCATTACCTCGACAAGCAGAGGCTGGCCGACGTGATGATGCGGGTTCCCTACGACAAGGCCTACGCCTACAAGCAGGACTCCACCGGTGAATACGTCAACGAACAGGTTCATATGTTCGGGCCGTACCAGCGTGAAACCTGGCAGATTGCCTACGATCCCTCGCAACTGGACAGCGTGCAGACTGTGGCCGTGTTCCAGTATCACCCGATTGGCGTTGAGATTGACACCCTGCCGGATTTCTACCTGACCTCCGGACTTCGCGGCCGGATGCGTGACCAGGTCCGGCATTATCGGGATGTGGAGGAAGCCTTCAATGCCATGCGCGAGGGCGACGTCAGCGCGGTGATGGCGATGCGTTCAGAGATCGACTTTGAACTTGGCCGGCCGGAAAACAGGGCCTTTCGGCTGGCCGAGACCGGCTTTCCCGGCATTGGAAAGCAAGTCTGGGATGTTGGCATGGCGGTCAAGAACAATCATCGCCAGCTTGGCTACGCCCTGGAGGGCATCGTCGACAAGCTGGTGAAGACCGGTGAAATGGATCAGCTCTTCGCCGGCCTTGGTCTTCGTTACGGTGTGCCCGATTACTATCGGGAGTTCCTCAAGCCCGAAGCCCTGGCGCGGGCGTCGGGCTCGGACTGATCCGGAAACCTGCCCCGGGAGGCCCGCCTGCAACGGCGGGCCTTTTTGGTTTGGGAGCGGGGTCGTACTACCAAGTGATGAGAAAACCTGTTCGGCGGATTAATTGTTGCACCTTGCCCGAACGCGAAGAATCAACTCAGAGGCGGGAAACGTTCCCGGTTCGCCTAGAAACCGAAAACAAGAGAATGGGAGAACGCAACCATGAGATCGAACAAGTTCGGGATTCGCATTGCGGCCAGCGCTCTGGCCCTGGCGGTATCCTACGGCGCCCAGGCGGCGGTGACCGACCAGGACATTATGAACGACGAGAACACCCCGGGTGATGTGGTTACCTATGGCATGGGGCTCAAGGGGCAACGCTACAGTGGCCTGGAAAAGCTGAACACGGACAACGTGAAGTACCTTCAGCCGGTGTGGGCATTTTCGTTCGGCAACGAGAAGATGCGCGGACAGGAAGCCCAGCCCATGGTCAAGGACGGCGTGATGTATGTGTCGGCCTCCTACTCGCGGGTCTATGCCATTGATATCAAGACCGGCGAGGAGATCTGGCAGTATGACGCCCGCCTTCCCGACGGCATCATGCCCTGTTGCGACGTGGTCAACCGGGGCGTTGCGCTGTACGACGATAAAGTGATTTTCGGCACCCTCGACGCCAAACTGGTCGCCCTGAACAAGGACACCGGCAAGCCGATGTGGATCAAGAAGGTCGCCGACTACCAGGCCGGTTACGCGATCACGGCCGCGCCCATGATCGTCAAGGGCAAGGTGATTACCGGTGTTTCCGGGGGTGAGTTCGGTATTGTGGGCAAGGTGATTGCCTATGACGCCAACACCGGTGAGAAGGTGTGGATGCGCCCGACGGTGGAAGGCCACATGGGTTATGTCTACAAGGATGGCAAGGCCATCGAGAATGGCATTTCCGGCGGCAAGGCCGGTAAGACCTGGCCGGGCGATATGTGGAAAAACGGCGGTGCCGCCACCTGGCTGGGTGGCACCTACGACGCCGACACCGATTCCATCTTCTTCGGAACCGGTAACCCGGCACCGTGGAACTCCCACCTGCGCCCGGGCGACAACCTGTTTTCATCGTCACGACTGGCGATTGATCCGGACGACGGCAGCATCAAGTGGCATTTCCAGACCACGCCGCACGATGGCTGGGACTACGACGGGGTGAACGAGCTGGTCTCGTTTGATTACAAGGAGAACGGTAAAACCATCAAGGCCGCTGCCACCGCTGACCGAAACGGATTCATGTACGTCCTGAACCGTGAGAATGGTGACTTCATCCGCGGTTTCCCGTTCGTCGACAAGATCACCTGGGCCACGGGCCTGGATCCGAAGACCGGCCGCCCCATCTACAGTGATGCGCACCGTCCCGGAGACCCTGCCGCTGCTGAGGGTAACAAGGGTAAGAAGGTCATGGCGCAGCCGGCGTTCCTGGGCGGCAAGAACTGGATGCCCGTGTCTTACAGCAAAAAGACCGGCCTGTTTTACGTGCCCTCGAACGAGTGGGCCATGGAAATCTGGAACGAGCCTGTTTCCTACAAGAAAGGTGCGGCGTTCCTGGGGGCCGGATTCACCATCAAGCCGGCCCACGACGATTTCATCGGTGTGCTGCGTGCGATGGATCCCAAGACCGGGAAGGAAGTCTGGCGCTATGAAAACACAGCGCCGCTATGGGGTGGTGTCATGACCACGGCCGGTAACCTGGTGTTCACCGGTACTCCGGAAGGCTACCTCAAGGCCTTCGATGCCCAGACCGGTAAAGAGCTCTACCGCTTCAACACCGGTTCCGGGGTTGTCGGTACGCCGATTACCTGGGAGATGGATGGCGAGCAGTACGTCTCGGTCCTGTCCGGGTGGGGCGGCGCCGTGCCACTCTGGGGCGGCGAAGTAGCCAAAGTCGTCAAGGACTTCAACCAGGGCGGTATGGTCTGGACCTTCAAGTTGCCGGGTGATCGGGTCGCCGCAAACTGATCCGGATTCTCGGGTCCCTTCAGGGCTGCCTTCGGGCAGCCCTTTTTTGTGGTCCGGGAAACGTGCCGCGATGTTTTTACTACCAAGGGATGAGTTTTTCGGATCCATCGAATCATTCACGGATTCCCGGGGGCCGTCTACATTGAATGAGTAAACGCGAAAGGCCGCGTTGCCCTGCGATAAACACAACAAGAGGTCGATACCATGATCTACGCAAAACCCGGAAAAGACGGCTCCGTCGTTTCGTTCAAATCCCGCTATCAGAACTACATTGGCGGTGAGTGGGTGGAACCCGTAAAGGGCCAGTACTTCGAGAACATCACCCCCGTAACCGGCGAAGTGATCTGTGAAATTCCACGTTCTTCTGCCGAAGACATCGATCTGGCCCTGGACGCGGCCCACAAAGCCGCGCCGGCCTGGGGCAAGACGTCGCCCACGGAGCGTTCCAACATCCTGCTCAAGATCGCAGACCGCATCGAGGCCAATCTGGAAAAGCTGGCGGTTGCCGAAACCTGGGACAATGGTAAGGCGGTTCGCGAAACCCTGAATGCGGACATCCCGCTGGCAGCCGATCATTTCCGTTACTTCGCGGGCTGCATCCGCGCCCAGGAAGGCCACATGGGTGAGATTGACCACAACACCGTGGCCTATCATTTCCACGAGCCACTGGGTGTTGTCGGCCAGATCATTCCCTGGAACTTCCCGATACTGATGGCGGCCTGGAAACTGGGCCCCTGTCTGGCCGCAGGCAACTGTACCGTGCTCAAGCCAGCCGAGCAGACGCCGGCCAGTATCCTGGTGCTGATGGAAATCATTGGTGACCTGCTGCCGCCGGGCGTCATTAACATCGTCAACGGTTACGGCATCGAAGCCGGTCAGGCCCTGGCCACCAGCAAGCGCATTGCCAAGATCGCGTTCACCGGTTCCACGCCGGTCGGTTCCCATATCCTCAAGTGCGCGGCAGAGAACATCATTCCCTCCACGGTCGAGCTCGGCGGCAAGTCGCCGAACATCTACTTCTCCGATGTCATGAAGGCCGAACCGGAATTCATCGACAAGTGCGTGGAAGGTCTGGTTCTGGCGTTCTTCAACCAGGGCGAGGTCTGTACCTGTCCGTCGCGGGCTCTGGTGCAGGAAGACATGTTCGAGGAATTCATGCAGAAGGTCATCCAGCGCACCAAGGCCATCAAGCGTGGCAACCCGCTGGATACCGATGTTCAGGTTGGTGCACAGGCGTCGAAAGAGCAGTTCGACAAGATCATGTCCTATCTGGAAATCGGCAAGCAGGAAGGTGCTGTGGTACTGACCGGTGGTGACCGGGAAGACCTGGGCGTGGAATTCAACGATGGCTTCTACATCCAGCCGACCCTGTTCAAGGGCGACAACAAGATGCGGGTGTTCCAGGAGGAAATTTTCGGTCCGGTCGTAGGGGTCACCACCTTCAAGACCGAAGAGGAAGCCCTGGCAATCGCCAACGACACCGAGTTCGGCCTGGGTGCCGGCGTCTGGACCCGTGATACCAACCTGGCTTACCGGATGGGTCGGAACATTCAGGCCGGCCGGGTCTGGATGAACTGTTACCACGCGTATCCGGCACACGCAGCCTTTGGCGGCTACAAGAAGTCCGGCGTTGGCCGCGAAACCCACAAGATGGCTCTTGAGCACTACCAGCAGACCAAGAACATGCTGGTCAGCTACGACACCAATCCTCTCGGATTCTTCTGATCTGCAAGAAGCGGTAGGGCCCCGCGGGGCCCTTTTTTCGTGTCCTCACATGGACGTGTGTTATGTCTCTTTGGCCCCTCCCCGGGGCCTTTTTTGTGTCCCCCGGTTATGCTCCGGCCGCGTCCGTTGCGAGAATCCTTGCCTGCTGCTTTCTCTGTTGCTTGTTGCGGAGGATGCTGTCGACGCACTGGCTTTCATCCCGGAGGATCACCACGCACTCCAGGCACTGGATGCACTCGTCATAATCGATGCGACCATCTTTGCGAATGGCATTGATCCCGCACTCGTTCTTGCAGTGCTGGCAGGGAGACCCACAGCGCTCTATGCGCTCCAGCCAGCTGAACAGGCGGAACCGGCCCAGCACGGCCAGGCCGGCGCCCAGCGGACACAGATACCGGCAGTAGAATTTGTGAATGAACATGCCAATGACCAGGAGCCCAATCGCATACGCCACGAACGGCCAATAACGCCAGAAGAACAGGGTGATGCTGGTTTTGAAGGGCTCCACTTCCGCCAGTTGTTCCGCCAGCGTCAGGGAATAGAAGGCGGTGCCGACCAGCCCGAGCAGAATGGGATATTTCAACAGGATCAGACGACGATGCCAGCGTTCAGGCACGCGGATCTGACGAAACCGAAGCTTCTCGCCCAACCAGGCGGCCATTTCCTGCAATGCACCGAACGGGCACAGCCAACCACAGAATAGCCCGCGGCCCCAGATAAACAGGGTGATAAAGGTGTAGGTCCACAGGATGAACAGGACCGGATCGAGCAGGAAAACATTCAGGCTGAATCCATCCCGTATCGCGAGGAACAGGGTGTAAATGTTGACCACGGACAACTGCCCCTGGGCGTAGAATCCGATGAAAAACAGGGTGAAGGCGAGAAATCCCCAGCGGAAACGGCGAACCAGCACCGGGTGGCGGGACAGGCTTTTCTGACGGGCGAAGAAGACGGTCAGCACCGTCAGTCCGGTGACCAGCAATGCGATCTGCCACCAGCGCTCTTTCCAGAGACCCACCCATACCGGATCTCGTGCCTCGGCCGGAGACGCTTCCGGTGCGACGGTCTCGAAGAGGTCGTCGCTGAATGCCACAGGCAGGTCAAAGCGGGTTTCATCGGTGATCAGGTGGTTGCGCGGTAATTCAATATTCAAGCTGAGCATGGCCTTGGCGCCGGGATTGAATCCGGCATTTCCACCTACCTGAAACAGGTTGGTGGCCGCAAAGTCCGGCAGATCCTTTGCGGTCAGGGGCAGGTTCTGGTCGAGCCAGTTCAGATCCCGCATTTCCATGGCCAGGCCGTTCTGGGACAGGCCGATGCGATCAGGAAAACTCCCCGGGGTGAAATCCTGACCGACATGGGGGAACACCCCGCGGGAGGCCACGAGCAATACCTTGTCGTGGGGACCGAGGCGGTCCATGAAACGCTCGTATCCGGCATCACCGAGCAGGTTGCGACCGACCATCGGTGAATTCATATAGGCGAAGAACAGCTCCGAGAAAGGCTGGTCCGGATCCGGCTGCAGTGAGCCGGGATAATCGGACAGTGGGCGGCCGAGCTTCTGTTCAACCTCCGCCGCAGACACGGTGGCATGACCGACGTAGCCCCGGTCAATCAGTTGTTGCCAGTCCAGTGGCTGGTAAAAATCCGTTCTGGCCCGGGTTGGCGTTGCCTGGGCGAACGCTTCCAGTTCCCTTCGGGCTACCTTCAGGGCGGTGGAGAGGATCGTATCGTTAATGATCAGTACGGACACGGTGGCCTTGCTGACACCGTCGAAATAGACCACGTTGCCGTCCTGCCTGCGCCCGGATTTTCTGGAGTTTGAGGACTGGACGATGATCTGCTCGCGCAGCGAATGATTTTCGTACTGGTCGACGAACTCGAACAGCGGCGCTTCCCCCAGACCGTGCAGGAAAACAGGTTCATGATGGTCCATCACCCGGACACCGGTAAATCGCCCACGGGTATCCAGGCCGATCATCATTTTGATCGGTTGTCCCGAAAATCCCTGAAGATCACTCAGATCGGTGCTCTCAAACGCGTACCCCAGCAATTCCTGCAACTGGTAAACCGGGTACACCGGAAAATCGGGAAGTTTGTCCTTGATGATCGTCGCTGAGGGGAACAGGGCCTGGATAAGTGCCTGTTTATCGGGTGGCAATTCGGCGTGGCTCGCGGGCAGAAAGAACAGGCCAAGCAGCAGGAGCAGAATTCGTCGGCGCATAGGGGGACTCCTTGAAGTTATTATTGTCCGTCTTCCATGCTACGGCGTGGCCATGTCCAGACAATTCAACCTCGGAGCCAGACTGCTGCTACTTTGTGGTGGTCAAAAACAGTGCGAAAGTACCATATTGGCCGCTTGTCTCTGTCGCTAGGATGAAACTGAGTCGTCGGCATTGCCGGGACCAACACCCAATGCGCTAACAATCATGACAAGAGGTGAGCATTATGTGGACCAAACCAGCCTACGAGGATCTGCGGATCGGCTTTGAAGTCACCATGTACTTCGCCAATCGCTGAGCGTGAGCCGGCCGGCGATCAGTCGCTGGCCGTTTCTCCGCAGGATCTTCGCCATGCAGATTCACGTCCTTGGCTCCGCCGCTGGCGGTGGGTTCCCGCAGTGGAACTGTAACTGCCGGAATTGCGCCGGTTTCCGCAAGGGAACCCTGAAAGCGCAGGCCCGCACCCAATCTTCGATCGCCATCAGTGAGGACGGGGATCACTGGATTCTCTTCAATGCTTCGCCGGACATCCGTGCGCAATTGGCGGCGTTCCCTGCGATGCAACCGGCCCGTGCCCTGCGGGATACCGGGATCAGTGCCATCGTGCTGATGGATAGCCAGGTGGATCACACCACGGGCCTGCTGTCGTTGCGCGAAGGCTTGCCCATGGACGTCTGGTGCACCCGGCAGGTACACGATGATCTCAGCTCGGGTTTTCCATTGTTCAACATGCTGGAACACTGGAATGGCGGCCTGAACTGGCGCGAGATCGAGGCCTCGGAACAGGTGGAATTCAGCATTCCCTGTGCGCCGTCCCTTCGGCTTACCGCCATTCCTTTGCTGAGCAATGCGCCTCCGTATTCACCGCGCCGCGACAACCCGCACCCGGGCGACAACATCGGCCTGTTTCTCCGGGATACCCGAACCGGCACCCGGGTGTTGTATGCGCCGGGGCTGGGTCAGCCGGATGAGCGCATCCTGGCCTGGATGCGAAAGGCCGATATCCTGCTGGTGGATGGGACCGTCTGGCGGGACGACGAAATGATTCGCCAGGAAGTGGGCACCAAGACGGGACAGGCGATGGGGCACCTGGCCCAGAGCGGTCCCGGGGGCATGATCGAGGTGCTCGATACCATGCCCGCCCGTCGCAAGATCCTCATTCATATCAACAACACCAACCCGATCCTGGACGAGGATTCTCCCGAGCACGCCGAACTGGGCGAGCACGGCATCGAAGTGTCCCGGGACGGCATGCACATTGATCTGTCGGGGCAGCCATGAACGCCAAAGCCAACACCGCGATGAACCGCGAGGCCTTCGAACAGGCCCTGCGCAGCAAGGGGCAGTACTACCACATCCACCATCCCTACCATAAAGCCATGTATGGCGGGCAGTGCACTCCGGAACAGATCCGTGGCTGGGTGGCAAACCGGTATTACTACCAGATCAGGATTCCCCAGAAGGATGCCGCCATTATGGCCAACTGCCCGGATGCCGGGGTGCGCCGGCTTTGGCTGCAGCGGATTCTGGACCACGACGGCCATGATGACGATGTCGGGGGCATCGAGGCCTGGCTGTCACTGGCCGAGGCCGTGGGCCTGACCCGTGAAGAGGTCATCGACCAGCGCCACGTTCTGCCGGGCGTCCGGTTTGCGGTAGATGCCTACCTCAATTTTGCCCGCCGGGCGACCTGGCAGGAGGCGGCCTGCTCATCCCTGACGGAGCTGTTCGCCCCGGAGATCCACCAGTCCCGTCTGGACAGCTGGCCCCAGCACTACCCCTGGATCGAGGAGGGCGGTTACCGCTATTTCCGCAAGCGTTTGTCCGAGGCCCGCCGGGATGTGGAGCATGGGCTCAGCATCACCCTGGATCATTTCGTCACCGAGGCCCAGCAGGCCCGCGCCCTGGATATCCTCCAGTTCAAGCTGGATATCCTGTGGGCTCTGCTGGATGCATTGACGATGGCCTACCTGCATCAAACGCCCCCATACCACACGGTGACCGACCAGCAAGTGTGGCACCGGGGCCTGTGAGTGAGCACCGTATGAGCCAGATTCCCCGTTTTCGCCGTGGCTTCCGGTTCCAGTGGGAACCCGCCCAGGATTGTTACGTACTGCTGTACCCGGAGGGTATGGTCAAACTCAACGGCAGTGCCGGGGCGATTCTCAACGAGGTGGATGGCCGGCAGGATGTGGACGCCATCGTCCAGTCCCTGCAACGGCAATTCCCCGAGGCCGGTGATCTCGGCCCGGATGTCCGTGCCTTCCTGGAAGACGCCGAGCAGCAACACTGGATTGACCTGTCATGACACGCGCTGATGCACTCCCGAGCAGTCTTAATCCCAACAATGCGGGGCCACCGCTGTGGCTGCTTGCGGAGCTGACCTATCGATGCCCGCTGCAGTGCCCATACTGCTCCAACCCATTGGACTTCGCCCAGACCGAGCAGGAGCTGAGTACCGAACAGTGGATCAGCGTGTTGCGGCAGGGTCGGGAAATGGGGGCCGCCCAGCTGGGATTTTCGGGCGGTGAGCCGCTGGTGCGCCAGGACCTGCCGGAGCTGATTGCCGAAGCCCGGAAGCTGGGCTACTACACCAACCTGATCACGTCTGGCCTGGGGCTTACTGAGGCCAGGGTGGAAGCCTTCGCCGAGGCCGGCCTGGACCATATTCAGGTCAGTTTCCAGGCCTCGGATCCGGAGTTGAACAACGCAGTGGCGGGTTCGCGGAAGGCGTTCGAACAGAAGCTGGCCATGGCAAAGGCGGTGAAGGCCGCGGGGTATCCGATGGTGCTCAACTTTGTCATACATCGTCACAACATCCACCAGATGCCGGACATCATCGACCTGTGCGAGCGACTGGATGCAGACTACGTAGAGCTGGCCACCTGCCAGTATTACGGCTGGGCCTTCGAGAACCGGGAGGGGCTGATGCCCTCAAAGGCACAGCTGGTGCGGGCGGAGGCCGAGGTCAACGATAGCCGGGCCCGGCTGCAGGCCAAGGGCTCCGCAATGAAGCTGATCTTCGTCACCCCGGATTATTACGAGGAACGCCCCAAGGCCTGCATGAACGGCTGGGGCAACCTGTTCCTGACGGTCGCTCCGGACGGCACCGCCCTGCCGTGCCACAGCGCAAGGTTGCTTCCGATCGACTTTCCGAACGTGAAGGAGCTCGGCTTGAGAGAAATCTGGTACGACAGTCCGGGCTTCAACCATTACCGGGGGGATGAGTGGATGCCGGAGCCCTGTCGCTCCTGTGATGAAAAGGACAAGGACTTTGGCGGCTGCCGCTGCCAGGCTTACCTGTTGACCGGTAACGCCGACAACGCTGACCCGGTCTGCGGCAAGTCACCGCATCATGAGCGCATCCTGGCGGCACGTCGGGCGGCGGATCATGCCACGGCCGGCCTGCAGGACCTGGTGTACCGAAATGCCCGGAACTCACGACTGTTTTTCCAGGGCTGAGCCGCCGGGGATCATCGAATCCGAACGGCCAACGTCAGTCCAGCGGATGACCGCCCGCCAGGCTGTCGATGGGCATGTCCAGCGCGGCGAGTTGACGGCGTCTGAGGCGGGTCTGTTCTGGCTGGAATCGGATTCGGCGCTCGGCAAGACCGTCCTCAAATGGCACGACGGGGAACGCCTTTTGAACCTGGCCACGCCGGGCCTGGGCAGCCGCGTCAACGGGTATGGCGGTGGTGCCCTGTCGGCCTTTCCGGATCGGGTTGTGGCTGTGACCGACCGGCAACACCTGATCTCTGTCCCCCTTGGAAACGGTCATTGGTCCACGCTGGTCGACAACCCTGACAGTGCCTGGGGCGGCCTGGTTGCGGATTGCCGACGTAATCGGTTACTGGCGGTGCGGGAATGGAATGGACAGCAGGCGCTTGTGGCGATTGCGCCCGACGGACAATGCCGGTGTCTGCATGAGGGCGCGGATTTTTATGGTGCTCCGGCGCTTTCCCCGGATGGCCGTCGAATTGCCTGGGTAACCTGGCAGTTGCCGGACATGCCCTGGCTGAGAACAAGGCTCTGGTTGGCCGAGCTGGATGCAGAGGGCCATCTGCAGCATGTGCAGTCCTGTGTGCCTCCAATGGAAGGGTCGATCCAGCAGCCGGTTTTCGCGGGGCAGGTGCTCTGGGTCCTGTCGGATCATCAGGGGTGGTGGCAGCCGTGGGAACTGACGTGGAGTGGGCGCGAAGCGCTCTGGACCGCCGCACCGGCCCCGGCGCAGGATCATGCGAATGCGCCTTGGCAGCTTGGTGAACGACATCACTGTCCTTTACCCGGCGGCCGATGGGCCCGGGTTCGCTATAACCAGGGTACCGGCGAGCTATGGGTGGGGTCTGAAGCTGCGCTGACCCGGGTGGCCACCGGTTTCACGGATTTCCGCTGCCTGTCGGTGCACGATGGAACCCTCTACTGCGTGGCCCGATCCCCCGCCCGTCTCGATGTCGTGCTGGCCATTGATCCGGATACGCTTGCCGAGCATGTCCTTGCCGGTGGCGAGGATCCGTTGCCGGGTATGCACTGCCAGATCCCCGAGACGTTCCTCGTGCCCCGGACGTCGAGCGAGCCGGCGGTTCAGGGATTTTTCTATGAGCCCACGATCTCGGTGGCCGACCGTCCGCCTGTGATTTTCGTGGCCCATGGCGGTCCCACCTCCGCGGTTTATCCGGTCTACAATCCACAAATCCAGTTCTGGTGTCAGCGTGGTTTCGCCGTGGCCGAGGTCAACTACCGTGGCAGTAGCGGTTTCGGGCGAGGGTTCCGGCTGTCGCTGGCGAGCCACTGGGGCGAGTTCGACGTTCAGGACATGGTTCGGGCCGCCCGTTATTTGTCGGACGTGGGTCGCGTCGATGGCGATCGGGTGTTTGTCCAGGGTCGCAGCGCGGGTGGCTACACAGTGCTGATGGCCCTGATCGAAACGGATTGTTTTGTGGCAGGCGCGAGCCTGTTCGGCGTGACGGATCCGCGGAGGCTTCGGAGCATGACGCACCGGTTCGAGTCCGGCTATCTCGACTGGCTGCTGGGAGCGCCGGAAGATCAGCCGGAACGGTGGCATGCCCGAACACCGTTGCACCACGCGGACCGGATTCGAACGCCCGTGATTTTTTTCCAGGGCGGCCAGGACCGGGTGGTGGTGCCAGAGCAGACGCGCACCATGGTGGAATCCATGAAAGCCGCCGGGCATTCACCGGAGTTGCACTGGTTTGAGGACGAAGCCCATGGTTTCCGGCAACCGGAGAACCTGGCTGCCATGCTCGAGTGGTTGCACAGCTTCTACCGGAGGCATAGCCGAAAGGCCAATGATTGCCTCTAAAACTTGAGTTAAACTGTCGGCTATTCCTATAACAACAAGCCGTCGAGAGCCTCTCCATGAGTCACGACATTTCTGCACTCCGTAAGTTCGTTTCACCGGAAATTGTGTTCGGTGCAGGATCGCGCCGCTCTGTTGCCAACTTTGCGAATAATTTTGGTGCCCGCCATGTGCTTCTGGTTTCCGACCCCGGTGTCGCGGATGCCGGCTGGGTCGGGGAGATTGAATCCCTGCTGACCGAGGCCGGGATCCGGTCCACGGTGTTCACCGGGGTGTCGGCCAACCCCAAGGTGGAAGAAGTCATGACGGGGGCCGAGCTCTATAAGTCGAGCGAATGCGATGTCATTGTGGCAATCGGGGGTGGCAGTCCCATGGACTGCGCCAAAGGTATCGGCATTGTGGCCACTCACGGGCGCAGCATACTGGAGTTTGAGGGTGTCGATACCATTACCAACCCGCCGCCACCGCTCATTCTGATTCCGACGACGGCAGGGACGTCTGCAGACGTCTCCCAGTTCGCGATCATCAGTGACCCGAATCGGCGCTTCAAGTTTTCAATCATCAGCAAGGCGGTGGTTCCGGATGTGTCGCTCATTGATCCGGAAGTGACAGAAACCATGGATGCCTACCTCACAGCCTGCACCGGTGTGGATGCCCTGGTGCATGCGATCGAGGCGTTTGTCTCCACAGGCAGTGGGCCGCTCACCGATACCCATGCGCTTGAGGCCATCCGGCTGATCAACCGCAATCTTGAGCCATTGGTCACCAATACCGCCGACCCTTACCTGCGTGAGCAGATCATGCTGGCCTCGATGCAGGCGGGACTTGCGTTTTCCAACGCCATCCTCGGGGCGGTCCATGCCATGTCGCACAGCCTTGGTGGTTTTCTCGACCTGCCCCATGGACTGTGCAACGCGCTTTTGCTGGAGCATGTCGTGGCCTACAACTTTCCGTCCGCCGAGGATCGGTTCCGACGGGTGGCTGAGGCCATGGACATTGATACCCGCGGCATGAACGCCCGGGAAATCAAGAAGCGGTTGATGAACCGGATCATCGAGCTGAAGCGTCACGTAGGGCTCGAAGCCAGGCTGGCCCAGCTGGGTGTGACGACCTCCGATATTCCCTATCTGTCGGGTTATGCGTTACAGGACCCCTGTATCCTGACCAATCCGAGGAAGTCTTCGCTGAAAGACGTTCAGGTTGTCTATGAAGAAGCCCTCTGATTCACCGGAAAGTGGCTATGGGATCGGCGATCTGCTCGGGCTGGGCAGCCAGTCGGCCCGCAAGAGCTACTATCCCGCTCTGCTGGACCGGCTGGAAGAGCTCGAGAAGGAGCGCAACCGCTATAAATGGCTTTTCGAAAATGCGCTGCATGGCATTTTCCAGGCGAACCTTCGGGGTGGCTTTCTTGCCTGCAATCCTGCGATGGCGCGCATCTGCGGATACGACAGCCCGGAACACCTGATGGGAAAAATGATCCGGCTCCGGGAGCAGCTGTTCTGCCGTGCTGCTGAATTCGACACCATTCGCCAGGAATTGCTGGACCAGGGCAGCCTGAGTGCCAGGGAAACACAATTCCAGAAAGCCGATCGCACACCTGTGCACGTTGCGGTCACCCTGCTGCGCCGGCCGGATCTGGGGCCGGAAGTGGTGGAGGCCTTTGTCGCCGACATCACCGAACGGGTCCAGGCCCGGCAGAAGCTGGAACAGCTGAATCAGGACCTGGAACGTCGTGTGGAGGAACGGACCGAAGCCTTGCAGAATGCGAACGTGGGTTTGCGGTACCAGATTGAAGAACGGGAGCGGGTCGAACGGAAGCTGGTGGTTGCCGTCGAGGCCGCAAAGGAAGCGAACCGCAGCAAGGACAAATATCTGGCCGCCGCCAGCCACGACCTGATGCAGCCGCTGAACGCGGCCCGGTTGATGATTTCCGCTCTGCAGGACAGTCAGTTGCCGGAGTCCGAAAGTCGCATGGTGCACCAGGTTCACCGTGCCCTCGAGGGGGCGGAGGATCTGCTTGCCGACCTGCTGGATATCTCCAAGCTCGATCAGCAGGCGATGAAGCCGGACCTTGTCCATACCGACCTGGAGGCCCTGCTGCGGGGGTTGGGTGAAGAATTCGAGGCCGTGGCTGCCAACGCCGGACTGGATTTCCGGCTGCGGGCATCGCCAGCCTTCATACGGACAGATCAGCGAATGCTCACGCGCATTGTCCGGAACCTCCTCAGCAATGCGTTCCGTTACACCCGTCGGGGCGGAGTGGTCATGGCCTTGCGCCGGAGCCAGGGCCGGATCCGGATCGAAATCTGGGATACCGGCGTTGGTATCGAGCCGGAAAAACTCCAGGAAATCTTTACCGAATTTCACCAGCTCCTGCCACAGGGCACCGGGGGACGACAGGGCGTGGGTCTCGGGCTTGCGATCGTCGAGCGGATGATACGGGTCCTTGGCTACCGCATTGATGTTTCCTCCCGGCCGGGAAGAGGATCCCGTTTTGTCGTGACGCTGCCGTCTGAAGCGGAGGTTGGCGAACTCGCTATTCCCTCATCCGCCGCGATCTCTGCCTTGTCGGAGGGACTGGCCGGACTGTCGGTGATGGTCATCGACAACGAGCCTGCGGTGCTCGAGAGCATGGCGGCCTTGCTGGAACGCTGGGGCTGCGAAGTGATTGCGGTGCCGGACGAACGGCAGGCACGATCCCGGGTTGCATCAGGCAGTCGGCCCGACATTCTGCTGGCCGACTACCACCTGGATCATGGCCTGACCGGATGCGAAGCCATTTACGGGATTCGTCAGGCGTTGGGGCGCGACGTACCCGCTGCCATCATCACCGCCGACCGCAGCGACGAGACGCGCCGGTTCATGCGCGCCCAATACCTCCCCATTCTGAATAAACCGGTCAAGCCGAATCGACTCCGGGCATTGCTCACCAGTTTGTCCAACCGGGCCTGAGGCTCACGGACTGCCTGTCAGCGTCTACACTTACCTCATCAACCCAGAGGCAAGAGGAGACACCTTCCATGAGCAATTCTGATAGCGGATTGACGAACCATGAAGTGACCATCTGTCTGGCCGGCGGGGCCGTGCTGGGACCGTTCAATGCAACCTGGAGCAAGGGTGAAGGCGGTGACGTCCGCGAGTTGGCGAAAGAGTACGATGCGTTCCTGCAGGGAGAAAAACAGCATCGGTTCAAGTTCCACCTGCACGACACCTACACCAATACGGTGCATACCCTGATTCTCGATTTCCGGCAGGTGACCGGCATCTGCGACCACGTCCGGTTGCGCAGCCACGCCAACGACTGATTGCATGGGGGTTGATACAACCCCTTATGGGCGTCGTACTCGCTGTCAGTACCCTGAAGGTAAATGGAAAGACAGGAGGGAACATGAGCGATTTTCGAGTCGAAAAAGACAGCCTGGGCGAGGTTCATGTACCAGCCGATGCGCTCTGGGGTGCCCAGACCCAGCGCGCCGTGGATAATTTTCCGGTCAGCGGGCAGCCGCTGCCATCCGCTTTTATCAAGGCCGTAGCCCAGGTCAAAAAGGCGGCCGCCGAGGCCAACACCAGCCTGGGACTTCTGGATAACGACCGCCGGGATGCCATCGTGGACGCCTGCGATGCGTTGATCCGGGGGGAACACGCGGATCAGTTTCCGGTGGACCGTTACCAGACCGGCTCCGGCACCAGCACCAATATGAACGTCAACGAGGTGATTGCCTCCATTGCCCGCCGTGCCGGCACCGAGGTTCATCCCAACGATCACGTCAACATGAGCCAGAGTTCGAACGACGTGATACCGACATCCATCCATGTCAGTGCCACGATCGGCGTGAAAGAAAGCCTGATTCCGGCGCTGACCCACCTGCGTGGTGTGATCTACGAGCGCGAGGCCCTGTTTTCCGAGCAGGTGAAAACCGGCCGTACCCACCTGATGGATGCCATGCCGGTCACCCTTGGACAGGAGCTGCGCACCTGGCGGGAACAGCTGGTGGCGGCTGAGGCCCGGCTGGAGTCTGCAGCAGACGACCTGCTGGCGGTGCCCCAGGGCGGTACTGCGGTTGGCACCGGGGTTAATGCCGCGCCGGAATTTGCCGAACAGTTCATCCGGTTCCTCAAAAAGAACACGGGTTACCCCTTCCGGTCACTGGAACACAAGTTCGTGGGGCAGAGTGCGGTTGACGGCCCCGTCGCGCTGTCGTCGCAGTTGCGGGGCATCGGAATCGTGCTGACCAAGATCGCCAACGATCTTCGCTGGATGAACAGCGGCCCGATTCACGGGCTCGCCGAAATCAGTCTGCCCGCTCTCCAGCCGGGCAGCAGCATCATGCCCGGCAAGGTCAATCCGGTGATTCCCGAGTCGGTTGCCATGGTGGGTGCACAGGTCATCGGGCTGGACAGTGCCGTGGCCATTGCCGGCCAGTCGGGCAATTTCCAGCTCAATGTCATGTTGCCCCTGGTGGCCGGCAACCTTCTGGATATGGTCGGGCTGCTTGGCAATGCTGCCGGCATTCTTGCCGACAAGGCGATCAAGGATTTTTCGGTGAATACCGACAATCTCAACGCCGGTGTCGGTCGTAATCCGGTATTGGTGACCGCACTGAATCCCGAGATCGGTTACAGCCTGGCGTCGGACATCGCCAAAGAGGCTTACCGGACGGGACGTCCTGTGATCGATGTGGCCGAGGAACGGAGCGGTCTGAGTCGCGCGCGTCTGGAGCAGCTGATGGACCCCCTGAAGCTGACCCACGGCGGCCTGGACTGATACCTGGACGGGGAGCACTGGCCTTTGCTGATATCGCTGGAGTTGTTTGTGATGCTGGTGCTCGCCAACGGCGCCCCCGTTGTGGCTGCGGGCCTTCTCAAGGGGCGCTGGGATCAGCCGGTGGACGGCGGGCGACTCTGGACCGATGGCCGTCCGGTTCTTGGGAAGAGCAAGACCTGGCGGGGCGTGATCGCCGGCTGCCTGAGCTGTGGCGTGTTTGCAGCCCTGGTGGACCTGGGTGCCTTGTTCGGACTGCTATTCGGGTTCCTGGGCCTGTTTGGCGATATGATCAGCAGTTTCATCAAACGACGGATGGGGCTTGCGTCCAGCTCGCGAGCGCTCTGGCTGGACCAGATTCCCGAGGCTGCCCTGCCGCTGGGGCTTGCCGTCGTCTGGCTGCCACTGGATCTCTGGCTGGCGGTATTGCTGGTGGTGCTGTTCGCGCTGGCCAATATTCTGCTGTCACCGCTGCTGTACCGACTCGGTATCCGAAGGCAGCCTCACTGAGCGCGTCAGCCGGGCCCCCGGGTGAGGGTGTGAATGGTTACCTCCGGTGGGCAATTGAGCCTCACGTTCAGGACCGACGTGCCTGCACCCGGTGAGGTATAGCCCTGCATACCGTTCACCTGCCAGAAGCCCCGGCCAAGCTGTCGGGGGCAATCCGAATCGAGCGTTACAGGTATGCCACCCGGCAGACAGATCTGGCCACCATGGGTATGACCGCACAGGAAGACATCGTATCCGGCGTGGGCGGCTTCCCGCCAGATTTCCGGGGTATGACTCAGCAGGATGCTGACGCCGCCGGCGGGGATGGTGTCGCCCGCCTGGTGCAGATTGTGGGCTTTGTAGAAGTGCGCGTCGTCGACGCCGGCGAGGAAGAACCGGCTGTCACCTTTTTCAATCGGGACCATCTCATTCATCAGCATGCGGTAGCCCATGTCTTCCAGCGGCGGCAGCATGCGGATACTGTCATGGTTCCCGAGCACGGCAAAAGCGTCCCCCCGGATGGCATTCCGCAACCGGGCCATACCACTCAGGGCTGCCTCGATCGGGCCCCAGGTCAGTTTGCGGTAGTCGCCGGTGAGGACGCACAGGTCGTACTCGAGCGGCTCGATGGTTTGCAGAACGGCCTGCAGGTTGGCCTCGTCCATGTCCACGTGCAGATCGGTCAGATGCAGGATCCGGAAACCGTCAAACGCCTCGGGGAGATCCGGCAGTACAAACCGGTTGTGCACGGCGGCGAGTTTCAGGCTGTTGGCCTGGGCGCGGCGATAGAGCCCCACAGATTGCAGGCAGAACCGGATGAAACCCGGCGCGTTGGTGAGGTTCTCGAGGTGAAATGATTTGTGATCCTGGCCGAAAACCCTGGCCTCGGCTTCCTGTTCAATGCCAAGGCGTTGGCGGGCGTGGACCGGCCCGAGGCGGAGACTGAGCCGATAGTCCAGCAGTTCGTTGTTGCTGTCCGGTGCGTGAGCCTTTGCGGTCATTCTTGTATCCCTGATGCCGAGCAGGGTCCGTATGCACAGACGGTGGAACCGGTGAGAGGTGGACCCTGTCTGTCATTATGGTTGGCCCAGCCGGGGATGCAACCGGACCGGCAGTTTGTTCATGTTATGCAGATAGGGAAGTCCCGGATTGGGGATCGACCGTAAAAGTCTTTAAGCTAGGGTAAACACCGTCAAATCAGAGGTAATCATGACAGAGTCTTGCAGCATTGCCGGCCTGACCGTCCCCCGAAGCCGGTTCCCGGATCCAGAGCGGGATCTGCCCGCCGCCGGAAACGAGGCGCGCGTGGTATTGGCAGGCGGCTGTTTCTGGTGCGTAGAGGCCGTATTTGTCGCCATCAATGGCGTGACGCGAGTGGTTTCAGGCTACGCGGGTGGCCGTCCGGAAACCGCCAACTATGAGGCCGTCTGCACCGGTACCACCGGCCATGCCGAAGCCGTGGAGGTGCATTACAACCCCTCCGAGGTGAGCTTCGGGGCGCTTCTGAAGGTGTTTTTCTCGGTCGCCCACGATCCCACCCAGCTGAATCGTCAGGGCAACGACCGCGGCACCCAGTACCGGTCTGCCATCTTCTTTGAGACCGATGAGCAGAAGCAGGTCGCGGAAGCCTACATCCGGCAGCTGGAGGCCGCGGGCGTGTACCCGGATCCGGTTGTGACCACGTTGGAGCCGCTGGAAGCGTTCTATCCGGCGGAGGAGTATCATCAGAACTTTGCGGCCCGAAACCCTCACCAACCTTACATCATGGCCGTTGCCGCACCGAAAATGGAGAAGCTGGTCGACAATTACGCCGATCGGCTGAAACCGGAATACACCAATGACGACCCCGACCTGGCCTGAGGAGGATATCAATGACCCAATCTGCATCCGGCTACGACCTGACGCCGTTGACCGAGGCCCGGATCGACGAGATGGCCGCGGACCTCACTCCGGAGGAACGCCGTGTTCTGCTGGATCATGGCACCGAGCACCCGTTCTGCGGAACCCTGCTCGATAACAAGCAGTCGGGCACTTACCATTGTCGGCTGTGCGATCTGCCGTTGTTCAGTTCCAACGCGAAATTCGATTCCGGGACCGGTTGGCCCAGCTTTTTCCAGCCGTTCGATCCGGACCACATCCGTTATCTGGAAGACAATACCCTGGGTATGACCCGAACCGAGATTCGTTGTCCCAGGTGCGATTCTCATCTGGGACATGTGTTTCCGGACGGGCCGCCTCCCACCGGGCAGCGCTATTGTCTGAACTCGATTGCCATGGTGTTCAAGGAAGACGCCTGAGCTGTTCTGACAGCCCGGCTGCTCCATCTTCCCGTTTCGCCGCATTATCGCGCTCGCTCCAGCAGGCTATAATGCGCGGCTACCGCCTGTGCTCGAGAGGGCATGTGACCTAGTATCGGGAACGATGGAGTTGCCATGATCCGACTGAAACTGAATCCGCTGACCGAATCGGCCACGTTATTGAGACGGGCCGGGGTGGTCCTTGGCTCTGTCGGACTGACCGCGCTGTACTCGCTGCTGATCCTGCTTCGGGCCCTGTTCGGAAAACTGAACCGGCCGATTGTCGATAAGTACTGTCGGGAATGGTCGGCGGCCCTGTTGCGGTTGGTGCGGGCCAATCTCACGGTACGGGGTGCGGTGCCGGATTTTGGCGATGGGCGCCGTTACATCGTTATGTGCACCCACGCCAGCCATTACGACATTCCTGTGAGCTTTGTGTCCCTGCCCGGATCCATCCGGATGCTGGCGAAGAAAGAGCTGTTCAGCATTCCCTTGCTCGGACAGGCGATGCGTGCTGCGGAGTTTCCGTCGATTGACCGTTCCAACCGGACCCGTGCGGTGCGGGACCTGGAGCGGGCGAGGGCCATGATGGAGAGCGGGATTGTACTCTGGGCCGCGCCTGAGGGCACGCGTTCAGGCGATGGCAAGCTGTTACCGTTCAAAAAGGGCTGTTTCCACCTGGCGCTGGACACCGAAGCCGTCATCGTGCCGGTGGCCATCCGCGGCATTCACGAGGTATTGCCGGCCCGGACCTGGCAAATCAATCTCGGCCAGCCGGTGGATGTGCGGGTCGGGACACCGTTTGAAACAGCGGGCAAGACCAAGGAAGACCTGCCGGAGGTCATGGCGGAGGTCCGGCAGCGGCTGGAGGATTTGCTGGGCAACGGCGAAGCCGAATAAAGGCGGCCCGGCCTCCCCGCGTGTCAGTACGCGACCGTGGTGCCGCCGGACACCACGGTACTGAGCAGGTATCCCGTGTACGCGACGTAGACCAGAAGCAGTACGCCACCGTCGATACGGCTGATGACCCGTTGTTTGCTGATCAGGCCCATGCCCATCAGCAGCAGGCCGAGCGTCAGCGCGAACATCAGGGTCCAGTCCCGGTACAGAACAGCGGGCTCGACGCTGAGAGGCTCGATGGTTGCGGCCAGACCCACCACCGCCAGCGTGTTGAAAATACCGGATCCGAGGATGTTGCCCAGGATCAGGTCGTGCTCGTTCTTCCTGACGGCAGCCAGTGCCGAGGCCAGTTCGGGTAGGGAAGTGCCTACCGCGACGATGGTCAGACCGATGACCAGATCACTGACCCCGAGGCTTTGTGCAATCGTCACCGCGCCCCAGACCAGCATTCGTGAACTGACCACCAGCAGCACCAGCCCGACGATCAGCCAGATAACCGCTGACTTCAGCGGCATGGGATGCGCGATGATTTCGGCTTCGGTTTCCCCGCCCAGGGTGTCGTCCTTGCCACGGATTCCCTGAACGATTGACCAGCCCATGACGCCGGCAAATACCAGCAGCAAGACCATGCCGTCGAGCCGAGAGAGGGACCCGTCCAGCAGTTGTACGCCGCCGATCAGGGTCAGCACCAACAGCAGCGGCAATTCCTTGCGGATCACCTGGGAGTGGACGGTAATCGGGGCAATGACCGCTGTCAGCCCCACGATCAGGGCGATGTTGGTGATGTTGGAACCGTAACCGTTACCCAGTGCCAGCCCCGGGTTGCCATCGGCGGCGGCCATGGCAGACACCGCCAGTTCCGGTGCAGAGGTGCCAAATCCGATGATGACCATGCCAATCAGCAGTGTCGGCATACCCAGATGTTTGGCTGTGGCCGCAGCACCGTCCACGAACCGGTCGGCGCTCCAGACCAGCAGGATCAGACCGGCAATGATAGAACCAGAAGCCAGAAGCATAGGTAGTATCTCAGTGAATGAATTGTCCGACGGCGTATACGCCTGCGTAGCCCAGCGTATAGGCGGCCAGCAGGTGCAACAGGTAGCGCATGTAGGCGCCAAAGGTTAAACCATCGATCTTGCTCATGGCCACGATGCCTGCGGCGGAACCGATGATCAACAGCGAGCCGCCCACGCCCACCGCGTAGGTCAGCCCCATCCATTCACCCGGTGACATGGTGATGCCGGCCTTCAGCATGGCGGCGGTCAGGGGGACGTTATCGATGATGGAAGAGAAAATGCCCATCAGGTAATTGGCGATCAGCGGTGGCAGTACGTCGTAGATGGCGACGAGGGAATCCAGCGCATGGATCTCTTTCAGCATCCCTACGAGCAGCAGAATGCCGAGGAAGAAGAGCAGAGTCTCGAACTCGATCACCCGGATGTACTCAATGATCGGGTCCAGTTCGGCGTCATCGCTCATGAAGCGGGACACCAGGAACATGACCGAGAGGCCGAACAGAAAGGTGAGTACCGGTGGAATCGAGAACAGGGCGTTGCCGAGAATGGTGCACAGGATTGTTAACAAAAACAGTCCGCTGATCACGGCATCCACTTTCCGCACCGGGTTGCTGTTCGAGCGCAGGTTGACGGTGCCGGTCAGGCCCCTTG
The DNA here is from genome assembly GCF_023156285.1 of Marinobacter koreensis. Taxonomy (GTDB): domain Bacteria; phylum Pseudomonadota; class Gammaproteobacteria; order Pseudomonadales; family Oleiphilaceae; genus Marinobacter; species Marinobacter koreensis. The sequence goes on along the minus strand of NZ_JAKZAJ010000002.1, from coordinate 42,416 downwards.
AAAGGAAGACGGCGAGGATGAAAACGGTGATCGCCGAGGGGATGGCGAGGGTCAGCAACGTCAGTATTTCCACCTTGTCCGCGAGGAATATCATCAATGTGGTGACGTCGCCGGTGATCAGTGAAACGCCGCCGGAATTCACCGCAAAAACGACCAGCGTGGTGAACTGAATGCGCTTTTTCAGCTCCAGATCCAGGGATAAAATAAGGGAGCATGAGACTAAAGTGGCAGTTATATTGTCTGCCAAAGAGGAGAAAATGAAGCAGAAAAGTCCGGTCAGGAACAGCAGTTTTCGTTCGCTCACCTGCTTCGGCATGATCAGATAAATCACATTCTCGATCATTCCCTTCTTGTTCAGGTAAGCAACAAACGTCATTGCCGCTACCAGGAATAACCAGAGGCTGGCGATCTCGGCGATGCTTTCCGACAGACCGCTGTCGATGGATCTGGTTTCTCCGGCATTGGTGCTGAAAAGAAACAGCAGCATCCAGCTCAAGGTGCCAAAGAACAGGGTTACCTTGGCTTTGTTGACGTGAATGACTTCTTCGAAAATGACGCCCAACAGCGCCATTACAGCAAAAACAATCAGTACAGCATCAAGAGCAGACATGGGGCGTCCCAACCGGTGAAATCAACGTGGCCCGAGAAGGGCCGTGAAGATAATACGGCCGCGATTGTAGACGTTTGACATGGGCCGGGCCACTGTCCTTCGGTGGTATACGGCATCAAAAATGGCCGCTTATGACCGGCCCAGAGCGCAAACATTGATAATCGCAATTTATTATTTCGGCGAAAATCAGGATAATTGCGCGCAAATTCGAACAGGAAGCAGACGGCAGCGTCCTACACCTGACGCCAAAACCGGCTTCCCACAGGCCCTTCTGCTGATCGTGGATGGGTGAACAGGCTCAACACTAGCTAGGGTAATAACCAATGGCCGCAAGACAGGCAGATGTAGTGCTGGTCGGCGGTGGCGTCATGAGCGCCACTCTCGGCATGATGCTCAGGCAGCTCGATCCGTCCCTGGACATCGTCATGGTGGAACGTCTCGACCACGTCGCCCATGAAAGCACTGACGGATGGAACAACGCGGGTACCGGTCACGCCGGTTACTGTGAACTCAATTACACACCGGAAACCGATGACGGTGGCGTCACGATCGAACGGGCACTGAAGATCAACGCCCAGTTCGAGGTTTCGCTCCAGTTCTGGTCCTACCTGGTTGAACAGGGCATTCTTCCGGCACCGAAGAACTTCATCAACCGTACGCCGCACCAGAGTTTTGTCTGGGGTGAGAAGAATGTGGCGTTCCTCAAGCAGCGTCACAAACAGCTCAGTTGCCATCACCTGTTCCGGGAAATGGAATACACCGAATCACCGGATGAGCTGGCCGAGTGGATGCCACTGGTGGTCAAACACCGGGATCCCATGGAGAAAGTCGCGGCTACGCGGATCAAGCATGGTTCGGACGTCGACTTCGGCTCGCTGACCCGGAGCATGGTGGAGTGGCTCCAGAAACAGCCGAACTTCGAGCTGATGCTGAGCTCCCCGGTGCATTACATCGACCAGCGTGACAACGGCCGCTGGAAGGTGCGGGTCAAGAACCAGAAAACCGGTGAACTGACCAAGCTGGAAGCCGGTTTCGTCTTCCTCGGTGCGGGCGGCGGTGCCCTGCCTCTTTTGCAGAAATCCGGTATCGACGAAGCCCGGGGTTATGGTGGTTTCCCGGTCAGCGGCCAGTGGCTGGTCTGCCGGAAGCCGGAGATCGTCGAGCAGCATCACTCCAAGGTCTACGGCAAGGCACCCATCGGGGCGCCGCCGATGTCGGTTCCGCATCTGGACACCCGGATCATCAACGGTGAGCCGGCGCTGCTGTTCGGGCCGTTTGCGGGTTTCACCACCCGGTTCCTCAAGCAGGGCTCCATCTTTGACCTGATTGGCTCTGTCCGGCCGACCAACCTCAAGCCCATGCTGTCCGTCAGCAAGCACAACATGGACCTGACCCGCTACCTGATCGGCGAAGTGTTCCAGTCCCATGGCGACCGTGTGGCATCGTTGCGCAACTTCTTCCCGGACGCCCGGGAGGAGGACTGGGAGCTGCAGATGGCCGGCCAGCGGGTGCAGATCATCAAGCAGACGCCCGAGGGCGGTGGCAAGCTGGAATTCGGCACCGAGATTGTGGCGGCCCAGGACGGCACGCTGGCGGCTCTGCTGGGCGCGTCACCGGGGGCTTCCACAGCGGCCAATGCCATGATCGATGTCCTGGAGCGCTGCTTCCCGGAACAGATGAAGACCGAGCAGTGGCAGGAGCGCATGAAGGAGCTTGTTCCTTCTTACGGTCAGTCGCTGGTCGACAACGAGGCCCTGTTGACTGAAGTCCGGGCGAGGACGCTGGAAACCCTCAAACTGGGCTGATATTCCCAATCGGTCTAAAAGCCTCCTGAAGCGCGTTGCTCCGCGGGTTCTAACCCTCGGAGCAACGCGCTTTTTTTTCTGGAAAGTGGCCGATGATTTGCGATTTCGCTGGTACGGCGTACGGTTAAAGGACAACCCGCGAAAGGAGAGAGCGTATGAGCGAGCAAAAATATAACCCCGAAAAGGGATACGTTGCGCTGCTTGGATGGAGCCTGAATGCCGTCGAAGCCGCAGACAAGTTCGATCGGCGCTATGTGGTTGTCGCCCCCGACTGGGCTGAAGCCTACTGTAAAGAGCACGATATTCCTTATGTGCCGTGGAATTTCGAACGCCTGAACGACCGGTCCGTTGAAATCGCGCAGACCCTGAAAGACATGGGCGTCAATGTGGCGATTCCGCTGTTCGAGGAAACCGTCGAGTGGGCCGGCGCCATCAATTCGGTACTCATGGACAAACCCCGGCTGTTTGGCCAGGCCATGTTGTTGCGTGACAAGGCGTTGATGAAGCGCCGTGCCCAGCTCGGTGGTATCCGGGTCGGGATCTTTGAAGAGGCGCACGACAAAGGGGATGTCATCCGGTTCCTCAAGCGCGTTAACCAGACACTGCTCAAACTGGACGGTGACCCGAACGACCCGATTCACCTGAAGGCCTTCGACAAGGCCGGATGCCTGGGACACCGGGTGATCCGGACGCCGGACGAGGTGGATACCATTCCCGAGGAGGAGTTTCCGGTGCTCATGGAATCCCACCTGGATGGCTGGGAGTTTGCCGTTGAGGCCTGGATCCATAATGGCAAGATTGCCTTCCTGAACATCTCCGAATACGTCACCCTCGGCTATTCCGTGTTTGTCCCGGCGACGCCGGACCTGGAAAAGTACCGGGCCCAGATCACCGCGGAGATCGAAAAGCTGATCAAGACGTTCGATATTGATTTCGGGTTTGTGCATCCCGAGTACTTCGTCACCAGCGACGGCACCATGTATTTCGGTGAGGTCGCCTATCGGCCGCCCGGGTTCAAGGTCTTCGAGCTGCTTGAACGCGCCTATGGTTTCAACGCATACCAGGGCCTGATCCTGGCCTTTGATCCGAAAACCACCGACGAGGAAATCAAGGCCTTCTTCCCGAAAGAGGTGGTGGACGCCAAGGGCTATGCCGGATGCTTCGGCGTCTATCCGCGTCGCCGGGTTGTCAGCAAACTGGAAATCCCGGAGGAGACCGAGAATCACGAGTATTTCGAGTCCCACGAACTGACCCCGCCGCTGGAGGAAACGGTCACCAAACGGACCGCCTTCGGGACGCACTGGGGACTTGTTTACTTCTTCGGCGACGATCCTTACACCATGCGGGATCTGCTGAAACATCAGGAAGAGCTCGATTTCTATGTATAATCCGGAGAAGCATTAACAACAGATGGGTTTGGTGCAGGCCCTGAGGATTATCGTTTGAGCGATCACCAGGCGGGCGGCGCGGTACCGGCAGTCAATTTTGACAAGCTGGTGCAAAGGCTGGATGAGTCGATCCAGGTACTGGAAGAAAGCCGGTCTTTTGCCAAGGCCGGCAAGCTTCCGCGCGTATTCGACATTGCCCGGAGAGTCCTGCAGCAGCCGGACGGTTGCCGGGTGATCGAAGAGCGTGCCGAGCGCCTGGAGCGCGCGGGGGTGTATGTCGGCACGGACTGGGCCGAACCCGGCATACTGCTTCCCTCGCTGACGACGCATTCCCTGCAGAGCCAGAACGCGGATACCGTCGTCATCGAAGCTTTCAGCGAACTGCGGTTGCTGGCAGTCGCCCGTGGTTTTTACCTGCACCCAACCGTATCCGCCGAACAGGCGCATCATTACCTGACCCAGGTACTGGCCATCAATCTCGGCCTGCTGTTCGGCATGACCGGCGAGGCCGAGCGTGAGCAGGGTAAGCTGGCGAAGATCAGTCAGGCCGTGGTGCAGTATGTTGCCCATCACATCGGCTACGAGCATGTGATCGACAGCCTGATCGAGGAGATCTGGCGGATTCTGCAGCAGCGGCCGATACAGGTGGCCGATGTCCGGAAGATGATCACCCAGATTGCGATCTGTCGTGCCGAACCGCACGCCGACCTGGGTGGTGCCGGCCGGGGCGCCGACCGGCTGATTTCCAGCCTCTATGGGCCGACCCGCGCCTGCAGTGAAGATCCGGGTACCGTGGTGTACGAGCAGCGTCTGGAGTCCATGGACGCCCAGGCTTTGCAGAACGAAGCCACAGGGTTTGCCCGCTCCATGCACGATACCGGTCTGGTATCGCCGTACCACGCCACTTTTGTCCGGTTTATCCTGGAAGAAAACGACGCCCTGCTGACGGAGGCGCTCGGGTTGTCCAGTACCGGCCGAGACTGCCTGCTGTGCTATCGGGAACTGGTGGGCACCCTCGTGAAGGAGAGTGTGTATCCGGAGACCGCCCAGGGCCTGTACGGACTGGCGCTGATGCTTGAGCGGGGCATCCTCTACCAGCCACCGGTTGCTCCGGCGCTCTGGCGCCAGGCGAACCTGTCTCTCTGCCCCGAAGCCCGTGAACGCCTGCAGCTGGCGTATGGCTATCATCCCCAGCCGGGTGCCTGGTTGATTCAGGGCGTACTGAATATGCTTGGCCAGCCGCTCGGGGTGGGGCAGGGGAACAACCCGACCTGCCAGTCTGCCCGGGCGCTGTCGATGTGGGCCTACAACGATCCTGATTACCTGTTGCAGATGGTCGCCTGGGCCGCCCGCGACAACGAGATCATCATGCATTTTGAAGGGCAGCCTGTGTCGTCGGCGACGAGCCTTGGGGGGCTGGCATCGGAGGTTACTCTGGACCTTGACCCCGTCTCCCTGGTTGTCGTGCCGCACCTGGATCGGATTTACGCGGAGATGGGCCGCCTGTGTGCGGACCGGCCCGGCGATCCTCACAAATGGGTGAATCCGGAGTTTCACGGCTGGTCCGCCGGCCGCGGCTTTGCCATCAACGTGGATGTGGAGACCGGAAAGCTCGATGATCTGGAAGGGTTTATCCGGCATTTCTACGCTAGTTACCATCCCTATTACAATGGTAACCAGCCGCTCATTCACCCCCAGCCCGCGGGTATCGCCGTCACCGACAGTGCGGCCCGGTTCATTGGCTGGCACGCGATCACGATCCTGCGGGTGGCGCTCGATCCGGGTGAACAGATGCGGGTGTATTTTTTCAATCCCAACAACGACAGTGGCCAGAACTGGGGTGATGACGTGCGGGTCAGTACCGAGGGCCACGGCGAGCGGTTTGGGGAATCCTCATTGCCATTCGAGCAGTTCACCTCTCGCCTCTATATTTTCCATTTCGATCCTCTTGAGCGGGGCGAGCCGGCCAATGTCGGCGAGGAAGAGCTGAAGCGCGTGGTGGATGGCGTATACCGCAGCTGGGGCGAGGATCGCGTGCCGGCGGAGGCGCTGCAGGCAGAACCTCCGATTTCGAACTGAGCGCACTTCTTGAACTTATGGTAAGTCTTGGGTTCCGGTGTACCAGTCGTACAATGGTATGCTCGGTATCAAATCCATCAGTTGGGGACGGACCATGGCAAACCAGCAAGCTTCCCGGGCTCGAAACGGCGCGGAATTGTTCATCCAGGCGCTGGAGAATGAAGGGGTCAAATACCTGTTCGCGGTTCCCGGGGAAGAGAACCTCGATTTTCTCGAAGCACTGCGCACCTCGAATATTCAACTGGTACTGAACCGCCATGAACAGGCGGCGGGCTTTATGGCCGCCACCTACGGCCGACTCACCGGCAAGGTGGGTGTCTGTCTCTCTACCCTCGGCCCTGGCGCGACCAACCTGGTCACGGCTGCCGCCTATGCCCAGCTGGGCGCCATGCCGATGATGATGATCTCGGGCCAGAAGCCGATCAAGTCCTCCAAGCAGGGCCTGTTCCAGATCCTGGACGTGGTCGATCTGATGCGTCCGCTTACCAAGTACACCCGCCAGATCAGCAACGCCAACACCATCCCCGCCAAGGTGCGGGAGGCCTTCCGACTGGCTTCCGAAGAGCGCCCTGGCGCGGTCCATCTTGAGCTGCCAGAGGACATTGCGGCGGAAGAGCCGGCGCCGGACACCCATATTTTCCAGCCCAGCGATGCCCGGAGACCGACGGCCAGTACCAAGAGCCTGGATATGGCCTGCGAGATGCTGCGCCAGGCCAAACATCCGCTGATCATGATTGGTGCCGGGGCCAACCGGAAACGGGTGTCGCAGGCGCTGATCCATCTGGTCAACTCCACCAACATACCGTTCTTCACCACCCAGATGGGCAAGGGCGTCATTGATGAGCGTCATCCCCGGTACCTGGGGAACGCCGCCCTGTCGTCCGGGGATTTCGTCCACTGTGCAATCAACCACGCCGACCTGGTGATCAACGTCGGCCACGACGTGGTCGAGAAACCGCCGTTCTTCATGAAGCCCGGCGGCAAGCAGGTCATTCACGTGAACTTTTCCGGTGCCGATGTGGACCCGGTGTACTTTCCCCAGCACGAAGTGGTCGGGGACATCGCCAACAGCGTGGAGTACATGGCGGAAAACTGCGGCGAGTGTCGCAATCACGACTTCAGCCGTTTCATGGAGGTAAAGGAAGCCGTGGACCGGCACCTCCAGGATCGGGCGGACGACGACCGATTCCCGGTGATTCCGCAACGGATCGTCAGGGACGTCCGGGCAGTGGTGCCGGAGGATGGCATCATTGCCCTGGACAATGGCATGTACAAGTTGTGGTTTGCCCGCAATTACCCGGCGTACGACAACAACACGGTTCTGCTGGACAACTCCCTGGCCTCCATGGGGGCCGGCCTGCCCAGCGCGATGATGGCTTCCATGCTGTATCCGAAGCAGAAAGTGATGGCGATTTGCGGTGACGGCGGATTCATGATGAACAGCCAGGAGCTGGAAACCGCCGTCCGCCTGAATCTGGACCTGGTGGTACTGATCATCAACGACAGCGCCTACGGCATGATCAAGTGGAAACAGGGCCAGGAAGGGTTCGCCGATTTCGGACTGGATTACCGGAATCCGAACTTCGTGACCTACGCGGAATCCTACGGGGCCACCGGCCATCGCATTACCCGGACGGAAGAGCTGCAACCGACCCTTGAGAAGGCTCTGGCCGCGGGCGGCGTCCATCTGGTGGATGTGCCGGTGGATTACAGTGAAAACCATCGGGTCTTCGACGAAGAACTGGCGGAACTGACCTGCAAACTCTAGCGCGGTATCATTGCGCTTCAACGGACAAAAGGTGTACGCAATGACTGTTTTCAGGCTCCGGTTTCTGGCTTTTCTGGCCGCGGCAGTGTTGTTGGCTGGTTGCAGTAAGCCGGAAACGCCGCAGGAGGTTGCTGCTGCGTTCTGGCAGGCGATGGCCGACAACGACGCCGGTGATGTGGTGGAGTACTCCACGCTGACCGACGAATCCCGCTTCGACGGTTACAAGCACAACTGGACCAATGTGGTGCCTTCGTTCGGGCGTGTGGTCATTGATGGGCCGAAAGCGACCGTCGTCACTCGCCTGCCGGCGGAAGACCGGCCGGAGGGGGAGCGGCAGGAACTGATTACCTACCTGGTGCAGGGGCCGGACGGCTGGCAGGTCGACTACGACCGCACCGGTGAGGCCATTCTCAACCCGTCGCCGTTCCAGGGGCTGATGGGCGAGCTGAACAGGCTGGGGGACCGCATTGCCCGCAACTTCTCGCAATCCTCAGAGGATTTTAACGCGAGAATGGATCAGCTGGGCCAGGACCTGCAGACCTATTCTGAAGACCTCCGGGATAAGGCACAGGACGCCATGGAGTCTTTCGGGGAGAAGCTCCAGGACGCTATGAAATCCCTGGAAGATTCCCTGAACGACGCGCTCAAGGACAATCAGCAGGCACCCCGGGAAGACCGGGCCGTTCTGCAGCAGGCGGCACGGGATCTCGATACCCGCGCAGAGGCACTGGATGAGCCGACGGCGGAACATCTGGCGGACGCCAGCCGCGCCGTGGCTGAAGCGGGTAAACGCATTGCCTCACTGAGCAGTGATACCTGGAGTGAGTACCAGCAGCAGTGGGAATCGAGCCTTGAAGAGATCCGGGCGGATACCCGGGAATTCTTCGAGAACCTGGGGCAGGAACGCTAGTGACTGGACTGCTCTGCGCCGCGAAGCATGGCGTGGAGCAGTTCGTCCGCATCAAACTTGGTCAGGGCTTCGTTGGCTCCGACCTGATTGGCGTAACTCAGACTCATTTCACTGTTCAGCGACGTGTGCAGAATGATGTAGGGCTGTTTCAGTGACGCATTATCCCGGATATTGAACGCCAGTTCGTAGCCGTCCAGCCCGGGCATCTCGATATCGCTCACCAGAATATCAATCGGCTTGCCAAGCTCGTAATCGCGCAGCAGCGTCTGGAACGCCTGGTCGCCATTGGCCGTCACCTGGTACTGGATCCCCTTGCTGTCGAGGACATCGCACAGTTGCTTGCGGGCCACCTGCGAGTCGTCCACCAGCAGAATGTTCTGGGTGCGCAGGGTCTCCCGCTCGACGTCCGTCAGCACCACGTCCTGTGGTTCCAGAGTCTCCGGATACACCCTCGCCAACAACAGCTCCACATCCAGAAGCTGGATGATGGTGCCGTCCATGTCCAGCAGCCCGGTGACGAACGCATTGTGCCCCAGAGCCTTGGGTGGGGGCGTCACCTTGCGCCAGTCAACTTCGACGATCTGTTGCACGCTGCGCACCAGAAATCCGATTTCCTGCCGCTGGATATCGGTGACGATGATGGACGCCTTCTCCCGCTCCTCCCGGGACAGAGGTGGATACCCGACCGCCGCCGCCATGTCGATTACCGGAACCGCCGAGCCGCGGAAGGTGGCCGTACCGATGACCGCATGGTGACTGTGGGGCAGTTTGGTCAGTGGCTGGAACGGCAGAATTTCCCGAATCTTCAGTGTGCCGAGACCAAACAGCCGTTCACCGGCGAGCCGGAACAGCAGCAGTTTCTGGGACTGTTTCGTTTTGACGGACATGAACTGGAGATCCTTTTGCTACTCGCCACCCGCGCAGTGGGGTGCTACCGATATCGGGGAATAATCTGTAGCAATAGTAGCAGCTTCCAGACCGGAGGAACGAGGCAGCTTTGTATCAAATGGTGACGAAAGGATAGGGGTGGAAAGCGAAGCTGCAGCAATTCAGCCCAGCAGGGCCGAGCCAATGAACCAGAAGGTCCCGACCGTAATCACCGAAGCGATCAGCGCCAGCAGCCCATCCCGGGCAATGATCGCCAGCCCGAACGCCATCAGGGACAGGCCACCGCCGTTGGCACTGAAGGGAACCACCTCCATGGCCGGCATGGCGCCCGCCACCGACATGCACTCCAGTGCCATCAGATACTGCCCCGGTCCCCGTGTGAGCCACACCAGCCGGGGCCGGGTGTAACGATCCAGCCAGGCCGCCGGTTTGTCCAGCCAGTCCAGCCCCTTGACCAACTGCGCCCGCTTTACCCGACGGTTGGCAATCGCCCCGGGCAACCAGATTGATCGCCGCTGGAACAGCAGCTGGCCCAGCGTCAGAAGCACCAATAACCCCAGCAGCGTGGGCACCCCCGGAATATCGCCGATGAGCGGCGCGACCACAAGCAGCCCGGCCACCAGAACCACCGGCCCGAACGAGCGTTCGCCTACGGCCCGGAAAATGTCCGATACCGTCACGTCCTGCTGGCCGTCGGTAGAGGTGCGCAGCCGATGAAACAGCTGCTCCAGATTTTCCGGGTCGTCGGGTTGATTCACACTGGATGCTTTGTTGCAAAAGATCTGGCCAACCTAGACGAATTGTGCTGGAAAATCATGAAGTGGAAGTGACGGGTTTGTCAGGTCGTAGAGGGCGCTCCGACCTCAGTCCAGCAACATTGGCACGTACGCCACCATTATCAGTACAGTAATCAGCACTAGCAGGTAGGGCACCACGGCCCGGGAGATGCGCTCCAGGCTGAGCTTGGTTACGGACGACGCCACGTAAAGGTTGATGGCCACCGGTGGCGTAATCATGCCAATGGCCAGCCCCACCACCAGGATGATGCCGAAGTGGACCGTATCAATCCCCAGCCCGGTGGCCAATGGGAGCAGAATGGGCGTGAGGATGATCAACGCCGAGGCGGTCTCGATGAATACTCCAGTCAGTAGGATCAGGATCAACATCAGGCCCAGCAACACGAAGCTGTTGGTGGACAGCCCCAGCACCAGGTCCGCCAGCCGGGTGGGCACCTGCCAGTTTGACAGCGCCCAGCTCAGGGCCGCCGACGCGGAAATCACGAACATGATCACCGCCGTGGTGACTGCCGCCCGGATGAAAAGACGGTAGATGTCCTGGAGGTTCAGGTCCCGATAGATGAACAGCGACACCAGGATGGCGTAGTTCACGGCAATCACCGCAGATTCGCTGGGCGTGAACACCCCGGAGAAAATGCCGCCGAGAATGATCACCGGCGTCATCAATCCCCAGAAGGCCGCCCGGAAGGTCCGCCAGATGGTAGCCAGGGAAAAGGCGCTGCCTCGTGGATACGCCCGCCGATGACCCTGCACCAGCGCTACGATGATCAAACCCAAGCCCATAGCCAGGCCCGGCAGGAACCCGCTCAGAAACAGCTTGGACACCGATTCCTGGGCAATCACCGCGTAGATGATCATCGGTACCGATGGGGGAATTACCACACCGATGGTCCCACCGGCAGCGATCAGGCTGGCGGCGGAGGCCGGATCATAGCCTTTGCGCTTGAGTTCCGGCACCAGCGTGGAACCTACCGCAGCGGTGGTGGCGGCGCCGGAGCCGGAAATCGCCGCGAAGAACATGGCGGCCAGCACCGAAACAATCGACAGGCCACCCTTGAGAAAACCGATCATCGCGTCCGCCAGAGCCACCAGCCGTGCGCTCACTTGCCCTTCCGCCATGATATCCCCGGCCAGGATGAACATGGGCACCGCCACCAGCGCGAACGAATCGACGCCGGCAAACATCTGTTGGGGCATCACCAGAAGCGGCACACTGTCGCCCTGCAAGGCCACCAGGGTAGCGCCAAAAATTGCCACGGCCACGGGCAGGCCCAGCAGCAGGAGCACAAAAAACAGCCCGAACAGCAGTAGGCTCATGCCTTGCCCTCCCCTTCGCCGGAATCCGTGGCGCTGTCATCGTCAGGCTCGGACAGCATCCCGCCCCGGCACATTCGTACCAGATCAGCCAGCCCGAGAAGGGCCATAAGGCACGCACTTAGGGGGATCACCGCGTAGATATACATCATCGGCACCCGCAGCGACGCCGACTTCTGATAGCTCTGCATTATCATGTACTGGTAACCAATCCAGGCGAGGGCCACCAGCGCTGCCACCGCGCATGCCAGTGCCAGCGCGGACAGCCACCGGCGCACCGCGGGCGGCAGCCGATCCACCAGCACTGTCACCACAATGTGCCGGCGCTGCGCCCAGGCCAGTACGGCACCGAGAAAGGTCAGCCACACCAGCAGGAACCGGGCGACTTCCTCCGTCCAGCCAACGGCGGAGAACAGCACCCGGGACACAATCTGCAGGGTGATCACGGCTATCAATGCGGCAATGCCGCCGGCAAGCACCGGTTTGAGGACCGCGGCCACCGCGCGGTCCATGTGGGTAATCCAGCGCAGCACGTCAGTTCTTCAGCTCGGCCCGGATACGCTCGAGGTAATCACCAAACTGCTCGCCGTACTTTTTGTAGACCGGCTCAACGGCTTTCTGGAACGCCGCCAGATCCGGGTTATCGTTGATCTGCATACCGGCCTTCTTGAGCGCCGCGAGCTGCTCATCTTCTTTCTTCGCGTTGTCCGCGCGCTCGTACTCGGCCGCCTCGTGTGCCGCCTTCACGATCACATCCTGGGCCGCCTTCGGCAGTTTGTTCCATGTGGGCATACCCATCACGAACACCGCCGGCGCGTATGTGTGCCGGGTCATTGTCATGTATTTCTGGGTTTCGCTAAGTTTAAAGGCGTAGACCACGTTCACCGGGTTTTCCTGGCCGTCGATGGTGCCCTGCTGCATTGCCGTCAGAGCCTCGGTCCAGGCCATGGGGATGGCATTGGCGCCCAGATCACGGAAGGTATCGATGTAAACTGGATTTTCCATAACGCGGATGCGCAGCCCGTCGATATCCGCCGGCGTGTTTACCGGGTGCTCGCTGTTGGTCAGGTTGCGGAACCCACGCTCTGCGTAGGCCAGACCCTTGAGATTGACCTCAGACAGCCGGTCCAGCAGTTCCTGTCCGATGTCGCCGTCCAGAATCCGGTAGGCGTCCTGGCGGGTCGGGAACAGGAACGGCAGTTCGAACACCGCCATGTCTTCCACAAAGTTGGCCACCGGGCCGTTGGTGATCACGCCCATATCGACGCTGCCAATCTGCATGCCCTCCAGCAGGGTTCGTTCATCTCCCAGGCTGGCGTTGGGGAAAATCTTGACGGTGACCTTGTCGTCGGTGCGCTCGGCCACCAGGTCACGGAACTTCATGGCGGCCACGTGGAAACCGTCCTGTTCGTTCACCACGTGAGCAAGGCGCAGGGTGACCGGGTCCATATCTTCGAAACCGGCGGCGAAGGCCGGAACGGACGCCAGGGTGGTAGACACGCACAGCGCCGCAGCGCGGAACCATTGAGTGGGCATGGCAGACTCCTTGTGTTTTTATTTATCAAGCTTACGATTCTAGCGATGGGAGCGGCGCCGGCGCAATGCGCTTTTTGGGTGGGGGACTCGTGAAAAGTGGACCACCAGCGGAACTGAGGCACCCTGACAGGCTTTCGTATTGCAACCAGATCTGATGCCAGATCGGACCAGAGGCCACTGAGGAGCTCCGCTAAGAGTCAGCATTGAGACGATTCGACCAACAGGCCATCACCGTTATCGAATCCTTGGACGATGATGGGGCAGGTAGCGCGGGAGCGACAGTCAGGCGGATGGGTCGCACGAGTATAAAAAAAGCCCCTGAAATCAGGGGCTTTTCTCTTGGTGTTTGGTGGAGACGGCGTCCACTGAAGTTATCCTGTAAAATGTTGAATAAGTTGGAATGTCCTTGGGTATGCCTTTGAAAATACCCACATGCATACCCACATTCAGTGCTCGCTACCCCCGGAACAGACAGGAACTCAGAGCCCCAAGTCAGGGCTATCGAAGCACGATTAAGGGCTGTTCTTCGTTCAACATTTTTCAACATGGGCAATCAACGCGCTTGTCCACGATGAGTAAAACAATACTCAGTTGTTCCTCATAGCCTTAACTTCTGTCGTCGAAGTCCTCGGTGTAGTAATACATTACTTCGTCCAGTGGTTAGACAGGGCTTCCGCCTGTTCCATGATCAGTTCAATCGCTGCCGGCGCCTTATCGGGCGGATACTTGTAACGCTGCAACGTCCGCCGCACCAGAATCCGCAGCTTGGCCCGCACGCTCTCTCGCACCTGCCAGTCCACGGTGGTGGATTTGCGCAGCTTGTCGGTGATCTCCACGGCGATCTTCTTCAGGATCTCGTCTCCCAGCTCCCGCACCGCGCTTTCATTGCTGGCTAGGGCATCGTAGAAGGCCACTTCGTCCGGGTTCAGGCCGAGGGCAGCGTCCCGCTCCATTTCGGCCTGGAACTGCTTGGCCATGGCGATCAGCTCTTCGATTACTTGGGCTGTCTCGATGCCCCGGTTGTTGTACTTGCGCAGCGTCTCCTGCAGGCGGTCGGCGTATTTCTTCTCCTGCACCACGTTGTTGCGGGTCTTGGCTTTGATGTCGTCCTTGAGCAGCTTCTCCAGCAGTTCCACGGCGAAGTTCTTGTAGGGCATCTGCCGCACGTCTTCCAGGAACTCGTCAGAGAGCAGGCCGATGTTGGGCTTGTCCAGTCCGCACAGGGCGAAGACATCGGTTACCCCTTCGGCCACCAAAGCGTTGTCCAGGATCTGCTTCAGGGCGCTGTTCTTCTCTTCCTCGGTCAGCTTCTTGTCTACGCTGGTGAACTTGGTGATGGCCGTCTTCACCTGCGACAGGAACGCCACCTCCTTCTGAAGCGCCTGGGCTTCGTCCAGGGTGGCGCACAGGGAGAAGGCTTTGTTCATGGCCAGCACGGTATCCAAGAAGCGCTTTTTGCCGTCTTCCAGGCTGAGCACATAGTTCGCGGTGGCCAGCAGAACCTTGCGGGGCTCGGTGTCAAAACCGCTATAGCTGAATCCCTTACCTTTGGGGCCGGGCGCAAACATGCCGTGGATGATGTCCAGCTTTTCCAGCAGGATGGCATAGGCTTCTTCGGCGCTGTGGGTGGGGGAGCCCTTGCCCTTGGCGTCGGTGTAGGTTTTCAGGGCCTGCTTGAGCTCGTTGGCGATGCCGATGTAATCCACCACCAGCCCGCCGGGCTTGTCCTTGAACACGCGGTTCACCCGGGCAATGGCCTGCATCAGGTTGTGGCCCTTCATGGGCTTGTCCACATACATGGTGTGACAGCAGGGCGCATCGAAGCCGGTCAGCCACATATCCCGCACGATCACCAGCCTGAGCGGGTCGTTGATGTCTTTGAAGCGCTTCTCGAACCGTTTCTTGGTCTGCTTGTTGTGGATGTGCGGCTGCAGCAGGGCCCGGTCAGAGGCGGAGCCGGTCATCACAACCTTGATGGCACCTTTCTCGGGATCATCGTCGTGCCACTCCGGGCGCAGGGCGACAATCTCGTTATACAGGTGAACCGCAATCTCCCGGCTCATGGCCACAATCATGGCCTTGCCGTCGATGGTGCTGGAGCGGGTTTCAAAGTGGTTCACCAGGTCTTCCGCCACCTGCTTCAGTCGCGGGCCGGCACCCACCAGCTTCTCCAGCCGGCTCCACTCGCCCTTGGTTTTCTCGCGGCTGCCAACGTCTTCGTCGTCTTCAACCACTTCCTCCACCTGATCGGACAGCTCCTCGATCTGTTCGCGGTTGATGTCCAGCTTGGCCAGGCGGGATTCGTAGAAGATGGGCACGGTCGCACCATCGTCCACCGCATCCTGGATGTCGTAGATGGAAACGTAATCGCCGAACACGGCCCGGGTGTCTTTGTCTTCGCTCTCGATGGGGGTGCCGGTAAAGCCGATGAACGAGGCATTGGGCAGGGCATCACGCATGTGGCGAGCGTAGCCGAACTTGTAGGTGCCGTCTTTCTTGAGGGTGGCTTTCAGGCCGTACTGGCTGCGGTGGGCCTCGTCTGAGATCACCACGATGTTGTGGCGGTCGTTCAGAATCGGGTGTCCGGATTCGTCGTTCAGCAGGGCGAATTTCTGAACCGTGGTGAAGATGATGCCGCCGGATTCCCGCTCAGACAGCAAGCGGCGCAGGGTGTCCCGGTCGTCGGCCTGCACGGGCTCTTGCTTCAACAATTCCCGGGCGGCGCTGAAAGTGGCGAACAACTGGCCGTCAAGATCGTTGCGGTCGGTGACGACGATCAGCGTGGGGTTGTTCATCTCCGGCTGTTGCAGCAGCTTGCCGGCGTAACAACACATGGAAATACTCTTGCCGGAGCCCTGGGTGTGCCAAACCACCCCGGCTTTCTTGCTGCCCGGCAGAACCTCGTCGCCGTAGGTGGCGCGCTTCTCACTGATACCATCGCCGCTGATATCCCGAGCTGCAATCACGGTTGCACGAACCGCCTCACGCACCGCGTGGAACTGGTGATAACCAGCAATCTTCTTGATCAGCTTGTCGGAGTCCGTCTCGAAGATCACGAAGTAGCGGATGTAATCCAGAAACAGCTCCCGGTCGAAGAAGCCTCGCACCATGGTTTCCAGCTGCCACTCCAGCAGGGGCTTGTCGTCCTCATGCTTGATGGTGCGCCAGGGCATGTAGCGTTCCTGGCTGGCGGTTAGGGAGCCTACCCTGGCCAGATAGCCGTCGCTGATGATGGCCGCTTCGTTGTAGGCAAACAGATCGGAGCATTCGTCTTTGTAGGTTTGGATCTGGTTGTAGGCATCCCAGATGTTCACGTTCTCGGCGCCGGGGCTCTTCAGCTCCAGTACTGCCAGGGGCAGGCCGTTGATAAAACAGATTACATCCGGCCGGCGCAGTTGCTTGGAGCCTTCGAGGGTGAACTGGTTGATGGCCCGGAAGCGGTTGGCGGACAGGTCGCCGAAGTCCACCAGAAAGGCCTGGTCGTGAACTACCTTGTCGTCGCGCTTGTACTCCACCGGCACACCGTCCAGCAGCAGGCGGTGAAAGGCCCGGTTGCTGATCACCACATCCAGGCTTTCCGGTTTGCGGACGACCGCCACAGCCTGTTCAACGGCGCTCTGGGGCAGGTGAGGGTTGATGCGGTGAATAGCCGCCTCAAGATCCGCCAGCAACAATACCTGCCGGTAATCGGCGCGTTCCGGGGCTTCGCCCTCCGGTGCTAGGTCAGGCCCGTGGGCGATTTCCCAGCCGCCTTCGGCAAACCATTCCAGGCATTGTTGTTCCAGCTGATCTTCCGTCATTTCGTACTTCCTTACTTGAACGCATCTACTCAAGACTTGTCGCCATGCAAATACACGCGATTTACTTCCGCAAACGGTTTCGCTTCGGGAGCTTGCGGCTTTTCTCTAGCCATGGGTTCCGGAATGGAACCTGTGCTCTTTCGGACTCTGGATGACGGAAAACCGCTTGTCCTGGGCTGGAAGCCTGATTATGGGCAAGTGGCGCAACTACCGAGAGATCCTCGGCGGTTGCCGGTTTCGAATCTGCGCATTTGCTCGCTGATCGAACGTTCCGGAAATACCGGAGAGTTCCCGATCCCTTTTGCCTGATTCAGCAATATGCAGTTTGTGCATACTGCTCATCTTTTCCCTCGACAGTAATCCGGGCATCAGTCATCGGCCGCAACCACCGTCCAGACTCGCTTTAGTGGCAGCTGGGCCTTCAGCTCATCGTCCAGCTTGTCGTATACCGCGAACAGCTCATCCAGCAAGTCATCCTGAGACCATAACCGCAGACGGAAGAAGCTGCTGGCCATGTCCTTCTGCACATTCTGTTTGAACCCGCCCCACGCGACAAACAGACCATGGTCGGCGTTGAACTTCGACATGGCTCCCAAGAGCTTGTCCACAGTGGGCCTGTCCACCGTTCCAGTGCCGGACTTCACCTCCACACAGATGGTTTGGCTACCGAAGCCCATCATGCCGTTGGAGGCCAGAATATCGGCGCCGCCGTCTGCACCTTCGGGGCTCTGCCAGATGGTGTAGCCTTGTGCCTTGAGTATGGCACCGACTAATCGGGTTAACTCATGGCCTTTGAACTTCTGCTCAATAAGGCTGACCACCTGTTGCTTGGCCAGGTCTGCCAGATTGAAATCGAAGCCGTCATCATCGGATACATCATCGGCATCGTGGTTAGTGGGCTGGCCGGTATGCTGTATCACTGACTTGGTGTTCTCAGCCTGCCAGCCAGCCTTGTGCATGGCCTGTAGGCGTAGCAATGCGTTGTTGCGCCTGATGCGGCAGATAGTCATGAACGCGCCGAAGCTGTAGAGCAGGTCTTGCCCAAAGTGAGAGCGGGGGATCTCCTGCCCAAACCACTCGACGGATCGCCAGTGGAAGAAGGGATCCGGGCCTTTGGCGTTATGAACGTAGTCCCCTGTTATCTTCCCGACATACACCACAGGCTGTTTTTTGGAGGGGAGCACCACCCAGTCACCGGCTTGCATCGTTTTGACGAACGGCCAGATTTGGCTGCTGTGGTTCTGTAACCGTTTCAGCTTTTCATTCGGGTAAGTCTGCTCAAGGAGTGCCAGAAGGGACTGCCGGTTATCCAGTTTCGACAGATCTTCACCCAGTTCGTCCCAGGTCAGATATATTCGGCCCTCGTCCAAGAACTTCTGCTCAAACTCGCCGTGAGATCCTGCTCGGGTTAGCCAGAGTTCCATCAAGTTACCTCCCGCTCTGCTCTTTGCGGCTCTGCTACAAGTTGATCTATCGTGCTGGGCATGGAGAGCTCACCCGACAGGAGCTTTGGCAATAAAGTGTCCCGTAGCGACTCCAACGAACGGCTCTCTTGTACTTTTTCATTAATAAGAGTGAATAACGGGGTTGCCTGACCTGCGTAAGCATCAATCAGAGCTTTCGAGGGCAACGCGAGCGGATACTCTGGTACTGCGTTCTTTGCTAGATGCAGAACAGTCGTGCCCGTTGTATGTGCCTTCGTGTGATACTGAAACGTATCCGTCTTGGCGAGACCATATAGGTAAGGTTTAAGGGCCAAGTCGACGGGGCGAATTACAGCAACGTCTAGTGATATTACTAGGTGCTCATACCTCTCATCTCCAATGACCATTGCTGGCTTACCAATCACATCGGCAGCTTGAGTTACGTCCGTGTAGGCAATGATTAAATCACCTGCCATCACCTCCTGCTGTGACTTATATTTCCCAGTGTATTCTTTCAGGCCATCAAGCCGGTAGCCGCCTCCCCGGTTAAAGGATTTCAAGGTCACCAAGGCTGTTTGTGAAGGTTCTAGCTCGGCGCTTTTATAGGACTTACCCTTCACGATTTCAGCTATTTCGTTGACCCTGGTTACGCTCCACCCCTCCGGAATCTCCCCCAACTCACTATCCTGCATAGCCGACGGAAACAGCTCGGCGGTGGTGCGGAGCTTGGCGTATTGCTCGGGCTGTTCGGTCTGGAGGCGGGTTAGCTCCGCTTCGCCTTTGCCAGAGATGGCCTGCATGGCGGCGAGCAGGGTGTCTTCCTCGCTGCCGCCGCCTTCCAGTGCGGCGATCTTGGCTTTCACCGGGTCGAAATCGACAAACCAGCTTTTGAAGATGGCTTGGGCCATCTGTTCGAGGGTTTGGTTAATTTGGTGGTTGAGGTGGATTTTGTCGTCGATCTGTCTCAGAAAGCTAGCGGCTTGATTGGCGCTAGCTGGGGAAATATCTGGGACCTGTAACCTCTCGATCAGTGCTCCGCTGATGTTTGGCTGTGCAGACCCATAGGCGGCACCGACAAAGTGTTGATAACCGGCTGGAGAAGAGGTCAGATAGTAAAAGAAATCCTTAGAATACTCACAATGAGCTTTTATCTGTAATCGTCCAACACGCTGATTTATAGCACATTGCGGCTGTTCATGGTTGACTCGAACTACCTTGCCCACATTTGCGCCAGTCATTGCGATCAGTACATCATCTCGTTCGGTCAAGAACTGACCAATCCTAGGGTAAAGGTCGGGCTGAATACACTCGTAAGAGCTAAGATCGACAAAGCCACCGCCTGTGACATTCGCAATCTTGATGACTGGTATGCCCTCGCTTCCAAAGTCTTTGCTCTTGAATGCAAATCCTCCCTGTACTTTGGCAAAGTGACCGAGCTCAGCACTCATAACCCAGCCCCCCAAGATTCCGCTTAATCTCAGCCTCCAGCCGGTCACTCTCCGCAAACTGCTCCCGCAGTTGGATGGTCAGCCGCGCCATCTTTTCAGCAAAGGGCTCTCCATCGTCTTCCTGCTCCTGAGCACCCACATAGCGCCCCGGCGTCAGCACAAAGTCATGCTTCTTGATCTCATCCAGGCTGGCGGATTTGCAGAAGCCGGCGACATCTTCATAACCCTCGCCGCGCTGCCAGGCATGGAAGGTGTCGGCGACCTTGGCGATGTCCTCATTGGTGAAGTCCCGCAGCACCCGATCCCGCATAAAGCCCAGGTTGCGGGCATCGATAAACAGGAACTCTTCCCGGCGGTCGCGCTTTTTCTCGTTGCGCACCATGCCGTTGGCTTTGTCCCGGGTCAGGAACCAGATACAGGCCGGGATCTGGGTGTTGGTGAACAGCTGGCCGGGCAGGGCGACCATGCACTCCACCAGGTCTTCTTCCACCAGGCGCTTGCGGATTTCGCCTTCGTTGTTGGTGTTGGAGCTCATGGAGCCGTTGGCCAGCAGCAGGGCCATGCTGCCGGTGGGTGCCAGGTGGTGGAGCATGTGCTGCATCCAGCCAAAGTTGGCGTTGCCCTTGGGCGGTGTGCCGTATTTCCAGCGCACGTCGTCGGCCAGGGATTCGTTCCACCAGTCTTTGATGTTGAACGGCGGGTTGGCCATCACGAAATCAGCGCGCAGGTCTGGGTGCTGGTCGTCCAGAAAGGTGTCGGCGTTTTTCTTGCCGAAGTTGAAGTCGATGCCCCGGATGGCCATGTTCATGGCGGCCAGCTTCCAGGTGGTGGGGTTGGATTCCTGGCCGTACACGGAGATGTGCTTCTTCTGTTCGGCAGCGTCGTAGTGCTGTTCGCTGGCGTGCTCCTCAATGAACTTGTCGCTGGAAACGAAAAACCCGCCGGAGCCCATGGCCGGGTCGTACACCCGGCCGGAGTAAGGCTGCAGCATTTCGACAATCAGGGTGACGATGCTCTTGGGGGTGTAATACTGGCCGCCCTGCTTGCCTTCGGCCAGGGCGAACTGGCCCAGGAAGTATTCGTACACATGGCCGAGTATGTCCTTGCTGTGCAGGCTCAGTTTCTCGCCCTCGAATACCGGCTTGGTGAAGGAGGTGTCGGAGAAGGTGTTGATCAGGCCCAGCAGCTTGTCGTTGTCCAACTGGTACTGGCTGATGCGGTTGAGGATGCCCCTGAGCTTGGCGTTGCTCTTCTCGATTTCTTCCAGGGCGTTGTCGATCAGCCAGGACACGGAGCGCAGTTTTATGTCGTTACCGGCGTCGTCCTGCCAGAGCACGGTGCCCACGGGCAGCACGGCTTTCTCTTTCAGGGTGCTCCAGCGGGCGGGCTTGGGCACCCAGAACACGTTGGCCTCGCGGTAGTAATCTAATACTTCCAGTTCTTCCAGAAGCGCTTGCTGGTAGTCCTCGTCGCCGTCGTAGTCTTCCGGCGGCAGGTAGTAGATGTCGTCGTTTTCATCCTTGAACCGTTCCAGCAACTCTTCCTGGCGCTCCTCGAAGGCATCGGAGACGTACTTCAGGAAGATCAGGCCCAGCACCACGTGCTTGTAGTTGGCGGCATCCAGGTTGGCGCGGAGCTTGTCGGCGGCTTTCCAGAGCTTGTCGTCCAGGGCTTTGAGGAATTGCTGTTCCGTGTTGTTCATTGCTCGGTTGTTCCCTATGAGAAGTTACTGCTTGGGCTCTCTGATAAAGCGTAAAGGCACGGAGCGACAGGCTGTGTCGGTTCGTGCCTTGGATTGTTCCGGAGTGTAACGGGCAATACCGGGGTGTATTGCTTGCTAACCACTCGATATAGGGTTGTTTTACGTCAGTTGGTGGGGTTAGGCAAGGTTAAGGGGCTTGGGAGTAACTTCGAGCGGTCGTAAGCGGCGTGGTAGTTTTCGCGCAACTGTTGGCCTTCGGGGCAGTATCTATTCCTGGGCGCATGACAGAGCTGGCAGGCCATCAGGTGGTTAATCAGTGCGTCATGGGCAGGCTTCCATGCCTGCATCAGTTCAACGTGTCCGGGGCGGCTCTGGGGCTGCCTGGTGGGCTCTGGTGTATCGTCCGCCAGCGGGTGCCCGTCCGAACGCATCAGCCTGAAGTACGCCAGCAGGTGGGCCCGGCTGGTTGCCCCTTCGGCTATGTCCCGCATATCGTCTGAATCCAGCAGGGCCCGCAAGCTGGCGGGGCTGGCCTGAAGGGTTTGGACAATCTCCATCAGCAGGGCGTCAGGGTTTACCGGCTCCGGGTTTTTGTCTGTGTACCTCGATTTGGTGGGGTTACAGGGGTTACACGGGTTACAGCCTTGTGCCCCAAGGGCTACAGCCGTAACCCCGGTGTTTTCCTTCCGGGTTACAGGGGTTACAGGCTGGCCCAGTTTCCGGGCAATTAGGCTGGCAACACTCATTGCTCGGCATCCCGTGGCAATACGGCATACAGGCGCGTTGATTTACCCCCGGCCCGTCTCAGCTTTGAGCGTTTGCCGGTGTCTTTTTCAACTAGCCAGCCTTCAGCGTCCAAGGTTTCGATTATCCGGCGCTTATCGAACCCCCTGGCGGCCTCCTCCAGCGCGGCGGCGGTGAATAGGAATACCCGGCCTTCGGTTGTGTCCTCCCAGTATCCGGCCCGGCCTTGCCCGCTGGCCTTCACAGGCTCCGGGCTGGTCGGGTGTATCTCGGTAAACCGGCTGTCCCCGTGGGTTTCAATGAAGGCGGTCACGGCTTCCAGTACTTGCCGGGTTTCGGTTTGGCCCTGGCCCCGGTTGTCTTTCCAGCTTTGGAACATATCGGCGGCGGCTTCCAGTGCTACCCCTTCAGGCCATCCGGTTAAGCCGTATTCCGTGGCAATCTCTCCAGCCAGGGCGATCAGGGTAAACGTGCTGGCGGCTCTGGCCTCTACCCCATCACGGGCGCTGAAGGTGTTAGCAGTCGTCAGCAGGTTGTACTGTGCCGCTCTGTCTTCCGTGTCATTCAGCAGGGCTTCAATGAAGGCGGGGCCAGCGTGCCCATAGTCCCGCCCCGAACGCTCTTTAATGGCGCTATTGAAGGCGGCCCCGTTCGGATAGTCGTGCAAGTTGTCGTAGGTGCCGAAGGCGCGGTTGTCTACCTGAAGATCCAGAAGGCGGGCTTCCTGTCCGGCTTTGATACCGGCCCCGGCCTTTTTCATGTGGGTGGCTAACGTGTGCTCCCCGGTCGATAGGGTCACAATCCGCCAGCGTGCCGAAAGCCTGGCCCCGCCAGTGCGCGCGGCCCGTTGCTTGCCCAGTCCGTTTGCCAGGGCGTAAACCGTCTCGCCAATCTCAAAAGCGTTGCTTTCCCCGATTTCATCCAAGGGCAGAAGGGTGTCATTCCGGGCGGCTGCGGTGGCTTCCAGTCCGTTGCCGGTGGCCCGCCAGGTCATCACATAGTCAGGCCCGCCCCATACGCTGGCGGCCATCTGTGCGGCTCCGGTCTTACCCGTGCCAGAACCCCCGACAAGGTGAATCCCTCCGCCCCCGGCGTGCTGCCGTTTGGCTCTCAGCAGTAGCGGCCCGGCAAATGCCGTTGATACCGCCAGAATCAAAACAGGGTTCCCGACACAAAGCCCCGCCAGGCTGTCCCGCCAGCCTTCCAGCGTGCCCGCTGTCTTGTACGTGTCTGCGGCGGCGTGCTCCGACTGAAACCGGATTGCCTGATTGCCGATTGTGTGTGTCGGCAAAACAAAGGCGTCTTCCTCTCGGCTCCATCCGGTGCAGGTGGCGGCGGTTATGTGTTCTTTCGGATAGCGGCCCATCATCCATTGCAGAAACAGGGCCTTTTTTCTCAGGTCATACCGATAGCCGTTTTTCAGCAGTTCTTTTAACAGTTCATCCCCGCCAGCCAACAGGGCCATGGGTGCGGCCCATACCTTCCAGCGGCCTTGCGGGTCTGCGAACTCAAGTAGCATCCCGTGGTTGCTGCCTTGCTCGTCATGGGTCATGGCGCGGGCGTGAATCGGTGCCCCTATCCAGTCGTCTATGTCGGCCTGGCTTTCCTCTCCGGGGTTTTTGATGCCATGCCAGTACAGGCCGGGGCGGTGTTTCTTCCCGTTCAGTTGGAACCAATCATCATGGGTCAGAAAGCATGAACGCTCTATTTCTGGCTCTGCCGGGTTCTCTGGCGGTGCGTCCATGGGTGCCAGCGGGGTAATTGTAACCCCTGTAACCCCGGCCTTTTTTTCGGGGTTACGGCTACAGCCCGCGCCATTACTGGGTGTAACCCCTGTAACCTCTGTAACCCCTGTTTTTTCAGGTGTAGGGCTCTGATCTGTCATTGCTGCCCCCTTTGCCATTGGTGCAGGTCGTTAAAATCGGAAAGGTTCAGGGGTGCGGCTGGCGGCCAGTCCGGCAGGGCAAACCGTGCCCCGGCAGCCAGCGCGGCGGCCCTTGCGGCTGCGGCTCCGGGGTTGCCCGGTGTCTGGCGGTCATCATCTCCGCACACAATCAGGTCAGCGTCAGGCCAGCGGTTGCGGGCTCCGGTTGCTACGGTCTGAAGGTTGCCGCAATCCACGGCAGCGAGTACCAGGGCAGCGGGGTCTATCTCTGCCAGGGTGCAGCCAGTCGAAAAGCCCTCGCAGATCAGCACGCGGGCGGGGTAGTCCGGGCCATCCACCACAATGAAATTTCCGGCCTTCTTTCCGCCAGCCATCAGCCGTTTATTCCCGGCCTCGTCTATGGTTTGCAGGCTCCAGCCCTTGCCGTTGAAGTCCACCAGTAGCAACACCAATTCGCTGCCTTGCTGGCGGGCTCTATGCGGGTCTGTGCCCCTGCTTTGTAGGTAGAGGTGTTGCGGATCTGCTGGTTGGGCGGATTGCCAGCGGCGAACGGCTGCGGCGGCTCTGACTTCCCATTGCCGGGCCTGTTCTTCCTCTCTGACCTGTTTGGCTTCAGCCATGCGGCATTTCAGTGCGCGGCGCTCTGCCGGGGTCATGGTGTCCACGTTCCCGGCTACCCATTTCATTTCAGCCCCGGTTGCCCAGTCTCCGGCGATCACCACAACGGGCAACCCTCTGTCGTGGTAGGCAATCCCCCATAGGTTCTTGCTGCGGGGTTTGCTGGCGGTGCCGGTTCGGACGAACTGGCTATCAGAGTCAGCCAGCAGTGACAGAAATTCATCCACGTTGGCCGGTTCTATGCCGTTTTCCGGCAGGGCGGCCCTTATAGATTCTTGCAGGGCAGAGTATCCGCCAGCGGTGCTATACTGGCGCCGGGTCTGGTGCCTTGCCCCTTCGGGGGCGGGTGCCTTTTTCATGCCTGGCCCCCTTCCATGCGCTCAGCGATCCATGCCCGGATTACCGACTCAGGCCACGCTACGGCGCGGGCTCCTATTTTTACCGGCTTCGGGAAAGTGCCAGTGGCAATCCCATCGTAGATGGAGCTGCGGCTTCGACCGGTGATTTGCTCGACTTCTTTACGGCGTAGCATCCGGTCGATTTGCTGGCGGGCGGTGACTGCGGTTTGTTGGGTTTTCGGTTGTTCGGTCATCTGGATTACCCCTTTGTTCCGTTTAGGTTCGGGGTAATCCTCTAATGACCGGCCGTTGATCGGTGACGGTTGTCAGAATCAAATGACAGTTGTCAGTCTGGCTCGACGAGACTTTCTGCCAGTTCAGGGCAGGCTTTCAGCGCTTCCGCAATGGTCAGGCGGGCGGTGGTTTCGCCGAAGCCGTGCGGAGTGCGGTCGCTGGTGGTGTCACGTAAATGCTCTGTTGCCAGCTTCGCCAGTTGTGAGGCGTTCGGCTTGCTTCCGTTCTTGTAGGCGGGATATTTACCTGAAAGGCCGATAGCCAGGGCGGCAAGGGTTCTCTGCGTACGGCGAAGCACTGTTAGCTCACGATCGCTTTCTGGCTGGCTGCTGGCAGCGGTACTGGTGTCGTAAGTCCGGCATTTTATGCGGCCTTTGTCCGCCAGCATTTCCAAATCATCAGTCCAGCAGAGTAGGTCGGCAATATCTATCTTGGGATGTGTGGCTTCCGTTGGGCGCAATCTACCCTCCCCGCCGCTGTCTAAATCCATATCGACAAAAACATCAACTGCTTCATTGGGCTGAAGGTTAAAAGGTAAGGTTCTGTGGGAGTATCTGTTAGATCTGTCATCGAGTGTGCCCACTTCGAGGGGATACGCTGTCGTTAACTTAGTCACACGTTCGGATACTGGGTGCACCGCTGCTCGTACGGCATCTCTTTCCATAACTGATACGAGCTCTCTTGAAACTTGAAGGTAGAGGTCTCCAACAGTTTCGAGTTCACGCGTGCTCATATTTTCCAGAATGACGAGATCCGGCAGTTGGGCGTAAAGGGGGAGAGCTTCAGTTGCTCCCAGATGCAAAGCATCAAGTAAAGAAAGCTCGTAAGGCGAGCCCTGGAGAAGCTGTGGTAGGTAATAGTACGACTGCATGCCGAATTTCTGTCCTTTTCCAAACTAGCCAATATCGTGTTGCGTCGGGTGTTGCGTGTTTCCCGAAAGTAGCCAAACCATGGAACGCATCTGATGTGGAGGCGCCGGAATGACTTTTCCGAAATGCGAAAAAACCGTGTTAACCCAGTGTTAACCTCTTTCGGCAATGATACCAATAGTTTCCTGTGAGGTTTGCAGAGTGCCTAAAAAGGTGAAGGGGCGCTTTTCTCAGGGCTGGTGTGTTAACCGGCCTGTTAATCCTTTGATGACGGGGTTGGTAACAGAAGCTCCCCAATAGTGGGGCGTATGTAGCGTTCCACTGTTGGGGCGTTGCGCAACACTTCTGCAGTGGGTGTTGCGTGCTCGTCAACTTGCCTTATTTTGTAGTTCAAGGGCTTCGCTTGCTTCTGACACGAGTGATTGTGCTTTCTCTGCCAGTGCGGTAACCAATACTTCGGGGGAGTCCTGTTGCAGCAGCTTTTCTGCGTTGGAGAGGTGCAGAAGGATGGCCTCGGCATCCATCAATTTTGCTCTGATTTCTGCGTTGCTGGTGTTCGTATTCATAACGTCTCCGTGTTATCTCAGTTGGCGGTTTTGTGAATTGGTGTCACGTTGTTGTCAGGTTTCTTCAGGTTGTCCAGGTAGTCGGCCCATTGCTGCATCATGGCCTGGCGTTCAGGTAGCCAGGTTGTCCGGTTGTAGGCTCTGCCGTGCATATCCTTCACTCGGTGGGCCAGCTGCATCTCTACAATCTCGGCTCTGAAGCCCAAACGTTCGGTAAGAACGGTTCGGGCCATGGCTCTGAATCCGTGGGCAGACATGATGCCGTGCAGCTCCAGCCGTGTTAGGGCTGTTCTGACTGCGTTGTTGCTCATGGGTTTGTTCTTGCTATGGCCGCCTGGGAACACCCACTCCCACTTGCCATTAACTTCCCTGATTTGATTCAGCAGCTCGATGGCTTGGCGTGCGAGCGGCACTACCAGTGGCTCTCCGTTTTTGGTGCGCTCAGTTGTCCAGGTGGCGGCTTCCCAGTCGATCTGCTCCCACTTCATGGTGCGAAGCTCTCCAGGCCTTAAAAAAAGCAAGGGTGATAACTTCAAAGCCATGCAGACGGTTGGGGTGCCCCAGTAGGTATCAATTCGCTTCAGGAGGTCGGCAATCTCGTCAGGAGTCACCACGGCTGCGTGGTGTTTTGTTTGCGAAGCCGGCAACAGGCCTTGGAGGTCTGCGGTCATGTCTCGCTGGACTCGGCTTGTGCTCACTGCGTAGCGGAATACCTGACTAATTAAGGTTTTTACCCGGTGGGCTGTTTCTACCCGGCCAGTCTTCGCTACGTCCCGCAATGTCGTCAGGATGTCGGATGGCTCTATCTCGCTGATAGGGCGGCGGCCAAGCTTGGGGAAGGCGTGTTGCTCCAGGCGGCGAACGTTCCGGTTGTAGTGTTCCTCTACCACGGCTTTCTGGTGTACCTCCTTCAGCCATTCGGTTGCCACGGCCTTGAAGGTGTTGGCGGTGGCTTCTACCCGCTTGGTTTTGTGGGTAGCCCTGTGGGTAACGGGGTCGATCCCTTCAGTCAGCAGTTGCTTTGCTTCGTCGCGCTTGGCCCTTGCTTCCTTGAGTGAGGTTTGTGGGTATGCTCCGAGGGTAAGAGTTTTCTCTTTTCCGTCGTAACGGTACCGGAGCCACCACACTTTCGATTCTGGCTTCACCACTAGGGTCAGCCCTCCACCGTCTGCAAGCTTGCGCTGTGCCTTGCCCTCCGTCGTGGCGTTCTTGACTGCAGTGTTGGTTAGCTTGTTGGCCGCTCTGCTCATGGCTGTCCGCTTTAGTTGTGGGTATGGACGCGGGCCAGTGTGGGTAGGCCCGATCTTTACCCACAAATTTACCCACAAAAATATGCGGATTCCAGCGGAACTCGTTGGAATAATTTGGACGGCTAAAACGAAAAAAAGCCCCGACTGGCGGGGCTTTTGAGGAGGTTTTGGGTTCCGGGGTGTTCCGGAGAAACCTAAATTTGGTGGAGACGGCGGGAATTGAACCCGCGTCCGCCAGCACTCAGCCTTGAGGTCTACATGCTTAGTGTCCTTCTATTGATTTAACCTCAAGCGACCCGAAGGTCAGGGTGCAAGAGGCGAGCTCTTTAATCTTAGCCGCTAACCAGTGAGCTCTGGGTAGCGGAGCAGCCTATAAGCGATGACGTCCTGGGATGTTGCTACTGAGTTATAGGCGCCTCAGCCAGGACGACTGGAACGGCTTACGCCGCCAGTGCGTAGTTTTCGTCGTTTGCGACTATTTTAAAGCAGCTTTGGATTTACGAGATTCGCTGCCATCTCGACATGCACCCAAGGGTTCGTCACCGGCGTCGAAGCCAAGTCGTCCCCTTGCATAACCAGTATATGTGTCCGGATTGCCGGACTTCAAGGGTTATTCGTGAGATTTATACCTATACCTCTCAACTGGCCTCGCGAGTGAGGGCATCCTGTCGGCCGGCAAGGGCCGCGTGGCGCAAGGCGTCGAAGCTTTCCCGGAAGTAGTCCATCACGGCATTGGGGTCGGCATGGATGGCTTTGTCGACGGTAATGCCAAACTGAACGGTGCCCGCGTAGCTGAGAATGCTCATGCCGATGCCGATGGTGCCACTCTGGGGTACCCAGAACATGGGCTGGGTCACCTTGCTGCCAGCCAGGTAGAGGGCCTCTTTGGGGCCCGGCACGTTGGTGAGCACGGCAGACGCCTTGTTGCTGAGCAGGTCCAGTGCCCGGCGTTCAAGAATGTCGGGGCCGCGGCCGAATAAATCAAGGAGGCTGTAGGTAACCTGGGCCTGATAGGAGCGCTTCAACCGGTTCATGTTCTCCTGCACCTGCTGGAAGCACATGAGCGGGTCCATCACTTCCACCGGGAGGGTCACCAACACCAGGCCGAACTGGTTGCCCAGGGTTTCGATGGGTTGATCAAGAGGCCGCAGGTTGAATGGAACGGCAACGCGGATTCCGCAATCGGGAATGGCTTCCTTGTGCGCTGCGAAATGCCGCTGCAGAGCGCCGGTAACGGTGCAGAGCAGGGCATCGTTGATGGTACCGCCCAGTGCCTTGGCGCAGGCTTTGACTTCTGCCAGGTCCAGAGGATCTGCCCAGGCTACCTGTTTGCGTCCGGAGAGGGGTTCTTTCAGCCCGGTTTTGGGCTCAAACGGGGCCAGGCCGAGTTTGACCAGGTCGAAGGCCACATCGCCGGCGGTCGACGCCAGTTTGAGAGGGTAGTTGGGTTCTTCCCGTACCGACTGGATAAACAGCCTGGCCTGATCGGTGGCGACTTGAACGTTGTCCACCGCGCGATGGAGCAATGTCTGGATCGCGGATCTCTGGCGCGGTTTTGACCGATGCTTTAACGCGACCCTGCTCAGCTTCGGCTCGGGCGTCTTGTCGGTCAGCGACAGCATGACCCGGACCAGTGAAATACCGTCGGCAATGCAATGATGGATGCGGATCAGCAGGGCGGCACCACCCTGATAATTGTCGATGTAGTGCATTTGCCAGAGCGGTTGCCGGAAATTCAGCGAGGTACTGTTCATATCGCTGACCAGTTTCTGGAGTTCGGCCTTGTCGGCCTTGCCAGGCAATGCGATCTGGTGGAGGTGGTTGTCCAGGTCAAACAGGGGATCAAACTGCCAGTAAGCCCGGTCCCCGTTGTCCACAACCCGTTGCCGGAACCGGTCGAAACACAGGAATCGCTTCTCAAGTGTGTTCCGGAGACGTTTCATGGAAATGGGCTTTTCCAGCGTCCACACCCCACAGATCATCATGGGATTCTGGGGCGTGTCCATTCTCAGCCAGGCACGGTCAACCGATGACATCGGGGTCAGATCAGATGGCATAAGCCCTCCCTTTGCTACGCATCCGGTGGCGAAACCGTGGGACAGCATTCTCCTCGGACCAGTGAGTATAGGACTGGCGAACAGCTTCGCAAAGAGGACCAGTATGCGACACATGACGGGCGCCGCACTTGACTGGCGTCAGGCTGAGGGTTGTTGGGCCGGAATCAGGTTCAGGTATTGGCTTCGCGCAGGATGCGCTGCTTCTGACGGTTCCAGTCGCGTTCTTTTTCCGTGGCGCGCTTGTCGAACTGCTTTTTACCCTTGGCGAGGGCAATCTCGCACTTCACCTTGTTTTTCTTCCAGTACAGTGCCAGCGGAATGCAGGTGAAGCCGGCCTGGTTCACCTTGCCGAGAATCTTGGCGATTTCTTTTTTGTGGAGCAGCAGCTTTCGGGTCCGGGTCGGATCCGCAATGACATGGGTGGAGGCCGTGCTCAAAGGCGTGATATGGGCGCCGAGCAACCAGGCTTCGCCGTTCTTGAGCAGCACATAGGCGTCCACCAGCTGAGCTTTGCCGGCCCGCAGGGATTTCACTTCCCAGCCGAGCAACGAGAGGCCGGCCTCGAAGCGTTCCTCGATGTGATACTCGTGTTTCGCTTTTTTGTTCAGCGCAATGGTGCTGCTGGGCGTTCCGGGTTTCTTCTTGCTCATGAACCAGTGATCCGGGGTCGGATTAGTGTACGAATGGCCGGGCGGTCGGGCCCGGCGAAGCGCGCATTGTAGCTCAGGAGTGCCAGACCGGTCACGAAATCGGCGCAATAGTCTGTAAGTCGGGGTGCGCGTATGATGGCATCGGCTACAATGACCCCCCAGTCTTTATCAGGGAATTGCATGTCGACGCCGTACCAGACTGCCATCGGGTCTTTTACCCGCAAATCCACCTTTTTCTGGGCCTCCGTGGGCGCGACGGTGGGGCTGGCGAACCTGTGGCAGTTTCCCTACCTGGCCAGCCGTCACGGCGGCGGTCTGTTCATTCTCATCTATCTTGCGTGCCTGTTGCTGATTACCTTGCCACTCATGGTGACGGAGGCCTCTCTCGGGCGTTACTCCCGCCATGGCATTGTGCTGGCACTCGACGGGCTCATCCGGGGCGCCCGGGCCTCCCGGCTCTGGATGTTTGCCGGCCGTCTGAGCATTCTGGCCGCCTTCCTGGTGCTGTCCTATACGCTGGTGTTCGGAGCCATCGCGCTGGCCTACGTATTCTTCGGGGCTATGGGCGAGTTCTCCAGCGCCAGCATGGGCGATGCCGGCGGGGTCCTCTCCGGTCTGGTATCAGACCCGGATCATTACCGTCGATTTGTTGCCTGGTATACGTTTTTCGTCATTCTCGTGGTCTGGGTGTCCATGCAAGGTGTCGTCAGCGGCATTGAGCGCACCATGCGCGTGGTGGTCCCGGGCACCCTGCTGTTGCTGGCGGGTTTGTTTGTCCTGTCGCTCTGGCAGGGGCACATGAACGATGCGGTGGATCAGATCCTCGGCTGGCACCCTGCGGATGTGACGGCCGGCAGTGTGAAGGCCGCCCTGTTCCAGGCGTTCTTTACGCTGGGCCTCGGGATGGGTGTCTGGACGGTCTTTGGTGCCTACACTACCTCGCATACGGCGTTGAAACGTTCGCTTCTGGCGGTGGTCCTGATGGATACGTTGGTGGCTATCGTGGCGGGACTGATGGTGTATTCGCTGTCGGCTGCCGGTGCGGAAGCCGACAGCGCTCGCGGCTTTGGTCTGCTGTTCATCTCGCTGCCGGTCAATCTCGCGGCATTGCCCGGAAGCCAGGTTCTGATTGCGGTGGCCTTTCTGATGGTGGTGTTGGTGGTCTGGACCACCTCGGTGGCGCTGATGGAGCCGGTGATCGGATGGTTCAGGGAATGGACCGGGGCACCTCGGGGGGTGTCCTCGCTGCTGGTTGGTCTCATGGTCTGGCTGGCAGGGTTGGTATCGCTGCTTTCCTTCAACCTCTGGGCGGAGATCCGATTCGCGGGCGCGACGGTGTTCCGTTGGCTGGAGTTATTCAGTGGCGGTCTGCTGATTCCCCTGGTTGCAAGCCTGGTTGCGCTGTTTACCGGCTGGTGTCTGACCCGTCGGCTGGCACTGTCACTGATCGGGCGGGCGCCCCGACCGGTGGCGAGTATCTGGTACTGGGTCATGCGGCTGGTGCTGCCAGTGGTGGTGGCCTACATAGGCATCTCGTACATTCTTTTCTCCCTGTCCAGCCTCTGCCAGGGAAGCACCGGCAGGCTGTGGTGTGGGCAGGCGGAACCGGTGGTCTCCGAAACCCACTCGCCGGCCGTGGAAAAGAAAGCAGATGACGTTCCTGACAATCCGGCCCCCGAAGAGGCGCCTCCGGTACCGGTCACATCGCCTCCGAGCGAGGGCTCGGGCGATCCCGGCACGGCGCCTGCGAAGCGCTCTCCCCATGAAAATGCCCCCAAACAGGACGACATCCTTTATCATAGTGTCTGATTCAGGCTTATGTGATTAGGACGACGGGAGCTCATGGCCCACCAGATTGATAAAACCGCCCTTGTAATGCACTCGGCCGAGCGCATGTTCGAGTTGGTCAACGACATCGCCCGCTACCCGGAATTTCTGCCCTGGTGCGCCGATGCCGAAATCGTTGACGAGACCGGCGAGCACATTACCGCGTCGCTGGAAATTGCCAAAGGGGGGATCCGCCACCGCTTGACCACGCGGAACCAGCTACGTATGCCGGAGGTAATCGAGATGAACCTCGTCGATGGACCCTTCCGGAATCTGAGCGGGCGCTGGCATTTCAAACCCCTGGATGACAATGCGTGCAAGGTGATTTTGAGCCTGGAGTTCGAATTTTCCGGCTCACTGTCGCGCATGACCTTCGGCACGGTGTTCAGTCAGGCGGCCAATACCATGGTGGACGCGTTCTGTCGTCGAGCTGATGAGCTTTACCGGAGGGAGAACGCATAATGCACGTCGAAGTCGCCTATGCCCGGCCCGATAAACAGGAAATCGTCCCTTTGGACGTTCCCGATGGCACCACGGCACTGGAGGCAGTGAAGCTCTCTGGCATCACGTCTCTGTTTCCGGAGGTCGACCCCGAGAGCAGCGACATGGGTATCTTCGGGAAGGTGGTCAAGGACCCGGCGGCGCATGAGTTGCGGGAAGGGGATCGCGTTGAACTGTATCGCCCGCTCAAGATCGATCCCAAACAGGCGCGACTGAATCGCGCCAAAAAGAAAACCGCCTGACCCCCTTCAGTAAGCGGGGGTGTCGTCCAGAAGCTGCGCTTCGTAGTGCGAAAACTGGTCGTTGTCGTAGTAGACGATCAGGCGCTGTTCCTTGATTTCGCCTCCGGCCTTCTGAAAGGTGTAAACATAATAATCCCTCGAAGGATCGACCGGGTTTTGCATCAGGGGGGTGCCGAGCAGGGCGCGCACCTGTGTTTTAGGCATGCCTTCGGTCAATGAGGTCAGCTCTTCGTCAGTTACAATGTTGCCTTGCTGGACGTTGATTTTGTAAACGCCGGGGAAGGCACAGCCGGCAATAAAGAGAGTGAGAATGAGAGCTGTGAGCTTTTGCATCGCCGTGGGAAATCCTCTATCTTGAAACCGCCTGCCGGAGGCAGATGTGACACGGTAACACCGTGAATGTGGCGGCTTCATCATACCGGAAGCCGTTAGGCACACCAAAGAGCGAATAGTAACATGTCATCTGAAAACGCCGAATTACGAAAAGTCGGTCTGAAGGTTACCCTGCCGAGGGTCAAGATCTTCAATATCCTTGAGAATTCCCGGGAGCATCACCTCAGTGCCGAGGACGTCTACAAAAAGTTGCTTGAGCAGGGAGATGACGTGGGTCTGGCGACGGTATACCGGGTGTTGACCCAGTTCGAAGCGGCTGGCCTGGTGCTCCGTCATAACTTCGAAGGCGGGCATGCGGTGTTCGAGATGGCGGGTGATGATCATCACGATCATATGGTGTGTACCCAGACCGGGGAAGTGATCGAATTCGTTGACGAGATGATCGAAGAGCGCCAGAAAAAGATCGCCGAAGAACACGGATATGAGATCGTCGATCACAGTCTGATTCTGTACGTCAGGCCCATCAAGCAAACCGAAAACGACTGACGGCGCCGGTCAGCCGGCCAAAAAAAGGGGCAGACAACGTGTCTGCCCCAACAGCTCTCAGGATCGAGAGGGGTAGAGGAACCTGTTTGGCAGGTGGCCGGCTCAGTGATGAGTGGCCTGTCCCTTTGAAAACATCTCCCGGGCATGCGCGATGGTCTGTTCCGTCATGTCCACACCGCCCAGCATTCTGGCGACTTCTGAAATCCTTCCCTGATCATCCAGCGTCTCAATTTTCGAGAACGTGGCCTCCTTGTCGGTAAACTTGCTCACAAAAAGGTGCTGATGGCATTGGGCCGCAACCTGGGGCAGGTGGGTGACGCAAAGCACTTGACCGTTGTTGCCCAGGGTTCGAAGCAGTCGCCCCACCACTTCGGCGGTACCGCCACCAATCCCGACGTCTACTTCGTCGAACACCAGTGTGGGCGTGGTGGAGGTTTGCGCCACCACAACCTGGATGGCGAGGCTGATGCGAGACAGTTCGCCCCCTGACGCCACCTTGGCCAGCGACCGGGCCGGTTGGCCGGGGTTGGCGCTGACCAGGAATTCGATGTCTTCCATGCCGTGGGCGGCAGGCTCTTCGCTGTGGCGGCTCAGGTGCGTGACAAACTGAACCGACGGCATGCTCAATTGGGCCAGTTCCTCGGCAATGCGTTGGTCCAGCTCGACCGCTGCCTGTTGCCGGGCGTCGCTGAGCCGGTTTGCGAGCTGGTCGTAATCGGCGCGCAAGCTGTCCAGTTCTGCCTCAAGTTGCTCCAGGCTGCCGGCGCCACCGTCCAGCTCTGCCAGTTCTGCCGTCAGTCGCTGGTGCAGGTCTGGAAGCTCCTCCGGGGTGATCCGGTGCTTCCGGGCCATCTGGTAAATCGCGCTGAGGCGTTCCTCGACTTCGGCCAGGCGAGCCGGGTCGGCCTCATAATCCTCGACGAACCGGCGCAGGTTGTCGCCGGCCTCGGAAATCTGGATCTGGGCGTCATTCAACATCTGGATGGTATCGGCCAGGGCCGGGACATCCACCGGGAGCTGCTCCAGTTGCTGCAGGGCCTGCCGGACCAGATCGGAGGCGCTGGTTTCATCCTCGGTACAGAGCAACGCCGCCTGGTGACTGCTGTGCAGAACGGTGTCCGCCTGACTGAGCTGGGCTTGCTCCTGCTCCAGCTCGGCCTGTTCGTCGGCTTCAAGGGCCAGGCGATCGAGTTCTTCCACCTGATAACGCAGCAGTTGCAGTTTCGCTTCCGATTCCTCGGCATTCTGCTGACGCTCGGTCAGGCGTTGCCGCGTCTGTTGCCAGGCCTTCCAGGCGTCACGCGTCTCGGCGGCGAGGTTTTCGACACCGGCGAACTCGTCCAGCAGTTTCCGGTGTGTGTCTTTCCGGAGCAGGGACTGGTGCTGATGCTGGCTGTGGATGTCCATCAACAGGCCGCCAAGTTCTTTCAGGTGTGCAAGCGGGCAGGGCTGGCCATTGATATAGGCCCTGGAGCGCCCATCCTTGCTGATCACCCGGCGCAGGATGCAATCGGTATCGTCGTCCAGCTCGTGTTGCTCGAGCCATTGCGAGGCTTCGGGAATCGTGGCGACGTCGAACGTGGCCGTTATGTCGGCCCGTTTTGCGCCATGACGGACGGCGCCGGCGTCAGCCCGACCGCCCATGGCAAGCCCCAGCGCGTCCAGTACGATGGATTTGCCCGCCCCGGTTTCGCCAGTCAATGCCGTCATGCCTTTGCTGAATTGCAGTTCTACGCGTTCGGCAATGGCGTAGTTGGATACGGTTAGCTGTGTGAGCATGACTGACCTCCGCTCGCGGATTTCGAATGCAGTTTCTGGAACCACTGTAATTGCATACAGTGACTGTGAATATATACAGGGTTTTTCGGGTTTGCAAATTGGCTCGCGTCAAATTCTTCAATATTGCATCCATCAGGTGGTTGAAACCTGCCGAGCGGGCCCCATATCGGTTCGCAAACACAGTTTTCCGGCTTGCGTCGGTCGGAAGTTCATTTCAACCGGCCCCGATACTGGCCGCTGAAGATCTAGCAGGAGTAGTCATGAGCACTGACGAAAAGCGCAACGAGCAGGTAGACGAACTGAAGGAAGCAACCGAGGCTGCCGCTGAGGAGGCGCAGGCCCGGGAAGACGCGGAAGCGTCCGAAGGCGAGGTGTCCGAAGTAGAGGCGCTGAAAGCCCAGGTTCAGGAATTTCAGGAGCAGATGCTGCGCTCCCAGGCGGAAATGCAGAATGTTCGCCGCCGTGCGGAGATCGATGTGGAAAAGGCCCACAAGTTTGCTCTGGAGAAATTCGTCAAGGAGTTGCTGCCGGTCGCTGACAGCCTGGAGAAGGCAGTCGAAAGTGCCGAAGGGCACCAGGACGCCGGCGACGTTGTGGCCTCGATCCGCGAAGGCGTTGAGATGACGCTGAACCTCCTGATGAACAGCCTGAAGAAATTCAATGTTGAGCAGCTCAACCCCGTTGGCGAGCCGTTCGATCCCCAGCAGCATGAGGCCATGTCCATGGTGCCTGCGCCGGATGCCGAGCCCAACAGCGTGGTCGCCGTTGTGCAGAAAGGGTATCTGCTGAACGGCCGGGTGGTTCGGCCCGCCATGGTGATGGTGGCCAAGGCCGAAGGTGCGCCGAAAGTTGATGAGCAGGCTTGAAAAGGCGAATAAAGCGCCAATATAGCGAGTAAATAGCGAAAAAGCCGGGCAGCGGTTCCGGAAAAAGCATTCAGAAGATTTGGAGTGATTCGATGAGCAAGATTATTGGTATCGACCTGGGAACGACAAACTCCTGCGTGGCCATCATGGATGGCGACAAGGTAAAGGTTATTGAAAACGCCGAGGGTGATCGCACCACCCCGTCCATCATCGCCTACACCGAAGATGGCGAGACCCTGGTTGGGCAGTCTGCCAAGCGGCAGGCGGTGACCAACCCGGACAACACCCTGTACGCGATCAAGCGTCTGATCGGTCGTCGTTTTGAGGACGACGTTGTTCAGAAAGACATCAAGATGGTGCCTTACAAGATCACCAAGGCGGACAACGGTGATGCCTGGGTTGAAGTGAAAGGCCAGAAGATGGCTCCGCCGCAGGTGTCTGCAGAAGTTCTGAAGAAAATGAAGAAAACTGCAGAAGACTATCTCGGCGAGAAAGTGACTGAAGCGGTTATCACCGTTCCGGCCTACTTTAACGACAGCCAGCGCCAGGCAACCAAGGACGCGGGCAAGATCGCCGGTCTGGAAGTGAAGCGTATTATCAACGAGCCGACCGCTGCAGCCCTGGCCTATGGCCTGGACAAGAAGAGCGGTGACCGTACCGTGGCTGTCTATGACCTGGGTGGTGGTACCTTTGACCTGTCCATCATCGAGATCGCGGACGTG
Source organism: Marinobacter koreensis (assembly GCF_023156285.1). Lineage (GTDB taxonomy): Bacteria > Pseudomonadota > Gammaproteobacteria > Pseudomonadales > Oleiphilaceae > Marinobacter > Marinobacter koreensis. Next base: position 4,860 of record NZ_JAKZAJ010000002.1, on the reverse strand, counting down.
GACGGCGAGCACCAGTTCGAAGTGCTGGCCACCAACGGTGACACCTTCCTGGGTGGTGAAGACTTCGATCTGAAGATCATCGAGTACCTCGCAGATCAGTTCAAGAAGGACAGTGGTATCGACCTTCGCGGTGATTCCCTGGCCATGCAGCGTCTGAAAGAAGCTGGCGAGAAGGCCAAGATCGAGCTGTCCAGCAGCCAGCAGACCGACGTGAACCTGCCGTACATCACTGCAGATGCCTCCGGTCCGAAGCACATGAACGTCAAGCTGACCCGTGCCAAGCTCGAATCCCTGGTGGAAGAGCTGGTACAGCGCAGCCTTGAGCCCTGTAAAGTGGCGCTTCAGGATGCGGGCATGAAGGCGTCTGAAATTGACGAAGTTATCCTGGTTGGTGGTCAGACCCGTATGCCGCTGGTGCAGGAGAAGGTGAAAGAGTTCTTTGGCAAAGAAGCGCGCAAGGATGTGAACCCGGACGAAGCTGTTGCCATGGGTGCTGCCATCCAGGCGGCTGTCCTCTCCGGTCACGTGAAAGACGTCCTGCTGCTGGATGTGACGCCGCTGACCCTGGGTATCGAAACCATGGGTGGTGTGGCCACGCCGCTGATCGAGAAGAATACGACGATTCCGACCAAGAAGTCGCAGACCTTCTCCACAGCGGAAGACAACCAGACCGCGGTAACCATCCACGTGGTACAGGGTGAGCGCAAGCAGGCTACCCAGAACAAATCTCTGGGCCGGTTTGACCTGGCGGACATCCCGCCGGCACCGCGCGGTGTACCGCAGATCGAAGTGACCTTCGACATCGACGCCAACGGCATTCTCAACGTGTCCGCCAAGGACAAGGCCACTGGCAAGGAGCAGTCCATCGTGATCAAGGCCTCCTCCGGCCTGAACGATGACGAAATCGAGAAGATGGTGCGCGATGCCGAGGCGAATGCCGAGGAAGACCGCAAGTTCGAGGAGCTGGTACAGGCACGCAACCAGGGCGACGCCATGGTCCACGCCGTTCGCAAGACTCTGAGCGAGGCTGGTGACAAGGTCAGCGACAGCGAGAAAGAGTCCATCGAGGCGGCCATCAAGGACCTGGAAGAAGCTCTGGAGGGTTCCGACAAGGAAGCCATCGAGACCAAGACCCAGAAGCTGACCGAGGTGTCCTCGGAGCTGGCTCAGAAGATGTACGCGGAGCAGGGCGAGCAGGCGCAGCAGGCCGGCGGCCAGGAAGGCGCCCAGTCCCAGTCTGCGGATGACGCTGTCGACGCCGAGTTTGAAGAAGTCAAAGACGACGACAAGAAGTAAATCCGAAGTACATCAGGTAGTTGGAAAACGCGGGGAACTCCCCGCGTTTTCCGCGTTATAAAAACAGGGTTTTGAAGCATGGCCAAGCGCGATTATTACGAAATTCTCGGAATTTCCCGGGATGCGGACGAGAAGGAAATCAAGCGAGCCTACCGAAAGCTCGCCATGAAGTACCATCCGGACCGTAACCCGGACGACACCGATGCCGAGAATAAATTCAAAGAGGCCAGCGAAGCCTACGAAGTACTGGCGGACGCCAACAAGCGGGCTGCCTATGACCAGTTCGGCCATGCCGGCGTTGATGGTCAGGCCGGGGGCGGCTTCGGTGGCGGTGGCGCCAGCTTCTCCGACATCTTTGGTGATGTGTTCGGGGATATCTTTGGTGGCGGTGGTCGTGGCCGAAACACCCGTGGCGCGGATCTGAGATACACCCTTGAGCTGGATCTGGAGGAGGCGGTCAAAGGCAAAACCGTCCAGATCACCATTCCCGGGCACCGTGAATGTGAGGCCTGCGATGGCAGCGGCGCGACCAAGGGCTCGGGTGTTGAAACCTGTGGTACCTGTAAGGGTATGGGTCAGGTTCGCATGCAGCAGGGCTTCTTCGCCGTTCAGCAGACCTGTCCGACCTGTCGTGGGGCTGGTCAGATCATCAAGGATCCGTGCAAGGTCTGTCACGGCCAGGGTCGTGTGCGGGAAGAGAAAACACTTTCGGTCAAGGTTCCGCCCGGCGTGGATACCGGCGATCGCATCCGGTTGTCCGGCGAGGGCGAGATGGGTGTGGACGGTGGTCCGCCTGGCGACCTGTATGTCCAGATCGCGGTGCGTGAACACTCGATTTTCACCCGTGACGGTCGCAATCTCTATTGCGAGGTGCCGATCAGTATCGTGGATGCCACCCTGGGCGGCGAACTGGAAGTGCCCACCCTGGATGGTCGGGTGAAGCTCAAGATTCCGCCCGAAACCCAGACCGGCCGACTGTTCCGCCTGCGCAACAAGGGTGTCAGCCCGGTTCGCGGTGGTCCGGCAGGCGACTTGCTGTGCCGCGTCATTGTCGAAACACCGGTGAACCTCACGAAACGCCAGAAAGAGCTGCTTGAAGAGTTCCAGCAGACACTGGATGGCAACAACGGTACCCATCATGCGCCGAAGAAAACCTCCTGGTTTGAAGGTGTGAAAAGTTTCTTTGACGAAATGAAATTCTGAGCCTCAGCCAAGTAAGGAAGAGCAGACATGCGGGTAGCAATCATGGGCGCCGCCGGGCGCATGGGGAAAGTGCTGATCGAAGCGGTTGACGGCACCGAAGGGCTGGAGCTGGGCGCGGCAATTGTCGAGCCGGGCAGCAGCCTCGTTGGTGCCGACGCTGGTGAAATGACCGGTATCGGCAAAACCGGTGTGAAGATGGTCGACAGTCTGGATCAGGTCCGGGACGACTTCGAGGTCCTCATCGACTTCACGTTCCCGGATCTGACGCTGGAAAACGCGGAATTCTGCGGCAAGCATGACAAGCGGATGGTCATCGGCACCACCGGTATGAGCGATGCCGAGAAGCAGCAGCTGGCGGTTGTGGCGGAATCGGTGCCGGTCATGTTTGCGCCCAACATGAGTGTTGGCGTCAACGTCGTGCTCAACCTGCTTCGCACCGCCGCCGCAACACTGGGCGACGACTACGACGTCGAAATCATCGAAGCCCATCACCGGCACAAGAAAGATGCCCCCTCGGGGACGGCCCTGCGTATGGGTGAGGTGGTCGCCGATGCCCTCGGGCGCGACCTGAAAGAATGCGCGGTCTACGGCCGTGAAGGTTTTACCGGCGAGCGTACCCGCAAGGAAATCGGCTTCGAGACCATTCGTGCCGGCGACGTGGTGGGTGACCATACGGTACTGTTCGCTACCGAGGGCGAACGCATCGAGGTGACCCATAAGGCGAGCAGTCGTATGACCTTCGCCAAGGGTGCGATGCGTGCGGCGCTCTGGCTGCAGGACAAGCCCGCAGGCCTCTACGACATGCAGGATGTACTCAACCTCAAAGCGTGATTATCCGTGGACAGAAAGCGCCGTATTTCTTACAATAAGGCGATTTATTTGCACCAAGCGTAGCTTTGAGAAGCTTTTAAGAGTTTTATGAAAAGCGGGACGGAGTCTCTACTCCCTCTCGCTTTTTTGCGACCTGAATTTGCGCTTGCGTTCCTGTTCGTGACGAACTTATCCGCCACTCGATGAGGATACAAGCCTTGAGCACACCAGCAATCCTTGCACTCGCAGACGGAAGCCTCTTCTACGGCACCGCCATTGGCGCTGACGGAGAAACCAGCGGTGAAGTGGTGTTCAATACCGCCATGACCGGCTACCAGGAAATCCTGACCGACCCGTCCTATTCCCGTCAGCTCGTCACCCTGACGTATCCGCACATTGGTAACACCGGTGTGAACGAAGAGGATATCGAATCCGACCGCATCCAGGCCGCCGGCCTGATCATCCGGGATCTGCCTCTGGTGGCCAGCAACTGGCGCAGCCAGGGTCGCCTCGACGATTACCTGCGAAAAAACAACATTGTTGGAATTGCTGACATCGACACCCGTCGCCTGACTCGCATCCTCCGGGATAAAGGGTCCCAGAACGGTGCCATTGTCGCCGGCGAAAACGCCAATGCCGAACGCGCTCTGGAGCTGGCCAAAGCCTTCCCGGGTCTCAAGGGCATGGACCTCGCCAAGGAAGTCACCTGCGACAAGGTCTGGCAGTGGAATCAGACCGAGTGGGATCTTGATAACGGCTACGGCGAACGGTCAGAGTCGCGCTTCAAGGTTGTCGCCTGGGATTACGGGGTGAAGTACAACATCCTTCGGATGCTTGCTTCACGGGGTTGCGATATCACCGTGGTGCCCGCCCAGACGCCGGCTTCCGAAGTCCTGGCTATGAATCCCGATGGTATTTTCCTCTCCAATGGCCCGGGGGATCCCGAGCCCTGCGATTACGCCATCACCGCCATCAAGGAAGTGCTCGAAACCGACATTCCGGTCTTCGGTATCTGCCTGGGTCACCAGCTTCTGGCCCTGGCCAGCGGTGCGAAGACCATGAAGATGGGGCACGGCCATCACGGTGCCAACCATCCGGTGCAGGATATCGCCAGGGGCACGGTGATGATCACCAGCCAGAACCACGGATTTGCCGTGGACGAGGCAACACTGCCGGCCAATGTCGAGGCGACTCACAAGTCCCTGTTTGATGGCACCTTGCAGGGCATCCGCCGGACTGACAAGCCGGCCTACAGCTTCCAGGGCCACCCGGAAGCTAGCCCCGGTCCCCACGACGTGGCCCCGCTGTTTGACGAGTTTATCCGCCTGATGGGGGAGCGATCGGCCTGAGACCGATCGCCACGGAAAACTCACGGGCGCCGCGTGTTGCGCTGCCAGAATTCAAAAGTTGCTGACAGGTTTACCAAGACATGCCAAAACGTACCGACATCAAGAGCATCCTGATCCTGGGCGCGGGCCCCATCGTGATCGGACAGGCGTGCGAGTTTGATTACTCCGGGGCCCAGGCCTGCAAGGCGCTGAGGGAAGAGGG
>NZ_JAKZAJ010000001.1 GCF_023156285.1 Marinobacter koreensis | reverse complement strand
CCCTCTTCCCTCAGCGCCTTGCAGGCCTGGGCCCCGGAGTAATCAAACTCGCACGCCTGTCCGATCACGATGGGGCCTGCGCCCAGGATCAGGATGCTCTTGATGTCGGTACGTTTTGGCACACTTCCCTTCCCTAGCCCGGAGCGGCGGTCAGATCATGAACAGCGCCACAAAGTCGTGGACAGGGGTATTCTCCAGCGTTTGCTGATCCTTGCATAGCGCAAAAATGCGTTCGCACTGCTGCGCCGGGAACCGGGTAGCCAGGTTGTTACGGAACTTGTCTTCCAGCAGGGGAATTCCCTCTTTCCGGCGCCGCCGATGGCCGATGGGATACTCCACTGCCACCTTGTCCGTGTGGGAGCCATCCGAGAAGAACACCTGCACCGCATTAGCGATGGAGCGTTTGTCCGCTTCCAGGTATTCCCGGGTGTAGCGCTCGTCTTCGACGATTTCCATCTTGTCGCGCAGTTCGTCGATTACCGGATGGGCCTGGTGAAAACTGTCTTCGTAATGCTCCGCGGTCAGACTGCCGAATATCAAAGGCACGGCGGTCATGTACTGAAGGCAGTGGTCCCGATCGGCGGGGTTGGCGAGTTTACCCACTTTCGAAATGATCCGGATGGCGGACTCGTGGGTGGTGATCACTATCCGGTCGATCTCATCCAGCCGGTCACGAACCTCGGGATGCAGCGTAACAGCAGCTTCCGCTGCCGTCTGGGCATGAAACTCCGCCGGGAACGAGATCTTGAACAGGATATTCTCCATCACGTAGCAGCCAAACGACTGCGGCAGTGAGAACTGTCGCTGGTCTTCGGGTTTGAGCTTCTGGTCTTTGTTGGTCTTGCTGAACAGCACGTCGTAGAAGCCCCATTGGGGCGCACTGAGTACGCCGGGAATGCCCATCTCACCGCGCATGGCAATATCCGCCAGACGCACGCCCCGGGAACTGGCATCCCCTGCCGCCCAGGATTTCCGGGAGCCGGCGTTGGGTGCGTGGCGATAGGTTCTCAGCGCCTGACCGTCCACCCAGGCATGGGACAAAGCCGACAGGAGCTGCTCACGATTGGCCCCCATCAGCCTGGCGGCCACTGCCGTCGAAGCCACTTTCACCAGAACCACGTGATCGAGGCCAACCCGGTTGAAGGAATTCTCCAGCGCCAGGACGCCCTGGATTTCATGGGCCAGGATCATCGATTCCAGAACATCTCTCACAACGAGCGGCGCCTTGCCCTCCGCGGCGCGTTTCTGCGACAGATAATCCGCCACCGCAAGAATCGCCCCGAGATTGTCCGACGGATGGCCCCACTCTGCCGCCAGCCAGGTGTCGTTGTAGTCCAGCCACCGGACGATACAGCCAATATCCCAGGCCGCCTTGACCGGATCGAGACGGAACGGCGTTCCCGGAACCCGGGCACCATGGGGAACCACCGTTCCCTCTACCATGGGTCCCAGATGTTTGGTGCACTCCGGGAACCGCAACGCGAGCAACCCGCACCCCAGGGTATCCATCAGGCAGTTGCGGGCCGTATCCCAAGCCTCGTCGCTGATCCCATCGTATGACAGAACGTAATCGGCAATGGTCTGAAGAACCGAATCATAGTCCGGTCGAATATTAGTGTCTGCGTGTGCTGTCATTTGTGGCCTCCGTTCACAACCAGGCAGGCAACCCCTACCTAATCTCAAAGCATAGATAACTTGTGGACTAACGTAATTCGTAAGATGGCTTGGCTATAAGCCCTGTACCGAAATATCGAATCATTCCAAGCGTCCAGTGGCGAGGTCCCACCCTAGCACCAATACTTTGAAGAGTTCAGATCAGGCTAGGGAGCAGGCATGTTCAATTACCGACTCGCAATGGCGTGTAGTGTCATCATATTGGTTACGGGATGCCAAACATGGAGACCGTTTGATGCTGGACAATACCCACCTACAGCCGCTTTACCCGAAACAAGCACACCGGGCGAGGTGGAGTTATATTACTGGGACGGCATTTCGGGAACGACTACTTCGGATCTGAAAGGCTTGGCGACCTTCCCAGACAACCCTGATGAGGTTGTTAAAATTTCGTCGCTCAGCAGTCCCGTCAACCGAGGAGACAATTATGGCTCCCTTGTCCGTGGGTACATTATTCCTCCTGCAACTGGAACATATACTTTTTGGGTAAGTGGTGATGACCAGACGGAATTTTGGCTAAGCTCCAGCTCCCAACCCGACCAAAAGGACTTAGTCGCAGCAGTTTATGGCTCTACAAGTTTTCAAGACTACGCAAAGTACAGCTCTCAGAAATCCGCTAACATAGACCTAATTGCTGGAAGTCGGCATTACTTCGAGATCATTCATAAAGAAGGCGGTGGCGGCGATCATTTTAGTGTCGCCTGGGCGGGGCCTGGATTCAGCCAAAGCATTATCAGCGGAGACGCTCTGGCAAGTTACGCCCAACCGTCCTCTGCCGGGAGTTCGGAATCGCCTCAGGAAACCTACCGGAAAGGTTATGCTGCCGGCTATCTGGACAGTTCGGAAGGACTGAAATACGCCCCAATTTTCCCCATGCCTGATAGTGACGGTGACGGGCTCTATGACAACTGGGAAGTTGCTAACGGGCTCGATCCAACAGACCCTACCGATGCAACGTCTGATCCCGACAACGATCTACTAGCGGCGGCCGATGAATTCCTGCTCGGTACCTCCGAAAACAATCCCGACACTGATGGTGATGGCATACCCGACGGCGATGAGTATGCGCTCAACATGGATCCCCTGGATCCGAGTGATGCCGGCAAAGACTTTGACGGAGATGGGGTAACGAACCTCCAGGAATATCTCGCAGGAACCGATATCAATGTTCCCGATACTCCGGCCAGCGACCAGCAGGTGCTTACGACTGGGTTTGTCGGGCAATATTTCAGCGGAATGAATTTCGACACATTCATCCTAGCCAAGTCGGAAGCTGAAATTCAATTCAGTGTGGGTTCCGGCTCTTTTATCCCGGAGCAGCCTGTAAACCGGTTCAGCGCTAGATGGTTCGGAACATTCACTGCCCCCCATCAATCCGGTACTAATAACTACACATTCACCATCAGAACAGATGATGGTGCGAGACTCTATGCGGATGGCACCCCGATCATTTCTGCCTGGAAGGATCAGGGGCCGACCACCTACACGAGCACGATGTCGCTAGACGCGTCCCAAACTGTTGACCTGATGATGGAATACTATGAAAACGGTGGCGGAGCAGTGGCAGAACTTTCTATCAGAGACGACTCAGCAAATACCAATCTCTCGCCAATGGAGATCGTCCAATCACCCGACCTGTCAGCCTCGACCATGGTAGATAGCGATAGCGATGGTATTCCGGATACCTGGGAATTGAGGAACGGCCTTGATCCGTGGACCGACGACGCGAGTGGCATCAATAACAGTCAGAATGTCACCAACCTTTCCGCTTACCAATCCGGACTGAGTCCCTGGACACTTCAGCCGGTAGAGACCCCAAGCAGCACAACAATTGACCAGGTCGGAAGCGGCAGTACAACGTCTTCAACGACCGGAACAGTTACTCTGAGCTGGACAGCACCTCTAACCAGAACCGACGGCAGCTCCATCTCACTCAGTGAGATACAGAGCTACGAGGTTCTCTATGGCACCGCGGCAGACAACCTGTCCGAGCTGAAGGTTGTTGACGGATCACAAACCAGCACTGAAATATCCGGGCTGTCGTCCGGGACCTGGTACTTCAGCGTTCGCGTCGTAGACATAAACGGCTTGAAGAGTGAGGGATCTGCAGTACAAAGCTACACCGTTCCCTGAACCCTGCAATCGCGTTGCAGAGTATGCCGGGTCAATACCAGAGGCCCGGCATACTCTAGCTCTTATCTTCCAAAACAATCGCCTGGCACCCTTACCCATCCTTCCATCAGAATTCGGGCGCTGCGACTCATGATGGCCTTTGTGGCGGTCCACTGGCCATTCACCTCTTTCGCCTCGGCACCAACCCTCAGCGTCCCGGAGGGATGACCGAAGGTCACGTGGGTCCGGTCGCCGCCACCGGCAGCCAGGTTGACCAGCGTGCCCGGTACAGCTGAGGCGGTGGCAATCGCGACCGCTGCCGTTCCCATCATGGCGTGGTGCAACTTGCCCATGGACATCGCGCGTACCAGGACGTCGATGTCCGAAGCCGTGATCTGCTTGCCGCTGGAGGCCACATAATCCACGGGCTTGGCTACGAAGGCGACCTTCGGTGTGTGCTGTCGATTGGCAGCTTCGGCGATGTCGCTGATCAGCCCCATCTTTACCGCACCGTGGGCCCGGATGGTTTCGAACATTTCCAGCGCTTTCGGATCGCTGTTGATATCGTCCTGCAGCTCCGTGCCCTTGTATCCGATGTCTTCCGCATTGATGAAGATGGTCGGGATGCCGGCGTTGATCATGGTGGCCTTCAGGGTGCCCACGCCAGGGACCTCCAGGTCATCCACGACATTGCCGGTGGGGAACATGGCGCCATCGCCGTCCGCCGGATCCATGAATTCGATCTGGACTTCCGCCGCCGGGAAGGTGACGCCGTCCAGTTCGAAATCGCCGGTCTCCTGAACCTCACCGTTGGTAATCGGCACGTGAGCCACGATGGTCTTGCGGATATTGGCCTGCCAGATTCGAACTGTGCAGGTGCCGTTTTCCGGAATCCGGTCTTTGGCCACAAAGCCGCCGTTGATGGCAAAGGCACCGACGGCCGCAGTCAGGTTGCCGCAGTTACCGCTCCAGTCCACGAAGGGCTTGTCGATGGACACCTGACCGAACAGGTAGTCCACGTCGTGATCCGGTTGGGTGGGCTCTGCCAGAATCACGGTCTTGCTCGTGCTGGAGGTAGCCCCGCCCATACCATCCGTCTGCTTCTGGTAGGGATCGGGGCTGCCGATCACGCGCAACAACAGGTTATCCCGGGCCTTGCCCGGGACCTGGGCGGCTTCCGGCAGATCCTGCAGCCGGAAGAACACACCCTTGCTGGTGCCGCCACGCATGTACGTGGCGGGAACGCGGATTTGAGGTGCGTGGGTCATGCCGCGCCCTCCGCCTCCAGGAAGTCCTGGGCGAAACGCTGCAACACACCGCCAGCGGAGTAGATAGACACTTCCTCGGCGGTATCCAGGCGGCAGATGACGGGCACATGCTCGGTGCTGCCGTTTTTGCGATGGATCACCAGCGTCAATTCGGCACGGGGTGCCGGAGTGCCTTCCACGTCGTAGGTTTCAGTGCCATCGAGCGCCAGGGTCTTGCGGGTGGTACCTTCCTCGAATTGCAGGGGCATCACACCCATGCCGACCAGGTTGGTCCGGTGAATCCGCTCGAAACCTTCGGCGACAATGGCTTCGACGCCCGCCAGGGCAACGCCTTTGGCGGCCCAGTCACGGGAAGAGCCCTGACCGTAGTCAGCCCCGGCAACGATGATCAGCGGCTGCTTGCGCTCCATGTACGTCTCAATGGCTTCCCACATGCGGGTAACCTTGCCTTCCGGCTCGACCCGCGCCAGGGAGCCCTGTTTTACGTTGCCGCTCTCGTCCGTCACCATTTCATTGAACAGTTTCGGGTTGGCGAAGGTGGCACGCTGGGCGGTCAGGTGGTCGCCACGATGGGTTGCGTAGGAGTTGAAGTCTTCCTCCGGCAGGCCCATTTTCGCGAGGTACTCACCAGCGGCACTGCTGGCCAGTATCGCATTCGACGGCGACAGGTGGTCGGTAGTGATGTTGTCCGGCAGGATGGCCAGCGGCCGCATGCCTTTCAGGGACTTTTCACCGGCCAATGCCCCTTCCCAGTAGGGAGGACGTCGGATGTAGGTGCTCTGGGGACGCCATTCATAAAGCGGATTGCTCTGCGCCTGAGCTTCGCGGGTGATATCGAACATCGGAATGTAGGTGCTGCGGAACTGTTCCGGCTTCACCGACTGCTTCACGATGGCATCGATTTCCTCGTCGCTCGGCCAGATGTCCTTCAGGGTAATCGGGTTGCCATCCTGGTCGTAACCGAGGGCATCTTTCTCGATATCGAAACGGATCGTCCCGGCGATGGCGTAGGCGACCACCAGAGGCGGCGAAGCCAGGAACGCCTGCTTGGCGTATGGGTGAATCCGGCCGTCGAAGTTCCGGTTACCGGACAACACTGCGGTGGAATACAGGTCCCGGTCGATAATTTCCTGCTGGATTTTCGGATCCAGGGCGCCACTCATCCCGTTACAGGTAGTGCAGGCAAACGCCACCACACCAAAGCCGAGGTTTTCCAGCTCGGGCAGGAGGTTGGCTTCTTCCAGGTACATCTTGACGGTTTTGGAGCCCGGTGCCAGGGAGGTCTTCACCCAGGGCTTGCGGGTCAGGCCCAGCTTGTTGGCGTTGCGGGCAATCAGGCCAGCCGCCACCATGTTGCGGGGGTTGCTGGTGTTGGTGCAGCTGGTGATGGCGGCGATGATGCACGCCCCGTCCGGCATTTTGCCCTCTTCCAGCTCCCAGTCGCCGGCAATGCCACGCTTGGCGAGCTCGGAGGTGGGCAGGTGGGCATGGGGGTTGGATGGCCCCGCGAGGGTGCGTGTGACCTGGGACAGATCGAACTTCAGGACCCGCTCATACTCGGCATTCTTCAGGCTGTCGGCCCACAGGCCGGTTTCCTTCGCGTATTTCTCAACGAGGGCGATCTGGTCGTCTTCGCGGCCAGTCAGCTTCAGGTAGTCGATGGTCTGGCCATCGATGTAGAACATGGCCGCAGTCGCGCCGTATTCCGGCGTCATGTTGGAGATGGTGGCCCGGTCGCCCACGGTGAGACTGTCCGCCCCTTCACCGAAGAACTCAAGGTAGGCGCCAACCACGCGTTCTTTACGCAGGAATTCCGTCAGGGCCAGCACCATGTCGGTACTGGTAATGCCCGGCTGGAGCTTTCCGGTGAGCTCGACACCTACGATATCCGGCAGACGCATCATGGAAGCACGGCCAAGCATCACGCTCTCGGCTTCGAGGCCGCCGACACCGACGGAGATAACGCCCAGGGCATCCACCATCGGCGTGTGACTGTCGGTGCCCACGCAGGTATCCGGGAAGGCAACGCCCTCGCGAGCCTGAACCACCGGAGACATCTTCTCCAGGTTGATCTGGTGCATGATGCCGTTGCCCGGCGGGATCACATCCACGTTCTCGAACGCGGTCTTGGTCCAGTTGATGAAGTGGAATCGGTCATCGTTCCGGCGGTCTTCAATAGCCCGGTTTTTCGCGAATGCGTCCTTTTCGAAACCGGCATGCTCAACGGCCAGGGAGTGATCGACGATCAACTGGGTGGGAACCACCGGATTCACCTTGGCAGGATCCCCGCCCTTCTCGGCGATGGCGTCACGAAGACCCGCCAGATCGACCAGCGCGGTCTGGCCCAGGATGTCATGGCAAACCACTCGTGCCGGATACCAGGGGAAGTCCAGATCGCGCTTACGCTCGATCAGCTGTTTCAGGGAATCTGTCAGCGTCTCCGGATCACAGCGGCGAACCAGTTGTTCCGCCAGAATCTTGGAGGTGTACGGCAGCTTGTCGTAAGCGCCGGCCTGGATGTCCTCCACGGCCTGGCGGGTATCAAAAAAGTCCAGGTCGGTGCCCGGCAGAGGTTTACGGTATTCGGTGTTCATGGACGCTCCTCAATCGGTACCCACTTGGCGTCCGCCGGGCCGGTGTAATCGGCACTGGGGCGGATGATGCGGTTGTTCGCGCGCTGCTCCTTCACATGGGCAGTCCATCCGGATACCCGGGACATGACGAAGATCGGAGTGAACAGTTCGGTCGGGATGCCCATGAAATGATAGGCCGACGCGTGGAAGAAGTCGGCATTACAGAACAGCTTCTTCTCTCGCCACATGACTTCCTCGCAACGAACGGATACCGGATAGAGCACCGTATCCCCTACTTCGTCTGCCAGTTTTTTGGACCACTGCTTGATGATGGCGTTGCGTGGATCCGACTCTTTGTAGATCGCGTGACCGAAGCCCATGATCTTTTCCTTGCGCTCCAGCATGCCCATCAGGCCTTCTTCGGCCTCGTCCGGGGTGCTGAACCGCTGGATCAGTTCCATGGCCGCTTCATTGGCACCGCCATGCAGCGGGCCACGCAACGTACCGATCGCACCGGTGACGCAGCTGTGGATGTCTGAAAGCGTGGAAGCACAGACACGGGCGGTGAAGGTGGATGCGTTGAACTCATGCTCTGCATAGAGGATCAGCGACACGTTCATGACCCGCTCGTGCAGCTCGCTGGGCTTCTTGCCGTGCAGCAGCTCCAGGAAGTGGCCACCGATAGAATCCACGTCGCTCTCGGTCTCAATCCGGACGCCTTCGTGGGCGAATCGGTACCAGTAGGTAATGATGGACGGGAACACCGCCAGCATGCGGTCGATCTTGTCGTCCTGTTCGCTGAAGTCCTGCTCCGTCTCGAGGTTGCCCAGCATGGAACAACCGGTACGCATCACGTCCATGGGGTGCGCGTCTTTGGGAATCTGTTCCAGTACGGTTTTCAGGGCGGCCGGCAGGCCCCGCAGGCTCCGCAGTTTTTGGGTGTAGGCGTCCAGTTCCTGACGGTTGGGCAACTTGCCTCGCAGCAACAGGTAGGCAATTTCCTCGAACTGGGCCTTTTCCGCGAGATCGGCAATGTCGTAGCCGCGGTACGTCAGGCCCGCGCCGCTTTTGCCAACGGTGCACAGCGCGGTTTCACCAGCCACCTGGCCGCGCAGGCCAGCTCCACCAAGTTTCTTTGCTTCAGCCATGTTTCTCTCTCCAATCAGTCTTGTTCAGTCTTTATTCTGGGCGAAAAGCTGGTCCAGCTTTTGTTCGAATTCGTGGTAGTTCAGGAAATCATAAAGTTCCATACGGGTCTGCATCAGATCAACCACGTCTTTCTGGTCGCCCTTCTCCAGGATGTTCTGATACACCGTAACGGCCGCCTTGTTCATGGCCCGGAACGCACTCAATGGATACAGGACCATATCGGCACCGGCCTCCGCCAGTTCCTTGCGGTTGTACAGTGGGGTGGCCCCGAACTCGGTGATATTGGCCAGAATGGGCACATCCAGCGCCTCGGAGAAGGCCTTGTAATGCTCCAGTTCGGTCACTGCTTCGGCGAAGATGCCATCGGCGCCCGCTTCGATACAGGCTTTGGCTCGATCAATGGCCGCATCCAGCCCTTCCTTCTGGAAGGCATCGGTACGGGCCATGATGAAGAAGTCGTCGTCCTGCCGGGCGTCAGCAGCCGCCTTGATGCGATCCACCATTTCTTCCTTGGAGACAATTTCCTTGTTCGGGCGGTGGCCACAGCGCTTCTGGGCAACCTGATCCTCAATGTGGACAGCCGCCGCACCAGCGCGTTCCATCTCACGGATGGTCCGGGCGATATTGAACGCCCCACCCCAACCGGTATCGATATCCACCAGCAACGGCAACTCGGAGGCCGCAGTGATCCGGCGCACGTCTTCAACCACGTCGTTCATGGTGGTCATGCCAAGGTCCGGCAGCCCGTAGGAGGCATTGGCAACGCCGCCCCCGGAGAGGTAGATGGCCTGGTGACCCACTTTTTCGGCCATCATTGCCGCATAGGCATTGATCGTACCGACAATCTGCAGCGGCTGGTTCTCTTTCAGGGCCTTGCGAAAGCGGGCGCCCGGGGAAAGTGTATTGGCCATAGGATAGTCCTCTCTTATCAGATCGTTAGAACGCCTTCTTCAATCTTTTTCTCGATGTTCTGGCGTGCAGCATTGATGTGTCTTTTCATCAGGAATTCGGCGAGTTCACCATCGCGGTGGGCGATGGCTTCGACGATACGGCGGTGTTCACCAAGCGCCAGATGGGGGCGCCCGGCCGAGGTGCTTAACCGGTAGCGGTACATCCGCACCATGTAGTAGAGGTCACCCAGCAGCATCTGGGCAAGCTTGGCGTTACGGCTGCCAGTGGCAATGCGGTGATGGAAATCATAGTCGCCTTCGGCCTGGTAGTACGCCTGGCCCTGGGCCTGCTCAATCATGGCCTCATGGCTGTCCAGGGTGGCCTGAAGCTCCGCGATTTCCTCGTCTGTCATCCGTTCCGCCGCCTGGCGGGCGGCCAGGCCCTCCATGACCTCTCGGATACGATATAACTCCAGCAACTCTGACGCGCTGACAGAGACTACCTTGACGCCTGCATGGGGACGACGGACGAGAAGCCCGCGGGACTCAAGGCGCCCAAGCGCCTCTCGCAGGGGACCGCGAGTGAGGTTAAAACGCGAGCAAAGCTCCAGTTCGCCGATTTTTTCGCCCGGACCGAGCTCGCCTGTCACGATAGCCGTTTGTAAACAATCAAACGCTTCGTCGGCGCGTGTTTGGGATTGCAGAGTTGCTTCAGCCATACCTTGTCTACAATAAATGCGGTTTATGGCTAAAATTTACGCCCTGACCTTAATATTGTCAACAATACCGAGCGTCGCTTCGAACGATTGTCAACACACCGATCAGGAATTGTAGAGCTTCCGGTCTGCCATTCCCGGGGGCGAGTACTGATACAGCCAGGTTTCGGTCAACGGTTCATCATCAAGACTCAGATACATCCGAAGCTCGATGGGCTCCTCCGAGTCATCCGGCACCAGGTCGAACATCGCCCGGTATCCCTGAATCGACGCCAGCGGTCTGGCGGAGGTAATTTCCACCCTGCCCCGGCTGGCCGAAATTACCGGGACAACGCGGGCGTCTTTCGCCAGGAGTGCGAGCGGACCGCCCGCAAAATCCACGGCAAACCGCCAGGAAAAATACGTCCTTTTCTGGCCTACAACGCCCCCCAGCCCGGTTCGGGTCGCCTTTACTCTGGCCAGCTCCCCCGGCTCGTTAGTAACGTTCGCCCCCCAGTGTAACCGGTAGGCCAACAGGTATTCCTGATTCGCCTCAAGCGGCTGCTCCGGATGCCAGAAGGCAACGATATTGTCGAAGGTCTCATCGACCGTCGGGATCTCAACGAGGTCGATACTGCCTTTACCCCAGCCCGATGACGGCTCTACCCAGACGCTCGGCCTGCGATCGTAGAAAACGCCATCGTCCTGGTAGTGGTCGAAATCGCGATCTCTCTGTAACAGGCCGAACCCCTTGGGACTCACATCCTGAAAACTGCTGAAACGCAGCTTCTCCGGGTTTACGAGCGGCCGCCAGAGCCATTCGCCACTGCCGGTGTGCATCGAAAGGCCATCGGAATCATGGATTTCCGGGCGCCAGTCGTAATCCATGCGACGGTTATTCTCACCTACCTGATACATGCTGGTCAGAGGCGCAATGCCGACGCGCTGGATTGTCCGGCGGGGATAGAGCGCAACGTCCACATCCATCACCAGATTCCTGCCCGGATCGATGACAAAGGCGTAGGCGCCAGTGACGCTGGGCGAGTCGAGCAATGCCCATACGCGCAGAAACGTCTGATCCTCTGCGGGACGTTCCAGCCAAAAGGCGGTAAACCTTGGGAACTCTTCCTGTGCGCCAGTACCCGTGTCGATGGCCAATCCGCGTGCCGACATACCGTATTGCTTTTCAGCACCTACGGCGCGGAAATAGCTGGCCCCCAGAAAGGATGCGAGATCGAGTGAAAAATTGGTGTGGTAGTGCACCCGGAAACCGGCAAACCCGAGGTCGTCAGGCAGGTCGCCCAGCGGCTGTTCTCCCGAATAGGTGAAATAATCCGGATCATAGGCAAGTTCCGTCGCGTTCTCACCCACAACTTCAAAAATCTGAACTGGGGCCTGGAAATACAGCCCCAGGTGGAACAGCTGGATCTGAAAGTCGGAAGGCTGGTTCCTCCAGAGTGCCTTTTCTTTACGGAAGCGGATCGCCTGATAATCATCCCAGCCCAGTTTTTTCAATGAATCCGGGATATCGCCTTCATGATCCTGGTATGGCATGCCGGCTTTATGGCGGGCCAGTCCCTTGAGCCAGGCATAGCTGAACGCCGAGGCGTCCTTCGGCACCGGACCGGGCGGGTTTTCGGTGCGGCCAAACGTGACAATCGGAACGCTGTAACTTCCCACCGAGATCAACAGCATTTTCAAAAGCGTTCTTCGGTCCATCCAATGCCTCCCAATCGTAAAGGTTGTCCGGGAATTTCGTTACGAATCCGCTGAATGCGCCAGGCGCTTGATACACTGCCCCCAGTAGCTTTCCGGACTGGCACGCCATGCCTGTTGATGAAGTTGTGCAAGCGCTCGCCGGTCCTGCATCAGCTGACTGAGGTCCAGCGAGGATAGTGCGTCCGGCCCTTCTGACAGGCAGCGACGCACTGATGAATCCAAGGTTCTCCGGCGAACGGCTGCTTTATGGTCACGAGCCAGAAATACATGCAACCGATTCGAATCGGGACTCAGGATGGCTCGTTCCACTGGCCGCAGGGCGCTGTCGGTATTGATCTCAGACCGGAACGCCGTCGAGTCCCGAAGAACCTCTATGGTGGCCTGCTCTTCGGGGATCAGCAGCAGCTTCCGGCGTTTCATCCACTGGCCCAGGGATACACGGCTGAGCAGAACCGACGTGGGAACGGCGAGTATCAGGGGAATGGCGACGGGCAACGACCAGAAAAAGAACAACCGGTCCAGGGACCAGGCGAACGCCGACCATCCCGCACCAATGAGCATCCCCCACATCTGACTGCGGAAGGCTTCGGACCAGGTGGTTTCCTCCGTTCGGTTCTGTCCCGCCCATTTCAGGGACACATTCAGAAGTGCCGCAAGGACAAACCGACTGTGGGCCAGCATCCTCAGGGGAGCCAGCAAAACCGAGACTGCAATCTCCAGCAGTACACTCAGGGTTAACCGCAGGAATCCCCCGAATCCGCTCGACAGGCGGTGCAAAAGAGCGTCCGTCAGGGCCAGAAACTTCGGCAGGAACAACAGCGCTGCCGTGCTCAATGCCAGCGCCAGGGCCCATTCGGGACGCCATTCCGGCCACAGGGGGAATAGCCCCTGATGCCCCTCGGGGAAGTAGTCGATCGGAGACAGTGTCATCCGGGCGGCTTCAATGGTGGTACACGCAAGGAACAGAAGCCAGAGCGGTGACGCCACATAGGCCATAATGCCGTTCAGAAACGCCATCCGGTGAGCGAACCGGATCCCGGGCGCCGTTATCAGCAGCCAGAAATGCTGCAGATTACCCTTGGCCCAACGATTGTCGCGCATGAGTTCGTCCGTCAGGGTCGGCGGCGACTCCTCGAAACTCTCTTCCAGTCCGGGTTCGAGCCAGACTTCGTACCCGGCCCGCCCCATGTAGGCCGCCTCCACGAAATCGTGACTCATGATGGGCCCGCCGAAAATACCCGGCCCTCTCAGTTTTCTGAGTCCGCAGTAACGCATGAAGGGCCGGACCCGGAGGATGGCATTATGCCCCCAGAACGCGGCATCTCCCATCTGGATCGCAGCCAGGCCCGTTGAAAACAACGGCGAATAAAATCGGTTGGCAAATTGCTGAATTCTGGCAAACAGGGATTGACCGTTGATGATGTTGGGATTGGTCTGCAGAATTCCGACCTGGGGCTCCAACTCCATCAGCTGGACCATTCTGGTGACGGTTTTTCCGCTGATCAGGCTATCCGCGTCCAGAACCACCATGTATTCGTAGCGTTTCCCCCAGCGCCTGAGAAAATCGGCAATGTTGCCGCTCTTGTAGTTGAGGTTGACGGACCGGCGCCGATAGAAAAAGCGGCCCTCGGCCCCCAATTCAGTCGCCAAACGCTGCCAGGCTGCCTGTTCTTCCAGCCATATGTCCGGGTTCCGGCTGTCCGACAGAATGAAAAAATCGAAATTCTCGATCTGCCCCCGCCGTTCAAGATCACGATAGACGGCCTTGAGACCACTCAGGGTCCAGTGAACCGGTTCGTGATAAACGGGCATGACAACAGCGGTTCGCGCCAGGCTGGTCTTGGCAATTGTCTCGGCACTGTGCCGGCGCATCAGGGAATGCCGGTCGCCACCGGTGAGCCTCACAATAAATCCGAATACCGCGATCCAGAATCCCACGGCGATCCAGGTATACAGCAGGGCAAATAGCCCCAGGATCGCCAACTCCAGCCAGGTCCCACCGTGGTAGGGAAGCACACCCAGGAGGTAATAGCAGGCCGCGAGCGTCTGGCCGGCCAGCAACACGATCAGGAGCACACGCCGGATCCCGGCAATGTGGCGCCAGCGATGTGACGCTTTGTTAGCGCCCATACGACCGGACTCAGTCATTTCCACCATACCCAATGCTGGCCCGGCAAATCGGTGGACAGGGATCCGGGGTATCAAACGAAGGCAAATCGAAATACCGCGGGATCAGGTCCACGGCGATCGACAGGAGCTGTTCGTGATCTCCTCGCTCGCGGTTTTGCTCCACCGCATCGTCAATCAGATGCAGGAGACTCCGGTAAGTGTTTGCAGTCATCTCAACACCTGCTTCGCGCAGGTACGTAAAGATCCGGTTGAATACTTCCTGGAAAACTATCTCGGCCATTCTGCTCTTCCCTCCCTGGAAAACGTCATTGACGGTTGTTTTTTCGAAGATCGTTCTTTGGCCCCAACTGGTATGTCCAGGTTTCGCTGACCGGTTTGCCGTCCAGGTTCAGCGAGGCCCTGAGTTCCAGTGTCTTTCCCTCCGCCGGTTTTGCCAGCACTGACAGTCGCCAGCCGTGGCGGGCATCAACATATTCGGCAAAGTGTTCCAGCACCTCGGCATCGCCCGAGGCACTGACCTCGCTGACTACTGCGGCATCGGGCTTCATTTTTGCCAGTGGGCCACCCTCGAAATCCACCACAAACCGATAAGCGCCATCTGCGTCGCCACCGCCGGGCTGAGCCCCATCGCCAACGAAGGTCCTGACTGCCCGCGCCATGGGACTGGCGGGGACATCCGGCCCTCCAAATGCCACCGAATAACTCATGTCCCGGGTTTCTCCGGCCGACACCTCCTGCCGGGGTTTCCAGAACGCGACAATGTTGTCGTTAATCTCGGATTCGGACGGGATCTCGACCAGAACCACTTCACCGCTGCCCCAATCTTCACCGGGTTTTACCCAGGCGCTTGGCCGGAGATCGTAGCGTGCCTCAGTATCTTCGAAACGGGCAAACTCAGGATCGCGCTGGAGAAGCCCGAACCCTCCAAGGCCCTTGACCTGATGAAATCCCATCTGCAGTTCGGACGGGTTGAGCAGTGGGCGCCAGAGCCATTCCCCGGTTTCCTTGTCGTGAATAAGCAGGCCATCGGAGTCGTGTACCTCCGGGCGCCATTGGCCCAGAGGTCGGATGGAATTCTCGCCATAGAAGAACATGGACGTCAGCGGCGCCAGGCCAAGCTGTGTAACCCTGGAGCGGAAAAAAAGCCGCGCCCGGACATCCATTGTCAGCGCCTTGCCGGGATGAACTTCAAATCGGTAGGCGCCAGTCAGGCTGGGCCCATCCAGAAGCCCGTAAACCACCATGACGTCACTGCCGCCTTTGGGACGCTCCAGCCAGAATTCCCGGAAAATTGGAAACTCCTCACCGGATGAGAGCCCGGTATCCACGGCAATGCCCCGTGCAGACAGTCCAAATCGTTGCCCGGCCCCGACACCCCGGAAATAGCTGGCGCCCCCGAACACCAGGAACTGGTTCCGGACGTTGGGCCTGGACAGCGGGTAGGTCAGTTTAAAGCCTGCATAACCCAGATCCGCAGGTACACGCTTCTCCAATTCGGGATTCGGGTAATCGAACAGTGATTTGTCGAAATTCAGGGCGTGCACGCCCTCCCGATCAATCTGATGAAGCTTGACCGGATACCGATAGAAGCTGCCGGTCGGCAACATCATCACATGGAAGCGGGTGTCGCCGCCGCGCCAAAGGCTGGCCTCCGGACGAAAGCGAATAGACTGGTAGTCGTCATAGCTGAGTTTCCGGAGAAACTCCGGCGCGGGCTTGGGCGCGCGATATTCGGACTTGGCCAGGGTTTCAGCACGCTCAACCACATCCCCAAAACCGAATGCACTGACAGGACCGGATAGCACCAGCAGCGCAAACGTTGAGAAAAAAATCCTGAAATTCCCAAATTTCATTCTGAAAACTCCCTGTTCTCTGTACCTTGACTCTATCACTAGAGTCACAGAGCGCCACAAGTGACATCTTGGTAAGAGCCGTCAGAATGTTCAGATGCCAAGGCTCAGAGACAGGGAAACATCAGGATGGTCCGGGATAGTCAGGTCAGGTCGGTCGGAATCAATGAGACGCCCCATGGTCACATTGGCGATGAAACCTCTGGAACGCAGGTTCAGGGAAATTTCACCGGCACTGACACCGGCAAAGCGCCTTTGCTGCTGGACACCGACCGGCGACCACCCGCGCATCACGGACAGGGAGAGGGTTGATCGGAAACGGTCCGTGAAGGGTACTTCGTAGACAGGGCTCGCCGCATTCAGGCGAACCCACCCACCTTCCGATCCATAGGCAGTCTGACCGTTAAATCCGGACACAAGACCGGAGCCACCTACCTGGATCCGTTCAGAATCCGGCAGATCGTCAGGTGCGACCTGATAGCGTCCACGAACCGCAAGTTCCCAACGCTGCCACTGTCGACGAACGGACGCCGAGAACGCCACCTTCTGATACCGGGTCCGGTTCGAAATCTGACTGTCGCTGCTCTCGACTCGCTCGTACTCAAGCCCCCCCAAGGCGGCGACCTGAGCTGACGCCGAGAATCCACCCCGCAAGGTTCCTTCCCCGGAGCACTGAAAGCCCAGACTGCTCTGCTGGCGGGAAGAATCGCTTTTCCACTCTGAATCCTCGTACTCACTTGTCTCACTGCCGGAATGACGAATAATCTGTCGCAGTTCGATGCCACCGACCGAACCGAGAGAGCGGGATGCAGAAAACCGGAATCCGTTGTAATTCCCACTGGTATCGAGCTGCCGATCGGTTGCTTGCAGGACCCCCCGGTATTGACGATCTTCCAGGGCCAACTGAACGTGGTTGCCGACCAGCGGCATCGCATAATTGAGCGACAGTGACTTCTGCCCGTGGCCGCTTTTTCGGGAGGCGGAATCGCGGAGATGCAGATCCAGGGTATGCTGTGACCAGATGATTCCGGCGCCGCTGACGTTCAGATCATCGGCTGTCTGGTCACTACTCTGGAGCGAATCACCGGTAACGGACAGCCGGGGAGCCAGATATTCATTGACGGCATCAAGCACACTGGACGCTTCAGAAATCCATTTTCCCGCGGCAATATGAGGCAGGCCCGCCAAAGCCTCCCCGGGCGCAATCATGCACGCAATCAGTGCAAACGTCTTGAGCCTGTGCACACCACTGCCTCGTCACCGAATTGAAAATAACGAAGCTGTTATATAAGAAGGCTGGCAACGGGTACAGGGCTCGTTGCCAAAGGTTACAATTTTAATCCGGAATTCAGTACTCTATACAGGATCTCTGAAGCGACACATTAAGTGCATTTACACTAACCTGTCGAAAACATTAATCATTTTCCAATTACTCCCTCTGCCCCTGCATTTCGGAAGCTCAATTGAGGTAAACTCGGCACACTTTGTGTTTGTACCAGTTCAGATACACGCGCAAACGGATAGCGAATGACCTGCGCCAAAATTTAAGGACGACTGGAATGATCAAAAAATGTCTGTTCCCCGTAGCCGGCTACGGCACCCGGTTCCTTCCGGCTACCAAGGCCATGCCGAAAGAAATTCTGCCGGTGGTGAACAAGCCGCTGGTTCAGTATGGCGTGGAGGAAGCTGCCGCGGCTGGCATCCACGAATTCGGTTTTGTCACTGGTCGGGGCAAACGCGCCATCGAGGACCACTTTGACATCAGCTATGAGTTGGAGCACCAGATTGCAGGCTCCGGGAAAGAGGATCTGCTGACGTCAATCCGTGACCTGATCAACAACAACACCTTTGCCTTTACCCGTCAGAACGAAATGAAGGGGCTGGGCCACGCCATTCTGACCGGCCGGAACCTTGTGGGCGACAATCCTTTTGCGGTGGTGCTTGCCGACGACTTCTGCCTCGGCCCGGAAGATGGTGACGGCGTATTGGCCCAGATGGTCAAGCTGTACAACCAGTTCCGGTGCTCGATCGTTGCCATCGAGGAAGTACCCGAAGACGAGACCCACAAGTATGGCGTGATTGCCGGCGATTCCATGAAGGACGGCTTGTTCCGGATTACCGACATGGTCGAGAAGCCCGCTCCCGAAGATGCGCCCAGCAACCTGGCGATCATTGGCCGCTATATCCTGACGCCGGACATCTTCGATATTCTGGAACGCACCCCGGCGGGTAAGAATGGTGAGGTACAGATCACCGACGCGCTTCTGGAGCAGGCAAAGAATGGTTGTGTCCTGGCCTATCAGTTCAAGGGACGCCGGTTTGACTGTGGCAGTATCGACGGGTTCGTGGAAGCCACCAACTACGTCTACGAGAACATCTACAAGAAAGACCGCTGAGCTTTTGGGTTACTTACCCGCCCAGTAACTGCAGGACCATGCGCCGGTTGTCGGGGGATGTCTTCCGGAACCGGCGCAGCAGTTCCCGCTCGGAATCGCTCAGTTGCACGCGATCCAGTTGCTGCTCCAGTTCTTTCAGTGCTTCGGAAAGGTCGTCGGCCTGACTGAACGCCAGGCCCGGTAACTCCAGCTGACCCCCGCCATCGGGCAGTTCCAGATCCACCAGATTTTCCAGCGGGGTTTCCGTTTTCAGACAGAGATCCAGCAGCTCCGTCACTCCCGGGTAGCTGCGATGGCGCACTTCATCGGCTTCCCAACTGCGTACCCGCTGTTCATCCACGCCACACATCTGCGCAACGTCTTCACAGGAAAGGCGCCCTGCCTCTCGAAGCTGCCTGAGGCGACGGTGAAACGATTGCAGGTACCGCATAGTTTGTCCTCTCGTTCCTTACCGGGGCGAATCACTCACGTCCGAAGTGTGCCAGAGTTACCCTTTGCTGAAATGTATCGTACAAGCAGCAACGCATACAACGACGATATAACGTGAACCAGCCCACATCCTGAACACATTCTGTTACATTGTCCGACCATAGCTTTGCCGACCGACGTGATTAAGCGTTATGTTTTCTGAAGGACACTCAATCAGAAGACACAACAAGAACAAGGATCGGTAGCATGGCCGGTAAAGTGCTTGTGGTCCTTGCGGCGGTCGCCTCGGCCGTTGCCGCCACTTCAATTTTTCTTGCGTCCGACAACGAAGGCGCGTTCGACTGGGCCACCCGTGAATCCGGGGGCACGTCGGCGAACGTCATTCATCAGGCAAGTAACCAGGGAGCCACTCCCCCACCCACCGCTGCTAAACAGCAGCCAGCCCCGTCCCCTCTCGGCTTCGCGCTCGCCAACGCAGCTGAGCAGTACGAACAAACGGTCAAATATCCGCCATGGTCGGTGCCACTGACGCCGGCCCAGGCCGATGCTTACCAGGGAAACCGGTACGAGCCGGTATCCCTGCCCCTGGGTGACAACGGTAGCTTTACCGTTATCCTGGACCAATACCGCTTCACAAAAGGCGACCCCATACTGGTTGCGGCGTCGATTGAAGGGCCCCAGGTGATATCGGATAAGGTGACCGCGACCCTTGAGTCCCAGCCCGATCGTAAGCAGGTTGCAACCGCCGCGCTCGATCGAACGGGTAACGGCTACTTCGAGGGTACCGTCGATTCGGACCAGTCCCCCGGAGAGTACCACCTGATTGTCGAGGCCCACATCGATGGCAAGCCAGTGCGTCACGCCAGCACTCTGACCATCGAACCCGATCTTGGCGATTTCAAGGGGCTTGGCACACCCTACGTCAGCAATAACAACCTGGTGATACCACTGAGCTTTGCCCCGGATCACACAGGTTATTACGCCCTGTCCGCGCAACTCTATAACGGTGACAACCCGATCGCCCAGCTCCAGGAAGAGCAACAGATGGGCACCGGCACTCATACGTTCAAACTCCGGGCCCACGGTACCGTTCTGGCCAACCAGTCGTTGTCCGGACAGCTCCAGCTGCGCCACATCCAACTACGCCAACTCCCTGACAAACCCGGTGACCGAACCCATTACGCGTTCGGGCCGGATGACGGTTATCGATTTTCGCCACCGGACCTGGATCAACTGACCGACACGCCGGCGGCGAATCCCGAATCAGAACAGCGTGCGGTTTTGCTCAAACAGCTGGCCGACAAGTTCTGATCCACCGGGCCCTGCCCGGTACCGGCTGACGCCGGGGCTGTACCAGCGTCTGTCGCGCTACGTGGCGGAACGCGGGATAAAACGTCTTTTGACAACAATAACTCAGTAAAGACGGAGCAATTATGAAAACAAGGAAAATCGGAAGTGCCTGTAAAGCCGCGCTGGCTGTTGCTGTCGCCGGATCCCTGTTTGCGGGTTCGGCCCAGGCCCAGCTGGGCGGCCACAATGTCATCCTCGTCCACGGTTTCATGATGGACGATCTCTCCAACCCACCACAAAGCTTCGAAGAAGTGCAGCAAGCCGGGGCGGATAACTGGCGAGCGTTCTGGTTGAGCCGTGCCGAAGCACGCATCGACTGGGCCAGTGATGGCCGCGTTGAGGGCAAGATCGCTCAACAGGCCTACCAGCAAATCCGGCAGATCAGCCAACAGGGGTTGTGCAACAACTATTGCATCCTGGTGACCCACTCCACGGGCGACCTGGTCACCCGCTATGTCCTGGAAAACCAGGCGCGCTGGCTACAGGCCGAAGGTCTGCCCCCACTGAAAATACTGACAAGCATCGATCTGGCAGGTGCCGGTGGCGGTACCGAGTTGGCCGACCTGGCGATGAGCATCGCCTACAACGACAGCTGGTACAACTGGCCCGTCAAGGAAGCGGTCAAGGCATTCACCGGCATTGATCCGCAGCCCGGCAAGATGGGCGTGGTTAACGATCTTCAGACCAACGTTGCCCGTAACCTGGCCGTCAGCCCCAACAGCATCCCGAGACTCCGGTTTGTGGGCGGTGGCTCGTCCTACGGTGGCATCACCAAGCCGTTCATTGCCGGAACCGATGACGGTGTAGTGCCAACCCACTCCGCCTGCGGTGCCACCACTTCGGAAGGCATCGATTCCTGCTCCAACAGCATTACCCTGGGCGGCAAGGTGACGAGCACGAATGGTCCGGACGGCCTCTACTACAACAACTACCCTGTGTTGATGAGTGAAGGTTTGTCCCATGGCGGCCAGATCAACACCGAAACAGGCAATACTGCCGTGCCGGTGATCAACAACGTCAGCGTCAACGGCCTGCAGGTGGATTTCGCCAGTCGCACCTACTACCAGCGCGCCTGGTGGCAACTGTGGGGTAAAGGTGACAAGTACGTCGAGGTTCCGGGTTCTGACCAGACGTACATGTCCAGCCTGATCTATACCACGCTGAACAACTGATAGGCGTAGGACGCTTACAGGGAGTGCCCCGGCTCAGGGACGAGCCTTCAGGATGCGACCATCTTCTACTTCCCTTTTTAGTTCGCAAACTATACATTGACCGGCTTTCTGTCCCGATCACCGGTTGCGAACCTCCATGCAAAACGCCCAGAAATCCGATCTGCTTCTCGTCGTTGTAACCCTGCTGGCTGCCGTCAGCTGGATATTTTCAAAAGAAGCGGTTCTGCTCATGCCTCCCCTGATGTTCATGGCCTTTCGCTTCCTCGCCGCCGGCCTGGTCCTGGCCATCGCGGCTCACCGATCCCTGAGACGCCTGAGCTTCGACCAGGTTCGCCGAAGCATCGGCGTGGGTCTGGTGTTCGGCATTGCCATGAGTTTCTGGATCATGGGCCTTATCAATATCAAGAGCATGGGCGAAGGTGCATTCCTGACCAGTCTTGGCGTGGTTATCGTGCCCATCATCGCCCGACTGGTGTTCGGCGAAGAGCAGCCTGCCAGTACCTGGCTCGCCATTCCCATCGCCATCGGCGGCCTTGCCCTGCTCTCCCTGAAAAACGGTTTCCAGCCGGAACCTGGTCAGATTTTCTTTGTCGTCGCCGCGTGTATTTTCGCCCTTTACTTCACCCTGAACACGCGAGCTGCGAACCAGCGAACCGTCGTGAACCGCAGGGGCGAAACCATCGAGAAGCACAAGGTTCCAGCCCTGCCCCTGACATCACTCGCTCTGATGACCGTTGGCCTGGTTACACTGATCGAATCGGCGTTGCTGGAACCCTGGGGCCCCACGTTGTCCAGTGCACCGGACATCCTCATCTGGTGGGTGGCTGCCAGCGCCCTGATTGGTACCGCGGGCCGTTTCTTCGTCCAGACCTACGCACAGAGCCTGTCGGCGCACAGCCATGGTGTCGTCATTATGGTGCTGGAACCGGTGTGGGTGGCCGTGTTCGCTGCGCTCTGGTTTGGTGAAGCCATGGCCCCGCTGCAGCTGGCTGGCTGCGGGCTGATTCTGGCCGCGCTGATCGTGAACCGCTGGAGTGCACTGAGCAAAGCCCTGAAGGAAGCGATGCGGAAAAGGAAATCTGCCGAAAACTGTTGACCACCCCATCAAAATCCGTATACTGCGTCCCCGTTGCAGGATAGGACCATAGCTCAGTTGGTTAGAGCGCTACCTTGACATGGTAGAGGTCCCCAGTTCGAATCTGGGTGGTCCTACCAATCCTGCCGACCCTCCCGATTTAATCCTTTGCGTGTTCTCCCTCGATTCGTATCCTTGTTGTACAAATACAACTGGGGGTTTTATCTGTGCCTGTCTCAAACGTTCGGACCGAAATCGCGGGCCCTGTCTGCACCATCATCCTGGACCGCCCTGAAAAGAAAAACGCCGTTGACCGCGCTACCGCCAAAGCCCTTCGGGAAGCATTTGAGCAATTCGAGTCCGATGAGACTCTACGGGTTGCGGTACTCTGGGGAGATCACGGGACATTCTGTTCCGGTGCCGATCTGACCGCGATGGCTGACCCGGATGCCCGCAATGAGATCGACCCCAGCGGCGATGGTCCGGGACCCATGGGCCCAACCCGCATGGAAC
This sequence comes from Marinobacter koreensis, assembly GCF_023156285.1. GTDB lineage: Bacteria > Pseudomonadota > Gammaproteobacteria > Pseudomonadales > Oleiphilaceae > Marinobacter > Marinobacter koreensis. The sequence continues at coordinate 1,034,298 of NZ_JAKZAJ010000001.1, read as the reverse complement.
TGACCAAACCGGTGATCGCAGCGGTCGCCGGTTATGCTGTTGCCGGCGGCCTTGAACTGGCCCTGTTCTGTGATTTGCGGGTAGCCGAGGAATCGGCCGTGTTCGGCGTGTTCTGTCGCCGTTGGGGCGTACCATTGATAGACGGGGGCACAGTGCGCCTGCCCAGGATTGTCGGCCAGTCTCACGCCCTGGACATGATCCTGACCGGGCGTCCGGTGTCTGCAGATGAGGCCTACAGAATCGGCCTAGCGAACCGAATCGTCCCTGATGGCCAGAGTCGGGAAGCGGCCGAAGCGCTCGCCAGGCTGATCGCCGGATTTCCTCAGCGGTGCCTGAAAGCCGATCTGGCCTCCGCCCGGCACCAATGGGATCTGTCGCAAGCCGATGCGCTGAAGGAGGAAGGCCGGAATGGATATCCGGTCGTTTTCGAAGAGGCGATCGCGGGCGCCGGGCGATTCGCCAGTGGCGCCGGACGTCACGGGCGGTTCGAGGATTGATCCACGACGATCAGCTCGTCCAGATCAAAGCCTGCCTCTCTCGCCCGGGATTTGAACCGCTCCATGGCCTTTTCACTGACTGTCGGAGTTCTCGAGAGGAACCACAGATAGTCGTGGTCGAAACCGCTCACGTAAGCATACGAGTAGTCGGATTTGTCCAGGCCAAACACCACATAGGATGAGTAAAACGGGCCGAAAAAGGATACCTTGAGGTGCGCCACACCGGGATCACCGGTAAAGACGGCTCGGCCTTCGGCCTCTTTCCATTCCCCGGAGTCCGCATCGTAGCCCCGGTTGATCACCTGAATACTGCCATCGGCGTTCATGGAATATTTGGCGGTGACCTGACTGAGGCCTTCCTCGAAGGAATGATCCAGCCGCGCAATTTCATACCAGGTTCCGAGGTATCGCTCCTGATCAAATCCGGTTACCGGCTGCACGCCGGCGGGGATTCCGGTACAGCCCCCCGTCAGCGAGAGAAACAACAACAGGGCAGCGAGTCGGTACATCGTATTGCTCCTTACCTTGGCATCATCACAACGCAATCTTACGTCAGATAAACGCCAGGAGTTTGCTCAGGTCGCTATCGGTTTGCTTTATACTGGCGCCCTTGAACCCATCAAACTGATACACCTGATGAGAACCACCACCGACATCACCGTTGAGCAACCACAAACCGCTGTCGACGCCCTGAGCATCGCCTCGGGCCTTCCCAAGCAGCGAATCAAGGACGCCATGACCAAAGGCGCCTGCTGGTGGACCCGCAAAGGCAAGCAGGTCCGCCTGCGCCGGGCAAAACAGGCGCTCTCGCCTGGTACTCGTGTGCAGCTGTTCTACGACAGCGCGGTATTATCCAGGAAACCGGAGCCGCCGGAATGCCTGGAGGACAGGGGACGCTATTCGGTATGGTTCAAACCCCATGGCTTGCTGTCACAGGGGTCCCAGTGGGGCGATCATTGCAGCCTGCTGCGCCTGGCCGAGATTCAGCTTGGAAAGCCCTGCTACCTGGTCCACCGCCTGGACGCCGATGCCGCCGGCTTGATGCTGATAGCCCATGATTCGAAAGCGGCAGGCGCCCTTTCCCAATGTTTTTCAGGCAGGACAATGACCAAAGTCTACCTGGCGACGGCGACCGGCGAATTCCAGGCCGATAATCAGCAGGTTGATTCACCGGTGGATGGAAAGCCCGCCCTCAGTCGCGTGACCAGCCTGGAAGGGCCGGCTCCCTCTCCCGGTACAACGCTAGTTAGGGTGGCCATTGAAACCGGCCGCAAACACCAGATCCGCCGTCATCTCGCATCGCTGGGACACCCGATTGTCGGCGACCGGCTCTACGGCACAGCCGCTGCAGTACCCCTGCAGTTGCTGGCGTGGCAGCTGGCGTTCACTTGCCCGCTCAGCCAACAACAGGTCCATTTTGAACTTCCGGAAAGGCTGATCACTCTGCTCCCAAGCGATTCTGAGTGACCAGAAACAGAAAAGGCCGACTCCATGGTCGGCCTTTTCGTCGAGTTCCGTATAAACGCGCCGGTTGACTACACTTTGTAGAAATCCCGATACCAATCCACGAACCTGGCAACGCCCTCCTCCACGGGAGTCTGGGGTTTGTACCCCACGTCCTGAATCAGGTCATCGACATTGGCGTAAGTGGCCGGGACATCGCCGGGCTGCATGGGCAGCAGGTTCTTCTGGGCTTTTTTACCGGTACGCTCTTCGATGATCTCGATAAAGCGGGACAGCTCGACGGGATTATTGCTCCCGATGTTGTAGAGGCGATAAGGAGCCTTGCTCGTGCCCGGGTCCGGCGCCTGTCCGCTCCAGTCGGGATTGGGCTCGGCAATGTGGTCCAGAGTGCGGACCACGCCTTCAACAATGTCATCGATGTAGGTGAAATCCCGCTTGTGATGACCGTGGTTGAACACGTCGATCGGTTCGCCCGCCAGAATCTTGCGGGTGAACAGGAACATCGCCATATCCGGACGCCCCCAGGGGCCGTACACCGTGAAAAACCTCAGCCCCGTGGTGGGCAGGTTGTACAGGTGACTGTAGGTGTGCGCCATCAGTTCGTTGGCCTTCTTTGAGGCCGCATACAGACTGAGTGGATGGTCCACGTTGTCGTGTACGGAGAATGGCATGGATTCGTTGGCGCCATAGACCGAACTGCTGGAGGCGTATACCAGGTGCTCAACGTTGTTGTGCCGACACCCCTCCAGAATGTTCATGAACCCGACCAGGTTGGCATCCACGTACGCGTTGGGGTTCTCAAGCGAATACCGAACACCCGCCTGGGCGGCCAGGTGAACCACCCTTTCCGGTTTATGATCCCGGAACACCGACTCCATGACCTCTCGGTCAGCCACATCCTGACGGATTTCAGTGAAACCGGCCTGGCTTTTCAGCCCGGCCAGACGCGCCTCTTTGAGACTGACGTCATAATAGTCATTGAGATTATCCACACCAATGACTTCGTCACCCCTCTCGAGGAGGCGGTTCGCCAGGTGAAAGCCGATAAAGCCGGCGGTTCCGGTAACCAGGATCTTCAACGTGTTCGCTCCCTAGAAAGACACACCAGCGCTGATAAACGGGCCATCGATCTTGAGGTCCAGGCGGTTGTCGCTGTCCTCATAATCAATCGCCATCTGACGATATCCTGCGCGCAGCTGCAGCATGGATACCGCGTACTGTCCGAAGACGTTGAAATCCCGGATGGAATCGCCGCTGTAGCCGATAAAATTACCTTCGCCACCGACGGAGACGCCGGTCAGCGGAAGATCAAACCGGGCCGCGACGTAGCCCATGGGAATCACGGCATCTACGCTGGTCTTGCTCACGGCCGTACTTCCAACCTGCTGAACCGTCAGATCACCGGAGAGATCCCGTGCGGTCAGACCCAGGTCCAGATTGACCCAGTTGTCGAGAACTTCGTAGTAGAACGTCAGGTCGAGTTGTTCAAGATCCAGGTCGGAATCAACCTTTGCACCGGAACTCACCACGATGTTGTCAAAATTGGCGCCCAACTGCCCACGACCGCTCTGCTTGATCAGCGTGTAATTCAGTCGGAGGTTTGGCAGCACCGGGACCGGGTGCTCAAGGTAAAGCGTGGCGTTGGTCGTCGAATCGCTATCCAGGTTCAGGTCGTTATCAACATTGACCGCATCCCCCTTATTCACCGCTTTGCCGGACAGGCTGGAATCCCAGTAGCTTACCGAAGCGCCGAGGCCGACCACGTCGGCCTGAGCCAGCGGGGCCGCCATAACCAGCGCACCGCCCATTGCCATCATCGTTTTACGCATAGAACACCCGTTACGTTATCTGTTTTGTATGTGGGCTTATCAGTCGAACTGAATGCCGAGCCGGCGACCGACTTCCTCGTAGGTTTCGATCACTTCTCCCAGTCCCTGGCGAAAACGATCCTTGTCCATTTTCTTCCGGGTTTCCTTGTCCCAGATACGACAGCCATCCGGGCTGAATTCATCACCGAGAACAATCTGACCGTCGCTGCGGCCGAATTCCAGCTTGTAATCCACCAGCAGCATGCCGGCATCGTCGAACAGCTTCTTGAGGACATCGTTCACCTGATAGGTGAGTTCCTTCATGCGCGCAAGTTCCTCAGCGCTGGCCCAGCCAAAGCTCACAGCGAGAGAATCGTTCACCATGGGATCGTGCAGTTCGTCGTTCTTCAGGAACAATTCAAAGGTAGGCGGATTGAGTTCCTTGCCCTCTTCAACGCCCAGTCGGCGGCAGAGGCTGCCTGCGGAGATGTTACGAACCACGCACTCCACCGGAATCATATCGAGTTTCTTGACCAGGGATTCGGTATCGGACAGCAGGCCCTCAAAGTGAGTCGGCACACCGGCGGCCTCCAGCTTTCCCATGATGAACGCGTTGAACTTGTTGTTCACCATGCCCTTGCGGTTCAGTTGCTCTTTCTTCTGGCCATCAAACGCCGACGTATCGTCCCGGAACACCATGACGAACCGGTTCGGATCGTCGGTGCGATAGACGGATTTGGCCTTGCCTGCGTAGAGTTCTTCGCGCTTTTCCATTGATGTCTCCGAAACGGGGGCGCCCACACGCCCTCCGATCAATATAGGGAATCGAACAGTTTGCTCAGCAGATCCGCTGCCGAATGCTCACCGGTGTAGTCCGGACGTTTGGTCGCCGTGACCATGACACCATCATCCTGCCTGCGGAGCTGCACCGTGTGCGTATGCACAGGCTTTTCCTTGTCGGTGAACCAGGAGAACCAGCCGGGGTCCTTCTCGTCCGCGGTCCTGAAATCGACGTAGAACCAGCCTTCGCTGCGGTTCAGGTCGACAATGGCCATGTCAGAGGCCTCCAGTGCCCGCTTGACCTCTGCCCAGGACCGACCGTAATCCAGGCTCACACGGATAGCCTTGGGATCGTCGTTCTCGGTGACCAGCTTGACCAGTGGCTCACTCGACATTCCGGAGGCAGCGCGGGAGAAGGATTTGCTTTCCTCACGCCCTTTCAGGAAATCGCCCAGATCCGAAAGCAGCTTTTTCTCGAACGCCAGATCCTCTGCTGAAGGCTGAACCGTGTCCGGCCAGGCCTGCAGGCCATCCGGGCGATCGTCCATCTGCAGGCGCCGGATCTGAATCTCGGTGGTCTTCCGACGCACACCCGGAGCCATTTTCAGCTGGATAACCGTCATCGGCTCCTGTCGGGAAGGCGATTCGGAGAGGCCCGTGATCTCCCGGGCCCGTTTGCTGAAATTGGCCAGCTCACTCTGCATCAGCCCCAGTTTGGGGCTGTCCTCAGCAACACCGAGGCCCCGCTCATTCATGTAGGCAACAGCCTGAGGCCACAGACGACCGGGTACGTCGTTGACCAACAGCCAGGTCTGGCCGTCGAGCTCTTCGATGACGTAGTTTTCGTCCAGAATCTCGGACGTCATATCCGGGGGATTGGGAATAGCCGAGGGATACAGTTTTCCGGATTCGGCGGTATTGATTTCGCGTATTGGCATCACCTGATGCAGACGGGAGCCATCGGCCCCCTCCGGCAACTGAAGCGGTGAACCTTCCGGGGCATCCACATAACGCTCGGAGCGGTCTTCCAGAAGACTGCATCCGGAGACTGCTGTCAGCAACAGCAGTCCCGATGCCAGGGCGATCGATTTGTACAGACGGACAGGACGGGTTCCAGAAAGAACCTGCATTCGGCTACTCCGGTTCAGAAACGGGATCGACAACCTCAGAGCACACCCGAGGCTTTCAGGGCTTCTTCCACCTCGGCGTGGAATTTTTCACTCAGTGGCGTCAGGGGAAGGCGAATGCCCTCGCTGATGAGCCCCATTCGATGCAACGCCCATTTCACCGGAATCGGATTGGCTTCGAGGAACAGCTTGCGGTTCAGCGGCATCAGCAGCTCGTTGAGACGCTCAGTCTCTTCCCGGTTGCCGGCAACTGCAGCTTCGCACAGCTGGGCCATGGACTTGGGCGCCACATTGGCGGTCACCGAAACGTTACCCTTGGCGCCGGCGAGCATCAGTTCCGCTGCCGTGGCATCGTCCCCGGAGTACACAGCAAGCCGACCATCGAGTGCTTCGATCAGTTCTGCACCGCGGGGAATGTTGCCCGTGGCGTCCTTGATGCCCACAATATTCGGAATATCGGCGAGCCGGAGTACTGTCTCGTTGAGCATGTCGCAAGCTGTCCGACCGGGGACGTTATACAGCATCTGGTTCATGCCGGGCACGGCCTCGGCAATGGCCTTGAAGTGCTGGTAAAGGCCTTCCTGAGTCGGCTTGTTGTAGTACGGTACCACCAGCAGACAGGCGTCTGCCCCGAGCTTATGGGCTTCGGTGGTGAGTTCGATCGCTTCGCGGGTGCTGTTGCCGCCCGTCCCGGCGATCACAGGAATGCGACCGTCCACGCGTTTTATGATACGGCCGATGGTCTCGCAGTGCTCTTCCGGGTCCAGGGTTGCGGACTCACCGGTAGTGCCCACGGCGACAATGCCGTGCGTGCCGTTTTCAATATGAAAGTCCACCAGCCGATCCAGCTCTTCCCAGTGGATATCGCCATTGGGGTGCATGGGCGTGACCAGTGCGACAAGGCTACCCGTAATCATAAACACTCCGTCCGAATAAAACCGATATGGTAATGTTGGGCTCGAACTGACACAAGGGAATTAAAGGAGATGTCATGTCATCCGTCGAATTGAACAAAGCCGTTCCGGACTTTGAAGCTGCAGCCACCGGAGATCAACAGGTTCGCCTGGCCGACCTCCGTGGCAAGAATGTTGTCATCTACTTCTATCCGAAGGACAACACGCCCGGTTGCACTACCGAAGGTCAGGAATTCCGGGACAGAATGAAAGACTTCGTGGAACTGGACACGGAAATTTTCGGCGTATCCCGGGATGGACTGAAGGCTCACGAGAATTTTCGCGCCAAACACGAATTCCCGTTTCACCTGATTTCCGACAAGGACGAGGATCTGTGCAAGCTGTTTGACGTCATCAAACTCAAAAAGCTTTATGGCAAGGAACATCTGGGCATCGAACGCAGCACCTTCCTGATCGACAAGGAAGGCGTGCTGCGCAAGGAATGGCGTGGAGTCAAGGTCAAGGGCCACGCCGACGAAGTACTGGAGGCAGTCAAGGCCCTCTGAGGCTGACTCAGGAGACTTCCTGGGCCGGTGGAGGCGGCGTTTCCTTCACCGGCCAAGCGGAGAAGACGGCCTTGAGCAGCGTTGCCAGCGGGATGGCAAAAAAGACACCCCAGAGCCCCCAGATCCCGCCGAAGAACAGCACCGCGATAATGATCGCCACCGGATGCAGATTATTCACCTCGGAGAACAGCAGAGGCACGAGGACATTACCGTCCAGGCCCTGAATGATTCCGTACACCACCATCACCCAGATGAAGTGGGTTCCCCAGCCAAAGGCAAAAAGGCCGATCATGGCCACGGGAATGGTGACGACGGCAGCGCCAATGTAGGGAATAACCACGCTTAGGCCGACCAGTAGGGAGAGCAATGCCGCATAGGGCATGCCGAGGAACTTGAAGGCTATGTAGGTCGCCCCGCCCACGATCAGGATCTCCAGCGCCTTACCACGGACATAGTTGGCGCACTGAAGGTTGACCTCACGCCAGATTTTCAACATCAATGGGCGTTGGGGCGGCAGCAGCTTGGCAATGGAGCCGAGTAGCAGGGTCTTATCCTTCAGGAAGAAGAACACCATGATGGGCACCAGGACCACATAGATCAGCAGCGCCACAAGATCCGGAATGCTGGACAGGGAAAACGACACCAGCCACTGGGTCATGTTGCCCACTTCGGTGGAAACCTGCCGGTAGACGCTATCAACCGCTTCCGCGGAAATCAGCTGTGGGTACTGATCCGGCAACAGCTCCAGGTAGGATTGGGTTTCGCGGATGATTCGCGGGGCCTCGCCGGCCAGATTGGTGACCTGGGTCCAGACAAGCGGGAGAAGGCCGAACAGAAAGCCCACCAGCACGCCGAGAAACACGAGGAACACACCGATAATGGAGACGGTTTCGGGCACACCCAGCCGATTCAGCTTGGTGACCAACCCCTGAAGGATAAACGCAACGATCAGCGACGCAATCGCCGGGGCCAGCATGGCGCCGAAAAGAATGACAAAGACGGTGCCGGTGACCAGTATCAGGGAAAGAATGACGGCTTCGTCATCTGAAAAGTATTTGTGTGCGAGACCGCGTAGAATTCTTACCATTGACGTCTCCAGTGGATTAGCCGCCGCACTGTATCACAAACCGGTACTCGCCATCGGCTTCGGTGCTGCTGACAAGCGTGTGGCTGGATAACGCCAGAAATGCCGGGATATCCCGGGCCGAGCCGGCATCAGTGGCGATGACTTCCAGCCGGTCTCCCGGAGCCATGCCATTGAGTTCAAGTTTGGTTTTCAACAAAGGCATCGGACAACGCAGTCCCGATGCATCCAGGGTTCGTTCAGCCATGAGCAGGGGGTACCATCGCAATTGGCAAATTTGACAGACGGGCATTATGCCGTGACATCGTTCGCTTTGCACCTCGGCTCAGAGACTCCCACCCAGAGAACTTTTAGTGGTAAAACAGGGTCCAAGCGTCAACGGCAATCAGAGGCAGACCGTATTACATGAGACACATCGTTGGCCGAACGCGGTTTGGCAGGTCACTCTTCAAAGGCACCGCCCTGGTCCTCGGACTGTTCATGGCAGGCACTCCGGCGCTGGCCCAGGAAACGGACCTGCCGAGCATCGGAGGTGCCGGTGGCGGTCTATTATCCGGGCAGCAGGAAGCCGACATCGGCCGACAGGTGCTGGTATCGATCCGCCGCTCTGCCCCACGCATCAATGACCCGCTGGTGTTCGATTATCTGAACGCGATTCTCTACCGCCTCGTTCCGTCCGCGCCGCTGCAGAACCGCGATCTCACCCTCGCGCTGATCGACAGCCCTCAGATAAACGCCTTTGCGGTGCCCGGTGGTATCGTTGGCGTCAACGGCGGGCTGTTCCTGAATGCGGTGACTGAGCAGCAGTTCGCCTCTGTGCTGGCACACGAGCTGGCGCACCTGAGCCAGCGCCATTTTGCTCGAAGAATGGAGCAGCAGGAAACCAGCGCGCCACTGACCATCGCCGGCATGATCGCCGGAATCGTGCTGTCTGCCGTGACCCAGTCCGATGTCGGCTTGGCCGCCATCGCCGGTACCCAGGCCCTGTCAGCGCAGAACATGCTTGCCTATAGCCGGGCCAACGAGAAAGAGGCGGACCGGATCGGCATGGACATCCTGGCATCGGCCGGCATGGATCCCCGCGGCATGCCCCAGATGTTTGAAATCATGATGAAGCAGAATCGTCTTCAGGGAAATCAGGTGCCGGAATACCTCTCCACTCACCCACTGACACAGAATCGTGTGGCGGACACCCGTAACCGGGCTGAACAGTATCCTGACCTGGATGTGAAAGAGGGGCAGGAATATCACCTGATGCGAAGTCGTATGCAGGTGCACTACGCCTCTTCCCCCGAAGTTGCGGTGGAAACATTCAAGGCCTATCTGGATCATCCTGAAGCCCGGAAATATCACGCTATCCGTTACGGCCTGGCTGTCGCCTACCAGGCCAACAATCAGCCGGAAAAGGCCGAGGCCATCTTGCGGGATCTGCTCGACAAGAACCCGGGGCGCATCACCTTTCAGGTGTCTCTTGCGCAGGTCCTGAACGATGAAGGGAAACACGACCAGGCCAGAGCGCTGCTCAAGGAGGCGCTGTTCCGGAATCCGGGAAACTACCCTATCTCCGTCACCCTGGCCAACACCGACATTGCGGCAGACAACGGTGCCGCAGCCGCAGATTTACTGAAGGAGCTCACCAGACGATTCCCGCAACAGGAGCAGATCTGGCTGCGACTCGCAGAAGCAGAGGGAATGGCCAGAAACATTGTGGGCGTCCACAGGGCGAGGGCCGAATACGACGCTCTGATGGGCGATCTTGAGAGCGCCCAGCGGCAACTCCGCCAGGCGCAGGAGAAGCTTCCGGCGGGATCACCCCAGCGTCAGGCGGTCACAGAAAGACTGGCGGAAATCTCCCGCCAGCTGCACTCGGATAGCCAAAGCTGACGAGAGTGGACTGAAAGGCCGTATCAGGCGTTTCCTGCCGCCTTCAGATTCATGTTGGCGGTGAAGTCCAGCATTCGCTGAAGAGGCTTGAGGGCTCGCTCACGCAGGGCGGCGTCGACCTGAACCTCGTCCCTGCCCGTCTCGATGGCCTGAAGCAGGTTTTCAAGGCCGTTCATCGCCATCCACGGACAATGGGCACAGCTTCGACAGGTTGCGCCATTGCCTGCAGTTGGTGCCTCGATCAGCGTCTTGTTGGGGGCCAGCTGCTGCATCTTGTAGAAGATGCCGTTATCCGTGGCCACGATAAACTCCTGATTGGGCAAGGTCTGGACCGCGTGAATCAGCTGGGAAGTCGAGCCCACCACATCGGCCATTTCCACGACCGCATCCGGAGATTCCGGATGCACCAGAATGGCCGCATCCGGGTACAGGGCCTTGAGATCCTCCAGGCCACGGTATTTGAATTCCTCGTGAACGATACAGGAGCCATCCCAGAGCAACATATCCGCACCGGTCGTCTTCTGGACGTAATGGCCCAGGTGCTTGTCCGGTGCCCAGAGTATTTTCTCACCCCGGGCATCCAGATCCTCAACGATGGCCTGGGCACAGCTTGAGGTAACGACCCAGTCTGCCCGCGCCTTGACCGCAGCAGAGGTGTTGGCATACACCACCACAGTCCGGTCCGGGTGCTCATCGCAAAAAGCCGCGAACTCATCTGCCGGACAGCCGACATCAAGGGAACAGGTCGCCTCGAGCGTGGGCATGAGGACGCGCTTTTCAGGATTGAGGATCTTGGCCGTCTCTCCCATGAAGCGGACACCGGCCACCACAACCGTAGAGGCGGGATGCTGATTGCCAAAGCGGGCCATCTCCAGAGAGTCGGCGACGCAGCCACCGGTCTCTTCCGCAAGGCGCTGGATATCCGGATCCGTGTAGTAGTGAGCGACGAGCACGGCATCCCTGGCCTCAAGTGCTGCTTTGATCCGGGATTCAAGCTCTGCCTTCTCACCGGCACTCAGAGCCTTGGGCTCCGCCTCGTGGGCAAGGTGCTCATGAACAAGGATACGGTCTTCAGCTCGTGTCATTCCTGTATCTCTGCGTTGGGTTAGTCCCCGAAGTATATCACTTCAGTCAACGTTTTCATGGATTTGCAATCGCAACGTCACAACACGGTGTTACGAGAAAACGTCCATCACAATGCATAGGTTTGGGGCGGACAGGCAAAAAAAAAGAGCCCGTAGGCTCTTTTTTTCAGGACAACGAACGTCCTGACAGTTTGGTGGGTCGTGAAGGATTCGAACCTTCGACCAATTGGTTAAAAGCCAACTGCTCTACCAACTGAGCTAACGACCCATGACTGTTTTTCAGGAGTGCTTTTGCCCGATGGCGTTAACGCTTCCTGAATGGTTACTGTCTTCGCTCAAAAAGGCAGTAGCCGGAATCTGGTGGGTCGTGAAGGATTCGAACCTTCGACCAATTGGTTAAAAGCCAACTGCTCTACCAACTGAGCTAACGACCCAAGCGAGGCGCATATAGTACTGATATTTTTTCCGTGATCAACCCCTTTTCTGGGGATTCATCGGATTTTTTTCTCCCGCCGTTTTAACCGCTTGCAGAGGACAGGAACTTCCGGGCGAGATCGGCAGCACTGCTCTTGGGATAATTATCAATGACGCTTTGCATGCGGCGCTTGGCGGCTTCGGAATCTCCCATCCGATCCAGCGTCACTCCCAGCTTGTAGACCGCGTCCGGCGCCTTCCGATGATCCGGATACCGGGTGGCAACAATGGTGAACGCCTGTTTGGCCTGCTCGAGCTGAGGCTTCACCAGATACACCTCACCGAGCCAGTAATAGGCGTTAACCGTCAGATCACCCTCGGGGTACTTGTCGATGAACTCGTACAACCGGTTGATCGCCTGATCGTACTTCTTCTGGTTCCGGATGAGGTCCAGAATTTCGTTGTAGGCTTTCTGTTCCTCATCGCCTGGCTGGCGATACTCACGGGTTTCAATCGCCCCGCTACTACCTTCGGCTTCCGCCGATGCACCAGTGGCAGCAGGCTGCGATGCGCTTTCCGTCTTTTTGGAAAGGTCCAGAATGCGCTGATCCAGGTCGATGTAACGATCCCGACCCTGCTTCTGGAGGCGTTCGATCAGGTGCTGTTGTTCCTCAACCTTGCCCTGCAACCGGCGGACGTCGTCCTGCAGTTGCTGAATCATATAGAACAGCTCGGCCGAGGCCTGGTTGTTCGACGCCTTTCGCTGGGCTTCGGAGGCGTTGGTCTGGAACGCCGGGGTCGAGGACTGCGCCAGAGCCGGTGTCGCTTGCCAGACGGCAAGCGACATCAGCAGAGGCGCCATGAGTCGGTTTCTCATGGGCACACCTGATGTTGGGTCAGAAGGTCTTATTTGAATACCAGTTCAACCCGACGGTTCTGGGCCCAGGCACTTTCATTGGAACCCATGACCGCCGGCTTTTCCTCACCATAGCTTACGGTTTCAATCTGGCCACGTGAAGCGCCGTTCACGATCAGGAAGCGCTTGACGGCATTGGCACGACGCTCGCCCAGAGCCAGGTTGTACTCCTTGGTGCCACGCTCATCAGCATGACCTTCCAGGCGCACGTCCTGCTGCGGGTGCGACGCCAGGTACTTGGCATGAGCAACCAGCACTTCACGTGCCTCGGGCTTGATTTCGGAAGTATCAAAATCGAAGTAGAAGGTGGTGATTTCACGCAGGGCCGCCTGCTTGGCCTGCTCTTCCGCTGCCTGCTTCTCTTCATCGGTCAGGCCGGAAGAAGAAACGCCGCCCTCATCGCCACCACCATAGACGGTGGAACCACCTTCCTGGTCGATAGCCGAAACGTCGGATCCGGTGCCGGCTCCACCCTCGTCCATGGTTTCGCCCGTGGTGCTACAACCGGCAAACAGCCCTACAGACAGAAGCAGTGCGAGCGCCTTGGTTTGTGTCGAAAGATTCATGGTCATTTCCTTTACGTTGGTTTGGGATAAAACGGTCATGCCTGAGGCCCATCAGTTCACGATGGGTCCCCAGGCCGGTTCACGAACATCGCCCTCGGAGGCCGGCAGACTGTATGCCGCGCCGCCATCGGCAGAGATAACAGTCAACACACTATTGTCTCCCTGCTTGGTCGCATAGATCAGCATCCGACCGTTGGGCGAAATGCTTGGTGACTCATCAGACGACGTACGGGTCAGAATGGTTTCCTCCCCGGTTTTCAGGTTTGTACGTGCGATATGAAAGGCGCTGTTCCGCTGGTGCACGTAGTACACGAATCGCCCCTCATTGTCCGGCCTGGGCCGGGCATTGTAACGGCTGCCAAAGGTAATCCGGCGGGGTTCGGCGTCGAGGCTGTCCATGTGATAGATCTGGGGGCCACCGGAACGGTCAGATGTAAAGAAAATACCCTGACCGGTATGGTCGTACACAGCCTCGGTATCAATCGCCCAGTGGTCGGTCAGCTTGGTCAGCTTCCCGCTTGCCAGGTCCATCCGATAGATTTCGGCGTTGCCGTCCTTGGACAGCGTCATCAGCAACGAGCGCCCGTCATCGGACCAGGCCGGGGCAGAGTTCAGCCCCGGAAAATCCGCCACTTTGGTTCGTTTTCCGGTTGCCAGCTCATGAACAAAAATCACCGGCTTGCCGGTCTCGAAAGAGACATAGGCGAGCTTCTTGCCATCCGGGGACCAGGCCGGCGACAGAATCGGCTCCTGGCTCTCCAGGCGGATACGGGCACGTTTGCCGTCCACGTCACTGACCTGCAGGCGGTAACGGGGCTTGCCCTTGAAGGTATCACGGGTGATGTAGGCGAGCCGGGTCGAAAACGCCCCTTTCACGCCCGTGATCGCCTCATACACCTTGTCGCTGATGTGATGGCCCAGTGTCCTCAGGCTGTTGACGGACGCGCTCGCGGTTTCACCCAGAATCCGCTCCTGTCGATTCACATCAAACAATTCATAACGGGCGGATACGCGGTCCGCACTGCGCTTCAGCTCCCCCACCAGAACATACCGCTGACCCAGCATGCGCCAGTCCCGGAAGTACACATCCTCCCTTCTGGACGGAAGGCTCAACATTTTTTCCGGCGGCAGCGGGCGGAACTCGCCGCTCATGGTGAGATCGTCCTGCACGATACGACTGACCTTGTCCCCGGCAGGCATGGTGCCGCTCTCCGAGAAAGGCACGACGGCAATGGGGATGGCCGAATCGGCCCCCTCTGTGATTCGGATCAGCAATTCCGCATGGGCACTGTTCACCAGCGCCGTCATGGCAATCACGACCGCCAGAAAGACGTGTCGGGACAGGGTCCGGGTCCGCTGTGTCATGATAGTTCCTGCTTCCTCATCTCAACCTTCGGGGGTTGAATTCGATTGTGAACTGTCTGAAATACCGTTCAAATGTGTCACGGTCATCCGGAATGGGATACCGGTTCAAGGATCGCACGGCACTCAGCGCAGAGTTATCAAACGCTGTGTTGCCGCTACTACTCACCAGCTTAACGCTCGCAAGCTCACCGGTGGGCAACAAGGTGATCTGAAGTCTGGCGGTCATTTCCTCGGTTGCCGAAGAAGGTGGATACCAGGCCTGACTCAGCCGCTCACGGATCAACGCCTGATATTTCTCGCTCTCCGACAACATCTGGGCTTCACGTGCCTTGGCCGCAGCCGCCTGCTGCTGCTTCAGAGCCTCCGCTTCTTTTGCCTTGCGGGCCTCGTCAGCGAGCGCCTCCAATTGCTGCTCCCTCAGGCGACGTTCCGCTTCCAGCCGTTTCTGCTCAGCTGCCTTGCGGGCTTCTTCCTCCCGCTTTTTGCGCTCCGCCTCTTCTTTCTTACGCTGCGCCTCCAGGCGTCGCTTCTCTTCTTCCGCCTTACGCCTGGCCTCTTCCTGACGCTTCCGCTCTTCTTCGGCCTTGGCCTCGGCCCGGGCTTTCGCCTCTGCCTCGGCTTTCTGCCGGGCTGCTTCTTTAGCTTTTGCCGCTTTCTCGCGGGCCAGAGCTTCCTGTTTTTTGCGCTCGGCTTCAGCCTCCTTGCGAGCTTGCTCTTCCCGAGCCTTCTGCTCGGCGATCTTTCGCGCTTCTTCCTGCTTGCGCGCCTGATCAGCCTGCTTCCGCTTTTCTTCCTCAAGGCGCTTTTGCTTTTCACGGTCAGCCTGATCCTGCGGTTCCACCACCGGACTGGGCTCGGGCTGCGGTGAAATCAGACGCGCCGATATACTCCGGGGGGGCGGCTCCGGAGGCGTATCCATCCAGGACCAGCCGACAATTGCGATCACGATGATCACCAGATGCAGGACCACCGACATCACAACGGGCGACTTCCAGGGCGGCGTACCGGTACTGCTTACTCTTGGTTCCCGATTCGTCACAACAGCCTCACCCGCGTCACACTCATTTCTTGTCCGACGGCGTTTCGGTGATCAGGCCAATGCTGGCAGCACCGGCGTTCTGAAGCTCCGCCATCAACCGCACGACCATTCCATATTCGACGTGCTCATCACCACGAACCAGAATCTCACTCTTGCTTCGTTGGGAGAGAATCTTGGACACCTGCTGGCGCAGTTCCGGCAACCCCATCGGGTCGCTGGTTTTGTCACCGACATCCAGATAATAGGCTCCGTTGGAATCCACCGACACGACGATGGACTCCACATCCTTTTCTGGCTGGATCGGATGAGACGTGGTCTCCGGCAGATCCACTTTAACGCCCTGTGTCAGCATGGGCGCGGTGACCATAAAAATCACCAACAGCACCAACATGACGTCGATGTACGGGACGACATTGATTTCTGACATCGGCTTGCGCCGATGCTGCGGCATCATTCCCATGCCTTTCATGATCGCAGACTCCCTCGATGATCAACGAGCATCACGCAGCGCCCTGCTCGCTGCTGTGCACCCGACGATGCAGGATGCTGGAAAACTCCTCCGCAAAGGTTTCATAGTTTTTCAGAAGCGCGTCGGATTTGGCAGCAAAACGGTTGTAGGCAATGACCGCCGGGATCGCAGCAAACAGACCCATTGCGGTCGCGATCAACGCCTCGGAAATACCCGGCGCCACCGTGGCGAGCGTCGCCTGCTGGACCTGGGCCAGGCCCATGAAGGAGTTCATGATGCCCCAGACTGTTCCGAACAGACCGACATACGGGCTGGTGGAACCCACTGTGGCCAGGAAAGGCAAGTGCATTTCGAGCCGCTCCTGCTCCCGGGAAAACGCCACCCTCATGGCTCGCTGGGTACCGTCCATCACCGCATCGGCGTCCCGGCTCTGCTGCCGCAGCCGCGAGAATTCCTTGAAACCTGCCCGGAATACCGATTCCAGACCGGAAAACGGCGTCGGCTCGGCATTGACCTCCCGGTAAAGTTGCCCCAGATCCATGCCGGACCAGAAACGCTCTTCAAACGCCAATTGGGCCTGGCGCGCTTTCTTGAAGACCTTCAGGCGCTGGAAAATCAGGGCCCAGGAAATGACCGAGGCCGAGAGCAGCAACAGCATCACCAGCTGAACCAGTGCACCGGCGTTTGTAACGAGACTCCAGACTGTTACTTCTGAATCCACCTTTTACTCCTGGATACTTTTATTGATTGGGTCCGGATCCGGGACATTTCGTCTCAACAGATCCTGCATATTGTCGGGTAACCGTCTCGGCCGTCCCGAATCAAGCGCAACACAGGCAACACGAACCTCGGCGTCACAAAGCGGCTTGCTCTCACCCTTACGCCAGACGCGCTGCCTGAAACCCATCCAGACCCGCCCGAACGCCACGGGCTCGGCCGTCACCTTCAGCTGATCATCCAGTCTCGCCGGCGCAGCGTAGTGAATCGCCAGTTTCTGGACCACGTAGCTGATGTTGTCCGCCAGCCCGGCCCTTAGACCAACGCCGCAGCTTCGGACCCACTCCGTCCTTGCCCGCTCCATATAGTGCAGGTAACGGGCATGGAAAACGATCCCTCCGGCGTCGGTATCTTCGATGTAGACCCGGACGGGCAGCTCGAAACCATTGGTACCGGTTGCCTCAGTCAAAAAGATCTCCCTCGGTTTCCGATTTTGGCGGGACCACACCAAAGTGCTGATACGCATGGGAGGTCACCATACGCCCGCGAGGTGTACGGACCATGAATCCCTGCTGGATGAGGAAAGGTTCCAGAACGTCTTCTATGGTGCCCCGCTCCTCGCTGATCGCTGCGGCCAGGCTCTCGACGCCGACCGGTCCGCCATCAAATTTCTCAATCATTGCGAGCAACAACCGTCGATCCATATGATCGAACCCCTGGTTGTCGACCTTGAGCATGTTCAGCGCCTGATCGGCAATGTCCGCGCTGATGTGGCCATTGGACCGGACCTCGGCGAAATCCCGTACCCGCCGCAGCAGGCGATTGGCAATCCGCGGCGTGCCGCGGGATCGACGGGCGATCTCGAACGCACCTTCCTGATCAACGGCCACGGATGACAGGCGTGCTGAGCGGACGATGATATCGGTCAGATCCCGGGTGTTGTAGAACTCCAGACGCTGGACAATCCCGAAACGATCACGCAGCGGAGAGGTCAGCAGACCCGCTCGGGTCGTGGCGCCGACCAGGGTGAAAGGCGGCAGGTCCAGTTTGATCGAGCGCGCCGCAGGACCTTCACCGATCATGATATCCAGCTGATAGTCTTCCATCGCCGGATAGAGGACTTCTTCGACGGCCGCGCTCAGGCGATGGATTTCATCGATGAAAAGGACATCGCCCTCTTCAAGATTGGTCAGCATCGCAGCCAGGTCTCCGGCCTTTTCGAGCACGGGACCGGACGTGGTCTTGATCGCCACCCCCATTTCATTGGCGATGATATTGGCAAGCGTCGTCTTGCCGAGACCGGGCGGACCGAAAATCAGCACATGATCCAGCGCCTCCTGCCGGCCTCTCGCCGCAGAGATAAAAATCTCCATCTGTTCCCGGACGGACGGTTGGCCGACATACTCACTCAGCAGCGTCGGCCTGATCGCCCGGTCCTGGACTTCTTCGTACTCTCCGGCCTTGCCTGAAATCAGTCGGTCGGACTCAATCATCTCATCACCCGAGTTGTGGGATTCAACTTCCTGTCTGCACGACGCGGCCTTCTCGCGTGTCGGGCCAATTGTACAAACGGACTATTCACTGTCACGTTACGCTATCTACAGGTTGCCATCCCCGACACACACCACCACCGTCTCAAGGCGTGGGGATCATGTTCCGGAGAGCCAGGCGTATCAGGGTCTGGCTGTTCATGCCCTCTTCCGCAACCTTGCTGACTGCCTTTGCAGCCTCCTGAGGTTTGTACCCCAGCGCAATCAGGGCTTCTTCGGCCTCGTCCCTGGGCTCGTGTCCACCAGCGGCCCTGGCTGACGTGGCGTCTCCGGACACTGCGCTGGCCGTCGTCGACGGCGTGAACTGACCTTCAAGTTGCCCGATCCGGTCGGCCATTTCAATCAGTAGCCGCTCGGCGGTCTTTTTACCCACGCCAGGAAGTTTCACCAGCGCATTGACGTCCCTGGCCTCCACACAGCGAATGAACTGCTCGGCGTCGAGGCCGGACAGGATGCCCACCGCGAGTTTTGGCCCTACGCCATTGACCTTGATTAACAACCGGAAAAGATCGCGATCAAGCCGCGAGGCAAAGCCATAGAGGCTCTGGGCATCTTCACGCACGGCAAAATGGGTATGCAGGGTAACTTCCTGGCCGGTTTCCGGCAGGTGGAAAAAGGCGGTGTAGGGGATGTCGATTTCGTAACCCAGCCCGCCACACTCCACCAGCGCGTGGCCGGGGCTCTTTTCAATCAGACTGCCTCTAATTCGACCAATCAACGGTTTCTCCTGTTGGCTCAGGCGAGCCGGTCATTGTTGTCGGACCCGGCCACTGCGGACCTTCCCACCGGAGGCCGCAACCTTGAGTACACTCTGGCTCATGTGCGCGTGACACAGGGCAATGGCGAGTGCGTCAGCGGCGTCGGCCTGGGGTTTACGGGACAGCGACAGCAAGGTCTGCACCATATGCTGAACCTGGGACTTGTCGGCACTGCCCTTACCCACCACCGCCTGTTTGACCTGGCGCGCGGAATACTCGTGAACGGCAAGGCCACTGTTCGCGGCACTGACAATCGCCGCGCCCCTGGCCTGACCAAGCTTGAGCGCCGAATCCGGATTGCGCGCCATGAAAACCTGTTCAATGGCGAATTCTTCCGGCCGGTATTCTCCGATCAGGGTGGCAAGGCTGTGGAAGATGGACTGAAGTCGCTGGGCCATGGGCTTGTCACCCACCCGGATACAGCCACTGTCGATGTATTCGATGTGTCGGCCTTCGGCGCGAATGATGCCGTAACCGGTTATCCGGGAACCGGGATCCACTCCGAGAATGATCGCCACGTCAGCGGGCTCCGGTCATCAGAGGGATTCCATGATCTCAGCGGATATATCCGCGTTGTGATAGACATTCTGGACGTCGTCCTGATCCTCGAGCATATCGATCAGCTTGAGGATGGTCTCGGCTCCGTTCCGATCGAGTTCAACCCGGGTGGCAGGTACCATGGTGACTTCGGAATTGTCCGGTGTCAGGCCTGCCCCGACCAGTGACTCTTTTACATCCAGGTATTCTTCCGGCGTGGTGACGATTTCATAGGATCCGTCGCTTTGCTCCTGCAGATCCTCTGCCCCGGCCTCCAGTGCCGCTTCCATCAATCGGTCGCCATCGACCTCCGGGCTGTAGCTGATGATTCCCTGCTTGGTAAACAGGTAGGCCACCGACCCGTCAGTCCCGAGGTTGCCACCGAACTTGTTGAATGCATGGCGGACTTCGGCCACCGTCCGGTTCTTGTTGTCTGTCATCGCTTCCACAAAGATAGCCACACCGCCCGGGCCATACCCCTCGTAGGTGAGCTCCTCGTAGTTGCTGTCATCGCCACCACCGGCGCCACGCTCGATGGCGCGCTCAATGGTGTCCTTTTTCATGTTGGCCGTCAGAGCCTTGTCGACAACCGCCCGTAACCGGGGGTTGTCGTTGGGATCGCCGCCGCCCAGACGGGCGGCAACGGTCAGCTCCCGGATGATTTTGGTGAAGATCTTGCCGCGCTTGGCGTCCTGTGCCGCCTTGCGATGCTTGATGTTGGCCCACTTACTATGACCAGCCATACCAATCCTCCGTCCATCGTCCGGAGAGCGGGCCAAAGGCCCGCCCCCGACTTGTCAGAATTTACTCGCTGCCCTCGGCCTTGTTGCCCTCAACCGGCTTGGCGGAACGACGCAGACGGATGTGCAGCTCACGCAGCTGCTTTTCGTCCACTTCGCCCGGTGCCTGGGTCATCAGACACGTCGCGCTCTGGGTTTTCGGGAAGGCGATGACATCCCGAATGGAGGAGGCGCCAGTCATCAGCATGACCAGGCGATCCAGACCGAAGGCCAGGCCGCCGTGCGGAGGACAGCCGAACTTCAGGGCGTCCAGCAGGAAGCCGAACTTGGCCCGGGCCTCTTCCTCGCCAATACCCAGGATGCGGAACACGGCCTGCTGCATGTTCTCGTCATGGATACGGATCGAGCCACCACCCAGCTCGGTGCCGTTGAGCACCATGTCATAGGCGCGGGACAGCGCATTGGCAGGATCCGCGGCCAGCTCTTCCGGTGTGCACGACGGAGCCGTGAACGGGTGATGGATAGCAGTCAGACCGCCATCCGGTGTCTCTTCGAACATCGGAAAATCCACAACCCACAGCGGCGCCCATTCCGACGTCAGCATGTTCAGGTCGTGCCCCAGTTTCACACGAAGCGCGCCGAGGGCTTCGTTCACCACGGTGGTCTTGTCGGCACCGAAGAAAACGATGTCGCCGTCTTCGGCACCCACGCGTTCCATGATGGCCTGTGCCACGTCGTCGCCGAGGAACTTGATGATCGGAGACTGGAGCCCCTCGACTCCCTTGGCCAGCTCATTGACCTTGATGTAGGCCAGACCTTTCGCTCCATAGATGCCCACGAACTTCGTGTAGTCATCGATCTGCTTCCGGGTCAGCTCGCCGCCTTTCGGTACACGCAGAGCGGCGACACGGCCTTTCGGGTCTTTCGCCGGACCGGCGAAGACCTTGAAGTCCACATCGGCAACCAGATCGTTGACATCCACCAGTTCCAGCGGAATCCGGAGATCCGGCTTGTCACTGCCGTAACGCTGCATGGCCTCGGAATGCGGCATGCGCGGAAACTCCGGCAGCTCCACATCGAGTACGTCCTTGAACAGGGAGCGCACCATGTTCTCGTTCAGTGACATCAGAGTCTCTTCATCGATGAAGGAGGCCTCGATATCCACCTGGGTGAATTCCGGCTGGCGATCCGCGCGCAAATCCTCATCCCGGAAACACTTGGCAATCTGGTAATACCGGTCAACGCCGGACACCATCAGCAGCTGCTTGAACAATTGCGGTGATTGCGGCAGCGCAAAGAACGACCCTTCGTGGGTCCGGCTCGGCACCAGGTAATCACGGGCGCCTTCCGGCGTGGCGCGCGTCAGGATCGGCGTTTCCACATCCATGAAGCCGTTGCTGTCCAGGAAGTTCCGGATATAGCTGGTGACCCGCGAACGGAACCGCAGGCGGTTGATCATTTCAGGACGCCGCAGGTCCACAAACCGGTAACGGAGGCGAACGTCCTCACCCACATCAACGTGCTCATCCAGCGGGAACGGAGGCGTCGCGGCCGCGTTCAGGATCTCCAGCTGCTTGCCAAGCAGTTCAACCTGGCCCGTGGGCATGTTGTTGTTCTCGGTTCCGGCGGGACGACGACGGACCCTGCCGGTAACCTTGATCACGAACTCGCTGCGAACCTTCTCCGCCAGCGAAAAACTCTCGGGGGTGTCGGGATCCACCACCACCTGTGACATACCGTCCCGATCCCGCAGATCCAGGAAAATAACCCCACCATGGTCACGGCGACGGTGGACCCACCCGCAAAGCGTGACTTCCTGATCGATGTGGGATTCGTTGATCCCACCGCAATAATGACTGCGCATACCGGTTCCCGTAGTTTCTGAAATGTGCAATAAGATGCGTGTTCGAAAAGCCGCCCATTATAAACACAATGGCCTTGAAAATCAGGCGTGTTTCCTCGCATTTCCCGCGTTCGGGTGACTCTGTCCTGGCGGGGGGCTAGAATGCGGGCTTTCAGCAGTATACGGAGCCGGACTTTGTCAACCAGAGCAGAACAGAAACTGCGAACACGACGGGCGCTGATGGACGCCGCACTGGCCCAACTCAGTGCCGATCGGGGTTTCGGCAGCCTGAGCCTGAGGGAAGTGGCCCGAGAGGCGGGCATTGCCCCCACGTCGTTCTACCGACATTTTGCAGAACTGGATGAACTGGGCCTGGCCCTGGTCGATGAGGGGGGCGTGGCCCTGCGCCAACTGATGCGCCAGGCGAGAAAACGCATTGCCCGGGATGGCAGCGCCATCTCGACCTCGGTGGATACCTTCATGGAATACCTGGGCAACAACGCGAACCTTTTCCGGCTGATGCTCAGGGAACGGACCGGCGTGTCAAAACCGTTCCGGACGGCGGTCAAGGCAGAGATCGATCACTTTGTTACTGAACTTGCCGACGACCTGCGACGATTCGCCGACGAACAGAACAAGCCGCTATCGGATGCAAGGGTCGTCGCCGAAGCCATGGTCACCCTGGTGTTCAACCAGGGCGCCGAAGCGCTCGACGCTACCACCCGGGAACGGGAAGAGCTCAAGGCCAAGCTCAAGACCGAACTCAGAATGATTCTGGTGGGCTCACAGGCCCTCGCTGCCCGGGCGTAAACCGGGGCCGGACAGACGAGAGGGTTCAGTCGAACCGGATGCGACCTCCGGTGGCGTAATTTTCCGGCGCCCCTCGCCTGGCAATCAGACCGGATTCCATATCCGCCAGCAAGGTTTCAATCGCCCTGGCCTTACCCAACAGGCTCCAGGCGCTTTCCGGTTGACGGGGGTAAAGGAACTCAATTCCAACCCGGAAAGCCTTCTCCAGGCTGGTGACATAACACACTCTTGCCAGTACGGCGTTCAGCGAATCAATCGTCTTGCCCTCCCCGGATTCGTCCAGCGGTTCCACGCAAACCCGGATTCGATCGTCCACACCCACCGCGGAATCCGGAATGACCAGCGCCGCACCGTCACGGTCGAAGTCCAGGACCTCCCCCTGACAGAGGGCATCGCCGCCGTCTTCGTTCCGAACGGTTGCTCCGAGCATTCCCAGGGCAAAATACCGGTAACGCACCAGCCCATGATCGGATTCCGGAATTACCGTTCCCTCAGGCACTTTGGACAGGTTCTCGGAAAAGGCCTCTACCCTCACTTTTGAGTTCATACGATCACTCTTCTTGTTAGCGTGTTTTTTGTGACGTACGTCACACTCGAGAGTTATCGTACTGAATTCGTTGAAGGTTCAATTTGCTGAACTGACGTTCATGTTTTTTTGGCCTACAAGGATAAATCCGCCCAAAAGGACGGATTTATGCAAGCGCCTTAAGGATAGGAGAAAGCCTGGACCGACACTGGTCGAGCTCATCAGGAGTGTAAGGTGTCGGCGACCGGGTTCCCCAGACGGGCCCTGGCCAGGCAGGGTCCGAGCTGTAGCGGACGATGTGATGAATGTGAAGCTGAGGCACCATGTTGCCGAGGGAGGCGACATTCATTTTGTCGCCGGAAAATGCCTCCATCATGCCGCGGCTGAGCCGTGACGATTCCACCATCAAACGAAGCTGCTGGTCCTCGGACAACTCATAGATCTCGCGAATGCCCGGGAACACGGGCACCAGAAGGACCCAGGGCCAGGTCGATTCATTCATCAACCGGACCTCGCACAGACGGCTGCGGCCGAGGAGTATCGTATCCGCGGCCAGCCGTTCATGAATGACGAATCCTTCCTCCATCATTCAGCCCGCGGAATGAAACTGGTTGCGACCCCGGCCGATGGCATAGTAGATCAGGCCATGGCGTTCGAGCATCTCGGGTTCGTACAGGTTGCGGCCATCGAAAACCACCGGCTCTTTCAGGGCGGCAGACACGGCCGCGAAATCCGGAGAACGGAACTCTTTCCACTCGGTGCAGATCACCAACACATCGGCGCCTTTCAGGGCCTGCTCCTTGGTGCCACACAGGGTGAGGCCGGCCTGATCACCGTAGATTCGCTGGGTTTCCTCCATGGCTTCCGGATCAAAGGCCTGGACCGAGGCGCCGGCCTTCCAGAGATCTTCCATCAGGGTACGGGAAGACGCTTCGCGCATGTCATCGGTGTTGGGCTTGAACGCCAGCCCCCACAGTGCCACAACCTTGCCCTCCAGTTTGCCCTCGAAATAGTGGCTCACCTTGTCGAACAGCACGTGTTTCTGGGCGTAGTTGACGGCTTCGACCGCGTTCAGCAGCCGGGCCTCGTAATCGCAGTCCCGGGCCGTACGGGCCAGGGCCTGAACGTCTTTGGGGAAGCAGGAGCCACCGTAACCACAGCCGGGGTAGATGAAGTGGTAGCCAATACGCGGATCGGAGCCAATGCCCCGACGGACGGCCTCGATGTCGGCGCCCAGTCGCTCCGCCAGGTTGGCAATCTCGTTCATGAAACTGATCTTGGTGGCCAGCAGGGAATTGGCCGCGTACTTGGTCAGCTCCGCCGAGCGGATGTCCATGAAGATCATCCGGTCGTGGTTACGGTTGAACGGATAATAGACTTCCCTCAGGACATCCGCCGCCTTCTCGCTGTCGGTACCAACAACGATCCGGTCGGGCTTCATGAAGTCGTTGATGGCCGCGCCTTCTTTCAGAAACTCGGGGTTGGAAACGACATCAAAGTCGAGCTCCAGATTCCGGTGATCGAGTTGTGCCTGCACGGCAGCCTTGACCTTGTCGCCGGTACCGACCGGCACCGTGGACTTGTCGACAATGACCTTGTATTCCTCCATGTACTGACCAATGGACTTAGCCACCGCCAGCACATACTGGAGATCGGCGGAGCCGTCTTCATCCGGAGGCGTGCCTACCGCGATGAACTGCAACGCAGAGTGTTTGACTGCTTCTTCAGTATTGGTTGTAAACGCCAAACGCCCCGCGTCAACCGTGTGCTGGACGATATTCTCAAGCCCCGGCTCGTAGATGGGGATGTGTCCGTTCCTGAGCTTTTCAATCTTGTTCTGGTCCACGTCCATACAGAGCACATCGTGACCTACGTCCGCCAGGCACGCCCCGGTGACCAGTCCCACATACCCAGTCCCAAAAATCGTGATTTTCATGGATTGCTATCCTTCTATCCATTAAATGAACAATGATTGAAGCTCAGTCAGAGCCGGCGGCCTTTTTCTTCAGCCAGACGGCTTCCCAGTCCAGTGCGGTGCGAACAATCGTCTCCAGGTCGTCGTAATCCGGCACCCAGCCAAGTACCTCACGAATGCGGGTGTTGTCCGCCATCAACGCCTCGGGATCCCCTGCCCGCCGGCCCGTTTCCGTGACCGGAAAATCCTTGCCCGAGAGCCGCTTGACGACATCAATCACCTCACGGACGGTAAAACCCCGGCCGTAGCCGCAGTTGAGCACTTTAGAGTCGCCACCGCCGGCCATGTAGTCGAGCGCCATCACGTGCGCCTTCGCCAGGTCTTCCACATGGATGTAGTCGCGGACGCAGGTGCCATCCCGGGTGTCGTAGTCGGTCCCGAACACACTCATCCCCTCTCTCTGCCCGGTGACGCATTCACAGGCTACTTTAATGAGGTGGGTGGCGTCCGGTGTGGCCTGCCCCAGCAAACCGTCAGGATTGGCGCCGGCAACATTGAAATACCGGAGAATCACGTGTTTCAGCGATGAGGCGGCGGACAGATCCATGATCATCCGCTCACTCATCATCTTGGACGCGCCGTAGGGGTTGATCGGCGCCAGCGGAAGATCTTCGGTCAGCACCTGTTGATCGGGCATCCCGTAAACCGCGGCAGTGGACGAAAACACCATGTAGGGAACCCGGTGCTTTTCCACGGCCTTCAGCAGGTTCAGGGTGTTCCGGGTGTTGTTGCTGTAATACTTCAGGGGGTTGGATACCGATTCCGGCACCACGATATGGGCCGCAAAGTGCAGGACGGCGTCAAAATCGTGGGCCGAGAAGAGTGCTTCGATGGCGCCCTCATCCGCCAGGTCTCCCTCGACCAGATCGCCGGCCGTGACCGCCCAACGGTAACCTGTCGAGAGATTATCAAACACCACAATATCGTGGCCCGCCTGATCCAGTTGGCGAACCACATGACTGCCGATATAGCCGGCTCCACCTGTAACAAGGACTTTCATGGTACCGATTACTCCTTCCCTGAAGATGACTTGCGTCTGCGCCGGATAGCTTCGCGACGTCGACTGAAAAAATCGCTGATCATGTTACCGCAGCGCTCGCCAAGCACGCCGCCCGTGGCCACCACCGACCAGTTGAGGTGGGGTTCCTCGAGCGTGCGGCGGGCCGACTCGACGGCGCCGGCCTTGGGTTCGACGGCACCATAGACCAACCGGCTGATCCGGCCATGAACAATGGCGCCTACGCACATCGTACAGGGCTCCAGCGTCACATACAGCGTCGCCCCGGCAAGGCGGTAATTTCCGACCCGTGCCGCGGCATCCCGCAACGCCCGGATCTCGGCATGAGCGGTCGGATCGCAGCCACTGATCGGGGCATTGTAGCCCGCTCCTATTTCACGGCCATCAAGAACAACGATAGCACCAACAGGGATTTCGCCTTTACACCAAGCCTGCTGGGCAAGCTCTAGTGCTCGCATCATCCACCGCTCATCTTCAAGGGAAGAAATTTCTTCTTTTTCTATTCTACAAGGATCGTTTTTTTCGTTTAGCATTGTACGTTTTACCAAGGCCCAACAACCACCAAACCATAAAAATCTGGCAGACAAACAGTAAACTCCCATGACAGCCTTGACTTAAATGTTGTAATTTAACATCAAAAAATCTTTAACTTCTTGATTGAACCGAACATACTCCTGCTTTATTCTACTCACATATGGCCGAAGCCTACTTAAAACGGAATCACGCTCCAGATCAATGCTTTTTATATAACCAGACAAGTACTCTGAATTTAAAAAAAGAGGACTTTCTAACTTTAGAAATTCAGGAATAAATACATCCTCTGAATAATTAGCTGCACCTACCTTTCTAACCAAAGGAATACAACCGTAAAGAGCAGCCTCCCGGGGTATACGATCTTTCCCCGGATGAGAACCAAAGTCCACAAAAAAGCGACTTTTTCTCAAAGTCATCTGAACCTCTTCCTGGGACATATTCTCAATAGCAATAACTGAGAATTTATTATTCAGCTGTTTAATTATCGATTCACAACCCGGAGCCTTTCTTGCCAAATAACATATATCATTAGTCTTGTCGTGATGCTCCGTCAAATGCTCCTCATTAAACATTGTATAGTCACTTACCATCGAGCCAGAGAAACCTAATCGACCCGCTTCAATTTGAGAATAAAAAGATTGAAAAATGTGAACACTATCTTTTAGATTAGTGTAGTGATTTATGTTATTTACCAAGGAGAGCGGTGCATTATCCCAGCTGAGCCACCAAAAGACTCTATTATCGCAACCTACACTTTTTAGCTGGGTTGACATTTCCAGCAATACTTCCGGAAAGATAAGAATATCTGTTTTTTTAAAACTTTTACATGTGGAATAAGGTAGATCTTTAATATTAAGCTCTGGATCTCTCGAATAAACTACCGAAAACGCATCAAATCCATCGAACTTTATACTTCCAATATTATAAAACAAAACCTCACTATTTAACCCGGAATCCCTTAAGGCCGCATTAAGCTGAAGCAGAGCAAACGGCCCACCAGTATATTGATCAGGACAAAAAATTATAAACTTCATTTTATAAAACCTAGCCTACTTGCTTAACTGAAACCCCGAAAAAGGAAATAAAAGTCTCAAAATGGCAAAATTTTCTAAATTCACCATTACTAGAAATCCCAAATAGATTTCTCTAAAACCTAAATAACAACAAGAAGCCAATCTTTTTGGAAATACACAAAAAGCCTTCTCCCAAAATACATTTGTCGTCATTCCCACTCGATGGTTGCCGGCGGCTTGGAAGAAATGTCGTACGTCACGCGCGACACTCCCGTGATCTCATTGATGATCCGATTGGACACTTTCTCAAGCAGATCGTACGGCAAATGCGCCCAACGCGCCGTCATGAAATCCACGGTTTCAACGGCACGGAGAGCCACCACGTATTCGTACCGGCGCTGGTCACCCACTACCCCTACCGATTTTACCGGCAGGAACACGGCAAAGGCCTGGCTGGTCTTGTGGTAGAGATCCGCACGATGCAATTCCTCCAGGAAGATGGCATCCGCCCGGCGCAGGATATCCGCGTATTCCTTACGGACTTCACCCAGGATGCGGACGCCCAGACCGGGCCCCGGGAACGGGTGGCGGTAGACCATGTCGTAGGGCAGGCCGAGTTCCAGGCCAATTCGACGAACTTCGTCCTTGAACAGCTCCCGCAGCGGTTCCACGAGCTTCATCTTCATGGTTTCCGGAAGGCCACCGACGTTGTGGTGAGATTTGATCACATGGGCCTTGCCGGTCTTGGAGGCAGCCGACTCGATGACATCGGGATAGATGGTTCCCTGAGCCAGCCAGTTGACGTCCTTGATGTTCGCCGCCTCGTCGTCGAAAACATCGATAAACGTATTGCCGATGATTTTGCGCTTCTGCTCCGGGTCGTCAACGCCCTTGAGCTTGGACAGGAACAGATCCTCGGCATCCACACGGATCACTTTCACGCCCATGTTGCTGGCAAACATGTCCATCACCTGGTCGCCTTCATGAAGACGAAGGAGGCCGTTATCCACGAACACGCAGGTCAGCTGATCACCGATCGCCTTGTGGAGCAACGCGGCGGTGACGGAGGAGTCCACGCCCCCGGACAGACCCAGCAGAACCTTGTCGTCACCGATCTGCTCCCGAATTTGCCTCACTGCATCGTCGACGATCTTCGCCGGGGTCCAGAGCGCCTCGCACCCGCAGATGTCCATCACGAAGTGCTCGAGAATACGCTTGCCCTGCAGGGTATGAGTCACTTCCGGATGGAACTGCACACCGTACAGGTTCCGACTCAGATCCTGCATCGCCGCAATCGGTGCGCTCTCTGTAGAGGCCAGGAGCTCAAAACCGTCGGGCAGCCCGACCACTTTGTCGCCATGGCTCATCCAGACATCCAGCAGGGATTCGCCCGTGGCCGTCAGGTGATCCGTAATGTCCTTCAGCAGAGGGCCCTTGGCACGAACCTTGACCTGCGCGTAGCCAAACTCACGCTTGTCGGAACTGGCCACCCGGCCGCCGAGCTGCTCGGCCATGGTCTGCATACCGTAGCAGATCCCCAGTACCGGAATACCACGGTCGAACAACCCTTCCGGCGCGCGCGGGCCGCCCAGCTGGGTGACGGATTCAGGGCCACCGGCAAGCACAATGCCCTTGGGGCGAAATGCCTCCAGCTCCTCATCGGTGATGTCGAACGCCTTGATCTCACAATAGACGCCGATCTCCCGGACACGCCGGGCAATCAGCTGGGTGTACTGGGAACCGAAATCAAGAATCAGGATGCGGTGGTCGTGAATGTTCTGGGCCATGAAATCCTCGGATCAGGAAGAAACAACGCGGCTCGATGGGAGCCGCGTTCAGTCAGGTACGTTGATTAACCGATGCGATAGTTGGGGGCTTCCTTGGTGATCGTCACATCATGGACGTGACTCTCACGCATACCCGCGTTGGTGATGCGGACAAATTCCGGTTTGGTGCGCATTTCTTCCATGGTGGCGCTACCGGTATAACCCATGGACGCCCGGAGACCGCCCATCAGCTGGTGAACGATGTTGCGCATCGGACCCTTGCAGGCAACCCGGCCTTCGATGCCTTCCGGCACCAGTTTTTCGATGCCTTTGCTGGCATCCTGGAAGTAGCGGTCACTGGAACCCTGCCCCATGGCACCAAGGGAGCCCATGCCGCGGTAGGCCTTGTAGCTCCGGCCCTGGTATAACTCGACCTCGCCCGGCGCTTCGTCCGTGCCCGCCAGCAGGCTGCCGATCATGACACTGTGGGCGCCAGCGGCAATGGCCTTGGCGATATCACCGGAGAACCGAACGCCACCGTCGGCGATCAGCGGAACGCCGCGATCCTTGAGCGCAGCCGCAACGTTTGAGACGGCCGAAATCTGGGGCACGCCGATGCCCGCAACAATACGGGTGGTACAGATGGAGCCGGGACCAATGCCGACTTTCACAGCGTCCGCGCCGGCATCCGCCAGGGCGATGGCCGCAGCCGAGGTCGCGATATTGCCGCCGATCACCTGAACTTCCGGGAAATTCTGCTTCACCCAGCGAACGCGGTCGACCACGCCCTTGGAGTGGCCGTGGGCTGTGTCCACGACAATGACATCCACGCCAGCCTCGGCAAGCGCCGAGATACGGGCTTCGGTATCGCCGCCGGTGCTTACTGCCGCGCCTACCCGGAGCCGACCCTGCTCATCCTTGCAGGCCAATGGGTAGTCCTTCGCTTTCTGAATATCCTTCACCGTGATCAGGCCACGAAGCTGGAAATTGTCGTTAACCACCAGGACCTTTTCGATCCGGTGCCGGTGCAGCAGTTCCTTGACGTCCTTGAGGCTGGCGCCCTCTTTCACGGTGACCAGCTTCTCCTTGGGCGTCATGATGTCGCGCACCAGGGTATCCATCCGGCTTTCGAAACGGATATCCCGACCGGTCACAATCCCGACCAGATCGTTTCCGTCCACCACCGGCAACCCGGAAATGTTGTTGGCAAAGGTGATATCGACCAGCTCTCGCACGGTGGTGTCCGGCGATACGGTGATCGGGTCCTTGACTACACCGCTTTCGAATTTCTTCACCTTGCGAACTGCGGCCGCCTGCTGTTCCACCGTCATGTTCTTGTGCATGATCCCGATACCGCCCTCCTGGGCCATGGCAATGGCCAGCTCGGCTTCGGTGACCGTATCCATGGCAGACGATACCAGCGGAATGTTCAGGGTGATGTTGCGGGTCAACTGGGTTTGCAGGTTGACCTGGTGGGGAAGAACTTCCGAATATCCGGGAACAAGCAGAACATCATCAAATGTGAGGGCTTCTTCAGCAATTCGCAGCATTGGGATCCGCCTTTTGAACGTGCTAAGTTTGGAAATCCTGTACGGCGCACTGAGCGGCGCCGCAAAGCAAAATCCTTAATCGATCTATTATAAAGTGGTGGTCGGTGACAGTAAACCGCGCCATTTTTAAGCTTCGGTTGCATCTTGCTGAATTTTCGATATTTTTACTCTCTCTTTTTCGGCTATTGCGTATAACCAACGACGGAGTTCGGCTTTGACGCCTTCCTTTCCCGGTTCCCCGCCCCCAGGACGGGGGGAAAACCACACTCTCCAGGCCGCGCGCGCACTGAGTGTCAGCGAACTCAACCACCAGGTCCGGCACCTTCTGGAATCCAGCTTCATGCAGGTCTGGGTGGAGGGCGAACTGTCCAGCCTGTCCCGGCCATCTTCCGGTCACTGGTATTTTTCGCTCAAGGACAAGAAATGCCAGGTTCGTTGTGCGATGTTCCGGGGCGCCAATCAGCGCGTCAGGTCCATACCGAAGGAAGGTGACCAGGTCCGCATTCGGGGCAAGGTGACGCTCTACGAAAACCGGGGCGATTTCCAGATCATTGTCGAGCATATCGAACCTGCTGGCCTGGGGGCGCTGCAGCAGGCCTTCGAGGCGCTCAAACGGAAGCTCCAAGGAGAGGGGCTGTTCGACCCCGCCAGAAAGAAGCCAATTCCGGCGATGCCACGACACATCGGAGTTGTTACCTCTCCCACTGGCGCCGCCATCCATGACATCCTCACGGTGCTGGCCCGCCGGTGTCCCGCCATTCCAGTCACACTCTACCCAACGGCGGTCCAGGGCCAGGCGGCGACCCAGGATATTGTCCGGGCCATTCGGAACGCCCAGTCCCACGGGGTTGCCGACGTACTCATCATTGGTCGCGGGGGCGGATCACTGGAAGATCTCTGGTGTTTCAACGAGGAAGCGGTGGCCCGTGCGATTGCCGATTGCACCCTGCCGACGGTCAGCGCTGTCGGGCACGAAGTGGATGTCACCATCGCCGACTTCGTGGCCGACTTGCGGGCACCCACACCGTCTGCGGCCGCAGAAAAGATTTCCCCGGACCTCGGGCACTGGTTGCGCCAGCTTGCAGAACAGGAGCTACGCCTTGGCAATGCTGCAAGAGCGGCCCTCAAACGCTTCTCAGTGCAACTGGAACACCTTCGGACCCGTCTCCGGGATCCGCGGCGGGATCTCCAGGAGAAAGCCCAACGCATGGACGAGCTGGAAATCCGGCTCGGCAAGGCCATGACACAGCGGCTGGAGCGACTGGAGCTACGCAGCAGTCACCTCGCTCAGCGTCTGAACATGCAGTCCCCCCGCAAGCTGCTCGCGGCCAACGGCGACAAGGTCACAGCCATCGAACGCGGATTGAACGCCGCCATCCAGGCACTTCTGGCAAATCGCCGAAACACCATGGAACACCTGGCCCAGACCCTCAACGTTGTCAGCCCTCTGGCCACCCTGGGACGGGGTTACGCCATCGTCCGGGCACCCGACGGCAGTATTGTACGGGAAGCCTCCGGACTGTCGCCCGGGGACCGCATTTCTGCCCGGGTGGCCCACGGCGACATCGATGCCGAAGTGATCTCTGTCAACGACGACGGAAAAATGCCCGAAGGGCACTGAGAACTAAGCCAATGGTCTACTAGTCCACACGCTGAAACGGCCTAAAGTGTTTGCATTACACAGCAAAATAACAACAGGCACAGTGAGGTGGCATCGATGGATTACAACTCCGAGTTCCGGCGTTCGATCGACCAGCGTGACCAATTCTGGGGCGAGCAGGCCCGCCAGATTGACTG
Source organism: Marinobacter koreensis (assembly GCF_023156285.1). Lineage (GTDB taxonomy): Bacteria > Pseudomonadota > Gammaproteobacteria > Pseudomonadales > Oleiphilaceae > Marinobacter > Marinobacter koreensis. The sequence continues at coordinate 1,001,207 of NZ_JAKZAJ010000001.1, read as the reverse complement.
GATCAAGGCGCCGGAAACCATCTGGCAGGCAAAGGATAACGGCCACGGCGACTGGTTCCCGGATGGCATCCTCAACACCTGCGATGTGGCACTGGATGCCAACATCCGGGCCGGCCGGGGTGATCAGAAAGCGCTCATCTACGACTCCCCCGTCACCAACAGCCAGCATTCTTACACCTACAACGAGCTGACCGATGAAGTTGCCCGCTTTGCCGGCGCCCTCAAGGCCCGCGGCATCGACAAGGGCGACCGGGTCATCATCTATATGCCGATGATCCCCCAGGCGGCTATTGCGATGCTTGCCTGCGCCCGGATCGGAGCCATTCACTCCGTGGTTTTTGGCGGCTTTGCCGCCCACGAACTGGCAGTGCGCATAGAGGACGCCCAACCGAAAGCACTGATTACCGCCTCCTGCGGGATCGAGGTGACCCGCGTCATTGAGTACAAACCCCTGGTCGACAAGGCCATCGAGCAGTCAAGCCACAAGCCGGACACCTGCGTCGTTTTCCAGCGCCCCCAGGCTCGGGCTGACATGCAGACGGGGCGGGACCTGGACTGGAATGAGATCATGGCGAGCGCCGAGCCCGCCGATCCGGTCCCGGTGAAAGCTACCGACCCTCTCTATATCCTCTACACGTCCGGCACTACCGGAAAACCCAAAGGCGTGGTTCGGGATAACGGCGGCCATGCCGTTGCCCTGACATACAGCATGAAACTGGTCTACGACGCCAATCCGGGTGATGTCTACTGGGCGGCCTCCGATGTGGGCTGGGTGGTTGGCCACAGCTATATTGTCTACGGCCCTCTGTTCGCCGGCTGCACAACCATTCTCTACGAGGGCAAGCCGGTAAAAACACCGGATGCCGGAGCCTTCTGGCGCGTGGTCCAGGATCACGGCGTCAACCTTCTGTTCACCGCGCCAACGGCCTTCCGGGCGGTCCGCAAAGAAGATCCCGAAGCGGATCAGCTCGAAAAATACGATGTCCGATCCCTCAAGCGCATATTCCTGGCCGGTGAACGTCTGGATCCGCCCACCTATGAGTGGCTCCGCGAACACACCGGCCTGCCGATTCTCGACCACTGGTGGCAGACAGAGACCGGCTGGGCCATCTGCTGCAATCCCGTGGGCATCGAAATGATGGAAACCAAGCCGGGTTCGGCCACCGTGCCCTCGCCGGGTTACGACGTCCAGATCGTGGACATGAACGGCAGCCAGGTGCCCGCCGGATCCCAGGGCCAGATTGCCGTCAAGCTACCCTTGCCTCCGGGCTGCATGCAGACCGTCTGGGGTGACGACGACCGCTTTCGCCGGACCTACCTGGATCCGATTCCGGGCTACTACAGCTCCGGCGACGGTGGTTATGTCGACGACGACGGCTACGTCTTTGTGATGGGCCGGACAGACGACGTCATCAATGTCGCAGGCCACCGCCTGTCCACCGGCGAAATGGAAGAAGTCGTCGCCTCCCACCCGGCCATTGCCGAGTGTTGCGTGGTCGGCGCCCACGACGAGATGCGGGGACAGACTCCAATAGGACTGGTGCTGATCAAGGACGGCGCGACCATCGATCACGACGAACTCGAAGAGGAGCTGGTGGAGATGGTGCGGGACAAGATCGGCGCCATTGCCTGCTTCCGGCGTGCCATGGTGGTTGAGCGACTGCCCAAGACCCGGTCTGGCAAGATTCTCCGCCGGGTCATCCGGCAGATCGCGGACGGCGAAGAGTACACAGTGCCCAGCACGATCGACGATCCCGCCATCCTTGAGGAAATCAGCGAACAGTTCCGCCGCTGAAACCAGCCTCATCGATCCGAAACGGGGCCTGCTTCGGCAGGCTCCGTTTTTGTCGTTGCCGCACTACGGAAAAACCTGACAATGCCTGACTTTTCAACCAATTGAGGCACTCAAAAAAAGCGTTGACGGCTTCCAAACTCGGTCTATACTGAAAATGCTGTGAAAATACAGCGGTATTTGGTGAATGTGCGTTACAACGTCCTGCCGAAGTGCTCTTCGTTGCCCCTTCCTCAGTACTCTCTGGATTTCTCAGCAGGATTCCGTCATGGAATATGAAGGTCCCGTGAGGGCAAATTTTTGAAAGACAGGAAAGATCAATGTCCGATACCAAAACCGGCCACGTAAAGTGGTTCAACGAGTCCAAGGGCTTTGGCTTCATCGCTCAGGATGGTGGCAGTGACGTATTCGTTCACTACAGTGCAATCAACGCTTCCGGGTTCCGTACCCTGACCGAAGGTCAGCAGGTGCAGTTCACCGTGACGCAGGGCCCGAAAGGTCCCCAGGCGGAAAACGTAACTCCGGTGTAAACCGGGTTCGTTGACCGTCCCTTGCCCCTCACGGGCAGAGGAAACGTAAAAGCCGGCGCATTGCCGGCTTTTTTGTGCCTGTGCAATTGATCAGGCATCCGTTGTCTCGAGTTCCGGCCTCACGTCCGGAAGCCGGTCCCCCACGGCCTGGGCCACCGCGGAAAACAGCGCCTGCAGGGTTGCCGAAGTAGTGTCTTCCGCCAGCGCCGCTGCGCTGCAATGTTGACCGTCCACCGTCAACCGAATGCAGGCCAGAGCATTGGCGTTGGTTCCTTCGCCAAGTGCAAACTCGTCATAGGCCTCAACGGCAATGGCAACGCCGAACCGGGCTTCGAGAGCGGCCGATACCGCTTCGACGGCGCCCAGCCCCCGACCGTCCAGGCGAACCGGCGCCGCGGGGTCACCAATGGTTACGTCTGCCCGAACGCCGTTGTCGTCCCGATGCAGATCGTAGGAACGCAGGGTCCAGTCCGGCAGGATCCGCAGATAACGTTCTTCGAACAACCGGTGGATGGTATGGGAGTCAATTTCACCACCGTCGGTTTCTGCCTCACGCTGGACAACCTTGCTGAACTCGATCTGTAACCAACGCGGGAGGCTGATGTTGTAATCCCGCTCCAGCACATAGGCCACGCCGCCCTTGCCGGACTGACTGTTGATCCGGACCACCTCTTCGTAGCGGCGCCCGACATCGAACGGATCGATCGGCAGATAGGCAACGTTCCAGGTGTCCCCTTCCCGCCGACGGGACAGACACTTCCGGATCGCATCCTGGTGACTCCCGGAGAAGGCAGTGAAAACCAGCTCACCGGCGTACGGATGGCGTGGATGGGTAGAGATTTCGGTGCAGGCTTCAACCACTTCGGTGATTTCCGCCATCCTCGACAAATCCAGCGTCGGGTCGATGCCCTGGGAATAGAGATTCATGGCCATGGTCACCAGGTCCATGTTCCCGGTCCGTTCGCCATTGCCCATCAGCGTTCCCTCGACTCGATCGGCACCCGCCATGACCGCAAGTTCAGCGGCCGCTACCGCACAGCCACGGTCATTGTGGGTATGCACGCTGATTCGGATATGGTCGCGCCGCTGGATGTTGTCGCAAATCCACTCGATCTGATCGGCAAAGACGTTCGGGGTTGCCATTTCAACGGTTGCCGGAAGATTGATGATCACCGGCTGGCCCTGCTCCGGGCGCCATACCTCTGTCACTGCGTCGATCACTTCCGCCGCGAAATCCAGCTCCGTTCCGGTAAAGCTCTCCGGCGAATACTGGAAGGTCCACTCGGTCTCCGGATACCGGGCGGCAATGTCACGAACCACGCGGGCTCCGTTGACGGCGATGTCCCGAATGCCATCGCGATCCATGCCAAAGACCTGTTCGCGCTGCACCGTCGACGTGGAGTTGTAGACATGAACAATCGCGCGCTTCGCTCCCTGTAGAGCTTCGTACGTGCGCTCAATGAGCTCGGGCCGGGCCTGGGTCAGAACCTGGATCTGCACGTCATCCGGGATGCGGTTCTCTTCAATCAACTTCCGGCAGAAATCAAAGTCGGGCTGACTGGCCGCCGGAAAGCCGATTTCAATTTCCTTGAAGCCAAGCTTGACCAGCAAATCGAACAATCGCTGTTTCTGAGCAACCGACATCGGCTTCACCAGTGCCTGGTTACCGTCCCGAAGGTCGACCGCGCACCAGTCCGGCGCCCGTTCGATGACTCGGTCCGGCCAACGACGGTCGGTTTTCCGTATGGGTTCGAATGCCACGTATTTGCGATGATCAAAGGCCATGGAATGAAATCCTTGAAAGTGACGGCAAAATGTCTCGATTCAGGGACTATGCTAACGCGGATGGCGGGATATTTGATTGCTATTTAATGGCATCTGGCGTTATTTTTGACATTAAATATCTCTGATCAACCAATAAAGGCAATTATATGCTTCCCGCCTCCAGAGAACTTGTAAAGATCGACCGAACCGACCGCCGGATTCTCGAAGAGCTGCAGCAGGATGGATCGCTGACCAATCAGGAACTGGCCGAGAAAGTCGGCCTGTCGCCGTCGCCCTGCCTGAGACGGGTCCGGGCCCTCGAAGAATCCGGCGTCATTGTCCGACGGGCGACGGTCCTGGATCACAAGAAGCTGGGGCTTTCCCTGACGGCCATTATCCTGATCGGCATGGACCGGCACACGCCGGAACGGTTTGCTGCGTTTGAGGAAAAGGTGGCGGGCTACCCGGAAGTGCAGGAATGCTACCTGATTACCGGGCAGGACGCCGACTACATGCTGAAAGTCGTGGTGCCGGACATGGATCACTACCACCACTTCCTGTTGAACCACATCACCCGTATCCAGGGCGTCAGCGGTGTGCATTCGAGCTTCGTTCTGCGCCGCGTTATCGACAGCACGGCCCTGCCGCTGGGCTACCTGTCCTGAGTCAGCGGATCAGCTCGCGGACATAGGCGCCGGCCATGCATTTGAGTTCCTCGACCAGCTGGCGCCCCTGTTCCTCGGGGAGAGTGACCGCCAGCCGAAGGATGTTGCCCGCCGACCGCGGCAACAACAGGCTCGCGGTCCAGCGCCGGCCCGGTGGGATCCCGGGGCACTCTTCACGCAATCGGGCATCCAGTTCTTCGGCGTTGCTGTAGAGCTCGCGCAGGTCGAGATCGCGGAGTTCCGGCATGGCTTCCACACCACTCCAGATCGCCGAGTACGCCGGCTCGGTCCTGTAGAATTCATAGAACTGATCGATCAGCACATCCACCGCGTCGGTCAGCGCCAGCTCGGGCAGGCGCTGCCGCAACGCCTTCTCCATCTTCTCGACATGCAGTTCGGCGATGGCATGGACCACAGCGGCCTTGTTGGGAAAGTAACGATACAACGACGCCAGGGACATTCCGGACCTGCGGGCAATGGCGGACATACTGGTCGCGTCAACGCCGACCTCATCAAAGATCCCCGCTGCGTTTTTAAGAATGGTATCGACTCTTTCGCGGCTCCGTGCCTGCACCGGCCGGCGGCGCGGGGCAACATCGACAGTTTCATCGGTCATCATCTGTACCTTGTCAGGCTTGCTCCGTACAATAATGACCACTTTACGACAATTCGGGACAAGGGCGGCGGTCACCCGCCTGTCCATTAGTCTAACAACCCCTGATCCACATCAAACGGAAGAGACAATGCGAGCGAGCCGTTACCTGATAGCTACCCAGAAAGAGACCCCTGCAGACGCCGAGATCATCAGCCACCAGCTGATGCTTCGTGCCGGCATGATCCGCAAGCTGGCGGCGGGGCTCTACACCTGGCTACCAATGGGTTTGCGGACCCTGCGGAAGGTCGAGCGCATTGTTCGAGAGGAAATGGACAAGAGCGGTGCTCAGGAGGTTCTGATGCCCGCGGTACAGCCGGCCGAACTCTGGCAGGAATCCGGGCGCTGGACCCAGTATGGCGGGGAACTGCTTCGGATGAACGACCGTCACGGTCGCGAGTTCTGTTTTGGCCCCACCCACGAAGAGGTCATCACCGATCTGATTCGTAACGAACTGAAGAGTTACAAGGAACTTCCCTCGAACTTCTATCAGATCCAGACCAAGTTTCGCGATGAGCGCCGTCCGCGCTTCGGTGTGATGCGCGCCCGTGAGTTCATCATGAAGGACGCCTATTCCTTCCACCTGGACGCGGAATCACTGAACGAGACCTACCAGGTAATGCACCGGACCTACTGCAACATCTTCGATCGGCTGGGCCTGGACTACCGTCCAGTACAAGCGGACTCCGGCGCCATCGGCGGCAGTGCCTCTCACGAATTCCACGTGCTCGCCTCTTCCGGGGAGGACGACATTGTATTCAGCACCGAGAGCGATTACGCCGCCAATATCGAGAAGGCAGAAGCGGTCGCTCCGGCCGGCGAGCGCCCAGCTCCGGCCGAAGAGATGAAAGAAGTCTCGACTCCCGGCCAACGGACCATTGAAGCCATTGCCTCCTTCCTGAATATTGATGCGACCCGGACAGTGAAAACCCTGCTGGTGAAAGCGGAAGAGGACGAAAACGGTGAGGCCGGTCTGGTCGCGCTGATCCTGCGTGGCGACCACACCCTGAACGAGATCAAGGCCGAAAACCTGCCCGGCATTGCCGAACCCCTCACCATGGCCACCGACGAGGAAATCAAGCGCGTGATCGGCTGTGAGCCCGGCTCCATCGGCCCGGTAAACCTGCCGATTCCGGTTATTGTCGATCGCAGTGCCGCCCATCTGGCCGACTTTGTATGCGGGGCAAACCGGGACGATTATCACCTGACCGGCGTAAACTGGGAACGCGATTTGCCGCTGGGCCGCGTTGAAGACCTGCGTAACGTGGTCGAGGGAGACCCGAGCCCGGACGGCAAGGGCACGCTTGAGATTCGCCGCGGTATCGAGGTCGGCCACATCTTCAAGCTCGGCAATAAATACAGCAAGGCCATGAACGCCACCGTACTCGACGAACATGGCAAGAGCGTCGTCATGGAGATGGGCTGCTATGGTGTGGGTGTGTCACGCATCGTTGCCGCGTCCATTGAGCAGAACCACGATGATAAGGGCATTATCTGGCCAGATGCCATCGCACCGTTCGAAGTGGCCATCGTCACCCTCAATGCACACAAGTCGCCGACTGTGGCCGAGGCAGGTGAAAAACTTTACGAACAGCTTCGCCAGGCCGGTTTCGATGTGCTGATCGATGATCGTAACGAACGCCCGGGCGTTAAGTTTGCGGACATGGAACTGATCGGCATCCCTCACCGTTTCGTGGTGTCGGATCGGGGGCTCGCGGCGGGAACGCTGGAGTACAAGGGGCGCCGCGACGAGGACAAGCAGGACGTTCCGCTTGCCGAAGCCCTGCCCTTCCTGATCAACGCGTCACCGCGCAAGGGCCTCTGATCAAACGCTGACCGAAGGGAGCCCGTCGCCACCCACCACGCCGGGCTCCATTTCAAGCTCAATACCGAACCTTTCCCACACCGAGGCCCGAATCCTTGCCGCCAGTGCCAGGATATCGGCACCGCTGCCACCGGAATGATTGATCAATACCAGCGCCTGGCGATTGTGGACACCCACACGCTGGTTCCGGTAACCCTTCCAGCCAGATTGATCAATCAGCCATGCAGCTGCCACTTTCACACCGTTCGGCTGGGGATAGGCCGGCATCTCCGGATAGGTCTCCTTCAGAGCCTCATACACAGCATCGGTGATCACCGGATTCTTGAAAAAACTGCCTGCGTTCGGCAATTGAAGGGGATCCGGGAGTTTCCGGCGCCGAATCGCCATGACCGCCTCTGCGACCGCCAGGGGATCCAGGTTCTTCTGCGGCAGGTTGGCAAGGTATTCCTCCAGATCCCGATAACCCAGCTGGAGCGGACGACCACGAGACAGGCGCAGTCGGATCGCGGTGATCAGATAACGCCCGGGCTCGTGTTTGAACAGGCTGTCCCGGTAGGCAAACCGGCACTCCCCCGCATCCAGGCAACACCACTGCCGGGCTTTGCGATCATACGCGGTGACGGATTCCAGGGTATCGCACAACTCGACGCCGTAGGCGCCGATGTTCTGAACCGGCGCTGCGCCGGCTGTTCCCGGAATCAGGGCGAGGTTTTCAACCCCCCGATAACCGGAACTGGCGGCGTACAGCACGGATTCATGCCAGTTCTCGCCCGCCGCAAGCACCAGCGTCGCTTCATCGCCATCCACCCGCTCCCAATGCCTGCCAAGGTTGGCAATGTGAATGACCAGGCCCGGGAATTCACCGGCGAACACCAGGTTACTGCCACCACCGAGGATCAGCACCTCAAGATCGCGATCGGCTGCCCAATCCAGGGCAAGTGGCACCTGCTCTTCATGTTCCAGATCCAGAAAATAACGGGCGTTTGCCTCAACGCCGAGGGTGTTCAATGCCTTGAGATCGACGAACTCGCGTATCGATAACGGGTGATTCAACCGATCCGCTCCCGGATGTCATTCAGCAACCCTTCTCCGGCGTCCTGGATCAGGTCCAGCACCTGCTCGAATCCTTCCTCTCCCCCGTAATAGGGATCGGGGACTTCCTTGTGGGAACTGGTCCCGAAGCTCAGAAACAGCGCCGGCTCGGTCCCGCCGTTCTGATGCCAGAGATCCTTTACATCCGCCAGGTTCTGCCGGTCCATGACCATTACATAGTCGTAGCGGTCGAGATCCTGTTCGGTGATCTGGCGGGCCCGAAGGTCACTGATATCGATTCCCCGTTGACGGGCTGCGGCCAACGCCCGCGCATCGGGTGCCTTGCCCACGTGCCAGTTGCCCGTGCCACACGAATCTATGTGAATACGGTCTGCCAGGCCAGCCTGCCCAACCAGCTGCCGGAACACACCTTCCGCACTTGGCGACCGACAGATATTTCCCAGACACACGAACAGAACCTTCACCGGCTCACTCATCTATTCCTCCCGAGTCGAAGCCAGCCACGCGCGAACCCGATCCAGATCGGCCTCGGTATCCACACCGGCCGGCGGTATTACGGACGCAATATCGACATGAATTTGGGCACCATGGTAGAGCGCCCGCAACTGTTCCAGCGACTCGGCGCGCTCTGTAGGCGCCACCGGCCAGGCCACAAAGTCTCTCAGCACACTTGCCCGATAGCCATAGATTCCGATGTGACGGAAATAGCCAATGCCCTCGGGGAGAGAAACGTCGCCCCTTTCGGGCCGGATTCCTGCGGGCCAGTGGTCACGGGCCCAGGGAATCGGCGCACGGCTGAAATAGTGCGCCATACCCTGCTGGTCAAATACCACTTTGACCACGTTCGGATTGAATACGGAGTCCATGTCATGGAGTCGTTCACACAGGGTCGCAATTGCCGCTTCCGGATAACGGTCCAGATTCTCGGCCACCTGGTTGATCAGGACCGGCGGAATCAGGGGCTCGTCACCCTGCACATTGATGATTCGGTGGTCGTTGTCCAGGCCGAGTTGCCGCACCACCTCCTCCAGGCGATCGGTGCCGCTGGCATGATCCGGCGAGGTCATGACCACCTCCGCACCAAACGCCGCACAGGCATCGCGGATACGCTCGTCGTCTGTGGCCACCACCACCTGGGCAGCGTCACTCTCCCGGGCGCGTTCACAGACATGCTGAATCATAGGCTTACCGGCAATATCGGCAAGTGGCTTGCCGGGTAGCCGACTGGACGCATAACGGGCCGGAATGACGACGGTAAAAGACATGGTGCTTCGCTTCCCTACTCTGTATCAGTGCTTGTCGAGGCGCTCATCGGACGTCAGCGTCCTCGCCTCGTTGGCCAACATCACTGGAATGCTTTCACGAATCGGGAACGCCATTCCGTCCTGATAACAGGTCAGCTCGGTCTTTTCCCGGTTCAGTTTGAGGTCGCCCTTGCAGACGGGGCACGCCAGCAGGGCTATCAGCTTTTTATCCATGATCCACTCTCATAGGGTTCGAATCCATCAGTTGTTCGGCACACTCCCGAAGTCGCTCGAGGAAGCTCTGGAGAAACGCCTCCGGCAGATCGGCTTCCACCAACAAATACCATGCCTGTTCAGACGCAAATTGCCGACATTTTACGGCGTCTTTCGCCGTCATCACCAGCCACTCATCCGGACCGGCCGAAAGGTCCCCGGGCTTGAAGTCGTGATGATCCGGAAACGGTGCCTCGCGGACGGCTGCACCGAGTGCCCGGAGTGTTTCAAAAAAACGATGCGGATTGCCGATGCCGGCAACAGCCCGAACCTCCTTTCCGCTTAGAGCGCCCGGAGACAACTCGTCAGAAGTCGCGAGGTTGATCAGGGCAGATGGCACAAGACGCATCGCAAACAGTTCCGGGTGTTCGACCCCCGCAAAATTCTCCAGCCGCTCCTCACCATCCGTCACCGCGGCGCCGTTGACCAGGACAAAATCGACACCGGACAGTCGGGAGACCGGTTCACGCAACGGACCGACCGGTATCAACGCGCCATTGCCAATGCCCCTTGCACCGTCAAAAACGGCCAGCTCGATATCCCTTGGCAGCGCGTAGTGCTGCAATCCATCGTCACAGATCAGGACATCGCCAAGGGACCGGGACAATGCAAATTCGGCGCCCCGCAGCCTTTGCGGATCCACCACGACGGGAACACCGGTGGCCTGTGCCAGCATCACCGGCTCGTCTCCGGCCAGCGAGGGATCGGTATCGGCATCCACAGCCAGGGGGTAATGATCGGATTTGCCACCATAACCCCGGCTCAGAATAACCGGTTGCCAGCCGGCGACACGCATCTCACGCACCAGTCGCGCCGTAAGCGGCGATTTGCCGGTTCCGCCGACGGTGATGTTGCCAACCACCACAACCGGAACGGGAAGAGAGGCATTGCGTCGATCCCAGGCCTTGCGCCGACGCGATTCGGCAACGGCCCTGTACAGCCATGCCAGCGGTGCCAGCCACCGAAGAGGACGGCCCTCACCGTACCAGAGCCGGTCCACCAGAGAACTCATGCCTGCTCGCTGAACTGCATCTGATGCAACTGGGCGTAGGCACCACCCTGGGCCAACAGATCCTCGTGGCGGCCGGACTCGACGATCCGACCCTGATCCATCACCAGTATCCGGTCGGCCTTTTCGATCGTTGACAGCCTGTGGGCGATCACCAGGGTGGTACGGCCCTGCATCACGGTTTCCAATGCTTCCTGGATATGACGTTCAGACTCGGTATCCAGCGCAGAGGTCGCCTCGTCGAGGATCAGGATCGGCGCGTCCTTGAGCAGGGCCCGGGCAATTGCCAGCCGCTGTCGCTGACCGCCGGACAACATCACACCGTTGTCACCGATCATGGTGTCCAGCCCCTGGGGCATACGGTCGATGAATTCCAGCGCATGAGCCTGATCGGCGGCGGCACGGATCTCTTCCCGACTGCAGTCCCGGAGCACACCATAGGCAATGTTGGCAGCGATGGTATCGTTGAACAGCACGACGCTCTGGGTCACCAGCGCAATCTGGGCCCTCAGCGATTTCAGGGAATACTCACGGAGCGAATGCCCGTCGATCCGGATGTCACCGCCGGTATGGTCATAAAAGCGCGGCAGAAGACTGACCAGGGTGGACTTGCCACTACCCGAACGACCGACCAGCGCCACGCTCTGGCCCGCCGGTATGGAAATCGAGATGCCATCCAGCACGTTATCGAGCTGATCCCGGTACCGGAACGACACGTCATCGAAGTCAATATCACCCGAGACCCGTTCCGGCGCATAGGTGCCCGGGTCCTCTTCCGGCTTCTCATCAATGGTTTCAAAAACGTCGTATGCCGCAGCCACACCTTTCTGGATCTTGGCGTGTATGTTGGTTACCTGTCGGATCGGTTTGGCCATGGTGGTCGCAGCCGTCAGGAAAGCAACCAGCTGCCCCGTTGTCATCTCACCACGGATCTCCGGAGCCAACATCATCCAGACAAGACCCGCGATCGCAATCGCCACGAGCACCTGGATCACCGGCACACTGGTGGCCTGGGTAGCCGCCATTTTCAGGCTCTGGGTCAGGTTCCGGTCGTTCACCTCGCGGAACCGCTCCCGCTCGTAGGGTTCGCCGCCGAAGGTCCGGACCACCCGGTAGCCACTGATGGATTCGGACGCGACGTGGGTGATGTCACCCATGGATCCCTGAATGCGACGACTGATGCGACGGAAGCGCTTGCTGGCGTAACTGACCACCGCACCAATAATCGGGCCGACGGTGAGGAACAGCAGGGTCAGCTTCCAGTTGGTGTACAGCATGAAGCCAAGCAGCCCCAGAACCGTCAGGCCTTCCCTCAGGGCTGTGGTCACCGCATTGGTGGTGGCCTCGGCAACCTGCTCCACGTTGAAGGTCAGCTTCGACACCAGCCGCCCCGAGGCGTTGTCATCAAAATACCGGGAAGGCAGGGCCATGAGCCGGTTGAACAGATCAGCCCGCAAGGCGTTGATGACGTGACGACCCACGTAATTGATGAAATAGGTGCTCATATAGGTGCCGAGTCCCCGGGCACCGAACACACCCACAATCAGCAAGGTGAGCTGCAGCCGGTTCTGGTCGGTGGGATTCTCGACAGCCGCAATAACATACTCCATCGCCGCAGCCATGCCCGTGGACGCACCGGCATAGATCATGTTGCCAATAACGGCGAGAAGGAATGCGAGCCAGAAGGGCCTCGCATAGGACAGCAGACGTTTATAGGTTTCCCAGCTGCCCCGGTCCCTGGGAACCGGCGCAGATGTTTCCAGATCACTCACCCGAATCCGCCTCCCGCTCCGTGGTGATGCTCAACTTGGCAAAACCAAGGCGGCCAGCAACATCCATCGCACGGACCACGAATTCGTGGGGGGTACGCGCATCCGCAGTGATGATGAATGGCAGGGTATGGTCGCCTTTGGCCAGCTCACGAACGCCCCGCTCAAGGGTTTCGCGGCGATTGTTGACGAGGACCCGGTCATTAAGGGTGTATTGGCCCTGGGCGTTGATTACCACATCAATCTGTTGGGTTTCGGAAGGTTTCGCCGGTTCGCCACTTGCCTCGGGCAGCTCCACCTCAAGGTGGCTTTCCCGGGTGAACGTCGTCGAAACCATAAAGAAAATCAGCAGCAGGAAAACCACATCAATCAGTGGCGTCAGGTCGACCCCGACCTCCTGACTTCTCTGGCGCTTGAACTTCACGGTGTTCAGGCTCCTTCCACGTCGATTTCGCGGTCTCCGTGGACAACCTCGACGAGCTTGACCGCTTCCTGCTCCATATTGACCACCAGCTCATCCACCCGACGGATGAAGTAGCGATGACATATAAGGGCCGGAATCGCCACACTCAGGCCCGCAGCCGTGGTAATCAGCGCCTCGGAGATACCGCCGGCCAGATTTCCCGCGTTGCCGACACCCGCCAGCTGAATCTCGGCGAACACCTTGATCATACCGATAACGGTGCCCAGAAGACCGAGCAGCGGCGAAATCGTTGCGACCGTTCCGAGGGGGTTCAGGAAACGCTCGAGGTCGTGGATGACCTGACTGGCCTCGTGTTCGATGCTTTCCTTCATGATATCGCGGCCGTGCTTGGCATTCAGCAGTCCGCCAGCCAGGATGCGCCCCAGCGGTGAAGAAGCCTGGAGAGCCTTGAGCTTCCGGCCATTGAGATCCTTTTTCTTGATCCAGCGCCAGAGCTCATTGATCGTCTGGGGCGGAGCAACCCGAGACGCCCGCAGGGTCCAGAAACGTTCCAGAATGATGGCGAGGGCCAGTACGGAACAGGCAACAATGGGCACCATCATAATGCCGCCAGCTTTCAACAACTCGAACACGCTTGGTCTCCCTGATTAGTTACAAGCCGCGCTACTTTAGCATAGCTGCCGTTTCAGGCCACACCCGTTATGTCACGGTATTTTACATTGGTCACGGGCGAGACCCGCACCACCGATCCAGAAGGGTGACTCATCGACGGCCTCGCGGATAAACAGCCCCCGGGGACCGGCGGTCATCGTGATGGCGCCCGAGCAGGCCGTGTTCAGTGCATCGGCGCCGACCTCCCGATACCGCTGCACCACCGAGGGATGGGGATGGCCAAAATGATGGTGATAACCGGCGCTGTAGATCACGTAATCGGGAGCCAAAGTCCGGACCCACCGGGCCGACGAGGAGCTCTTGCTGCCGTGATGCGGTGCCAGCACGATCCGAACCAACGGATCCGAAGCCCGCTTTTCGGCCCTGGCCTCAAGGAACCGAGCCTCTGCCGAAGTGGTGATGTCCCCGGGCAGAATCCATTCAACATCCGATTCCGGGTCCCGAATCGTCAAAACGCAGGAGGCGTCGTTGCCGGAGCGGGCGGCCGGATCCCGCCAGAATGAGAGTTCCATGCCGGAAAAACTGACCCGGCGGGAGACGCAATCGTCGATGATCGGCACCTCCATACCAGCCAGCTCCCGCGCAATGGGGGCCGGCTCTCCGGTAACAAGGTGATCCACCGGCAAGCGACGAAAGAGTGCCTTCAGTCCACCGGAATGATCCCGATCACTGTGACTGACCACCAGGGTGTCGATTCGATCGACTCCGAGCGCCTTCAGGTTTGGCAGAATGGTCGATTCCACCGCCGAGAACACCCCGGGGACCGCTGGCCCGGTATCGTAAAGCAAAGCCCGGTTTCCCCGGGTGAGCAAAACCGACAGCCCCTGCCCCACATCAAACACCTCAACCCGGGCGCTTGCCGGTGTTGCACTGGCGGCCGTGGATCGAGCGTCAGCCCCTGCAAGCAACCAGAGCGTCACGGCCAGGATGGCCACAGGCCGACTCCAGGGTAACGAAAGACGAATCGCAACCAGTCCGAGCACGGCAACGAACACGAGCGTCTCAGTGCCTGCAGAAGCGGATGGCCAAGGCTGCTTTGAAAGCCAGGCCAGTACCCACCAGAGCACATCCAGAACGCCATTCATCAAGGGCAGCGCCAGGAAGGACAGATCCGGAAGGGCGGCGACGACAAGCCCACCCAGAACGATGACGGGCATCACGACGAAGGAAACCCAGGGAATGGCAAAGACGTTGGCCAACAGGCCGGCCATTGGCTGACTCTGACCAAACTGAGCCAAAACCGGTGCCAACCCGACGAACACGCCAGCCTGCGCGAGAAGGAGGCCCGGAAGCCAGCCGGGCCGTCCCAACCGATTCGAGAAAACCAGCACCAGAATGCCGACGGCCGAGAAGGACAGCCAGAAACCCTGGTCGAGTGGTGCAAACGGATCGAGCAGGAGTATCAGCACAAGCGCGATAACCAGCGTCCGCCACGGCGACTCATAGCGTCCACTCATGGTCGTCATCATCGCCAAAACAGCCATCACCAGGGCTCGGCGGGTCGGAACGGTAAATCCGGAAGCCAATGCATACGCCAGACAACACAGGCCGACCACCAGCAACACACAGCGACGGGCTCCGGATGCCGAAAGCCGACCCGCGGGGACCGACAACAGCAACTGACGAACCGCCATCCCGACCGCGAACGCAATCAGGCCCAGATGCAAGCCGGAGATCGCAACCAGATGGACCGTGCCGGTCGCCTTCAGCACGTCCCACTGCGTATCGGTGACCGGCCCCCGGTTGCCAATCATCAGCGACGCGATCAACGGATAATGTCTCGCCCCGCCGAACTGGCTCTTCACCCATCGAGCCAGCGACTGATGCCATCGGGTGTACCGGCAGTGCAGTCCACACACCAGCGAAGACGCCGGCGACGCGGACTGCACCGTACCGGTGGCCCGGAAGCCCTGCCGGAACAGCCAGTCTTCATAGCGAAATCCAGCGGGGTTCAGGGTGCCGTGGGGGCGTTTCAGCGTCACCGTGAGCGTCAGCCGATGCGCCTCGAGAATGGAGGAATCGCCGTGGTACCAGGCCAGGCGGAGCTTGTCGGGAAGGTTGAGGCGGGCCCGTCCTGGCCACCCGGTGACACAAAAGCTGAACCGGAGGCTTTGAAAGCTCCCCCGGGAGGGCAGATCACAGACGTAACCACTGACCACCACCGGAACACCCTCCAGTCCGGGCGGAAGACTTTGTGACAGCCGCTCGCACGAATGCCAGCTTCCCCATGCCAGACCGCCAACCAGACAGACGACAAGCCATAAAACATGGTGAAGCCACCGCGAGGAGAGAATGCGGACACTGCAAAATGCTGTCATAAAGATGATCAGCAACATCCACGATGCTGGCAAGATCGACAAGCGATACAGTAAGATATCGCCGCACGCGAATGCGAATGCGCCGGGGCCACCGACAAAGAATCCGGGCGCCGGGAAATTCGGTCCCGTGCCCCTGACGTGTTCGGACAATCCGTGTCCTCCATTTTTCATTCATCTTCGACGACATCCTTGTCGCCGGGGTTACCACAATCAACAGGCAGAACTTCCGATGCCAAAGAAGTTCATGAAACGCTATCTGCCAACGCCGGAGAAAGTGCAGTCGATGCAATCACTGCACTTTCTGGGCGATATACTTCATGAACCTAACCTCTGGCATATCAACCGACACAGCGTTGCACGGGCTTTCCTGGTCGGCGTCTGGTTCTGCTTTATTCCGATGCCCTTCCAGATGGTTGCCGCCGCAATATTCGCGATCTGGTTTAACGCCAACCTGCCTCTGTCGGTGGTGCTGGTCTGGATCAGCAATCCGCTGACCATGCCACCGCTGTTCTATTTCAATTACAAGGTCGGTGCGTGGGTGCTCAGTCGTCCGGTGTTAACCTTTGATTTTCACCTGTCCTGGGCCTGGATCAGCGAACGCATCGTGGACATCGGGATTCCGCTCTATCTTGGCTCAATCATCTGCGCCACGGTGTTCGCCTGTGTGTCCTACCTGGTCATCCAGTTCCTGTGGCGCCGGAAAATCCGCTCCGACTGGCGATCCAGACGAAGCACCCGAATCCAGGGCAAACGCAGCAGCGATCAGCTCTCCTGAACCAGGCGTCCCTGCTCCAGCCGCAGGACACGCCCGAGGCTCCGGGCCATACGCATGTCGTGGGTCACCATCACGAAGGCAATACCAAACTGATCCCGGAGCGACTCGATCAGGGCCTGAACGCCCTCCCCGGTCTGCTCATCCAGGTTACCGGTGGGCTCGTCCATCAGCACACAGGCCGGTTCGTTGACCAGCGCCCGGGCAATCGCCACCCGCTGACGCTCCCCTCCGGACAATTCTCCGGGCTTGTGGGTGAGCCTGGCGCCAAGCCCCACCTTTTCCAGAATCGCCGTCGCTTTCTCCCTGGCAAGCTTTACCGGGACGCCACCCAGTGCACAGGGCATCATCACGTTCTCGAGTGCCGTAAACTCTGGCAGGAGGTGATGGAACTGATACACGAACCCGAGATGGCGATTTCGGAAGCGGGCACGGCCGCCTTCGGAAAGGGACTGAATATTTTCGCCACAGATGTGAATGGTTCCCGAGGAGGGCTTGTCCAGGCCTCCCAGCAGGTTCAATAACGTCGTCTTGCCAGCACCACTGCTGCCCACAATGGCGACGGTCTCCCCCTTGGCCACCGTCAGCGAGATCCCCGAAAAAATCGTCAGCTTCCCGGGGCCTTCGTTGTAGGTCCTTGTGACCTCACGGCAATCAATGACTGGCATATCGTCGTTCATGGATGCGCTCGCCTCATTCATACCTCAGAGCCTCCGCCGGATCGATACGGGAAGCGCGCCAGGCTGGATAGATGGTCGCCAGCAGGCTCATGGCCAGACCGGCACCACTGATGATCAACACGTCTTCCCATTGCAGCTGCGACGGGAGATAGCTGATGAAATAGACATCCGCACTGAGGAAGTGGTGCCCGGTGACCGATTCCAGCCAGGCAATGGCATCACTGACGTTGAGCGCACCGAGGATCCCCAGCGCTGTGCCGATAAGCGTGCCGACGACGCCAATCACCGCGCCCTGAACAATGAAGATCCGCAGAATCCTGCCGGGCGTCGCGCCCATGGTCCGGAGAATCGCAATGTCTGCCGTCTTGTCAGTCACCACCATCACCAGGGTGGAGACAATATTGAATGCCGCCACCGCGACAATGAACATCAGGAGCAGGCCAATCATGGTCTTCTCCATGCGGATGGCCTGGAACAGATTGCCGTGGGTACGCGTCCAGTCGGAGATGTAATAGCGTCCATCAAGCATTCTGGCCGCTTCCCGCGCTACCTTCGGGGCGGCAAAGAGATCGTCCACCAGTAAACGAATGCCCTGGGCCTTGCCACCCGTCCGCATCAGTTTGGCGGCATCATCCATGTGAACGAGCGTGTAATTGCCATCCAGCTCGGCACCGACGCTGAAGATGCCCTTAACCGTAAACCGTTTGAGCCGGGGCAGCACACCGGCAGGCGTCAGGGAGGCTTCGGGAAGCACAACCGTGACCCGGTCCCCTACCTTCAGGCCCAGACTGGATGCAGCGATACGGCCGATGATGATACCGAACTCTCCGGACTTCAGGTCATCAATGGACCCCTCGACCATGTGATCCTCGATGATCGAGACTTTCTTTTCCTGCTCCGGAAGAATGCCGTTGAGCATGATTCCGCGCACATCGCCCCCACTGGTCAGCATGCCCTGGGCGTGGATGAAGGGAGCTGCCTCCAGCACTCTGGGATGTTGCTTTACAATTTTTTCCACAGCCCGCCAGTCGTCCAGTGGACCGTCGCCCTGAATCACCGCATGAGGCACCATGCCCAGGATGCGTTGCTTGAGTTCCCGATCAAAGCCATTCATGACGGACAGCACGATGATCAGAACCGCGACGCCGAGCATCAGCCCGATCATCGAGGTCAGCGATATGAAGGAAATAAAGTGATTCCGGCGCTTGGCCGCGGTATACCGCAAGCCTATATAGAACGATAAAGGTCTGAACATGGAGGAACGCCTGTCGCTACCATCAGCTCTTGGGGGTGTGTTGATCCCGCACCGGTGCCCGCCGGGCAGGAAACTGCTAAACTCTTATTTACCAATAATAATTCTGATATCCGGAGCCGAGATGGAGACACACGACACCGCCGGAGAATCCCGTAATGGAACGCCCGAGCGCCGGGATTTCTTCCGTATTGAAGACCGGATCGGCCTGGAATTCCGCAAGCTTGCTCCCGATGCGGCCATCGACGAACAGATGTTCGATACTGACCACCTGGCCATGCTGAAAACGGAACTCCGACGGCACGACCAGGATTTCAGGAATCAACTGGCCATTCTGGCAGAACGGGACCGGACGCTGACCGCCGCACTCAAGTCTCTCAATGGCAAGCTCGACACGCTGGCGCGCATTATGGCCTTTGAGCAAAATCCCTTGCAACCGGAAGACTGGCAGGAAGTGACACTCAGCGAGGGGGGGCTATCATTTACCAGCACCAGCGGCGCACTGAAAAAAGGAGACCGCCTTGCGGTTCGCATGACACTCCCCCCCGACCTGGCGCAGGCTGAGGCCGTAGCCGAAATCCTCGAGATTCACCCCGAATCTGCCGACAGGACAAGGGTTCACACGGAATTCGTCCAACTCACTGATGGTGACCGGCAGCAAATCGCCCGTCATGTGATGCGTTGGCAAATTCGACAGCGACAAAAAGGATAAACTGGGGAAAATCGGGTGACTTTTGTTAGCCTTTTTCGGATATTACGTTTTATCCATATCGATACGCGGTACCCTGAGCGGACCCAAGCATGACTGGAGATCCATCAATGAAGAAAAACAGAACCCTGTTCGGTGTAATGGCCGTGATGGCCACCCTGTCGTTTGCACCGGCCAGCGGTGCCCTGGCCGAGGAGATCAAGATTCCGGTTGGCAGCCAGGCTGCCCGGGACCAGGGACAATTTCCGGCTTCCGGCCTTACCCAGGCGTCTGTTCGCACCAAGTGGGGCAACCCCACCGAGGTTCGCGGACCGGTCGGAGAGCCTCCCATCACCCAGTGGATCTACCCCGACTTCATCGTCTATTTCGAGGGTAATCGCGTGATCCATACGGTGCTCAAACCCGAACACTAGAAGAAGCGGCCGGTCCGGACCGGCGTATTTTCACCTACCTCCTCCTGACGTTGGCCGGGAGCTTGGGTAGAATGGCGGCTTTTGCGAGTGAAGGTGTTTCAGAGAGTGACTTCCAGACGCGTCCTGCCCGCCGAGTGGGCCCCACAAAGCGCTGTTATGCTGACCTGGCCGCACCCGGGTACGGACTGGGCATCGCACCTTGAGGCGGTAGAGCCGGTCTTCGAAGCCATCGCCCGGGCAGTGCTGCACTTCGAACACCTGGTGATCAGTTGCGAACATGTGTTCCGGCTTCAGGAGCTTCAGAAAAGCCTCAACCGCTATGCTGAGGAGTCCGGCCTTCCCGGCCGGGTGCTTGCAGTGCCGGCTCCCGCCGACGACACCTGGGCGCGGGATCATGGGCCGATCACCGTTGAAACCGACGATGGACCGACGCTTCTGGATTTCCGATTCAACGCCTGGGGCGGCAAGTTTCCGTGGGAAAAAGACAACGCCCTGAACCGGCACCTGTCGAACGCAGGCGTCTTCGGATCAACGCCGCTCAGCGAGGTCGACTTCGTTCTCGAAGGCGGTTCCATTGAATCCGATGGACAGGGTACGCTGCTCACCACCAGCGAATGCCTCCTGACACCCAGCCGGAACCCGACCCATGGCCGCGCTGATATCGAGCAGCTATTGTCCGAATTGCTGGGAGTCGAACGCATCCTGTGGCTAAACCACGGTTACCTGGCGGGCGACGACACCGACAGTCACATCGACACCCTGGCCCGTTTCTGCGCAACGGATCATATCTGCTACGTCGCCTGCCCTGACGTCGCCGACGAACACTACAGTGCACTGGCGGCCATGGAGGAAGAATTGCAGGAGTTTCGTCAGGCGAACGGCGAGCCCTACAAGCTTACGGCCCTGCCATGGCCCGATGCGATCTATTCTGACGAGGGTGAGCGTCTGCCCGCCACCTACGCCAATTTCCTGATTATCAATGGGGCCGTTCTCGCGCCCGTCTACGGCATTCCACAGGATGAGACCGCCATCAGTGTGCTTCAGGAACTGTTCCCGAATCGGGATATTGTGCCGATCAATTGCCGTCCTCTGATCGAACAGCACGGCAGCCTGCACTGCGTCACCATGCAGATTCCGGCAGGAGTGGTGAACCCATGAGCAACGACAGCATTCTCTCCGTGGCCGCCATCCAGCAAGCCTGCAACGCCGACAAAGCCGAAAGCCTGGCCACTACCGAACGGCTGGTCCGTTCAGCGGCTGCCGATGGCGCGGACCTGATCATCTTGCAGGAGCTACATGCCACATTGTATTTCTGCCAGACAGAAGACACCTCCGTCTTCGAACTGGCAGAGCCGATCCCCGGCCCTACCAGTGACCGGCTGTCCGCGTTGGCGAAGGAGCTGGGCATTGTTCTGGTGGGCTCTATCTTTGAACGCCGCATGAACGGCGTTTACCACAATACTGCGGTGGTCTTCGAGAAGGACGGCTCGATTGCCGGCACCTACCGGAAAATGCACATCCCGGACGATCCCGGCTTTTACGAGAAATTCTACTTCACACCCGGCGATGCCGTTTTCAATGACGGGCGGAGTGGTTTCACTCCAATCCAGACATCGGTCGGCCGCCTTGGGGTTCTGGTCTGTTGGGACCAGTGGTATCCGGAGGCCGCCCGCCTGATGGCGCTGGCTGGCGCGGAGATACTGATCTATCCCACCGCCATCGGCTGGGACGTTACTGACGATCCGGATGAACAGGCACGCCAGCTGGAAGCCTGGATTACCGTGCAGCGCGGTCACGCCGTCGCCAACAACCTGCCGGTGGTCGCACCCAACCGGGTTGGTGTCGAGCCCGATCCCTCAGGACAGACCGATGGCATCCGGTTCTGGGGAAACAGTTTCATCTGCGGTCCCCAGGGCGAATTCCTGGCACGGGCCGATGACGCTGCGGAAAAGATCCTGATGGTCCACCTTGACCGTTCGCGCACAGAGTCGGTTCGCCGAATCTGGCCCTATCTCCGGGACCGCCGCATCGACGCCTACGGGGATATCGTCAAGCGGGTCAGGGACTGAAATCGGGATGAAAGCATTGGTAGATCAGGTCGTCCGGGAGCTAAATGGCATCCTGCTTGGCAAGGAACGCCAGGTCCGCCTGGCACTTTGCGGGTTGTTCGCCCGCGGCCACCTGCTGATCGAAGACATTCCCGGCATGGGCAAAACCACGCTCTCCCATGCCCTGGCCCGGATCATGGGGCTGACTTATCAACGGATCCAGTTCACCAACGACCTGCTCCCCGCCGATGTACTCGGGTACTCGATGTATGACAAACAGGCCGGCAGGCTGGTGTTTCATCCCGGACCCATTTTTGCGCAGGTAGTCCTGGCCGATGAGATCAACCGGGCGTCGCCACGCACACAGAGTGCGTTGCTTGAAGCCATGGAGGAACGGCAGGTCTCCATCGAGGGCGAAACCCGCCCTCTTCCGGAACCGTTTTTCGTGATCGCCACCCAGAACCCTATCGAGCAGGGCGGCACCTTCCCGTTGCCGGAGTCCCAGCTCGACCGGTTCCTGATGCGGCTCAGACTCGGCTACCCGGATCCACGAGCCGAACGTGAGCTGCTCGAGGGAGAAGACCGACGGGCACTGACCGACCGCCTGGACCCGATACTGTCCGGCGAAAAACTGCAAACGCTGCAACAGGGGGTCAACCGTGTCACCGCAAGCCCGGCCCTGCTGGACTATGTACAACGCCTGCTTGAGCAAAGCCGGAACATGCCGGGACTGCTCTACGGCCTGTCCCCGAGGGCGGGACTGGGACTGCTGAGGGCAGCGAAGGCCTGGGCTCTGATGGAAGGCCGGCACCACGTGCTGCCGGACGACATTCAGACGGTTTTCCCCGCTATTGCGGAGCACCGCCTCGAACAGGGCGAATCCGGAAAAAGCGAGGAGCGTATCAGGCAGCTGCTGGCGAACGTGTCGGTACTTGATTAAAAGCCTCTGAGGACATAGCAAGGTTCTATAACCGGCATTGTCCGAAATGAATGGTCGCCGGGTTAATTCATGTTAGCCTTTTGCCATTCTGAAAAAGGACCTCTTGCCATCTCCGGCAAACCCAATTTTCAAACATCAGTGAGAGACACTCATGAGCGATAGCAAACACTCCAGACTGATCATTCTCGGTTCTGGTCCGGCGGGCTACACCGCCGCTGTCTATGCCGCGCGGGCTAACCTCAACCCAACGCTGATCACCGGCATTGAGGTAGGCGGGCAACTGACCACCACCACCGATGTTGATAACTGGCCTGGCGACAATGATGGCGTCCAGGGCCCGGAATTGATGCAGCGGATGCAGAAGCATGCCGAGCGTTTCGAAACCAGCATCGTGTACGACACCATCAATGAGGTTGATGTACGGAATCGCCCATTCCGCCTGAAAGGTGACAGTGGCGAATACACCTGCGACGCGCTGATCATCGCAACGGGTGCCTCCGCCATGTACCTCGGGCTGGAATCCGAGGAGAAGTTCAAGGGCCAGGGCGTTTCCGCCTGCGCCACCTGTGACGGTTTTTTCTACCGCAAACAGAAGGTAGCGGTCATTGGCGGCGGTAACACGGCGGTCGAGGAGGCGCTGTACCTCTCGAACATTGCTGATGAAGTGACACTCGTGCATCGCCGCGACAGCCTGCGGGCGGAAAAAATCCTCCAGGACAAGCTGTTCGAGAAAGCCGAGAATGGCAACGTCAACATCGTCTGGGACCACACGCTTGACGAAGTGCTCGGCGATGGCACCGGCGTTACCGGGATGCGCATCAAGAGTACCAAGGACGGCAGTACCCGCGATGTGGAACTGGCGGGCGTGTTCATTGCCATCGGCCACAAGCCGAATACCTCGCTGTTTGAAGGCCAGCTCGACATGGACAACGGGTACATCCGGATTCGCTCCGGTCTGGACGGGATGGCAACACAAACCAGTGTTCCGGGCGTTTTCGCTGCCGGCGATGTAGCTGATCACGTCTACCGTCAGGCCGTCACCTCCGCCGGCTTCGGTTGCATGGCAGCGCTGGATGCGGAAAAGTTCCTGGATCAACCGGTCTGACAGCCGGCAGTCACTGGATAAGGATGACCTCCCTACCCTGGCTCGATCCCGACTATGTGTGGTTCCCGCCCGCCGAGGATGCCCTTGACGATCCGGACGGACTCCTGGCACTCGGCGGTGACCTGTCTCCGGAACGACTGATTCTCGCTTACCGAAGCGGCATTTTCCCGTGGTACAGCGATGATCAACCCATACTCTGGTGGTCACCGGATCCGAGGTGCGTGTTGTTCCCCGATGAAATTCATGTATCGAGGAGTCTTCGACGAACCCTTAACCAGCATCGGTTCCATGTCACAGCCGACCGCGCCTTCAACCGCATCATCCGGTTGTGCGGCACGACCCGGGCCGAGGGCACCTGGATCACCGACGATATGGTGACGGCCTATACCGAGCTCCATCGACAGGGAATCGCACACTCCATCGAAATCTGGAACCGGAAAGGTGAGCTGGCGGGCGGCATGTACGGTGTTGCCATTGGCCGCTGCTTTTTCGGTGAGTCCATGTTCTCGCTGGAAACCAACGCTTCCAAAGTCCTGATGGTGTACCTGGCAAACCAGCTTCGCCTCTGGGGCTATCAACTGATGGACTGTCAGGTCGAAAGCCCCCATCTTCTGACGATGGGCGCGAGGAGCATTCCAAGACGTGAGTTTTTATCTATACTCAGGTCATGTGTTGATCAGGAGCCCGAAATGCCGGGATGGCAATTCAGCTGGGAATGGAGCGGGCCGGAGGTCTGAATGAGCAATCTCAGAACGCTGGTGTTTTTTGCCACTCCACCCCATGATTGCAGCTACCTGCCCGATCGGGAGGCCACCACCATGTTTGTGGACCCGCGGGCAAACGTTGACAAGAAGCTGTACAGCCAATTGACAGCGCTGGGATTCCGTCGGAGCGGGTCCCATTATTACCGGCCTCATTGTGAACATTGCAATGCCTGCATACCGGTTCGCCTCAAGGTCAATGACTTTGAACCGGATCGGGGACAGCGGCGGGTGCTTCGCAAGAACGCCGACATCGAATGCAGAGTGGTCCCGGCCAGCTACAGCGACGCCTATTACGCACTTTACGCTCATTACATCGAGGAGCGTCACAGTGATGGCGATATGTATCCGCCTTCCCGGGAGCAATTTGTGTCGTTTCTTGTGGAAGGGGCAACCGACTCTTGGTTTATCGAGATGCGACTGGAGGGCCAGCTGATCGGACTGGCGGCGATGGACGCACTCGACGATGGCCTGTCGGCCATCTATACCATTTTTGCTCCCGAACTCGAACACAGAAGTCTTGGAACCTTTGCGATCCTGTGGCAGATCGAGGAGGCGAAACGTCGTGAACTGCCCCACCTGTACCTCGGCTACTGGATCCGGGAATGTCGGAAAATGAACTATAAAACCCGTTTTCAACCGATAGAGTCGCTGATTGATGGGCATTGGCGGGTTATGCAGAACCCCTGACTTTGCCAAATGGCGACAAATCAGGCAGAATTGCGCAATTTAAAATCACCAGAACCATAGTAAACACGAGGTTTCTACTGAATGGCGAAATCAGATGTCATTGAAATGGAAGGCGTCATTGTCGACACGCTTCCCAACACCATGTTCCGCGTTGAGCTGAGCAACGGTCACGTTGTCACCGCTCATATTTCCGGCAAGATGCGCAAAAACTACATCCGCATCCTGACCGGCGACAAGGTCAAGGTTGAGCTCACCCCTTACGACCTGAGCAAAGGCCGGATCGTTTACCGCGCCCGTTGATTTTCGCCAGTGACATCTGAAAAACCCCGCCGAGGCGGGGTTTTTTAGTGCGTTTCCGGGCGAATCTGCCGCCGGACCGTCAGACGGCCTCGGCGGGTTCATCCTCGTATTCGAACTCCAGATCGTCGCCCTTCAGGTGGATGTACACGTCGCCGCCGTGTTCCGACAACCGCCCGAACAGAATCTGCTCGGCGAGCGGCCGCTTGATCCGGTCCTGGATCAGACGTGACATCGGGCGGGCACCCATGGTGGCATCGTAACCCTTCTCGGCCAGCCAGGCTTTTGCATCCTCGTCGACATGAAGGACGACGTGCTTCTCGTCCAGCTGAGCCTGAAGCTCCGTCAGGAACTTGTCCACCACGTGGGTGATGGTGTCCTTCTGGAGATCGGCGAACTGGATAATGCCATCAAGCCGGTTCCGGAATTCAGGCGTGAAGGTCTTCGCGATGATCTCCATGCCATCCGTGCTGTGATCCTGCTCGCTGAAACCGATGGACCGGCGGGCCATGCTCTCTGCGCCCGCGTTAGTGGTCATCACCAGAATCACGTGACGGAAATCGGCCTTGCGACCATTGTTGTCCGTCAGTGTCCCGTGATCCATCACCTGCAGCAACAGGTTGAAGACCTCCGGATGTGCCTTCTCGATCTCATCCAGCAGCAACACGCAGTGGGGATGCTTATTCACCGCTTCGGTCAGCAACCCACCCTGATCGTACCCGACGTAGCCCGGGGGTGCGCCAATCAGACGTGATACCGTGTGCCGTTCCATGTACTCGGACATGTCGAACCGGACCAGCTCGATACCCAGCACCTTCGCCAGTTGGCGGGTTACCTCGGTCTTGCCGACGCCGGTCGGACCGGCAAACAGGAACGCACCTTCCGGTTTTTCCGGCGCCTTCAGGCCGGCACGGGCCAGTTTGATGGCCGTCGAGAGTGACTCGATCGCCGGATCCTGGCCGAATACCACCATCTTGAGATCCCGCTCGACGTTACGCAGCAGTTCCTTGTCGCTGGTCGAGACGTTCTTCGGCGGAATCCTGGCAATATTGGCAACCACGTCTTCTATTTCAGACACATCCACGGTTTGCCGACGCTGGCTTTCCGGCAGCATTCGCTGACGCGCACCGGCTTCATCAATCACGTCGATGGCCTTATCCGGCAAGTGACGATCCGTGATGTAGCGATCCGCCAGTTCCGCGGCGACACGAAGCGCCTTGTCGGTGTATTTCAGATCGTGATGCTTCTCGAAACTGGGCTTGAGCCCCTTCAGGATCTGATAGGTATCCTCGACACTGGGTTCGTTAACGTCGATTTTCTGGAAACGGCGTGCCAGGGCACTGTCTTTCTCGAAAATACCCCGGAATTCCTGGAAGGTGGTCGAACCGATACAGCGAATCTCGCCCGAGCTCAACATGGGCTTGAGCAGATTCGACGCATCCATGACACCACCTGACGCTGATCCGGCGCCAATGATGGTGTGGATCTCATCGATGAACAGAATGGCGTGGTTCTGCTTCTTCAGTTCACTCAAAAGGCCCTTCAGGCGCTTCTCGAAATCGCCCCGGTACTTGGTGCCCGCCAGCAGCGCGCCCATATCCAGCGAGTAGACGACAGCGTCAGAGATAATGTCTGGCACCTGGCCATCGACGATACGTTTCGCCAGGCCCTCAGCGATGGCGGTTTTGCCGACACCGGCCTCACCCACCAGCAACGGATTATTCTTGCGACGACGTGCCAGAATCTGGACAACCCGCTCAACTTCGTGCTCCCGCCCGATCAGCGGGTCGATACGGCCCTGCCGGGCCTGCTCGTTCAGGTTGGTTGCATAACTTTCAAGCGGCTTGGACTGGCCGCCTTCCTCTCCGACCTCTTCGTGGGAAGCCTGGTCGTGACCTTCATCCTCTTCGGCGCCCTGGACGCGGGAGATTCCGTGAGACACGAAATTCACCACATCGATACGGGCAATGCTCTGCTTCTTCAGAACATAAACGGCCTGGCTTTCCTGCTCACTGAAGATGGCCACCAGGACATTCGCGCCCGTAACCTCTTTCTTGCCGGAAGACTGGACGTGGAATACCGCCCGCTGCAAAACCCTCTGGAAGCCCAGAGTGGGCTGGGTTTCACGCTCACTGTCGTTGCTTGGAATCAGAGGCGTGGTGGAATCCACGAACTCTACCAGTTCCTCTTCGAGGCGCTTCAGATCCGCACCACAGGCTTTGAGGACGCCCACCGCCGATTCATTGTCCAGCAGAGCCAGCAACAAATGCTCGACCGTCATGAATTCATGACGCTTGTCCCGGGCATTTTTGAAGGCCGTATTCAGCGTAATTTCAAGATCTTTGCTCAGCATGGGCCACCCCAACGTCTTTCAGTCCGCACGTTCAATCTCGCAAAGGAGCGGATGTTCGCATTCCGAGGAATACTGGTTCACCTGTGCTGCCTTTGTTTCTGCGATGTCTCGGGTATATACCCCACATACGGCTTTTCCTTGCGTATGGACGAGCAGCATCACCTGCGTCGCCTTTTCTTCGTTCATTGCGAAGAACTTCATCAGTACATCCACCACAAAATCCATGGGGGTGTAGTCATCATTCAGAAGCACGACCCGGTACCTTGCCGGGCGTTTCAGAGCTGGTTTCTCAGGCGCCACACTGACGTCATCCTGACGACCAGGCTGGTTGTCCTCCCCCTGATTCAATATTAGTAGAGAATTGTCGATAGTCCGCATGTTTCTTTACCGGTTTACTCGGTGTCCCCGTTTAATGTGGTTGTCCGCCGCACCGTTTTCAAGCCAGAGGCGCGACGTAGCGTGAGAGAATTATCAATACCGGCATGATACCGTTTCCAGACCGCGTTAAACCACACATTACGACGATAGAAACTATTGACTCAAAGCGTCGATTGGTCGACAGTTAATGTGCATTGTTAAATATTGTAAAGATGTACAATGCCTGTGTAACACGACGACCTGGCGGAGCTCCGGGTTGCAGATCTACCCGAATAATAAGAACTGACAGCAAAGGAACAGGGGAGTTCATCATGCCAAGAGGCAAAGTTAAGTGGTTCAACAATGCCAAAGGTTACGGATTCATCATCGAGGATGGCTGCAGTGACGACCTGTTTGCCCACTTTTCTTCGGTTCAGATGGACGGCTACAAGACCCTCAAAGCCGGTCAGACCGTAACTTTTGAAAAAAAGCCCAGCGACAAGGGCATTCACGCGGTCAACATTGTGCCTGACGAGATGCCCTCAAGGTCCGCCGAAGGCCGACACGGGACTGACGAGAAAAGATCCGATTCCAGGGATCAGGGCGGCGACGACCTGTCCCAGCGAGCGGTCAACGCCTGACGAGCTTAATCCGTTATCTGTCGCCGGGCGAACAACCCGGCGCAAGGCGTCGGGCGAAACGCCTGAATCGTGCCCGTCAGCAGAACCGGGCAACAGACCCATTGACGGGGCCGCAAATCAGCGTGCCTGGCGGTAGGTCATTGCCATAGACACGGCTTGCCAATTCCGGAAAATCCCGTACCCTTTGCGCTCAACCCCGCCAGCGACACAGGATTCCGGAACCCCCGTATGTCCGAACTCGTGCTGTTCAACAAGCCCTTTCATGTTCTTAGCCAGTTCACGGATCAGGCCGACAGCGGTCATCATGGTGCCAGAACAACACTGGCGGACTGGATCCGTGTACCCGGCATTTACCCCGCTGGCCGGCTCGATTATGACTCGGAAGGCCTGCTTCTGCTCACAGGCGACGGGGCCTTGCAGCATCGCATTGCCTCTCCCACGAACAAGATGCCAAAGACCTACTGGGTGCAGGTAGAGGGTGACATCACAGACACCGCGCTGGATGCGTTGGCAGCGGGCGTCACACTGAAGGACGGCCTGACCCGGCCTGCCAAGGCAAACCGACTGGGCGAGCCCGATGTCTGGCCCCGGACACCACCGGTGCGGCATCGGGAATCCATACCAACAAGCTGGATCGAACTGACCATTACCGAGGGCCGGAACCGTCAGGTTCGCCGGATGACCGCTGCCGTCGGGTTCCCCACGCTCCGCCTGATCCGCTATCGTATTGGCAACTGGACCCTTGACGGACTCTCGCCGGGCCAGTATCGAACGGTCACCGTACACTTACCGGCCGGCAAACCGCCGGCAAAACGTCGCAGAAAGCCCGCTTCAAGGAGGCCATCCCGCCCATGACCTGGACCCCACACGCCACCGTCGCCGTCATCGTCGAAGACACGGAAGGCCGCTTTCTCATGGTTGAGGAGGTCAGTGCAGGCCGTGTCGTTTTCAACCAGCCAGCCGGCCATGTCGAGGAAGACGAGCCTATTCTGGACGCGGTTCGCCGAGAGGCCCTTGAAGAGACCGGATGGGACATTCAACCCCGATACTTCCTTGGTATGTACACCTACAAGGCTCCGGCCAATGGTGTCACCTACTACCGTTTCTGCTATGTCGCCGATGCGGTAAACCACAGGTCTGACGAGCTTGATGATGGCATTCTCGCTGCTCACTGGCTGACACTGGACGACATCCGGGCGCTCGGTGACCAGTTGCGCAGCCCGCTGGTTCTGCAATGCATAGAAGATTACCGAAACGGCCGCCGTTACCCGCTTGACGTGGTGGTCGAGGCGCAGACGTAACGGGCCAGAAATGCTAGACTCGCGGCTTTTATTCAACATGGGGCTGAAATGAGCAACAAGCCTGAAGTCATCTCGCCAGAATCCACCCGGGTGATCGTTGGCATGTCCGGTGGTGTCGATTCTTCCGTGGCTGCCTGGCTTCTGAAGGATCAGGGCTACCAGGTTGAAGGCCTGTTCATGAAAAACTGGGACGAGGACGACGGCACCGAATACTGTACCGCCATGACCGACCTTGCCGACGCACAGGCCGTGGCGGATGCCATTGGCATCAAGCTCCACACCGCCAGTTTCGCTGCGGAATACTGGGACCGGGTATTCGAACACTTTTTGGCCGAATACAGCGCCGGACGCACCCCCAACCCGGACATTCTGTGTAATAAGGAAGTAAAATTCCGGGCGTTCCTGGATTACGCCATCACCCTTGGCGCCGATTTCATTGCCACCGGACACTACGCCCGCCAGCGCCCCCTCGCGGACGGATCCGGCAAGGCCCTACTGCTCAAGGGCCTCGATCCGAACAAGGACCAGAGCTACTTTCTTCATGCGGTGTCCGGTGAACGGATTGCCCGCACCCTGTTTCCGGTCGGTGAACTTGAAAAGCCGGAAGTCCGGCGAATCGCTGAACAGCAGGGGTTTGTCACCCATGACAAGAAAGACTCCACCGGCATCTGCTTCATTGGCGAGCGCAAGTTCCGTGACTTCCTGAAACAGTACCTGCCCGCACAACCTGGCGATATCGAAACCCCCGACGGTCAGGTGATCGGTCGGCACCAGGGCCTGATGTACCACACCATCGGGCAGCGTCAGGGTCTTGGCATTGGCGGTCTGAGCGACTTCGGTGATGAACCCTGGTATGTCGCTGAGAAAGATCTCAACCGGAACGTCCTGATCGCCGTTCAGGGCAAACAGCACCCCCTGCTGTTTGCCCGTGGGCTGGTCTCTGGTGCGATCGACTGGGTTGCCGGAGAAGCCCCTTCCGGCCATTTCCGTTGCAAGGCCAAGACCCGTTATCGCCAGCCTGACCAGGACTGCGAGGTAACGCTCCTTGCCGGCGGGGGTGTCAAAGTGATTTTCGACGACGCACAACGAGCTGTGACACCCGGTCAGTCGGTGGTTTTCTACGACGGCGAAGTCTGTCTTGGCGGTGGCGTCATCGAGGAGACCTGGCGGGACGACCAACCGTTGCCGGAGCGGGCTGACACATCGGCACGCCATGGAATGAGCGCATGAGCCGATCCCTTCACGATCAGACCCTGGCCCTGGCCGGCCTGTTCCAGGCCTCCGCGCTGGTGCAGCAGATTGCCCATCGGGGCCAATGCAACGAAGCCAGTCTTGAAACCTCGATCCGTTCGCTGTTCGCGACCAATCCGGAGACCACGCTCGACGTATTCGGCGGTGAGCTGACGGACATACGGGAAGGTCTCGAGACACTGGCCGCCATCATGGGCCAGCAGAGCAAGCCGGAGGATGTGGAAATTCTCCGGTACACGCTCAACCTCGTCCATCTGGAGGCCAAGCTCCGGCGCCATCGGGATATGCTGGACGTCATCGGCAGCCGTATTGATCAGGCCCGCCATACTGCCAGCCACTTCGGTTACACCCACCCCAACCTCATCGGTAATCTGGCGTCCGTCTATACCGATACCATCAGCACCTTCCGCCAGCGGATTCAGGTAACCGGCAATCCCACCGTGCTCCAACGGGAAGAAAATGCTGCCAAGGTGCGCGCACTCCTGCTTGCGGGGATTCGTTCGGCGGTCCTGTGGCATCAGTGTGGAGGCCGGCGCTGGCAACTGCTGTTCGTGCGCCGGAAAATCATACAGCACGCCCGGGAACTGGCCGAGCAGTCCCGCCAGTTGCCGTAATCCTGCCCGGTTTTAACGCTGATTCCCGTCCCGGCCTGGTGTATCATGGTCGGCCCAATTTCTGTTTGTTTCGATTCTTTGATCACTTGAGAGGTTTTCGATGGAACTCACCGCCCTGACGGCTATTTCCCCCGTCGACGGACGCTATGGCAGCAAAGTCAGTGTATTTCGCAGCATTTTCAGCGAATACGGCCTTATCCGTAACCGCGTGACCGTCGAAATCCGGTGGCTCCAGAAACTGGCCGCCCACCCCGGGATTGCCGAAGTACCGTCCTTTTCCGAGGAAGCCAACCAGTTCCTCGACACCATGGTCAGTGAGTTCAGCCTGAGCGACGCCGAACGCATCAAGGAAATCGAACGGACCACCAATCACGACGTCAAGGCGGTGGAATACTTCATCAAGGAAAAGATTGCCGGCATGCCCGAGCTGCACGCCGTCACCGAGTTTGTCCACTTTGCATGTACGTCCGAGGACATCAACAATCTCTCCCACGCACTCATGCTTCGGGAAGGACTGGATCATGGCCTGCTGCCAGCCATGGAGCGCGTCATCGACAAACTGGCAGAACTGGCCCGGGAGCACGCCGAGCAACCCATGCTGTCCCGCACCCATGGACAGACCGCCTCTCCGACAACCGTCGGCAAGGAATTCGCCAATGTCGTGTTCCGCCTCCGTCGCCAGCTTGAGCAGATTCGCCAGATCGAACTGCTGGGCAAGATCAACGGTGCAGTGGGCAACTACAATGCCCACCTGTCCGCTTATCCGACGGTGGACTGGGCAGAAAACGCCCGGTCGTTCATCGAAAGCCTGGGCCTGGACTGGAACCCGTACACCACCCAGATTGAGCCGCACGACTACATCGCCGAGCTCTACGACACCATCGCCCGCTTCAACACCATCCTGATCGATCTGGACCGGGACGTGTGGGGCTACATTTCCCTCGGCTATTTCAAGCAGAAGACCGTGGAGGGCGAGGTCGGCTCCTCGACCATGCCACATAAGGTCAACCCCATCGATTTCGAAAACTCCGAGGGTAATCTGGGCATTGCCAATGCCCTGTTCGATCACCTCGCCGCCAAGCTGCCCATTTCCCGCTGGCAGCGCGACCTGACCGATTCGACCGTGCTCCGCAACCTGGGCGTGGGCTTCGCGCACAGCCTGATCGCCTATGAGGCGACCCTGAAAGGCCTGGGCAAACTGGAACTCAATCCCGGCCGCCTGAACGAGGACCTGGACCACGCCTGGGAAGTCCTGGCGGAACCCATCCAGACTGTGATGCGCCGCTACAACATCGAAAAGCCCTATGAAAAGCTCAAGGCTTTGACCCGCGGCAAGGCAATGACCCCGGAAGTCATCAAGAAT
This sequence comes from Marinobacter koreensis, assembly GCF_023156285.1. GTDB lineage: Bacteria > Pseudomonadota > Gammaproteobacteria > Pseudomonadales > Oleiphilaceae > Marinobacter > Marinobacter koreensis. The sequence goes on along the minus strand of NZ_JAKZAJ010000001.1, from coordinate 967,670 downwards.
TTTGTCGAGACACTCGATATCCCGGACGCAGCCAAGGCGGAGCTGATGGCCCTCACACCGGGCAGCTACCTCGGTAACGCGGCCGAGCAGGCGCGCAACATCTGAAGACAGGAGCACACCATGGACATGCTGGGCGGACTGACACCCTCCGAGTTTCTGCGGGACTACTGGCAGAAAAAGCCGATGGTCATCCGTCAGGCCTTTCCCGGCTTCCAGTGCCCCGTCAGCGCCGATGAACTGGCCGGGCTGGCCTGCGAAGAAGGCGTTGAGTCCCGGATTGTGATCGAGAACGACAACGGCAAGCCGTGGCAGCTTCACAACGGACCATTTGCCCCCGACCGTTTCGAGACACTGCCGGATCAGGACTGGACACTCCTGATCCAGGGACTTGATCATTGGGTTCCGGAGGTTGCCGACCTTCTTGAACATTTCCGGTTCATCCCGAACTGGCGCCTCGACGATATCATGGCCAGCTATGCTCCCCGGGGTGGTAGTGTTGGCCCCCATTACGACCAGTACGACGTGTTCCTGCTCCAGGCCGAAGGCCACCGCGAGTGGACCTTTGGTGGCCATTGCGACCATAACTCCGCGCGGATGGAGGGAACGCCCCTGCGCATTCTCAGCGGTTGGGACGGCGAGGAGACCGTCACCCTGGCTCCGGGCGACATGCTGTATCTCCCCCCCGGCATCGGCCATCACGGCATTGCCCAGGACGACTGCATTACCTTGTCGGTGGGCTTTCGGGCACCGACCGTGGATGACCTGTTAACCGGTTTCACGGATTTCCTGTGCAGCCAGTCCGACGCGGATGACCACCTGAACGACCCGGACCTGCAGGTTCAGCCGAACCCGGGTACCATCGCCCCGGACGTCATCGACCGGCTCGACCACGTGCTTCGCGCCAAACTGGAAGACCGGCGGCAGCTGGCGCTCTGGTTTGGGCAATATGCAACCACACCCAAGAGCCTCGACATTGTGGTGCCGGCCGAGGAACCTGCGGCCGAAGAGGATCTCGCTGAGGCCATCCGCGCCGGCGAACGCCTTCGGTGGAACGAGGGATCACGCTTTGCCTACCATGAGCTGGGAGAAGAGACCGCGCTCTTCGTGGACGGCGAACAATATCTTCTCCGGGGGGATGCGCGCCCGGTTGCCCCCCTCCTTTGTGCCGGCGCACGCATCGACATGGGCGCATTGAAACCTCTGACAGAAGACCCCGCCCTGCTCGGGCTTCTAACCAGGCTCTACAACCAGGGATCCGTCTATTTCGAATAGGAGTGTTATGACCATCCGGTTCCGAAAGTACAGCTGGCAGCTGGCGCCCGGTCAGCTCCGGGACATTCGTCAGAAGGTTTTTATCGACGAGCAGAGAGTACCCCCGGAGCTGGAGTGGGACGACACCGACGAGATCGCCGATCATTACCTCGCGGTGTTGCCGGACAACACACCGGTCGGCGTCGCGCGTCTCTTCCCGGCCCTGGATGAAACCGGCCATATCGGCCGCATGGCCATCCTGCCGGAGCATCGGGGCAAAGGATTTGGCGAGGCGCTGCTCAGGCACCTGATGGCAGAGGCCGCCTCCCAGTTCGACGAGTTGCGGCTTTCAGCCCAGGAACATGCCGTGCCCTTTTATCGCCGGTCAGGTTTTCACGTCTGCTCGGATGTATACGATGACGCAGGCATTCCCCACTACGACATGCGCTGCCTTGCTCCTGCACTGGCCATGGAGGCATTACCAGACAACCCTTACCCGGCCATCCTGGGCGAGGATCCGTCCAGCTGGCTGTTCGATACCGAAACGCGCATGCTCGCCCTGATGGATTCACTCGCAGGCCAGGCAAGACAACGTCTATGGCTTTATGACCGGCTCCTCGAACACGATCTCTACGACCGGGGCCGCTTCCGGGAACTGATCTCCGTGCTGGCACGCGGCCACAGACTCAGCGAAGTAAGGCTGTTGATCCACGATGACAAACCCCTGGTCAAGCGACGCCACAAACTGGTGGAGCTGATGCGCCGGCTGCCCAGCCGTATCGAGTTGCGTCTGACCAACGACGACTATCCGCTCGAAGACCAGCCATTCATACTGGTTGATCGCGAGGGCGTGCTGTACCGGCACGACTTCTACAAGCCGGAAGGGTTTGGCAAGTTTTCCGACGCCGGCAGGGTCAAACAGCTTTCTGAAAGTTTCCAGAGGATGTGGGACGCCGGCCGTGGTTCACTGGAATTGCGGGAACTACCGCTCTGAAGAATGGACCTGAGGCAGATCCGATGCCTCAAAGCGTGCCCCGAAATCCGCAAACTCCGCATCCACCTCTTCCGCGACTTCGGCGATCAGTTTCCGCAGCCACTGGTGATCGGTGTTGTGCTGGAGTAAAGGGCTCCAGGCCATTTTCAGCTCGAAGGGCGGAATCTCGAACGGTGGCACCTTGACCACCAGATTAGGATTATCCTTCTGCAGCCACGCCGCCCGCGACGGCAGCGTTGCAATCAGGTCGTGCTGCTCCGCGAGCAGCATCGCCACCTGGTAGTGGCGGGTAAACACGGAGATCTGCCGCTTTCGCCCCATCCGGGACAGGGCCTCGTCGACCCAGCCCAGTCTCTGGACATCCTTGGGATTAACCCCGACGCCAACCCCAAAGCCGGTTTTACTGACCCAGATATGGCTGGCGTCCAGGTAGGTGTCCAGCGTGAAAGGCTCTTTGAGTATCGGATTCCGGACGTTCATCAGGCAGGCAAAGTATTCGGCCCAGAGGGTTTTCTGGTGGAAGGACTGGGGAATCTTGTCGAACCGGTTGATAGCCATGTCCAACCTGCCCTGCTCCACATCCAGAAAACTTACGTCACTGGGGGTGAGCACATCCAGGGTGACATTCGGGGCTTCCTGACGAATCCGGCGCAGCACCCGGGGCATCAGGCAGGACTCGGCATAGTCACTGGCCATGATCCGGAAAACCCGATGGCTCTCCATCGCCGAAAAAGGCGTTTTCTCCTGAACCGTCTGTTCGATATCCGACAGAATGCCCCGCACCATTGGCTGCAACTCCCGGGCACGCTCGGTGGCGGTCATCCCCTCACTGGTTCTGACCAGCAGGGGATCGGCAAACAGATCCCGAAGTCGACGAAGGCCATTGCTCATGGCAGGCTGGGTAATCCCCAGATGGTTCGCTGCCTTTGTAACGTTGCGCTCCCGGAGCAGAACATCCAGGTAAACCAGAAGATTGAGATCGACTCGGGAAAGATCCACGGCTGTCTCCCTGAAGGAAGTGGCATTCAGACCGCCAAAACGGTACATTCACCAAAACAATATACGCTATTTTGTAGATTCACAAAATGAATGAAGCGAAGTTTCACATTTCAAAACGGATTCGAATGACTATTTCTGCTAGTCTGATTGTTGAATAATATCGGCAAGTTGTGGCCGGTTCTTCACGCCAGTCACCGACAGTTCCCGAAGCCGGAGTCCACGCTGACATCATGAATACCATAACAGTCGTTCTTTTACTGGCGGGCATTGTGACCGTCTCGATAGCGATCATCGTTCTGAGCCAGATGCGTGAAAAGGCCCGAATAGAGCGTGCCAGGAAAATCACGGCCCAGGAAGACGCCTACAATCGGGCCAACCGTCTGCTTACTGAAATTCCGGGCCAATACCTCACCCCGGATCTCAAGCTGCTCATTCTGAAGCGCATGGAGGAGGCCTGCAATGAGCTGGCCTCGCTGAAATCGAACCTCCCGGTCCAGCAATGGCGAAATGGCGTACTCCAGACCAAGAAAGCGGTTATGGAAAACACGGACTCACGCCCCCCGGTCAAGATTGACTCTCCGGACAAGTCCAATTACGTCAAAGAGCTCCTCCAGAATCTCTTCAAAATGATTGAAGGGATGCACAAAAGCGGCAACATCAACACGGCGACCGCCAAGAAAAATCTCAAATACGTGCTGTTCCTCGTCCACAAGACCCACGCGGACCTCCACGTTTTCCAGGCCCGCGATTTTGTGCGCCAGAACCAGATCCGCAAGGCGATCCATGCCTATCATCTCGCCAGCACGGAAATGGGCAAGTCCAAGGACAACCCGCTCGCCATGAAAGCCGTCAAGAGCTTCCGCACGCGGATCAAGGAGCTTGAGGCCATGAGTGCAGACGGCGTCGACAGCAGTGCCGAGTCCCACTCCAAGCTGGATCGCGAATGGGACAACTTCCTTCACGACACCGAGTGGAAGAAGAAAGCGGACTACGACGATTGACCGTCAGGCGGTGCAGGCACCGCCTTCAGACAGCAACAGGGAAGTCAGAAAGCAGTGACTAACTGGTTCCGGAAAAGACTCTCGTACCGACTGACCCGGGACACCGTTCTGGTTGCCATGGCGGTCGGCCTGGTGCTGAACCTGATCCAGATCACCCTCGACTACTTCAGTGCCCGCGAATCGATGGAGTCGGAAGTTCACGCCCTGATGGAAATCAGCCAGAGCCCCGCATCCCAGATCGCCTACAACATCGACGTACGACTTGCAGAAGAGCTGCTCGACGGGCTTTTGCGCCATCCGGCCACCATTGATGCCCGCATCATAGACAGCGAGGGCCTGACCATGGCCGCCGCCAGCCAGAGCAGCCTGTCATCGCCCTATCGCTGGCTGAGCGATCTGCTTTTTGGTGAAAGCCTGACCTTTTCGTCCGAACTCCGCGTAAAACAGCTCCAGGATCTCCCCCTCGGGCGGCTAGTTGTCACTATTGACACCTACCATTACGGACTCCAGTTTCTGGAACGCAGCCTGTACACATTGGTCAGCGGACTGCTGAAAAGTCTGGCTCTGTCGGCTGCCCTGCTTGCGATCTTCTATGTCGTGCTGACCCGCCCGATGCTCAATGTCATCGGCGCTCTCAGCCGTGTGACGGCCAATTCCCCCGAGAAAATCCGACTTCCTGTTCCATCCGGACACGGGGAGGATGAGATCGGGATCATGGTGGGCATTATCAATCAACACCTGGAGGCGATTGACTCCAGCCTCGCGCAACTGCGCTCTGCCGAGAGCGCCATGAAGAACTACTCCAGTCAGCTGGAGCAGGAAGTTGCCGATCGAACCCGGGAAATTTCCGAGAAGAATTCCGCACTGCAGCGGGGCAACAATGCCCTTGTCCGGGCCAAGGAGGACGCGGTTCGCCGGGCCAGGGGGCGGGCCAACTTCCTGGCCAGCATGAGCCACGAAATCCGCACACCGCTCAATGGCCTGCTGGGCATGCTCGGCCTGGCCGTGGAGGGCGAGCTCGACCCGGTACAGCGCAATCGCATAGAGATCGCGCTCAATGCGGGCGAAAGCCTGATGAACCTGCTCAACGACATACTCGATATATCCAAGGTGGAAGCGGGCAAGCTGGACCTCGAAAACATTCCCTTCAGCCTGCGGCACCTCATTGAGGAATGCGCCACCCTCCATGCCCAGCAGGCCCGGCGCAAGGGAATCGACCTGGTCACCGAGGTCGACCCGGAGTTACCGGAACAGTTCCTCGGAGACCCGACGCGAACGCGACAGATCCTCAACAACCTGATCAGCAATGCGATTAAATTTACCGAAAAGGGTCTTGTGCGGGTCAAGGCAAGCTATTCCGCGGGCAGTTTCCGGCTCGAGGTGATCGATACCGGTATCGGGATGTCGAAACAGGGACTGCACCGGATCTTCTCACCGTTTTCCCAGGCCGATTCCGACACCACCCGGCGCTATGGCGGAACCGGTCTGGGGCTGACGTTATGTCGTCAGCTCGTGGAACGGATGCACGGTCAGATACTGGTGGATTCAAGCGAAGGCACCGGGACGCACTTTACCGTAACGCTGCCTTTCCCGATCCATGAAACGGAAGACACAGACTCCCTCTCCAACAAAGCGATGGAGACTTTACGGGATGTCGGAGTCGCCCTGGCCATTCCGACCAGCCACCCGCACAGAGCGGCACTGGAGAACCAGCTGCGCGCCTGGCATATCCCGGTTCGGGGAGCGAGCCGCCACCCGGAAGGTATCCTCCTGATTGCCATCGATGGCGATGATCCCGAGTCGCTTGCCTATGCGGAGAGCTGGTCCGGCACCGGCGTGGTCATCGCCGGCACCCAGATCAACCAGGTGTCACGGCACACCCAATACCCGTTGTTGCCGCTGCCCATGCGCCGTGACGAGCTCTTCCAACGCCTGTGCCAGGCAGCCGCGATCGAGATCGGGGAATCTCCCGGACACCCGACGGCGACGCCGCCACTTCAACCTGTCCGCCCCCTGTCCATACTGCTGGTGGAAGACAACGAGGTAAACCAGATGGTGGCCACCAGCCTGCTGAAGAAGTTGGGCCACCGGGTCGATCAGGCCGAGAATGGCGAACGCGCCCTGAATGCCCTGGAAAGCCATCGTTACGACCTGGTTCTCATGGACTGCCAGATGCCAGTCATGGACGGTTACGAGGCCACACGACGAATCCGTCAGAATCCGGCCTATGCCGGGCTTCCCATCATTGCCGTCACGGCCAACGTCATGCAGGGCGACAGGGAAAGCTGTCTTGCTGCGGGCATGAACGACTACATCACCAAGCCCTATAATCGGGAACAGCTCAGGGCGATGATTGAGCGTTGGGCGCCGAACCCGCCTCCAGCATCTCCAGAACAGCCCTGAGTTCATCCCTGAGTGCGCCCAGACGCTCGGGCGGCAGGTTCAGATCGCACAGCAACCTGGCCGGCACCTCCCTGGCCTTATTCTCGAGGGCGAGTCCTGCATCCGTCAGCGATATGATGACGCTGCGTTCGTCGCCGGGGTCCCGGGAACGGGACAACAACCCACGCTCAGACAACCGTTTCAGGAGCGGCGTCAGTGTGCCGGAGTCCAGTCGTAAACGGCGTCCGAGATCGGACACGTGTGTGACCTGACCTTGCCTGGCATGCTCCCAAAGCACCAGCATCACCAGATACTGGGGATAAGTGACTCCAAGCTCGTCCAGAATAGGCCGATACCGGGCAGTCACGGCCCGATTGGCCGCATACAGCGCAAAGCAGATCTGGTTGTCCAGTTTGAGGATCTCAGGCGAGGCAGACTCGTTCATAGCAGCGCTTCGATGTCCTTGCGAATAGCCTCTGGCTTGGTCGTCGGCGGATATCGACGGACGACGTTGCCATCCGGGCCCACCAGGAATTTCGTGAAGTTCCATTTGACCTGCTCAGACCCCATCAATCCTTTGGCCTCGTGCTTCAGGAACCGGTACAGGGGATGGGCGTTATCGCCATTAACCTCAACCTTGGAAAACATCGGGAAGTCGACGCCGTAGTTGAGACTGCAGAACTGGCTGATGGCCGACTCATCTTCGGGATCCTGGTTCATGAACTGATTGCAGGGGAACCCAAGCACTTCCAGTCCCCGCTCCCGAAGCGATTCATACAGCGACTGCAAACCCTCGAACTGCGGCGTAAACCCACATTTGCTGGCCGTATTTACAATCAGAAGGACTTTGCCCCGGAACTCGGACAGACTCCGTTCATTGCCCTGGATATCCCGGACGGAAAAGTCATAGATACTCGGCTTCGTCATTCGATAGACTCCTGTCACGCATTTAGATTGTGCAAAATATAATTTTGCACATAAAGAATCAAAAAGACAGCGCTCAACAGGCCACTCGGTCACATCTCCGACAATCGGCGTGAATTTACGGCGCTAAGGTATCCATTTAGCGCCATAATTCATCACAATTCCCCTGTTGAAGCACCACCCTGCTCCGCTAGAATAACGACAGCCCTTACCACAAAGGCATTCATCCGTCAGAGACCGAAGGAAATCCAGTCCCATGCAGAACTACTACAAGTCCGCCAAGCTCGATAACGTCTGCTATGAAATTCGGGGGGTGGTTCTGCGTGAGGCGCGTCGGCTCGAGGAAGAAGGTCATCGGGTCCTGAAACTGAACATTGGCAACCCGGCGGCGTTCGAACTGGATGTACCTGAAGAAATCCAGCAGGACGTCATCTACAACATGCACCAGGCCCAGGGCTACGTCGAATCCAAAGGGCTGTTCTCGGCCAGAAAGGCGGTGATGCACTATTGCCAGCAGCGTGGCATCGATAAGGTCGATATCGATGACATCTACCTCGGCAACGGCGTCAGCGAGCTCATCGTCATGTCCATGCAGGCCCTGCTGAACACCGGCGATGAAGTCCTCATTCCGGCACCGGATTACCCCCTGTGGACTGCGGCGGTTACCCTGTCCAGTGGTAAGCCTGTGCATTACCGCTGTGACGAAGAGCAGGACTGGTTTCCGGACATTGACGATATCCGCAAGAAAATCACCCGTCGCACAAAAGCGATTGTCCTGATCAACCCCAACAACCCGACCGGGGCGGTGTATTCGACGGAACTGCTGGAACAGGTCATTGAGCTGGCGCGTCAGCACAACCTGATCGTCCTGTCCGACGAAATCTACGACAAGATCCTGTACGACGGCACCGAGCACGTATCCACCGCATCGCTGGCCGACGACGTCCTGTTCCTCACCTATAACGGGCTGTCGAAGAATTACCGCGCTGCGGGTTACCGGTCGGGCTGGATGATCATCAGCGGCGCCAAACATCGGGCAACGGACTTTATCGAAGGCATTGAAATGCTGTCGAACATGCGGCTGTGCGCCAATGTACCGGCCCAGCTGGCCATCCAGACCGCCCTGGGCGGTTATCAGTCAATCAACGACCTGGTCGCCCCGGGAGGGCGCCTGTTCGAACAGCGGGAAACCGCCTGGCGGATGCTGAACGATATCCCCGGGGTGAGCTGCGTCAAACCCAAAGGGGCGCTCTACCTGTTCCCGAAGCTGGACCCAAAACATTTCCCCATCGTGAATGACGAAAAGCTGGTGCTGGACCTGCTCCTGCAGGAAAAAATCCTGCTTGTTCAGGGCTCTGCGTTCAACATTGACGACAAGCAGCATCTGCGGGTGGTCTTCCTGCCCCGTGCCGACACCCTGAACGATGCCATGGGCCGTCTGGGGAACTTCCTGGAAAAATACCAGCAGTAACCGGGGAACATCATGGCAGATATTCACGTGGAAGAATTCTACCGGGACGTAGCAATCGCTCTGGCCCAGCTCTACAGCGTTTTTCCCCGCCGGATCAATCTGTTCGTCGAGGACATTGCGGGCCCGGATGAACCGGATGAATTCGGGCTGCACAGCAAGCGCCACATGGCCTGCTTCGGTGCCCTGCTGTGGCTGGAGGAAGAGGGCCTGCTTCGTTATGTGGACACGATCCGCCAGGAAGCGCTGGATCAGGCCGTCCTGACCCGTGAGGCCTTTATCCGCCTGAGCGCCCCTGCGCCCGCGGCGCTCGTCGATGCCGCCGGTGTCGATAGCGGAGAGGAGTCCGCCCTACCACAATCGGTCCGGCGCGATCTGTCCACCTATATCCATCTCATCCGCCAATCCCTGAAGTCGGGGCATTCCGCCCGGATCAGCCAGATAGTCCAGGCAACCTTCTTTGCCGACGCCTGAAATATTAAATCGCCGTAATCTTGTTGAACGCCTGAACCCGGGCCGCATATAGCGGTCAGATGGGTGAATTATTTCTTTGACTGGAAGATCCGGGAATTAACATGCGAATACTGCTGTTTCTGGCGACCAACCTCGCGGTCATTCTGGTTGCGAGCTTTACGCTGCGATTGCTGGGTGTGGACAGTTACCTGGCACAAAATGGTATCGATTACGGCTCTTTGCTGGCGTTTGCAGCCGTTTTCGGCTTCGCCGGTGCTTTCATCTCGCTGCTCATTTCCAAACCGATGGCGAAATGGAGCACACGTGCGCAGGTAATCGAATCTCCGAGGACGCCGGCGGAGCGCTGGCTGATGGAAACGGTCGCAGACCTTGTCGGCAAGGCGGGTATCAAGATGCCAGAAGTCGCCATCTTTCCGGCCTCACAGTCCAATGCGTTCGCCACCGGCTGGAACCGGAACGATGCCCTGGTTGCGGTAAGCCAGGGCCTGCTGGAGCGATTCAACAAGGATGAAATCCGAGCCGTGCTGGGCCACGAGATCGGCCACGTGGCAAACGGCGACATGGTCACCCTGACCCTGATTCAGGGCGTGGTGAACACCTTCGTGATCTTCGCATCGCGGGTGATCGGATCGTTTGTCGACCGCGTTGTCTTCCGCAACGAACAGGGCCACGGCATTGGCTTCTTCGTGGTTAGCATGGTGGCGGAACTGGTTCTCGGGATCTTGGCCAGTACCATCGTATTCTGGTTCTCGCGTCGCCGGGAATACCGGGCGGATATTGCCGGCGCCCAGCTCGCGGGTCGGTCTTCCATGATTCAGGCACTCCAGCGCCTCAAGCAGGAAAGCGAGGTGCCGGATCAGATGCCGGACAGTCTGCAGGCCTTTGGAATCAACCGCGGGGCTCGTGGCGGCCTCGGCGCCCTGTTCATGACCCACCCTCCCCTGGAGGAGCGGATCGCAGCCCTTCAGAGTGCCAAACTGTAAGACAGGCGGGGCAGGGACGCCCCTTTTGGCATATAGATGAGAGGCGGGAACGGTCAGATTTTCAGTTTGAAACCAATCGCCCGGAATTTGTCCTGCAGCGATCGACTGGATCCCTTCAACTGAACCTTGAGGCTGGAGCACTCCCGACGAACGGGGTAATCACGGCGAAGGCGGTCAAAAGCCTCGGCCCGTTCCTCCAGGCTGCCGGTCATGGCCAGACGCAACCGGGCGTCGTCCTGGCGGGGATCGTAGCAGGACCTCAGGGCAATACGGATAGCCTGCCCCTCCTCCACCGATCCGGTGAACGATACCTTGTTCAGGGGCGGCTCCGGCAGAAACTGCCCGGCCTTTTTGCGAACCGGCAACCCGAGAAACTGGCTGAGTGCACGGTACACCATTTCGGTGCCCTGCACCTTCCCTTCCAGACTGTAGCCCGCAATATGAGGTGTTGCCTGCCAGACAAGGTCAACCAGTTCCGGTTCGATCCGGGGCTCCCTCTCCCAGACATCCAGAGCCACCAGCGGCGCATCGCCTGACAGCAGTCGCTGCTTCAGCGCGGCACCATCGACAACCTCGCCCCGGCCCGAATTGATCAGCAACTGGTCCGAGGTGAGCGTTGCCAGCGCCGATGCGCCAATCATGTGGTAGGTCGCGTGCTCTGATGAACGGGTCAGCGGAGTGTGAAGCGTCACGACATCGCACTCCAGGGCCTCGGCCAGACTCACAAACTCGCCGGCCTGATCCGCTTCCTGCTCTTCCCGGGGCGGGTCGCACAGGCGAACCTCAAATCCCAGCCGGCCCAGGATCGATGCCAGCTGGCCGCCCACATTGCCAACCCCGACGATGCCGACGCTCAGATCGCTCCAGTCGGCGAGACCTTTCCGCTCCGCATAGAGTGACAACGTGGAGAGAACGTACTCCGCCACGCTGTTGGCATTGCAGCCCGGCGCCGCAGAGAAATAGATGCCCTGTTCCCTGAGCCAGTCGACGTCGACATGGTCGGTCCCGATGGTTGCGGTACCCACGAACCGGACGCGACTGCCTTCCAGTAATTCCCGGCCGACCCGGGTAACAGAGCGAACCAGAAGGATGTCGGCATCCCGCACGTCCTCTGCATTCATGCTCCGGCCGGGTACTCGCCGTATGTCGCCGATATCACCAAAAAAGGAGTCCAGCAGGGGAATATTCTCGTCGGCTACAATCAGCATTGGTCGTCTTTCCCGCCCCGGCTCAGTTTCTTCGTGATCTCTGGGGACCGCGTCCGCCCTGAGGCCGGCCTCCCGATCCTCTGCGCCCGCCTCGCTTCCTGGTGATCGGCGGCTTCTCCAGCGGCGACGTCAGATCCTCACCTGGTACTTCGGTCTTCAGTTTTTGCTGGATGTACTTTTCGATCGCGGGCAGCGCGAAGGAGTCGTCCTCATCGGCCAGACTCACGGAAACACCGGTACTCCCCGCTCGGCCGGTTCGGCCGATCCGGTGCACGTAGTCTTCGGCATTTTCCGGCAGATTGTAATTGAAGACATGGGTCACGCCGTTGACGTGAATTCCGCGTCCGGCCACATCGGTGGCCACCAGAACCTGAATGCCGCCTTTCTTGAACTGGTCCAGGGTCCGGAGGCGTTTGTTCTGGGCAATCTCACCCGACATCAATGCCACCTTGACCCCCTGGTTCTTGAGGTCTTCCTCCAGATCACGACACTGGTCCCGCCGGTTGGCGAACACGATGGCCTTGTCGACTTCCGGACGTTTCAGGTAATTGACCAGGACGCGGAGTTTGTCGTCCTCCCCGACGAGGTAGACGCTCTGCTCTACCCTCTCGGCGGTCTTCTGCTCAGGTTCGATCTCCACGAACTCGGCATCCCGCGTCCACATGGAGGCGAGATTGAGAACGTCCTGGTTAAAGGTGGCGCTGAACAGGAGCGTCTGGCGATCGTCCTTGGGCGTGCATTTGCGGATGATGCGCTTCACATCGGGAATGAAGCCCATGTCGAGCATCCGATCGGCCTCGTCGAGGATCAGAATGTCGATCTGATCCAGGAAGACGTCCTGCGAGCCGAGAAAATCGATCAGGCGACCGGGCGTAGCCACCAGAATATCGACGATGTCGTTCTGGAGTTGATCCCGTTGCTTGTCATAATTCATTCCCCCGACCACGGTCACGACATTGTGGCCGGTGTGCTTGCACAGCTGTTCAGCGTCCTTGGCAATCTGCAATGCCAGCTCGCGGGTAGGTGCCAGCGCCAGCACCCGTGGCTCGGAGGCAAAACGCTGCTCCTTCGGAATCGGGGTCTCGAGCAGCGCCTGAATGGCGGTGATCAGAAACGCAGCCGTTTTACCGGTACCTGTCTGGGCCTGGCCAATCAGATCTTCGCAGGCCAGCGTCCAGGGCAGCGTTTCGGCCTGGATCGGCGTACAGTATTCAAAGCCGATCGCCTTGATGGCCTCCTGCAAGCGTTTGTCCAGGTTAAGATCGCTGAACTTGAGGTCACCGGTATGTTTTGGGTCAGATGTCATACAGCTTCTGTATTCCTTGATCTGTCGGAAATCGAATGGGATGGAACCAGACGTCGAACGTCCCGCCGCCAGGATTCATCAAAATCCTGTGCGGTTCCGTAAAATGACTGCAGTGTCTCGAAAAACCGTTGTCCGCGCTCCGGAAGACCCCGTTCCCGATACTGGATTGCCTGTTCCAGTACATTGTTCCGGAACCGTTGTTCGTCCCGGGCACCACCCCCGGAAAGATTATCCACACTGATGTGGAATCGAATGCCCGCCGCCAGGGAAAACAGCCATTCCTGGGCCTGGGGTTTGATTTCGACCTGCTCGAAGGCCTCCTGCTGTTCCGGTGTTCTGCCATCGGGACAGTACCAGTAACCGTAGTCATGGAGGGTACGACGATGGGCCCCAGCGATACACCAATGGCTGATTTCATGCAACGCGCTGGCATAATAGCCATGCGCAAACACGACCTGCGCCAGGCCCTCCGGTTGATTCGCAGGCAGGTATTCGGGTTCTGAGCCGCCCCTGACCAGAATTGTCCGGTAATCTTCCCGGAACAGGTCATTGAACAGCATGATAAGATCGTTCGGACTGTGGTTCATTGGGAGGCTATTGTGCGACTTTACCCGGCCTAATACCAGACCAGTGGGAACTTTGCCACCGGAACGATGTCACTCGCGGGCGACATGAGGTTCGCCCAAAAACGATCAACAGGAATTTGCAATCCAGATGACTGCCAAAACTCTGGCCGACCGTAATCTGTCAAAACCAGCCGTGACCCTGGTGATCCTGGGCCTCATACTGTTCCTTCTGGCTCCCAGCGCTTCCGCTCTCGGCAACTCCGGCTCCGGCTTCTTCAGCACCGACAACGATTTCCTGCCGGTGGAAAAGGCCTTGGCGTTCAATTACACCTCTGAGAGCGGTTCGCTCGTTCTGAACTGGGACGTGGCCCCGGGGTACTACCTCTACAAGGGGCGTATTTCGGTGGAGGCATCAACCGACGGGGTTTCAACCGGCCCTCTCGCCTTTTCCCGGGACGGCGAAATCACCGAGGACGATTACTTTGGCAAAGTCACGGTGTTCTACGAGCCGGTAACTGCACGAATGCCCGTTACCCTTCCGGAAGGGACCACGGAAGCGACGTTTCGGGTTACCTTCCAGGGTTGTGCAAAAGCTGGCCTCTGCTACCCGCCCCAGACCCGGGATGTTCTCTACTATCCCGGCGACGGCGCCTCGGCTGTGGCGCCATCGGATGCAACCCGCGACTCCTCGCCGCCCGCCGGCTCCGCCGCACCGCTGGACACCGAGTCCGCCACCGGCCTTGCAGGCTTTCTCGCCGGCAGTTCGGCACCGGTCATCGTCGGTCTGTTTTTCCTGCTGGGCCTGGGGCTGACCTTCACCCCCTGTGTCCTGCCGATGGTGCCAATCATCTCAACGCTGGTTTCGGGGCATAACACCCGCACCACCGGGCATGCCCTTCTCCTTGCAATAACGTATGTGCTCGGCATGGCGTTGACCTATGCAGCGGCCGGCGTGATCACTGGCCTGCTCGGGGCAAGCTTCAACCTGCAGGCGCAGCTGCAATCGCCCTGGATTCTGGGAACATTTGCCGTCGTCTTTGTCCTGTTCGCGATGTCGATGTTCGACCTGTTTGATATCCAGCTTCCCAGATTCCTGAGGGATTCGCTGAACAACGCCAGCCATCGGCTGAGCCCGTCCCGCGTGGCGGGTATTTTCGGGATAGGCGCCATGTCGGCGCTGATTGTGTCGCCCTGTGTATCGGCGCCACTGGCGGGCAGCCTGCTTTACATCTCTACCACCCAGGATGCCGCCATCGGCGGACTGGCCCTCTTCGCCCTCGGACTCGGCATGGGTGTGCCACTGATCCTCGTCTCTGTCGGCGGGCGCCGGATGCTTCCCGCCAATGGTCGCTGGATGACGACCGTGAAGCATTTTTACGGCGTCCTGATGCTGGCCGTCGCAATCTGGCTTCTGGAGAGAATGGTCCCCGCCTGGCTCACGCTGCTGCTGTGGGGCCTCCTTGTCGGCATTACCGGCGTCCAGCTCGGCGCCTTTGACGCGGCGAAGGCGGGCTGGGAGCGCACTCGCAAAGGGCTCGGACTGGTACTGTTTGCCTATGGGCTCGCTCTCCTTGCCGGCGCCCTCAGTGGTGCATCGGATCCGTTAAAACCACTGGCACCGTTTACGGGATCATCAATGGCCAGAGCGGGCGATCTCCCGTCTGCCAGTGCCGACTTCCAGCGGGTCACTTCACCGGACCGGCTGCGTGAACTGCTTGATCAGGCCAACCGTCAGGGACGACCAGCCATGCTGGACTTCTATGCCGACTGGTGTATTTCGTGCAAGGTCATGGAACGGACGGTATTCAGTGATGGGCGTGTCGAGGAAGCCCTGCGGCCCTACACCCTCCTGCAGCTGGACATCACGGATAACACACCCGAGCAACAGGCGCTGCTCAACGAGCTGGGCATCTTCGGCCCACCGGCCATCCTGTTCTACAACGGACGAGGGAAGGAGCTGGAAAACCAGCGTGTTCTCGGCGAGATGGACCGGGATCAGTTTCTCGATCATCTCGACTCAGTGGCCCGGGCGCTCTAGACCTGATCGCCACGCCGTATGAGATACACAAATTCGTCGTCCTGCTCAGTCCGGGAAAGCAGTTCGTGTCCAAGAAACTGGCAGAAACGGGGAATGTCCCGGGTGGTCGATGGATCGGTGGCCACGATTCGAAGAACGCCGCCCGGCTCGACATCGTTGATCCGGTTGTGGAGCAGCATGACTGGCTCGGGACAGAACAATCCCCGGGCATCAAGCTCAGCGTCAAAGTGATCTGTGGTCAACGTCTTCTCTCCCGTCCGAGTAGGCTGATTTTTCGACAATCGATGCTAAAGTCGTGTTTAGGGTGGTTGTCAAAAAGGAGGATCACCATGATACGGGTTCTGATCGAACGTCACATTGCCGAATCACTGGAATCCAATTACGAGCTTCAGGCACGCATTATTCTACAGCACGCGGTCTCTGCCCCGGGCTTCATTTCAGGCGAGACCCTGCTGGATGCCCACGATCCGGATCATCGGATCACGCTGGCCAACTGGCGCTCCGAAGCCGACTGGGACCGGTGGTACCACTCAGAAGAGCGCAAGCAGCTGATGGCCGAACTGATTCCCATGATGGATCGTGACGAGAGCATCACCGTGCTGGAACAGTATGTTGCCTAACCGGTTCGCTCAATAAAACAGGTGATTTCCTCGCGATCATGGTACAGGTGTCGGGCCTGCAACCGGTATCCGATACCGGCGGCCTTGAGCCCCTGGACGAGGATATCCCGACAGATCAGCCATTCTTCGTACCGTTTCTTCATCGGAAGCTTGAGATTGAAAACGGTATAGCGGCAAAGGCCCGAGCCAATCCAGTCCACCACCAGGTGAGCGGTTTTCCGCGGCTGATCCACGATGTCGCAGACCATCCAGTCAATCCCGCGGTGTGGACGCCAGCTGTAGCCATCCGCCCGGACATGCTCGACCTGCCCCGAAGCCATCAAATCCGCATTCATGGGGCCGTTATCCACCGCGTACACCGACATCCCCTGACGGACGAGTTGCCAGGTCCAGCCCCCGGGCGCCGCGCCGAGATCGGCCGCTGTCTTCCCGCCCCCGATGTAGTCGAGCTCCCGCTCTGGAGGCAGGAACACCTTCCACGCTTCCTCCAGTTTCAGGGCAGACCGGCTCGGTGCGGAAGCCGGCAGCCGAAGCCGGACGATACCACCCGCATAGCGGGCTCGATTTTCAGCAAAACTGAAGCCAATGATGGCCTGGGTAAAGTCAGGCAGAATGATTTCGAGACGAGCGGATGCTCCGGAATCAGGCTCATCCATCAGACCGGCACCCCGCAGGCCCCGGGACAGGGGAGCCACCCACTTGCGGGCAAAGTTACCAAGATCCCGATCCGTGTTGTTCTCCAGTAACCGCACTTCGACCCTGTCGCAACGGGGCATCGCCGAGCGATGCGTTTTCAGGGCTTCGATGACGGCTCCAACGCGATCCTCGGGAGGCAGCTCAGGGGTATCGAGGACGATCAGCCAATCCCGGACAAAGACAAGGGTTTCGATCCCGACCCGATCCAGCAGCGCCTCCGCCTGCTCCGGCCCGGTCAGGTAAAATCGGACCAGCCCGCGATCCCTTTCGGGCTGAAAATACCCATAAAGTCCCGCCGACATGGCCGAATCGACCAGCTCCTGCCCGGCCTCCGCCTCAAACCCCGGGCGGCAAAATGCAAGAATCTGTTCCATGGTGCTCCTGATCGGGTGCGACACCAAGCCGCAAATTTGAATCTGTTTAACAGTGTAAGCTGTGTACCTTGGCTACACTCTGACTCTGTTTTTCTCTGTGGATGCCCGTATGGCACTTATCACGCGGTTGCTGTCGTTCGTTCTGCTGCTGAGCCTTGCGGGGCCGTCGCTTGCTGACAGCATGGCACGCCAGGACCGATGCCCCACCCTGGATGTCTCTAACCCCTCCGCACGGGTCCGGTTGATGCAGTATGTGTGCTACCACATTGCGGATCCCGGACAACAGGCCTATGAGGCAAAAGCCCCTGATCAGTTGCCAGGTGGGATAGAGTGGACCCGTGCGAATGGTCATGACCTGGTCTTCAGTCATACCGAGTCCACGTATTGGCTTCGCCTGCATCTGACAAACCGATCCGCCGGACAATTCCGCTGGTACCTCAAGCTGAATTACCCGCTACTGGATGAGGTCACTTTCTGGCAATCGAGTCCCTTCCGGGATACCCGGCCGATTGTCACCGGTGACCGCCGGCCCTTCTCTTCGCGGGGCATAGATTATCGATATTTCCTGCTCCCCGTCACCCTGGATCAGGGGGAAACCACGGACATTACCGTCAGGATTCACAGCAGCGGCGCCCTGAATATACCGCTGACGCTGGAAACCCCACAGGAAGTGATCGAAAGCAGCAACCATCTGACGCTGACCCATGGACTGTTTTACGGCGCTGTCACAATCTTTGCCGCTTTCAATCTGCTGCTATTTTTCAGTTCGGGTACCTTCTACTATTTTTACAACGCCTTTTATATGGCGAGCATGGGCCTGTTCCTGTTCGCAATGGGCGGCTTTGCTAACCAGTATTTCTGGCCAGACAACCCGGACTTTGCAAACACCGCCATCCCTCTGCTGCTCGGGTTTTGCGCCCTGGCCATGACGCTTTTCGGGCGATCCTTCCTGGAAGTCATCCGGGGTTCTGCGGCCGACCGGACACTGAAGTTCCAGGCCTGGGCCTGTGTCGTGGCGGTGACAGCCACCCTTTTTCTACCCTACCACCAGACCATTATCTCGAATACGGTCCTGGCACTCGCAGTGATCGCCAGCCTGTTCGTTTGTGCTGCGGTCCGTTGGCGGCAGGGATATCAGCCGGCAATCTGGTACCTGCTGGCGTGGATGGTCATGCTCCTGGGCGGCCTGATCTATGCGCTCGCGGCGTTTGGCTATCTGACGGATTTCCTGGCCAGTGAGTCCCTGATGCAGGTCACAATCGGCGGACAGGTGATTCTTCTCAACTACGCCATGGTGCAGCGCTGGCGACTCCTTAACCAGAAGCTGCTGGACGTCGAACACAATGCCCGCACAGAACTGGAAGTCCAGGTACATGAGCGGACGGCCCAGTTGAGAAAGGCCATGCGCGAGCTGGAAAAAGCAAACCGGAGTCTTTCCACCCTTTCACTCAATGACGCACTGACCGGCCTCTATAATCGACGCCACCTGGACAACTGCCTGCCGGAACTCTGTGCGGAAGCGCGTCGAACAGGAAACCCGCTCTCCCTGGCGCTGATTGATGCGGACCGATTCAAATCCGTCAACGATACCTGGGGCCACAGTTTTGGCGATGAGTGCCTGCGGCGCATCGCCGATGTTCTCACCCGGCATACCAAGCGGCCTCGCGACGTCGCGATCCGCTTTGGCGGCGAGGAATTTGCCCTGTTGCTACCGGGAACCGACCGCGAGGGGGCAGAAAAGGTATGCTCGGAAATACTGCACGATATAAGGCATGTCCCGATTGAGAGCCCGGACGGAACAGCCGTCAATCTGACGCTCAGTGCAGGTATTGCCGAGCTGCGGACGGCTGAAGACCAGGACAAGCTCTTCCGGCGAGCCGATGATGCTCTCTACGAAGCGAAATCCTCCGGTCGCAATCGGGTGGTCATCTCGGAGACCGTGATCACAGACCTGGAACCCGGGCCTGCCGGATAAAGAGCCGCGTCTGCCTGGCGGCTTTCCGAATCAGGTCATTCTGGCTTCGCCCGGAACGTGCGAGTGGTTGGAAGTCGTGATTTCCTCCGTCGAGCCACGTGATGGAACACCCGCCCAGTTCCGGCTGACGCTCCTCCAGCTCCTCGGCTTTGCCAAATGGATCGCGGGTCCCCTGCAGGATTAACATCGGACACTGGACCTGAGGGAAATGGTCCACTCGCCATTTGTCGGGCTTGCCGGGCGGATGAAAGGGATAGCCGTAGCACACCACGCCATCAACGGACGCACCGGAACTGGCCAGGATGCTGGCCATCCGCCCCCCCATGGATTTTCCCCCGACCCATATCGGGACCGACTCCCCAACCTCTTCCCGGATCTGAGCCAACGTTCCTGAAAAACAGTCAATCAGCACAGGCTGGCGGTCCGGAGGCCGTTTACGCCCGTCTTCCCGCCTTTTCTGCATATAGGGGAATTCGAACCTGACAACCGCCACACCTTCCTCATCGAGAGCCGCCGCCAGTTGTTCCATGAAGTCGGAATCCGCGGGGGCTCCCGCCCCATGTGCCAGAAGAAGGACTACGTCGGGACTGGTTACATAGCAATTGGTCTTAATCAACTTCACTTCAACCACCTTAAGGTTCATGGGAGCTATCATGACAGGGAAGACACAAACATTACGGGCATTTCCGGAAAACCGCGAGGCGGAAAGCGCCTGGAATCCGCTCCAGACCACTGATTTCGGGGAATTTGACGGATGTCAGGCTTTGATCTGAGTCATTGCAAAGATGCAATGCTTTATCCATACTTGCCTCCGCATAATTCCCCATCCTAAACCCATTGGTAAGGCTATGAGCACAGTAAATGCAAACCTGACGTACAACTACAAGGTGGTGAGACAATTCGCCATCATGACTGTAGTCTGGGGCATTGTTGGCATGAGTATGGGCGTGCTGATCGCATCCCAACTTGTGTGGCCCGCAATGAATCTGGACTTTCCCTGGAGTCACTTCGGAAGACTCCGTCCGTTGCATACCAACGCGGTAATCTACGGGTTCGGCGGATCGGCTCTGTTTGCCACATCCTACTATGTGGTACAGAGAACCTGTCAGGCCCGGCTGATTTCTGACGGTCTTGCCTCATTTACCTTCTGGGGATGGCAGGCCATCCTGGTAGCGGCAGCCATCACCCTTCCAATGGGTTTCACGACCAGTAAAGAATACGCAGAACTTGAGTGGCCGATCGATATCGCCATCACAATTGTCTGGGTGGCCTATGCCCTGGTCTTCTTCGGCACGATCATGAAGCGCGCGACCAAGCACATTTATGTTGCAAACTGGTTCTACGGCGCATTCATCATTACCGTTGCCGTCCTGCACGTCGGTAACAACCTGGAACTGCCCGCCAGCGCTTTCAAGTCCTACTCTGCGTATGCCGGCGTCACCGACGCCATGATGCAGTGGTGGTGGGGACACAATGCGGTTGGCTTCTTCCTGACCGCCGGCTTCCTGGGCATGATGTACTACTTTGTTCCCAAGCAGGCCAACCGTCCGGTCTACTCCTACCGCCTGTCGATCGTTCACTTCTGGGCGCTTATTGCCACCTATGTCTGGGCCGGCGGCCACCACCTGCACTACTCTGCCCTGCCAGACTGGGCTCAGACAGCAGGCATGATCATGTCCCTGATTCTGCTCGCACCTTCCTGGGGCGGCATGATCAACGGCATGATGACCCTCTCGGGCGCGTGGCACAAACTGCGCACGGATCCGATCCTGCGCTTCCTGGTGGTTTCCCTGTCGTTCTACGGTATGTCGACCTTCGAAGGCCCCATGATGGCAATCAAGACCGTCAATGCCCTGTCGCATAACACCGACTGGACCATCGGCCACGTTCATTCCGGCGCCCTCGGCTGGGTTGCCATGATTTCCATTGGCGCCATGTACCACCTGATTCCGCGCCTCTGGGGTATGGTCGAGATGTACAGCATCCGCATGATCAACGTTCACTTCTGGCTGGCCACCGTCGGCACCGTGCTTTACATCGTTGCCATGTGGGTTAACGGCATCATGCAGGGCCTGATGTGGCGTGCGGTCAACGAAGACGGCACCCTGACCTACAGCTTCGTGGAATCGGTTGAAGCCTCCCACGCCGGTTATCTGGTACGCATGATCGGTGGTGCAATCTTCCTGAGCGGCATGTTGCTCATGGCCTGGAACGTTTACATGACCGTTCGCCAGAAGCAGGCGGTTGCCCAGGATAACGCAGCAGCCCAGGCTGCCTGAGGGAGAAGAACCAGATGAAACACGAACTTATTGAGAAGCACCTTGGTTTGATGATCCTCCTGATCGTACTGACGATCAGTGGTGGGTTCCTGGTGGAAGTGGTTCCCCTCTTCTTCCTGAAAGAAACCAACACACCCGTGGAGGGCCTCAAGCCCTACACCGCGCTCCAGCTGGAAGGCCGGGATATCTATATCCGTGAAGGCTGCAGCGTGTGTCACACACAGCAAATCCGCCCGTTCCGCTCCGAAACCGAGCGTTACGGCCACTACTCCGTTGCCGGCGAATTCGTCTACGACCGGCCGTTCCTCTGGGGTTCCAAGCGTACAGGGCCAGACCTGGCACGTGTCGGCGGTCGGTACTCCGATGCCTGGCAGCGCCAGCATCTGTACGATCCCCGGAGTGTCGTGCCGGAATCCATCATGCCGGCGTTCCCGTGGCTGTTCGAAGACAAGGTGGACTACACCAAGACGGCCGACAAGATGAAGACCCTGCAGACACTCGGCGTGCCCTACACGGATGAGCAGATTGCCAATGCTGAGAGCGAGGTAAAGGGTAAATTCGAAATCGAAGCCCTGGTCGCCTACCTGCAGCATCTTGGCACTGTCATTTCTGAGAAGCGGTGATTCCAATGGACATCAATGAGTTACGCGGCTATCACACACTGCTGATCATGGCAGTCTTCATCGGCATTATCTGGTGGGCCTACAGCTCCCACCGGAAAAAGGCAAACGATGAGGCTGCACAGTTGCCGTTCAGCGACGACGAAGTAGACAAGCGTACTCTCGAACAGGAAAAAACGGAGAAAAAGCAATGAGTACCTTTTGGAGCGTCTGGATCAGCGTGATCGTGCTCGGTACTGTTTTCGGCTGCATGTGGCTTCTCTTTGCAACTCGCAAGAGCCAGACCACCGACGTCGAAACGGATCGGACCACCGGTCATTCCTATGACGGCATTGAAGAGTATGACAATCCGCTGCCCAAGTGGTGGTTCTACCTCTTCCTGGCTACCTGTATTTTCAGTCTGGGCTATCTGGCCCTCTACCCGGGTCTGGGCAGTTTCAAGGGCCTGCTGGGTTGGACGTCCCACAACCAGTGGGAAGCAGAGGTTGCTGCGGCCGAAGAGAAATACGGTGAAATCTACGCCCAGTACGGCAGCACGCCTGTGCCTGAACTGGCGAAGAACGAAGATGCCCTGAAAATCGGCCAGCGTCTGTTTGCCAACAACTGTGCGGTATGCCACGGCAGCGCCGCTCGCGGCCAGGTGGGCTTCCCCAACCTGACTGACGACGACTGGCTCTACGGTGGCGCGCCGGAGAACATCCTGCACACCCTGAAGAACGGTCGCATGGGCAACATGCCTGCCAAAGGCCTGATGCCTTCAATGACCGACCAGCAGGTCGACCAGGTGGTGAACTACGTCCTCAGTTTCAGCGGTCGTGAAAAGGACGCAGAAGCCGCGAAAGCCGGTGAAGCCGTCTTTGCACAGGCCTGTGCCGGCTGTCACGGTGCCGATGCCAAGGGTAACCAGGGGATCGGTTCGCCGAACCTGACGGACAACACCTGGCTGTATGGCTCCACCTACGACTGGATCAAGGAAACGGTCATGAATGGCCGTCAGAATCAGATGCCTGCCCAGCAGGGTCGTCTGACCGATGATCAGATCCAGATTCTGGCTGCGTACGTGTACAGCCTGTCCAACTGAAAAAAGCCGGCCAGATAGCTTCTGGCCGGGTCTTTTCAACCCTGTGCCCGCGCTCCGCGGACACAGGCTTGAACAGATCCGCAGACCCTCCGAGGCCCGCTCCCCGCTTTACCATTTCATCGGGAGGTAACGATGAGCAGTGAGATTCCGGTCAAACAGATTGACCCTTCCTCTGACCCCTCCAATAAAAACAAAAAAGCAGAGACCGTAGAGCTTTATGCCAGTCGCAAAAAGATCTACGTGAAAGAGGTTAAGGGCTTCTTCCAGAGAATTCGCAACGTCAGCCTGATGGCTCTCATGGGAATGTACTTTCTGTTCGTATGGATCACCATCGACGGACAGCCATTGATCCATTTCGACCTTCCGGCCCGTGAATTCCACCTCTACGGTGCGACCTTTTATCCCAAGGATTTCATCCTGCTTTCGGGCATGCTGATCATTTGTGCCTTTGGACTGTTCTTCATCACCACCCTGTTTGGCCGGGTCTGGTGCGGTTATACCTGTCCACAAACCGTCTGGACCTTCATCTTCATGTGGGTGGAGGAGCGTATTGAGGGCAGCCGGAACAAGCGAATGAAGCTGGACCGGGCCCCGACCTCCTCGGAGAAACTACTCAAGAAATCGGCGAAACACGCCATCTGGCTCCTGATAGCACTGGCGACGGGGCTCACGTTCGTCGGTTATTTCTATCCGATCCGTGAGCTGATCGTCGATCTTTTCACGCTGCAGGCGAACGGCTGGGCGTATTTCTGGGTGGCCTTTTTCATGGTGGCGACCTATCTGAATGCTGGCTGGATGCGAGAGCAGGTCTGTCTTTATATGTGCCCGTATGCGCGCTTCCAGTCCGTTATGTTCGACCCCAATACCCGGGTCGTCTCTTACGATCCGAACCGTGGTGAGCCGAGGGGCAGTCGGAAAAAAGGCGTGGCACCTTCCGAGGTCGGCCTGGGCGATTGCATCGATTGCGGACAGTGTGTGCAGGTTTGTCCGACCGGAATCGACATCCGGGATGGTCTGCAGTACGAGTGTATTGGCTGCGCCCTGTGTATCGATGCCTGCGACCAGGTCATGGAGAAAATGAATTATCCAACAGGCCTGATCCGGTATACTACCGAGAACGAACTGGAAGGTAAGACGTCGAAGCTTCTTCGACCACGGACCTTTGGTTACGGTGCTGTTCTCCTGACCATGATCGGCGCCATCATTTTTACCCTGGCCACCCGGGTACCGGGGCAGATGGATGCGCTCAGGGATCGCGGGTCACTCTACAGTTTCAATGGCGAGGGCCGGATCGAGAATTCCTACACCCTCAAAATCGCAAACATGACGGAAGTGCCCCAGACCTTTACTATTTCGGTGAATGGCCTCGAAGGCATCCGTATCCTGACCAGCACACAGGTGACCGTGCAAAGCGGCGAGAACCGGTCGCTACCCACGGTGGTTGACGTTCCGCCGGACGCAATCTCGGAGACCAACAGCAAGATCCGGTTCTTCGCGAAATCGCAGACCGATTCTTCGCTGAATCTTGAAACTGAAAGCCGATTTGTCGGTCCCACACGCTGAGTGCGGACATGTGACCAACATTCACCCTTGAGAGACAGTTCAGTATGAGCGTTAACGCCCCGGTCGCCCCATGGTATCGACAGCCCTGGTTCTGGTTCATCGCGTTTTTTCCCCTGATTACCATTGTCTGGGGCGTCGTGATGATCATCATTGCCGCCAATGTCGAAGACACCATGGTGACAGACGACTATTCCAAAAAAGGCCTGGCCATCAACATGGAGTTGAAGAAGGATGAGAAGGCCTACACGATGGGCATGGTCGGGGCACTGACCTTCGAAGGGCGGGACCTTGTACTCAGGCTCAAATCCGATCAGGGCCCTGCCGATTACCAGTACCTGATACTGTCCCTGTACCACCCGACGCTCGCCGGGCGTGACCGGACGATCCAGTTCAATTCGAACGGCAACGGGCTGTATTCGGGTAAGCTGCTGAAAGATATCCAGGGACGCTGGTACTACATGTTGCGTGATCCCGCCGATGACTGGCAGATCAAAGGTGAGCTCCAGCTGCCCGCAGAGGGCTCAACTCTCACACTACAGGCTGACAAGCCCATTCAAGGGTGAGTATCACTCCCTGCTTCCATTGCGGGGAGCCGGCAGACGGTTCCCCGCCCATAACTCTGGAGCTTGATGGTGAGCTCCGGCATTTTTGCTGCCGCGGTTGCAAGGCTGTTTGCGAAACCATCCGCCAGGAGGGCCTGGATGGCTTCTACCGCTTCCGTACCGAACCGGCAGCGACCCCTCGGGAGCTGAGCGACGCTGAACTCAATCGGCTCCGGGAACTGGACCACCCACTGGTTCAGAAGTCCTTCGTGTCCGCTGTCAAAGCCGGCCAGGAAGCCCAGCTATTGATTGGGGGCATCACCTGCGCTGCCTGCATCTGGCTACTCGAGAATCACCTGAAAAAGCAGCCCGGTGTGCTGGATTTCAATGTGAACCATACCACCCAGCGTGCAACCCTGGTCTGGTCTCCGGAACAAACCAGGCTGAGCGACCTGCTGATCGCCATTCATCAGCTCGGTTATACGGCCCGCCCTTACCAAGCCGATGAACTGGAGAAGCAACTCAAGGCGGAACACCGATCCATGTTGATTCGCCTGGCCATTGCCGGCATTGGATCGTTCCAGAGCATGATGTTGGCGTTCCCGCTGTATTTCAACATGATCAACGGGCTTTCGCCGGAGTTCGTCACGTTTTTCCGATGGTTCAGTCTCCTGGTTGCAACCCCTGTTGTGTTCTACAGCGCCCGGCCCTTCTTCCGGAACGCACGGCGGGATATTCGCAGTCGTCACCTCACCATGGACGTTCCGGTTGCCATCGCGATTGGCCTGGCCTATGCCGCCAGCGCCTGGGTAACCATCGTGGGTGGCGAAGAGGTTTACTTTGAATCCGTCTGCATGTTCACCTTCTTCCTTCTGCTTGGCCGTTATGTGGAAGTCATGGCGCGCTATCGGGCCGGCCTGACCGGCAATGCACTGGCCGGCTTCCAGCCAGCGGTGGCAATCCGCGTCGCCGGAGAGGACGCGGATCTGGTTCCCACGCACGACCTTCAGGCCGGTGATACTGTCCGGGTCCGCCCCGGGGAGACACTGCCCGTGGACGGCATAATCCTGTCCGGGCAGTCGACGCTCAACGAGGCAGCCCTGACCGGTGAGTATCTGCCCGAATCCAGAGGGCCCGGGGATGTGGTCCATGCTGGCAGTGTCAATGGAGAAAATGCCCTCGACATACGCGTAGAAAAGGCCGGGGCGCAGACCCGCCTGTCCGGGATTCTCAGAATCCTGGACCGGATCCAGGCCGAGAAGCCACCGGTTGCCCATATGGCGGACCGGATCGCCGGCAAGTTTGTCGCCCGGGTCCTGATCCTTGCTCCGCTGGTGTGGATCGGGTGGTTGCTGGCCGGCGCGCATAACGCCTTCGACATCACGCTCTCCGTTCTGGTGGTCACCTGCCCCTGTGCCCTGTCTCTGGCGACCCCGACCGCCATTACTTCCGCCACCATGAAGCTGCGTCGCGATGGCTTCCTGCCGACTCGTGGCCACACCATTGAATCCCTGAACGACATCGATACGGTGGTGTTCGACAAGACCGGTACGCTCACCCGCGGCGAGCTGTCCCTGGTTAACACACAAACGCTCGCTGAGCCCAGCGACAAAGACTGCCTTGCGCTGGCCTCCGGGCTGGAAGGTCATTCCGAACATCCGATTGCCAGGGTGTTTCATGGCGTACCGGCGGCATCAATGGAGACCGTCGAGAATCACCTGGGTGGCGGATTGACCGGTCAACGCAATGGAAAAGCCTATGCCATCGGGCATTTCGACTTCGTCCTGGCGCATACCAGTGCACCACCACCGGATCATGAACCGGGCCAGGGGCTGGAAGTCTGGCTGGTCTCCGATGATGCATGGCTCGCCAGATTCCAGCTCGACGACCAGCCCAGAGAAGATGCAAAGGCAGTGATTCAGGCCCTCCAGGGGGAGGGCATCCGGACGATGTTGCTCAGCGGTGATCGGTCCAGCCATGTCCAGCACATTGCCGGAATTCTGGGCATTGACGAGGCCATTGGCCAGGCATCACCGGAAAAGAAGCTGTCCGTACTTGAGGACCTCAGGGATCAGGGCCACCGGGTCATAATGGTCGGTGACGGGCTGAATGACCTGCCTTCAATGGCCGGCGCCGGTGTGTCGGTGGCCATGGGAACAGCAGCTGACCTGACCCAACTGAAAGCCGATGCCGTGCTGCTCAACAGCCAGTTGATGGTGCTGCTGGATGCCCTGAAAGTCAGCAGGCGGACACGCCGGGTGATCCGCCAGAATCTCGCCTGGGCCCTGGTCTACAATCTGGGCGCGCTGCCTCTTGCCATAGCCGGACAGGTGCCCCCCTGGCTGGCGGCCATTGGTATGTCCGCAAGCTCTCTGATCGTGGTACTGAACGCGATCCGCCTGGGCTCGGGCAAGTCGGCCGGGACCCCGGTCACTACGGATGTTGGTGCCGAGGCACTCTCCTGATAATGTAGAAACTGAACCGAAAGCAGGACTGTATTGTGGAAAGTGTTCTCTACCTTGTACCGCTGATGCTGATTCTCGTTGCCGTCGGGATCGGCCTGTTTTCCTGGGCGGTGAAAAGCGGCCAGTACGACGATCTGGAAGGCCCGGCTCATCGGGTTCTCTATGATGACGACAAGGAAATGATCCCGAAGGACGCACAGACACCTGACATGAAACAGGATCCGGAGGAGTCTGCCAACTCCGGTGAGGACAGCGACGGCAAAAAATCCAATTCCTGATGGCGGCCGACCTCTATCTAAGCTACTCCAGCGCCTTCATGATCGGGCTTTTGGGAAGTACCCACTGCCTGGGCATGTGCGGTGGCATCAGCGCCTCGTTGTCCATGACCCTGCCTGTCGGTCGGGGATTCCGGATCCGTCAGTCGGCAATGCTGCTCAGCTTCAACCTCGGCCGCATTGCCAGTTACACCCTGATTGCCATATTGATTGCCAGCCTGAGTACCGGCGCTGCCGAACAGTGGGCGTCAGCCGGCGCTATCCTGAGAACACTCGCAGGGCTTCTGTTGATTTTCATGGGGTTATCCATGGGACAGTGGTGGCAGGGGATTCGATACATTGAACGGGTCGGGGCGCCGGTGTGGGCGCGACTCGCACCGCTGACCCGGAAACTGATGCCGGTCCATCACCCGATCCAGGCCCTGGCACTCGGGGCATTATGGGGCTGGCTTCCCTGCGGGCTGGTCTACAGCACCCTGGGATGGGCAGCCCTCCAACCAACCATCACGTCGGCCGGCCTGACCATGTTCTGTTTCGGCCTGGGGACCCTGCCTTCGATGCTGGCAACCGGATTCGCCGCCAACCGCCTCCGGGACTTCCAGGCGAGCCAGCTTGTTCGCAAGACTACAGCGGTGCTGCTGATCGGGTTCGGTTTCTGGACCCTGCCCCTGTTCTAGATATTCAGCACATCGAGGCGACCAAAGCTCTGGTCCGCCTGCGGCTCGGCTGTATTGACAGACTGGCGCTTGCCGCCAAGACGCCGCCCCTCCCTGAAATCGTAGAGATCCGGGTCCGCCAGGTGCGAAGGTTCCACATTGCACATGGCCCGGAACATCGTTTCCAGACGGCCGGGGTGTTGCTTGTCCCAGGTCTGGAACATGTCCTTGATCACCTGCCGTTGCAGGTTTTCCTGCGATCCACACAGGTTGCAGGGAATGATCGGAAATTCCCGCAACGCCGCATAACGTGCAATGTCCTTTTCGCGGCTGTACGCCAGCGGACGTATGACCGTGTTGCGACCATCATCGCTGTGCAGGACCGGGGGCATGGATTTGAGTTTGCCTCCGTAGAACATATTCAGGAACAGCGTTTCAAGCAGATCATCCCGGTGATGCCCGAGCGCGATCTTGGTCACCCCGTGCTCTTCGGCAAAATTGTAGAGAATTCCACGACGTAGGCGGGAACAAAGGCCACAAGTGGTCTTCCCTTCCGGGACCTTTTCCTTGACAATGCTGTAGGTGTCCTTCTCGATGATGTGGTATTCGATCCCGAGAGAACTGAGGTATTCCGGCAGTACTTCCTCCGGGAAGCCCGGTTGTTTCTGGTCGAGATTAACGGCAATCAGTTCGAACGACACCGGGGCGCTTTTCTGCAGATTCAGCAGGATGTCCAGCATGGCATAGGAATCCTTGCCACCGGACAGGCAACACATAACCTTGTCGCCCGCCTCAATCATCGAGAAATCGGCGATGGCCTGACCGACTTCACGGCGCAGACGCTTCTGTAGCTTGTTGATTTCCACCTTCTGGCGACGATCCCGCTCGGATGCGGTAACGGAGTCAGGAGATTGGGCGATCATCGTTTCGGACATAACAACCACGTTCGTAAAATCAGTGAACCCGCGATTATACGCGTCACAGGGATTCAGGGACAGGTCAGCAACATGGATAAGTTACAGGACGAAACCGCTGCCATCGGCCGGCGGGAACGCAATCGCATCCGCAATCGCAACGCCATTCTCATGTCCGCCAGGGACACGTTCCGGGAACTGGGGTACGACCGGGCCACGATCCGGGATATCGTCCAGCGCAGCGGCCTTGCCACAGGCACGTTCTACAATTATTTCACGAGCAAGCAGGACATCTTCGCCACACTGCTCACCGATTTCCTCACTCGCCTGAATGACGGCCTGATCCGGAATCGTCGGTCCGCCCACACCACGGAGGATTTCATTCACCGGGCTTATCTCGGGCTTTACCAGGCAACCGCCCGGGATCCACTTGTCTATGAACTGGCTCGTCAGAACGACCGGGCGCTGAGAAAGCTGTTCGGCTCCAATCTCCTTGAGCTGGCCATGTCGTCGCTGGAAGAGGATGTGCGAGATGCGATGGAGCGTAATCTTCTACCGAGCGTCGACTACGAGTATCTGTGTGCCAGCTTTTTCGGGGTGGCCTACGAGATGAGCCTGTCGGTGGCTCGCAGGGCCCACAATGCTCCGGAATCAGCCGAACAGGAAGCCGAGGGGGCAGCACGTTTTTCGACAGTCCTTTTCCTTGGCGGACTGCCCGAACTGGCAAAACTTTCCTGAGAGGGCAGTCTCCCCTACCATACCCTCATGACCGACATGCCTTTAAAAGAGACGATCAGGTCGGCCGAGGCAGAAAGCGCCCTCGACCGGCAGATCGAACACCTGCTGGTCGCCGTTGAACATGAGCTGAGAAGCGCATCAGACGGGATGGACGAGCTGAACCTGATCAAAACGCTGCAGCGGCCGCCCTGGCAGCTACTGGGACAGGTAAATTTTCACGAGCCGGAAATGCTGTATCCGGTGCATTTCGTGCTGTTTCACGTCCTCTACCGCCTGCGGGATCGCCTGACCGAGTCCGGCGAACGCCTCGACATTTCGCCCCTGCGCATAAAGCTGTCCCGGGAAGCGGTGGTCGGTGGAACCGGTGTCCCCGGCCAACATGACGAGTTGAGAAACTTCTACCTGGACCTGACCCACTATCAGTTGTCCGAGGACTCGATCCGTCAGATGATGGACGATTTCTGGTCCGGCCGACCAGCAGCCCGCCCCGCCCACGAGGACATCCGGAAAGCGGCTCGTGCCCTGGGATTCGACGTGGTTCCTTCCGAGTTCGCAGAAGTAAAGCGCCGGTTTCGCCGTGCGGTCATGCAGGCACACCCGGATCGCGGGGGGACGACCGAAACGGTCCAGAATCTGAACCAGGCTTTCTCAGTCCTGAAACACCATTTCCAGGCTTCAACCTGATCACTCCTCAAACCGGACACGCAAACATGCTGAAACACTGCCTTCTCATGTCCCTGTTGGCCGCCGCCAGCCTCAATGCCAGAGCCGACCTTGTCGTGCTGCAGTATCACCACGTCGACGACAGCACCCCGCCATCCACCAGCACCTCGGTATCGCTGTTCCGGGCACAGATGGACATGGTCGAGACGATGGGGCTTCCCGTCGTGCCGCTGAAAGAAGGTACCGTTAAAGCGCTTGAGGGGGATGACCGCAAAGAGGTAGCCATCACCTTTGACGATGCCTATGACTCGGTTTATGAGACGGCAGCACCGCTGCTGGAGGATCACGGTTTTCCCTACACCGTTTTCGTCAACACCGATGCGGTCGGGCGTACCGGTTATATGACCTGGGAGCAGCTCCGCACCTTATCCGGTCGACCCGGCGTGACCATCGCCAACCACAGCGCCGACCATGGGCACCTGGTGCAACGGCCGGACGAGAATGCCGAAGACTGGAACCGGCGCGTGGATCAGAGTCTCGACCGTGCAAGCGAGGCCCTTCAGAACCGCCTCGAAAGTGATCCGACACTATTTGCCTATCCCTATGGGGAATTCGACGTCCAGCTCCAGAAAAAGCTGAGAGGTCGGCAATGGTACGGGTATGGCCAACAATCCGGACCGATTGGTCCCGGGTCCGATTCGACCCGAATGCCCCGGTTTCCGATGGCCAATGCCTACGGACAATTGGGAAGCCTCAAAAGCAAACTGAAAAGTCTGGCCTTTCCGACAGAGGCGAATGCGTTGCCGGATAGTGTGATCCGCTCCAACCCACCCGCACTGGACCTGACACTCAGCGATGCCTGGTCACCGAAGCGGCTGACCTGCTTTGCCTCCGGAATGGGGCGTATCGAGATCAGTATTGAGGGGCAAAACCGGGTGAATGTGGAGGCGCCACGCCCCTTCGATAGCCGGCGGTTCCGCTACAACTGTACTTATCCTGCCGGCAATGGCCATTTCTTCTGGCTGTCTCAGCCATGGCTGGATCTGAGCAGACCGGAAGACTGAGTCCCGGTCAGTCCTCCGATGCCATCTCAAGGCCGATTTCACCGGTCTTGAGATGCGGAATCGCCTTGGGCCCATACCGGGTCTCCGTGACCGTCTGATTATCCAGGTCCCGGTTACGGGTGAAAATGACCATCCAGCGTTCGCCCTTTGCCGGGAACACCGGCAACCAGGCCTCCAGATGGGCCAGGGAATGCCAGTTTTCCGGCACGAATGTGGCTGCAATATCCGTTACCACCCGCAGTGGCTGGAAATCCGCATTCAGGAAAACCAGTGACGGCACAAACACACCTTCATTGGCGTACGACCTCAAATGGAGCACAAAGTCCGGGTGTTGTCGTGGCCAGGGCAACTCGATCACCGCATAGGGGCTGTCGCCCGTCGAAAATCCATGGGTTGACGACTCCGCATCGAGGTCCACTTCGAACTCCCGCCCCGATATCCAGGGTTGGCGATCACCGGTTTTGAGAGACTGGCAGCAAGCCCTGGCGAAGGTGTTAAAGAAGGTTCCGGCTTCGTCGGCGCCGAGTATGGCCAGAGCATTGGGATCGTAACCTTCCACCGGCTGTTCAGGCAGTCCGCCCTCCCCGGGCTCGTGCGTTGTCGCCGGCGTCAGCGTAATCGGGGGCGGAATCCGGCCCTTCTGCTGATCGGTCCGTGTGTCAGGCGTGTAATAGCTGACACGAATATTCCCCTCGGCGTCTTTCCAGGTGAAATACGGCTTTGGCTCACCTTTGCGGATATAGCCCTTTTTCGCCAATTCGTTGGCATCGGGGTAGTTTTCCAGGGTGTATTCATCCTCTTCCTGAAGACCGGTGGGCACCTCTGGCGATCCATCGCCAGCGTCGGCGCTGGCATTGCCCTTGCCGGCGCTGGTGGTGACTTTTCGAGTTTTATCCCCCTCGCCTTTGGGAATGGGTGAGTAGCGGACCTGGCCCTGTTCATCAACCCAGGTGAAATAGCCCTCCTTTTCACTGACCGGGGACCCGCCGATCTGACAGCCAGCCGAGAGTAGCGTAACCAGAGTCAGTAGACACAGGCGTTGGTCAAGGCGCCATTGGGACATTGCTTACCACCAGGTCGTCGGGACAGGGATCATCAGAATTTGGTGCGGAAGCTCAAGCCCGCCGAGACCACCCTCAACGACGTCTTGATATCCAGCCCCGCATAGGGATTGTAGATGATGTTGGTAATATTATCGCAGTTCACGTTACAGCTGCCGTTCGCCGGTATTGTCTCGATCGACTGGAGATAGCTCAGGTTCATGTCGATCTGGGTATCCTTGTCCCAGCGATACCCCATCCCGATGCTGTAGAGGTTAGCCCCGCCGAACGGTGCCATGACCTGCCGCTGGTCGTCGGGAATCACCGAATCCCGGATCTCCACACCGGCCCGAAGGTCCAGACGGGAGGAGGCATGGAACTCCGCCCCAAAGGCCCAGTTCCACTGGCTCTTGAAGCCCAGCGGCAACCTCAGTGTATTGGGTGTGGCATTGTCCGGCGACAGAATCCTTGCCGCATTGAGAAACTCGAGGTTTCGATCGAATCGGAACAGGAACGCATCCCACTGGGCATAGTCCGTCCAGCCAATGTCGGCGTTCAGGGTTAGTTTGGGATGGACATCCACGCTGATCCCGGTCTGGAAGTGCTGGGGATACACCAGATCCATACTGACATTACCCGCTTCCCTCGGCGCGCCGGAGGGCAGGCTCAGGATCGCCGATGTGATCGCCCCCAGAACCGAACTGTTCACGCTCTGCCAGAAACCGGACCAGTCATCGGTATACTGGATCTCGAACGTGCCTTTCATATTCATATCGGCTTCCGAGGAGTAGTTTGCCCCCCAGGTAAACCAGTCAGTCGGCTCCCACATCACCCCCAGGTGATAAGTGGGAGACAGGCTATCCTCCACCTTGATATTGAGCGCGCCGATATCGTCCCAGGGGCCGACATTACCGCCACAGAGTGCAAGCCACGGCTGAAGCGGTTCGTCCCCGCTTTCGCAGTTGAACGCATCCTGAAGGATCTCTGCCACCCCCAGCAACATGTTCGGAGCACGCATGTACTGATCCGCCGCAATACCCTGGTGCGACAGATGGATCCCGGCCCCGACCGACCAGGCATCATTGATTTTATAGCCCACGGTTGGCGACAGGTAGGTAATCCGCTGCAACGCCGCTGCCTGGGGCTGATAACGGCCAGGATCGTCTTTTTCGCGGTAAAACCCGGCTGCCATGGGCAGGTAGAAGGCATTGGCAAAGGTCAGTTTGGACCCCGGTGGATTGATGCTGATGCCAGCCGATGGGGCAACCGCAGGCCCCGGCGGCATTCTCAAGATGCCGTAGCCCGGCACGAACAGGGCCACATTGTTGGTGTGGCTGTGGCTGTTCGCCACGGGATCCTTCTGCTTGCCGGTTTTCGGATCAATCTCGAGACCATCGATGCCGAAGATCTCGTAACCCTCCGGCGCATAAAAATCCGCATCGCTGTCGAGGTAAACGCTCAACAGGTTTACTTCCAGCTGGCGACCATCCAGCTTGGTCAGGCCAGCCGGATTGTAGTGGACCGCCATTATACCCGGTGGATCCGCCGTTACCGCGTTGCCCAGGGCCAGGGCCTTGGGATGGATCGTCAGGTTCTGGGTGAACTGGGCATGTGCACCGCATGAGAGCGTCGATGCGATCAGGGCTGCGAGTATGTGCTGGTTGCGCTTGGTGTGTCCCATGAAAGTCTTCCCTTGCCGAAATTCGCCGACCTCTGCAATCACTCTTTCAGGCCAGAGAAGTTAATGGGCAGGGAGACCCCCACAGAAAAGTCCGGCGCGTCTTGCGTCAGACCGATACCGAGACTGGTATTCACAATGGTGGTCTCACTGACACGCGTACCCAGGGACATGCTCAGAAAGCCGGTCATCTGATCCTGAGCCACGGCCTGCTCTCCATTGGAGAAGGTCAGGACAGTCTGGTCGCTGTAGCTCAGCTGGGCGGAGATACTCAGGGAAACATCGTAGGAGAGTGAATACGCAAAGCCGGCGGATCCGGAAAGACCGAATCCGGGTTCCACTTCCACCAGAAGTCGAGCCCCACGGACCTGATTGAGGTCCTTGGCTGGCAGATTATAGGTCGCGCTGACCGAACCAAACACGACCACGGGGTCCAGGACCTTGGAGAGACTGGCGCCGCCACCCAGCGAATAATAACCGCTGCCGGTGGAAAGCTGTTCCTTGATATCGATCTCGTAGGGGCTGACACCGGTCTTGGTGGTCAGCGTGCCGAAGAAGGTCGTGGACATCTTGCCCGGCACGTAGGCGAACGGCTGCCAACGACCGGTGAAGGACACATCCCCGACGTCGTAAACGCTCAGCTCATCTTCGGTATCGTATTTCACGACCAGAGGGATCCGGGTGCCAATGGTGACGTTATCGAGCAACCCGTAATCGTAGGAAAACGAGTTGGTGAAGTTGTGCGTTGCCGAAGGCACCACATCGAGGTTACGGACTGAGCCATTGGTGATGGCCAGGTCCAGTCTCTGATCTCCGGTATAGGAGTAGTCAAAGGAGTAGTTCAGCGCATGGGTTCCCTTCTTCTGGAGGGAATAGTTTTTTTCCGCCGCCTGAAACACCTCTTCCAGCTGCTTGGAGGAATCTTCGTCCCCTTCCTGTTTGGCAAGCGCTTCCCGCGCTTTGTCCACGTTCCCATCCTGTGCCAGAACCATGTCTGGAAACAGAGCTGCCGTGGAAACAAGGATAAAACCTCGCACGAACCAACGATTCATCCTGACTCCCTAATCTTGTATTTGTAGTGTTCCTGTCCCGGGAAACATGCTCCCGGATGCACTAGTTGCGACGGTAGTAGAGTTGTTTACGGGTGTTTTCAACACTGCCGTCCGGGTTGTTCTTCTGTCGCTCCAGCAAATTCTGGATACGTCTTTCGGTGGCGTCATGGAATTCCGGAATCCGGTCCAGTGCCAGCAGGGTCATTGTCTGGTCGTCTACAAAACGCAGGTCTTCCTCTTTCAGCTCCAGGTTGTCGAGCGGCTTGTCGCTACCGGGAAAAACAATGAAGAGCACGTTGCCATCCCATTTGTTTTCGAATTGCGGGAGCGTAAACGAGATGTTTCCTACGGAGGGATCGGCGATGAAGGCCCGTCCATCCCGAATCGTCCGAAGCACCACGAAGTGTTTGAATCCGGCATGATGAATCGGAACGATGGCCGGGTGGTCCAGGTCTTTGAGATCGTCGATGGTTGCCCGAAAACCGCCGGAGGGATACCCAAGGGCCGTAACCAGGCGTTTCATGTCAAGCATTGAGAATGCCCGGCGCTGCACGATTCGGTCGCTCTCGCCATAATGCAGCAGCCCTTCCATCACCTGTCGCTCCGACAGGGTTCGACCGAGGTAGTAGTTCAGTATGATGGTCAGTGCGGCGCTGCCGCAGCTGTAGTCATAGGCCTGGTGAACGATGTTCCGGTACTTCTGCTCTACCAGAGGCTCCACCCGGATATCATTCCTGAGCTTGACCGGGCTGGAATCCACGTCCTGTTCGATCACAATCTCGTTTTTATCGAACGGCTCAACCTTGGTCGCTTCCTGCACCATGGCGAATGTTAGGATAGATCCGGCGAGCACCAGCAGCATGTCAGACGAAGTCCCTGTTTCTTTTGACCACGATCGAAATCGGGTTACATGTTGTTACGGTAAGATACCGAAATCCCGGTACCCTTAAAGATAACTGTGCCTCAAATCTGCCCCTGCAGAAGAGGCCGCCGGCGGGCGTTTTGAGAACTGGTTCATGCCGTCAGGAAGGGACCCCGGACACACCATGAGGCTGCCGGAATCATAGCAGGAAGCTGACCTCCGTTTCACCGTCAGCCAAGGAAGATCAGCCCAACCAGTACGTAACTGGCCGCCGTAACCACCACGATCCCCATCAGGTTAAGGGCAAAGCCTGCGTGAATCATGTCGCGGATAGCCATATCACCACTGGAAAACACGATGGCGTTGGGTGGCGTCGCCACCGGCATCATGAAGGCGCAGCTGGCCGCAATGCCTGCCGGGACCGTGAGTAATACCGGCGGCAATCCCTGGGCCTCGGCCAGAGCGCCGAGCAGCGGCAGAAAGGCGGCGGCTGTCGCCGTATTGCTGGTCACTTCGGTCAGAAAGATGATCACGGTAATGACCAGCGCCATCAGAACCAGTGTCGGCAGAACGCCGGCCGTCCCCAACGCACCGGCGATCCAGGCCGCCAGCCCCGAACTGCTGATCACCCCGGCCATCGCGAGGCCTCCGCCGAACAGGAGGAGAACTCCCCAGGGCAATCCCCTGGCGGTTTCCCAGTCCATCAGGAATTGACCTTCGCGCACATTAACCGGGATCAGGAACATCAGGATAGCTGCGCCAACGGCTATTCCCGTATCGTTCAGCCAGGGCAACAGTGATTCCGACAGCAGGGGCCGAAGAATCCAGGCAGCAGCCGTTGTGACAAACACAACGGCCACCCATCTCTCGCCCTTTCCCATTGGCCCGAGAGACGCCAGTTCCTTCAGGATGAGGTCACGACTGTCACCACTGTTGGATATCCCGTAATCCCGGCGGGTGAGCCACCACCAGGCAAGAAACAGCATAATGGCAGACACCGGCACGCCCACCAGCATCCACTGGGCAAAGCCGATGGACAGTCCAGCGGTTTCGTTCAGGTAGGCTGCCAGCAGGGCATTCGGCGGCGTACCAATCAGGGTGGCAATGCCTCCGATGCTCGCGGAATAGGCGATCGCCAGGAGCAGCGAGGTTGCGTAACGACGGACCCCGTCTGCACCGGTCGAGCTTGCGGATTCCAGCATGCCGATGACGGAGGCCCCGATAGGTAGCATCATGATCGCCGTGGCGGTGTTGCTCACCCACATGCTCAGGAAGGCGGTCGCGAGCATGAACCCGGCAATCTGGCGGCGCGGATTGCTCCCTACTGCCTTCAGTGTCAGCAGAGCAATACGTCGATGAAGATTCCAGCGCTGCATCGCAAGGCCCAGCGTAAAGCCGCCGAGGAACAGAAAGATAATAGGATGGGCAAAAGGCTGGGTCGCATCGGCAACAGACCCCAGGCCCAGCGCCGGTACCAGTACAATAGGCAGCATCGCCGTCGCCGGAATCGGTATGGCTTCCGTACTCCACCAGGTTGCCATCATCAGCATCAGTCCCAGTGCCGCCCAGGCATTGTCATTGAGAGTGCCGGGCGCCGGCAGCGCCAGCACCATGATCAGGAATCCAACGCCGAGGACCAGGCCGACCAGCCGACTGATGGCCAGGCCTTGTGGGGCCGTCGGTCCTGTGTCGGAGTCAGTCATGGCCCCTCCCTTCTGAAAAAGCTCGGGAAACCCTCACGCTGCTGCCCTCACCTTTGCCAACTGACGATCATGAAGCTTTCGCATCAACAGAACGGCAAGCACCGCGCCCAGCAGCGCCCAGCCCATATCCGATTGCGTGTCCCAGATGTAGCCCTGGGTACCCAGGAAGGAATCCGCGGCTTCCTCACTGACGAGCGCCACCCACCACTCAATGAGCTCATAGAACGCACTTAACGCAAGACAGAAGCACACCACAAAGAAAGCCGTCCACCGGGGGCGGGCAAAAACACCCATGCGTATTACCACCTCCCGGGCGATCATCGCGGGGATAAAGCCCTGGGCAAAATGCCCCAGCTTGTCATAGTTGTTGCGCTGCCAACCAAACCAGTCTCCAAGATGATCGAACAGGGGCACCTCGGCATAGGTGTAGTGGCCACCAATCATCAGAATGATGGAATGCACAAGCACGAGCCAATAGACCAGTGGTGTCAGCGGGAAACGCCGGTAGCTCCAGGTAATGATGATGAACCCGATGGCGGCCGGGAGAACTTCGAGGACCCACGTCATCCGGTCTTTCGGCTCAATGCCGGACCAGATGAACGCCGTCAGGAAAAGAACTGTCCAGGCTGCAATCGATGCCCGTTTCTGACTCATGAGTTACCGCACCCTTATGCTTGTACCATCCTCAAGCTGCCGGTCGGGATGGCGAACCACCTGATCGCCCGCCGAGAGCCCCTCCAGGATCTGTGTATCCAGGCCGTTGCTGCGTCCGGTTCGGACCGGGGTCCGAACGACCGTATCCCCCCGGGCAATGAAGACGTGAGACTGGCCCTCGTAATCGAAAACCGCCGATGAGGGCACAGTGAGAACGTCATCACCAGACCAGAGTATAAAACTGGCGTCCACACGGTAACCGTCGCCCAGGGACTGCCAGTCCTCGAACGGGCTAAGGATATCGGCCACCACCTGTACCCGCTGCTCTTCGACCCCCAATGCCGAAATGTCCTCAAAGCCCACCGGTTCAACACGGCGTACGACGCCCTTAAGGGTGACGCCGCCCCAACCGTCGAAACGCACTGGCATGCCCGGTTTGAGCTTGACCGCATCGAAACTCAGAACATCCACGACCACCTCCAGTGCGGCGGGGTCTCCCACCTCAAGAATCGGATCGCCGGCCTGGATCACCCCTTCACTTTCTCTTGCCACGGAGAGGACCGCTCCGTTGACCGGCGAATGCACCGTGACGCGGTCACCACTGTCGTTTCCGTTCATCCTTGCCGCAGAAACATCAAGCCGGGTTCTCGCCGCAGCCAGTTCGTGTGCCATAACCTCTTCTTCAAATCGGGCCGAACGCAACATGGCCTCGGCATGGTCGGTTCGGGCACGGGCCTGATCAAGCTGCTCACCAGAGACAAAACCGGTCGTTCCCTTTTCGGTGAGTGACTGCAGGCGGGCAAACTCCTGGCGCGCAATCCGCGCTTCCGCCTCTGCCGCCGACACCTGCTGACGGGCCGATTTCAGAGCCGAGGCGGCCGACTCCACCTTGGCTTGTGCCTCGGCACGGCTTCTTGCATCCAGGACGGCGGTCGGCATCGGATCGATCTCGGCGACGACGTCGCCCGTCTTGATGGTATCGCCCACCTCCAGTGTCACGCGCCGGAGATAACCGGATACGGGAGTGGAAATGACGTAACGATCCCTCACCCGGGTCTTGCCCTCCTCCGTCACCGTCACCTCCAGCGGTCCTTTCCGGGCGACGGCAAGATCCACCCAGACCGGATCAGGCCGGAGGGTCAGAAACAGCGCCCCTGCCGCCAACACGCCACAGACGATCCAAAATAGCCACTTACCCACTGCGTGCCTGACTTTATCCATTACTCGCCCTATACATCCCGCTACTCCACATTCTGCACATCCCTATTCCCGGGTTTTGAGCACCGCAATCAAGTCCAGATTCCGTAACCGCCACCAGGCCACCAGACCCGATACCAGGGCGGACACAACCACCACGGTCGCTGACATTCCCAGAGTCTGTCCGGTGATCGTCAGAGGAACCCGATACAGCTCGGTTTCGAGCGCTCCAACGATCAGCTGGGCAAGCCCCTGGCCAATCAGCCATCCCAATGGAATGCCCACGGCCACGATGATCGCCATCTCTCCAAGGAGGATATGGGAAACTTCGTTGTGGGTATAACCCAGCACCCGTAAACTCGCTAGCTCGCGCCCCTTTTCCGCCAGTGAAATCCGGATCGTGTTATACATGACACCAAACGCGATCACCCCACCCAGAAGGCTATTGAAAAAGGTAAACGTCAGGAAGGTTTTTGCGAGCGTGTCATAAAAGCTGTCCAGCATCGCCTGACGAATACTGATCCCAAGTACTCCCGGCGCCTCCCGGAGTTCCCGATAGACGCTGCCTCTGGCGTCCGGAGCCAGGTTGAGCAAGGCCTGATTGATGACCGGACCATCCCCGGTGACACGGTTGAGGACACCAAGGCGGGCATAAGCCCCAACGCCCACCAACTCCGAGCTGATTCCAGCCACCGGCATCGAGATTGACTTCCGCTTGCCCTCAAGAAACTGGACCCGAACCTTGTCTCCAACGTTCACACCGAGGCGCCGGGCCAAAAAATCGGTTAACAACAGCCCTTCGGCTGGCAAAGGAACCGCCCGCATATTCTGGTCCACCACAAATTGCAGACGGGCATCTTCGGGCATACCCGTGACCGACCCCCGCCATTGTCGATGTTCATGGATCAACCGGGCGGAAACAACCCGGCGCCCTTCTGCGTAGCGGACACCCGGCTGCTGCTGGAGGGTGTAGAGTGAGGAAGCGTTGCACGGCTCGATAAACGACGCCGTCACATCCTGCTGCTGCACCCTCGCGAATTGCTGGTGAACCATCAACGAGACCGAGTCAAACTGGAAGTTACCCACCAGAACGATGCCCGTGGCCATGGCCACCCCCATAACCGACAACACGGTTCGACCGGGCCGCCGGAGCAGCTGCCGGATAATCATTCGTGACGGTTGGCTGAACCGGATTGGCGCCAGAATACGCTCGATCCAGCCGGTCCTGTACCGGGTCGGTCCTTCGGGCTGCATGGCCTCGGCCGGCGGCAATGCAGCAGCCTTATGAATGGCCTGCCACCCACCGAGCCAGGCGACACCAAGCGTTCCCACCGCGAGCACGATCAACCAGCGGGGATCCATGCGAAACAGCAGGCCGGGGAACCGGTAGTAATCCATGTACATTTCGCCCAGGGCCCGACCGGTCCAGACACCGAGCAGCAGGCCCAGGAACAGACCAATCACAGCAATGGTGAGTACCAGTTTGCTGTAATGCCAGCCAACCTGGCCATTGGAATAGCCGAAGGCTTTCAGGATGGCGATGATATCCCGCTGGGTGTTGATCAGCCGGTTGATGACGACGTTCAGGAGAAACATCGCCACTGTCATGAAGATCGCCGGAAACACCGTGGCCATGGTTTTCAGCTGACTCAGCTCATCGTTCAGAAAGCGATGTGAAAACTGATCGGAACGGGCAAAGGCTCCGGTCACCCCGTAACGGTCGAGCAACCGGTCAAGCGCTTCAATCACTGAATTCTCAGAGGCCCCCCGGTTTATCGTCACGACCAGGCTATTGAAGGCCCCTTTCATATCCATGGCCGCCTCCAGGGATTCCCGACTCATCCATAACACACCGTAGCGTTCGTAGTCGGGCAGCATGCCGCCGGGTGGGATGGTATAGATGAATTCCGGTGATTCCACGACGGCGGTGACCGTGAGAACCTGCCGGCGACCGTGAATAATGGCCCCAAACCGGTCTCCCGGCTGAAGATCGTGAGCATCGGCAAAACTGCCTATGATCGCCACTTCCCGGTTTCGCCCGGGCCTGGGCAGCTGACCCTGGCGTACGTACAACTGATTGACTGCCGGCTGCCCCCGAGGCGGAAGCGAGACCACGCGAGCCGAGACCGGCTCCGGAAAATCGGGCATTTCAAGCTTTGCTGCACCCTCGACCCGTGCGCTGATCCGGTCGATGCCCGGAATCGC
This sequence comes from Marinobacter koreensis, assembly GCF_023156285.1. GTDB lineage: Bacteria > Pseudomonadota > Gammaproteobacteria > Pseudomonadales > Oleiphilaceae > Marinobacter > Marinobacter koreensis. The sequence goes on along the minus strand of NZ_JAKZAJ010000001.1, from coordinate 925,160 downwards.
TTCAACTTTCTCCACCACGGAACGAGGTGCCCGTTTCAGGTTGGCAAAGACATCGGCGAACCGGTATTGCTGGTAATAATCCGCCCGCGTAACCATCAGCGAGGAGTAGTTTGCAAGGGACATCACGCATACCCCTACCCCCCCAGCGATAACCAGGGCAATGGCCAACACCTGCCCCCGCATCTGCCAGAGTTCACGGCGAATTTTGGTATTCAGCGAGGCGGTTGACCGGATCATGACATCACCACGCCAGTGTCCCCGGGTCCTGACGCTGCTCGTTGCGGGTCTCACCGCTGATACGCCCGTCCGACACGGTGATGACGCGATCAGCCATCGCTGCAATGGCCGCGTTGTGGGTAATGATCACGGTAGTGGTGCCGGTTTCCCGATTGGCCTTGTCGAGGGCCTCCAGCACCAGCACGCCGGTTGCCGAGTCGAGCGCACCGGTGGGCTCATCGCACAGTAAAACCCGGGGCCGCTTGGCGATGGCGCGGGCGATGGCAACCCGCTGCTGCTCGCCACCGGACAGCTGGGCGGGAAAGTGATCCATGCGGGGTTCGAGCCCAACCATGGACAGCGCCGCTTCCGGCGTCATCGGATCCACTGCAATCTCGGTGACCGCTGCCACGTTTTCACGGGCGGTCAGGCTGGGAATCAGATTGTAGAACTGGAACACAAAACCAACATGCTCGCGGCGGAAAGCCGTGAGCTCCGCTTCGCTGGCATGACTCAGTTCGGTGTCGAGATAGAAAACATCCCCGGAGGTCGGGACATCCAGCCCCCCAAGTATGTTCAGCAGAGTCGATTTACCAGACCCGGAGGCCCCCAGCATGACCACCAGCTCGCCCGGGAAAAGCTCCAGATCCACACCCCGGAGGGCGTGAACCTCAACGTCTCCCTGGTGGTATACCTTGGTCAGCCCACGAGTCCGGAAAACCGGCCTGGTTTCCATCCCCGATCGTTCCGGATTTGCGGTCAATCTTCGGCACAATCCACGCAAACGGTTGTATAAGGCAGCACCTGGAGTCGACGCGGGTCAATCTCGGCACCGCAGGACTCACACTGATCACCGAGCCCGGCGTCCATGCGCGCCAGGGCATGTTCGATCTGTGCAAGTTCCGAACGGGTTTCCGATTCCAGCGAATCCACCACTTCGTCGTTCTGGGTTTGCGCGGCCTGTTCCTCAAAATCCTTGTCCAGAGCCCCGGCCTCGCGATGCTGATGGGCCTCGTAGCGAGACAGACGAGCTTTGAGGTCTGCCCTCAGGGTTTCCAGTTCCGATTTCCGACTGCTCATGTCGATCACAACTCCTTTCGAATGCCCATGGGAAATGATGATTACCCTAAAGCATAAGGTGATTTGTGGATTGATGCTTGTCAAAATCGCCCACAGCCTCTTTGGGCACAATCATAGACGGGTAGTTGCAGGTTGCTTGTCAAATGGCACCACTCCCCGGTCAATAACAATTCCAGAGCCGAAAGGAACCGTTATGGGGCACTCGCTCCCGCTGTCGAAAATCATGCACACCGGTCTGCTGCTGCAGTGCCGGCCGGAAACTACGGTTGCCGAGGCCGCGGCCCGCATGAGCGAACACAATGTCAGCTCGATTCTGGTTTCCGATGGCGGGAACATCGTCGGTATCTGGACAGAACACGATGCGCTGGCGGTGGATTTTTCCGAACCGGAACGGTTGGAACAGCCCGTGAGCAACGTGATGAGTTCACCGGTCCTCACCCTGCCCCACGATATGGAGATCGGTGAAGCGGCCATGGCCTTCCGGGAGAGCGGGAAACGGCATTTTCTTGTCGTGGACCAGAGCGAACACCCGATCGGCATTGTGTCCCAGACGGACATGGCCCTGAACCAGGGGCTCGAACCCTATCTTCGCCTTCGGGAGGTCCGTGCCGCCATTCCCCACCCGCCCATTGTGGTAAGAGGCGAGTTGCCGCTCTCTGAGGTCGCCCGACTCATGCACCGGCACCATGCCGACGCAGTGGTGGTCGATTGTGGCCCTGAAGGACTGGGGATTCTGACCGAGCGGGACATTGTGCGACTCATCGGTCGCCACACCAGCAACACCCACGCAAACCTGTTGGCGACTCGTCCGCTGCTGACCGTGAATGAAAACGATCCGCTCATTCAGGCGCGGGATATTCTGCTTGAACACCGGATACGTCACCTGGCCGTGGTCAACGACGATGATGAAGTCACCGGATTGATCGGCTACAACGACATGCTGTCCGGTGCGGAGCAACTGTATCTGAACGATCTCCGCCAGGCCCTGGAGCAGCGGGATGAGGCGCTGGCCCGATCCCGGCGCACGCTGCAGCTGGCCGAGCGGGTCATCGAGTCTTCCTTCGAAGGCATCATGATTACCGACAGCAATGTAAAGATCGAGTTCGTCAATCCGGCGTTCACCTATCTCACCGGCTACCCCCCGGAAGAAGCCATAGGCAAAGGCCCCGATCTCCTGTCGTCGGGTCGGCATGACAGCGAGTTCTACCAGCGCATGTGGCAATCACTGAAGACCCAGGGCTACTGGCGAGGGGAGATCTGGAACCGCCGCAAGACCGGGGAACTGTACCTGGAGCTGCTGACCATCACGGCCATCACCGACGATGAGGGTAACACCACCCACTACGCGGGCCTGTTCACCGACATTACCCAGAACCGGAAAAACGAGGAACAGATCCGCCAGCTGGCCTACTACGATGCTCTGACCGGCGTTCCAAACCGGCGCCTGCTGGAAGACCGCCTGGAGCACGCGATCCGACACGCCCATCGCAAGAACTGCCGGCTCGCCGTGCTGTTCCTGGATCTTGATCATTTCAAGCGCATCAATGACACACACGGCCACGCCGTCGGTGACGAACTGTTGGTGCAATTCACCCAGCGGGTCACCCGGTGCCTGCGGGAAGACGACACTCTGGCCCGTCTGGGGGGCGACGAGTTCATCGTGCTTCTACCGGAGGTGGACACTGTTGAGGACGTCCGATTAGTGGCTGAACGGCTGATCTCGCTGAACGAACAGCCCTATCAGATTGAAGATGCGTCCGTGCGCGTGGGCTCCAGTATCGGAGTCAGTCTCTATCCGGAGGATGGAAGCACTGCGGAGGAGCTGCTTCAGGGAGCCGATGCCGCCATGTATCGATCCAAACGGGAGGGACGCAACCTGTACCGGGTATTCAATCCCGGTACAACGGAGTCCGCCTGAACCGGCCCGCCCCTCAGGCCATTTCAACCGACACCTGGAACTGCCCCGTCAGACGCTGCATTGCTGTTATCAAAAGCCCGGAGACAAACGCCCCCGGGCTTTGGCCCCGGGGATCAGTCGCCCCGATCGGCGATATAATCGGTAATCGCCGCGTAGAATTCCATTTCATCAAAGGTGTCCGGACCAACACCCACCACATCCAGGTGATCCTGATTGATCACATAGTTTGAGGACGTCATCTGAGTCCTGTTCGGGTGGTTAATGTCGCTGACATAGCCCAGCTCCGGACGCTCCCAGACATAGTCGAGGCATCCCCAGCACTCATAGTACTGCATACGGTAGCCCTGCTGCTGACTGTTGATGCCCACAAGACCGTCGTCATCCCGCTCGTAAGGGTTACCATCTCCCTGTCCGGCAGCACCGTCGTTGTTGCAATCGTCAACGCAGTAACCGTCACCATCAATGTTGTAGATGAATTCGGATGCGAGCCACAACGCAGGGTTCAGCGAACTGCCACTCTGAGCCGTCATCAGGGATACGGAGTTGGCCACATAGCTGGTGCTGGACGGATACTTCTGGTTGAACGCCTTCATGCCAGTGATCACACCGTCATTCGGATCGTAATCGTTGTAAACCAGCTGCTTGGCACCAGCGATCGCATCGTTACCACTCCCGTAGACAACACTGCCGTAGTAGTTGGCCAGGGTCTCGGTAATCGAGTTGGCATAATGATCGAGAATGTATTTCGCCACCGGGGAGCCACGATGCGGCGCGGACACACTGACGTGGGTCTGGACTACACGGTAACCTTTCCGCTCTCTGAGCAGCCGGGCTGCCTTGCGTGCATCAATCCCGCCCTGGGAGTGGGAAATGATATTCACATGACTGGCACCGGATGTGGCCATGTAACTCTCGATGTTGTTCGCCAGCTGATAGCCGCGAACTTCCGAACTCTGGAACGGTGTGACGGAAGAGACATAGCTGCGCTGGCCATCGTTGATATCGCCATTGCAGTTGACTTCAAGAAACTTGTCGCAGGGGTCCAGGACAAACGTTCCGTAGTCGTCACCCCAGTAGTCGTAACCGAGGATATCGTCGAAACCAGCCATGCCGTGAGCAAACACCACCGGATACTTCGTTCGGTTGGCGTCGCGGGCCATGGCAGGCATCGCGGAGGCAAGTCCGGCCAACAGCATTACAGCCGCGCTTACCCGGATCAGGGTACTTTCGTTTTTCATTGTTGAAGCCTCTTGTTTTTGTTGTGTGCAGATCCGCGGTACTGCATGCCCGGATCGAGGCCGATCGGGGCAACCGGGTCGCCTGATAAACAGGCCCCTCTTTTCTACCGAATATTCCTCTTGGTGTGTGTGCGAGGAGTCACAGACGACGCAATAACCGGACAGTTACTCATTTTTTGCAGTGGCGCACGGCTGGAGGTTGAGTAGCCTGATAGCTTTGTCCCGGACCCAATAACAACAACGTCAGGTGACCAGAATGAAACCCAGAGCTCTCGCGATTGCCGTCCTTGTCCCGGTGTTGGCCGGATTTGCCGTCTATCAATGGGGAAACGTATCGCAGCCAGCACCCCCTGCCACTCCGACGGACAAGCAACCTTCGGCCGCCCCCACGCAAGATTCCGTGCAGGCTGCCCCGGGGCCTGCGACAGAAATCAGTCAGGCCACAGAGGAAAACGAGCTGGATAAGTTCCGTGATCGACTGCTGAACCGCTATGCCGGTCGACTGGACCAGCCAAAATCACAGGTGCGTTTGCTGGAAGAATTGATGCGCTATCTTTCGGAAATGGATCCGGAACACTGGAAGGAGAGTCTTGCCGCACTGCTGAAGGGCTGGTTTCCGGATCGGGGGGATCAATTGTTGCAAAGAGCTCAGGCCATGATCGCCTACCAGGACTTTATGGAACAGGAGCGTTACACCCTGAGCAGCATGGGGCCGGATGAACGTCGGGACTTCGTCTGGGCCCAGCGCCGGGCACTTTTTGGCGACGACGCCGACATTATCTGGCAGGAAGAACTCCGCAATCATGCGTTGAGCCAATCACTTGCCGGAATCGACAAGCGCACCGGCTCCCCCACCCAGAAGGCAGCGGACTACACGCGCGCCATTCGCGAAACCTACGGTGAACAGGCAAGCGCCATGCTGGAGAACCGGCGACAGGAGCTGACCGACCGCTTCATAACGCTGAGCTCTGTACAGGACTCTCTCCAGGATCTCGATCCGGACCAACGCTACGGTACGTTACGGGAAATTCGCCAGACGATGGGCATGGAAGAGGCTGCCCTGGACCGCTGGAGTGAACTCGATCGAACCCGGGACGAGCGCTGGAAGGCTGGACAGGCCTATCAGGCGCAACGCCAGGCCATTCAGGAGCGTTACCAACCGGGCGCAGAACGGGACAAGGCGCTGGACAAACTGAGCCGGGACTTTTTCGGAGAGGACATGGGCGCCGTCATTCGTGACGAAGAGGCAGCCGGATATTTCCGGTTCCAGCAGCCTCGCGTTTACGGCCAGAATTAGGGTCAGACTGTTTCTGACAACCGAACCTTGACGCCTATCAAATACCTACAAACTGTTACGCAAAGTTCCACCTTAGTCCCATTGTTGTGGCTATGATCCCCGGAGACACTTGAGAGTCCAAAAAACAACCAATCAAAAACCTGCAGCCGCCCTTTCGGGCGGCACTGCATCCGGAGGCCAACATCCATGAGTCCAAGGAAAGCACTGCTTTGTGCGTGTCTGTTATTGCTGGGCAGCGCAGCAGCGACCGCCGAGCCCCTGAAAATCGGTCTGAACTACCCTCAGACCGGTCGCTACAAGGATCAGGGACTGCAACAGCGCCTTGGCGCCTTCCTCGCGGTCGATGAAATCAACAAGACTGGTGGCGTTATGGGACGGCCATTGGAACTGGTGATCAGGAACACCCGCGGAGAACCCGCCGAAGGCGCCGAAAATACCGCTGAGCTGATCGACAAGGAAGGCGTAAAGATGGTGTTTGGTGGTGTCTCCAGCTCCGTCGCCATTGCTTCGGGGAAAGCCGCCCGGGACCGTGACACCCTGTATTTCGGTACACTGACCTACTCCAACGCCACCACAGGCGAAGAGGGCCAGAAGTACATGTTTCGCGAGCCCTACAACGCCTGGATGACGGCAAAAGTCCTGAGTCAGTATCTCAAGACCAATCACGCCGACGAAAAGTATTTCTACATCACAGCGGATTACACCTGGGGCTGGTCCGTTGAAAAGTCCGTGCGGAAGTTCTCCGGCACCGAAGACACCGATGCAAATCCGGGCGTAAAGACGCCGTTCCCGAGAGCGCTGATCAGCGATTTCAGGGATGCACTCGAGAAAGCCGAAGCCAGCGACGCCAAGGTACTGATGCTGGTGCTGTTCGGCGACGACATGGTCCGGGCTCTGAACGTTGCCTACGAGATGGGCCTGACCAAGAAAATGCAGGTGGTGGTGCCCAACCTGACACTGGGCATGGCGCGGCAGGTTGGCCCCAAGATGATGTCCGGCATTGTCGGCGCGGCACCCTGGGTTTGGAACCTGCCCTACGAAAAGGGCTACCAGCGCGGCAAGGACTTCGTCGAAGCCTTCTCCAAACGCTATGAAATGCGGCCGTCCTCATCCGCCGCCTCGGCCTACAGCATCATCTATCAGTACAAGGATGCCGTTGAGCGTGCCGGCACCACCAAAACCAGTGCCATCATCCGCGAGCTCGAGGGCCACCACTACACCTTCCTCAAGGACGAACAATACTGGCGAGCGTTCGATCACCAGAACGTTCAGACGGTGTACGTGGTCCGGATCAAGGATCGGAACACGGTTGTTTCGGATGAATACAGTTCCGATTACTTTGACATCATCGACTCAATGCCCGGCGACGAAGCCGCCCAGACCCGGGAAGAGTGGAACCAGCGTCGCAAGGACGCGGGCAAGCCAACCCATCTCTGAGCGGGCACGGGCCATAAACGGCCCGGCTGACCGATGGGGGCCGCAAACCAGCCCCCATCGGCTGCCAACAGTGAGCCTGATCCCCGGCAAGCTGCATCCGTCCCCCAAAACCACTACACTCCCCGGATGTCCTGACCCGACAAACCGCCTTACCCTGCCCGCCACGGAGACATTGCATGGCACAGCACCGCAGACAGGACCGGATCCTGGAAATGATACGGGAGCACGGATTCGTGACCACCGACCAGCTGGTCGATACCTTTCACGTGACGCCCCAGACCATCCGTCGGGACCTGAACGAACTGGCACGCCAGAACCTGCTGAGACGCCACCACGGGGGCGCCGGGATTGATTCCAGCACGGCAAACACCGAGTACCAGACCCGCAAGATCATGGATCTGGAAGCCAAGGAACGCATCGCCGAATCCCTGGTGGAAATGATCCCCGACAATGCCTCCATGTTCATTAACATCGGCACCACCACCGAGACCATTGCCCGGGCCCTGCTGAAGAAAAATAACCTCCAGGTCGTTACCAACAACCTGCACGTCGCCTCCATTCTCTCGGCAAAGGAAGACTTCCACATCATCATCGCCGGCGGGGAGGTCAGAAACCGGGACGGAGGCATCGTGGGCGAGGCCACGCGGGATTTTATCAATCAGTTCAAAATGGACTTTGGAATCATCGGTATCAGTGGCATCCACTCGGACGGCTCTTTGCTGGACTTTGACTACCGCGAAGTCCGTGTCGCGCAGGCCATCATTGCCAACTCCGATCAGGTCCTGCTGGCCGCCGACCATACCAAGTTCGGCCGGAAGGCCATGGTCCGCCTTGGCACGATCACCCAGGCCGACCACGTCTTTACCGACGCCCCGCCTCCCAAGGCTCTCCGGGCCATGCTGGCCGAAAACGACATCCAGCTGCACGTCGTCTGAGCTCCCTCCTTCTACTCCAAAACGACGACTCATGCTCAAAAATGTTCGTTTATGTTCTTTATTTTCTTTTTCGAAAAACTTAACATTGAAGGCATACGCTGTTCGAACCTCTTGCACCGTCGAACAGTCAGTGTGAAACCAACGTTTGTCGCAGGAGCGTATTTCAATGACCAGGGATCAGCAGGAGTTCGACGTCGTCGTCGTCGGTGGCGGGGTGAACGGCGTGGGTATCGCCATGGATGCCGCCGGACGGGGTCTCAAGGTGCTTCTGTGCGAGATGAACGATCTGGCCTCGGCCACCTCGTCATCGAGTAGCAAGCTCATCCATGGCGGCCTGCGTTACCTGGAACACTATGAGTTCCGGCTTGTTCGCGAAGCGCTGGCTGAGCGGGAGTCGCTCCTCAGGAACGCGCCCCACATCATGTGGCCCATGCGCTTCCGCCTCCCCTATCGCCCCCACCTGAGACCGGCCTGGATGATACGCACCGGACTGTTCCTTTACGACCATCTGGCTAAACGGGAGTTGCTTCCCGGCTCAAGGTCGATTCGTTTTGACAGTTCCGATCCGCTCAAACCCGAGATCAGGAAAGGTTTCGAGTATTCCGACGGCTGGGTCGACGATGCCCGGCTTGTTGTGCTCACTGCGCAGAAAGCCCGGGAACTGGGCGCCAGCATCCGGACCCGCACCAAATGCGTCCGGGCGGAACGGGGATCAACCCACTGGAACGTTACTCTCCAGGACATGCGCAACGGATTGGAGCAACACATTACTGCCCGGACCGTGGTCAACGCGACAGGTCCCTGGGTCAGCCGACTGTTTGGCGAAGCGCTGTCGATGCGTGCCCCCAAAATGATCCGTATGGTGAAAGGCAGTCATATCGTGGTGCCGCGACTCAACAAGGGGCAGGAAGCCTATATCCTGCAAAATGCGGATGACCGCATCGTCTTCGTCATTCCCTATGAGGATCACTTTTCTCTGGTTGGCACCACAGACGTGGACTATCAGGGCGATCCATCCAAAGCCACCATCTCCGCCGAAGAGACCACGTATCTGTTGAACATTGTGAACGACCACTTCCAACATCAGCTCACGCCAAGTGATGTGGTCTGGTCCTACTCCGGTGTCCGCCCCCTGATGGACGATGAGGAAGGCGATGCCCAGAAGGCCTCCAGGGATTACAGCTTTGAGGTCAACCGGGATAAAGGACTCGCCCCGCTTATCTCGGTTTTCGGCGGCAAGATAACCACCTATCGGAAACTGGCGGAAGCCGCCACCAACAAGTTGTGCCAGTTCTTTCCGGGCTGCGGTGAGCCCTGGACCAAACACGCTGCCCTGCCCGGCGGGGACTTTGACAGCCAGGAAGCGCTGGCGGCGAGACTGAAAGCCGACTTCCCCTGGCTTTCGGAGTCGCTCAACCGCCGGCTGGTACGTACCTATGGCACCGCCTGTTATCAATTCCTCTCGGGCCACCAGTCCATGGATGAGCTGGGGCAACACTTCGGCGGCACACTCTATCGTGCCGAGGTGGATTACCTGATCGAACAGGAGTGGGCCCTGACCACCGACGACATACTCTGGCGCCGAACGAAACAGGGACTCTACGCCTCCGAGTCGGATGTCGCGGCCCTGAATCGGTATCTTGCCGAGGCCATCTCCTCACCGGCTCCACGACAAACCGCCAGCGACCCTCAGGTTTCCGGCGTCGGACTCTGATCGAAGGGCTTGTTCAGGACTTCCGAAATCCGGTTCTGGAGCGCCGGAACGACCTCTTGCTCAAACCAGGGATTGCGCCGCAACCACAGGTTGTTTCTGGGGCTCGGATGGGGCATGGGCACAAGCCGGGGCCAGTATTCCCGCCAGGCCCGGACGTTCTCGGTCAGTGAGGCCCGGGACTTTCCGATATGCCAGGCATGTGCGTACTGGCCTATCACAAGAGTGAGCTCGATATTGGTCAGGCGACTCAGAAGCTCATCCCGCCAGGTTGCCGCACATTCCGGTCTCGGAGGCAGATCGCCTGATTTCCCGGTGCCCGGATAGCAAAACCCCATGGGCAGGATGGCCAATCGGGATTCGTCATAGAACGTATCGCGGGTCACTCCCATCCACTGCCGCAGGCGATCACCGCTGGGATCATTGAAGGGCAAGCCGGTCTCGTGAACCCGGCGTCCGGGTGCTTGCCCGACCACAAGTATGCGGGAGGTTTCACTCAGCTGGACGACGGGGCGCGGTTCCCGGGGCAACACGTCTGCGCAGAGGGTGCAGGCCCGCACCTGTCGGACCAGTGCATCAAACGACAGTGTCTGGAGAGGATTGGTCATGGGATCTGGTGGTTACGGCAATTGCATCCAGCGACATTTATCGCAACCATAGGTCGATCCGTTCAAGACCACAAGGCCAGGACATGAATGCCAAAACAGATCCGGTTTCCAACACCCACGCCAATGCATTCAGAGAGATCGTCCGAAGCCGCCGTTCTGTCAGGCGATTTACCGGGGAACCCATTCCTCCGGAGGTGCTGCAGGATTGCCTGGAACTGGCAACTCTGGCACCCAACTCCAGCAATCTTCAGCCCTGGTCATTCCATGTGGTGCAGACGCCTGCCCTGAAGGCCCAACTGGCGGAGGCCTGTCTCGGTCAGAACGCCGCCCGCACCGCGCCGGTTCTGATTGCCATTGTTGCCAGGCCTCTATCGTGGGAGCAGCACGCGCAGCGTGTGCTGGATGAGTGGCCGGAGGAACGCATTCCGGACATTGTGAAACGTTATTACCAGAAGGTCGCGCCCCTGCATTACCGTCAGGGGCCGTTGGGGATTTTCGGGCTTGCCAAGAAGGCGGTCGGACTCGTGGCCGGCCTGAAGCGTCCCGTACCGAGAGGCCCCTACTCACCGGCAGAGATGAAAATCTGGGCCACCAAGTCGACTGCGTTGGCCGCTGAGAATCTGATGCTGGCGCTCAGGGCCCATGGCTTTGATTCCTGTCCGATGGAAGGGTTTGACGAATGCCGGGTGAAAAAACTGCTCGGACTCCAGCGCAGCGAGTTGGTGGTCATGGTGCTTGCCGCGGGCCGACGGGGCGAGAAAGGCGTCTATAATCGCCAGCACCGCTTTACCGGCGAAGATATCATCCGGTACCGGTAACCTCATACACCGGACTTCCTGGCCCCATCAGAGCTCAGGGTTGGCCAATGCTTCTGCCGCGCCACGAAGACCGGTGTAGGGGTCTGTCACCACATAAACCGGCGTGGATTCCAGCAACGGACGCATCCGGCCCTTATCCTCAAAGCCCGAACGAAACGGACTTGCCAGGAAAAAATCGAGGAACCGCGGCACCATGCCGCCGCAGAGGTAAACGCCGCCCAGACTCCCCAGCGTGAGGACTGCGTTACCAGCGGTTCGTCCCAGTAGTTCACAGAAATGATTGAGGGTATCCCGCGCCAGCGCATCCTGACGCTCCGCCGCCACGGTAATTTTCTCGGGGGATTCCAGCGGTGCCGGAAGGTCCAGTACTTCGGCACGGGCCCGATAGAGATTGAGCAGGCCCTCGCCGCACAGCAGGCGCTCCACTGAAACCCTGCCAAATCTTGCCTTCAGCACCCGCAGAACCTCGAACTCCAGGTCGTTGGTGGGGGCAAAATCAACATGACCACCTTCGGTCACCAGTGGCACCCAGCCGCCCCGGATGGGCACCAGACCGGAAACGCCCAGCCCTGTGCCCGGCCCTATCACCAGAATGGGCCTCCTCGGATCGCCCGGACCACCACAGACCGGCACGAGGTGTTTTCGGCCCACGTGGAGCACACCGAGCGCCATGGCGGTGAAATCGTTCACAACCTTGAAGGTCCGCCAGCCAAACCGCCCCCGCATTTCTTCGATATCGAATTGCCAGTCGCTGTTGGTCAGTTTTACGCGGGAACCCTTTACCGGCGAGGCAACCGCGAGACAGACACGACTCACCCCGTTCACACCCAGGCTTCGAAGGTAATCCTCGATCGCGTGATCGAGGTTGTCGAAGTCGGCACAGGGCAACGCCCTTATTGCGCGGGGCTCTGCCTCGCCCTCCTCGACCAGCGCAAACCGGGCGTTGGTACCGCCAATATCGCCTATCAGTGAAACGTTACCGAACGTCATGCATCGTGATTCCAGAAAAAGCTGGCCCCTTCCTCCGGTGTGCTGGCCGAACGGCGAAGCCAACCGAACAACTCCCGACCGTATCCGTGATGGCTGGCCTTAAGGTCTGCGCCAGCCGGTTCCCTCGCGGCAAATTCCGCCTCGTCCACATCGACAGTCAGGGACCCGGCCTCTGCATCCAGGAGGATCATATCGCCATGCCTCACCCGTGCCAGTGGTCCGCCGTCCAGGGCCTCCGGGTAGACATGAATCGCGGCAGGCACTTTGCCGGACGCGCCAGACATCCGCCCATCCGTCACGAGCCCCACCTGGAATCCCCGATCCTGGAGAACGCCAAGGTAAGGTGTCAGCTTGTGCAATTCCGGCATGCCGTTGGCCCTCGGTCCCTGGAAACGCACGACCACCACGCAGTCACGATCCAGATCACCGGCTTCAAACGCCGCTTTCAGTTCATTCTGATCATGGAACACCACCGCCGGAGCGCGCACGGTCCGATGTTCGGGGGCAACGGCAGAAACCTTGATAATCCCGCGCCCCAGGTTCCCGTCGAGAACCTTCAGCCCCCCGTTGGGGGCAAAAGGCTCCGCCGCACTGCTCAGCACTTCCGGGCGTCGACTCTCCGAGACAGCGGGCGTCCAGGTGAGCGCTCCATCGGTCAGTTCGGGCATTCGGGCATACTGCTCCAGACCATGGCCAATTACCGTTTCCACATCGTCATGGAGATACCCGCCATTCAAGAGTTCCCGAATCAGGTAAGGTGTACCGCCGGCCTCGTTAAACGCATTCACATCTTCCTCGCCGTTCGGATAGATACGGGTCATCGACGGCACCACCGACGACAGTTCCGCATAGTCGTTCCAGTCAATAATGATGCCGGCTGCCCTGGCAATCGCAATCCAGTGAATCGTATGGTTGGTTGAACCACCGGTCACCAGCAGCGCCACCAATGCATTGACGATGGCTTTCTCATCCACCATGTCGCCCAGACCCAACGTGCCTCCGTGGGGCTTTGACAACCGGATGACCTGTTCGGTCGCAGCCCTGGTGAGCGCATCCCGTAATTCAGTGCCCGGATGCACGAATGCCGCACCGGGCAAATGCAGCCCCATCACCTCCACCAACAGTTGATTGCTGTTGGCCGTGCCATAGAAGGTGCAGGTACCCGGACTGTGGTAGGACTGGCTTTCAGCCTCAAGCAGTTCGTCCTTGCCGATTTTTCCCTCCGCATAGAGTTGTCGGATTCGCTGCTTTTCCTTGTTGGGCAGTCCGGATGGCATCGGGCCGGCAGGCACAAGGATCGTCGGAAGGTAACCAAAACTGAGCGCACCGATCAGCAGGCCCGGCACGATCTTGTCACAGATACCCAGAAGCAGAGTGGCATCGAACATATTGTGGCTCAGCGCCACGGCGGTACTCATGGCGATGGTATCCCGGGAAAACAGACTCAGTTCCATGCCCGGCTGGCCCTGCGTCACCCCGTCACACATGGCCGGGGTGCCCCCTGCGAATTGCGCAACCGACCCCATCCCGTGGGCCGCCTCCCGGATGACATCGGGAAACGTCTGATAGGGCTGATGGGCCGACAGCATGTCGTTGTACGCCGAGACAATGGCCACATTCGCCTTGTTCATGAATTTGAGCGTGTCCTTGTCCGACTGGGGACAGGCAGCAATACCATGGGCCAGGTTTCCGCAGGACAACGAACTTCGATGGGGAGAGAGTGCCTTGAGCGCGTCCATCCGGCCCAGATAGTCTTCCCTGGTGCCACGGCTGCGTTCTATGATTCGCTGAGTGACCTTTTCAATGGTGGGATGCATGATGAACTCCGTTGCTTTGTCCGATGAGACGTCGCCAATGCCGTAAGTTTACTTTCTTTTTAAAAGCCCCACAGAAAGTATCATTCATCGATTCAGATTTTGTTGATATATTTACTACATAATCGAACCACGTGGCTCTCATCGCCAATAACACAGCCGGGAAATGATCGCTCCGTGTTCAGGATACCTGCGATCAATGTACCACTGGTCGATCCAGGCTTCATAAACAACCTTAAGGAATGCACCATGCTCAGGCGCACCAAGATTGTCGCCACCCTCGGCCCCGCCACCGACTCCCCCGAGGCACTCGCTGCCATTATCCGGGCCGGGGTCGACGTCACGCGACTCAACTTTTCCCACGGCAGTGCAGAAGAACACATCGAGCGGGCCCAGCGCGTTCGGCAGGCCGCCGCGGCAGAGGGTCGCTTCGTCGCCCTGCTCGCCGATCTGCAGGGACCAAAGCTCCGGATCGCCCGCTTCGCTGACAACAAGGTCACGCTTGAAGCCGGCCAGACCTTCGTGCTTGACGCCAGCATGAACAAGGAAGAAGGCACCCGCGACCGCGTGGGCATCGACTATGAGCAGCTGATTGACGACGTAGCGCCCGGCGACGTCCTGGTACTGGATGATGGCCGGATCGAGATGGAGGTGCAGTCGGTAGACGCCCACAGTATTACCTCTCGAGTGCTGATCGGCGGCCCGCTCTCGAACAACAAGGGGCTGAACAAACGTGGCGGCGGGCTTTCCGCCGACGCTCTGACCGAGAAGGACAAGCAGGACATTGTGACCGCGGCCAGGCTGGGCGCCGATTATGTCGCCGTTTCCTTCGTCCGTACGGCAGAGGACATGCATACAGCCCGGCGGCTTCTGCAGGACGCCGGTTCGGAGGCCGGACTGGTTGCCAAGATCGAACGGGCGGAACTGGCCCATGACGAGGCTGCCCTCGACGCGGTTATCGAGGCGTCTGACGCGGTCATGGTGGCCCGAGGCGATCTTGCGGTGGAAATCGGCGATGCCGAACTCGTCGGGGTTCAGAAGCACATTATCGCCCGAGCCCGCTCCCTGAACCGGGCCGTCATCACCGCCACCCAGATGATGGAATCGATGATCACCAATCCGATGCCAACCCGGGCCGAAGTGTCGGATGTAGCGAACGCCGTGATGGATTATACCGACGCCGTCATGCTCTCGGCCGAAACCGCTGTCGGCGATTATCCGACGGAAGCGGTGGAAGCCATGGTTCGAATCTGCGTGGGCGCCGAGAAACACCCCTCCATGCATCAGTCCAAGCACCGGATCCACGAAAGTATGGAACGCGTGGACGAAGCCATCGCCCTGTCAGCGATGTACGCCGCCAATCATCTCGAAGGCGTCAACGCCATCATCTGCATGACAGAGACCGGCGCAACGCCGCGACTGATGTCACGGATCAAGTCGAGTCTGCCCATCTTCGCTTTTTCCCGCCACCATTCGACCCAACACCGGGTCGTTCTGTATCGGGGCGTACAGACGGTCCCGTTTGATTCTGCCGAAGTGCCCCATGAGCAAACCAATGCCAGGGCCGTCGCGGAATTGGTGAACCGGAAGATCGTCAAGGAAGGCGACCTGGTGGTTATGACCAAGGGCGACTATGCCAATGCCCAGGGAGGCACCAACAGCATGAAGATTGTTCGGGTAGGACCGGACATTCGCTAGTGCCGAAAAATGACCGGGCCGTTCAACCCCGACACGGCGGCTGAGCGGCCTGGCACCGGATCAGAGATCCGCCAGGCTTCCCCTCGCAACTTCCTCGATCTGCGCCCAGTCTTTCTGCGCCACCACATCGTCCGGCGTCAGCCACGAGCCACCTACGGCTTTCACGTTCCCGAGAGCCAGGTAATCCTTTGCCGTTGCACGTCGAATCCCACCAGTGGGACAAAACACCACCTCGGGAAAAGGGCCACGGAACGACTTCAACGCAGCCACTCCCCCGGAAACCTCAGCCGGAAAGAACTTGAAAGCCCGGTACCCGTGTTGGTAGCCCATCATCAATTCAGAGACCGTGGCAATGCCAGGCAACAGAGGCGCGGCGGAGGTTACCCCGAATTCCAGCAGCGATTCGGTTACGCCCGGCGTTATCACGAACTGGGCGCCGGCCGACTCAACCTGGCGATACTGCTCAACACTGGTGACGGTACCGGCCCCCACCCAGGCTTCGGGAATGGCGGCACGAACGGCTTCAATAGCGCGCAGACCATGCTCGGTCCTGAGCGTGATCTCCAGTACTGAAATACCGCCTGCCACCAGAGCCCGGCAAAGCGGGATTGCGTCTTCAGGATCGCGGATGGCAATAACCGGTATCAGGAGCGAGGCCCCGAGAACAGACTGAATGCGATCGCGGTGGTAATCAGACAGCTGGCTCATGATGGACTCCAGTAAATCTTCAGGCCCGGCCGGAGAAAGCCTCGAACAGGCATTTCCATAACGCCTTCCGTATGTGCCATCGCCTCCTGAAGCGTCGCGAGCTTGTCCTTGCCCCGCAGGTGTAGGGCCACGAACCGGGCGGAACTCAGAAAACGATAAGTCAATGTAATGCGACGCTGTGGCTGGGATGCAGGGGTGGCGACAACCACTCTTTCGTCGTTGTCAGGATCCATCGCCGCCGACAGCTCCGGGGCATCGGGAAACAACGACGCAGTATGGCCGTCGTTGCCCATACCAAGCACCACGACATCCGGAGGTTCGATCAGCCCGGCAAGGCACCGCCGGGCCTCTGCCAAACCCTCCTCCGGCGTTGCTCCGGGATGTTTGAGCGGCAGAAAGCGCGCGCCAATGGCTCGGTCACGCAACAAATGTTCCTTCACAAGCGCGGTATTGCTGGCCGGATCGTCCTCCGGAACCCAGCGTTCATCCGCCAGAACAACATCCACCCGATCCCAGTCCAGCCTCTTCCTGCAGAGGGCGTGGAAAAATGGCAGGGGTGTCGAGCCCCCGGATACCACAAGACTTGCCCTGGGAGCGCTGGAAAGCCGTTCGGCGAGAAACCCGGCAACAGCATCGGCAAGCTGCTCGCCCACCTCATTCGGGGTCCGACCCACATGACTCTCGATGCCATCGGGCAGATGCAGCTCAGACATCTTCATACCAGCTCCTGCCATCCCGGGTGATCATCGCAATGGAAGCCACCGGCCCCCAGGTACCGGCAGCGTAGCGCTTGGGCGGCTCACCACTGTCCCGCCAGTTCCGAATGACCTGATCGACCCATCGCCAGGCATACTCCACCTCGTCACGACGGACAAACAGGTACTGATTGCCTTTCATGACCTCCCACAGCAAGCGCTCGTAGGCATCGGGGATTCGGTCCGTTTCGAAGGTCTCCGAGAAGGTCAGCTCCAAAGGGCCTTGTCGAAGCCGCATCCCCTTATCCAGGCCATGATCCTTGGTGAGGATTCTCAGGGACATCCCTTCATCGGGCTGCAGGCGGATAATCAGCTTGTTATTGGCCAGGTGCTTCTGGTCCGGGTCGAAGATGTAGTGCGGCGCCGGCTTGAAATGAATAATAATCTGGGACAGCTTCTCGGGCAGGCGTTTGCCAGTGCGAATGTAGAAGGGCACCCCCGACCACCGCCAGTTTTCAATTTCGGCCTTCAGGGCAACAAAGGTCTCGGTCTCGCTGCCCTTGTTGGCGCCCTCCTCTTCAAGATATCCGGGCACCGGTTTTCCATCGCTGGTGCCGGCGGTGTACTGACCACGAACCACGTAACTGTCCATCATGTCCGGACGAATCGTTTTCAATGCCTTCAGGACCTTCACCTTCTCATCGCGGAGACTGTCGGCCGACAGATCGGCTGGCGGATCCATGGCAATCAGGCAAAGCAACTGGAGGAGGTGGTTCTGCACCATATCGCGGATCTGGCCAGCTTTGTCGAAGTAGCCCCAGCGACCCTCTATGCCCACACTCTCCGCCACCGTGATTTCCACGTGAGAGATGTGATTCTGATCCCACTGGGAGGCAAACAGGTTGTTGGCGAACCTTAAGGCAATCAGGTTCTGGACCGTCTCCTTGCCGAGATAATGGTCGATCCGGAAAAGTTGATTTTCGCTGTAGACTTCACCCAGCTCGTCATTGATCACCTTTGAAGACTCAAGGTCATGACCAATGGGCTTTTCCACCACCACACGGGTATTCTCGTTGCAGCAACTGGCTGCCTTGAGGTTTCTCGCGATGACCCCGTACATGGCCGGCGGCGTCGCCATATAGACGATCAGTTCATTGTCCGGCCTGTCCCGCCACGTCTGTAACACGTCATAGCCAGCCGGATCCGTGAAATCGAGGAGCCGGTATTCCACCCGTTCCAGGAAGCTGCGGGCAACCCCGGCATCAAACTCCGCGGGCTTCACATAACGCTTCAGGTTCTCGAACAGCTGATCTCGAAATTCGTCGGTCCCCATGTCCCTGCGCGCCAGAGCGAGCACCCGACTTTCCCGAGCAAGCAACCCCCCGCACTCGAGCTGGTACAATGCCGGAAACAGCTTCCGCTGGGCCAGATCACCGACGGCGCCAAACAGCATGAGATCGCAGCGCGTATCGCTCGTTTTGACCATCGAGTCACTCTCCCCGCCTTTGCCTCACCAAGCCGACATACCAACCGGAGGCCATGTGTAGTAATATTAAACAAATAGTGTCATTCCAGATCCTTGAATCCAAGGATTTTCACTGACAATGACACATTTACTACCCGACCATACGCCTGAAAGCAGCACAGTCGGCCTTTTTATCACCATGACAACCGAAGCAGGGAGTATCCTTCCATGGCGGCGACCCCCGCGCACCGTGACGACAACCTTCTGGAAGACATCCAGGCTCGGCTGGACAGCCTCAACAAATCCGAACGCAAGGTAGCAGAAGCCATCCTTCGGGATCCCAGCGCAGCGACTCGTTACAGCATTGCCGCACTGGCCCGGGCGGCCGATGTCAGCGAACCGACCGTCAACCGCTTCTGCCGCGGCTTCTCCGCCACCGGTTTTCCCGACTTCAAAATCCGGCTTGCCCAGAGCATTGCCACCGGAACGCCCTACGTCGGCCAGAACGTCGAACCGGACGATACGGTCGCGGAGTTCGCAGACAAAATCATGCTGAGCACGATCGCCAGCCTCGACAAGGCCCGGCAATCCCTAGACCCGAAGGCCCTGGCCAGCGTTATCGACTATCTGATACAGGCCAAGCAGATCAACTTCTTCGGCATGGGTGGCTCGGCCTCCGTCGCTCTTGATGCCCAGCACAAGTTTTTCCGATTCAATATTCCGGTCATGTCCTACGACGACGCCCTGATGCAGCGCATGGTGGCCGCAGGCGCCCAGGTCGGTGACGTGATCGTTCTCATCTCCTACACCGGGCGCACCAAGGAAACGGTCGACATTGCCAGACTTGCCCGGAGCAATGGCGCAACCGTCATCGGCATTACCAATCCCGACTCGCCTCTCTCCGAGTGCTGCACCGAGGTTCTGGGGGTCACGGCACCCGAAGACACGGAGGTGTATATGCCGATGTCCTCGCGGATCATCCATCTCACCGTCATCGACATTCTCGCAACCGGCGTGACTCTCAAGCGAGGCAAGGACTTTCTCGGCCACCTCAAAAAAATCAAGGAGAGCCTGAAGGCGACCCGTTTCCCACAGAACTGACCAGGATTGCTTTTCAAATTAGCAGAGTTTTGCCGGGTCTGACGACTCAAAAACACAAAGGGCGCCGAAATGGCGCCCTTTGTGTTTTGCGACCGAAGCGAGGCCTCTTATGGGCGCTCGACCTCCGCTCGCTTACGCAGCATCTGCTGGTAAGCCGTGTAATCCCGCTGCCCTTCGAGGGAAGACAGGAACCGGTAAAGGCGCTTGTATTCTTCGCTGTCCTTATCCACCTTACCCTGATTAACGGCATCCAGCTCGATCACGCTCGCCTGATCTGCATCAACAACCTTGCCAAAGCTCGGCTGATTCTCGGACGGACGAGGCAATGAGAACGCCGTCTGCAGAACCGGCGCAGGAAGGCCCGATGCGTTGCGGCCCTGGTCCGTATAATCGACCCACTCACCCGCTCCGATTTTATCCGCGCTCTTACCCTGCTTGAGATCAGAGATAATGGAATCCGCGCGCTGCGCCAGGGCCTCACGCGTCTTCTGTTCGACCAGGGTAGAACGCACCTGGTCTTTTACTGCATCCAGCTCCAGCTGCTTGGCCTCCCGGTGCGCCCGGACACGCGCGACCACGGACAGGTTGTCACCCACGTCAATCAGTTCGGTGTTATAGCCATCATTGAGCACATCGTCCGAGAACAACTGGCGGACGAGCCCGGGGTGATCGAAGGGTGCGGGACCACCGTCTCGGGTAATACCGGAAATCTCGCGGACCTCAAGCCCGAGTTCCTTTGCCGGCCCGGCCAGATCGTCCGCCGCATACGCGGAGTCAGCCAGCTTCGAGCGAACTTCCGCAAACTTGTCCTCGGCCTTCTTGCGCGCCAGCTCGGCACGAAGTTTGTCTTTCATCTCGTCAAATGACGGCACCTTGGAGCGACGAATGTCCTCGAGTTTGATCAGGTGAACGCCAAAGCGAGTTTTAACCGGCTCCGACACCTCGCCTTCCTTGAGGCCGAACAGGGCTTTTTCGAAATCGGGATCGTAGACGCCACGACCGGCGTACCCAAGCTCACCGCCCTTGTCGGCGGTCGCCGTATCGATGGAGTATTCCTTCGCCAGGTCGGCAAACGACTCCCCGTTTGCGAGCCGATCCTGGATCTTTGCAATCGTAGCGGACGCGTCCGGACCATCATTAATCAGAATGTGCGCGGCACGACGCTCCTCACGAGCCAGTCCATCTTTCTTCTGATCGTAATAGGCCTTCAGCTCGTCATCGCTCACGTCAATGCTGTCGGCCAGAGCGCCAACCGACAGGGCGATGTAGGCCGCATCGACCTGTTCTGGCTGCCGGAACTGGCTGGTGTGGCTGTCGTAGTAGTCCTGAATATCCCCATCGCTCACAGACACCTGGTCAGCGACGGCTTTCGCGGGAATGGTGAGCGCCCG
Source organism: Marinobacter koreensis (assembly GCF_023156285.1). Taxonomy (GTDB): domain Bacteria; phylum Pseudomonadota; class Gammaproteobacteria; order Pseudomonadales; family Oleiphilaceae; genus Marinobacter; species Marinobacter koreensis. Next base: position 904,040 of record NZ_JAKZAJ010000001.1, on the reverse strand, counting down.
GAAATCCCGGGTCTGGTTCTGGATCTGCAGCAACTGACTGGCGTTGGATTCGGTCGCGAGACCACTTTGCACAATGCCGTTGCGGATCTGGTTCACCACATACTGCTTGCGAAGGAGATTACGGAACTCCCCAATGCCCATTCCCATGTTCCGGACTGTCGCAGCAAAACGCTCACTGCTGTACTTTCCATCCACCTGGAACTGGGGCATCTGGCGGATCAGGGCGTCGATGTCGGAGTCGGACAGTTCAAGTCCCTGACTCGCTGCATCCTGAGTCAGTGTCTCTTCCCGGATAAGGTTCTCGAGAACATCCTTCCGGAGCTGATCTTCATTCAGCAGGGAGGGATCGGGCGTTTCCATCTGGGAAAGGCGGCGCTGCTTTTCGATCTGTACCGTGCGGAGAAACTCTCGTTCGGTAATATCCTGGCCGTTAACCGTGGCAACCTCCGGCTCACCGGAAAACCCGCCAATAATGGCGTCCATTCCCCAGATGGAAAGGGAAACGATTAGAACCACGATGATGATCTTGGCAATGGTACCCTGGGCATTATCCCGAATATCTTGAAGCATGTTTCTCCCGAATCCCCGTCAAGGTCGTGCGTTGTTTTCGGTTTGGTATTGGCTTGGAATGTGCTGAACGTAAAAAGGCGCACCCTGTTCGGAATGCGCCTTCAATTCTTCTTGGCGGCCTACCAGAGCAAACCGCCGGAGAAAGAACCGTTACTTAACGGCGTCTTTCAGGGCCTTGCCAGCTTTGAAACCAGGCACTTTGGAGGCCGGAATCTTGATCTCGGCACCAGTCTGCGGGTTACGACCGGTGCGGGCAGCACGCTCTTTGACAGAGAAGGTACCGAAGCCGATCAGGGTAACCTGATCACCTTTCTTGAGGGCACCGGTGATGGAGTTGGTCATGGCATCCAGAGCACGGCCAGCGGCGGCTTTGGAGATATCTGCGGACTCTGCAATTGCATCGATAAGTTCGGACTTGTTCACACTAAACCCCTTCGATTTCAGGTTGAAGATGTTATAGGTTGGTTTATTTTTTCGCGGACGTTCTCGACTATCGCATAAGCGGTCCGAGAATTCCATTCTTCAGTTTTGTTATTCCTTTCGGCTGTACACCGGTGTTCGGAATAGGCACATACTGCGCGGGAGCCCTTGGTATTGGCTGCTTCACGGCGAAACAGTTATACCAATGGGCTCTCTGGCATGTCAACAACTCATCATGGCTTTAATGCGTATTTATGCGCTCCGCCGCTTCACCTTCATCATCTCGCGGTTTTCCGGAACCGGTTTTTCCGGCCGGGGATTCCGCATGCGCTTCGGGCGGGTAAGCCAACGCGATATCCAGCACTTGATCAATCCAGGTCACCGGCCGGATATCCAGAGATTCCTTGATATTCTCTGGTATCTCCTTGAGATCACGGACGTTTTCTTCCGGAATGACAACCGTCTTGATGCCACCGCGATGGGCCGCCAGCAGCTTTTCCTTGAGCCCACCAATGGCCAACACGCGCCCTCTGAGAGTGATTTCCCCGGTCATCGCCACGTCGGCACGGACGGGTATCCGGGTCAGGGCTGACACCAGGGCGGTGCACATGCCGATACCGGCACTGGGACCGTCTTTCGGCGTCGCGCCTTCGGGAACGTGAACGTGCAGGTCGTGCTTCTCATGGAAATCGTTCGCAATTCCAAGGCCAGCTGCCCTGCTCCGGACCACGGTCAGTGCGGTCTGGATAGACTCCTGCATGACATCGCCGAGCGAGCCAGTCTTGACCACGCGGCCCTTGCCCGGAGTCAGCGCGCACTCGATGGTCAGCAACTCACCGCCAACCTGGGTCCACGCGAGGCCAGTGACCTGCCCGATCTGATCGCTCTCTTCAGCGAGCCCATACTTGAATTTCTTGACACCGGAGTAATCCTCGAGCATCTCCGGCGACAGGGTCACTGCAGCCTTCTCACCAGCCTCCACATGCTCACGAACCACCTTCCGGCAGATCTTGGCGATCTCCCGCTCAAGCCCGCGTACACCGGCTTCACGAGTGTAGTACCGGATCAGATCCCGAAGGGTCTCTTCAGGAATCTCCAACTCATCCTTGCGCAAACCGTTGGCCTTGATCTGCTTCGGCAACAGGTACCGCAGCGCAATATTGACCTTCTCGTCCTCGGTATAGCCCGGGATCCGGATGATTTCCATGCGATCCAGCAGTGCCGGCGGAATATCCATGGAGTTCGACGTACAGACGAACATGACATCCGAGAGGTCGTAATCCACTTCCAGGTAATGGTCGTTGAAGGTGTGGTTCTGCTCCGGGTCCAGCACTTCCAGCAGTGCCGAGGCCGGATCGCCGCGGTGATCCATGCCCATTTTGTCGATCTCGTCGAACAGGAACAGCGGGTTCTTCACACCCACTTTCGACAGCTTCTGGAGAAGCTTGCCAGGCAAGGCACCAATGTAGGTCTTGCGATGCCCGCGGATCTCGGCCTCGTCGCGAACGCCGCCGAGGGCCATCCGGGTGTATTTCCGATTGGTCGCCCTGGCAATGGACTGCCCCAGGGACGTCTTACCCACCCCTGGAGGCCCTACAAGACACAGCACCGGCCCTTTCACCTTCTTGACCCGGCTCTGGACCGCCAGATACTCAAGAATGCGTTTCTTGACCTCGTCCAGACCGTAATGGTCCCGATCCAGGATTTCCCGGGCCTTTTCAATGTCGTGCCGAACGCGGCTGCGCTTTTTCCAGGGGATAGCCAGCATCCAGTCGATGTAGCCGCGAACCACCGTCGCCTCGGCCGACATCGGCGACATCATCTTGAGCTTGTTCAGCTCCGCCTCGGTCTTCTTGCGGGCTTCTTCCGGCAGACCGGCTTCTTCGAGCTTGTTCTCAAGCTCCTCGAAATCGTTGTTGCCCTCACCGAGCTGGCCCATTTCCTTCTGGATGGCCTTCATCTGCTCATTGAGGTAATACTCGCGCTGACTGCGCTCCATCTGCTTCTTGACCCGGCCACGGATGCGCTTTTCGACCTCGATCAGATCGATCTCGCCATCCAACTTGCCGAGCAGGAGATCCACACGCTTGCGCACGTCGAGCGCTTCAAGCAGTTCCTGCTTCTCAGGAATCCGCATCTCGAGATGGGCCGCCATGGTATCGGCCAGACGCTCAAGCTCTTCGATGCCGGTCAGCGCATTCGACACTTCTGACGGCACTTTCTTCGAAAGCTTCACGAACTTCTCGAACTCGTCCATTAATGTCTTGACGAGTACGTCTTCTTCCCGTTCCGGCAATCCTTCTTCATCAAGCAGAATGGCTCCACCGGTCAGGTAGTCGCCTTCCTTGATATCCCGGATCGAGGCCCGGGCATTGCCTTCGACCAGCACCTTGACCGTACCATCCGGGAGCCGGAGCATCTGCAGGACAGTGGCCAGAGTGCCCATCTCGAACACATCTTTGGCACCAGGCTCATCAGTGGAGGCATCTTTCTGCGCCACCAGCAGGATTTCCTTACTGCCCTCCATGGCCGCTTCCAGCGCCTGGATGGATTTTTCACGGCCGACAAACAGCGGAACTACCATGTGCGGGAACACCACGACGTCCCTCAGCGGGAGTAACGGGTATTCTTGCACGGTATCTTCGGGTATCAGGGTCATAGGAATTCCTCTGACGGTATTTCTTTCAGCATATCACCCTTCATTGGGGCGCCAATGGAAATTGCAATCTTTTTACGAAACGAAACGGGCGGGTACATATACGGTGGGAAGGCCATACGAAAAGGGGGCGCAACCGCCCCCTTTTCAATGCCTCACGGCTGACTTCGATGGACAGACCAGTCGATCAGTCCTCGGGTACAGCCTTGGCGTGGTCCGAACTGGCGTAAATCTTGAACGGCTCGGAATCGCCCTTGATCACGCTTTCGTCAATCACCACCTTGCTGACATCATGCTCGGACGGAATCTGATACATGGTATCCAGCAGGGTCGCTTCCATAATCGACCGCAGGCCGCGGGCGCCGGTCTTCCGCTCCATCGCCTTACGCGCCACGGCACGCAGGGCGTCTTCCCGGAAATCAAGCTCCACGCCTTCCATATCAAACAGTTTCTGATACTGCTTGGTCAGCGCGTTCTTGGGCTGGGTCAGGATCTGCACGAGCGCATCTTCATCGAGCTCGGTCAGGGTCGCCACAACCGGCAGTCGGCCAACGAATTCCGGAATCAGGCCAAACTTCACCAGATCCTCGGTCTCGACATCCTTGATGATGTCCCCGGTTGCCTTGCTGTCGTCCTGGCTCTTGACCGTGGCCGAGAAGCCAATGGAACTGCGATCCGACCGTTCCTGAATCACCTTTTCCAGGCCGGCAAACGCACCACCGCAGATAAACAGCATGTTGGTGGTGTCCACTTGCAGGAATTCCTGCTGCGGATGTTTTCTACCACCTTGCGGCGGCACAGAAGCGACCGTCCCTTCGATCAGTTTCAGCAATGCCTGCTGAACACCTTCACCGGACACGTCACGGGTGATGGAAGGGTTGTCCGACTTTCGCGAAATCTTGTCGATTTCATCAATGTAGACGATGCCGCGCTGCGCCTTGTCGACGTCGTAGTCGCACTTCTGCAGCAGCTTCTGGATGATGTTCTCAACGTCCTCACCCACGTAGCCAGCTTCGGTGAGCGTCGTGGCATCAGCAATGGTGAACGGCACGTTCAGCATACGCGCCAGTGTCTCTGCCAGCAGCGTTTTACCGCTACCTGTCGGGCCGATCAGGAGAATGTTGCTTTTGCCAAGCTCGACATCGCTCTTGCCCTCACCGTAGCGCAACCGCTTATAGTGGTTGTATACAGCGACAGACAGCACCACCTTGGCCCGGTCCTGGCCGATGACGTACTCATCCAGCGTCTCCCGGATTTCCGCCGGTGACGGAAGGCGATCACTGCTCTCTTCCTCAGCGTTCTCCTGAATCTCCTCGCGGATGATGTCATTGCACAGGTCTACGCACTCGTCGCAGATGAACACCGAGGGCCCTGCGATGAGTTTCCGGACTTCATGCTGGCTCTTTCCACAAAACGAGCAGTACAGCAACTTGCCGTTATCGTCGCCTCTGCCGTTTCTTTCATCTGCCATTGAATTACCTCTGCTCTTTTACAGCCGGCGTTACTGGCTGATACGCCGGCCAAGGATGATGCGATGACTTTCAGTATTATGTATTCGGTACGCGCTTATCAAGTACCGAATCAATCAACCCGTACTCTTTGGCCTGGTCCGGATCCATGAAATTGTCACGGTCGGTATCCTTGGCGATGGTCTCAAGATCCTGGCCGGTATGGTGAGCCAGCAGGGAGTTCAGGGTGTGGCGAATTTTCAGGATCTCACGTGTGTGAATCTCGATATCCGTCGCCTGCCCCTGATATCCGCCAAGCGGCTGATGGATCATGACCCGGCTGTGTGGCAAGCACGCCCGCTTGCCCTCTGCACCGCCGGCGAGAAGGAATGCGCCCATGCTGGCCGCCTGACCAATGCAAAGCGTCGCCACGTCGGGCTTGATAAACTGCATGGTGTCATAGATGGACATACCCGCAGTCACAGAGCCTCCCGGGCTGTTGATATACAGGTGAATGTCCTTGTCGGGATTCTCGGATTCCAGGAAAAGCATCTGAGCCACAATCAGGTTCGCCATGTGGTCTTCGACCGGACCAACCATAAAGATCACCCGCTCTTTCAGAAGACGGGAATAGATGTCGAAAGAACGCTCGCCCCGAGCAGTCTGTTCGATAACGATTGGCACCAGGCCAGAATTGGTAACCATTGCGGGACCATCGATTGGTTTCTGCGTCATGTGCGCCTGAACTCCTTGTGGACAATGGGTTGTGGCGCAAGGCCACGAATATTCAATATGTTGGCATCCAATACTGTGCCACCAGTCGGCCCAGATGAAAACAGCCGGACATGCCGGCTGTTTTCGGATTCGGCCAACGTGACCGGCTATCCCGGCCGGTCGCCGTCGCTTAACGCTGCGGCTGGCCCGCAGCAACGGCCTCTTCGTACTTCATCTTCTTCTCTTTGACCTTGGCCTGCGCCAGTACGTGGTCAACGACAGCATCTTCCAGCACAGAAGACTCGATCTGGGACTTCTGGTCCGGATTGTTGTTGAAGTGTGCAACAACTTCCTCTGGCTGTTCATACGTTGAAGCGATCTCCTGGATCTTTTCTTCAACCTTCGAAGGATCCGCCTTCAGATCGTTCTGCTTGACCACTTCCTGGAACAGCAGACCGGTCTTGACGCGACGGGTAGCCTGCTCCTCAAAGATTTCCTTGGGCAGCTGCTGGAAATCCACCTGGCCGCCAAAGCGCTGGACCGCATCCTGACGCAGACGATCAATTTCCTGATCAACCAGCGCAGCCGGCACGTCAAGTTCGGTATTTTCCAGAAGGCCATCAACGACGTCGTTCTTGACCTTGTTGGAGACCGCCTGCTTGAGCTCGCGCTCCATGTTCTTTTTCACTTCCTCACGGAAGGTCGCTTCGTCTTCGGCTTCGATACCGAAATTCTTGAAGAATTCGGTATTCAGCTCGGGCAACTGAGGCTCTTCCACCTTGTGGATCTTGATCTCGAACTTGGCCGGCTTACCCGCGAGGTCTTCATTGTGATAGTCCTCAGGGAAGGTCACTTCGATTTCCATGTCTTCGCCGGCCTTGCCACCTACGATGGCCTTCTCGAAGCCCGGAATCATCTGTCCGGAGCCCAGTGTCAGGCGCTGACCTTCGGCGGAACCACCCTCGAACTCCTCGCCATCAATGTAGCCCTTGAAGTCGATGGTCACGATGTCCTTGTTCTTGGACTTGCGCTTGACCTCTTTCATCGTGGCCTGCTGGCGACGCAGGTTGTCGATCATGGTATCGATGTCTTTGTCGGTCACTTCGGAAGCGGGCTTTTCAATGGCGATCTTGCTGAGATCACCGAGCTCGATTTCCGGCAGCACTTCGAAGGTTGCCACGAATTCGAGATCCTTGCCCTCTTCCATGGTCTTCGGTTCAAACTGCGGCCAGCCCGCAGGGTTGATGTCCTGCTCCTGCAGTGCCTTGATGTAGTTGTCGCGCATAACCTCGCCAACCACTTCCTGACGGATGCTGTCACCGAAACGACGCTTGACCACGCTCATGGGCACCTTGCCAGGGCGGAAACCATTCAGACGCACAGTGCGCGCTGTTTCCTGCAGGCGTTTCTGGACCGCCTGGTCGATTTCCTGGGCGGGCACACCAATCGTCATGCGACGCTCGATGTTGGAGGTCGTTTCAACAGACACTTGCATGGAAGATCCTCAAATTACAGGTTCGGTATGTGAATGAATTTTATCAATAAATCCTGCCCGGACTGCGATAGCGCAGAGTGGGCGAAAATTAAAAGGCCGTAGTTTACCACGGTTTGCACCGCCGAGAGAATCATCTGTACGGCCATATTCAAGGCAACGACAGAACTCCGGACCACCGGCATGAAGAGATTGGGGATAGAATGAGAAAATAAAAGGGTGGTGCGAGAGGAGAGACTCGAACTCTCACGGGTTGCCCCACTGGAACCTAAATCCAGCGCGTCTACCAGTTCCGCCACTCTCGCATGTACTGCGCCGACCAGAAGACATCAAAACGGGTTCAAGGCCTGGTCACTGCGGAAATTCAAGGCTTGGGGAAAAGTGGGGTGGACGAAGGGGTTCGAACCCTCGACCGCAGGAGTCACAATCCTGAGCTCTACCAACTGAGCTACGTCCACCACATCAAGACGTACCTTTCGGCACCTTCAACTTTTCAACTTTGCTGCCTGTGGCGCCCGGCGCGAACCAGGCCTGAGGCTTAATGGCGCGCCCGGCAGGACTCGAACCTGCGACCATCCGCTTAGAAGGCGGATGCTCTATCCAGCTGAGCTACGGGCGCCTGACCGTTCACCCACCTGAACATTCAGAGTTTGGTCGGGGTAGAGAGATTCGAACTCCCGACATCCTGCTCCCAAAGCAGGCGCGCTACCAGACTGCGCTATACCCCGTATGCCTGAACAACAAGTGCCTCAGCAAAGTTGGCGCGCATATTACCGGCGCCGGAGGACGCCGTCAACACGCATTTGGAAAATCCTGTCAGCACTCGCCTTTCCAGATGACTCGAAACCCCGAAAGAAGTTCCTTCCACACAAAATCGTCGAATTGGAGTTCGGACGGAAGCATGAGACAATTCCCCGCCTTCATTTACCGATGCCCAACCGACAAGACGGAATTATGAGCGCGAAACTTATTAACGGAAAAGAGATTGCCGCACAGGTCCGACAACAAGTCGCGGCCGGCGTGGAAGCGAGAAAGCAGAAAGGCCTGCGTGCGCCGGGCCTGGCAGTTGTGCTGGTCGGCAACGATCCGGCTTCCCGCGTATACGTTGGCAACAAGATCAAGGCCTGCGAAGAGACCGGCATCCTTTCCCTCTCCTACGATCTGCCGGAGGACACCTCACAGGACGCCCTCGAAGCCCTGGTGGACGAGCTCAATGAAAACCCTGCCGTGGACGGAATACTGGTCCAGCTGCCCCTGCCCGCACACCTCGATGCAGACCCGATCCTCGTCAAGATTCGTCCGGACAAGGATGTGGATGGTTTTCACCCCTACAACATCGGCCGACTGATGCAGCGTAAGCCCACTTTGCGCCCCTGCACTCCGGCGGGCGTGATTACCCTGCTCGACTCCATCGATACCCCTTACAAGGGACAGCACGCGGTCATCGTTGGCGCCTCCAATATTGTTGGTCGCCCCATGAGCATGGAACTGCTGCTAAGAGGCGCGACAACCACCGTCTGCCATCGCTTTACGGACAACCTGGAAAAATACGTTGGCGAAGCCGATATCCTGATTGCTGCTGTCGGCAAGCCGGGGCTTGTAAAGGGCGAGTGGATCAAGCCGGGATCCACGGTCATTGACGTGGGCATGAACCGGACCGAAGACGGGAAACTCAGAGGCGATGTCGAATTCGAGGCTGCCGCAGAACGCGCCGCCTTCATCACCCCGGTCCCTGGTGGCGTTGGGCCCATGACGATTGCGACACTCCTTCAGAACACCCTGTACGCTGCGGACGTCCTGCACCAGGAGTGATGCTCCCGGGCCGTGCGACCCTGAGCAAAACGTCAGAGCCTTACAGACATAAAAAACCCGCGGTAAACCGCGGGTTTTTTATGCACCGAAGCCTTACTGGCCGTATTTGGCCTTGGCTTTCTGGCGGTAGGCGTGCAGAAGCGGCTCGGTGTAGCCGTTCGGCTGTTCACAGCCCTTGAGAACCAGTGCCATGGCGGCTTCGAAAGCGACACTGTCGTCGAAGTTCGGAGCCATGTTGCGGTAGGCAGGATCACCAGCGTTCTGCTGGTCAACCACCGCGGCCATGCGCTTCATGGTTTCTTCGATCTGCGCTTCTGTGCAGACGCCATGGTGCAGCCAGTTGGCCAGCAACTGGGAGGAAATCCGCAGGGTTGCACGATCTTCCATCAGACCGACGTTGTTGATGTCGGGCACCTTGGAGCAACCCACGCCCTGGTCGATCCAGCGCACAACATAACCCAGAATACCCTGAGCATTGTTATCCAGCTCCTGCTGAATCTCATCGGCACTCAGGGAGGACGGATCGTCCATCACAGGCACGGTCAGGATATCGTCCAGGTTGGCGCGGGCGCGGCTTTCCAGCTGCTTTTGCACGTCTGCAACGCTGACCTGGTGATAATGGGTCGCATGCAGGGTCGCCGCTGTCGGAGACGGAACCCAGGCGGTGTTCGCGCCAGCCTTGGGGTGACCAATCTTGGCTTCCAGCATGCCGGCCATCAGGTCAGGCATCGCCCACATACCCTTACCGATCTGGGCAACGCCGCGGAAACCGGTTTCCAGCCCAATGTCGACGTTCCACTGCTCGTATGCATTGATCCAGGTCGCCTGCTTCATCTGCCCTTTGCGAATGAAGGGACCCAGCTCCATGGAGGTGTGAATTTCATCGCCGGTACGATCCAGGAAGCCGGTATTGATAAATACCGCACGCTCTTTCGCAGCCTCGATGCACGCCTTCAGGTTAACGGTCGTACGACGCTCCTCGTCCATAATGCCGACTTTCAGGGTGAAGCGCGGAAGCCCGAGCGCATCCTCAACACGACCAAAGAATTCGTTGGTGAACGCCACTTCCTCAGGGCCATGCATCTTGGGTTTCACAATGTACATGGAACCCTTGGTGCTGTTCTGGAACGGGCCATTACCCTTGAGGTCGTGAATGGCGATCAGGGACGTGATCAGGCCGTCCATCAGACCTTCCGGAATCTCGTTACCATCCTTCAGCAGGACCGCCGGGTTGGTCATCAGGTGACCAACGTTGCGGATGAACATCAGGCTGCGGCCCTTCAGCACCAGTTCGCTGCCATCGGCGCCGGTGTATGTGCGATCCGCGTTCATCTTGCGAGTCATCTGCTGACCGCCCTTTTCGAAGGTCTCCTGCAGATCACCCTTCATCAGGCCCAGCCAGTTACGGTAGGCCAGCGCCTTATCATCCGCGTCAACCGCGGCAACAGAATCCTCACAGTCCATGATGGTGGTCAGGGCAGATTCCATCAGGACGTCTTTTACGTGGGCACCGTCGTCCTTGCCGATCGGGTGACTGGCATCGATCTGGATTTCGAAATGCATGCCGTTCTTGACCAGCAGAACGCCCGTGGGAGCGTCGGCAGCGCCGGTAAAGCCGACAAAGCCAGCCTCATCTTTCAAGCCAGTGGTTTCACCGTTCTGCAGCTTGACGACCAGCTTGCCACCCTCAACCAGGTACTTGGCAGCGTCTTTATGACTGCCGGATGCGAGGGGAGCAGAGCTGTCCAGCAGGTTGCGGGCCCACTCAATTACCTTGGCGCCGCGGACCGGATTGTAGCCCGGGCCTTTCTGGGCACCGTCCTCTTCAGAGATGGCATCGGTACCGTAAAGCGCGTCGTACAGGCTACCCCAACGGGCGTTGGCCGCGTTCAGCGCGAAACGCGCATTCATGATCGGAACAACCAGCTGCGGCCCCGCCATGGTGGCTACTTCAGGATCAACATTGGAAGTGGAGATCTTGAACGCCGCCGGCTCTTCCACGAGGTAGCCAATGTCTTTCAGAAAGGCCTTGTATTCGGCCATGTCCAGCTTCTGACCCTTGTGGTCACGGTTCCAGCTGTCCATCTTTTCCTGGATCGCATCACGCTTGGCCAGCAGCTCGCGGTTACGTGGCGCAAGCTCGTTCACGATCTTGTCAAATTCGGCCCAGAATTTATCGGCATCGATTCCGGTGCCCGGGATCGCTTCGTTGTTCACGAAGTCATACAGATTCTTTGCGACCTGAATGCCGCCGACTTGTACGCGTTCTGTCATCGTTGTCTGCCTCAGTGGGTTACGTTTCCCGACTCCCCCTTCGCTTCGAGGGGGCATTCTAATTTGAGCGCCGCATTGTAAGGGAAAATCCTTACAAGATCATTCCTGCGCGCGCAAAACTGGTCTGACCAACTGGCCACGCCCGGAAATTCAGGCCCTTCGCCAGGTCGTTCCCTCGCGACTGTCGTCCAGAACAATGCCTTTGTCCGCAAGCTCATCACGAATCCGGTCGGCCTCGGCAAAGTTCTTGTCCTTCCGGGCATCGGCCCGGGCCTGGATCATTCGCTCGATTTCCTCTGCGGTGAGGTCGCTGCCGGTATCCGCCTGGAAAAAGGCCTCCGGATCCTGTTGCAGCAGCCCCACTACGGCACCGAGGCGAACCAGCACGGCGGCACTTCGCCGGGCCGCCTGATCCTCGCCGTCCCGTCTGAGCTGATTGATCTCGTTGGCCACCGCATGCAGTACCGAGATGGCACCGGCTGTGTTGAAGTCGTCATCCATGACTTCGGCAAACCGACGATCATGTTCGGTCTCCGGCACTTCCCCGCTACTGGCTGGCACAATGCCGCGCAGTGCGTGGTATAACCGGGTCAGGGTCCGACCGGCCTCCGCGAGGTTTTCCTCGGAATAATCCACCTGGCTCCGATAATGGCTGGAGACAAGGAAATACCGGACCACTTCAGCCGGATAGGTTTCGAGGATCTCCCGGATCGTGAAGAAGTTACCCAGCGATTTGGACATTTTCTCCTTGTTTACCCGGATGGCGCCGGCGTGCATCCAGGTATGCACAAAGGTATGGCCGGTGGCACATTCGGACTGGGCGATTTCGTTCTCATGATGGGGAAACAGAAGATCGGGACCACCGCCGTGTATATCGAACGTATTTCCCAGACACCGGGTCGACATGGCAGAGCATTCGATGTGCCAACCGGGACGACCGTCTCCCCATGGCGACTGCCAGCTCACTTCACCAGGACCGGCCGCTTTCCACAAGGCAAAGTCCGCCGGACTGCGCTTGGCCTCTTGAACATCCACCCGGGCTCCGGCAATCAGGTCGTCCAGTTTTTTCTTGCTGAGTTTGCCGTAGTCCGGGAAGGACTCGACTGAAAAGTAGACATCGCCATTGTCGGCCGCGTAGGCATGGCCGCCAGCAATCAGCTGCTGGATCATGGCGATGATATCGTCGATGTAGGCCGTCGCCCGGGGTTCTTCGTCGGGCGACAAAACGCCGAGCCGGGCCTCGTCTTCATGCATCGCCTGGATCATACGGTCCGTGAGACTGGTATACGCCTCGCCGTTTTCATCCGCCCGACGGAGGATCTTGTCGTCGATGTCGGTGATATTCCGGACGTACTCCACATCGTAGCCCCGGTGCCGGAGGTACCGCGTGACCACGTCGAAGGCGACCAGAACCCGGGCATGCCCGAGATGGCAGTAGTCATAGACGGTCATGCCGCAGACATACATCCGCACCTTGCCCGGTTCGATGGGGCGGAACTCTTCCTTTTTCTGCGTCAGCGTATTGTAGATTCGGATCACTTGCCCCCCTTACCCCAGGAATCCCGCAATGTGACCGTGCGGTTGAACACAGGGCGTCCGGCCGCGGCGGTCTGCTCCTGATCGCAAAAGAAGTAGCCTTCCCGCTCGAACTGGTACGGCAGATCGGTGCGAGGATCCACCAGGCCCTTTTCGGCCCGCGCGCCCTTCAGCACAACCAGGGAATCCGGGTTGAGATGGTCGACGAAGTCACCGTCCTTGTCGCTGTCCGGCGACTCATGATTGAACAGGCGATCATAGACATTGATGTCCGCTTCCACGCTGTCGTGGGCCGATACCCAGTGAACCACGCCGTTCGGCTTGTAGCCTTCGGGATTGACCCCAAGGGTGTTCGGATCGTACTCGCATTTCAGTTCGACGATCTCGCCACTGGCATCCCGCACGATTTCGCGGCAGGTCATGACATAGCCACCACGCAGTCGTACTGCCTGGTCCGGGGCAAGGCGCTTCCACTTGCGCGGCGGCTCCTCGGCAAAATCCTCCCGATCGATGTACAACACCTGACTCCAGGTCACTTCCCGCTCACCCATATCCGGGTTCTGCGGATGCACCGGCAATGTCAGGGTTTCGGTCTTGTCGGTCGGGTAATTCGTCAGGGTGACCTTCAGCGGGCGCATCACACACATGGCGCGCGGCGCGCGGGCATTGAGGTCTTCCCGGATGGCGTGCTCGAGCATGCCGACATCCACCGTACCGCCGGCCTTGTTGACACCGATCATGTTGCAGAAATTGCGAATGGATTCCGGCGTATAACCCCGACGGCGCATGCCCGAAATGGTTGGCATACGCGGATCGTTCCAGCCGTCCACATAGCCTTCATCCACCAGGCGCTTGAGTTTGCGCTTGGAGGTGATGGTGTAATTCAGGTTGAGCCGGGCAAATTCGATCTGGCGCGGATGGCAAGGCACAGAGATGTTGTCCAGCACCCAGTCGTACAGCGGCCGGTGATCCTCAAACTCCAGGGTACACAGGGAATGGGTAATCCCTTCCAGCGCGTCCGAGATCGGGTGGGTATAGTCGTACATCGGGTAGATGCACCACTTGCTGCCGGTCTGGTGGTGATCGGCATAACGGATACGGTAGAGGATCGGGTCGCGCAGGTTGATGTTCGGCGACGCCATGTCGATCTTCGCCCGCAGCACCAGCTCGCCATTGCCGTATTTGCCATCCCGCATATCCCGGAAGAGCTGGAGGTTTTCATCAACAGGACGATCCCGGTAGGGACTGTTGCGCCCCGGCTCTTTGAGCGTGCCCCGGTACTCGGCCATCTCATCGGCCGTCAACGCGCAAACGTAGGCCTTGCCGTTGCGGATCAGCTCCTCCGCAAAATCGTAGAGGGCGTCGAAGTAATCCGAGGCGAACCGGACCTCGCCGGCCCATTCGTACCCGAGCCACTGCACATCCTGCTTGATGGCGTCGATGTATTCCTGGTTTTCCTTCTCCGGATTGGTGTCATCAAACCGCAGGTTACATTCACCACCAAAGGTCTCGGCGATGCCAAAATTCAGACAGATCGACTTGGCATGACCAATATGGAGATAGCCATTCGGTTCCGGCGGGAAACGGGTCACGACGGTGCCGGTATGCTCTCCCTTGGCAATCGCATCTTCAATCAGGCTCTGGATAAAGTTGTGGGCTTTCTTCGATTCGGCGCTCATACAATCTCTGTTGGACAGGGGTTGAATCTGAAACCGCCTATTATACTCACAAATCCTTGCCGGACTCATGCATAGCGGAAAACTCTTGAGTACAATAACGGCCTGAACGTTCCCTAACCCGAAACAGGAAACCCTGATGATTCTGTTGCAAACCAATTTCGGCGATATCAAGCTCGAACTGGACCACGAAAAGGCCCCGGAAACGGCGAAAAATTTCGAACAGTATGTCCGTGACGGCTTTTACGACGGCCTGATTTTCCACCGCGTGATCAGCAACTTCATGATTCAGGGGGGCGGCTTCGAACCGGGCATGACCCCACGGAAGACCCGCGAGCCGATCCAGAACGAAGCCGACAACGGCCTGAGCAACATGACCGGCACCATCGCCATGGCTCGCACCATGGACCCCCACTCCGCCACGGCGCAGTTCTTCATCAACGTTCAGGACAATGGTTTCCTCGACCACACCGCCAAGAACGCCGAAGGCTGGGGCTACTGCGTGTTCGGCAAGGTCGTGGAAGGCATGGATACTGTCAACCGGATCCGGGCGGTGCGCACCACCATGCGGGCCGGCCATCAGGACGTCCCCGCTGACGACGTTGTGATCGAAAAAGCCGAGGTGGTGGAGGACGCGTGACCACGCTGTTTATCTCGGATCTGCACCTGGAAGAATCCCGTCCGGACATCACAGATGCGTTTCTCGGCTTCCTGCGCACCACTGCGCAGGGAGCGGAGCGACTGTATATTCTGGGCGATTTTTTTGAAGCCTGGATTGGCGATGACGAAAGGACGCCGCTTCAGGAACAGGTCGCCGCGGCACTGAAGGACCTCAACGAGAACGGAACCGACATCTTTCTGATGCACGGTAACCGGGACTTCCTGATCGGCGAGGACTTCTGCGCCCGTGCCGGTGCGACACTGCTCGAAGACCCGACCGTCATCGACCTTCACGGCACCCCCACCCTGCTCATGCACGGCGACAGCCTCTGTACGGCGGATGTGGAGTATCAGAAATTCCGGACCAACATGCGCAACCCCCAGTGGCAGCAGATGATCCTGGCACGCCCCCTGGAAGACCGCCAGCAGATGGCCCGGCAACTCCGCGAAATCTCCATGGCCAAAAACCAGGGCAAGGCCGAAACCATTATGGATGTCACGCCGGAAGAGGTGGTCCGGGAACTGGAACATCACGGTGTACAGCGGATGATTCACGGCCATACCCATCGGCCAGCGGTGCATTCACTTCACGCCAATGGCGCGGACGCAAAACGGATGGTGCTCGGCGACTGGGACCAGAACATCTGGTGGATCGAGGCAGAACCCGGCCAGGAGCCGGCGCTGAAAAAAGCTCCGTTAGGATGATCCCGAGGCAGGCGGCTCCCGATAGGTGTCCAGTCGCTTGAGCCAGCCCGGCAGCCATCGCTCCCGCTCGATGGCTCTGGGTGCATTCTCCGCACGCCGGGTCAGTACCCGGCCGGCTGCCTCCCGGAAAGCAGACAGGGCCGTCTGTTCCGGATTGGAATGCATTTCAAGCAAGACCTGAAGCAACCCCCAGCCCTCGCCATGATACCGTTCGGACTCGGCAAGCCCCTCCCCCTTGAAATTGACATAATCCATCAACGCGTAGGCACCGCCGGGTGTGGCACTCAGTTCAACGAGCGCCTTCCGTAGGCGGGGTTTCTCGGACGATGGCGCCGCCTGCAGAACGCGACCCAGGGCCAGGCGGGTACGCTGGAAGATGAACGCCGCCTGCAAGCCCCGAGTCTGGCTGAGAAAATCCCGTAATTGCTCAGTGCGGGAGTCCGGATCCACCTGCAGGAAAGTTGCCCGATCGGGCCAGGGCGCATCAAAGGGATCGAGGCGCTTCAACCACTCGGAAATCGGCGCATCGTGCTCCTCCATGAACTGGATCAGCGGAGGAAAGCTCTCCACAAATTTGCCGTGAACCCCCGTGGGATACCAGATGAAATGCCCGATACCCAGCGATGGAAAGGCTTCTCCCTCATTCCAATGCACCAGGCATTCTCTCCGGCTCGCGCACTCATTCCGGAAAATCTGCGCGCCAACCCAGTGCAGCTGCGCGGGCGTCAGTGCCAGCCTGATAGCCTCGGCTTCCCGGGTCTCGGGACCAGAATCACAGGCGGCAAGCACGAGAACGGACAACGCAACCAGCAGGTGAACCATCCGATTGAGAATCAATCAATCCCCCTCAACCGAGCAATAATGAGCGCCGTGAACAGGCTCATCATTCCGGCATGGCATGTTCAGCCAGTTGATCCTTGATCTCCTGCGGGATTGGCACCGATTTCTCGCTGTTGTAATCAAAGTGAATGAGCACGGCAATACCGCGCGCAATCTGCTTGCCATTCTGCCAGGCTTCCTGAACCACGTGGACGGAACTGTTACCGATCTTGCCGACACCGGTGCGGATTTCAACGGGCATGTGCCAGTAGCTCTGGGCCAGAAGATCGATCTCCATCCGGGCCAGGATCAACGGCCAGGTTTCGACTTCCAGATCGGGATGAAAAATTCGGAAAATGGGTGTTCGGCCCTGCTCGAACCACACTGGCAACGAGGTATTGCTGATGTGGCCAAGCGCATCGGTATCACTGAAACGGGGATCAAGTTCAATCGAAAACATAGCATTCTTCCTGAGACAAAACGCGCCAGACTATACACGCAAACCCGTCCTGAATTCACTCATGGCGAAGCGCATCAATCGGGTTCAGCCTGGCGGCCTTTCGCGCGGGGAAGAATCCGAACACCACGCCGATGGCCACCGAGAACGAGAAACCCACCACCATGATCAGGGGTGAGAGCACGAACGGCATATCCAGTTTCCAGGTAAGCAACCAGGTCCCCCCAACCCCGAGCAACAGGCCAATGATCCCGCCCAGCGTCGACAACACGATGGACTCCACCAGAAACTGGTTCAGCACGTCGCGGGCGCGGGCCCCGATCGCCAGCCGTATACCGATTTCACGCGTTCGTTCGGTCACCGAAACCAGCATGATGTTCATGATACCGATCCCGCCGACAAGCAGGCTGACGGCAGCAATCGCGCCCAGAAGCACGGTGAGTGTATTGGTCGTACTTTCCAGCGCCTCGGCAATTTCCTGGGTGTCCCGCACGTAGAAATCGTCCACGCCGCCACTGTCGACTCGCCTCCGCTGCCGCAACAGGGACTCGATCTGGGACTGGACCCGTTTGGTCGTGCCGTCCACCAGCGCAGACACGTAAATGACACTGACATCCAGCTTGCCAACCAGCCGCCGCTGGACGGCCTTGATTGGCATCAGAATCGTCTTGTCCCGGTCCTGCCCCATGGATTCCCCTTTTTCGGAGAGCACGCCAATGACCCGGCACGCGGTTCTACCTACGCGGATCGTCGCACCAAGGGGCTCCTGACCCAGGAACATCTCATCCACCAGGGTCTTGCCGATAATGCACA
The DNA here is from genome assembly GCF_023156285.1 of Marinobacter koreensis. Classification (GTDB taxonomy): domain Bacteria; phylum Pseudomonadota; class Gammaproteobacteria; order Pseudomonadales; family Oleiphilaceae; genus Marinobacter; species Marinobacter koreensis. Next base: position 885,988 of record NZ_JAKZAJ010000001.1, on the reverse strand, counting down.
CGGAAGCGCCCGACGATAATTCACCAGACTCGAACGCGCGGCCGTAATCAAGAGGATGGTTCCGGACTGACAGGTATTCGTTGCTGGTTCCAAGAACCGGAATCGTGTCATTGGCATTGCCCACGACCACCCGGGCTGTGGTGGCCAAAGCCGGCGCGACTTCAACGCCATCCACTTCCCTGCGAATCGCATCCACATCGGACAGGTCGAAGTTTTCGGCACTGGTTCGCACCGCGCCCGGCCCTCGCAGGGAGGTCCCCGGCATGACGAAAAGCAGATTGGAGCCGATGCTGGCGATGCGTTCAGTCACACTGCGAGTGGCTGACTGACCCAGATGCACCATGGCCACCACACTGGCCACGCCGATGATGATGCCAAGCGTGGTGAGAAACGATCGGAGTTTATTCCTGGCAATCGCCTGTGTGGAGAGCGACAGAACGTCCAGCACCCTCATGCCAGAACCTCCGCCGGTGTTCCGTCCCGGACCAGCTTACCGTCGGTGAACAGAAGCACCCGGTCGGCGTAGCGGGCGATGTCCGGTTCGTGGGTTACCATGACGATGGTGACACCACGTTCCCTTCGGACATCGGTGAGCTGGGTCATGACTTCCCGTGCCATGACCGTATCCAGGTTACCCGTCGGCTCGTCCGCCAGCAGCACCGGTGGTTCCGTGACCAGAGCGCGGGCGATGGCGACCCGCTGCTGCTGCCCGCCAGACAATTCGGCCGAGGTTGCCGCCTGTCGATCGGCCAATCCCACGGCTGCCAGCGCGCTCACGGCCCGACGATGCCTGAGCGCCGGACGGACCCCCTCATATACCAGGGGCAACTCGACATTGGACAATGCACTGGTTCGCGGCAGCAGGTTGTAACTCTGGAACACAAATCCCATGAAGTGGCGACGCACCAGCGCGCGCTCATCTCGCCCCAGTGTTCCGACATCGACGCCGCTGAAGATGTACTGTCCGGCGGAAGGGCTATCGAGGCAGCCGATAATGTTCATGCAGGTCGATTTGCCGGACCCGGACGGCCCCATGATCGCCACGAATTCGCCCGCCCGGATCGTCAGACTGACGCCGTCCAGAGCCCGCACCTCGGTCGCGCCTCTGCCGTAAATCTTGTAGACGTCACACAACTCAACAATCGTCGGAGGCACACCCGATTCACGAACCTCGCCGTATCCATCGCTCATTTCGCTGACGCCTGCGTTACACCAACGATGACTTCGTCGCCCGCAGACAGTTCATTGCCGGTCAGTTCCGTATAAAGTCCATCTGTGGCACCAGTGCTCACGACCTTACGATCTGGCTTGCCGTCCTTCAGAAGCCATACGGTATTCGAGGGGCCAGACCGGCCATTGCCAGCCCTACCGGCTGGATGCCGGAAGAGTCCACCGGTATCGGCCGACTGTGACGGGGGCGTAAACCGGAACGCGGCATTGGGTACCCTCAGGACACCCTGGCGCCGCCCGGTTTCGATGGTTGCGGTGGCCGTCATACCCGGCTTCAACAATCCGTCACGGTTATCCACCGACAGCACGGTCGTATAGGTGACCACGTTATTCTCAATGTTCGGATACAGATACACCTTGAGGACCCTGGCCTGGAACTGCCGTCCGGCCCAGGCATCGACGGTAAAGGTGGCCGGCTGCCCCGCTTCCACAAGTCCGACATCCGCTTCGTCCATCGACACATGCAGCTCCATCTGGCCCAGGTCTTCAGCCAGCAGGAACAACACCGGCGTCTGGAAGCTGGCCGCGACGGTATTGCCCGGTTCGATGCTGCGCTGAAGCACAACGCCGTCGATGGGAGACCGGATCACGGCCTTTTCCAGGCGTGTGCGCGCCTGCGACACGGAGGCCTGCGCCTGCCTGACGGAGGCACGGGCATAGTCAACCTTTGCTTCTGAGCGTTGCCGGACCGCCGCCGCAGCATCCACGTCAGCCTGGGCGGCAGTGCCACGGTCCCATAATTCGTTGGTCCGTCGCTCTCCCGCCAGGGCCTCCTTGAGTGTCGCCTCCGCTTCGGCAAGAGAAGCCTTCGCCAAAGCCAGTTGCGCCTCCGCCTGATCCAGCGCCACATTCAATTCATCGGTATCGAACAACGCCAGCGTCTGGCCCTTACTGACATGATCGTTGTCAGACACAAGTACCTGGGTTATCCGGCCGGAAATCTCCGCACCCACCGACACCTCACTCTTGGGTTCCAGACTGCCGGTGGCCGTCGCGGTCAGAATCATGTCACCCCGGTCAATGGCGTGTGTTTGCCAGACAGGCACCGCTTCCGCCGGCCATAGCAGGAAGAGCAATACCGCCACAACCACCGGTATCGCCAGTACCGCAATCAGCTTGCCTGCCCTGTTGCGACTGTGCTCGGACCGGATGATCCGGTTCACGTCCGACGCCATTTTCTGCGGTGTCGATTGCTGCGATGGTTTCATATGGCAGATTCCAGGATCAGATAATACGTGGCCTCTTTCAGGCGTCCATTACGTGCAACCGTCTGTTGACGGGGCATAAGCCAGCTCTCTAAAGTCTAGGTCAGAATAAGTATGTCGCTGCCAAGCTGGAGACCCCCCTCTGATGCCATCCATGAAACCGGCGAAAGTCGGACTTAGAACCCGGTTATTCCAGCTCATTTTCGAATCGGACACGCCCGCCGCCAAAGCATTTGATGTTGTCCTGGTGATCCTGATCTTTCTGAGCGTCGGTATCGTCATGCTGAACAGCATCGCCGAATACCACCAACAATATGGAAACTACTTTTTTTACATCGAGTGGTTTATCACCGTCATTTTCACGGTCGAGCTGGCTCTGAGAATCTATTGCCTCGACAAGCCCCTGCTTTACCTGAAGAGCTTCTATGGCGTCATTGATGTGTTATCGGTACTGCCGACATGGCTGGTTTTGCTGTTCCCCGGCGCGCATACGCTGATTGTGGTGCGCCTGCTCCGTGCGCTGCGACTGTTCCGGGTACTGGATATGATGACCATTGAGGGAGAAAAGCGCCTGTTGCTCGACGCCCTGCTCCGCAGCCGGCACCAGATCATGCTGTTCCTTTTCACGGTACTGATGCTGGTGACAATCTTCTCGTCCATCCTGTACCTGATCGAACCCGCCGAAGCCGGGTTCTCAAGTATTCCGACCGCCATCTATTGGGGCATCGTCACCCTGACCACGGTGGGCTACGGCGACATCACCCCGATCACACCCCTCGGGCAATTTATCTCTGTCGCCATCATGCTGACAGGTTACTCCATCATCGCCCTGCCAGTCGGGGTCTTTTCCGCCGAGGTCATCCGGGCATTGCGTGCAGAGCGGTATTCAGACGAAGCCTGCCCGGGCTGTGGCCGCCATCACCATGAGCGGGATGCCCGTTACTGCAAGTTCTGTGGCACCTGGCTGGATGAAGAAACGGCCGACCCACGCGCCAGAGAGTAGCGCGGATCATCGACCTTAACGCAGCACTTCCCGACTGCGATCCGGAATGAACAGCAAGGCCACGAAAGCAATCACCGCCATCAGCACGAGATAGATGGCGGGCGCGGTTGAAACACCCGTGACATCGATCAGCCAGGTTGAAATCATGGGGGTTGTGCCCCCGATCACCCCCAGCCCGAGGTTGTAGGCCACTGAGTATCCCGACAGCCGATCCCGTGCCGGAAAGAGCTCAACGAACATCGCCGGAGCGGATCCGAGCGGGACGGCAATAAAGGCGATCAGCAGCATTTGCACGACAACCGCCGCGACGATGCTGTCACTGACCAGCCAGAGATACAGCGGCCACCCTGCTATCGCCAGACACAACATGGCACCGGCAATGAAGTGGGTCCGGCGAATCAGATGATCCCCAAGCCAGCCCGAGATAGGTATCAGCACCAACAAAACGGCGGTGGCAACGGTGTTGATCTGAAGGGCCAGATGCAAGGGCATTCCTGTCTCCGAGTGGAGCCATTCGGGCAGGTAAACAATCGGGAGATAGAAAAGAACGCCATAGGCAGACGCGAAGCAGACCGCCAGTAACGTTTCGCGACGATTGGTGGTGAAAGCTTCCAGAAGTGGGGAGGTGTCACAGCGCTCGTCGTGGTGGCGCTGAAAATGCTCCGAACGCGGCAGATGGCGCCGAAGCATGATGGAGATCAGACCAATGACGCCCCCAAACAGGAAAGGCAGACGCCAGCCCCAGTCATGGACCGATCCACTGTCCATCCAGCTGGTCACCAGAGCCGCCATGCCTGCGCCCAGCAGCATTCCGAAGATACTGCCGGTATTTGCCCAGCTACCGGCCATGCCACGCTTATCATCCGGCGCTGTTTCAACCAGGTAGGTCACGGAACTGCTGAATTCCCCTCCCACCGACAGTCCCTGAACCATCCGGATGATCACCAGCAGCACCGGCGCCAGCAAGCCCGCCTGATGATAGGTCGGAAGACAACCGAGCAGGAACGTGGGTAACACCATCATGGTGACGGAAATCAGCATGGTCTTGCTTCGGCCGATGGTGTCCCCCAGCCAGCCAAAAACGCCGGACCCCAGCGGACGCATGATAAAACCGGCCGCAAACACGCCGTAAGTTGCAATCAGGGACGCAACCGAGTCTTCACCGGGAAAGAACAACCCGGCCAGAATACCCGCCATGTAACCGTAGACAGCGAAATCGTACCACTCCACGACGTTGCCGATAAAACCGGCCAGGATCATGGTCTTCCGCTTGCCAATGGTCATTTACAGCTCCTCTGAAGAGATCAGTATTCGGCGATTACCATGCTCATTAGAACCATCTTGCGGCTTTGAGACTATTCGGCGCATTGATCTGTATAAAGTCACCATAAAAAAACCCGCGGTGAGAGACCGCGGGTTTTCAGGAGGTGCGAACAGGGAATCGGGTTACTGCTCTACGAATGCCCTCTCGATAACGTAGTGCCCCATATCGCCGCCACGAGCTTCCCGGAAACCCATCTTGTCCAGAATGGCACAGGTATCTTTCAACATACTCGGGCTGCCGCAAATCATGAAGCGGTCCTCATCCGGGTTGAAATCGGGAAGTCCGAGATCACGTGTGATCTTGCCCGATTCCATGGCGTCGGTCAGGCGACCCTCGTTGCGGAACGGTTCGCGGGTAACGGTCGGGTAGTAAAGCAGGTTGCCTTTCACCATCTCACCAAAGAATTCGTTCTCAGGCAGTTCCTCGATCTCCTTCTGATAAGCCAGTTCAGAAATGTATCGAACGCCATGGGTCAGAATGACCTTGTCGAAGGCCTCGTAGACTTCCGGATCCTTGATGATGCTCATGAATGGCGCCAACCCTGTGCCGGTGCTGATCAGCCAGAGATTCTTGCCCGGAAGGAGATTATCCAGGACCAGCGTGCCCGTCGGCTTTTTGCTCAGCAGTATCTCGTCACCCGGCTTGATTCGCTGCAGGCGGGATGTCAGCGGACCATCGGGCACCTTGATCGAGAAGAACTCCAGCTCTTCTTCGTAGTTGGCACTGGCGATGCTGTAGGCGCGCATCAGCGGCTTGCCATCGGTTTCAAGCCCGATCATCACAAAGTGGCCGTTCTTGAACCGGAAGCCGGGATCCCGGCTGGTCTTGAAACTGAACAGGGTGTCGTTCCAGTGATGGACACTGGTGACGGTTTCTTTCATCAGGTTGCTCATGTAAACCCCTTACCTGCTCTGATACGAAAAGATTAAGCCTAAAATTGAATTGCCTAAATTCTACCCCACCACTAACCTATCGATGAAATGGGATATTCTCATAACCTTATTCGGGTCAATCGATTTATAGCGATTCATTATGAAATTCAGTTTCCGCCAACTCGAAGTATTCCTCGCCGCCGCCCATTTTCAGAACATCACCCGGGCCGCCGAATCCCTTGCCATGTCGCAGTCAGCGGCCAGCAGTGCACTCAAGGAGCTGGAGAACCAGTTTGATATCCAGCTGTTCGACCGGGTCGGCAAGCGTCTCCAGCTGAACGAGCTGGGGAGACTGTACCGCCCCAAAGTCGAATCCGTTCTGGCGCAGGCCGGAGAACTGGAACAGGCCTTCAGCAAGCACACGGAGATCGGAGCCCTCAAGGTCGGCGCGACATTAACCATAGGAAACTATCTGGCCGTTGGCGTCATGGCCCAATACATGAATACCCCTACTCACCCCCGGGTGTCTCTGGAAGTGGCCAATACCAGCACCATCGCCCGGCGGGTGAAGGATTTCGAGCTGGATATCGGGTTGATCGAGGGCGAACTCCAGTCTCCGGAACTGGAGGTCATCCCGTGGCGGGACGATAAACTGATCGTGTTCTGCGCGCCGGATCACCCTCTCGCCCAAAAGGGCACGCTGACCGACGACGACCTCCGGGACGCCACCTGGATCATGCGGGAACCGGGCTCCGGCACCCGGCAAAGCTTTGAACGGGGCATGCACGGCCTGCTTCCGGACCTGAACGTGCTCCTGGAGCTGGAGCATACCGAAGCCATCAAGCGAGCCGTCGAGGCCAATCTGGGTATCGGCTGCCTGTCACAGGTCGTCCTGGTCGATGCCTTCAAACGCGGGAGCCTGGTGCCCCTCTCCGTGCCTTCACACCGTCACTTCGACCGGCACTTCTACTTCATCCTGCACAAACAGAAGTACCGCAGTGCTGGCATTGATGCGTGGATCGAGTTGTGTCGGGCACTGTAAGGACTGCCCGGGTTACCGTGCCGGGACAACCGGCCCGCTGTGGAAACGGAACTCGGCGTCCGGTGCCTGGATCAGTTCCTTTTCGAGGGCCAGAAACACATCCACACGCTCGCCTACCGGCCCGCCATTGGCCTGCACCGCCAGTTTGAGATAATCCTGGTAATGCCGGGCCTCGGACTTGAGCAGGCTGTTGTAGAAATCCGCCAGTTTCTCGTCCAGATGTGGAGCGAGCGCGGCAAATCGCTCACAGGACCGGGCTTCGATGATCGCGCCAACGATCAACACGTCCACCAGTCTGCCCGGATCCTCAGTCCGAACCGCCTGCCGGAGCCCCGCAGCGTATCGGGCCGGCGAAAGATGGGTGTATGTGATGCCCCGCTTTCCCATGATCGCCAATACCTGTTCGAAATGCCGAAGTTCCTCGCGCGCAAGGCGAGACATCCTGTTCAGCAGATCCACGTTATCGACATACCGGTACATCAGGCTCAGCGCCGTAGAGGCAGCCTTTTTCTCGCAGTGGGCGTGATCGATCAGCAGAACATCCTGGTTGGCCAGGGCATTGTCGATCCACGCCGGCGGCGTGCGGCAGGGAAGAAAATCGTGAATCTCTTGCAGGGCGTCATTCATGGCAATACACGGGCTGGATTGTGAAAAGGCGGGAGTATAGCGCAGCTAACAGATTTCTCCGACCACTGTCCAACTTAACTTTATAAGGGGTTTCCTATAGAATGCAGCGCCAGTTTAGGGAGTCTCTGAATAAACCCTGATTACCCCGCCCCACGCTTTCAGGCGTTATTCAGAGGCTCCCGTGGCCTTTTCGCCATAAACCTCCCGCCAGGCATGATGCCATCCAGCGGGACATTCCAACTGATGAGGGTCCATATCGTGTTAGAAGCCTATCGTGAACACGTTGCCGAACGTGAAGCCCTGGGTATCCCGCCCAAGCCCCTGAACGCCGAGCAGACTGCAGCCCTGGTTGAGCTGCTGAAAAATCCGCCGGCGGGTGAAGAGGAAACCCTGGTTTACCTTCTCGAAAACCGTATTCCGCCGGGCGTGGACGAAGCTGCCTACGTCAAGGCCGCGTTCCTGACGGCGATCGTCAAGGGCGAAACCAGCTCTCCCCTGCTCGACAAGCGCAAAGCAGTTGAACTGCTGGGTATGATGCAGGGCGGTTATAACATCGCGACTCTGGTTGAGCTGCTGGACGATGCCGACCTGGCCGAGCTGGCCGGAGAGCAGCTGAAGAAAACCCTGCTGATGTTCGATGCCTTTAACGACGTCAAGGAAAAAATGGACGCGGGCAATTCCGTGGCCAAATCCGTGGTGGAATCCTGGGCCAACGCCGAGTGGTTCACCAACAAGAAGAAGGTACCGGAAAGCACCAAGATGGTGGTGTTCAAGGTCACTGGCGAAACCAACACCGACGACCTGTCTCCGGCCCCGGATGCCTGGTCCCGTCCGGACATCCCGCTGCACGCCCGCGCCGCCTACAAGATGGAGCGCGATGGCCTGAAGCCGGAAGAGCCGGGTGTTACCGGTCCCATGAGCCAGATCGACGAAATCAAGTCCAAGGGTCTGCCCGTTGCCTTCGTTGGTGACGTAGTCGGTACCGGTTCTTCCCGGAAATCCGCCACCAACTCCGTGCTGTGGTTCTTTGGCGAAGACATCCCAGGTGTACCGAACAAGCGCGCCGGCGGTGTCTGCATCGGTAACAAGGTTGCCCCGATCTTCTTCAACACCATGGAAGATGCCGGCGCCCTGGTCTTCGAGGCACCCGTCGACAACATGAACATGGGCGACGTTATCGAGATCCGCCCGTACGAAGGCAAGATCCTGAACGAAGCCGGCGAAACCATCTCCGAGTTCAAGTTCAAATCTGACGTCATCCTGGACGAAGTTCAGGCCGGCGGCCGTATTCCGCTGATCATCGGGCGTGGCCTGACTGCCAAGGCGCGCGCCGCTCTGGGCATGGGCCCGACTGACCTGTTCCGCCTGCCGAAAGATCCGGAAGCCGGCACCAAAGGCTTTACCCTGGCCCAGAAGATGGTCGGCAAGGCATGTGGCCTTGAAGAAGGCAAAGGCGTTCGCCCGAACACCTACTGCGAGCCGCACATGACCACCGTTGGCTCCCAGGACACTACTGGCCCGATGACCCGTGACGAACTGAAAGATCTGGCGTGTCTGGGCTTCCAGGCGGACCTGGTGATGCAGTCCTTCTGTCATACCGCGGCTTATCCGAAGCCGGTTGACGTTGAAATGCAGCACACCATGCCGGACTTCATCCAGACTCGTGGCGGTGTTGCCCTGCGTCCGGGCGACGGCATCATCCACTCCTGGCTGAACCGCATGCTGCTGCCGGACACCGTCGGTACCGGTGGTGATTCCCACACCCGTTTCCCGATGGGCATTTCCTTCCCGGCCGGCTCCGGCCTGGTGGCGTTCGCCGCTGCTACCGGTGTTATGCCGCTGGACATGCCAGAATCCGTTCTGGTCCGCTTCAAGGGCGAGATGCAGCCGGGTATCACCCTGCGTGATCTGGTACATGCCATCCCGCTGTACGGCATCAAGCAAGGCATGCTGACCGTTGAGAAGAAAGGCAAGATCAACGAGTTCTCCGGTCGCATTCTGGAGATCGAGGGCCTGGAGCACCTGACCGTCGAGCAGGCGTTCGAGCTGTCTGACGCCTCTGCAGAGCGCTCCGCAGCCGGTTGTACCATCAACCTGTCGGAAGACTCTGTTGCCGAGTACCTGCGTTCCAACATCGTCATGCTGCGCTGGATGATCGCTGAAGGTTACGGCGATCCGCGGACCCTGGAGCGTCGCGCTCAGCAGATGGAAGAGTGGCTGAAGGATCCGAAGCTGATGCGTGCCGACAAGGACGCCGAGTATGCCCACGTGATCGAAATCGATCTGGCCGACATCAAGGAGCCGATCGTCTGCTGCCCGAACGACCCGGACGACGCCAAGTTCCTCTCCGAAGTCGCTGGCGACAAGGTCGACGAAGTATTCATCGGTTCCTGCATGACCAACATCGGTCACTTCCGCGCCGCCGGCAAACTGCTGGAGCAGCATAAAGGCGCCCTGAGCACCCGTCTGTGGATGTCTCCGCCCACCAAGATGGACCAGCAGCAGCTGATGGAAGAAGGCTACTTCAACACCTACGGCACTGCCGGTGTTCGCACCGAGATGCCGGGCTGCTCCCTGTGCATGGGTAACCAGGCGCGTGTTGCTCCGAAGAGCACGGTGCTGTCCACGTCCACCCGTAACTTCCCGAACCGCCTGGGCGACGGTGCCAATGTGTACCTGACCTCGGCGGAACTGGCGGCTGTGGGCGCGGTACTTGGCAAACTCCCCTCCCCTGCGGAGTATATGGAGTACGCCAAGGACCTGAACAGCATGTCGAAAGAAATCTATCGCTATCTCAACTTCGACCAGATGGAGGACTACACCAAGAAGGCTTCTGAGGCGTCTGTCGCCTGAGATAGTTCTCTTCGGTAACCTCTGAAAACGCCAGCCTCCGGGCTGGCGTTTTTTTGTGCCTGTGTCAGAGGTGGCGGGCTGGATATCCGCCCGCCAGATACGACAAACCCCCGCCGGAATGGCGGGGGTTTGTCTGGGTTCCGGCGCACGAGGCGCCCAGCGGCTATTTACCGATGGATATGCTGATACTCGCCAGCATCCGCGGTTGCCTTGGAGACAACAAAGATCGCAATCCAGGAAACAATGAAGCCAGGAATGATCTCGTAAACACCCGGGCCACCCATGAACTCTCCGTTCCAACCCAGTGAAATCCATACGATGACGGTGACCGCACCGGCAACCATTCCCGCGATTGCCCCGGCACCGTTGGTGCGCGGCCACATCAGAGACAGGATGATCAGCGGGCCGAAGGCGGCGCCGAAACCGGCCCATGCGTTACTGACCAGCCCGAGAACCTGGGAGTTGGGATCTGATGCAATCACGGCCGCAACAAGCCCGACCAGAACAACCGAAATACGGCCGATGGTCACGCATTCACGATCTGACGCCTCTTTGCGCAGGAACAGACGGTAGAAGTCCTCGGTCAGGGAGGATGAGGACACCAGCAGCTGACTGGAGATCGTACTCATCACTGCCGCCAGCAGTGCCGCATAGAGGAAACCGGTGATCAACGGATGGAACAGCAGATCAGACAGAATGATGAAAATGGTCTCGGGGTCGGCTACGTCGAGTCCGTTACGTACGGCATAGGCCCGGCCGAAGATACCCAGCGAGATTGCACCGATCAGTGAAATCCCCATCCAGGACATACCGATGTTACGGGCGATGGGTACATCTTTCAGCGAACGGATCGCCATGAAGCGCACAATGATATGCGGCTGACCAAAATACCCGAGCCCCCAGGTCACGGCCGATAGCCAGCCGACAAACGTGAGCCCTTCGGTCCAGGACAGCAACGTAGGATCAACCTGGTTGAGGGTCTGAGATGCCTGGGCGTAGCCACCGCCTCCTTCGCCGAACAGCACAACCAGCGGGATGATGACCAGCGCCAGCATCATGATGCAGCCCTGCACAAAATCCGTCATGCTCACGGCCAGGAAACCACCAACGACCGTGTAGGCCAGAACAACACCAAGCGTTATGACAACACCCACTGAATAGTCGCTAAGCCCACCAAAATTGAAAATCCCGGAAAAGGCACTTTCGAACAGCTTGCCACCGGCAACCAGGCCAGACGCCGTGTAAACTGCGAAGAAAACAACGATAACGACGGCAGAGACGGTTCTCAGAGCCACCGCCCGCGTTGGAAACCGGTTCGCCAGGAAAGACGGAATGGTAATCGCATTGCCGTAATGAACCGTTTGTTCCCGGAGCCGTGGGGCGACCAGCACCCAGTTGAAGAAGGCACCCACAAACAACCCGATACCAATCCAGGCAGAGGCAAGGCCGGACACATAAAGCGCCCCTGGAAGGCCCAACAGCAACCAGCCACTCATATCCGACGCGCCGGCCGACAGTGCCGCTACTTTCGGACTCAGGGCTCGCCCACCCAACATGTAATCTTCAGAAGACGAAGTCGATCGCCGCATTGCGAAAATGCCAATGGCAATCATGAGCAAAAAGTAGGCAATAAGACTAATCCAAACACCAATAGCCATAAGGCTCCTCCGGTTCAATGAGTCGGATTACATCCGCTCTTGAAGTGCAGATCTGGTTCCCAGCCAGTGTCCTGCACTATTTTTCTTGTTTACCCGAATTCCATCCTGATTGGAGCAAAGCGCCGTTCGCTCTTAACTGACTATAGTTGACTAGCCAATGATTGCGACACGAACTTTGAGCAAGAGCTCTCTACGGGCCCCCAACTGATATAAATTAGTATTAATACGGAGTTCAGACTTACAGAATCCTACGATTCTTTTGCAGAATCCTACGACACCGCTCGCTGAACGCGACATTCACTCGACACAGGCACCCGATTGCAGCTTCGAGGGTGTCGTGCCGTTGTGCTTGCGCAACGCATTGGTCAACGCACTCTGGGAGGAAAAGCCGGTTCGGTAACTGATTTCCGCTATGGACAGTGCGGTAGACGTGAGCAGTTGCGTTGCCTTGTCAAGGCGGGTTTTCAGCAAAAACTGATGGGGCGTTATCCCGGTGCCCTCTCTGAAAACCTCGTGAAAGCGGCTGACACTCAGACAGGCCTCGCGGGCCATATCTTCAACCGTGATTTTTCGATGCAGGTTCCTGAGAATATAACGTCGTACAAGCTCAGGATTGACACTGTAGCGGGCCGGGAGTCGGGCTCTCCGGTCGGTCATACGGTCGGCCATGCAGTGCAGGATGCTGGCGGCCAGATGCCGCCTCATGGCATCGTTCTCCGGAGACCGGCCGAATTCTCCAGCGGCAAACTGGACCAGCCCCTGGAGACGACTATCCATATCCAGGGTCCTCGTTTTTTCAAACAAGGGCGCAAGACGGTCGTAATCGGCATGGGCCGGACTGTTGAGGGCAGGAATGTAGGGGTCAAGATTGATGACCATGACGTGGTTCTGGTTGTCGCCACAGTAATCGTGAGGCGCCTCTGTGGGCACCAGGCACGCCTTCCAGGTATCCAGGTGGGAACCGTTTCCGTCTACGCTGAGCTCCGCTTCGCCCTGCACGCCGACCACAATCTGGTGGTGCTCGTGACGATGTTGGTGCGATGCAATGGGCAATTTCTGTAAGCGTGCATCCAGCATGGAGACAGTTGTTCTTAACTGAGAATGTCACTCAATTAAAGCAGATATGCATGAAAAGTGCACGGAACCGGGCGCTTGCTGCCTTAATTATCCCGCAAAGGCTTCAATCCACGCGCCCCGCAATAGCCCGGACAATCTGCGAAACGTCGTCCGTAACCTCTGAGAGACGCCTTGAAGCGTCAACAACGTGAAAGCGGTCCGGCGCTTCTGCCGCCCTCTCAAGGTAGGTGTTGCGGATACGTTCAAAAAACGCCGTGACTTCCTGTTCAAACCGATCGAGATCACCACGATGCCGGGCCCGCGCCATCCCGATCTCGACCGGAGCATCCAGCAGAACAACATGATCAGGCCGGATATCGCCCTGCACCAGCGATTCGAGCTGGGCAATCCGATCGCGGGACACGCCGCGACCACCGCCCTGATAGGCAAAGGTCGCATCGGTGAACCGGTCGCACAGCACCCATTGGCCACGCTCCAGTGCAGGCAGAATCTGTCCGTACAGGTGCTGCGCCCGCGCGGCAAACATCAGCAACAGTTCCGTCAACTCGTGAACCGGCTCGTCCCGGGGTGCCAGCAGAAGCTCACGAATGGCTTCTGCCATCGGCGTTCCGCCTGGCTCGCGGGTCACAATGACATCCACGCCCAACTCCCGAAGGATCTCGGCGGCATTGGCCAGCTGAGTGGATTTACCAACCCCCTCGGAGCCCTCAAACGTAATGAACCGGCCTCGGGTCACTGATTTTGCTCCTGAGCCTCTGCGCTGCTATTGGTTGCTGATGGCGACGACCGGTAGTCGTCCCGCCGATTCAACTGGAATTCACGAACCGCCTTCTGGTGCTCCGCGAGCGTGTCCGAAAACTTGTGCGTCCCATCACCCCTGGCGACAAAGTACAGCGCCTTACCGCCACCCGGATGCAGCGCCGCGTGGATCGCTTCCCGCCCCGGCAAAGCAATGGGCGTTGGCGGCAGGCCGTTGATTCGGTACGTGTTATACGGGGTATAGGTACGAAGGTCCTTCGAGCTTATTCGCCCCTTGTAGCGCTCTCCCATCCCGTAGATGACCGTCGGATCGGTCTGCAGCCGCATGCCCTTTTCGAGACGTCGTACAAACACGCCGGCGACATCGTTACGCTCTTCCGGTACGCCGGTTTCACGCTCGACAATGGAAGCCATGATCAGCGCGTCATAGGGGGTTTTGTAGGGCAGCCCCTTCTCACGATTCGACCATTCCTCCGACAACACCGTCTTCATGCGATCAAACGCCCGCTGAAGAAGGTCCAGATCGGATTCGTAGCTGGTAAACAGGTAGGTGTCCGGGAAAAACCGGCCTTCGGGGTGCTCCCCCTCCGCTCCGACAGCCTTCATGATCTGCTCATCGGTCCAGTCAGCAGTCTTCTGCGTCAGGCGATGGGTGCTGGCCAGCGCGGCTCTCATATCCTGAAACGTCCAGCCCTCGATAAACTGGACACTCCACTGCTTGATCTTTCCATCCACCATGGCAGCGACCATATCAAGAGCCGACATGCCGGAGGTGAACTCGTATTCGCCGGCCTTGATTCGAGCACGCTCGGGGAACAGACGACCGTATAGCCGCAGCCACAGGCTGTCTTCGACCAGCCCCTGGTCCTCGAGATTCCGGGCTACCCGGGAGAAAGGCGATCCGGCAGGCACATCGAACAGAACAGGCTCGTCCAGTGATACAGGCTGTTTCAGGGTTTTCAGGCCCTGGGACGCCCAGAGTGCCGTCCCTGCAACCACAAGCACGCCAACGCAAACAACGACGATGAAAAACTTCTTGAACAAACGACTTATTCCAGTGTTTGGAGCGGATCGCAGATTGTCGCAAGTCCGCCGTCGACAGGCAAATCCTGACCCGCCAGCCGACCTACCGAAACGACGCCGAGCACGCTGTTGAGAAGGTAAAAGCCGCGGCAACCGTCACCCAGAACGTGCTCCGGCAGAATCGGAGATTCTGTGACTTGCTCGCCACGAGCCCGGAGGCGCTCAAGCACCCATTGCCGCATCACACCCACCACCGCCAGATCGGCGCGAGGGGGAGAAAACCACCCAGCGTCTGTGGCTAACAAAAGATTGGTACGTGAGCCCTCGACCAACTCACCCCGGGCGTTGGACTGGATCACCTCGAAAAGACCGTCCTGGATTTCCCGCGCCGCCATGACCTGTTCCAGACGATTCAGGGACTTGATACCGGCCAGCAAGGGATTCACGGTGAGCGGTACGCGAGAGAACTCTACGTCTACGCCGTCTGGATACGGCCGGGGTGGTGCCGGGGCCGCCTGGATCTGCAGATTCGGTTCCATGCCCGGGTCCGGGCGGTAGCCACGACCACCCGCACCGCGCGTCAAAACCAGCTTGAGCACCCATGGGGCCGCACTGGACGCATCACCATAGCGGTTCACTGCCTGGGCATAGGCATCCTGAAGTTGCCTGCGGGTGACGGGAATCCCCAGTCGTGTGGCATCACGGACCATACGCTCCAGATGGCGCGCGACCAGGGCCCCTTGCTGCCCTCGCATCAGGATGGTCTCGAACAGACCATCACCATAGGCCGCTCCGCGGTCGCCCGCCGGGAGGCCGTCCTCCTCCGCCCAGAAAATCCGAGCCACGACTGTCTCAGCTCTCGTAACGTCGGAAGATCAGGGTACCGTTGGTGCCGCCAAAGCCGAAGGAGTTTGACAGGGCGACCCGCAGGTCGGCTTGACGGCTCTGGTTGGCGACGAAGTCCAGGTCGCAACCCTCATCGGGGTTGTCCAGGTTGATGGTGGGTGGCAACACGCCATCCCGAACGGCCAACACGGAGAAGATCGCCTCAACGGCACCCGCCGCACCAAGCAGGTGCCCGGTCATTGATTTGGTGCTACTGATTGCCAGCTTGGAGGCATGACCACCAAACACCTGCTTGACGGCACTGACCTCGGCAACATCGCCAACCTGGGTAGAGGTTCCATGAGCATTGATGTAATCGATTTCCGACGGCTCCAATCCGGCATCCCGGATAGCATTGGCCATTGACCGGGCTGCACCTTCGCCATCCTCAGGCGGAGCGGTAATGTGATGGGCATCGTCACTCATGCCGAATCCGATCACTTCACCGTAGATGGTTGCTCCGCGCTTCCTGGCGTGCTCGAGATCCTCGAGGACCAGCACCCCGGCGCCATCGCTGAGCACAAAGCCATCGCGGTCACGATCCCACGGGCGGCTGGCCTTTTCCGGTTCGTCGTTTCTTGTCGACAGCGCGCGCGCCGCCGAGAAAGCCGCGACACCCGTCCGGGTGGTCGCCATTTCAGAGCCCCCGGCCAGCATTACGTCCGCATCACCATAAGCGATGGTCCGGGCGGCATAACCGATGTTGTGCGTTCCGGTGGTGCAGGCGGTAACAATCGAAATATTCGGCCCGCGATAACCGAACCGGATGGCTGTATTGCCCGCGACCATGTTGATCACCGACGCAGGAACAAAGAATGGAGAGACCTTTCGGGGACCGGACTTCTCCATCTGGATGACATTCTTCTCGATGAATTCCAGCCCGCCAATTCCGGAACCGATCGCAACACCGACACGATCCCGATCCAACGGTTCGTAATCATCCAGCCCACTGTCTTCAACTGCTTCCTGTGCCGCAATCAATCCATATTGGATAAAGGCGTCCAGCTTTCGGGCATCTTTTGGAGAAAGGTAGGCATTGAGATCCAGGTCTTTCACTGATCCGCCGATCCGGGTGTTGTACTCGGATGCGTCGAAGCGATCGATCATGCCAATCCCGCTGCGTCCGGCCTTGATCGCCGCCCAGGAAGCCTGCACGTCGTTACCCACCGGTGAGAGCATGCCCATGCCTGTGATGACAACCCGTCGCTTAGTCATATCCCCTTGCACCTGATCCTTGTCTGTATTGATAGCTTGCCGATTGAACCTGATTTTCAGCCAATAAAAAAGCCGTCCCTCGATCTTTCACAAGGACGGCTTTTTGCCTGGCTTACTTAATCGCAGAGTATCAGGTGTGCGCGACGATGTAGTCGATCGCGTCCTGAACAGTGCCCAGCTTCTCGGCTTCTTCGTCAGGAATCTCGGTTTCGAATTCCTCTTCCAGGGCCATAACCAGCTCAACAGTGTCCAGTGAGTCAGCGCCAAGATCCTCTACAAAAGAAGATGTGTTCTGAACTTCGGACTCTTTAACGCCCAACTGTTCACAAACGATCTTCTTCACGCGCTCTTCAACTGTACTCATAATGTCCTCACTTTGTGTGTCAACCAAGCAACTCAAGTGCTGCCAGTTTAGATTAAACCCTACCTGCAAACAAGCAGGGACTCATTCAAACATGTTGCGCAACAAGGCGTTGCGCACGAGCCCCGAATCGGGCTCACCCCATGTACATTCCGCCGTTCACGTGGATGGTTTCCCCAGTCACGTATCCGGCCGCATCCGAAGCCAGGAAGGCAACCACCGCCGCAACTTCCTCCGGCTTACCCAGACGACCCGTGGGTATGATTTCCAGCATAGCCTCACGCTGCTTGTCGTCCAGTTTTTTGGTCATATCTGTGTCAATGAATCCCGGCGCGACGCAATTGGCCGTAATTCCGCGGTTGGACATTTCCTTGGCGAGGCTGCGGGTAAAGCCTTCAACACCCGCCTTCGCGGCGCAATAATTGCCCTGACCAGGGTTGCCCATGCCCGCCACCACGGAGCTGACATTGATCACCCGGCCCCACTTGGCCTTGGCCATACCGCGCAACACCGCCTTGCTGGTGCGATAAACACTGGAAAGGTTGGTTTCAATGACCGATGACCAGTCATCTTCTTTCAACCGCATGAGCAGGTTATCGCGGGTGATACCGGCATTATTCACCAGAATCAGCGGAGCACCGGATTTTTCCGTCAGCTGTTTCAGCCCCGCCTCGATACTTTCCGGATCTGCCACGTTCATCACGATGCCGTAGCCTTTCAACCCGGCGTCAGCCAGTGTCCGGGAGATTGTTTCGGCACCGTCGCTGCTGGTCGCTGTTCCCACAACCTCGGCGCCCTGCTCAGCAAGGGCCAACGCGATGGCCTTTCCAATTCCGCGGGTAGCGCCGGTAACCAGTGCCACCTTACCTTCCAATGACATGAAAGACTCCTTTCGTCGCTTCAGGACCGGCCAACGGCTTCAATCGCCTTCGCCAATCCATCCGGTTGTTCAATTCCGTAGACGGTCAGACTACGCTCGATTCGCTTGATCAGCCCCGCCAGGACCTTACCGGTGCCGCACTCGACAGCCACGTCCACGCCTTCTGACACCAGGGTGCGGACTGAATCTGTCCAGAGCACCGGCGAATAAAGCTGCTTGAGCAGATTGGCCTTGAGTGCATCTGCCGACGTCTCGACCGACGCATGGACATTCTGGACCACCGGGATGACGGCATCGTTAAACCGAACTTCGTTCAGCGCCTCAGCCAACTCTTCGGCAGCACCTTTCATCAATGCACAATGGGACGGCACACTGACCGGCAGCGGCATCGCCTTGCGCGCACCGGCTTCCTTACAGGCTTCGATTGCCCGATCCACCGCAGCTGCAACACCGGCAATCACCACCTGGCCAGGGGCATTGAAGTTCACGGCGGAGACGACCTCGCCCTGAGCCGCAGCCTCGCACGCGGCGATTACGTCCGAATCGTCCAGCCCAAGAATCGCTGCCATCTTGCCCTCGCCGGCAGGCACCGCATCCTGCATGAGCTCCCCACGAAGGCGAACCAGCTTGACCGCCTCGATAAAATCGAGACTTTCGGCCGCGACCAGTGCACTGTACTCACCCAGGCTGTGACCGGCGACGAAATCGGGTGCGCGACCGCCTTCGACCATCCACTGCCGCCACAAAGCAACACTGGCGGTCAACAGAGCGGGCTGGGTTACGGTGGTCTGGTTGAGTTCATCGGCTGGACCGCTCTGGCACAGATGCCAGAGGTCATAACCCAGCACATTCGACGCTTCAGCGAACGTTTTGTTGATGATGGGCCAGGTCTCGGCGGCGTCTTTGAGCATCCCCACCGATTGGGCCCCTTGTCCGGGGAAAATAAATGCTGATTTCATAGGGCGAATCTTATCGTCATTGAAGGGTTTCGGGAGATTAGCCAATAGTACAACTCTCGCCGATTATCCGCGAATAACCGACCGAAGGACGACAGACTTTAGTCTCAGGCTCAGAGCATGAGGTCGTCGAGACGCTCGTTGATTCGCCGAGGCACTTCCAGCTCGACTTCAGTGACAGCCTGACGAATGGCCGCAAGCATCGCCCGCTCGTTGGCATTGCCGTGGCTCTTGATGACAACGCCCTGCAGCCCCAGAAGGCTGGCGCCGTTGTGGCGGGACGGGTCCATCAGCTGGAGAAGGCGGCCAATAATCGGACGCGCAAGCATTCCGACAAAACGGCCGTACAGATTTCTGGTGAACGCCTGTTCCATTAATTCGATGAGCAGGCCAGCGACACCCTCCCCGGTCTTCAGGGCAATGTTACCGACAAAACCATCGCACACGACAACATCCGCCACATCCCGGAACAGGTCACTGCCCTCGACGTAACCGATGTAATTGATGGTTTCACACTGGGCCAGCATATGAGAGGCCAACCGGACCTGCTCGTTGCCCTTGATCTCTTCCTCGCCCACGTTGAGCAGCGCTACTCTCGGCTCGGTCTGATCGCAAATGGCCGAGGCCATCAGCGACCCCATCAGCGCATACTGGTAGAGATTCTCGGCCGTTGAGTCCACATTGGCCCCGAGGTCCAGCACGTGGCAACGGCCTCGAAGGGACGGAATCAGCTTGGAAATGGCGGGCCGCTCGATGCCGGGGTACATCCGGATGATGCTTCGACCGAACGCCATCAGAGCCCCGGTATTGCCGGCGCTGACACACCCCTGGGCCTCACCGTCACGCACCAGACCCAGCGCGACAGCCATGGAGGAATTTTTCTTGTGCCGAAGGGCATGGGAAGGACGCTCGTTCATGCGAACCACGTCCGCCGCTTCCACGATGCGAAGCCGATCATGCCCCTCAGACAACAAAGCCTCGAGCTCACTCCGGATTCCCACCAGAATGATGCTCAAGGCTTCGTTTTCACGCACCGCCCGCAGTGCCGCAGACACTACAATCGCAGGTCCGCGGTCACCGCTCATAGCGTCAATGGCAATGGTGACCGATTTCACCGTATCTCCATGCGACACTGGGCGGTGCCTGTCTGCGCCGAAATTACTCGTCGCGTGCCTCAACTACCTGCTTGCCACGGTAAAAACCGTCCGGAGACACGTGGTGACGACGATGAACTTCGCCGGTTGTGGAATCGGTAGACAGAGCTGCGGTGCTCAGCGCATCGTGAGAGCGACGCATACCGCGCTTGGAACGGGTCTTTCGGTTTTGCTGTACAGCCATGGTTTTGCTCCTGACCTGTTAACGTAATGAAAACGTGTGTTCGTCCTGGCACGCTGACTTTCAATGGAACGTCACGTACCGCTTAATGTTTTGTCTTCTTGAGATCCGCCAGAACGCTGAACGGGTTCTCTTTTGCCGGTGATTCCTGCTCAACCGGGCTGCCATCGGGCTCGTACGCCTCCAGGTCTTCCCGGGCCGGACACTCGTCTCGCCCATGCAGTGGAAAAGGCGGCAATACCAGCAACAGCTCGTCCTCCACCATACTCCAGAGATCCGCGCTGAAATCTTCCGTCAGGAAGGGTTCGAGATCCCGTGGCAACTGCTGCGCCTGTTCGTCTGTCGTGACCAGTCCGAGCACAAAATCCGAGGTTAACCTGACCGCCATCGGGCTCATGCAGCGCTGGCATTCGAGATTGACCGTTGCGTCCAGCTTGCCGGAGACAATTCGACGGCGCTCGCTATCCTGGCTGAATGACAGTATCACCTGACAGCCAGCACCGTCCTCGAAACCAAGGACCGCTTCCCGGAAACGGGAAAGCCCGCTGAGTGGAACGAATCCCTCCAGCGTGGTGTTATGCTCCGCCAGCCGATAGGGATCGACAGACTTGGGCAATTCGGCGTTCGACGCTTTTGACATAGGCGCGCAATTTTAGGGCTGCGCCCCCGCTCTGTCAAAGACTTCGTTGGCATTTATAGTCGCGTTAGCATAAAGGTAAGTGTATTCAACCATAAAAGGACCTTGGCAATGGCAATCCCCCTGGTACTGGCATCGTCTTCCCCTTACCGAAGGAGACTACTGCAACAACTCGGCATTCCCTTCGAGACAGCCAGCCCGGACATCGACGAGACACCACTGGCGAACGAGACTGCGATTCAACTTGCCCGTCGTCTGGCGGAAAGCAAGGCGACGGCGCTGGCCGCGACTTACCCCGACGCCTGGATCATTGGATCCGACCAGGTCGCCTCACTTGAAGACGGCACACTGCTAAACAAGCCCGAAAACCACGAGACAGCGATACGCCAGCTGCGTCAGAGCAGCGGGCAGTCGGTGATTTTCCTGACCGGGCTCTGCCTCCTGGACGCGGCAAGCGGAACCCGGCAAATCACCTGCGAACCGTTCACCGCCCATTTCCGGGAATTGACGGTGGAGGAAATCGAACGGTACCTGAAGCATGAACAGCCCTACGACTGTGCCGGCAGCTTCAAGATGGAGGGACTTGGCATCACGCTGTTTGACCGGCTGGAGGGGCGCGACCCCAACAGCCTTATCGGCCTGCCGCTCATCGCACTGAATGAGATGCTCCGCAACTGGGGGCGGAACCCACTGATGGAAGCATAGCCAGCCAACGTCAGTGGAGCTGGAGCCTTGACTCCAGCAACTGCCCGGCAAAACTTTCACCGAAAGCCACGCCCAGCTGCCCGACCAGATCTTCCAGGGCAGACTTCCGATGACTGTAGTCAACCAACTTCTCGGCACCGACTACTTCCCGGGCCACATAGGAGGCACTGCCCAGCCCGTCAACCAGCCCGAGATCCTTTGCCTGGTCACCACTCCACACCAGACCGGTGAACAACCGGGGATCGTCTGCCAACCGGTCGCCCCTGCCAGCCTTCACGGCCGAAATGAACTGCTTGTGGGTGTTTTCAAGGACCGACTTCCAGAAGTCGACCTCTTCCGGCTTCTCAGGTGAGAATGAATCCAGGAATGCCTTGTTCTTGCCCGCGGTGTAGAGGCGCCGCTCAATGCCCAATTTATCCATCAAGCCGGTAAACCCGAATCCACCGGCAATAACGCCGATCGAACCCACCAGACTGGCCCGGTTGGCGTAGATCTCATCGGCGGCGGATGCGATGTAATAGGCACCGGAAGCACCGATGTCGGAGATAACGGCATACAGCTTTTTCTCCGGGTATTGCTCACGCAGACGCCGGATCTCGTCATACACGTAGCCGGACTGAACCGGGCTGCCGCCGGGACTGTTGATCCTGAGCAGTACCGCCTTGGCCCCCTCGTCCTCGAAGGCCGCCCTGAGCGAATCAATCAGGTTGTCCGCACTGGCAATTTCTTCCGCACCGATTGGACCGGTCACATCAATCACGGCGGTATGCTCGCCCGCCGAAGCCTCAATACCGCTCATCAATGGCGTCCGGATCATGAACAGCAGCGCGAACAGGTATCCGAATGTCAGCAACTTGAAAAAAATACCCCATCGGCGGCTCCGGCGCTGTTCCGCCTGCAGTGACATGACAAGCTTCTCGATCAGCTTCCAGTCCCGCCCACTCTCAGGTGGTATGGCCGGCCCCCGACCCGCACCACGGGAAGATTTTTCCTCGCGCTCCACGGGTTCATCACCCCATGCGGGCGGCTTGCCTTCGTCCCAATCGCTCATGAAAACTCCCTGTTACAGACCCAACACATCTCGAAGTTCAGCGACAGTTTCCACAACCGCATGGGGTTGGTAGTCGCCCAGCACATCCCGCTTGTGCACACCCCATTCGACACCGATAGAGGGCATACCAATCCGCCGCGCCATATCGAGATCATAACGGGTATCACCAATCATCACCGCTTCGGACGGGTCAACCCGGTAAAAATCCAGGATTTCCCGCAACATCAGGGGGTCAGGCTTGGAACGGGTTTCGTCCGCACAACGGGTAATATCGAAGTGGATGCCCAGTCCGCTGCTATCCAGCGCTCCTTCCAGGCCCCGACGACTCTTGCCGGTTGCCACCGAGCACCGGCGACCCGACTGCCGCAGGTCGGACAGTACCTCCGCCATGCCGGCAAACACGTTCTGGGGCGTGGTCACCTTGCTGAAAAAATAACCGGCGTACCCTTCGCGAATCGACTTCATCTCCTCCCGGGAAATACCGGGATAGAGCTTCTCGAGCGCCTCGACCATGCCCAGGCCGATAATGTCCCGATAGGCTTCCCGCTCAAGGGCCGGATACCCAAGATCCGTTGCCGCCTGATGGAGGCTGTCTGCAATGTGCTCGACGGAGTCCACAAGCGTGCCATCCCAATCGAAAATCACCACTTTCACATTCATACTGTCTGTCCTGCTTTGCGCGACTCCAGGGTCCGGAGCACAAAATCAAACGCGTCGTCGTACGCCGCCTCGAGTCTGACCGAACGCTCCGTACCGGGCAAACGGAACTCCAGCGTCCTGGCATGCAACATCAGGCGCTGCCCACCCAGCGCACGGAAAGCCTTCATACTCGCATCGTCCATATACTTGTCATCCCCCGCAATTGGATGACCAGCCCAGGCGGCATGGACCCGAATCTGGTGGGTCCGACCAGTCACCGGAGAGGCCTCCACCAGCGAATACCCCTGGTACCGGTTCAGACAAGAAAAGGTGGTCAGCGATGCCTTACCGGCGGCATCCACCCGGACTCGCCGCTCGCCATTGGGCATCTCGTACCGCAAAAGGGGCTGCTCGACCCTCCCGATCTCATCCGGCCAGTTACCTGACACCAACGCGTGGTAACACTTGCGGATTCGCTTGTGCCGCAATTCATCCTGGAGGAATCGAAGGGCGGAGCGCTTCTTGGCCACCATCACCAGACCGGAGGTATCCCGATCAAGACGATGCACCAACTCGAGAAACCGACTATCAGGGCGCGACGCCCGAAGGACTTCGATCAAGCCGAAGCTCAGACCACTGCCGCCATGGACCGCAATCCCGGAGGGCTTGTTCACCACCAGTACCTGATCGTCTTCGAAGACAACAGCCGCTTCAACCACCCCCTGAACGCGACTGCCCGGCCGGGGAGACTCCGGCTTTTCCTTGCGCACCACTGGCGGAACGCGAACCTGGTCCCCCGTATGGAGACGGGTGTCCGGCCGCACCCTCCCCTTGTTCACCCGCACTTCGCCCTTGCGAATGATCCGGTAGATAATACTCTTGGGCACACCTCGCAGGCGCGCCATCAGAAAGTTGTCGATCCGCTGGTCGTCATTATCTTCGTCGACGGTTACCCACTGAACGCCCTGCTTCACCGAACCTGCAGGCACGGACGGCGGCGGAGCATCCCGCCGCTGCTTTGCCGAACGATCTGATCGGGACCGGTTTGACGATTGTCGCCTCTCGACGGACTTGCGTGACATGAAATACCTTGTCGGCAGCGATGATTGGAGGATTGAACAGCCATCCCAATACTGTTATATTCCGGCGTGCTCTGTCGTTTGTCTACGGCCTGGCCGGTTCAAGCCAGAAGCCGGAGCGGCAGAAGTATACCGACACTATCAGAGAGTTTGAACGCCGGCATCCCGACAACTTTTGGGGTTTCGGCACCGAAGAGCTCCCGATAATCCCCTGAAGCGGACCGAAAGAGTGCCGTTTGAGGCCTCGGGAGAGAGAAACCGTACGGAAAACCGACGGGCGACATCGCGAAGAATCAATGCCACGCAAGGCCGGGCCGTCCAGCTGACTAATACGACGTGAGACCCAGGCACCTGTGTGAACCAGATATTGGACAACATGCGTCAACAGATACCTACCCTAATCGACACTTCACTGCCCGCAGGCAGGAGAACCGTCGGCGGTGGTACCGATCCAACGGAATCGCACCCCATAAGGGTCTGATTCGGTCTGGCCGCCGGCTGCTTTCGATGTAACAGGCCGCGGCACGCACGTTTTGCTTCGCTGATGCGAACACCCCGGTTTTCTGTCAAAACCCAATGACAGGAATCCTTTCTTTCCATGAAAAGAATGCTAATCAATGCAACTCATCCCGAAGAGTTGCGCGTCGCCCTGGTAGACGGCCAGCGCCTGTTTGATCTGGACATCGAATCCAGCTCCCGCGAACAGAAAAAGGCCAACATCTACAAGGGTCGTATCACCCGCGTTGAGCCCAGCCTGGAAGCCGCCTTTGTCGATTTTGGCGCAGAGCGTCACGGTTTCCTTCCGCTGAAAGAAATCTCCAAGGAATACTTCAAGAAGTCTCCCGGCCAGATCGAAGGCAAGATCAACATCAAGGATGTGGTTGCCGAAGGCCAGGAAGTCATCGTTCAGGTGGACAAAGAGGAACGGGGTAACAAGGGTGCAGCCCTCACCACGTTCATTTCCCTGGCTGGCCGATACCTGGTGCTGATGCCGAACAACGCCCGCGCCGGTGGTATCTCACGCCGCATCGAGGGTGAGGAACGGGCTCAGCTCAAGGAAGCCATGAGCAATGTTCAGGTACCCAAATCGATGGGCATCATTGTTCGTACCGCGGGGATCGGTCGTACCACCGAAGAACTCCAGTGGGACCTGGACTACCTCGTTCAGTTCTGGGAAGCCATTACCCAGGCGGCCAGCGAACGCAAGGCTCCGTTCCTGATTCATCAGGAAAGCAATGTCATCATCCGCGCGGTCCGGGACTACCTCCGTCAGGACATCGGTGAAGTTCTGATCGACGCCGAGAATGTCTACGAAGACGTACTCAGCTTCGTTCGGGCCGTCATGCCGACGTTCGAGAACAAGATCAAGCTGTACAAGGACGAAATCCCGCTGTTCAGCCGCTACCAGATTGAAGGCCAGATCGAGACCGCCTTCGAGCGGGAAGTCAAACTCCCGTCCGGCGGCTCTATCGTCATCGACCCCACCGAAGCGCTGGTATCGATCGATATCAACTCCTCCCGCGCCACCAAGGGTCATGACATCGAAGAAACCGCTCTGCAGACCAACCTGGAAGCGGCTGAGGAAATTGCCCGCCAGCTCCGGCTCCGGGATATGGGGGGCCTGATCGTCATCGACTTTATCGACATGACGCCGGCCAAGCACCAGCGCGAAGTTGAGCAGAAGATGCGTGAAGCGCTCGAGCTGGATCGCGCAAGAGTCCAGGTCGGCAAGATCTCCCGGTTCGGGCTGCTGGAAATGTCACGTCAGCGCCTGCGGCCTTCCCTCGGCGAAACCCGGAGCGAAGTCTGCCCCCGCTGCGAAGGTCAGGGCACCATTCGGGGCATCGAGTCGCTGGCCCTGAGCATCATGCGACTGATCTATGAAGAGTCATCCAAGGAAAAAACCGGCGAAGTTCGGGCCGTTGTCCCCGTATCCGTTGCGACCTTCCTGCTGAATGAAAAGCGCAAGCAGCTCGCCGACATCGAAGCCCGCCAGAGTGTCTCTGTCGTCGTGGTTCCGGTTCCGCACATGGAGACGCCGCATTTCGAAATCATCCGGATGCGCCAGGACGAAGCGACGCCGGAACATATTTCCAGCCATCAGGTGGCCCAGGAATACACGGTGCGCGAAGAGGAAATCTTTGAAGCGCCAAGTGCCGATAAGCCGGTCCGGGAGCAGGCCGCGGTGAAAGCCATTCGCCCCAGTGCTCCGGCACCCGCGCCCAAAGCCGAGGACGCTGGCAACGGCGGCCAGGAGGAGGGTCTTTTCCGTCGCCTCGGCCGCAAGATCGCCTGCTTCTTCAATGGCGAGGAAGAGCAGAACGAGCAACAGGCCCAGAACAAACGTCCTACCCGGGAAGATCGCCGAAACCAGGGTCGTCAGGACCGCCGCAAATCCCGCGTAGCCCGGGACGATCAGAATTCCGGCGACAAGCGCAGCGGTGCTGATCGGCGCCAGGGCGGCCAGCAGCAGTCTCGCAACGACGACAATCGTGGCCGGAACCGCGGTCGCAACCGGGGCGATGACCAGAACCGCAATGCACAGGGCCGCCAGGGTTCTTCCGACAAATCGCAGGACAAGAGCAGCGATAACCGGAAGGACAACAAGGGTCGCGGCCAGGGCCGCAACAAGCCCTCACGGGACCAGAAGGATACCAGGGACCAGCAACAGGCGAAGGGCCCGAACCAGAAAGACCAGAAGGACCAGAAGGACCAGAAGGACCAGAAGGACCAGAAGGATCAGGGTGGCAAAGCAAGCGGCTCGGAAGACAAGCGTCGCAAGCCCCGTCGCCAGAGAAACCGCGATGGTTCTCCGGCCGACGCACCCTCTTCCACGCCAGCGGAACGGAAATCCGCCCGGAGCGAAAAGCACCAGAAGGACACTCAGCCTGAGGTAGCACCGGAACAGGAAAAGGCGCCCGCAGCCGAGGCTAAAGCACCGGAACCGAAGAAGCCTTCTTCCAAACCGGATTCCGGAAAGACCGAGCAGAAAGCTCCGGTAACGGCGGAGCCCGGCAAAGAGTCGCAATCCGGGGAGAGCAAGTCTCGCACTGAGAATAAGGCGGCTGGAACAAACAAGGAACAGACTGCCGAGTCGGACAAGGCCCAGAGGGCTTCCGACGACAAGGCGAGCACTGAAACCGCCAAACAGGACAAGGCACCGGAGAAGAGTGAATCACCCCGGTCAGAAGCCCCCAGGTCCGAGAAGCCGAAGGAAGCCAAGTCCGACCAGCCGATGAAATCGGAGGAAAGCCGTAAGCCCGCGGAAAAGCCGGGCGAAAAGGCAGCCGACGCCAGCGACAAGCCGGTCAGCAAGCCGACGGAAGAACCGGCCAAGGCGAAATCCGTCGAGCCGGAGGCCGGTGAACCCAAGCCGAAGGCGAAGACCGATTCGTCCGAGACTGGCAAAGCCGCCAAGGTGACAGAAGCAGAGAAGAAGCCGGCTTCCAAACCTGAGGAATCGACCCAATCGTCTGGACAAGCAAACGCAGAGAAGGCTAACGAGAAGCCGGCGAAGGAAGAGCCCGCCGCCGCGCCTCAGCAGCCTTCCACTGCGCCAGCTGCCCAGGAACAGAAGGCCCCGGAACCCAAATCGTCCGAGGCCCCCAGGATCATCCAGGGTGAAAGCGGCAAACCCGAGCTGGACCTGCCGGTCACCCCCGGACGGGCCTACAATGATCCGAGAGAAGTACGCCGTCGGCAACGTGCCGCGGAAGAAGCCAAAAAGGCTGGGAGTAATTAATTAATGCTGTCCAATACCGAGATCGAAGCGCTGGAAGACATTCTGTTTGCGGAGCCCTGGGGCGATGATGCCCTGGATTTCTTTGGCCTGCACGGGGTTGTCTGCGCCAGCGTCGTCGGGCCGGTCGGTCTGGATACGCAAGCCATCTTCCGGCTGGCAACAGGCACCGACCAGGTGCCTGACCAGGGTATTCCGGAGGTGTTCGGGCGCTGCGTCACCAAACTGGCGGAAGAGCTGGCCCACTCTCTGGACATGGGACAGGCACTGGAACTCCCGGAGCCGGAAGACGGCGACCCGATGAACGCACTGGAGAACTGGTGTGCCGGCTTTGTCGATACCTTCCTTGAACACGAGGAAGACTGGGTCGAAGCCGCCAGCGAAGAGGAGACCGCAGACCTGCTGGTGCCGATGCTGACGCTCTCCGGCCTGTTCGATGACGAGGACTTCCAGAAAGTCCGCAACAGCGAAAAGCTGTCACGTCAGATGGCGGACGCCATTCCGGACTCGGTGACCGACCTCTACCTCCTGTTTCACGCTCCGGACTGAGTCAGCCCGGGCTCCAGAGAAACAGGTGTTCTGAAATGATGCCAGACCGGCTCCAGCCGGTCTGGCATTTTCATGATATGGCCCAGCTCACACCAGGGTGCCCCGGGAAAATGGAAATCACTTCCCTGGGAGGCCCATAGCCCTTTCTGGAAACACAAGTCGGCGAGAAAACCGAGATCACCACTGGACTGGCCGGAGGTTACAACCTCGATGCCGCGTCCTCCCGCCGCCATGAAATCCCGCGTGAGATCCCGTAGCTTGGTTGCCGTCAGCTTGTACTTTCGCGGATGGGCCAAAACAGCAATACCACCAGCCGCCACAATCCAGTGCACGACGTCTTCGAGATCTGGCCAGTAAGCACGCACATCGCCTGGCTTGCCCGCACCGAGATATCGTTTGAATGCCTGCGCGGGGTTTCTCACCACACCCGCATCAACCAGAACCTCGGCGAAGTGCGGGCGACCAGGGACCTCCCCTCCAGCCTTCTCCGTGGCCCGGTCAAGCAAGCCTGAAACCTTGAGCCGACTGAGGCGCTCCTCAATCATTGCGGCCCTGGCCCAACGGTTCTCAGTCTGCTGATGAACGCAGGCCTGAAACCCCGGATCCTCAGCATCAAAGTCCAGACCGACAATGTGAATCGTGCGCCCCTTCCAGAGACAGGACAGCTCAATTCCATTGATCAGAACCATGGACCTTTCGGCGGCTGCCACCCTGGCCTCTTCAAGGCCGCCCAGCGTATCGTGATCCGTCAGCGCCAGGTGACTGACACCGCGCTCACCGGCGCGGGCAACCAGCTCGCCTGGCGAGAGAGCACCATCCGAGGCGGTACTATGGCAATGCAGATCAATGCACAAAGACGGGGCTTGCGGTATAGTCACGATAAATTCCGGATCGGTTGTTAGACGGTGTGCGCTTGCTCACTGCAGTCTATCAGCCTCGCCTCAATCTGTATTGTCCGTGGGCCCCGGCTGGCTCCCGCACATTGATCGGAGACTATGATGTATTACGCTATCATCAGCCAAGACGTTGAAAACAGCCTGCCATTTCGCAAAACCGCCCGGGCTGCACACCTTGAGCGCCTTGAGGCCCTCAACGCGGAAGGGCGATTGCTGATTGCGGGCCCTCACCCTGCGATTGACTCTCCGGATCCCGGAGAAGCAGGCTTCACTGGTAGCCTGGTGGTTGCCGAGTTCGACTCCCTGGAGTCGGCTCAGACCTGGGCAGACCAGGATCCCTACGTCGAAGCAGGAGTTTATCAGAACGTCACTGTGAAGCCGTTCAAGCTGGTTTTGCCGTGACCTCTGGAGAATGAGCGTATTGTAATGGTGGCCAGCTTGATTGGCCGGTCATCTGTGACAAAATTGCGGCCTTAAAATCTGATCATCTTTTAATCGTCAAACGCAGGGAACGTAATCCGTGACGCCTTTTCGACTGCTCATTGGTCTGTTACTTATCATCACCAGCATTCAAGCCGCGCAAGCCCGGACAGTCTGGGTGGACGACAAGCTCTACCTCCCGGTGCGTTCTGGAGCGGGAACCCAATACCGCATCATCGAGAACGCATTGCCAAGCGGAACCGCACTGGAGGTCCTCCAGGAGGGCGACAGTTTCACCAAGGTCCGGACGCCCAAAGGCACCGAGGGCTGGGTTTCAAGCCAATATCTGAGCAATACCCCCATTGCTGCGGATCGCCTGAAGCAGGCCAACCGGCAGCTGGAGCAGACCCGAAACGAGCTCTCCCAGGTCAAGGAACAGCTGACCAAGGTAACGGATGAGAGGGACAAGCTCGAGAGTGCTGAATCCAATCTCTCCGACCGGTCCCAGGAGCTCCAGAAGGAACTCACGCGGATCAAGAAAGTGGCCGCAGACTCCATTAATCTGGACCGTAGGAACCGCGAGTTGAGCCAGGAAAACCAGAAGCTCCGAAACGATCTGGAAGTGCTCACCGCTGAAAAGGAACGGCTTGAAGCCAGTAAAGAATCTGACTTCATGCTTCTGGGAGCCGGACTGGTTTTCGGTGGCGTACTCCTGGCCCTGATCATTCCGATGCTCAAACCGACAAGGAAAACCGACAACTGGGCATAAACGATGAAGGACTATTCCGAAAAGCGTGACTTCCACCGCATGCAGGTGAACAGCTCTATCGAGATCACGGACAGCTCCGGGAACACCATTTCCGGAACCTGTCGCGACCTGAGCGCCACCGGCATGCAACTGTTTGTGCAGCAACAGATCGCCATCGGTGAGGAACTGAACACGGTTCTCAAGCCATCCAGCGATCAGTTCCCACCCCTGGAGGCTGTTTGCGAGGTGGTTCGCTGCGAACCGGAGGGGGACGGATTCCTTCTCGGCACGAATATCATCGAAGTTACCCGGTAATAAAAAAGGCGGCCAGTTGGCCGCCTTTTTGTCAGAGCGCGTCAGACCGTGCGGTTACACCAACGGCTTTTCAGAGACCACAATGCCGTTATTATCCGCATAGACGTACTGCCCCGGATAGAAGGTGACGCCATGGAAGGTCACCGGCACATTCAGGTCGCCGATACCCCGCTTTTCGGTCTTCCGGGGAATGGTACCCAGAGCCTGGACGCCCAACTGGGTCTGGCCGATCTCGTCGACATCACGGATGCAACCGTAAATAATCAGGCCTGCCCAGCCATTGCTGGCTGCCTTCTCAGCCAGCATATCCCCAAGAAGCGCGTTACGGCGTGACGCACCGCCGTCGACCACCATGACCCGCCCGTTTCCGGGCTGTCCCACCTGCTCCTTAACGACGGAATTGTCTTCGAAGCACTTGACGGTGACAATCTCACCGCCAAATGCCTTGATACCACCGTAGTTATTGAAGCCAGGCTCAACCACCTGCACTTCCGGAAATTCGTCGCACAGGTCCGGAGTTATGATATCAGCCACTGCGTTACTCTCCATTTTCCTCAAGTGAATTCAGTCGATCTTCTCATCAGCCAGGAAGAACCAGGTATCGAGGACCGAATCCGGGTTCAGAGACACAGAATCAATCCCGTGGTCCATCAGCCACTTCGCCAGATCCGGATGGTCAGACGGTCCCTGGCCACAGATACCGATGTACTTGCCAGCCTTCCGGCACGCCTGAATCGCATTGGAAAGCAGAGCTTTGACCGCTTCATTCCGCTCATCGAACAGGTGGGCAATGATGCCGGAATCCCGATCCAGCCCCAGGGTCAGCTGGGTCAGGTCATTGGAGCCGATGGAGAAGCCATCGAAGTGTTCGAGGAACTGGTCTGCAAGCAACGCATTGGCCGGAAGCTCACACATCATGATAACCCGAAGTCCGTTGTCGCCCCGCTTCAGGCCATTCTCTGCCAGCAGGTTCACCACCTGCTCGGCCTCGCCTACAGTCCGGACGAACGGCACCATCACCTCCACGTTGGTCAGGCCCATGTCGTTACGCACCTTCTTGAGGGCACGACATTCGAGCTCGAAACAATCGCGGAAGGTATCGGAAATGTAGCGAGATGCGCCGCGGAAGCCCAGCATCGGGTTTTCCTCGTCCGGCTCGTACAGGGTTCCGCCGATCAGGTTGGCATACTCGTTGGACTTGAAGTCCGACAGACGCACGATGACCTTCTTCGGTGCAAACGCAGCAGCCAGCGTGGAGATACCTTCCACCAGCTTGTCCACGTAGAAGTCGACGGGCGATGAGTAACCAGCAATCCGCTTTTCGACGGTTTGCTTGATATCCCGCGGCAGTCCGTCGAAGTTGAGCAGCGCTTTCGGGTGAACACCGATCATCCGGTTGATGATGAACTCCAGACGGGCAAGACCAACGCCTTCGTTGGGCAGCGCCTGAAAATCGAAGGCCCGGTCCGGGTTACCCACGTTCATCATGATCTTGAACGG
The DNA here is from genome assembly GCF_023156285.1 of Marinobacter koreensis. Lineage (GTDB taxonomy): Bacteria > Pseudomonadota > Gammaproteobacteria > Pseudomonadales > Oleiphilaceae > Marinobacter > Marinobacter koreensis. The sequence goes on along the minus strand of NZ_JAKZAJ010000001.1, from coordinate 853,405 downwards.
GATGTTCGGCATGGAATCCACGGTGTTTTCACGCAGCTCGAAGTCCAGCGCGCCCTCATAAATCATGCCGGTATCGCCCTCGGCACAGGACACGGTGACCTGCTGGCCATCCTTCAGAATTTCGGTGGCATCACCGCAACCGACAACCGCCGGAATACCCAGCTCACGGGCTATGATGGCCGCGTGGCAGGTCCGGCCACCACGATCGGTGACAATCGCAGAAGCCCGCTTCATAACCGGCTCCCAATCCGGGTCGGTCATGTCCGTCACCAGCACATCACCGGGCTGGACCCGGTCCATTTCATTGATACTGGTAATGATCTTGACCGGGCCGCTGCCGATCTTATGGCCGATACTACGCCCTTCCACCAGGACCTTACCGGTCTCTTTGAGCAGGTAACGTTCCATGACGTTGGCAGAGGCACGGCTCTTCACCGTTTCCGGACGGGCCTGAACGATGTAGATCCGGCCATCATCACCGTCTTTGGCCCACTCGATATCCATCGGACGGTTGTAGTGTTTCTCGATGATCATGGCCTGCTTGGCCAGCTCTTCCACTTCCGCATCGGTAATGGAGAAACGGTCACGATCTTCGTGGGCAACCTTCACGGTCTCGACGAACTCGCCTTCATCCGGATTGGAATGGTAGACCATCTTGATCGCCTTGCTGCCCAGATTCCGGCGCAGCACGGCCGGCCGGCCCGCTTCCAGGGTCGGCTTGTGTACATAGAATTCATCCGGGTTAACGGCACCCTGAACGACGGTTTCACCCAGCCCGTAGGAGGCTGTAATGAACACCACATCCCGGAAACCGGACTCGGTGTCCAGCGTGAACATTACGCCACTGGCGGCCGTTTCACTGCGCACCATTTTCTGGATGCCGGCAGACAGGGCCACAAGCTTGTGATCAAACCCGTGATGCACCCGATAGGAAATGGCGCGATCATTGAACAGTGAGGCAAACACCTCCTTGACCGAACGCCGCACCTGCTGCAGACCAACCACGTTCAGGAACGTCTCCTGCTGGCCGGCAAATGAGGCATCCGGCAGGTCTTCTGCCGTTGCAGATGAACGAACGGCAACCGCCATATGCTCGTTACCGTTTTGCAGCTTGGCGTAAGCCTCTTTGAGCGACTGATCCAGAACTTCGGGGAAATCGGTGTCGATAATCCACTGGCGAATCTGGGAGCCAACGCGGGCCAGCTCGTTCACATCGTTTACATCAAGCTTGTCCAGTGCCTCGTCGATCTTGTCCTTGAGCCCGTCGGTGGCCAGAAATTCGCGGTAGGCATGAGCCGTCGTGGCAAAACCACCAGGTACAGTAACACCGGCATTGGCGAGATTACTGATCATTTCGCCCAGAGAGGCATTCTTTCCGCCGACCCGGTCGACATCCGACATTCCGAGGTGGTCAAACCAGATGATGTAATCTTCCAAAGCACGTCTCCCTTGAGTCTGTGAAGCAAAGAGCATAACCGGTCCAGCGATATTCAGCGGCAAATGCGGGCAATATCCACTGCGGAGTCTCGAACTTGGCGTGTATGATACTTTAACCTGCGGAAATTACCTAGGGACCTTGCGGCCTCACCGGAAAATTTGAACTGGGATACAACAGCATGAAACGCACTGCCTTCTTTATATCCGACGGCACCGGCCTGACCGCGGAAGCGCTCGGGCACGCCCTTCTGGCCCAATTCGAGAAGATTGATTTCGAGCGGGTCACGGTGCCCTACATCGACGATGAAGAGAAAGCCCGGGAAATGGTAACCCGCATCAACAAGGCCGCCGAGATCGACGGCGATCGTCCGCTGGTCTTCGACACCATCGTGGACAGCCAGATCCGGGACATCATATCCCGGGCCGACGGATTCATGGTGGATATCTTCGGGACCTTCCTGAATCCGCTGGAGCAGGAGCTGCAATCGTCTTCGTCCTACAGCGTGGGAAAGAGCCATGCGATCAACCATTCGGGCAGCTATGAACGTCGTATCAATGCGGTGAATTTCGCGCTGGACAACGACGACGGTGCCCGGACCCGGTATTACGACGAGGCGGACCTGATCCTGATCGGTGCCTCGCGCAGCGGCAAAACACCGACCTGTCTCTACCTGGCACTTCAGTACGGCATCAAGGCCGCCAACTATCCGATCACCGAGGAAGATCTGGCCGACCAGCGCATGCCGGGCACCCTGAGACCCCATCGGGAAAAACTCTTCGGCCTGACCATTGACCCGGAACGCCTCGCGGTCATCCGCAACGAACGACGACCCAACTCCCGTTACTCGTCCATCCAGCAGTGCATGCACGAAGTGGAAGAGATCGAATTGATGTATCGACGGGAGCGAATTCCCTACCTGAATACCACGGCCTACTCGGTGGAGGAGATTTCCACCCGGATCATGGTCACCACCGGGCTGAAACGCCACCGCTAGGCCTGACGGACTGGATGAGGCCCCACATCGGGGCCTCGCCATACGCCAACCGGCGTCAGAGTTCCTGAATCGCCAGTCCCAGCGACTCCACCTTGTCACGGTTATCGGTACTGGTCACCACGGCGGTATTCGCCTGTTCCGGCTTCAGCCAGGTACTGGCCACCCGCTTGAGATCGTCCAGCGTCACCGAAAGAACGCGCTCGCGGAAACGGGCTCGCTGTTCAGGTGTGCGACCGAACAGCTTGTTGTGAAACGCGTGGCGGGCCGCTCCAGCGGGTGACCGGGGCCGATCCAGCTGGCCGATAACGCCCAGTATGGATTCTTCCAGTTCCTGATACTCGTGGTCGGTTTCCTGAAGCCAGTCCAGAGCCTTGTCGAAGTCCGCCAGGGTTTCCCCGAGACGGGGATCCCGGTAGGAGAAGAACCGGAACACGCCGTTCACGCTGTCCTGACCCGCGCCACCACCATAGGCACCACCTTTTTCACGAATCGCGCGATGGAGGTAGCCGTTGCGCAGGAAGCCACCCAGCACCGTCAAGGCAGCCGAATCCGGATGATCAACCGGAACCGTCCGATAGGCCTTGGCGCAGAAATTCACCTGCGTCGAGGTGAGCCAGGCTTCGCGGGTCGTGTAGTCCACCGGATCCATTGCCCAGCGTTCGTCACTTCCCGTCTGCTCGCCTTGCCAGCAGGACTTCAGGTCGTCGACCATTGGCCCCAGCTCGTTTTCCTCGCCAATGACCAGGAACTGCCGCTGCTGATTCCGGATCCTGTCGTGCAGCGCAGCCAGCCTGTTGCAGAATGCTTCCAGCTCAGCAGGATCGTTGAGGGCCTCATCAAGGGTCTTGGTTCCCCGGATACCGGCCAGACCACCTAGCCGGTAGGCGAGCCACGCCCCGGCACTCACACCCTGAGAAGCCGCCCCCATGGCCAGGGCATGGCCACTGCCGGTAACCGCCTGGACCCGGCGCGCTCGAATCTGGGCGATGATTTCCCGGACACGGTCATGCTCGTCAAAACGGGCGCTGGTGTAGACGTCATGCAGCAACCGGGTCAGTTGGTTGCGGTTACGTGCGAGCGCCTTGCCGCTGAAGATGATGTATCCGGACACATCCTGGATGTCGTCAATTCGACCCTTGGCGCTGAATGCGGCACTGATGCCACCGGATTCCGCCGAGATACGGTCCTGCATCTGAAGGTAATCCAGGTCACCACATCCCACCTCCGATATCAGCGTGGTGTAGTAAGGCAGAATCAGCAGCTCCTCTTCGGAGAGCGCAGGAACCGGCAGTACAACCTGCTCGTACACCAATCCATTCGTGCCCCGAGCAAAAACGGTCGCGGCAATGTCACCGTCGTAACGGCTCTCCGGTTCGGGCAGCTGCAGCGGCACGTCGGTAAGATCGACCTTGGGCAGGATCGAATCGTCATCCTTGCGCATCTGGCGCTCTTCCAGCGCCCGGGCCCGCTCCACGATCTGCCGGGTTTCTTCCTCAGACAGCGCCGCCTTGCGCTTCGCCAGCGCCTCCCGAATCGCCTGCTGCCGACGGGATTCCAGTTTCTCGTCCGGACGCAGGGTCAGGGTGACCCGATGCGGATTATCCAACAGCTTGCGGCGGACGAGATCCGGCACATACCCCGGGTCCTTGATTTTCTCACGCAGGGTCGCCAGCACCGGCTCAAGATCCAGCAATTCCACCGGATCGCCTCCGTGAACCATCGGGGCGATCGCGCTCATGATCAACTGGAGGCCATACGGGAACTGGTCTCCCGCGATTTCCCGCTGATGCAATTCCAGCTGATGCAGAATGGCTTCCAACCGTTCCTCACTGACACCGTCGTCGGCCACCCGCTGAAGCGTGGTCTCAATAAGGGTTTCCAGCTCCTGGACCTTCTCCGGTTCGCTCCCCTCGATGCCGCAGACAAACGTCATCTCGCGATTGGAATCTTCCAGCCCGCACATGGGCGAAGGTGCGTGCCCGATCTCAGTGGTTTCCAGTGCCCGCATCAGGGGTGAGGCACTGTTCTCCAGCAATACCGCCGACAGGAGCTGCCCTTCCATGTTCTCCAGGAGATCAAAGCTGTGGCCCAGCAACCAGCCCATGACGATATGGGTCTTGTTCGCCGTTCCCTCGCCTTCGTTGACGGCATAGCCCTGTTCGACACGCACGGGAGAGAACATCCGCTTTTCGTCACGGACGGGCAGTTCGATGTCCAGTCGGTCAAAACGTTTCAGCGCCAGTTCTTCGAAGCGCTCGTGATGTTCGTGGGCCGGAATATTGCCGTAGGTACAGAAAATGGCATTACTGGGATGGTAATGATGTCGGTAGAAACGCACCAGATCGTCATAGCTCAGATCAACGATATGGTCCGGTTCACCACCGCTGTTGTAGTGGTAGGTGGTGGTCGGGAACAGGTTGCTGCTCAGGTTCTGCCAGAGCTGGGACGTCGGCGAACTCATGGCGCCTTTCATCTCGTTGTAGACGACACCGCGATAGACCAGATCGGTGGACGGGTCCTCCGGCTTCTCGAATTCCAGTCGGTGACCTTCCTGGGCAAAATCCAGAGGATCGAGTGAGGAGAAAAAGACCGAATCAAGATAGACGGACAACAGGTTGTCGAAATCCTTCCGGTTCATGCTCGCAAACGGGTACGCCGTCCAGTCACTGCTGGTGAACGCGTTCATGAAGGTGTTGAGCGAGCGGCGAATCATCATGAAGAACGGATCGCGCACGGGGAACTTCTCACTGCCGCACAGAGCCGTGTGCTCAAGGATATGCGCCACCCCGGTGGAGTCCATCGGGAAGGTACGCAGAGCCACGAAAAACACGTTTTCGTCATTATCTGCCGCAAGATGCAGGTGTCGCGCCCCCGTTTTTCTATGGCGATATTCCTCGACCTCAAGATTCAGGGTGCCGATCCGGTGACTGCGAAGCTTTTCAAAGGCCGGATGCGTTGCGTTCTCGATCACTGCAGCCATTCAATCTATCCTGTCATTAAACAAATGGAGACTTGTAGGGTAACACGTAGTATCGATTATCATGCACAGTCCAGAAGCGATAAGGCAGTTCCCCGATCCATGACCGAATCCACCTCACAGACCCACCACATTGAAGCACCAGAGGTGGCCGCCTACTGGTCCGAACGCCGCCGTTACCTTGAGCAGATCCGCAGGGTACCGGAGGTCCGTCACCGGTTCTGGCGGGAAGCGGGCATCTACCTTCTGAGACGGCTTCTGTGGTCCTTCGGTTTTTTCCCGGTCTTCATAGCCTTCTGGCTACCTTTTGTCATGGCGAGCTTCAACCCGGTCGCCATGGCTGCCGATCTGATACCCCTGCTGGAAAACTTCGTGAACGCGAATCCAGAAGTCCAGGCCACCACCATCAGTACGCTGGCTATTGCCTGGGCGTCCATTGGTTTCTTCTTCCTGGTGTTCGATTTTGTCCTGACGCCGTTCCGGTCACCCTATGAATATGAAGCCGATGTGTACATGAGATCCTGGGAACAACTCAATCATGACAAGCTTCCGGACAAAGTGTGATTTGGCCAGCATTCTCATAAACTTCAGTCACTTTCTGTTACATAAGGTTGCAAGCACTGGTTAAGATGAAGAGGTAACACACGATTCGGGAATAAAGGATCAAGGGGTTCCTCCATGGTCGATTTCAGACCACTTCTGTTCATCAATGCCCTGGCGCTGATGCTGCTTGTGACCGCCGGCTTCGCGTCGATGCGGGATGAACAGGCAGCCTCCGACCTGCCCGCCCCTTCTGACCAGATAGCACGGGTACAGCCTGCCCCCGAGCCAGAACACAAAGCCGACGCCACCAGTTCCGCCGCCCGAACGCAGACCGTCGCCCCGGAGCAGCCGGACCAGGTGGCAGAACAACCGGCCCGGCCAGCCCCGGAACCGGAGCCTGCACCGGCGCCTGACAAACCCATCGCCGAGCCGTTCAGCATCCCGGATGCGGGTGCCGACAACCAGACCCTCGCCATCGCAGAACCGGCCGACACGCTTCTTCCTGATGCCACCGAAGACCCGGCACCAACCGAACCCGAACCGACAACAGGACTGCTTGTATTGCGATCCAACGTCTATGGCGATCAGGTCACCATCAATGGCAAGGATTATGGAACGACGCGCCTTGATCTTGAGCTGGAACCGGGCACCTACGACGTTGCCATTGCCAAGCCTGGCTATCGTCCGTGGGAGCAGACAGTGACGCTCTCCGCCGGCGACGAGACAACCCTCGTCGGTGAATTGGAGAAATACACCCGGGTCAATTACCAGAATGGCAGTTGGATAGGCGGCGTCAAAACCGGCGATGGCCGATACCAGGGTAACGACGGGCTGCACTACGAGGGACACTTTGTCGACGGCAAATTCGAGGGCAAAGGGGTCGCCGAGTACCCGGACGGCAGTCGTTACGACGGCGACTGGGTCAAGGGCCAGTGGCAGGGCGAAGGCGTGTGGCACGGTGCCGACGGCTCCGAATACACTGGCGAGTTCGTGGCCGGCCAATTTGATGGCAAAGGCACCCTGACCCGGGCCAATGGCGACATTCTGACCGGTCACTGGCAGGGGGGCGAACTGAACGGACAGGGCTCGCTCACCACAGCGGACGGCATGCTCTACGTGGGCGGCTTCCGAAACAACCGCTTCCACGGCCAGGGCACGCTCACCTATCCCAACGGCCGCCATTACGAGGGCGAATTTTCCGACGGTGCCTACAATGGCACAGGCACCGAGATTTTCGCGGACGGCAAGAAGTACGAAGGGCAATTCATCGAGGGCAAGTTCCATGGCAAGGGAACGCTGAGCAATCCCAATGGCAGTTCCATCGAGGCGACCTTCAAAAACGGCGAACCCTACGGACAGGTTCGGCTGACCACGGCGGCGGGAGAGATCTTCACCGCACGCACCACGGAACCCGGCGTGTGTTACCGGGATAAAAGCTATCGGGCGACCCAATGCCCGAAACTGGAGGGCTGGTGACCCCAGGCCCGGTAACCCACGCGTTTGCAGTAACAGGTTGAGGTAGTGACATGGCCATCAAAAATGCGCTTTTGGTCGACGATTCCAAGGTTGCCCGGTTTGCATTGAGCAAACTGCTCGAGGGGCGCGACATGGAGGTCAACATGGCGGGATCGGCAGAGGAAGCACTGGACTTCCTCAACAGCCACGAACGCCCCGACGTGATATTCATGGATCACCTCATGCCCGGCATGAACGGCGTGGAAGCGACCAAAGCCATCAAGGGCAACCCGGACACCGCGGCTATCCCCATCATCATGTGCACGTCAAAGAAATCGTCGTCATTCATGGAAGAGGCCAGAAATTTCGGGGTCTACAACATCCTGACCAAACCGCCCCACACGGAAGGCCTCAGCCTGGTGCTGGACCAGCTTGCCACTGACGTCGAGGAGGGCAATCTTCCAACGGCCGTCATGACCGACTTTGCATCAGAACCGGATACCGACTCCGCCGATCTTGCCACGGATGCGTCTGTGGAGCTGTCGCCGAAAAATGAGACCGACACCATGACCGGACACAATGGGCAGAATGTGGTTCCGCTGACCAGCGATCTGATCGAGCAGATCGCCCGTTCTGCGGTCAAAACCCACATCAACAATCGCCTGCACGAATTGCTGAGTGACCTGTTTGACGAGCAGTACGATCACCTCAAGCGAGCCCTGGACGAAACCCGGAGCAAACAGGAGACGGCTTTCGAAACCAGGCTGGCCGAACTCGGGGAACTCGTGGATCAGCGTACACGGCATCTCAGGGACGAAGTCGCGGCGGAAGTGAACCTGAATGTCGCCCGCGAGCTCGCGGAGCTCACCAAGGAATTCAAACGCAATTCCGGATTTACTCCAGAGCACATGGCCGAACTCAAGGACCACATCACCAGCGTTCAGACCATCGATACCGAGTTTTGGCAGACCCTTCAGTCCGAGGCGATCCAGCAGGCGCACGAAATCTCCCGGGAAACCGCCGAAGACATCGCACAGCGGACCATTGACCAGTTCGTTGCCCAGCAGCGAGCAGCCAACTCCAAAGCCTATACCGTAGGACTTGCCATCAGCCTGGGCGTGTTCAGCGTCGGAATTGCCTGGCTATCGGGGCTGTTTGGTTAAACTGCTGCCGGATCCGACGCCAGTCTTCGTCGGTATCGACATCGTCATGGACCCCCGGCATGTCACAAAGTCCGGCGCGCCACTCAGATAACAGGCGCCCGGCACCACGGTCGCCTTCCAGCCCGAACACCCGGCCCCACAAAGAACGGGGAATAAACGCCGGAACACCGGGATTGCCGCCATAATCGGCCGCCCATGGCAGGCCCGGATTGCGACGGACCCGTTCCGCAAACGCCTGCAATGCCGCCGGATCCAGCAAGGGCTGATCCACCACCAGCACGTAAACACCAATCGGACGCGGCCCGAAGCTTCGCAGACCGGCCTTGAGGGAAGCCGACATCCCCTCCTCCCACTGCCGGCAGACAACCCACCGCGAAGGCTGCGCACCGGACCGAAACCGTACCCGGGGATACCGCGCGCCCACGACAACCCGAACCTCAGGCGTCAGCAGTCGGGCCTGTGCGACGGCAGACGCCATCAGCGTGCCTTCCCGACCCGGCAGACCCAGCAGCGCCTTGGGGCGCCCCAGTCGCGCTGAGGCGCCGGCCGCGAGCACCAGTGCCGGGATCGTGGCAATACAGGGTTTTCTGGTAACGATAGTCGGCCACCCAAATACGTTGAAAAATGAGACAGGAAGGATGCTCACTGCCCAATACCCGGATTTTTGCTAGAATCCGCCCATCAATCAATCACCCCCTGCCGGATTTCCAATGGACCACCTGTTTGTTGACAACCTGACCGTCATCGATTTTGCCTATCTGGACGGCCAACGCGGCCTTGTCGGCGAAAGCTGGATTACCGACGTTGTGCTCGGCGGAGAACTTGATGAGCAAGGCATGGTGTTCGACTTCAGCAACGTCAAGCGCACGATCAAACGCGTTATTGACGAACGGGTAGACCACCGTCTGGTGGTGCCGAGGGAGTACGAGGGTTTTGTTCCGTCGGAAGATCATCCGGATACCTTCTACTGGACCCTGAAAGACGGTCGACGAATCGTTCACCGTTCACCGGAGGAGGCGGTGGTCTGGCTACCGACACGACAGGTTGTCCCCTCCGCCGTTGCCGCTCTGCTCGAGCAGGAATTGATGGCGGTCCTGCCCTCCAATGTCACCTCCGTCTCCATCAACCTTCGGGAAGAGGTGATCGAGGGCGCCTACTACCATTATGTCCACGGCCTGAAGAAGCACCTGGGAAACTGTCAGCGGATTGCCCATGGCCATCGCTCTCCCATCCGGATCGACCGCAATGGTCACCGGGACTACGACCTGGAGCGGCAGTGGGCAAAGCGCTGGCAGGACATCTACGTGGGCTCGGAAGAGGATGTGGTGCAACGGAAGGTAGAGGCCGATGGCACCCACTACGTCACCTTCGAATACGAAGCGAATCAGGGAGAATTCGCTCTGACGCTACCGGAAGACCGGGTTTATATGCTCGACACCGACACCACGGTGGAGTTTATTGCCGCCCACATCGCCAACGCCCTTAAACAGGAGTCTCCCGACGACACCTTCCGGGTGAAAGCCTACGAGGGCGTGGGTAAAGGCGCCATCGCTGAACGGTAACAACGGGAAGCTGGGGTCAGATGAACGTTTCATCTGACCCCGATTTCAGACACAAAAAAACCGCCCGAAGGCGGTTTTTTTGATGGCGTTCCGGCGGACTAACCGAAAAGCCGTATTGGCGTCCCCTAGGGGGTTCGAACCCCTGTTGCCGCCGTGAAAGGGCGGAGTCCTAGGCCACTAGACGAAGGGGACTAGAAATTGGTGGAGCCAAGCGGGATCGAACCGCTGACCTCAACACTGCCAGTGTTGCGCTCTCCCAGCTGAGCTATGGCCCCTCAACGGCTGCGTATATTAAGGATCCGCCGGGGGGGCGTCAACACTTAAAACAGACTTTTTTGCAGTTTTCTGAACATCCCTGTCCAGATCGATCAATTCCTCGCCAAAGCGGTCATTCCGCGTTCAGAGCCGCGTATTCCTTCTCCACTTTCTTGGTTTCTTTCTTGGAGAAACCGCCCAGAACCTGAAGGGCATGGCGCAAACGGGAGCGGGTCATATCCGGCCCGAGCAATGCCATGGAATCCATCACCGACCAGGAGTTTGGCGTTCCGGCAATGGCTACGAAGATGGCGAACATGAAATCGCCCATCTTCAGTTCCATCGCCTTGGCAAGCGCCTTGATGTCGGCAAAGATGTTTTCCTTGCTCCAGTGGCGCTGGGCTTCCAGCCGCCACAGAGTGAACTGCAGCACTCGTTTGATCTGCGCCTCTTCCAGCTTGTTGTGGGCGAAATCATCGGGCGTCAGGTTAAGCATGCCGGAAAACATGAACTGGGCCATGGGCGCCACATCGGAAAATACGTCCGCCCTGCCCTTGATATGCGGCACCAGAGCGGCCAGCGCGTCCTCATTGAACCACCATTGCCGCATCCGCTCCATGAACTGCGCGTCGCTCAGTTCCTCCCGCAGCCACTGGCCATTCAGCCAGCGCAATTTTTCGACATCGAACACCGGGCCACCCAGCGACACGCGCTGGATGTCGAAGTTCTCGATCATCTCATCCAGGGTGAACTTCTCCCGCTCGTCCGGCATGGACCAACCCATCCGCCCCAGGTAATTGGTCACCGCTTCCGGCAGAAACCCCATTCTCTCGTAGAAATTGATACTGGTCGGGTTCTTGCGCTTGGACAACTTGCTCTTGTCCGGGTTACGCAACAATGGCAGATGACACAGTACCGGCATATCCCAACCGAAGTACTGGTACAGGAGCTTGTGCTTGGGTGCGGAATTGATCCACTCCTCACCCCGCAGCACATGGGTAATACCCATCAGGTGATCATCCACGATATTGGCAAGGTGGTAAGTCGGCATGCCATCCGATTTCAGCAGAATCTGGCAGTCCACCTGGCCCCAATCAATTTCTATGGTGCCACGAAGCATGTCATCAATTTCACAGACGCCCTCGTCGGGGACCTTCATCCGGATCACATAGGATTCACCGGCATCAAGACGACGCTTCACTTCTTCCTGGGACAGTTCCAGGTCGCCCTTGATACCGGGGTTAAGGCCATTGGCCTTGCGTTCTTCACGGATCGCATCCAGCTCTTCCGGGGTCCGGAAGCAATAGAACGCGTGCCCCGCCGTGACCAGGTCCTCCGCATACTGACGGTACATATCCTTGCGCTCGGATTGCCGATACGGGCCATGAGGACCACCGACGTCCGGGCCTTCATCCCAGTTGAGCCCCAGCCAACGCAGGGCCTGGAGGATGTCCCGTTCCGACTCGGCCGTACTGCGCACCTGGTCGGTGTCTTCAATCCGCAGAATGAACTGACCGCCGTGCTGGCGCGCAAAACAGAGGTTGAACAGGGCCACGTAGGCGGTACCGACGTGAGGATCTCCGGTCGGGGATGGCGCAATTCGGGTACGTACTGTCATGAAACCTTCCTGAAAACTGAGTGACCGTGGATGAAAGCCGGCATTATAACGATCTGGCCATGTTTTCGCATGACGATATCCGGTGGCAGCCTTTCGCTTTATGTTATATTATAACATTTCAAATTTACCGCTAAGGAACATCCATGCGCCTTTTCCCTGGGCTTCGATTCGTCTGCACGCTGCTGATCAGCCTTGCCGTTGCTGGCCCGACAACCGCCAACGCGGAAACCGTCATCGTCACCTCCATCAAACCACTCGAGCTTCTGGTTCGGGCCGTGGCGACCGATGACACCCGGATCGTCACGCTGGTTCCGCCGGGAGCCAGCCCCCACAGCTACAGCATCCGGCCGTCCCAGCGCCGTGAACTGTCCAGGGCCGATGTCATATTCTGGGTCGGCCCGGACATGGAAACCTTCCTCACGCGCCTGCTGACCGGCCTGGATTTCAGCGACCGAACGGTTGCCCTGGGCCACGGGCCCGACGCCATGGGCGGACACGACACAAAGCACAAAGTTGAACCCAAAGAAGCCGTCGGACACGACCACCAACACGGTAACGGCGAGGACCCCCATATCTGGGTCGATCCCGCTCTGGCCGTCGATATGGCGAGAAAGATCGTTGCGGCGCTCTCCGAGCTACCCGATCAGGATAGTGCGCAACTCGACCGGAACCTGACCCGCTTTGAAAACGCCGTCAAACAGAGAGAAGCGGCGATTTCGGAGCAATTGGAACCGACACACGACATCAGCCTCTTTGCCTACCATTCCGCGCTGACCCGGTTTGCCGACCATTACGGCTTGCACATAGAGGATGTGCTCACACTCAATCCGGAGCTGTCGCCGGGCGCCCGGCATGTGGCAGAGATCCGGAATAAACTTGGCCAGGCCAAACACCCCTGCGTGCTCACCGAACCTCAGTTCAATCGGCAATGGTGGCACACAGCAACAGAGGGAATGGATGTAACCATCAGCACCTGGGACCCCCTGGCGACAGACATCAAACCCACGGCGTCAGGCTACCTCGAATTTCAGCAGTCCATCGCCGACGCCGTGCTCCGCTGCCTACCAGAGCAGACTGAGCATTAAGGGAATGGACACCATGGCCAGCAGTGTCTGGCCGCTGATGATCCCGGCCATCAAGGGCGCATCGCCGCCCAGTTGGCGGGCCAGGATGTAGGCCGATGTGGCCGTGGGCAGAGAGGCAAGAAGCACCGCCACCTGGACCATCAGGCCACTGAGTCCCAGAAGACTCGCCAGACCAAGGGTCATCAGAGGGAAACCCACCAGTTTCAATACCGACGATACCAGGAAAGGACCGGAAGCTCCCCGCAGGGCCGCCAGCTTCAGCCCTGCGCCAACGGTCATCAGGCCCATCGGCAAGGCCAGGTTACTGAGCGGTTCCAGGATGCCCGCCAGCAAGGGGTGAAAGCCGATCTTGAAATAGCTCCAGATAACGCCCACGACCGATCCCACGATCAGGGGGTTGGTCGCAATCGCCCGCAACACCTGACTCAGACGGATGGCCTCCTGCCCCGCAACCAGACTGAACATCAGAATGCACAACAGATTCAGCAGCGGCACCATCACCGCCACGGAGATGGCGGTCAGTGACAGCCCCTCGTCCCCGAGCAACATTCCGCCCGCCGCGAGGCCAACGTAGGAATTGAACCGGATCGCACCCTGGAAAACGGATGAAAACACCGGGCCATTCCAGCGCCAGATCTTCTGGGCGAGCATCAGCGCCACGGTCATCGCAAGCAGCATCGTCGAGATCAGAATCGCGATATCGCCGTATGCCGATGGTGCCAGACGCGCCTGGCCGAGCTTGAAAACCAGCATGGCCGGGAACAGGACGTAATAGGTAAATCTTTCCGCCTGGGGCCAGAAATCGGCACCGGGGAAATTCAGCCGACGCAAGACGTGGCCCAGCATGATAAGGACAAACACAGGCACCAGGGCCTGAACCATTACCGGCATAACAATAAGCTCCAGCGGCAGGTGGCATCACCGGATCCGATCCGAAGAACACTCAGGAAAGTCGTGCAGGATAACAGACGGCCATCATCCCGTCCTGAGCGTCTGTCCGACCGTCCCCACCAAAGCAGAACTTGCGCTGAGGGGAAAAACCGTCAACACTCTGAACAGGTACCCCCGTGGCAGATCGAGAGTTCCATTGACCGACACTCATAACGCCGACGTTTCCAGAAACGGCTCCGGCCCGGAGCCGTCTTCCAGGCCGAGAACCTTGCCAACAGACGCACGCATTTACCGACTGACCCAGATTTACCGGGCGCTCAGCGAGATCAATCAGGCAATCATTCGCATGAGTGATGAGCGGGAACTCTTCCCGTTAGTTTGCCGGATTGCGGTTGAATACGGTGGAGCCAATATGGCCTGGATTGGCGTGGCCGACGAGGAATCGGAACAGATCATTCCGGTACAACACTTTGGCCTGGGTACGGATTATCTCGACACCCTCCGCATATCCACCCGGGACGACTGTCCTGAAGGAAGGGGCCCCTCGGCCACCGCCTACCGGGAAAACCATTCTGTCGTGGTCAACCACTTTGTCGACAACCCGATCACCCGACCCTGGCACGAGCGGGCCCGGCGTTTTGGCTGGGGTAGCAGCGGATGTTTTCCCATTCAACGGAACGGCCTCCCCTACGCCGTTCTATCGGTCTACCAACAGGCAGATGACTTCTTTGACGGCGAGACTATCGCCCTGCTTGAGGAGATGGCCCAGGACATCAGCTTCGCGCTCGACAACTTCGATCGGGAAAGAGAACGCCGCGATACTCTCGAGGCCCTTCGAGCCAAAGAACAGCACTTCCGCGCCTATTTCGAGCGATCCATGCTCGGTATGGCCGCGACGCGCCCGGACCGAAGCTGGCTGGAAGCCAACCAGGCCCTCTGCGACATGCTCGGGTATTCCATGGCGGAGCTGTGTACCAGAACCTGGGAGGAACTCACCTACCCCGAGGACCTGGCTTGCAACAATGAACTGTTCGGTCAACTACTCAACGGCCACCTCAATGAATTCGTCATTGAGAAACGGTTTATCCGTAAATCCGGTGAACTGATCGACGCGCACCTGGCCGTCCGTGCCGTTCGCAACGAGGACGGAAGCCTGGCGTATGCGGTGTCACTTATCGAAGACATCACACCCCGGAAGCAGGCGGAACGGCGAGAGACCATGCGGCGACGCATTCTCGAGCAAGTCGCCCGAGGTGGAAGTCTGGAAGACATCATGCTCCAGGTCACCCGTGAAGCCGAAGCGATCTACCCCGGATCCCGGTGCGCCATCATGCTTGCCGACGAGCAGGGCGAACGGCTGCTGAGCGGCGCCGCCCCAAGCCTGCCGGATTTCTTCAATAAGGCCGTTAACGGTATCCCCATTGGAGAAGGGGTGGGCTCCTGCGGCACTGCCGCTTACACCCGCGACCGGGTGATTGTAGAAGACATCGCCTCGCACCCTTATTGGGAAGACTACAAAGAGCTTGCAGCTGAGGCCGGAGTGGCATCCTGCTGGTCAGAGCCGGTGATTTCCGCATCGGGCGAAGTCCTCGGTACCTTCGGGATCTATCGCCAGGTCCCCGGCCTGCCCGATGATCAGGAGATTGCCCTGATCAAGAGCGCCGCCAATCTGGTTGGTATCGCCATTGAGCGACAACGTGCCGAGAAGGAGCTGCATCTCGCCTCTTCCATCTACAGCCACAGCGCGGAAGCGGTGCTGGTAACCGACGCCGACAATAAAATCGTTGCCCTGAATCCGGCCTTCACCCGAATCACCGGGTACACCCTGGACGATGTTCGCGGCAAAGATCCCTCAGTGCTTCGCTCCGACCGACACGACGAAGACTTCTATCGAGGCATCTGGCGAGACATCCATGAACACGGTGGCTGGCAAGGCGAAATCTGGAACCGTCGGAAAAACGGAGAGAGTTTCCCGGCCTGGCTCACCATCAATGTTGTCCGGAATGAAAGGGATGAAATCCAGCGTTATGTCGCGCTCAGTTCCGACATCAGTAACAAGATTCGCTCCGATGAGCTGATCTGGCGGCAGGCCAATTACGACTTCCTGACCGACCTGCCGAACCGACACATGTTTCAGGACCGGCTGGAACAGGAGCTGAGAAAAGCGCGTCGGCACAAGTCCATGCTGGCACTGCTGTTCGTGGATCTCGACCGATTCAAGGACGTAAACGACACGCTGGGACACACATCCGGTGACCAACTCCTGATTAACGCCGCGGAGCGGATTTCCGGATGCCTCAGGGAATCCGACACCGTTGCACGGATGGGAGGCGACGAATTTACGGTTATCCTGCCGGATATTGGATCCTCCGCCGACGCTGAAAAGGTTGGCTCGCACATCATCACTGCCCTGGCAGAACCCTATGTGATCAACGACCAGACACTCTACCTGTCCGCCAGCATCGGGATCACCTTTTATCCAGAGGATTCAACAGAAGCCGACCAGCTTTTGCGCAATGCGGACCAGGCCATGTATGCAGCCAAGCACGCCGGCAGGAACTGCCTCCGCTACTTTACGAAGTCGTTGCACGACTCCGCGCAGAACCGCCTCACGCTGATCAACGACATGCGTGGCGCCATCGGTAAACAGCAGTTCGAGCTGCACTTCCAGCCCATCGTGGATCTTGTTACCGGCCGGATTGTGAAGGCAGAAGCCCTGATCCGCTGGCACCATCCCGATCGCGGTCTGATCAGTCCGGCGGACTTCATTCCCCTGGCCGAAGAGACCGGACTGATCGTCGACATCGGTGACTGGGCATTCCGGGAAGCCGCAACCTGGACAAAGCGATGGAATGACCGGTTCGACAACGACCTCCAGATCTCTGTCAACACCTCTCCGATCCAGTTCCAGAGCGATGCCTTCAATGTGCCCGCCTGGCTAGCCTACCTGCAAACCCTCGGGCTGGACCAGAAGTACCTGAGCATCGAGATCACCGAGGGACTGCTGATGAATGCCGGAGAGGCGGTCACCGACAAACTGCTTGGATTCCGGGATGCCGGTGTCCAGGTCGCCATTGATGACTTCGGTGTGGGTTACTCGGCCCTCTCCTACCTCAAACGGTTTGATATCGACTACCTGAAAATCGATCAGTCCTTCATTCGAAACCTGGGGACGGCAGAAAACGACCTGGTGCTCTCAGAGGCCATTGTCGTCATGGCGCACAAACTGGGCCTGAAGGTCATCGCCGAAGGAGTAGAAACCGAAGTCCACCGCCGCCTTCTTCTTGATATCGGATGTGACTATGGCCAGGGCTACCTGTTCTCTCGCCCCCTGCCCCCCGAGGCGTTCGAAGGCTTTCTTGGCGAACAGGGCACTACCGGGCGGCCAGGAAGCTCGCAAGCCAACGGGTAAAACTACCGGGGAGTAACCGATTGGTCAGGGACAGCATGCGCGCCCGCTTCCCCGGAATGATCATGAACCGGCGCTGGTCGATACCGCGACGAATCTGTGCAACCGCGTAGTCCACCGGGAGGGTGCCGGCCATCTTCTTCATGGTCGCGGTCTGTTTCGGTCGGTTCTTGCGCTCTTCCTCGATCATGGGCGTCTCCACCTCCGGGGGACACACCACCGACACCGCCACACCGCGGGGTGCCAGCTCGATCCGTAACACCTCCGCCAGGCCCACCACGCCGTACTTGGACGCACAATACGCGGAGTACCCATAACAACCCACCAGCCCCGCCATGGACGCAATCAGCGCCAGCTGAGATCCCGCCCGGAGGTGAGGCAGCGCAGCCGCTGCAACATGGCGGGAGCCCAGCAGGTTGATCTCGATAATCCGGGCGTAAGCCTCATCGTCGGTTGCCTCGAATGGAGCAGCCAGACAAATACCCGCACAATTGACGACCAGATCCGGAGCCTCTGCTGCCGCAGCTTCGGAAAACGCATCACGGACCGACGCAGGATCGCTGACGTCCATCCGAAAGGCTCTCACAGGCCCGCCTCCGGGGATGGCCGAAAGCGCCTCCAGTGCCGCTTCGGTCGGCTGGATATCGAACAGGGTAACCGGGGAGCCGGAACCCACATACTCCCGCGCGAGCTGGAGCCCGATGCCGCTGGCGCCGCCCGTGATGAAGACGTGTTTGGGGGAGTGGTTCATGTAAGCGACGACCTCCGTTCTGGTTTTTATTCCCGTCAGAATAGCGGGTTATGCGCGAACAACCTATGCCTCCACTGACAGAGCGTGATGTGGCCAAACGGTCAATCGGGCGCCAAAGACCCCAGCCAGGCCGCGCCCCTTACCCCACTGGAGTCACCGTGAGCGGCTCTTGCGATGGGTGTGTCGCACTCGCCACCAAACACATAGCGGGGCAGTCTGTCGGGCAGTTCCCGATAGAGCTGCTCAGCGTTGCTCAGGCCTCCGCCCAGTACAATGATGTCCGGGTCCACTATGTTGATCACGGCGGCAAGGCCCCGAGCCAGGTGTTCCAGGTAGTGATCCAGTGTTTCGGCGGCTTTCGGGTCACCGTGTCCGGCGTTTTCAACAATAGTGTGGGCGGGCATTTGCTGCCCGGTGCTCAGTTTGTGGGTCAGGGAAAGTCCGGTTCCGGAAAGAAAGGTTTCGTTGCAGCCGCGACGGCCACAGAAACAGGGGCGCTGTTGGAGCTCGGCTTCCGGTGTCCACGGCAGCGGGTTGTGGCCCCATTCGCCGGCTACTCCATTGGGGCCGGTAAGCAACTGGCCATTCACACTTATACCGGCGCCACAGCCGGTACCGAGTATGGCGGCAAATACGGTGGGGTAGTTCTGCCCTGCTCCATCTGTGCCTTCGGACAAGGCCAGGCAGTTTGCGTCATTAGTGAGGATCACCGGTCGCTGCAGGCGTTCACGCAGGTGTTGCTGCATAGACTTGCCATTCAGCCAGGTCGAGTTGGCGTTTTTAATCAAGCCGGTGTTTCGGGAAACTGTGCCAGGTATACCCACGCCCACGGGTATGCCGGTCGTGCCCGCATGGACTTCGGCTTGCTCGACCAGCTTATGGACAGTGTCCAGGGTTGCCAGATAGTCGCCAACGCTGGTTGGCATGCGTTGGCGGAAATGCTCACGGCTCTGCCGGTCCATAAGGATGACTTCCGTTTTGGTGCCACCCAGGTCAATCCCTATCAGCCAATCGGTTTGCATGCCGCTCTCTTTGTTAGACGGTTTTCGAGAAAATACGGTGTTATCGGCGGAAAGGGAACCCGATCGCTTTGTTCGGTTTCTTTCTGTTAAAAGCACAGGTTATTCATAATGCGCTTAACCATTATCGGAAATCCCAGTTTGCGTTGATTTCCATCAGTGCATACCATCCCGCCCCTTTCAACCGATCAATACCGGGCATACGGCAGTTCTATGGGACTCAGGAACGAGCAACTGCGCTGGCAACTGGCCAAGGGGCTGGTTAGGGCATTACATCTCGAAACTCTGGCAAGCCGGTACAGCCGCACCACGGTGATGGCGGCATTCAATCTGATCAATGGCGGTCTCAGCATTGCGTTGGTGTCGTTTGTGGCGCTTGAAACCCAGGAAGCGTTCATTTTCCCGTCCCTCGGTGCCACCGCGTTCATTCTTTTCTATGTGCCTCTCGCTCAGCCAGCCTCTCCGAGAAACACACTGTGCGGTCATCTGCTCGGAGCACTAATAGGTCTGTTCAGCCTTTACATTTTCGGCCTGCAAGGTCATGCCTCGGCGTTCGCTACGGGTGTCGACCTTCCAAGAGTGGGTGCGGCAGCATTGTCATTGGGCCTGACGAGCTGCCTGATGGTCTTGCTCCGTATCGCCCATCCACCAGCGGGCGCAACGACACTCATTGTGTCGCTGGGGCTGATGCCAGACCCGGCCCAACTGCCGATACTGATGGCCGGCGTTACCCTGCTGCTGGCCCATGCCTTCGTAATGAACCGCCTGGCGGGCATACCCTACCCGCTCTGGCAGACCAGAGCCGACACACCAACGACCGGAATGTTGCGGCAATAGGGTTTGGCGGGCCGGCTTCGCCCAGCCCCTACAGAAAACACCCCACTAACCCTGTTAAACTACTGCGCTCAGATCATCGTACTGACCCGTATTTTCAGCAGATAGGTTATCGAAATGCCCGCAACGCCCACATCGGATGCCGGATCCAAAGCCAACGGCCTGTCACGTCGTTTTTCCGTGGCCCCGATGATGGATTGGGCAAGTGTTTACAAATAACTTTGTAAAAACAATCGGCTACAATCTTCGAAGATTACCGCGTAGCACTATAGGAGTACTGCCAAAAATTTCCTGCCTCTGAACCTGCATGGTTTTACAGTGTTTTACAAAAAACCAAATGCAACTTCGATAGGCTATCGAAAAAAGGAGGTTAGGATGCTAAAAAGGACTGTACTCTCAATCGCTATCATTATTCCCACCATCGCTCAGGCCGCCGTTTACCAATGCAAAGTAAATGGCCAGACCGTATTCTCAGATCACCCCTGCGGATCTGATGCCAAAGAAATTGAGGTGAATGCACCACCAATAAATGGTGGAACCTCTATGCAGACTGAGGCAGGCGACAAATTCGTAAAATCCAGGGAACTGGATCGAGAGATCAAAAGACTGGAGAGAAAAAAGGAAGAGCTCCGAGACGCCATGGACCAAGCGCTAGTTCGCTGGCAAAGACAGAAACGCCGAGCAAATAACAACTTGGCTGGCGCAACATGGGAGCAAAGCCTCGCCCAAGAAGCTGAAGTCTTGAGAGAGCGCTATCAGTCAGAGATTGACGACGTCGACCGCCAGCTAGAAAAAGTCCGAGAAGAGCGAGCCAACCTCTAAACATACTGCGTGCCCGTGGGGAGGTCTGGCGCCTCCCCAATGATCTGCTCCCCCTCTACCCATGCCTTTTTCCCGGCTGCCACCAGCCCGCCCTTGAGCCGCACCTGTTTGCCGTCGCGCCTCGTTGCCAGACTGGTGCCGTCGCTGTTCACGGTGTCGATGGTCACGGTGTAGCGCCCCGCTCGGGGCATCAGGCGCTGGAAGCGCGCCCACGGATTCACGGTTGCCATTAGTAGTGGTGCCTCTCGATCTTGACGGTCTGGGTGACTCGGCCGGTACCGGGCTTGCTGACGGCGATGGTGACGCCGAGGACGTTACCGCGCCAGGTGTTTGAGCTGTCCCGGGTGTCGCGGACCTCGACCAGCATGGCCGGCTCGATCAGCCCGGGTGATCCGCTGGTCGGCAGGACGGTTTCGATGGTTACGATCTCCTGGTTGCCGCCGGCGGCGATCGCGGCCATACCCCGCTCGCGGCACTGGTACGCCTCCACGTTCAGGTCGTCGAAAATGTCCGGGGCGGCCTTGTCTCCGGCGCTTCCCTGCAGGACGACGTCGATGGCCACGCCGTGGGTGATCCCGGAGACAAAGACGGCGTTGTATTCCGGCTGGGGCTCCCACTGGCTGGCGTAGCTGATGGTCATGGTGTCGGCGATCACGGCGTCGACACTCTCGATGGCGAGATCCGGGTATACCCACGGGCCTGACAGCTTGTATCGGTGCCGGATATGCAGCTCGTCGGTTTCCCGATCGGGAACGACGACGGCGCCCTGGGCGGCCGCCAGCTCGGCGATCACCTCCATTGCGGTCTTGTTGTCCCAGCCCCATGCGTCGGCCGGAATCAGGTAATCGGTCAGCCCCTGCTGGCGCGTGACGGAAAAGCCAGTGTACTGGAGCTGTTCGGTCATGGCCTGGGTGACGGTGGTCTGGGTGGTGATCCGGCCTGTCCGCTTGGGAGCGTAGGGCGCCGCCAGCAGCTGCGATCGGGAGACGCCGTTCACGCTGTAGGCTTCCTTAGCGAACTTCTGGTTCAGGCTGTAGCGGTCGATCACGAACCGCCACTGATAGCCGTTGATGGTGGCGATCACCTCGGCGGGGCCTGCTGCCGTCGGCCTTATCTGGTCCATGCTGGCGCGGTTCAGAATCGTGCAGCTCATGGTCCAGGCGAAGCTGTCGGCATCGAGGCCGATGCTCAGGTCGCTGAACTCCAACGGGGTGCCGGTGGTGGCTTCGACAAGGCTGCTGGCGTTCATAATGATGTAAGTCCTCTTGATTTCGGGCTCGGCGGGCGGATTTCCGGCGGGCGTGTCCGGTTCGTTGGCGCTGGGGAACTCCACCTCGGTACCAATCCGCGGCTTTCTGTCCCACGGGTGGATCGTGCGCCCGTCCAGGGCGTCCTTGAGCGACCAGGCCGGCAGGTTGGGGTCGGCGTCCACGCTCCGGGTAGGTGGCTTCACTTCCACGGCGATGGTCGGCGGTACCAGTTCAAAGTCCACCACGGCGGCACCTGGTGGCGAGTAGGGCGCGATCTGGAGGTCCAGCGTCTCGTCTTGCACCAGGTCCACAAGCTGCGGCGGGGGTGCCTGCCAGTTCAGGATGGCGGTGGCGCTTGGGTGTGGGGCACTGACGTTGTGGTCGTCCGGGTCGTTGAATCCCTGCCCCGCTTGCCGGTCCTTGGCCGGTTTGGTGTCCCATGCCTGGTCGCCGTAGCCCTTCTGGTCGTCCCGGGTTGGGATGGTGTTCCACTGGGCCTGTTCCGCGCGCAGATCGAGCGCCGGCGCCTCGATGGCGCTGTAGGGATTCTGCCGGGTATCCTTCGGTGGCACGAAGCTCCAGGGCTCTGCCGCCTGCCGAATACCCAAAGAGCGCCCCTGGTCGCTCCTGTGGCCTCCGCTGCTGCCGTCCTTTGGCGTTCCCTGCTCGTATCCCTGTGCGCGTCCGTCGTAGGCGTTCAGGCTGGCCTGTGCGCTCAGGTAGCCGACCGACACCGCCAGCGGTGGTTTCTTGTAGACGAAACCGCCCGACTCGGCCAGATCGAAGTCCAGTGCCGCCGGATCGGTGACGACGCTGTACTGGCTACCGAGATCGAGGACGATGGCGAGCGGGTCGGTTTCAGGGGCGTAGGTCATATTGCGCCAATTACTGGTGCGCTAGCTTTGTAGGGGTGGTCGCTTGGCAACTTTCCATCTAGCCCCCATTTATGAGCCAGGTAACCTTCCAGTTTCAGGCGATCGTCTAGGGTTGCCGTTTCAGGAAGAGCGACAATCTCAGCAATGAATCCGGACGAATATTCAGTATCTCCGGTTGAAGCAGGCTGCGTTTTAAAAAAGAGGCTTGAGCCTCCGTTAGTGTTTAGGCCGGCATTTACAATCGAGGCCTCTGTGAGCTGAACGCCATTCAGCCTAGCTTGCAGGCCTGTTGATTGCCCGTCGGTGCTGGAAAATTGCAAAAGGTCATACTCACCAACATTAACCGTTTGGTTAAATATTCGGTTCCCTCCCCGTATTCGAATACCCACTTCTCCGGTCATCTGAAATACGTCACCGGTGTTCCCGCTATCAGTACCCATCGTGACCAGCGTGCTTGTGCCCGGGCCTGTTGAGTCACATCTTGCAACCATGAAAATATGCCGGTCGGAGGAGCCACTTACTATTGGGTCGGCGGCGATCATCGACGTGTCTATGCCGTTTCCATAAAGAACAGGTAGAGAATTTAGTTTATTTTCAATAACGACTGCCCCTCTACCCGGCTGTGTTGCGTTAAAGGTAATACCCCGTCCGCTCTTGTCACTCCATGCCTGTACGTATCCGTTTGCAATTGAAATAGTGGATTGGTCCGAAGCGTCTAGCCAAAGAACGGTCGCGATCTCGGCTGGTGTCCAATAAGTGACGGTTGAGGTTACCTCCGGAGCAACTGGCCCATGAACCATAGGCCGATAGAACGGTCTGGTAATCATCGAGGCAGTGCCGTAGAGCTGGGCGGTGTCCTCGTCAACGATCCAGGTCGGCTCGCTGCTGGGGAGCATGCCCGCGCCGGTGCACTCCCAGACGTAGCCGTTCGGTGTGGTCGGGTGCACGCGATCGCCGACTGCGACAGCCATATCCGCCGAAAAGTCCGAGCCGTAGTCGTCGAAAGCCACCACGAAAATGCGCTTGTCATAGCCTGCCAGCAGGTCGATGGTGTACTCGCCCGTGTCCGGGTCGCTGGTGGCGTGCCCGAGGGACTTACTCAGGTTGACGGCTTCGCCTTCGATCTGGTGAACGGTCGGGTTGTATCCGAAGGCGCGCACGGTGCGCTGAGCCGGAGTTCCGTTTATCTGGACGATGCCGGAGACTTTGGAGGATTGGGGCGCTCCGGAACTCAAAAAGGCAGACTTTATATTGTCTACTTCTACTTCCGTCAGCTTACGGTTTAGCAGTGACACGTAACCGATTTGTCCTGAGAATCTCCGCTTACCTACCCCGCTTCCGTATTCACTGCTTGGCCTTCCGATCGTCCAAACCTCTGAACTTGCAGAGATAGTGCATCCGGGTCCTGTCACGCGGGTTAGTCCGGACGCTTCGATATAGCTCTCGGTGGGTGACCAGTGGGCGATAACAAGGCTTGTCACGTCCTTTTCGGCGTCAACGGATATGGAAACTTCGAGTTGGTAATCGTCACCCGCTGAAAGGGTCAGGGTGTACCTTTGGCTGCTATCTGTCTCGAATACTTCAACGCCAACCGGAAAGGCGGTGTATGAGCCTGCCAAAAACTGCTTCTGGCCAACCACCAATCCAGTATTTCCCAGAGCCTGTGGTCTGGCGATGAATATCACCGTACCCGTTGTAATGTTATCGGAGATTGGGGTCGTTATGTGGGTATCTTCGACAGGTCGAAAAGTGGGTGCCAACGGCAGTCCTGCCTTGATCTCCCTGTATGCCCTGCCATCCGGTGGCAGGTTTACATAGGTTCCATGATGACCGTTTCCGGACAGGTCTGCTGCCGTGTCGTCTGCATCGTCCAGGGTATAGAAGGCGAATGGTGATAGACCTAATATCGTTTCTTTCAGAGCCATCAGTCAGCATCCCCTCGGTTCTGAGAGGCAAACTGGTCCTCTTGTTCGGTCGCGCGACCTGCCACGATGGTACGCGCCACCCAGAACGGTGCCTGTCCGCCGTCGGTGTTGAAACGTAAGGTATTGCCGCTCACCCAGCCGCTGCCCCAGCCTGCCGATCGGATGGTGAAATAGGGCGCGCCGGTTGCCGCGTTGGTCGGTGCCAGGTCGGTGCTGATGTTGCCGGTGGCGACAACGCCGACGCTTTCCCCGATCACTTCAAAGCTGGTGCTGCTGGTGAACCGGATGGCCCAGCGCTCCTTAATGGCGCCCTGGTTGGTCACTTCGATGGGGTTGGATACCAGGTTGTACTTGGCGGTGGTGCTGTCGCCGATCAGGTCGTCCGACCAGGTGCCGCTCCACGACTTCTGGTGGAAGGCGTTATAAGCCCGCGCGCGCAGGTCGCCGTAGAGCACGGCGGCGCTGGCGATGGTGTCGCCGGCGGTGTAGTCCTGGGACAGCGGAATGTTCAGGCTGATCTGCCCGCCGATCTGGACGTCCGTGGCCAGCCCCATATCCTCCACGCGGTTGTAGACGGTCAGCGGTTCGGTCACGGCGTTGGCCTCGGCATCGACCAGTGAGAGCGGATCGGCAAAGGCCAGCGTGCCGGCGTCCGTATCCAGGGTGTACTGTGCCGGGGCCAGTCGGTTGCCGTTGGCCCCTTCCACCCAGACCTCGGCCTGGTTCACGCGGCCAAAGTCCACGACCTGACCGGCAGTGGCGGTCTGGATCTGGGTGCTCTGGGTGTTGCTCACCACGACGACGTCGCCCAGATTGAACTGAGGCACGCGCCCGTCGCTGGGCAGGCGGGTGGCATCGAGGCCGACCAGATCGGCGTCCAGGGGAAGGTAGGTGTAGCTGACGGCGCTGTAGCGCACGGTGCTGGGAACTACGGGCGGCATGGTGCCGAGCGTGCCGTCTCCCCATTCGATCACGACCAGGCCGGTCTGGGTATCCACAAAGCCGGATTTGATGTTGGCGCCGGTCAGATTGCCGGAGGTATCGGCGGTCAGCGTGACCTGGTTGCCCTCGATGTCGGTGGCGTTGACGATCAGGCTGCCCTCGCGCAGAGGCGCGCCGGCGGTCCGGAATATGGAGCGGTTGGCCGGGGCCTGATCCAGTGTCGTCAGGCAGGCGATCAGGGTCACGGGCGTGCTGGTTGGCGTGTTCGCCGGGTAATCCTCCAGGGTGACGAGGCCGTTGCTGTAGTCGATGCTGCCGACGGCGGTACCGGTGTCGGTGATCGGCGACCAGTCCTTGACGATCGCGCCGTCCTGATCGCGGTACTCGGTGCCGTTGATCTCAAAGATCACGCTGTTCGGGACGATGTTCCGGCTGCTGGTCGGGGTCAGATCGATGGTCAGGCCCGGGATCGGTCGCGTGGTGCTCTGCACGGCGACCGGGTCGGCCGGGTCGGTCCATTCGATGGTGGCGCTGGTACCGCTGTAGGCTTCGGTCGCGGTGTCGGTACCGCTGTCCCAGAAGGTGCCGCCGTTCAGCCTGGAGTCCTCCTGATAGACCTTATAGGTGTAGGACTGGCGCCCGTTCAGGCTGATGGCGCCCGTGGCGTAGTTGACCGTGCCGAGGATCGGCCCGCCCTTCTGGCGCCGGAGGTTGCCCGCGCCGTCGTCGGTGACGACCACCTGCTCGGTGGTGTACTCGGTGCGGTCGGCCTTGCCGCTGCTGGCCAGGTAGCGCCATTCCTTGGTCTTGCGGGTGACGCTCAGGGTGATCTCGACCGAGCCCTCGCGCATAGCCGCGCTGGGTGCGTAGCTGGAATCGGCGCCGGCGGAGGTGTTCAGGCTGATGCTGTCTGACACCTTGTTGGTGCCCTGCCAGTCCTCGTATTCGATGGTGTAGTCGCCATCGCTGGGGGCCGGCGCCGGGTTCGGGTTTATGAAAATCAGCCCCTTGGAGTAGCTGATGGTACCGGAGCCGTCGCCGGTCAGGTTCCCCGCGCCGTCGTCGGTTAGGGTGTATTGCTGGCCTCCGGTGTTCCAGGTCACAACCACGCTGCCGGCGGCGAGGTTGCGCTTTACGGCCTGGACGCTGCCGTATTCATAGATCGATGCAACGTTGCCCATTGAGGCCTCCTTATGCGGTTACGGTTTCGCCGACTTCAAAGCGGATGGTCGGGCTATCCGGGACGGTGGCGCCGGCCTCGATGACCGTGCCCTGCTTCTCGCCCCAGGCGATGATGATTTCGGTACCGGCGTCCGGCAGGGCGGCCAGGGTAAAGTTGACCGTGCCGGTGGCGTAGTCCACGGTGCCGGTACCATCGCCGGCCAGTTCCCCGCCTCCCAGATCACGCAGCAGATACCAGCTGCCCTGCGCGCGGTATTCGACCGTCAGGGTGCCCTCGGCGGCTTTCGGTTCGGTCTGGTGCACCCACGTGAGGGATCGGGTCTGCTGGTTCACTTCCCGGCTGGTCTGCTTGGTCTGCTGGTTCACGGCGGCCCCCGGCTTGAACGTGAGGGTCGTGCTGTAGTTCTTCGAGCCTCCGGCGTAGAACGCGCGGATCACGCCGTTGACGTAGTCCACGGTGCTGGTTTCCTCGTCGAGGTTGTTGCTGCCTCCGGTGTGCACCAGCTTCCCGCCAAGGTCTTTATATTCGCCGTTGCTGCCGGTGATCTGCAGCGTGCCCGGGACGATGGCGCGGCCTGTGTGATAGATCCCCTCGCCGTTGGGGCCGGTGGTGACGCCCGTGATCCCTGCGATGGTCACGGTGCTGTTGCTTGCAGGACGGATGATGGCGGCCTGTGCGCCGGCTGGCTGGTCGGTGATCGCGTTTTCCGACTGCGCGCTCGGGACCAGTGGCGTGTAGACGTTTTCGACGGTGATGGTCCGATCGCCGACTGAGGCCGGCTGAGCCAGCGGGGAGGCGCCCATGTACTTGGCCGCGTCGGCGACTTGCGTTTTCAGGATCTTGACGCTGTCGTTGAGGTTGCCGGTCGGGTGCGGATCGCTGCCCTGGAAGTCGTAGGCCAGTGGCTGGGCCAGCTCGATCACGTAGGTTTTCAGCTTGAAGTTATAGAAGCCGTAATTCCCGCGATCGATGGTGAATGCCTGTTCCTCGATATCCACGCCGGTCACGCGCACGTACTGGTCGTTTCCGTTGTCCAGATCGGACAGGACGAAAATCTGCCCCGGCTCCGGGTCTTTCTGGTTGTTGGTGAAGGCCAGCGCCTGAATGGCGCGCTGTCCGGCAAGCTGCCGGCCCCAGATCCAGAACGGCGCCTCGCTGCTGGCGACCACGTAGCTCTCGATCCGGTCCTGGGCATCGGTGCGCCGGTCGGTGTGGCTGCCGGTGTCGAACAGGACGACGTGGACGTTCGGGTCTTTGGCCATCTCGCTCAGGATGGTGTGGGCGCCGAGCAGGGTGTCAGTGTTGGCCGCGTTGATGAACAGGTAGAGCTTGCGCAGATTCACGCGGCCGTAGACGCGATCGATCCGGCTGATATCCGGAAAGGTGTTGTTGACCTGACCGCTGACGACGATCCGACCGCTCATGCGGCCGCCGCCGTCGTCGGTGTCGGCCATGACTTCGGATTCGGACAGGACGATCTGGTCGCTGGTAATGGTCACGGGTTGATCTCCATAAGGTTAACGGTGACGGCGTACTGGTGATCGGGGCCGGGGTTGGCCATGCGGCGAATGGGTTCCACCGTCAGAGGCGGCCTTCGAAACATCACGTTGAAAGTGCGACCCCACAAATTCAGGGTGAACTGCTTCGAGGGCACAGACGCCAGGGAATAGAGCTGCTCCAGTTCTGCCCGTGACATCCACGCGCCATCTCTCCCACCGAACAGCGTGATAGGCCTGCCGTCCTGCCTCTCGCCTTCCTGGACAATCAGGCTGCCGGTCTGGCTGTAATCGGTGCTGTGCTCTACGGGCGTCCAGCCAAACTCATCCTGCCACTCAAGATCTGGAGGCAGGTTGATGGTGGTCGTTCCGTCGCTGAGAGTGATCTGCTGGGTCATGAACTACTCCGAAGGCCAGCCTCTTCCAGAATTTGCAGCAGAGCATCGGGATTCGATGTTTGAACCTCTGTCTGCCCTCCGGTAGGCGTTTGCAGGATGATGGTCTGAGAGGCCCGGGACTGGACGCTCTGCTGCTGATTCGTTGTGGTGCTTCGCTGCCGCTCGAATTGCTGCCTTTCGCGCTCTGCTTGCTCTTGCTGGCGCTGACGTTCTGCGGCCTGGCGCTCACGCTCATTCTCAGCTTCGCGACGATTCTGCTGCTCGATCTTGTGGATCTTTTCCAACTGGTCCAGGGCTTTCGAGTAATCGGCGGCAGCGGCGTCTGCACCGGCCTGGCGGGCTTGCTCGAGCTGATCTTGCAGTCGCTTCTTTTCGGCTTCGTATTGGAGGCGCTGAGCCTCCTCGGTATCGCCGGAAATATCAGCCAGACGTTGGCGGAGGCTGTTCAGAGTGGACTCGGCAGAGCTGTTCAGGCTCTCGATCTTGGTGCGAGCAGCGTCGATCGCGGATTGAAGTCCCTGAAGGCGCTCGTTATCGAGAAGGTTGAACTGATTGGTGGCCCGAGCGGCAACACTATCGAGCTGGTCAAGAGAAAGGCTTCCCGAGTTGATACGATCAATGAGGTTTTCCATGGCCATCGCTTGACCATAGAAGGCCTGCTGAGCCTCCAACGATGCCTGCTTTGTCTCGAGTGCCCAGCGAGTAAAACCAGAACCGGTCACCGTCCAGCTTTGTGTCCGAACCCGATCGATACTTTTCGATACCTCACCCAGCTCAACCTTCACACGCTCAAAAGCTTCCTGAGCTGTCTCAGCATCTTTTACGAATTGGTTGCTTCCGATCTTTCGTTCGAAGAGGTTGCGGGCAGCAGTTGAGAGCGCCGATACCGACTCTCTCGCATTTGTCATGACTGTCGAGAAAAAATCCCCAAAGGCAGATTTAAACTTCTTGCCTGCCTCCTCTGCAGACTCGCCAGCTTCATCAGTTTCGTCTTTTACGTCACGAATAGGCTTCGTGACATCACCACCCCCCTCTTGAAGTTGCTGGATTTCAAGCAGGCGCTGACGAACCTCCCTCAACTCATCGCTTACGTCCTCACCAGCCGACGCCGCTGTCAACAGGCTGATCTGCAGCGATTTCAAAGCATCTTCGTCGGATGCAGAATTCAGGGCCTCATTGAAAGAGTCTCGGATCTTGTTACCGGACTCCTCTCCGATCACCCCCAAATCTTTAAGGGCATCCCCAAGCCCCAGAGTAGCGGCCTCTGACTCGAGCGCCTTTATTTCAGCCTTGTCGCCAGTATCGATTATGGCTTGCGCGTAGGCCTGAAATGCATCAGAGATCTCTCGCTGAGTGGCTTTGCCACTGGACTGAATCGTCCGGAAAGCCTCACCAGCCTTGTCTGCAGCCTCATCCAGCTCTTTCTGCGTCGTTACACCAAGATCCTCGTAGGCACTGGCGAGATCTTCAGTCTTCTGAGCAGCAGAATCAGCTTCATCCCCTACCTTTTTTAAAGCCTCCGGCATTGGCTCCAGAGTGCCAACGGTCTCTTTGATGCCTTCGCCAGCTTTCTTCGCGGCCTTTTCCGTATTATCAAAAGCGTTGAAGGCATCTTTCCCGGCCTGCCATGCTTTCTTTCCGTAGTCTACCGTTTGGTCTGCCAAAGCCTGCGTTGTCTGCACTGCGGCATCAGCTTTAGCCTGTAGAGTCCCGTACGCCTCATCGCCCACAACACCTAACGCATTGAGGCCCTTGGCCACTGTAGCCGCAAGATTCAGCATTGTCGTAAGCGCTGAGGAAACAATAGTGGAAGCGCCGGCGGCTACCGCTTGCACGCTTCGAAAGACAGCTGATATTCCATTTCCCAAAAACTGAACGGTATCGACCAGCGCCTGAAAACCCTCACCGATTGATTCCTGGTTATCGAGCAGGCTTTTGAAGAAATCGGTTGCAGCTGTCGTAGCACGTCCGAATAGCTCAACCAGCTTGTCACCAGCACCAGAGCTGTTGAAAAGCTCCAGAACTTTATCTGTGGCCTGGCCAACGGCAGGGGCAAGCTTCGCTCCGATCCTCGTGGTCAGCGCTTGCAGCTTCAGATCGATGCTGTTGTATACGTCGTTAGCTTTGTTGAGCTTATCCAGCTCTGCATCGCTGTATATCGCACCGTCTTTCTGTGCTTCCTCAAAAATCGCCTGTAGGCCGGCAGCGTTGTTTTCGAGGAGCGGCTGCAGCTGACTGGCGTCACTGGCCAGCTTCTCCAGCAGCGCCACCTGTTCGGATTTGGAACCCAGCTCACCAATAGCGGAGCCCAGTTTCAGCAGCTGCTCATCTGGGCTCAGGTTCCTGAATTCCTCGATCTTGAGATTGAGAGTATCCATGACCTGAGCAGCTTCACCGCCACCGGTTCTGGAGAACTCACCCAAGCGCTCGGTTACATTCCGCAGAATGTCGGAGACCTTCTCGCCAGACAGCCCTACCCTCTCACCAGCAATCCGCCACAGCTGGAGCTGCTCACGGTTCACGCCGATCGCGTTGGAGGTATTGGTCAGCTCATCAGCCAGCTTTGCCTGGCCCTTGCTGAAAATGGAGAGCGTGGCGACGGAGGCACCGGCAGCCGCCACAAATCCGGCAACCGCAATACCGGTGGTTTTGAGCCCAGATCCAACCTTTCCAAGGATCGGGTTCAGGCCCTGAAGCCGCTCCCGGAATTTGCCAACCCGGGAACTGGATTTCTGAACGTCATCCCCCAACTCGCGGGAACCACTGGCGGCCGCCTTGGCACTGTCCCGCATCTGGGTGAGCTCAGTGGTAACGCTGCCGATCTCATCATCAACACCGGCGATTTCCCGTTTTATCCGTTGCTGCTCCGACGCCAGATCACGGGTACTGATGCCGGCACCGCTGAGACTTTCACGCAACCCATTCAGCTGCCGCTGGTTTTCCTGCCACGCCTGGTCCGCATCGCGAGCAGCCTTTTTCGCTTTTTCAAATTCGTTGCGCTGGGCCCGCGTCGGCTTCTCGGTCTGGGCCAACGCCTTGCCCAGTTCAGTCGCCCGATCCTTGGCTCTGGCCTGCTGATCGGCCAGGTCTTTGGTCTGGCTTTTCAGGTTGGCGAACTGGCGCACCAGCTTTTGCTGATCCCGCAGCTCAGAAAGCGCTCCGGCCAATCCTTCCAGCTTTTCGCTGGCCTCGCCGGTATCCTGCCCAAGGCCCTTCAACTCCTCGACCAATTGACCGATAGATTTCAGCCCTTCGGTACCGGCCTTGATCAGAAGTTCGACTTCTTGCTTTTGATTGGTCGCCATGAATGCTCCAGACACAAAAAACCCCGCCGAAGCGGGGCACCATTACACCTGTTCGATCAGATCACTTCGCGCCGGGACAGGCGCTCTGCCTGACCTTTATTGAGCGTCACCTCAGCGCCAGCTGGATACTCAATTCCCTTGTGGCGATGCGGTTTCTTCAGGACGGCCTTCACCGCCTCCGGCGTCTTTTCAGCAGCCTTAGTCATGGCGTACTCCAGATTTCATTGATTGGTGAGCGGGCGGCGGTACCGCCCGGTTGGCCAGTGCAGGTTATTCCTGCATCAGGATTTCGTAGGGGCTTCCCTTGCCTTCCGGCGTGGTCATGGTTCCTTCCAGGGTGCCGGTGATGAATTCCCGAGCCATCAGATCCAGCGCCTGGGTGGCACTGAACGAAGCGCTGAAGATAGTCACCGTGGCGTTCTTGCCAGTCACCAGGTTCTTGCCGTCCATGATGATCTGACGCTTTTTGGAGATCTCGGTGGCTCCGAGGATCTTCTGGCCAGAAGTTTCCACGGTATCGAAATCAATGGTTACAGCAGCCGCACCATTGGCATTCAGAGCGCGGATCAAGCCACTGGCAGCCTCAACCTCATAATCAGTGCCACGAGCCAGAACGGTGGTACCGTCTGAATCCAGAGTGACCGTGATGGTTGAAACATCCACGTTCGGGTAAGGCAGTTTTTGCCAGACTCCCTCAGCCAGGGTTACCGCCTCACCAGTCACGGTTTGTACTGAAGAGGTGTAGGCCTCACTGGTACCGGCCAGAGCATCCGCCAGAAGGCCGGATGGCAGCGAGTCAAAGTCCATCGCCATGCGCGGCGCCTCACCGGGCAGGTTCACAGAGTCGAGCACCTGGCCATAGGTGTCACGCTGGAAGCTGGTCCGGTCGACCGATTCCGGCTGCGGCGGCGTCATCTCCAGACGCGAAACGTTGATGGGGCCGGCGAAGTCCGTCGCGACATCATTCACGATGGCCGCCATGTAGACGTTGCCGGCGAAAATCAGGCCTGTGTCTTTGTACATGGGTTATCTCCAGTTCAGGGTGTTGTACGTCAGAATGATCGGCAGGTAGATCGGTATGATCTTTGTGCCGAGGTCAACATCGTCGAGCTGAGCCTCGCCGGCCTCGATCTCGACAGCCAGGCCATCAAACTTGATGCTTTCAGGCCTGAATATGGTGCGGTAGATATCCTGAAGCAGCTCATCCTGACGGGCTCTGACACCCGGCCCGCGCTCCAGATAAGCCACAATTTCTACCGTTCGGGTTTGGTTGGTCGCTGCACGGGCCTGGGTAGCCAGCCGGTCACTCAGGTTTCGAATACCAATGCACGGCAACGCCGTGTGCTCATCGAAATACAGAGCCGGATCGTCCTCCATGACCTCACCCGGGATATCGGTAAAGAATCCATTTCCCGTGCTGATCTCGTTGAGACGGGCGATCAGTAGGTCGACAACTTGGGTTGCTTTCGCTTTCATTTTTTCAGCTCTTCATTGAAGTACTTGATAAAACGACTTCGAAGGTCCTCACCTACCCGGCTGCGATACCGCTCATCCGCCGCAGCCTGAAAATGTAATTTGATGCTGTGGCCAGCGGCGGGCTTGATCCGGTCCTGACCCGCCTTTCTATGGCGAGTTAAAATCCGTCGATTCTTGCTTTTCGGGTTCACAAAGCCCCATACCCGCATCAGCTGCCCGTCCTTTCGGATCCAGACACTGGCACGGGTACCGCTGCTGTCGGTTGTCTTTGTGGTGGTTTTCCAATACCGGAAAGGGATTCGACGGCTGGTTGGGCGTAAAACCGCTTCCGGCTTTTTGTTGGACGCCCGCCGCAACTCAATCTGACCGCCCGCTTTGGCCCGCGATATCCCATCCTTGGAAATCTGCTGAGCCAACTCTCGCTTCGCATCTCGTGCCTGATCATTCAGAGATCGACGTGTAGCCCGCCGTATGGACTGCGGCATCTGCTCTGTCTGTCTGGCAAATTCAGCCAGCTTATCCAGATCCATCTGAATCCGTGGCTGCCGGCGCGGCATCAGGTAGTCCCCATAATGCGAAGAGTCAGGCCGTCGTCACTGCCCTCGACAACACCATCCACCGTGTAGGTAACGCCCCGCGTCGTAATCTGATCCCCCCGCCTGCCCCATGGGTATGGCAGCTGAGGCTGGAACAGCTCGATCTGGTACCGGGGCTCATTCATCGGCCCAACGTAAATATTTTCCCGGGTGAGAAATGCCAGCACCGGAACGTCGACAACATCGCCCTTTTGTCGGTAGACCGCAGCGTGGCCAATGATCCGTCGAGCTGAAACGGCAAGCTCACTGTGGCTCTGACCGGGCTCAACGGATTCGATGATGTACCAGTCGGAACCGCGCTGGATGAGCTGTCCGTGCTCAACATCGGGCCGATAGCGCATGCGAACGAACGTGCTATCAACCGCTCGAATACCCGTAGGCTCTGCCCGCCCAACGCTTCGGGGCTCCTGAAACCCAGCCCAGGCCGTCCCGACAACGGGCCAGGAAGGCTCGCCATCGCCAGTCCTGGCACCGTACAGGGTCACTCGATCCTTCAGCTTGCCGGCCTGCATATCAGCCCATCCTGTGAATGACATAAGGGGCGAGCAACAGGTCCACCCCCAGTGGAAGTTCCGTGGCAATCGTCCCTATCACCACGGCTTCACGGTTTTCATAAAGGTGCCCGATGATCAGCAGGGCCGCTGCTCGAACATCGGCAGGTACCGTTTCGTAACCAATGTCTGCGGTTACCTTGACTGAGGCGCGGTCACGTTTGCTTTCCGGCCATTCCTGTGCCGGGTAAAGCATCGGATAAACACCACGGACATCGAGCAAGAGATCAGCACCAGACAGGGTCTGCTCAACCCCAAGCGGATCCAGGTACACCACTCCCTTAACAGCCCGAACCGGCGTCCACTTCAGTTCGATTCCGCTATCGCCGGAGGGGAGGCTGTCCAGGACCATCTCAGCATCTGCAACATGGTCGAATGCCTGGCCCGTTCTGTTCTCAATCTGCCGAAACGCAGCCGAGATCAGAGACTGAACTAGGCTGTCCTCGGCATCGTGCTCAATGCGGCAATGCGCCTTGGCCTCTTCAAGCGTGATCATTCGGGCAAGTCCTCAGCCGGCCGAAGCCGGCATTGCGTTAGGCTTTCGGTTCCGGTTCCTGATCGGCTTTGGCCGCCGGCAACTTGGTGCCTTTCACAGCAACCTTGCCCTTGATAAGCCGCTCCGCCTCTTTGGCACTGAACCCAGCCACATCGCCGCGACTGTAACGGCTCCAGGGTTTAGTGAAGGTGATCACTACCGGGTCGGTTTGTGAGTCGCCCTGATCCTTGGCGGTTTCGTCTTTCTTGGTTTGTTCAGCCATGACTCATACTCCTGATGAAAGAAAAGAGAGTGGCGGAACTACGCCGCCACGGGATTACCAGGTGACCGCAGTCCCCAGCACCAAGCCTTCCAGATGGCGGAAGCCGATATCGTGCTCAGCCACAACGCGCACCACAGACTGGTTTCGGGAGAATGCGGACACGAGGTTTCCGGCTCCGTCCTTGTAGGTCGCCTCGCGGGAGAAATCGACGCGCATGTTCTCCTGCTCGCCAATCACCACGTCGTTCCAGTCCGCAAAATAGATCTCGGACTCGTTGGTACCGGCGCCAAGGTTGGTCGGAATGGTGGTGGTATGCTTGATCGGATAGCCTTTCAGCATCCCCTGGGCCAGTTCCGGATAGACCTTATTGCCATTCCCATCGCGAAGGCCGAACAGCTTCATATAGCTGCGCGGAGACAGGGCCCAACCGGGCTGAATCAGCAGGCTGTCACTGTTCATCAGCTGCAGAATCAGGCTGTCGAGATAGGCATCAATCGTGGCCAGATCGGCCGTTCCTGACCAGGCAACGGTTTTACCGCCATCGGTCGCTGTTGACTTGAATCCCTTCGGCGTGTTGCTGGTGCCGTCATCCCGGAGGAAAGCCTTATCCTCACGAACCGCCATGGCGTTGATCATGTCGTTCAGGACGATCTGCTCGATACGGAAACCAGCCCGACCGATCAGCTGATTGGACATCGGAACCAGGGTGATCATGGTCTTTGCGGACAGGTTCACGTCGTCGGTGCTGCCCTCGCTGGCCAGAACATCATTACCCTCACCCACGTAGCCTGCAGTCGCACCGGAACTCATGCGAGGCATGGACAGATTCCCGTTCGGCAGCGGTACGTTGCGAGCACCAAGCTGGCGAACGACGGTACGCGGACGCAGCAACTCGATGACCTCATCGTGCATGTTGTCCGGCACCAGAGCCCCGCCAGATCCAGCGCCGGTTTCCATGGCCATTGCGACGTCCATGTCGCCAATCTCGGTACGGGCAAACTTCACGGCATCGGTGAGATTGCCGCCGCCGGCGGCGATGGACATAACCATGCGGGCAGCACTGGCGCCCGGATACTGCTTAAGCTCAGGCTTAACGTGAACCGCAGGGGCATTGTTGGCAGAAGGACGAACCGGCTGGGCTGATGCAGCCTGCATACGCTCAACCTGCTCCGCTCGCTCCATACGCTGAGACAGCTGATCAAACTCTGCCTTCAGTGAATCGAATTCAGCCAGCTGCTCGGCAGTCAGCTCCCCACTTTCCTGCTCAACAGCTGCCAGGGCCTGGACCTTCTGGTTTACTTCCGCTCTCTTGCGGCGGAGTTCTTCGATCAAATCCATGTCGCTTTCCTCTTTCTTCAGGTACAAAAAAGGCGGCCAAATGGCCGCCCGGTTAGCTGCTCCGCCGCGTGGCTAGAGCTGGCATTGGGTATTCAGGGCATGAGCTTGTGCGGAGATCCGCCGGCTCCCGCCCTGTTCGGTTTGCCGGTAGCTTGCTGCAATGGCATTCACCGCGTCCTGAGCGGGCGCGATCTCATCAATCAGCTTCAGGCTGAGCGCCTCTTTCGCGGAAAACACCTTTGCCTCGGTAGCCACCACCGCTTCCACATCCAGGCCGCGATACTCCGCAACCGACGTGGTAAACATTTCGTAGGCCGCGTCCAGCCGACGCCCGATCTCCAGGGTGGCCTGGTCTGTGATTGGCTCATGAGGTGAGGCATCGTTCTTGTGCCCTCCCCGAAAGAAGGTGTTGAACTTGATGCCGGCGGCTTCCTCGGCACGGCTCACATCGTAGGTTTCGATAATCACGCCGATGGACCCAACCATTGACGTAGGGCTGGCGACGATCCGTGAGCAGGCAGAGGCCAGGAAATACCCTGCTGAGCAGGCCGCGAAGTTGATCAGCGCTGTGATCGGCTTTTCAGCAGACACCATGCGGATGTAATCAGCCGCTTCCTTGCATCCGAGCGCAGAGCCACCACCGGTGTGGAAATCCAGAATGATTTCCGCCACCTGGTCGTTATGCCGCACAGATTCAATCTGCGATCGCAGTAGCTCATAAGAAACCAGCTCTTCACAGCTTTCGGTGATTTCGCCCCGGCGCGGTACCAGAATTCCGTGAACCGGAATCACAGCCAGCTGGTTCGCGGTTCGCTCCGGCTGAGCGGCCCGCTGTTCCTCATCCATCAGCGCCAGCGGTGCCATGGACTCAACTGAGCCAGTGTCCTTACCAAGGAGACGAGGCTCCAGAACGGATTTCACAGCGGTGACCAGCGCCGGCGTGGCGAACAGCGGCACGCCAAACACCATGGACGCTACATGCGGATAATTGATCAGACGCGACATAGGATGTCCTCAATCTCTTTCATTTGGTCAGGAGTGGCATTAAGCGCGCTGGCAGAATTGCCAGGCTCAGCCATGTTCAGCGGAGAGAGATAGCGATCGCCGCCCTGAATCGGCGGCATGTTCTCAAGCCGGCGCACATCGTTGGCGGAGAGCCAGCCCCAGTTACGGCCAATTGCATAGGCTTCGTAGCGAGACTTCTGATCCCCTCGCAGTAGCCCGCTCACGTTGAACTCGATGTAGAGGTTGGAGCGCTCAGAAGGCAACAGAAGGTCGCGCATCATTGCGGACTCATGCCGTTTGATCCAGGGCAAAAGCGTGTAGATCACGAACTGGAGACCCATTTGCTCGACATTGTTGAACGTGGCCCGGTCCATCATCTGGATCATGTGCGGCGGGATTTTATACAGCTGGCAGATTGTCACCGAGGAGTGCTTGCGGCTCTCAAGCAGCTGGGCCTTTTCGTTATCCATCGCCAGCTGTTTGTAGGTCATCCCCTCCTGCAGCATTGCCACGCTGAACATATTCCTAATGCCGCTGTGCCGTTCCGCGAACTTGCTCAGCAACCGATCCAGCTTCGCCTGATCCGTGATCGGCGCCGCCTCCCGTGGCCGTTCGATCACGCCTGACATCGTGGTACCGCGAGAGAACACGGCGGAGGCGTGCTCCTCGGTGGCGATCGCAAGGCCGATGGCGTCGGCGTTGGTTTCAATTGGTGAAACACCAACGTAACCATCGAGAGAAAATCCCTTGATGTGATGCACCATTCTTGACGGCAGCACTTCGTTCTCATCAATAAGGTGGTAATAGGGCATGCCATCATTGCCCTTGAGCACCCGAACCTTTGAGCGGCTCACGGGAATGAGCTCGCGAACGTAGCCCGCACCATCGCGATCGATCAGAGCGATGTGATTGCCATCCAGCCCCAGCGCGCCCTGCGCCTGTTCGTAATACTCGAACGCTGTGTCTTTGCGGTTCGGCTGGGAATGAATGACATCGTAGAGCGGATGATCCGTTGCCCTCTCGCGATTCCCGTCACCTGTCCGGCGATACAGCTCGCAAGGTAGCTGGGCCACCGACTCCGCCAGGAGAGTGACGCAACCACGCAAAGCGGTCAGCGCCAGTGCTGTGTCTTTGTTCACCATGGCGCCAGCTGAGCTGGCACGGCCAGACATTGAGGACACCCAGTTACTCCAGTCACGCCCACCGTTTCGGCTGCTGGTCGATCCGCTCTGAAAGAAGCTGGAGAGAAACATCAGTCGTCACCCCGCTGCTGGCGTGTCGCCTGTAAGTCGCGAACCGCCAGTGCCCGGGCGCTCATGAATGACCAGACCAGGCACAGCAACCCGCCCACGATGTAACCGGCCGGCGGGAACACCAGCCAGGAACCAAAGGCCAACAGCAGAGCGCCCGCCAGGCCGACGAGAAACGTAAGAATCGATATCAGCATGTCACGTCCGAAGTGTCGTAAATGGACGGCTGCATCGGATCACCTTCCGAGCGGATCGCCCGCCCGAGAGCCATGATCAGAGCCACAACCGCATCAATCTTGTTTTCAGGGAATTCTTTCCGTGGGTAAATGTTGTCTTTGGCGTCCAGGTGCGCCACGACGTTGGACATCATCCAGGTCAGCACCGGATCACCGTTATGTCGCAACTTTCCTTCCAGCGTCAGCGCCTCCAGCGTTTTCATCGGCTCACTCATGTTGGCTACCGTTTGCCGGTACTCCACCATGGGCAGCCCTTCCTCCTGCATCCGCGTTGCCAGGTACGTGGCCTGCCACGGATCAAAGGCAACGTCCTGAATATCGAACCGGCTGGCAAACTCCCGAAGATCCTCTTCGATAAACGCGAAGTCGGTGACTTGCCCCGGCGTCAGCGTCACCAGACCCTGCCGGGCCCACCCTGCGTAATGCTGGTTTCGCCCCTCATCTGCCGCGTCCTCCGGGATGTAATAGCGACCGAATACTGACCAGCCGTCGTCATCCTCAAACAGCAGGACCAGTGCCGCGACGTCGATCTTGCTGGCCAGGTCCAGACCGATCCAACACTTGCGACCATTGAACTGGTCCAGCGTACGCTCCGGATTGCCGCACTTGTCCCACGCCTGCAAATCCATCCAGGCGGTATCGGCGTTTACCCAAACGTTGAGGTGCTTGGTCAGAAAGTTGTTGGTCGCCGCCGCCATGGTCATGGCCTTGCGCGCTTTCCGCTCGATGTCCTCAGGGTTCACCGAAACATTCCAATTCGGGTTCG
This sequence comes from Marinobacter koreensis, assembly GCF_023156285.1. GTDB lineage: Bacteria > Pseudomonadota > Gammaproteobacteria > Pseudomonadales > Oleiphilaceae > Marinobacter > Marinobacter koreensis. The sequence continues at coordinate 813,239 of NZ_JAKZAJ010000001.1, read as the reverse complement.
CCTTTGCCCAGCTTGATGGCTCAGTCCAGTCGTCGTCCTCGTCGATCGTGTAGATGATTCCGAAGTAACTCTCATCCTGGACGACGCCCTCAAGGATCTTGGTCACATAGGCGCGCTGCTCATAACAGATGCCGGCCCGGTTGAAGCCTGCCGTCGTAATGAGCCAGAGCAGCGGCTGCTTTCGAGCGCCGGTACCGGTTTCGATAACGTCGAAGATCTCTCGCGTCTTGTGAGCGTGGAGCTCGTCGATCAGGCCGCCATGAACGTTCAAGCCGTCGTGGTTGCCGCCTTGGTCCCTACTCAGTGACCGGAACACGCTGTTGGTGTGTTCAACGAAAACCGTGTGCGAGCTGGTCGCCACGCCGAACCGAGCCTGCAATCCCGGCGTGCGATCGACCATCTGCTTGGCGTCTTTCCAGGTAATCTGTGCCTGGTCCCGTGTGGTCGCAGCACTGTATACCTCGGCGCCCGGCTCACCGTCTGCGGTCAGCAGATATAGGCCAACGCCTGAAGTCTCCGAAGACTTTCCCTGCTTGCGGGGCATCTCGTTGTACGCCGTCTTGAATCGGCGGTACCCGTCCTCGTTGATCCAGCCAAACACCGTAGTCAGGCGGAAGATCTGCCAGGGCTGGAGTTCCAGCCGTTTACGCTCCCGGGCCCACTCCCCTTTTACATGCGGCAGCAGCTCGATGAACTGGCAAACCCGGTTCGCCAGAGCTGGCTCCCACCAATAAGGAAAATCCGCCGTCCCTTCCCGATCCAGGTCCCTCAGCTGGCGATGGCACGCAAGCTGGACCCACTTGCAGGCTGGGAGTTCACCACTTACTACCGCGTTGGCGTATTCCAGTGCTATCGCGACGTAATCCCGAGCCATCAGATATTCTCGAATCCGCCGAGATCGAGCTGCCCTTGTGCCGGCGCCTTCACCTTGCTTGCACCGGCTGGCGTGAGTCCGAATTCGTTGGCGCTCTTCATGACCTGATCCCACAGCTTGTTCCGGATCTGGAAATACACCGACTGCACCGCGTAGTCCTGCGGCGTGTGGTCAATCATGTCCTCCAGGCGCTTCAGCTTCTTAGTGATCTCCTCGAACTTACCGACCGAGTCGCAATGCGCCGCAAAGGCCGCCTGGTCCAGCAGGGAAATCAGACCCGCCTTTTCCAGCTGGGGCCCCACCTCAGACCAATACTTCTTGGCAGAACGCGGCAGCCACTTCGGACAATCCGGCAGACCGATCGGCCGTTGCTCGTTCGCACCGTGGCTATCCCGGTCCTTTCGGAAGTTACCTTCAAGAACCTTGAGCTGTGCTGGCTTTGGTCTACGTCCTGCAGTCATAAAAAAAGGGGCACCCTTGCAGATACCCCCCCTACCTCAATTTTGCCATCGAAAAAAATCACGGACGGTGAGCGGTCGACGGTACTCACGCCTGAAAGTTTTGACCCCGCCCCCGGGCCCTCCGCGACTCTTCCTCGGTTTTCAGTTTGTGACAACGCTTGCAAATGCCCTGAAGGTTTTCGTCTGCATCGGTACCGCCTTCAGCCTTCGGTACGATGTGGTCAACTGCCACGGCCGGCATCACTCTGCCCTGCTCCTTGCACGGCTGGCACAGCCCCTTGTCTCTGCGCAGGATGCGTGCCCGAATCCGCTTCCACCAGCCACCATAGCCGCGCTGGGAACTGCTTCCTCTGTCCTGATTCAACCAACCACTGGCCTTGGCCTGGTGATCCTCGCAGTAACCATTACGGTTGGTGGTCACTGCAGAACAGGTACCGGACCGGCATGGCCTTGGTATTGCTTGTGGCACTGGCTTACTCCTCAAGGGCATCCACCAGGCCGTTATGCCTGGTAGCGCAACTGTGATACACGGACGCAACCTCTTTGATCACCAGCACCAACTCCTGCCCCTTACCGTTCCTTAGCTGTGCTGGCACCTCTGGGCACTTCACCAGCAGGCTCTGTTGGTCTGGCCTCAGCATCGCCCCTGAGGGCTGCGTTGAGCAGGCGGACAACATCAGGCTCAGCACACACACGCTGATAAATAGGCTTCTGGATCTCACGAATGACTCCCCGATCAATGATGCGCTCATTGGCCCTGAGCTCACCCAGCCGGCTCTCTACCTTCTGAGCAATACCGGATATGTCGCCCCTGATCTCGGCTGCCAGCTCCTGCCTGTCCTCCATAACAGCAAGCCGCTTGGCATCCTCGAACCAGCCTCGGGCAGTCCACCCGCCAAAGCCGGTACCAGCCAGAACGGCGGCGATAATCAGCAGCTTCACCCTGAATGTCATGACTTCGCCTTGAGGTACTCCACGGCATTGCCGCCGTAGTAGTACAGAAGATTTGCACTGAACACGTAACAAAGGGTCTGGGCCAGCGGCACCATGGGCGCCTGGATAGACCCGAGCAACATGGCGCCCGCAACCAGGTACAGGCCGATGATGCTCATGTAGGCCATCAGCCTGCGGTGAAACCACCACTGGTTGGGGTTCGGATGCTGCCCGTTACTGGCGTTCATACTGGCTTTCGATCAGCCGATCGAGCTTGGCGTTGATCGCCCTAAGGTCTGTCTTGAACTCGTCAAAGCGCTTCTCTGCTCGCTCCTGATCATTCAGGCGCGACTTCTGCAGCATCTGCACCGATGTCTCCACCAACGAGATGCGCTCATCCTGCTTGGACTGATCCCGCGAGATAGACACGGCCAGAACAACCACCGAAAGAATCACCGCAATGGGAATCCCCTTGTCTATGTGCCAGCTTCTGCGATCGCTCATCTCCTCACTCATTGCGGGGCCTCACCCCGCCGCATCAGTTCAGAAAGCTCCACCGCGCGACTACCTACCTGCCGGGCCCATTTGCTGTCCATCATCTCGGCAGCTGCTCTGTCCCAGTCTTTCTCAGCCAGGGCACCCAACATGCGCCGGAACTCCAGCAGCGTTGGCACGCCCATGTTGAATGCCATATTGGCCAGAACCACCTGCCGGATCGGATCCAGGCTCAGGTACAGAGGCATACGCTCCAGCTCCTGCTCCACCTGGTCGATGTCGTTATCCAGCATGAAGCCGGCTTCGTCCTCACTGATCCCGCGATCGTCCAGGTTGCGGCCATAGCCAACGGTGAGCTTTCCAACCGTGTCACGGTATGGCTTCAGCCTGAGGCCCTCATGACGCTCAAGCTGCTTCAGGAGAAGTTGTCTATTCATGATTCCAACCATAAAAAAACCCGGCACCAGGCCGGGTTGAAGGAGTATCAAGAGTGTTTGCTGCGAGTCCTCAGATGCACTTCCTGCACCTTACGGAAAAGAGAGTAGTTTTCTGCATGCAGGATGTCAATATTGTTTATTTGAAATCATCTTATCGTCCGCAAGAGCGCAGTCAATCCACGCCTCAGCACCACCCAACAGATAACGCACCCGCTCCCGGCTTCCCACACCGGACTCCCTGGCAACACGCGCCATGCTGAACCCGTAGGAGTACACCATCACCAGAATATCCGCCATGTCCTTGTCACGCCGCCTCAGGCGGGCAATGGCACGGTCCACGGCCAGGGCCTCCTCATCGGTACATACCGGCATGGCCACAGAGCCAGCAGGCATCAAGTTCACCCGGTTGTAACCCATCCGTAAGCCACTGTCGCTGGTGCGCACCCAGCGGGCCCACTCGGTCAGCCGCTGCTGGGTATCACTCAGCATGGCCACCTCCAAGGATCGACCACACCCGCGCCATACCCTTCCGAGCCGCCTTGCGCCTTGTTTGCTTCACAGAATCCCCTTCAGGCAGTGCCGGCTGGAGGTTCTGGTGAGCAGCGCTTTTTCGGTCCCGAGCCAACCCCAGAATCCGGCCCACATCCGGCCAGTAGAAATCCCCGTCACCCTCGATCAGCTTCGCTTTGGCGCGGCTCAAGGCCGTTTCAAGCTGCTCCCAGCTCAATGCATCCACTTCGCCCGCCCACTCCCTTCGGGCCAGCCTGATGGTTTTCTCATCCGGCCACTGCACGGTGAAGCGATGCCCGTAGATCAGCTGCAGCCGGTTGAAGAACAGAACCGTTTTGCGCTTTTGCTCCTCGCTGAACCGATCACCAGTGCTCGAGTGCGTAGTCTGGATCGGAGAGTTGTCGCTGGACTGCAGATCGTTCGTCACGCCTTGAACGATGCTGTGGATCTGGCGCACTTGTGTCATTGGCACCTCGCTGCTGGTTGTTTTGAAGATCCTGGTTAAGCCTGTCCCGCTCACGGGCGTAGCTTTCCGAGAAGGGCTTGTAGTACTCCGGTCCATCTGGAATGCGACCCAGGTTGGCCTCAGCCGATTTCATGATCTGGCGCATGTCGCCAATGGTGAGCCCCAGCCGCGTCCAGTACTGGTAGAGCACGATCAGCTTCGGGCGAGCTACCCGGTGGTAAGCCCATTGCCTCTCACGGCCAAGGAAGGAACCCCATTCGTCTGGCTGTTGGGGCTGGAAGGTGTCAGGCCACGCCTCATTATCGCGCGCACCCGCGTTAGTAGAGTTAAGTACAGTATAGTTATACAGATGTGTGTTGTTCCTTGTGTCGTTCCCTGTGTTGCTCCCTGTGTCGTTCCTCCCCTGCCCTGCTGGAACTATTTCCTGTTTTTTCGGGAGGTTAACCACTTTCCCGCTATGCGGTTCCTTGTGTTGCTCCCTGTGTTGTTCCTTGTGTTGTTCCTTTTCTGGACGGACTGATCCCACATCCGCCAAAGGCAGTTTAAAAACAAGGCCCCGGCTGCGGCTGGATTCATGGTTCACCACCAGGCCGGCCCGCTCCAGCTCCGCCACTCGAGCCCGCACACGGCCAAGGGATGGGGTCTCCGCGCGCTTGCGCTGGCTCCCCCAATCCGGATCCACGGCGATCAGCTCCGCCAGGGCACGATAGGACAGCTTTCGGACACGACCACCGGCCACGCCCGTTCGGTAGTCCATGTATCGGCGAAATCCCCGCAGATAGATCACCTGAGCCTCGGGCGTGAGCCCCTGCAGGGCTTCGTCTTCAGCATCATTCCACTGTGAACGCATGCTAAACGCCCTTTTGATCAATGCGCTCAAACTCGATCACCCAGACCCACGGATTGACGTGCCATGAGTCGGGCCCGTTGATCGACTCCCAGAGCCTCATGAACTGGTCCCGGGCGAATTGCTTCGTAACCACGCCGTAGGCTCTCGGCGAACCAATCGGACCGGTTACACCCTCGGCAGCGCTGTCCTCTCCGCTGATATCCTGCAGGCGCTCAATTCGAACACTGGTGATCTCCAGCGTGATCCGGCTGGCCCAGCGAGGCATATGAATGGAAGGCTTCCAGCCGCTGCCCTTGATCGGGTGCGTAGCTCTGTAGTGCAAAACATGCTTGTCCTCATCGCCAAGGACTGCAAAGGTCTCGCGCACCCATAACCGATCGCCTGGCTGGCCATAGCGGCAAATCAGCGGGTTACCCACACCGTTCACATATCTCTGGGGCGCAAAAGGTGTCCACATCGCGCCACCCTCCGGTTGCGGCTTTATGATTCGCCGAGTCTGAGTCTTCCGCCCCCCAAGGATCGCCCTGATCATTTCGTCGTTGAAAATAATCGGCTTCTCGTTGCTCATTCCGCTACCTCGATCTTTTCGAGATTGCTGATGGCAGCCTCAAACGGGTCGATTTCTTCCCACGGGAACTCATCAAAGATCGGTATGCGGTGGCTTCGAAACCATTCGCCAACGTTCATTTTCCGAGTACCAGCTTTGGAAGTGCTGGTACAGCCATCAAAAGGCACCTCCTCGGAATTCAGCTCCGTGATCAGATCGGCAGCGCCGGTCTGCCCCAAGTCAGCCCATGACTTGCCTGCAATATCCGCAATGAGCGCCCACTGGCTCATAGCCAGCAAAGCAGAAGAGGCGCGCTCATAGTTGTGGCAAAGCTTACGACCGGTACCGATATGCGTTACCTGGAAGACTCCGAACGGCAGCATGGTTACCGCCAGGCCCGAACAAGCTTTGTGTGTCAGGCCAGGAACGATTCGTAAATCTCCGCCTGGCATAGTGAGCTGAACAGTGATCTCGCTCAGACCATATAGATAATCAGGTTTACTCTGTTGCTCGCCCATTCCTTACCCCATCCAGCCGGTCAGTTACGCAACAGACTGTTGCTCGGTAGCCTCTGGAGACTCGCCGAAAATGTCCGGACGCATGTAGTACCGATCGATAGTTCCGCCCTTTTCCTTGATTGCGGCCTCGATCTTCAGAACGTGACCAGCAGGAACTCGGCGCCATTTAAATAGATTGCTTCTTGTGCAGCCCAGAAGCCGAACCAGCTCAGGCCGCCCGCCGAGCTCACAGGCAATCTCATCAACAATAGGTATAACCATGACAGCTCCAAAAACAGTTTTGCTTATTGGAAATCAACTTGCTTATTCGGAATCAACTTTAAGCGCTCACAGAAGTTGAGGTCAAGCATTACAATGCAGAGCATGACATTAGACCCCCCAAACAACGCCCGTGCCGAAAGGCTGAGAGAAGCGATTGAAGAAGGCCCTCTGCGCGCCTTTGAAATCGCGGAACGACTCCATGCATCAAGAACCTCTGTGCTGAACTGGAAAAAGCGAGGGGCGATCAACGTCGATAATCTGCGCGGATTGGCTGACATCACGGGCTATCGATTCTGGTGGCTTGCCTTTGGCGAAGGCCCGAAGAAAATTGGCGATGAAAAACCAGGCGGGCAACACATAATCCAGTCAGACAACACCGCCCGCCTGTCTCCGGAACACGCTCACTTGATTGATGTGTTAAATCAGGCCAGCCAATCAGGCCTACTGAATGAGACGATGGCACGCTCGCTTGCCAGCTTTCTGCAAGAAATGATCAAAAACAGAACCTTGTTTGACAAATAACAAAAAACCTTTTGAATATGGCGAACAACCTAAAAGCAGCCGCAAGAGCCAAGCGAATTCAAGAAGCTATCGATACGTCAGGCGTCCGGATGAGCAGAATCGCCGACCGGCTGGACGTTGCACGGACATCAGTACTTAACTGGAAGCGCCACGGCGGCATTCAAGCTGAACACATCAAAGGATTGGCTGAGATCACTGGATTCAATTTCTGGTGGCTTGCATTCGGCGAGGGGCCCAAGCTGGGAAACGATAAGGATATTCTCGAGTTCACCATCCAAAAGATGATAGAAACCTCCCCTGAACACGCAGCCCTGCTCCACCGGCAAGCTCAAATGACAGCCTCGGGAGCCTTGACTCGAAAGCTAGCCAAAGCACTCACGCGCACCCTAGAAGCGATACCAGCGAAAGAGCCAACCTAAACCCTGGCCACCCCACCCTAAAGAAAACCCCTCAACACCAGCCAAACCGCCTACACCCTTGTAGGCATATCACGAATCACGCCCCAAAAAACCAGTTTTGCTAATTTTTTAAGACAACTTTGTTGACCACGGGTTACCCGTATTCTAGGATAACAACAAAATTGATCCGGAATAATCAGAAATGGTCACTCTTAAAGGCACAGAATTCGAAATCCAAGACCCTCAGGGCACCCTCACACCGCGTCAGCGGGAAGTGCTGGTCTGGGTAGCGGAAGGCAAAGAGAACGAATCCATTGGCATGATCCTCGGCATCACGCTGGGCACGGTGAAGTTCCACATGATTAGCCTTCTGCGCCACTTCGAAGCCCCCAACCGGCAGCTGCTGATCAGCCGCGCCTGGAAGGCCGGACTGGTCAAAGCCAGGCAGCTGGCCATCGGCGTTCTGATCCTCGGTAACGCCTTGCCAGGTGTCAGCGATCAGCCTGCCACGGTTCGCACCCCGCGCGTTGCCCGGGTGCGAGTCACCAACCGTCGGGATGCCGACGACCACCCCATCGTTATGCCAACCAACCTTGACGATCTCCTCACCGGAGACAGGGAGGCCGCATGATCCCCGAGTACATCACCCTCGCCGAAGCCGCGAAAACGCTGAACCTTGGCCCACGCAAGATGATCCGCACGCTGAAGAGTCGCGGCATTCTGGATCACCAGCGCCTGCCCAACTGGCGCTACACCCAGCGCGGCCTGTTCAAGGTTGAAACCAAGGCGTTCAACCACCCTGTTCGCGGCTTGCAGCACAGCGCCAAAACACTGGTGAGCCCTGCCGGCCTGGAATTCCTGCGCAAAGAGTTCGCAGAGCAGATCGACATTCAGGAGGCCTCGTGAAGCAGATTTCCACGTTTTTCGCACTGATGGCTGAGTTCGGTACCGCCGAGATCCCACTGGAGGAGATCAGCGAGAAGTTCTTCGGCCTGCAGCCGGACATGGCCAAGAAGCGGGCGGCACGTCGCCAGCTGCCGGTGACGGCCTACCGGGGCGGAACCCAGAAAAGCCCGTGGCTGGTCAGCGCGCAGGATCTCGCGGACTACATCGACGAACAACGCACCAAAGCCAAGCGCGAATGGGACCAGGTCAACGCGGCCTGATCACGGACGAGAAGGGAAACACTATGAACTTAAAAACGCTCTGCGACACGCTCCGGCCACTCTTCGATCTCTCCACCGAAGTGATGGAGACCAATTTTCACTACCAGCAACTGCTGGCCGAACGGATACAAAAGGCCGGAAAGCCGCTGGAGCAACTGACCCTTGCCGAGGTGCGCCAACTGGTGGACGCAGTCAGTGACGACTACGAAGCAGCAACAAAACCCAGGGGGATGCAATGAAAACCATTGAGGAAATCGAGCTGCTGAGCTGGAAAGCCATCTGGCTAGCCGTGCAAAACGGCAAGCACCGCTAGGTACAGAGAGCCATCGACGAACACGTCGAACGCTTCCCGACTTCAGAGCAGGATCTGGTACGGCTGCGCACCATTCACATCGTGCGCGACATCCAGCGCCAGCCCCACGAGGTTAAGAGCCGGATTCAACGTGTGTCACGCACCATCCGAACGCTTCAGAACGGCAACTTCAACGCCACCCGCCAGGAGGAATCCCATGCATCTTGATCTGCCGGAGAACACCCGCGTTATCGATCTGATCCGTTTCGCCAATGCCCAGGGCAAACGCCTGGTGTGGAAGCAGGAAGGATTCCGGTACCGAGCTCACCTGGAGGAAGCCGCCAATGACCAGCCACCTGTTGTTACTCGTCTCCGCCCTCGCCTGCGTGTGGTGGATAGCCAGAAAAAGTGAGGACCACATCATGATCACGCTAAAAGCCAGCGCCAACGACATCGAGCGCGCACTGCATGAGCTCCACGAGCTTGCCAGCTCCGGTACCGGAAGCGACGCCCGCCACGCCGGCAACTTCCTGCTGGCGCTATGGGATGGCGAACTCAACCCGCTCAACGTGAGCGAGTTTCAGTACCTGGACCCTAACCGCATGCGCCAGGCACTGCAGCTGTTCACGTTCCTGATGACCACCGGCACCAGTCTGAAGAAGTTCATGAGCGCCGAGGCGATCGACCAGGTGGCGGACAACCTCAGCACGCTGAATTGCCAGAGCTTTATCAGTAGGGATTACGGCAACGGCTCATCTGGAGCCATCGCCAGACCCGCAGCTCAAACGCTGCCCTGAAATCACCAATAACAGACGCAACAGGAGTATCACCATGAGTGCACCCGCACCCACGCACAGAGACACCGACGTTACCCAGTTTTTTGAGGATCTGGACGGCGGCGTATTCATCCAGAAACTGGCCCGCGCCCTCAGCGAGGTAGCAGGCGGCGTTGTCGACAACAACGACAAGGGCAGCATCGATATCAAGCTGAACCTGAAGCGGATCGGCCAGAGCTACCAGGTAAACATCGGCCACACCCTGAAGTACACCGTGCCAACCCTGCGCGGAAAGATCTCCGAGGAGGACACCACCGAAACGCCCATGCACGTGAACACGGGCGGCCGGCTGAGCATCTTTTCGGAGAACCAGAACCAGCTGTTCACCCGCAGAGGTGAGCCTGAAACCAGCCCAAAAAGTGAGGATTGATTGCATGGACAAGCAAGCCCTGGAACACGCCATCAGCATGATTATTTCCGGCATGGCGGCTAAGCACGTCAACGAACAGACAGACGGCTCTGCTGTCTCTCTGCCCGAGAGCGTGAAGGTGGAAGACCTGGAACGCTTCATGCCCACCCGGCGCCGGTACCGCGGCAAAATGACCACAACCCAGATTGATGAGTTCGCGGAGTACACCAACCTCACTGCAGGCGAAGTTCAAGAAAATGGTGCAGAGCCGGGTGTAACCGTTCCCTGCTTTGTAAACCCGGAGAACATGACCGCCAAGGTGCTGTTTGATCTGGGCACCCTTGAGCATCCAGGCCATGCAGATTTCACTGCTCGTCTGGACCTCCCCAAAACCGCCGCCTTCGAGGAGCTGCTGGGCAAGAACGGCCGCGCGCTGGGCCAGAAGGAACTCGCCGAGTGGCTGGAAGACTGGGCACCCCAGCTCAAAGTCACCGCCGAGGACGGCGAACCGCTCAACCTTCCCGGCGCTGTTGCCGCTGTACGCCGAATCACCATTGGCGCCAAGTCCGAAAGCACCAGCGAGGAACGCACCTTCGGAGGCCGCCGCAGCGCCATGAGCGAAGTGGAGGCCCAGAACAAAGACACCCTGCCCGCGTTCATTGAATTCACCTGCGAACCCCATCACGGGCTGGATGATCGGACCTTTCGTCTGCGGGTGAGCCTGATCACTGGCGAAACCCCACGCCTGGTGATGCGCATTGTCCGCCTGGAGCACCACCAGGAGGAAATGGCTAAGGAATTCCGGGAGCACCTGATCCACGCGCTGGACGGCAACCTGGTACAGACGTTCGTTGGCAACTTCCAACCCTGATTGATCGCCCCTGCGGGGGCGCCTTACCCAAGGAACACAAGCAATGAGAAACGAACAAGCAGCTGCCGACGCCGCCTTACAGAGCGCCGAAGCATTCGATAAAAGCAACAAACTGTTGCAGAAGTATACCGGTACCAGCGCCGATGATTGCCGGATCATGATGGAGCTAAACGCAGAGCGATTCCCAGGCACGACGCTCGGGGAGATTGCCCTGATTCTGTTTGCGATGAACCATCAGGGCATCGAAAAGAAAGCTCACCGCCAGGCCCTGGCCAAAGCCGGCCGCAACGCTCTGAACCGTTTGGCGGAGCTGCCGGCATGATCACCGCACGCCTTAACAGGTTGGTCAAAGCCTACAGGCTGGCAAAGAAGCTGGTAGGCGATGCCAACCGGGGCCGCGCCATACCAGGCGCAGCCCTGCGCTGGTGCCACAAGATTCGCCAGGCTATCAAAGCAGAGATGCTGGTGGTGGAGGCAGTGATCAGGCCCTGGAGGCTTTTACAGAACCGACCGCAGATTATTCCTGGAATTATTCCCAGCCCCACACTGGCAAGCGCAGGGCTGGAGCAATGAGAGCATTACGCGCGCTGCAGATTCTCGCCTCTACCAGCTTTGGTTCGAGCGGTCTTGATACCGCGGCGGCCAGGGTTGGTATAGGTCGCAACGCCGGTTCGAGTTACTTTTGGCTCTGCAGGCTCCGCACGCAGGCAAACACCCAAAGCGTTCAACACCTTGTTGATAGTGTCAAAGCGCGGCTTTGCGCCTTCGGAAAGCGCCTTGTAGAGGCTTTCACGCCCCACACCTGCGGCCTCAGCCACCTGAGACATGCCTCTGGCACGGGCCACGTTATTGAGCGCCTTCAGAAGCGCGTCCATATCACCCTCAGCCAGCACTTCAGTCAGATAGCCAGAGATATCTTCATCTGTTTTCAGATGCTCCGCCACATCGAACGGACGGATACCGTATTTTTCCATCGCCGCTTGATTAATAGCCATATCAGTTACCTCTTACTTAGTTGCTCCGTGGAGCTCCGCCGCCATTTGCTTGGCAAGCTTTATGTCTTTCTTCTGGGAGGATTTATCACCACCGTTGAGCAGCAGAAAAATCACATCGTCCACCTGCGTGTAATAAATCCGGTACCCAGGGCCATGGGTCAGGCGCATCTCGGAAACGTGATCACCCAGCGATTTGTGATCTCCAAAGTTTCCTTCTTCAGCCCGGTCTCTCCTGGCCAGAACTTTGTCTTTCGCCTTCTGGTCCTTCAGACCATCCACCCAATCATTGAAAAGCTGAGATGCGTAAATTTTGTACATGATCAAAGTGTATCCAACCGAATACAAAAAAACAATGCAGAAATAGTAGGGAATAGTGCAGAAAGATTGACCGCCCCGAACCGCCAGGCCTATACTAATCTTGTCGCTGCAAAATCAGCGATCGGGTTTGGCGACCCGACAACCGGAGAGCACACCGCATCTCCATTCGAGTCTGCGGTTTTTTTGTGCTCAGTGCATGGCACGCTCAGCGTTATGGGGCGGGCCGTGTGGGAGGCCTTCGGGCCTGCCGGTACCGGTTGCCGGTTCGCCAACCCATGCGGTCCCGCCCTCCCTGTTTGGCGACAGGGTGGCGGCACGAAAGCCGACAACCGGAGCATGAACCATGCATAATCACACCCAAGGTGCGCCCGCACCGTCCGGATACCTGGTATTCGAAGGCACTGAACTCACCGTTATTGATCACAATGGCCGCCCATGGCTAACCACTGCTGATCTTGCGAAAGCACTGGATTACTCTGACCCTCGGTCAATCAATAAGATCTACGACCGAAACCAAGATGAATTTACCGATGAAATGACCTTGGTGGTCAATTTGACCACCAAGGGTTTTGGCAACGGCGAATCTATACGACCGGTCAGAGTTTTCTCTCCTCGCGGATGCCACCTCCTGGCCATGTTCGCCCGCACCGACAAGGCAAAGCACTTCCGCAAGTGGGTGCTGGATGTCCTGGACAAAATTTACATGCAACCGCCCGCCGATCGCGCACCCTACCAACTACGCGAACAACTGGCAGCCGCCATCCGTTCCGTTACCGTCGGCTTTCGTGGCAAGGGTGCCTCCTACGCTATCAACGAACGCATCCGCAACCACTTCGGCGTGCGCCGGGTAGAAGACCTCACCACCCAGCAGGCGCAAGACGCCATCTTCATGGTCAAGCAACTGCAGGGCGTTTCACACCGCTGGATTCGCGCCGTGAACAAAGCGGAGAAAGATTTCATCCGCCAGGTGCTGAAAGACGAAACAGGGCCAACCCTCAGTGCGCCTACGCTGGTCTGCCTGGATATCGACAACCAGGGCATCGTCACCCCACTGAAACACCCCGAACTGCAAAAGCTCCAGAAAGCCAACCGCGGCATGCACGACATGCTGGCCCTGTTCCAGGACGAGGAGGAATGATCATGACAAAGGCAACCCAACCACTCAATATCGAACAAATGACTGAATGGCTGTACGGCCGCGCGGAAGAGATCTTTTTGTTGTGCTGCATCATAAACCGCCGGGGTCTGGCGCATGCGTTCTGCGATCTGTCGGGCCACGCGGAAATGCTCGACAGCCACATCCAGCCGATTGATGCCAGCTATCAGACAGGCAACTTCACACCCCCAATAGCAAAGCTCCGGCTGTTTTTGAGAATCGATGATGATTTCTCTGAGGAGACTCAGCAAAGACAATACCTGGAGCTTCAAGAGGAACTAGACACTTACGTCAGTTACCTAGATTACCTCATTGAGCGAAACGAACCAGTAACCATTGAAAGCCAGGAGCACGCTGCGTGAAGCAGACCGCCCTGTTTCCTGAGGATATCGTTATCACCACCGATATGTTCGTCCTGCTCCAGCTTTTCACGAACTACCGGAATATCGATATCGCTCAGGACTTCCATGGGCTGAGCCACGTTTACCACAGCGTCTACACCCAGCCGGACAAGATACCGAAAACCAGCTGGAGCACCGAACGGGTGATGCGCGCCATCGAGAAATGTGAAGAGGCCGACCTCATTGCCTACGGCGAAACCATCACCGGTCACAAGTGGACGATTACTGAGAAAGGGATTGCAGCCAGGCGCGCTGCCTTCCAGGTGAAACGAAGAGGAGAAACTTCACCATGACTGAGCCCGAAAGCTACCACTGCCCAGAATGCGGCGCACCAATGCAGCCCACTAACCCAGCAGCCCCCAGCTGCGATGTCTGGTTTTGCGGTGAGTGCGGTTTCAATGACCTGCAAGAGGCTTATAAGCAGCTGGAGGAACCGCAATGAAAGCAACACAGATCCGAAGAACACTGCAGGCAATGGACATGCTGGAACCAGCGCTGGAACTGAAGCAGATGGATCTTGAAGAGCAGCGTGAAGTTCTGGAACTCCTCGAGGAGCGCGGCAAGTCCATCGAAACCATCAGCCTGCGGGAGCTGTCCCTCGTCATCCAGTATCACCAGAAGCAGAAACGGATATGAGCGACGAGAAACCCAAAGGCGGATATCTGGCCAGGAAAGCTGCAATGCTCTGCCAGGACGATCAGTTCAGGCTTTATCTGGATAGGCGCAGAGCAGCGAAATTCGGGCTGAAGACCCCGGACGGCACCCACACTGAGGAAGACGCCCGGGATTTCATATTGCAGGCCTGCGGCATTAGCTCCAGGGCCGAACTGGATCATAACCATGAAGCTGCAACCATATTCAGACAAATCAAGCATCATTATCGGCGCTGGCATGACAGGCAGATCCGGCGAGGTCCCGGATCTCCATGAAGAGCCCTTCACACACTTCTGCAACCCGATTTGACGCAACGCCGGTGGCCAACACCCTCTGCAACATCCCACCACTGGCAGCAATATCTGCGATCACAACCAGAGTATCTTCGCAGGCAGGAACATCATTGAGTTTTTCATCCATTGTCATCTCGTTACTCCATTGAGAATTGAAAGAAATGTGGCCACGTTTTCGACGCTATACCGAGTCGTCAAAGATGCAAGAGCAAAAATCGGCTTTGGTTACAATTCTTTACATTTTCCAAACCGGTTTTGGCAGCCTAAAATTCGGCTCAACATTGAATTTCAAGCTAACCAATACCAAAATTACTGTATATTTATACAGAAAGGAATTCTACCATGGCGACACAGACAGGCATTGAGTGGACCGAGCAAACTTGGAACCCGGTAACTGGCTGCACGAAGGTGTCACCTGGCTGCAAACACTGCTATGCCGAAACAATGGCGAAGAGACTCCAGGCTATGGGCGCCAACGGCTATGAGAACGGATTTGCAGTATCACTCCACCCGGAACGACTGGGCCAACCCCTGCAGCGCGCCAAGCCGACGACCTATTTCGTCAACTCCATGAGTGACCTCTTCCACGAGGATGTGCCGTTTTCTTACATTGACTCAGTGATGTCGGTGATCGAGCGGTGCCCCCAGCACATCTTCCAGATACTTACGAAGAGAGCCGAACGCATGGCGGAATATGGAAAAGAAGGGAAGATCCCCGAAAACGCCTGGATGGGAGTATCTGTAGAAGACAAGAAATATGGCCTCCCACGCATCGACGTTTTGAGGAATGTACCAGCTGCAACCAGATTTCTATCCGTTGAACCTTTGCTGGAAGATCTGGGATACATCAACCTGGAAGATATCCATTGGGTGATTGTTGGCGGGGAATCTGGATCCAAGGCCCGGCCGATGAAAGCCGAGTGGGCGCTGAACATCAAAGACCAATGCTTGGCAGCGAAGGTACCCTTTTTCTTTAAGCAATGGGGTAACTGGGGCGCGGATGGCGTACGCCGGTCCAAAAAGAAGAATGGCCGGGAGCTCTATGGCGAGCTCTACGACCAATACCCTCTTATCGCGTCGAGTACTTCTTGATAATCTGGCCGGACACCTTTCTAGCCAAGCCTATCGCAACGTTAGAAGGGTTCGATACGGCCAAAAAGAATAGGAAAAGAGGACTATTGTTGTTACGCAAAGTCACGGGATCTGAAACGAAGGGGAACTGCTCCGACAAGCGGTTCTTAACGAACTTCGAAACCCCGTCTACGTTGAGCCTTTCGACTTCACTCTCAGGCTCAGCGCCAAACATATCCTCGATCTGAGGAGCTTCCTTCGGTTTGTATAATTCAGTAATCCAGCGATCAGTCCCCAGCAACCGATTTAGCGTTGCCTCCCACTCTGGCCTGATTCGATTTCCATCTCTCGGGGTCATCCGGAGCAATGTCGATAATGGAAACAACAACCAAAGATCGATCCGCTGAGAGCTTGCAACCACTTTCAGTGATTCCCAATCCAGCTCTGTATTGTAGGGGTCTAACAACAAGACAGCACGATCGTTACTGCCCAGACCAGCACAGAATTCCCGCACAAAATCATTCGCATCCAACTGAGTGATACGGACATCCACTCCGGGATATTCACCAGATAACCTATGAAGCTGTTGGCAAAACTCTTCAGATATATCGTTGAAGTGGTAGACCTGAAACGATTCATTTAGGCTGAGCGCCACCCTTACAGATCCTTCAAAGTCTTCCTCTGGAAACAAAACCGGCTGACCTTCTTCAGTCTTGAGATTCTGATTCCCAGTACCAGCAAAAGCATCTGCATAATGCAGATTAAAGTTTTTATTTTTGAGGGCGGTGGTAAAAAAGCGTACGTAATCCCTAAAAACGTCCAGCTTTAGCTGAGTCCATGGGCCACCGAATTCATGTTTAGTCATACCTGACAGAACTCTCCATTAAATTGTTGGAATCATTCCCACATAGATAGCATGGAATTAATTAGGACGCCAAACCCATCCATCGTATTTGTCGTGAGGCTCCTGCTTGCTGAGGTGCGTATACCGCTGAAGCGTTGACCAGGTTGTGTGCCCGCTCACAGAAGCAACGCGGGGAATATCCCACCCTCGCTCAAACAACCAGCTGATACACTCATGCCGGAGATCATGGAACCGCAGGTCATCGATCCCCAGGAACTTGCACCACTCCCGAAACCTGGTACCGATGCTTTTGCTGTTATCTGGAAATATGCGATCGCCCCGCTTCGGCTGCCGCTGGATGATGGTCCACGCCTCATCAGTTAAGTAGACGCGCTTGTGATTGCCTCGCTTTGCGGTCGGGTGCTTCATATCAGATACGATCACCGTCCGGTTCTTTTCATCAAGACCATCCCAACGGATCCGCGTGATTTCCTCTTGTCTCCGGCCGGAAAACAACGCAAACAGAATGATCTCCCCCATCGGAATGGACCGCTTTCCACTGGGGCGATCGGCATATTCCATCAGCTTGTTGAGCTCTTCCAGTGTCGGGCGACGATCCCTCGAATCTGGCTTGGCAACCAGGCGCTCGCGACGGCAGGTTTCCGCTGCGTCATTGATCACGTTGAGATCGACGGGCATACCCCAGGCTGTCCTCGCCACTTTGAATACCGACCTGAGCCAGATGATGTCATTATTCGCGGTCTGAGGTTTTACGTGCTGAAGCCTGCCCATAATGTGAGTGACGATATCTTTCGTCTGGAGCTCCAGCGCATCTAGCTTTGCAAGATCAAAGGTGAGCATGTATTCCAGGTGTGACGCTTTGCTGCGACCAAAATTCGCGCCGAACTCCAGCTGGTACCGCTCTATCAAATCACCGATTGTCACGCCACGGTGACGCACTCTGTCGATCGCGCCAGGCTCCTGGAGCTCCAACTCACGACGAGCAGCCCAATCCTTCGCCAAAGCCTTACGGTCAAAGGTGCGGCTTTCCTGATAGACTAAACGTCCTTTCCGTTTGATGCGTATGTCAGCTCGGTAGGATTTGGTCCCGTCTGCTCGAGTACGGGCAATGATTGAGGCCACGGTGCTACACGTCCTTTTCTGTAGGATTTTTGTAGCACCAATAGTAAGAAAATGGGTAAAAACGGGCAAGAAATGACTGAAAATAGTGCAGCTAAAAAGGCAGGAAATTCAGCGGTAAGCAGCGGAATTACAGGGAAGGAGCCTTCACGCAGGTTCTGCATCGCTCCAATGATGGACTGGACCACCCCCCATTTCCGGTATCTCGCCCGCATTCTTAGCCACCGCGCCCTGCTCTATACGGAAATGGTGACCACCGGGGCGCTGATTCATGGCGACACCGAACGATTCCTGCGTCACGATCCTTCCGAGTATCCGCTGGCACTGCAGCTTGGCGGCAGCGATCCTGCGGAACTGGCCCAATGTGCGCGGCTGGCGGAACAGTTCGGTTTCGATGAAGTGAACCTCAACGTGGGCTGTCCAAGCGACCGGGTGCAGAACAACATGATCGGTGCCTGCCTGATGGGCCACCCGGAGAAAGTCGCCGAAGGTGTGGCTGCGATGATCGCGGCGACCGATTTGCCGGTCACGGTCAAGCATCGGATCGGCATTAACGGCCGGGAATCCTGGGACGAGCTGTGCGAGTTTATCGAAAAGGTCTCGGCGGCCGGCTGCAGGACGTTTATTGTGCATGCCCGCATCGCCATCCTTGAAGGTTTGAGCCCCAAGGAAAACCGGGACATTCCCCCGCTGAAATACGACTGGGTCTATCGTCTCAAACAGACGTTCCCGCACCTGGAGATCATCATCAACGGCGGCATAAAGACGTTTGATGAGTGCCACGAGCATCTTGGGCACACCGATGGCGTGATGCTGGGGCGTGAGGCGTACCACAACCCCTGGCTGCTCGCTGGTGTTGATACCGAATTCTTTGGCGAGCCTGCGCCCATTGCCAGCCGCCATGAAGCGTTACGGGCCATGCTCCCGTTCATTCAGTCGGAACTGGATCGGGGCGTGTATCTCACGCATATTTCCCGACACGTGATGGGACTGTTCCACGGCATGCCGGGCGGCCGTCAGTTCCGTCGCCATATCAGTGAGAATGCCCACAAACCGGGCAGTGGCCTGGAAGTCATTGAGGCCGCTCTGGCAAAGGTTCGTGAACCCGAGCCGGTCACGATGGCCGAAGTCTGAACACACCCTAACCATTTGTTGTCTTGTTCCTGTCAGAACAGCCCGTTATTGTAGGGAAAAGACCGGCATTCAGGATTGGAATGCCAGAGAACAGCGACCATCAGGACGACAGGACGAATGACGAACAAGCTCGACCAACTCAAGACCATGACCACGGTGGTGGCGGACACCGGTGACCTCGAAGCCATCGCCCATTGGCGCCCGGAAGATGCGACCACCAATCCCTCACTGCTGCTGAAGGCGGCTGCTTCCGAAGCCTATCGCCCCATGCTGGACAAGGCAGTGGCGGAGGCCCTGCGCCAGGGCGGATCCAGCTCGGAACAGCTGACGGTAGCCACCGACATGCTGGCCGTACTTGCCGGCCAGGAAATCCTGCAACGGATTCCCGGCCTCGTCTCTACCGAGGTGGATGCGCGGCTGTCGTTCGACACCCAGGCAACCCTGGACCGGGCGAGACGGCTGATCGAGTTCTACGACCAACAAGGTGTCGATACCAATCGGGTACTGATCAAAGTGGCCGCTACGTGGGAAGGCATTCGCGCGGCGGAGCAGCTTCAGAAAGAAGGCATTCGCTGTAACCTGACCCTCCTGTTTTCGTTCATCCAGGCAGCCGCCTGTGCTCAGGCCGGCGCCTTTCTGATCTCGCCATTCGTCGGGCGTATCCTGGACTGGCACCTGGCCAACAGTGGCCGTGACCACTTCCCCGCAGCCGAAGATCCCGGAGTGCAGTCGGTCACCCGCATCTACCAGTACTACAAGGCCAACGGCTTCGATACCGTGGTCATGGGCGCCAGTTTCCGCAACACCGGCGAAATCGAGATGCTCGCGGGCTGCGACAAGCTGACCATCAGCCCGACCCTACTTCAGGAACTCCAGGACGACTCCGGCGAACTGACTCGCCGACTGGCACCGGATAATGCCAGCACGCAGGATCGCTTTGGCAACATTGACGAGAAGCTGTTCCGCTGGGAATCCAATGAGGATGCGATGGCTACCGAAAAACTGGCAGACGGTATCCGACGATTCACGGCAGATCAGATCACCCTGGAGAATCAGGTGCGTCAATTGGCCAGCGCGGCATAATTCGCACTTTGTCAGGGGTAATCGCCTGTCATGATTGAACATCTGAAACGACTGTTTTCCGGGCCCGAACCGCAACGGGAGAAGCCGGACCATCAACAGCTGGCTGTGGCAGCCACGGCCCTGATGGTGCAGCTCTCACGGATTGACCGGGATCAGGATGAGCGGGAACTGCAGACCATCGTCGATTGTGCTGTGGCTTCCCTCCACGTAACCCGGCAAGAAGCTCAGGCCATCCTCCAGGAGGCACTGGATCACGCGGATGACGCCACATCCCTGTACGAATTTACCGGGATGATCAACGATCAGTTCGACCAGGACGCCAAGCAGGTGCTGCTGGAGAACATCTGGCGAGTGGCCTTCGCGGACGGGCGTATCGACAAGTACGAGGAACACCTGATTCGCCGTATGGCAGAGTTGCTGCATCTTAACCACAGGGAATACATGCAGGCGCGGCATCGGGCAGAAGCAGCCGGCTGATATAAGGAGAGAACATGCTTGCCATTCTTCACCCCAACACAGCCCTCGACAGCGAGGCCTACCGGCAGACGATGCACTACCTGGAGAATATTCCGGGCGTCTCGTTGAGAGTTCATGAAATTCAGGGCGCCAGCCAGCGGCTGACGGAGATCTACCTCCTGGGCGACACCAAGTCCCTGGACAAGGAGGAAATCGAAGCCCTGCCGGCGGTGGAACGGGCAATTCGCATTTCCGAGGATTACCGGATTCTGGGGCGTCACCACGACGACCGGCGGCAGAGTGGCTTCAGCTATAATGGCGTGGACTTCAATCAGCAAAATCTTAACGTTTTTGCAGGTCTCTGCGCCGTGGATGTGCCCGAGCACGTTGAAATGATGATGCAGGCACTGGAGGAGCACGGCGAGGTTTGCACTCGCATGGGTGCCTACAAGCCGCGCACCAACCCCTACTCGTTCCAGGGACATGGCAAGGGCTGCTTGCCATGGGTCTTCGAGAAGGCCGGCAAGCATGGCATCAAGGTGATTGCCATGGAAATCACCCATGAGAGCCATATTGAGGAGATCGACACCTGCCTCGAAAAGCTCGGCCGACCAACCGGAGTGATGCTGCAGGTTGGCACCCGGAATACCCAGAATTTCGAACTGCTCAAGTCGATTGGTCGCCAGAGCACCTACCCGGTTCTGTTGAAGCGTGGCTTCGGCATCACGCTGAACGAATCACTGAACGCCGCGGAATACCTGGCCAGTGAGGGTAACGCCAACGTCATCTTCTGCCTGCGCGGAATGAAAACGGAAGCCGGCCAGCCCCACCGTAATATGGTGGATTTCGCCCATGTGCCGGCGGTTAAGCGCCTGACACGCATGCCGGTGTGCGTCGACCCATCCCACTCTGTCGGCAGCCGGGAACAGTCACCCGACGGAATCCTGGACGTCATGCACGCCACGGCCCAGGGGGTGGTGGCGGGCGCCAACATGGTGCTGGTGGACTTCCATCCGAAACCGGAAAAAGCCCTGGTGGATGGCCCTCAGGCACTACTGATGGAAGAGCTACCCACTTTCCTGGAAGATGTGCGCCTGTGCCATGACACCTGGAAGAAACGGCAACAGATCCACCAACGCCTGAAGGACGCCGCGTCAGAATGATTGTCTACGGACATCGGGGAGCCAAAGGCGAAGCCCCGGAGAACACATTGCCCGGTTTTGAGCATGCCTATCGGCATGGTATCCGGTATTTTGAGCTCGACCTTGTGCTGTCGAAAGACGGGATTCCGGTGATGGTGCACGATCTCACCGTGGACCGCACAACCGGCCTCAAGGGTGGCGTCTGTAATTACACGGCGGCGGAGCTCCACGAGATGGATGCCCGGCGCAATACCAGCTCATGGCCTCGCAAGGTGGGTATCCCCAGGCTTGAGCAGCTTCTGGACCGGTTCGGAGACCTTGAACACCTGCAACTGGAGGTCAAAAAGGATTCCAGACAACGTCTGAACGTGCTTTGTAACCGCCTGACCGAAATCATACAGAGACGAAACCTCTACCAGATGGTCGCCATCACATCGGCGGACACCTGGTTCCTCAAGGAGATTCGGCGACGGGACAAGAAAATCGCCATTGGTCTGGTGGCAGAACGAAAGTTTCCCCGCCCGCTGAACATTGCCACTCGCCTCGGGTGCACCTATTTCTGCGCGAACTGGAAGATTCTGAGCAAGCCGATGGTGGAGATCGCCCACCGCCGGGGCATGCATGTCTCCACCTGGACGGTGAACCGGATCCACGACATGCTGCAGATGGAGGAGATGGGCGTGGACAGCATCATCACGGACTATCCGACCAGCAGCCGCATGTTCTTCGACAACCGTGCCCGGGCACTCTTGAGCCTGCCCAGCCGCGGCAACCTCCCGGAAGCCAGCGAACTGCCGCATCCGGAAGCCGGTGTCAGATCGGATCCGATCTGACACCGCTACCCTTCCCGCAATCAGAAGATACGGTTCAGCCCATTTAACGCCGCCACCCGGTAGGCTTCCGCCATGGTGGGGTAGTTGAATGTGGTATTGATGAAGTAATTCAGGGAATTGGCTTCACCCGGCTGGTTCATGATGGCCTGGCCGATGTGCACGATCTCCGCGGCCTGGTCTCCGAAGCAGTGAATCCCCAGAATTTCCCGACTTTCCCGGTGGAACAGGATTTTCAGCATGCCCACCGCCTCACCGGTAATCTGCGCCCGTGCCAGATCCTTGAAGAAGGCCTGCCCGACCTCGTAGGGCACTTTCGCCTCGGTCAACTCCCGCTCGGTTTTGCCGACGGAACTGATCTCGGGAATCGTATAGATACCGGTGGGCACGTCGGACACGAACCGGAAATATTCATCCTTGACGATATCGGATGAAGCAGAACGCCCCTGATCATAGGCCGCACTAGCAAGGCTCGGCCAACCGATCACATCACCAACGGCGTAGATGTTCTCCACGTCGGTGCGATAGTGGTCGTCTACCGCCAATTGCCCTCGTCCGTTTGGCACCAGCCCCACGTTCTCCAGCCCGAGCGTATCGGTATTCCCGCTTCGGCCATTACACCACAGGAAGGCGTCCGCCCGGATTTTCTTTCCGGATTGCAGCGAGAGTACAACACCGTGATCGTCGCCCACGACCGACTCATACTGCTCGTTGTGACGCACCAGCACGCCGTTGTTACGGAGGTGGTAGCTCAGGGCATCGGAAATCTCATCATCCAGGAACGTCAGCAGCCGGCTGCCCGGGTTGATCAGGTCAACCTTCACGCCCAGCCCTGCAAAAATCGAGGCGTATTCCGAACCGATGACGCCAGCACCATAGATCACCAGTGTCCGGGGGGTGTGGGACAGGCTCAGGATGGTATCCGAGTTGTAGATCCGGTGGTGCCGGAAATCCACATCGGGTGGCAGATAGGGCCGGGAACCCGTGGCGATGATCGCCTGTTTGAAATGCAGGGTCTCAACCGACTTGTTACCACGAATCTCGATCCGGTTGCGGTCGAGGAACGAGGCGCGACCGTTGAGCAGGTCAACACGGTTCCGGGCGTAGAACTGGGTGCGGAGTTTGACCTGCTTGCCAATCACCTTCTGCGCATTCTGCAGAACCCGGGGAAAGGAAAACCAGCGGGGCTCGCCAATATCCCGGAACATCTGATTGGTGTTGAAGGTAATGATCTGCTTGACCGAGTGGCGCAATGCCTTGGACGGAATGGTTCCCCAGTGGGTGCAGTTACCGCCAACCGTTGGCTTGTCTTCGATGATCGCGACACGCTTCCCGTGTTTGGTCGCATTCATCGCCGCGCCTTCGCCGGACGGACCGGCGCCGATAACGACGACGTCGTAATGATGCTCTGCCATGCGCGCAGCAACTCCTTATCTACGTCGTGTATGTGTGTGTGTCGAGTCGGGTCTTACCGGAAATCAGCGACCGTCCGGACGGGCCGCATCGTAGGCCAGATCCTCTGCATCCACACCTGCCTGTTCGCGGCGCTCGTTCTCTTCCTTGCACTTCTGGGTATTGCCGCCACAAATATCACAGGACGTACCCAGCCCCAGTGCACCGATGCCGCCACAGGTACCGCTGATTGGCTTACGACCGAAAATGACGCCGACGGACATGGCGGCCACCAGCAGAATCACGATGAACAGAACCAGAAGAAAGGTACCCATGTTGCCCTCCCCTTATTGAATCACGTAGGACGAAAATGCGGGCGTCTGATGCGTTTCAAAGCCCTTGTCCGTCCGTACGATGAAGTAGGCCGGAATGTTTTCCCGGGTCGCCAGCTCGGAGGCCCGTTGCCACCCCATCACATTAAACCCGGTTGCCAGCGCATCTGCAGTCATACAATCGTCTGTAATGACACTGACCGACGCCAGATGATGCGTGATCGGGCGACCGGTTTCTGGGTTTATTGTATGCGAAAACCGCTTCCCGTCAGATTCGTAATAGTTACGATAGTCTCCGGAGGTTGCCATCGCCTGGTCCGTCAGCGCAACCACACGGTTCACCTGGCGGCCCTCGGTAACCGGCTGTTCAATGGCCAGTCGCCAGGTTTCACCCCCGGGCTTCTTTCCCCGTACCCGGACTTCACCACCGATTTCCACGAGGTACGAATCAATCCCGTGAGCGTCCAGATAACGGGCTACGGTATCCACGCCATAGCCCTTGGCAATGGCTGACAGGTCGAGATAGAGGCGGGAGTCCGCCCGTATTGCACGCGGCTCTTCCCGGAGGTGGAGCTTCTCATAGCCGACCTCAGACAACCTCTGGGCCAGTTCCTGGTCGGAAGGCACCTTCTCCGGCCGAGACTCGGGACCGAATCCCCACAGGTTCACCACCGGACCAATGGTGATATCAAAGGCACCGTTGGTCACTTTCGAGATTTCCTGCGCCTTGGAAAGGACGGTGTACAGGGATTCGGACACCGGTACCCAGTCGGTCTGGTCCTTCAGTTCGTTGAAACGGGACAGTTCGGAATCCGGTTTCCAGGTGGACATGGTCATGTCCACGTCTTTCATGGCCTTTTCGATACCATCGGCGAGCTTGGACAGGCGCTCCTGGTCGTCTTCCATCACCAGGCTGATGTGATAGGTGGTACCGAAAATGCCGCCGGACACTTCCCAGATTTCTTTCTCAGGCTTAAACGAACAACCCGCCAGGGCGGCGAGCGCCAGCGCGATAAACGCGCCGGCCAAAGCCACCCTGGCGGGTCGGATCATGCGGGATGTCATGTGAGTAAATTAACCCCCGAAATCGTCCAGCATGATGTTTTCGTCTTCCACACCAAGATCCTTGAGCATCTTGATGACAGAGGCGTTCATGATGGGGGGCCCACACATGTAGTACTCACAGTCTTCCGGAGCCGGATGGTCCTTCAGATAGTTTTCGTACAGCACATTGTGGATGAATCCGGTCGGCCCTTTCCAGTCATCGTTGGGAAGCGGGTCGGACAGGGCTACGTGCCACTCGAAGTTGTCATTTTCTTCCGCGAGCTGGTCGAAGTCCTCAACATAGAACATCTCACGAACACTACGCGCACCGTACCAGAAGCTGATCTTGCGCTTGGACTGCAGACGCTTGAGCTGGTCGAAGATGTGCGAGCGCATCGGGGCCATACCGGCACCACCACCAATGAACACCATCTCGGCATCGGTCTTCTTGGCGAAGAACTCCCCGAACGGTCCCATGACGGTCACCTTGTCGCCCGGCTTCAGGTCGAACACATAGCTGGACATGATGCCCGGTGGATAGTCCGTGCCCGGGGGCGGCGTTGCGATACGGATGTTGAACTTGAGCAGACCCTTCTCTTCCGGATAGTTCGCCATGGAATAGGCCCGGATGGTCTCTTCCTTGTTCACCGCCTTGAAACGCCAGATGTCGTGCTTGTCCCAGTCTTCGTGGAACTCTTCCTCGATATTGAAATCCTTGAAGTCGATTTCGTAGGGAGGGCACTCGAGCTGCACGTAACCGCCGGCACGGAAGTCCACTTCCTCGCCTTCCGGCAGCTTCAGGACCAGCTCCTTGATGAAGGTCGCGACGTTGTGGTTGGAGATAACCTCACATTCCCACTTCTTGACGCCGAAGAACTCTTCCGGCACTTCAATCTTCATGTCCTGCTTCACCGGAACCTGACAGGACAGGCGCCAGCCTTCCTTTTCTTCCCGGTTGGTGAAATGGGTCTTTTCCGTCGGCAACATGGCACCACCGCCGTCAAACACCTTGCATTTACACTGCGCACAGGTACCGCCGCCACCACAGGCGGAAGACAGATAGATACCGCTATTCGCCAGGGTGCCCAACAACTTGCCGCCGGCACTGGCCTTGAGCGTATGCTCAGGATCGTCGTTAATTTCGATGGTCACATCACCGGTGCTGACCAGCCTGGAGCGGGCCGCGAGGATAATCGCGACCAGCGCCAGAACGATCACGGTGAACATGACCACGCCGAGAATGATTTGTGTACTCATGATCTCGCCTTTTCGTTAAACCGAATCACCGGATGCGTTACAGGGATATGCCGGAGAACGACATGAAGCCCAGAGACATCAGCCCGACCGTAATGAACGTGATACCCAGACCGCGAAGTCCCGGAGGCACATCGCTGTATTTGAGCTTTTCACGAATGCCGGCCAGTGCCACAATCGCAAGGGCCCAGCCCAGTCCGGCACCAAAGCCGAACACCACACTCTCACCGAAGTCGTAGTCACGCTCGACCATGAAGAGGGCCGCACCAAGGATGGCGCAGTTAACGGTGATCAGCGGGAGGAACACACCCAGGGCGGCGTACAGCGCAGGGATGTACTTGTCCAGCACCATCTCCATGATCTGAACGATGGCGGCAATAACGCCAATGTAGGTGATCAGGCCAAGGAAGCTCAGATCCGTGTTCGGCAGGCCGGCCCAGGCCAGCGCACCTTCACGCAAGACGTCATTGTAGATCAGGTTGTTGATCGGAACGGTAACGGTCAGAACCACGATGACCGCGATGCCCAGACCAATGGCCGCTTCGATCTTCTTGGAGATGGCGATGAACGTACACATCCCCAGGAAGAACGACAGGGCCATGTTTTCAATGAAGACGGCCTTAACCAGAAGGCTCAGATAATGTTCCATCAAAAGGCCTCCTTGACTTTATGGCGGGACAGTTTGTAATCCGCTTCTTCAACCTGGTCCGGCTTCCAGGTACGCAATGCCCAGATCGTCAGACCGATAATGAAGAACGCACTCGGCGGCAACAGCAGCAGACCATTGGTAACGTACCAGCCGCCCTCATTAACCGGAGTCAGAATGGTAAAGCCGAACAGGGAACCGGAACCGAACAGTTCGCGCCAGAAACCGACGAACAGGAGCAGAACCGAATAGCCAAGACCGTTACCCACGCCGTCGAGGAAGCTCAGCCAGGGACCATTCTGCATGGCAAACCCTTCGGCGCGCCCCATCACGATACAGTTGGTGATGATCAGCCCCACGAACACCGACAGCTGTTTACTGATCTCGTAGGCGAAGGCCTTGAGCAGCTGATCCACCACAATAACCAGGGAGGCGATGATGGTCATCTGGACGATGATCCGGATGCTGCCCGGGATCTGGGCCCGAATCAGCGACACCGCCATGCTGGAGAACGCCGTCACCGCGGTGACGGAAATACACATTACGATGGTTACACTCAGACTGGAGGTAACCGCTAGCGCAGAGCAAATACCCAGAATCTGCAGTGCGATCGGGTTATTGCTGAAAATCGGTTCGAACAGAACCTGTTTGGCTGATGCACCTGCCATGATCAGACCTCCCCATTCCGCAAATGTTTCAGGTATTCCGCGAAGCCCCGCTCACCCAGCCAGTAGTTCACCAGGTTCTGGACACCGCGACTGGTCAGAGTCGCACCCGACAGAGCATCCACTTTATGCTCCTTGTTTTTGGTGTTCTCGCTGACACCGCCCTTGACCAGACGGATTTCCGGCTGGGTCATGTCGTTGCCATACACGACCTTGCCCTGCCACTGTGCTTTCCAGCGCGGGTTATCAACCTCACCACCAAGACCCGGGGTTTCGCCCTGCTGGTAGAAACCGAGGCCCTCAATGGTATTTGCGTCACCCTTGAGTGACACGAAACCATACAGCGTGGACCACAGGCCATACCCGTGAATGGGTAGAACCACTTTCTGCAACGCACCAGAATCGTCACGCAGTACGTAGACCTTGGCAACATCCGGACGACGGCCAATGCCGGCCATGTCCTGATCCTGCGGAATGTCCTTGGACAACTTGGGGTTGGAAGCCGCCTTGTACATGTCGTACTTCATCGGGTCCTGGACGCCGACGTAATCCGGCTGCACGTACTCACCGCTGTCCAGCTTAACGAGCTTGACCTCGAACCTGGAGAACAGGTCCTCGATCTGCTGGGCACTGGCGCCGTTCGGCAACATGTCTGCAGCTGCCAGGATGTTGGTCTTGATGTTCAGGTTCTGGTTCTTCACCTGATACGGCTTGAGCAACACCGCCGCGGTGGACACGATCACCGAGAAAAATACACTCAGAACCAGCGCCACAATGACCGTTCTGGAGACAGTTTCTTTACCTTTAGCCACGAGCAAGCCTCCGTTTGATGTTGGCCTGAACCACAAAGTGGTCGATCAGCGGTGCAAACAGGTTGCCGAACAGAATGGCCAGCATGATGCCTTCCGGGAAGGCCGGGTTGACCACACGGATCAGCACGGTCATGACACCGACCAGGATACCGAAGCACCAGCGCCCGGTGTTGGTCATGGATGCCGATACCGGATCCGTTGCCATGAACATCATGCCGAAGGCAAATCCGCCCATCACCAGATGCC
The DNA here is from genome assembly GCF_023156285.1 of Marinobacter koreensis. Classification (GTDB taxonomy): domain Bacteria; phylum Pseudomonadota; class Gammaproteobacteria; order Pseudomonadales; family Oleiphilaceae; genus Marinobacter; species Marinobacter koreensis. The sequence goes on along the minus strand of NZ_JAKZAJ010000001.1, from coordinate 784,545 downwards.
AGTATGGCGGAACTGCGAACATCGGGTTGGTATCGGAACCGATCAGATTGAACACCAGAGACATGCCAATCATGCCGATCAACACACCGCCAACGATACGGTACGAGGCAATTTTCATGACCAGCAGGATCAGGCCGCCGATCAGGACAGCCAGCGTCGAGGTTTCCCCGATGGATCCCTGGATGTTGCCAACAAACGCGTTCATCCAGCCAATGTGTTGCTGCAGGGCCTCAACACCGCCAGACGCCGCCCAGCTCAGGGAAGTCGCGCCGCTGAAGCCATCGACTGCCGTCCAGACGGTATCGCCGGACATCTGCGCCGGATAGGCAAAGTACAGGAACGCTCGACCCGTCAGCGCCGGGTTCAGGAAGTTCTTGCCGGTTCCACCAAACACTTCCTTGCCGATCACCACACCGAAGGTAATACCCAGGGCAACCTGCCAGAGCGGCACGGTAGGCGGGCAGATCAATGCAAACAGGATAGAGGTCACGAAGAAGCCTTCGTTGACCTCGTGGCGACGGACAGTCGCAAACAGCACTTCCCAGAAACCGCCGACCACGAAAGTCACGAAATACACGGGAATGAAGTACGCCGCACCGTAGACCAGATTATCCCAGATGCCTGCACCGGCACCGGTGACTGCCAGGGACTGGATAAACGCTGCGCGCAGACCACCACCGGCCACCATGGCGTCCGGATTGGCCGCCAGGAAGCTGTTGGCCTGGAAACCGATGTTCCACATACCAAAGAACATGGCGGGGAACGTACACAACCACACGGTGATCATGATGCGCTTCAGGTCGACGCCGTCGCGAACATGAGCCGTGGTGGAGGTTACCTTGCCCGGGGTGTAGAAGATTGTGTCGACCGCTTCGTACAGCGCGTACCAGCGCTCGTACTTGCCGCCTTTTTCAAAATGATGCTCGATGCCATCGAGAAACTGTCTGATTGCCATCGTTTTAGCCCTCGATCTCGATTCGGGTCAGGTTCTCTCGGAGAATCGGACCGTATTCATATTTGCCGGGGCACACGAAGGTGCACAGCGCCAGGTCTTCCTCGTCCAGCTCCAGGGCACCCAGTTTCTGTGCCATTTCGGTGTCGCCCACGATCAATGAACGGAGCAGCTGGGTGGGAAGGATATCCAACGGCATCACCTGCTCGTAGGAACCGACCGGCACCATGGCGCGCTCACTGCCATTGGTTGTGGTGGTGAAATTGAACCGTTTGCCACCGGCCAGCTTGGACAGGTAGATGTTCAACACCGAGAATTTGTTGGCACCCGGAGAGAGCCACCCCAGAAACTCGCGCTTGTTGCCTTCTTCCAGGAGAGACACCTGGTTGGCAAAACGCCCGAGGTAGGCGCAAGGTCCTTCGCCACGCCGGCCGCCAAAGACCGAACCGGAGATCGCCCGGACCTCGGTATCTGTGGCAGCTTCACCCTCCAGAAGTTCCTGAAGGCTGGCACCCAGGCGGGTGCGAACCAGGCGAGGATTGACGGCTTTCGGACCGCCGATCGCCACCACACGCTCAACCGGCAATTCACCGGTTTCGAACAGGCGCGCAACGTCGATAACGTCCTGATATCCGATGGACCAGACGGTTTTGCTGGCAGACACGGGATCAATGTAGTGAATGTGCGTGCCCACGTTGCCGGCAGGATGGACGCCGTCGAACTGACACACTTCAATGGCGTCGGATTTCGGCACGGACACGTTTGAGCCCGGCTTACCGGTCACGAACACTTTGCCACTGGTCAGCCTGGAAAGGATCGTCAGACCCCTCTCGAAGGCCTCGCTGTTGTCGCCGATGATAACCGTCGGATCGGCCGCCAGCGGGTTGGTATCCATCACCGATACGAAAATGGAATGGGGCGCAGAGTCAATGGCGGGCACTTTGCTGTAGGGGCGGGTCTTGAAAGCCGTCCACAGGCCGGATTCGACCAGATTGTCGACCACTTGCTGGCGTTCCAGCCCGGCCAGATCCGCATCGCTGTAGCGCGCAAAGGATTCCGCGTCATCACCGTCGATTTCAATAACAATCGACTGGAAAACGCGACGCTCACCCCGATTGATTTCTTTCACCACACCGGCCGCCGGTGAGGTATAACGAACGCCTTCGGTCTTCTTGTCCGTGAACAGCAGCGACCCGCGCTTGACACGGTCTCCTTCTTTAACAGCCATCGTCGGCTTCATGCCGTTGTAGTCAAAACCGATCAACGCCACATGGCGGACAGGTTTGCCGTCTGTAATGGTCTGTTCGGGAGCGCCGCTGATGGGAAGATCCAGGCCTTTCTTGATCTTGATCATTAGCCTCGTCCAATCATCAGAAACTGGTTTATGGATTCGTAACGCCCGGCCCCTGCGGCCCAGGTTTCCTTCCGGGTTGTACCAGAACGGCTGAACCTTGTCTGTCGTACGTTCGTGCTATTGCTGCCGACCAACGTCCGACGCAGGAAAGGATGAGAAACGGGGTGCCAGACATACCCAAAATCGCGCCAATTATAGAGATTAAGGAATCCTATTTCCACCAGAATGCGAAACAGGTTTGCCGAAAAACGAAACACCAACCGGCGCGACGGCCAATCACAAAAAAGCCCCGGCGCATGCGCAACCGGGGCTTCTCGGGTCCTGGCGACCCTAGCTGTCACCGACGGAGTCAGTCACGAGCACGTTTCGGAAAAATCGGATACGTGACACCTGCCATCTGGTTGACGCAACGAATCACCTGGGCGCTGTAGCCGAATTCGTTGTCGTACCATACGTACAGGATCAGGCGCTTGCCATTGGCAATGGTGGCCTGCGCATCAACGATGCCCGCGTGACGGGAGCCAACGAAATCCGTGGACACCACCTCCGGAGAGTTCACAAAGTCGATCTGCTTCTGGAGTTCGGAATGGAGCGCCATGTCCCGCAGATACTCGTTCGCACCGTCGACAGTCACGTCCTTTTTCAGGTTCAGATTCAGAATCGCCATGGAAACGTTCGGCGTCGGAACCCGGATCGCGTTGCCACTCAGCTTGCCTTTCAGCTCGGGCAGAGCCTTGGCCACCGCTTTGGCCGCACCTGTTTCGGTAATTACCATGTTCAGCGGGGCACTGCGGCCACGACGGCTGCCCTTGTGGTAGTTGTCGATCAGGTTCTGGTCGTTGGTGTAGGAGTGAACGGTCTCGACGTGGCCGTCCTCAATACCGAATTCGTCATTGATGGCCTTCAGAACCGGCGTGATGGCGTTGGTGGTACACGAGGCGGCCGACAGGATCTTGTCCTCGTCGGTGATCCAGTCGTTGTTGATGCCATAGACGATGTTCTTGATGTCGCCCTTGCCCGGCGCGGTCAGGATCACACGGCTGACACCCTTGGATTTCAGGTGCAAGCCCAGGCCTTCCTCGTCGCGCCACTTACCGGTGTTGTCGATGACGATGGCATTGTGGATGTCGTACTGGGTGTAATCCACCTTGTCCGGGCCATCGGAATAAATAACCTTGATGTAGTTGCCGTTGGCGATCAGGGCCGACTCTTCCTGATCGACAGTGATGGTGCCATCGAACGGACCGTGCACCGAATCACGACGCAGCAGGCTGGCACGTTTCTCGAGATCGTTCTCGGCACCACCCTGGCGAACGACGATCGCACGCAGGCGCAGGTTGTTACCGCCACCCGCCTTTTCGATCAGGATGCGCGCGAGCAGACGACCGATCCGGCCGAAACCGTACAGAACAACGTCCTTGGTGTCCTTGTGCGCGTCTTCTTCTGACTGGGACTGGTACTGACCCACGATCGGGCCGATTTCCCGCTTGAGGAACTCGGTGAGATCTCCGCCCTCCTCCTTGAACTTGACCGCCAGCTTGCCGATATCCACGTGGGCGCGACCGAGGTCCAGCTTGTCCATGGCTTCAAGAATCGGCAGCGTGTCGCACACGGACAGCTCGCTGTCCTCAACCTGACGCACAAAACGGTGAGCCCGAATGATATCAATGACGGACTGATTGATGATGGCACGGCCATACACCGAGGTAACCACATTGTTCTTGCGGTAGAGACGGCCGATCAGGGGGATCATCGCCTCAGCGGTGGACTCACGTTCCGTCCAGTTAGACAGGTGCTGATTGATCTGTTCGTGACTCACGATTGGGACCTCTGTTTCGCACTGGTAATATTTGGGGGCGCACATTATCCAACTTATGCACCCGGACGGCAAATACGTTCCTACCCAAACATCGTATGCCTTGAGCTGGCTCAAATGCCGGCTTGCCGCGACGCCATGACACTGTCATTCGCGGACGGTAGAATACGTCGCTTTCTCTCCCCGGATACCAGCTTCAGGAGATTCCAACCGATCATGAGCCAGGCGCCCAAGCGATCAGACCAGCGACTTGTTGCCCCCGAACTCCCGAGCCGGGCTGCCGACCACCGAATCTGGGGGGAACTGCATGGCAGCAGCGACGCATTGGCCATCTGTGAAAGTGCCCGGAATCATCCCGGACTGACACTGGTGATTACCCGTAGTACCAGCGATGCAATTCGCCTGGAGCAGGCCCTGCGGTTCTATCTGGGGCTGCCAGCCGACGAGGAAGGTCGCGCGGTCACCGCCGACGGGCTGGAACTGCTGTCGCTGCCGGACTGGGAGACCCTGCCCTACGACCTGTTCTCCCCACACCAGGACATTACCTCACGCAGAATCCGCACTCTGCACCGGCTGCCGTCCATTCACCGTGGCCTGCTGGTGGTTCCCGCCCGGACGCTCATGCACCGGCTGCCGCCGGTGAACTACCTCCAGGGCAACACCCTGATCCTGGAAGTCGGGCAGACACTGGATATCGACAGCTGGCGCCTGCAACTGGAGTCGGCTGGCTACCGGTACTCGGAAAACGTTTATGAACATGGCGAATTTGCGGTCCGTGGTGCCATTCTCGATATTTTCCCGATGGGAGCCGACCAACCCTACCGCATCGACCTGTTCGACGACGAAATCGAAACACTGCGCACCTTTGATCCGGAGACCCAGCGTTCCGTGGACCGGATCGAGCGCATAGAACTATTGCCGGCCTACGAGTTTCCCTGGCACAAGGAAGCCCGCTCCGGCTTCCGCAACCGGTGGTTCGAGCAGTTTCCCGACGCAGACCGGGACAGCCCGATCTACCAGGATGTCAGTCATGGCATTACCCCGCCCGGCATCGAATATTATCTGCCCCTGTTTTTTGATAACACGGCCACCCTGTTCGACTACCTGCCAGGCCAGAGCCTGGTGTTCACGGCCGAGGGTCTGAACGAGGCCGTCAACCAGTTCGACAGCGAGACCCGCAACCGGTACGAGGATCGTCGCCACGACCGCCTGCGCCCGATCATGCCACCGGAAACCCTGTTTCTTCGCCAGGACGAACTGTTCGGTCACCTGAAGGCATTCCCCCGCATCACCACGACTAACGAACGAGCCGACGCAGCCGGCGCCGTGAACTGTCCGACCCAGGCACTTCCGGATGTCAGCATGGACGGACGGGCCGCAGATCCGGCGGCTCGCCTCAAAGCCTTTCTTGAGGACTTCGGCGGCCGCGTGCTGATTGGTGCGGAATCCTCGGGGCGCCGTGAAGCACTGATCGACAACCTCACCACCCTCGGCGTAAAGCCGCAGCACCAGGACAGCTGGCAGAACTTCCTGTCGGACGCGAGTTGTTCTCTTGGCATCACCATCGCACCGATGGAACAGGGACTCGCCCTGCCCGGGCACAAACTCGCGCTGATCACGGAGACCGCGCTGTTCGGAGAACGGGTGCTGCAACGCCGCCGACGGGAGAAGCCGACCGAAGTCGATGACAGCGGCTACAGGGACCTGTCGGAACTTCGCATCGGTTCGCCGGTTGTTCATATCGACCACGGCGTTGGGCGTTACCTTGGCCTGGAAACCATTACCGCCGGTGGTGAATCGAATGAATTCCTGATGCTGGAATATGCCGGCGGTTCCAAACTGTACGTGCCGGTATCCAGCCTGCACCTGATTTCCCGCTACGCCGGCGCCGACACCGAGCATGCCCCGCTGCACAAGCTCGGGACCGAACGCTGGAGCAATGCCAAGCAGAAGGCCCTGGAAAAAATCCGGGATACCGCTGCCGAATTGCTGGACGTATACGCCCGTCGGGAAGCCCGCAAGGGATTCCAGTTCGAGGATCCGAAGGAAGCCTACCGGGCATTTGCCGCCGGCTTCCCCTTTGAGGAAACGCCGGATCAGGAGGTGGCGATCCAGGCCGTCTTCGAGGACATGACCGGCGAACGACCGATGGACCGGCTGGTTTGCGGGGATGTGGGTTTCGGAAAAACCGAAGTCGCCATGCGGGCAGCGTTTCTTGCCACCTGGTCAGGCAAGCAGGTAGCCGTCCTGGTGCCGACAACCCTGCTGGCCCAGCAACACTACGAATCCTTCCGGGATCGCTTCTCGGACACGCCGGTGCAGGTGGAACTGCTCAGCCGGTTCCGCAGCGCCGGCCAGACCAGCAAGGCGGTCGAGGCCATCGAGAGTGGCAACGCCGACATTGTCATCGGCACCCACAAGCTGCTCCAGGGCGACATTCGTTTTAAAAACCTGGGACTGGTCATCATTGATGAGGAGCACCGATTCGGCGTGCAGCAGAAGGAAAAGCTGAAAGCGCTCCGGGCGGAAGTCGACATGCTGACCCTGACCGCCACGCCGATCCCGAGAACCCTGAATATGGCGATGGGCCACCTGAGAGACCTTTCCATTATCGCAACGCCCCCCGCCCGCCGGCTCTCGGTCAAGACCTTTATCCGGCAGCGGGACGAGCCGATGGTGAAGGAAGCCATCCTCCGGGAAATTCTGCGCGGCGGCCAGGTGTACTTCCTGCACAACGACGTAGCCACCATTGAAAAGACCGCCGAGGATCTCCGGCGCCTGATACCCGAAGCCCGGGTCGCGGTGGCCCACGGCCAGATGCGCGAACGTGATCTCGAACAGATCATGTCCGATTTCTACCACAAACGCTTCAATGTGCTGGTGTGCACCACCATTATCGAAACGGGCATCGACATACCGAGCGCCAACACCATTATCATCGAGCGCGCCGACAAGTTTGGCCTGGCCCAGCTGCATCAGCTTCGTGGCCGGGTGGGCCGGTCTCACCACCAGGCCTATGCCTACCTGCTCACGCCCCCGCCGAAGGCCATGACCTCAGACGCCAAAAAGCGGCTGGATGCGATTTCCGAGTCCCAGGATCTGGGCGCGGGCTTCATGCTGGCCACCCACGACCTGGAAATCCGGGGTGCAGGCGAACTGCTCGGCGAAGAACAGAGCGGGCAGATCGAAAGCATCGGATTTACCCTTTACATGCAGCTGCTGGATGAAGCCGTTAAAGCGATTCGCGAAGGCCGGACGCCAAACGCCGACCTGCCGCTCAGCCACGGGACCGAGATGAACCTGCGGATTCCGGCGCTGATTCCGGAAGATTATCTGCCGGACGTCCACAACCGCCTGATGCTGTACAAGCGGATTGCCAGCGTGGACAACAAGGACGCATTAAAGGAACTTCAGGTTGAAATGATCGACCGGTTCGGATTGTTACCGGAACCGACGAAAAACCTGATGCGCCAGACCGAACTTCGCCTTCAGGCCGAGGCGCTGGGTATCGTCAAGATTGACGCTGGCAAGGAGTGGACCCGGCTGGAGTTCGGATCCTCCACGCCGGTCGATCCCCTGATTCTGGTTAAAAAGATGCAATCTGCGCCGGACCAATATCGCCTGGATGGCGCAAACAGCTTCCGATTCAGGCTGAACGACGTCTCGACCGATGGTAAACTCGACGGCATTTCACACATGCTGGACGAGCTGGCGCCGGACGACCTCAAACCCCAGGGCTGATGCTCGAAGAAACCGGGAGTAGACTGTTGCAACCCATCACCGATTGTTACCGCCGCGTGGCCGGCCGAGTCATCGCACTGTGCCTGCTTGCCGTGCTGGCGACGGCTGCTCACGCACAAGAGAACGCCACCGGAACCACTCAATCGGTGCCGGATGATTACTACCGGGCCGAGTTCGTCATTCTCGAACGCATCGTCGATCCCGCAGACATCGAAGAGAAAATGTCTGGCCGGGAAGTCACGCCTCCCGAGCAGACTGATCAGGTGCTCTGGGCCGTCGGCCAGGATGGTACCCCCGAAACGACCCTGGACCTGGTCAAGGACAGCGAGCTTTACCTGAACACCGCCGCCCAGCGACTGGAACGCAGTGGCAAATACCGGGTGCTGATGAAAGCGGGATGGTACGAAGCATTCCCACCCGGCTACGAAGGCGACCCCCTGAAAGTGAGCATCGGCAATTGGCTGGACGGAGCCCGGCAACGGGAAATTCAGGGCACGATCACTATCGACCGCAAACGCTACCTCCACGTCAAGGTCAACCTGAACCAGTGGCAGCCCGCCCCGGAACGCCCCTCGGAAGAGCAGCCTGGCATGACAACCGTTCAACCGGACCAGCCCGGAACCGCACCATCAGCAGAAGCCGCGGGCAAGGCTGCAGAGGCCCCGGCGACCGCACAAACGGCGATGCCCGAGACCATGGCGGCCCCGACACCGGTACAACTGCTGACCTGGATTCACGAAACCCGCCGCATGCGGAGCGAGGAAATCCATTTCCTGGATTCCCCGACCATCGGCGTGCTGGTCTTCTTCAAGAAGGTTGAGGCAAAGGACTGAGTCGACCCAATTCCGCCATCGAGTCGGTCAGGATGCGTTTGACACCAGACATCCCCTGCTCGATGGCTTCCTCGATTTCGGCCATGGTGATGATGTGGTCGGACTTTCCCGCCGCCCAGTTAACCACCAGGCCCAGACACACGTAACGCATCCCCAGTTCGGCGGCGAGTACGGCCTCCGGCATACCGGTCATTCCGACAATGTCACAGCCATCGCGCTCCAGGCGCCGGATCTCCGCTGCGGTTTCCAGACGCGGCCCCTGAGTCGCACCATAAACGGCCGAATCCGAACACGGAACACCGGCCTCAGCGGCGGCATGGATAAGCGCCTGACGCCCCTCATGATCGTAGGGCCAGGTAAAATCGATATGGGTGACAGCCTCAAGATCACCCTCGAAGAAGGTGCTCGGGCGTCCCCAGGTGTAGTCGATGAGCTGGTCGGGAACCACAACCCGGGCCGGGCCCATATCCTCGCGTATACCGCCCACGGCGTTGACCCCGATGACGGTCCGGACACCCGCGTCGTACAGGGCCTGAATATTGGCGCGGTAGTTCACCTGGTGCGGCGGAATCCGGTGCGGATTGCCATGCCGGGACAAAAAGATCACCGATTGACTCCCCAATCGCCCTTCCACCAGGGGAGCCGAAGGCTCGCCCCAAACCGTGGTTGACGGGTGCTCACCCAGGATTTCGAGCCCGGAGAGCGTGGTCAGTCCGGTACCGCCAATGATGCCCACCGGTGCATTCAGTTCTGCCGTCATTTTGCCTGCCCTGCGGATTCTGTTTTTTCGGAAGTCTGGTTCTGACTGGGCGCAGCGCGCCCTTCCCCTTCACTTTCCCTCACCTCAGAGGAGGACACCTGAATGCCTTCCGGCAGATGCAGGGTCCTTGTCGGGAATGCCACTTCGGCGTCGTGGCTCTCGATGATTTCGCTGATTTTCAGTAGCACATCCTGTTTGATTTCATGGTAACGAACCCACTGGGTCGTCTTGGTGAACGTGTACACCATGATGTCGAGGGAGGAGTTGTTGAACGCCACGAAATTGACGATCAACGTCTGACCGGTATCGATTTCCTCGTGATTCTCCAGCATCGACCGGATCTCGGAGACGATCGTCGCCATTTCGGACACATCGGCATACCGGATGCCGATGGTTTCGTAGATCCGGCGATTATGCATTCGGGAAGGGTTTTCTACGGATATGGTGGTAAAGGCCGCATTCGGTACATACAGGGGGCGCTGATCGAACGTCCGGATGGTGGTCACCCGCCACCCGATATGTTCAACGGTGCCTTCGATGTTGCGGTCGGGTGACCGTACCCAGTCACCCACCTTGAACGGTCGGTCCAGGTGCACAATCATGCCACCAAAAAAATTGGCCAGCAGATCCTTGGCGGCAAAACCGACTGCAATACCGCCCACACCTCCGAATGCGAGCACGCCGGAGATGCTGTACCCCAGGCTTTGCAGCACGATCAGGGCCGCGGTGATGATGACCACCGCACGGGACAGTTTGCTCACCGCATTCACGGTGGTGTAGTCCATGGGCCGCTTCATTTTCAGCGGCGACACCAGGATCTTTTCAGCCTGCTTGATCAGCCTCAACAGCGTCCAGACCACCACCCAGATGAAGCCCAGCTCCAGCACTGTGCGGTTGGCCCGGAACACCTCCGCCTTGGAATAGTGATGGGCCACCTCAGCAGCCCAGTAAACGCCCTGCAACCAGACAAACAGCACCACCGGCTTTCGCAGCGCATGAAGCAGCGCGTCGTCCCAGAGATTCCGGGTCTTATCAAACTTCCGCTCGATGGCGCGGATAAGATGGCTCATGAGGTAGGCCACCACCGCCGTGGCGAACACCAGCACGAAGATCATCACGCCCACGCGCCAACCCTGGGAGAGAACGCCGAACCCTTCAATCCAGCGATTGACTAATCCCAACAGTTCTTCAACCATCGATTCCCTCGATTTCCGACAAATTACTGGATAGACACGCGGACGCCGGGCCGGACCCGGGTAAACAGTTCGATTACGTCGCGATTGCGCATACGAATACAACCATGGGATGCCGCCACACCCATTGGTTCGGAATCCGGTGTCCCATGAATGTATATGAAGCGCCGGAAGGTATCGACCCTGCCGCCCCGATTACGACCGGGTTCGAGCCCGCAAAGCCAGATGATACGACTCAGAATCCAGTCCCGGCCGGGATGACTCTCCGCCAGCGACCGGCTGTAGATTTCGCCGGTGGGGCGTCGCGCGCGAAACACCGTATTTTCGGGCAAACCATCGCCGATCATCGCCCGGATATAATGCATGCCCCTGGGGGTACAACCGGATCCATCCCGTTCCCCGGGTCCGTTCAGCCCGGTAGAGATGGCGTAGCGTGTCAGGACTCGATCCTGCGGATCCAGGACAGACAGCGTCTGATCGGCCAGTGAAATGGACAGGCAGGCGATGTTCTGGTCAGGGGGGGTCAAACCGGTCAGGCTCCGCTCTGGACGTTTCAAGAGCTGAAGCCTAACCGACGGAACAGAGGTCAGGCAACCGAGATTTTACTGTCCAGGGGCGGTGTCAGCATGGGATTCTCTGCCTGCATACCGGCCGCGAGGAAGGGGACAAGACGGAGAGCGATCTCCTGCACCGAGGTCTCGACCCCGGTTTTGTTCTGGAGAATGTCCCGCAAGGCATCGGAACTCGACATGGTGAATGCTGTTGCACCAAGCATGAACTGGATCCGCCAGTAGCGATCCACCGCCGAAAGTTGCGGTGTCGCCTGCTTCAGGAGGCGCATGAAACGGCTGAACGGCTCGCTGTATTCCTGCTCGAGAAATTTGCGCAAGTGACCCTGGGACTGGGTGTAGGCCAGGCCCAGCAGCCGCATGAAAATGGCAATGCCTTTCTCGTTCCGCTGCGGCATACGAATGGAGCTCTCGGTCAGCGCCCAGAGTGTTTCGTTGAGTGTCGGGGGATGGTCGCCGCAACGCTCTTCCAATTCGTCAAACGCCTGCTCAAGGGTCGCGGAAAACGGCGTCAGAAATCGTGCAAACACGGCATGAATCAGCGCGTTCTTTGAACCAAAGTGGTAATTGACAGCAGCGAGGTTTACTTTAGCCTTACTGGTAATCATTCGGAGCGAAGTTTCAGAGAATCCCCTCTCGGCAAACAGCTCCTCGGCCGCATCGAGAATTCGGTCAACAGTATCGGATTGCGCCATTTTGTTATCGGTGCCTCTAGCAAACGTCTGTTTGAAACATACGTTTGAGACACTCTGTTGTCAAGTTCGCGGCTCCGGCTCTGCCGCCACGCTCTGCCACCCCCGATCAATTGCTACCTGATTGCCCTCAAAGAACGCCTGCTGAACCCGCCCATACGCCTTTTCCGCTTCCAGAAGGAAAATCAGGTACAGCCGCACATGCTCCCGTCGGGTCAGGTAACGGGGTAAAGCCCGGCGTTCAGAAAGACGCACCAATTCACTGAACCGGGTGTTTTTCAGAGCGGGGTTAAAATCCGCCATCCCGACGCACTGCCAGACCAGCCCGGCCTCACCTTCCAGATGCGCAGCGTGTTTTCGGGCATCGGAGAGAAGACGCTGGCGCAACAGCACCAGGTCCAGAAAGGAAGGTTTGGACGAATACACCCGGCGAATAACCGGGACCCCCAGCAACAGGATGATCACGAAAGCGCCGAAAGCGCCACCCGCAAGCCAGGCGGGCACGAAGCTGCTGAGCCCGCTCAGAAAGAGCGCGGCTGCAATCACTGCGCTGAGCGTCCAGATGTCCCGACGACGACGGGCCGCTGCCATGGAGTAATTATCCGGCCACCCACTCATCGCCAGCACATCAAAATCCATCAGCAGGACACGATCACACTGCCGGAGCAGAAGACGCAGCTTCCGCTGCCGCGACTCGGCCAGCATACGTTCCGGCGCATCCGGTTCGGCGCCTTCGTCCGTCCCCGACTCCGCTCCCTCGGACTCCCGAACCGGCGATTCCGACACCGCTTCAGGGTTCGGTTCTGCAGGCGTTCGCCCGTCGGGTTTCCCGGCCTCTCCCGCACCGGCCCTGGCCGGCAATGGATCCGCTGCCCGCCCGGGACGCAGTATGGGTTCACTGGTGGTGTCCGGTGCCTGTTGACCGGTTTCTGGGTTTTCCGCCATAGCCTTGACCGACCCGATAAATGAAAACACTCTTTAAAACGTATCGGCGCCCAACGCTATTCCTTGAATCGCTCTGCCAAACCGAGGTCCGCCGTTCTTGGCAAGGCGGTGCCGGAACGGCTATGCTTCCAGCCTTTCCGCACGCACGCATTACCAGCCAGTCACGAGGTCCGATATGTTCACAGGAATCGTCCAGGGGATTGCCATGGTCGAGGAAGTCACCGCCGTTACCGGTCTCAGCACCTTCGCACTGCGGTTTCCGGAGGACAGGGTTCAGGGCGTTACCATCGGCGCTTCGGTGGCAATCAACGGCACCTGCCTCACCGTAACGCGCCAGCGGAACAACATTCTCTACTTCGACGCCATGCAGGAAACCCTGAAACTCACCACGCTGGGATCCCTCAGCGTCGGCGACCGGGTAAATTTTGAAAGGGCAGCGAGAATAGGTGATGAAATCGGCGGCCATCTGCTTTCGGGCCATGTCCACACCACGGCCGACATTGTCGAGATTGAACGTCCGGAGAACAACGTAACTCTCTGGTTCAGCCTGCCTGAGAACTGGGCACGATACGTCTTCCCGAAAGGCTACATTGCAATCAACGGGGCCAGCCTGACCATTGGTGAGGTGACGGGCACCCGATTCAATGTCCACCTGATTCCGGAAACCCTCAGGGCAACCACTTTCGGGACGGCCGAGGCGGGAGACCGGGTCAATATCGAAATCGACAGCCAGACCCAGACCATCGTGGATACCCTGGCACGGCTTGGCTACGACCGCCCGGCTTCGAACACCACAAATTTCGGATCGGCATCAAGCTGACGAACGGACGAGAAGATCGTCTTCAGTGATCGGTGATAACCCAGGTGCCGGTTGCCTACCATCAGCATTCGGCCCTGAGTCGACAGATGTCGTGCTGCGCCCCTGAAAAGCCGCAGGGCCACGTGATCGCCCACCACACCACCCTCGTGGAACGGGGGATTCAAAAGGATCAGATCAAACGACCCGAGATGCGCCGGAACGCCGTCTTCGTGACAGAAACGGGCCTGCGCATCGGGCACTGCGCTGATCACGTTGCGACGGGCGCTGAGGATGGCCTGACTGGAAACATCGGTGAAGGTCACCGACAGGTCGGGGCGACGGGCAAGCACGGACACCCCCAGGACACCATTGCCACAGGCCAGGTCCAGCACCGCCGCACCGGACGGAAGGGTCGCTACCGCCTCTTCAATCCACGGCAACAGCAGGCGGGTTCCGATATCCAGCCGCTCACGTGCGAAGACGGCGGGCAACCCGAGCAGCTCGAGGCTTTCATGGAGACGATACCCCCGCCACTGCCCGGTTCCATCGCCCAGCGTTGGCTGCCCTTTTCGACAGACCACCACCCTCGCCTTCTTGCGGGCCGGTAAAACCTGTTCGGTTATCACGGCCTCGGCGAACAGGTCCACGCTCCGATCCGGCAGGTGCTTGATCATCCCGCCCGCCAGCAGACATCCATCGTCGGCAAGCACACCATTCACCCAACGGAGCAGCCAGGCCAGGTAATCAGATTGCCGGGGAATTCTCAGGACAACCAGATCGAACGGACCCTCTGGGGGCGATAGCCAGCTGTGAACTTGATCCCGGGGCTCTATCTCGCCGGGCGCATTGAGATCAAGCGAGGTTACGAGAGTAGCACTGTCGGCAACCAGACTCGGCCCGAAACGACGCAACCCGAGAGAAAGTGCCCCGAACTGGTCGTCGACAACAAGAATCCGGGCTTTGCCTTTTGTCTCGAGCCATTGACCAGCCACCTCCAGCAGGCGTTCATCGGCTGCATCCCAGGCCCGAAGCGATTTGTCGCCGCCTCCCGGCCGACGGAGGACGACAGGCCCCGAAGGTGTTTGAAGCAATGAAGTTGTCATTTCAGGCATAGAGGCTGGCTCGGTTCCCACACATTCCAATCTAGGCTGATTACTCTAGAAATTGTCCTTAAAGTTTGAAGGGTTCATGCAATTCACCCTTCGCCCCGCACCCCAGGGGCTTTTTTTTTGCCTGCCGCTTCAGCGGCGAAACGCACGGTAGACCGTAAACCGCCCGCTCTCAAGCACCCGCTCGACACCTGTCAGATGTCGCTTCATTGGCTCTTCATAAGGCAGGAAGTGATTCGCCACCAGGCGCAATTCACCACCGGGTTTGAGGTGGTTTGAGACACTCTCCAGAAAGCGCTCTGTCATGGAGGTGTCCGTTTTGATACCGGTGTGAAACGGGGGATTGGTTACAATAGCGTCCCAGGCACCCTGGATACCCGTCAGGCCGTCCGACGGCTCGATAACGCCTTCGCAGCCGTTCCTCCGATAGGTTTCCCGGGCACAGATCAGGGCCTGTGACTGGACATCAACGCCGTCCACCGGAGTCATCGCCTGGCCCGTGTCTCGCTGACGGACCTGGAGCCAGCTGCCGATGACCCCGGCTCCACAGGCAAAATCCAGAATCCGATCGGCATGCAGTGGCCGTTCCATCAGCGAGTCGAGCAACAGCGATGTGCCCTCATCCAACCTGCCAAGACTGAAGACTCCGGGCAGACCGGCCACATCAACCGACGTGTCCCGGTGACTGACCCGGCTCCAGGACAGCCAGTCCGAGAGGTCGAACGACGCAGAAGGGCGCACATCGTCGGCACACCAGACCTGGCAGTGCCTGGCGCTATCGACTTTGGCCGCGGACGGCGCCAATGCCTTGAGTTGTTTGACCGCGCCGGCAATACCTTCCTTCTTTTCCCCGATCAGCATCAGCAAGGCACCGGGGGCTGCCAGCCAGAGCGCCAGCGTCAGCCGCAGGTCGAGCTCGGCCCGGGCCTTGGGCAGGAAGACCACCACCGAATCGATACTACCCGCCTGCAGGGTGCCGTCGTCGTAACCAAAGGCCGCAAGCCAGCCATCGACCGACGCTATGGACTCGTACACGCCAGCGTGGTCGGTGAAGGCCAGGCCCGGCATTTCAAAATGAGAAAGCAACCGGGCATCCCGGACACCCAGCAAACCTATCCGGCCTGTCAGTCGATGCCGGTTTCTGAGCAATGCTTCGTGGGAATTGGGTAATGCAGACATGAAAGACATATCCCGCCATGGAACATCAAGCGGGATATGCTAACAGGAAAGAACAGCGGAAGTCCGGCCGTTTATTTGTAGCGGGATACCGTGCCGATTCGCAATGCGTCTTCCGGGGACATGCCCCAGTCTTCCTCACGGTGACGTCCGGGCTCTGCCATCGCGGCCTTGCGACCCTGCTGAGCGGATTCATTGTGCTTACGCTGGGCGATGGCGCTGAGTGCTTTGTGCATCAATTCTTTCATGGTGACCTCCCGTGCTACAACGATTCCCACTGTAGCAAACGGTAAGGTGACCATCTGTGACGACGCCACCGGTCAACAAGTGACGTGAATCACGAATTTTTGACGCCGTTTAACATTTCAATCAGACCGTTTCTTGACGCCCGGATCTCACAGGGCGACGCACAAGCTCCTCAACACTCTGTTGCCGCACGGTCTCCCGCTCCTCCTCGTTCGAGATGGACATCCCCATATCGCGAAGCAGGCCGTCGGATACGTCGTACACGAAACCGTGAACGGTCAGCGGCTGCCCCCGGCGCCAGGCCTCCTGAACAATGCTGTTCTGGCATACATGCCCCACCTGCTCCACCACGTTCAGCTCACAAAGCCGATCAATTCGATCCTGCTCGGTCGGAATGGCGTCCAGGATCGTCTGGTGCCGATCCCGGACATCCTGAACATGGCGCAGCCAGTTGCTCATCAGTCCGAAGCCCTCGTTCAGCAATGCCGCCCGGACGCCGCCACAGCCATAGTGACCGACCACCAGGACATGCTTGACCTTGAGCACTTCAATTGCGAACTGCAGTACCGAGAGGCAGTTGAAGTCTGTGTGGACAACCACATTGGCCACGTTGCGATGGACAAACAGCTCGCCGGGCAACAGATCCGTGATCTGGTTGGCGGGCACCCGGCTATCCGCACAGCCGATCCACAGGTATTCCGGTGCCTGCTGATTGGACAGACGGTCGAAGAACTTGGGATCAACGGACTTGATACCGTTGGCCCAGGCCCGATTCTTGTCCAGAAGATGATCTAGCTGCCCCATTTACTGCACTCCCGCTCTTGATATAGAGCCACCGATTGAACGCAAATCATTGCTCCAAAGCAAGTCCCTCTTGGTATTAGGCCTCAGACCCCCTGCTGCTGGTGCATGGTGCTCTGGGCCAGATCCAGCAACTCCCGCAGGGCCACCGAGAACATGGCGTACTCAGGTTCTCTGGCACTCTTGAGCTCCGACAGCATGGACTTCCAGCGCCCGATCATCGGCTCGTGGCGCTGAAGCCATTGCTCGACGCTGTTGCCCACATCGTCGGGCGAGGCGGCCTGTTTGAGAACCCCGGTGGTCAGAGCACGCTGCTGCCAATCCAGATCTTCCCGGAAGCTCTCCCGGGCCAGCGCCTCCCAGTGGGAGCCTGGCTGCAGCTTCGCGATGGAATCGGCAAACCAGTTCAGGTCGAGCCGCTCGCCCAGCTCGTAGTAGAGGTTAGCCACGGTTTTCAGCGGCATGTCGACCGCCTCTCTCGCCTCAATGATGCCAAGAGACGAGTAAAGATGGCCGGTACCGGCCAGCACGGAAGCCAGTTCTTTGGGCAGTCCGCTCTCCACGAGTCTGTCGTGGCGGGATGCCCAGGTCTGCCGGGCCTGATCGCCGAGGTAATCCGGGAGATTGGCCGTGATCGCCCAGACATTGTCGGCAAACCGTTCCATGTGGCTCTGAATGTTGAGCTCGGCCCGACGATTGCGTAACAACCAGCGAACCGACCTGCGCATCAGGCGCATCAGATCCTGCATCAATTCCATCTGTATCTGGGCCGGAATGTGGAAATCCTGTGCCTCGATGCGGTCCCACCAGTTGTCGATCCGGAACACATCGCGGGCAATGATCCAGGCCAGCGCGATGGAGGCCGCATCCGCGCCGGTGGACTGGTTCAGACGCTCCACAAACGTGATGCCCATGTGATTCACCATGTCATTGGCGATCTGCGTGGCAATGATTTCCCGACGCAGCTGGTGCTCGCCCAGCTCCCTGGAGAACTGCTGGGTCAGGGCCCGGGGAAACACTTTGTACATCTCGCCCGCCAACGAGGGGTCATCCGGCAGGCTGCTGTTGATGAGCGTCTGTTTGAGATCTCCTTTAACGTAGGAGATCAGAACAGACAGCTCCGGACGGGTCAGCCCCTTCTTGGCCAGCTTCCGCTCGGAAAGCGTCTCGTCATCCGGCAGAAACTCGAGGGCGCGGTTGAGCTTGCCTTCGCTTTCGAAGGTGTTCATCAGGCGACGATACTCCTCAAGCCGCACACCGGCATCCTCGCTGGCGATGCTGATTGCCTGGGTCTGACGATAATTGTTCTTCAGCACCAGGTTGGCCACATCGTCGGTCATTTCCTCCAGCATCACATTGCGCTGCTTGCCGGTCAGATCCCCCATGGCAACGGCCCGGTTGAGCAGGATCTTCATGTTTACTTCATGGTCCGAGCAATCAACACCACCGGAGTTGTCAATGAAGTCCGTATTCAGACGGCCACCATTGAGGGCAAATTCGATCCGGCCCAGCTGGGTCAGCCCCAGGTTGCCACCCTCACCAACGACCTTGCAGCGGAGTTCCCTGCCGTTGATCCGCAGACCGTCGTTGGCCTTGTCACCGACATCGCCATGGGACTCGGAACTGGCCTTGACGTAGGTGCCGATACCTCCCACCCAGAGAAGATCCACCTGGGCCTTGAGGATATGACTGATCAGCATGTTGGGCGGCACCCGGTCGGCCTTGATCCCGAGCAGTTTTTTCATTTCCGCACTGACGGGAATCGACTTCGCACTTCGACTGAAGACCCCGCCGCCCTTGGAGATCAGTTTCGGGTTGTAGTCGGTCCAGGCCGACCGCGGCATTTCGAACAGGCGCTTGCGCTCCTTGAAGCTGGCTTCAGGGTCCGGCGCCGGATCAATGAAGATATGGACGTGGTTGAACGCGGCAACGAGGCGCGTTTTTTCCGAACAGAGCATGCCATTACCGAAGACATCGCCGCCCATGTCGCCAATGCCAATTGCGGTGAACTCATCCAGGGCCGGGTTAATTCCCATCTCCCGGAAGTGTCGCTCCACTGACACCCAGGCGCCACGGGCGGTAATGCCCATTTTCTTGTGGTCATACCCGTTACTGCCACCGGAGGCAAAGGCGTCGCCCATCCAGAAGCCATATTCCGCGGACAGGCCATTGGCGATATCCGAGAAAGTGGCGGTGCCCTTGTCGGCGGCGACGACCAGGTAATGGTCGTCCTCGTCGTGACGGATCACCCGCTCGGGTGCCTGAATGCCCGAATCAACCAGGTTGTCGGTAATATCGAGCAGGCCCCGGATAAAGGTTTTATAGGCCTCGATGCCCTCGGCCTGGAAGGCTTCCCGATCAGACGGATCAGGCAGGCGCTTGGCAACGAATCCGCCCTTCGCACCCACCGGAACAATGACCGCGTTCTTGACCTGCTGGGCCTTGACCAACCCGAGGATCTCGGTCCGGTAATCCTCGAAGCGGTCAGACCACCGCAGCCCACCCCGGGCGACCTTGCCACCACGCAGGTGCACACCTTCCACCCGGGGCGAATAGACGAAAATCTCGAACATGGGCAATGGCAGAGGCATGTCCGGAATCTGGGAGGGATCGAACTTCACGCTGATATAGGGCTTGGGCCGTTCGGCGCCGTCCAACTGGTAGTAGTTGGTGCGCAGCGTGGCCTGCATCAATTCCATGTACAGCCGCAACACCCGGTCTTCGCTGAGATTATCCACCTCATCCAGTCCGGCATTGAACTCGATTTCCAGCTTCTGCTGGACGGCTTCGCTCTTGCCCGCGCTCTGGAAACGGTCGGGATTGAAGCGCACCTCGAAATATTCCAGCAACAGGCGGGTGAGCGGCTCGTGGTTGACCAGGGTGTTGGAAATGAACGTCTGACTGTTGGAAAACCGGATCTGCCGCATGTAACGGGCGTAGGTGCGCAGCAGCGCGATCTCCCGCCAGTTCATGTAAGACGAGAGCATCAGCCGGTTGAAGGCGTCGTTTTCGGCCTCCCCGTGCCAGACCCGACGGAACAGCTCTTCGAAAATCGGACGGATCCGGTGGATATCAACCACATCGCCCGTGTGAGCCTGTAACGTGAAATCGTGGATCCACACGGATTTGCCGTGCCGGTCCAGAACCTCGAAGGGGTGTTCGCCCAACACCCGGAATCCGAGGTTATCGAAAATCGGCATCACATCGGACAGGGGCAGCGGCTCATCCGGGAAGAATAATTTGAAATGCAGTGTATTCTCGTCTTCTTCCAATGCCCGGTAGAAGCTCATGGCCAGGTCATCGTCGTCGACCGCGGCGGCAATATGTTCCAGGTCGATGGCTGCGCGACGGGGAGAAAACATGTCGGTATAGCTGGCAGGGAAACCGCCGGCCCAGAGCCGGTAATATTCATTCCCACGCTCTTCACCGTAGGCCTCACTCAAGGAATCGTAGAGACCATCGCGCCAGGATTGCGCCAGGGAGATGACCTTGTCGCGAATCTCCGCCAGGGGCAGCTCACGATTCTCCACCTGGGGCACGCGGATGGTGAATTGCACCCGGGCCAATACCGATTCGGAGAAATGGGTGACGAACTCGATGTCTTCCGCTTCCAGGCTGTCCAGCAACACCTGCTCGCCTTTCAGGCGAAGCTCGGTGTTGTAGATATCCCGCGGGAAGAAGGCGAGACAGGTTACGAACTGTCCGTAGACATCCTCGCGCATGAACAGTTCGATGCGCCGACGTTCCTGGATGTAGAGAATACTCTTGGCAACCCGCAGCAGCTCGTCCGTCTTGATCTGGAACAGCTCATCCCTGGGGTAGAGGGTCAGAATCTGCTCCAGCTCCTTGCCCGCGTAGTCGTTCCGGAGGAACCCGGACCGCTTCATCACGCTCTCGAATTTACGACGCAGCAGCGGAATCTCATCCGGGCGTTCGTTGTAGACCCGGGCGGTGTATAGCCCGAGGAAACGGCGCTCGCCTACCACCTCGCCTTTCTCATCGAATTTCTTGACGGCTATGTAGTCCGGGTAGGCCGGCCGGTGAACCCGGGAACGCTGCGCCGATTTGGCAAAAATGAAGATGTCATCGGAGCGGGTCATCTCATGACGGGTCCGCTGCGGCAATTCATCCAGCCGTACCCGATCCGAGCGCTCGTTATTGACCCGGAGTATCCCCAATTCCGAATTCTCGACCCGTCGGACGATAATGCCATTCTTGTCCTTGGCGAAGTCGTATTCGTCATAGCCAAGGAAGGTGAAATGGTCAGACACGAGCCATTTCAGAAACGCCCTGGCCTCGTCCTTTTCTTCTGCACTGATGCCGGCTGTCGTGGTGTCCAGCTCATCAATGCTCTCATTGACCTTGTCGATCACCAGGTCGAAATCCGACACTGCAATGCGGACCTCATGCAACACTGTCTGGAGCGCTTCTTCCAGTTCCTTCAGGTCTTTCGGGTCGCTGTGGCGATCGATTTCCAGAACGATGAAGGCTTCGTACTGTGCGTCCGCCCCTGCCTTCTTGGTGGAATAGAGCTTCTTGAGCTTGCCATCGCTGTCACGATCCACCCTCAGAATGGAGTGCTGGATCGAATGCGTCCCGATCTCACGCTGATTGATCGCAATCCGCAGGGAGTCGATCAGAAACGGCATGTTCGGGTGAAGGATAAACACGACCGTATGGGTTGACTGCCAGCCGTCGCTCTCCAGGTCGGGGTTGAAAACCGACACCGGGGTCTGGTCTGCACTGCGCTTCTGCAAAAACTGCCAGGCAGCCAGGATGGCGCCGTAGGTATCCTGGAATCGTCGACTCACCAGTTCTTCAAGGGGAATATGCGCGTAATGCTGCTTGGCAAATTCACTGATCTTCTTCGCTTCCGTTTTGGCAATCTTCTGGGCGAAGGCTTCTGCCAGGTGCTCAAAAAACTGTTCCTTGCTGGCCACAGTCAGCGCGTTCATGTGTTACCTCTGGTCTGTATGAAATAAACGTAATCGACGTATCGTCACATAAGCATAGTCAAACCCTTGATTTTTGCCGGTCAGACGCCAAAACTGCGGCAACTACTTACGCACAATACATTTCGTCGAAAGAACATCGGACAAGGGGGTTGTCGAATCCAATGTCACTACAGCATACGTTCGGTGAGCTGCGGTCTCAGTTAGCCAATCGGATAATCGGGCAGGAAAAGCTCGTGGATCGATTGCTCATCGCCTTGCTGGCCGACGGACATCTTCTGGTGGAGGGAGCCCCCGGCCTGGCTAAAACCACGGCCATCAAGGCTCTGGCGGACCATCTCGACGGAGATTTCCACCGGATCCAGTTCACACCAGACCTCCTCCCGTCGGACGTCACCGGCAGTGAGATCTACCGGGCCGAAACCGGACAGTTTGAATTCCAGAAAGGCCCGATCTTCCATAACCTGGTGCTCGCCGACGAAATCAACCGTGCGCCCGCCAAGGTACAGTCCGCGCTCCTTGAGGCGATGGGCGAACGCCAGGTCAGCGTTGGTCTGCAGACCTTCCCCCTCGACAAGCTTTTTCTGGTGATGGCGACCCAGAACCCCATCGAACAGGAAGGTACCTACCCGCTTCCGGAAGCCCAGCTGG
Source organism: Marinobacter koreensis (assembly GCF_023156285.1). Taxonomy (GTDB): domain Bacteria; phylum Pseudomonadota; class Gammaproteobacteria; order Pseudomonadales; family Oleiphilaceae; genus Marinobacter; species Marinobacter koreensis. Next base: position 761,956 of record NZ_JAKZAJ010000001.1, on the reverse strand, counting down.
ACCGCTTCCTGATGCACGTCATGATCGACTACCCCTCACCCGAGGCAGAGAAAGCCATCCTGCATCTGGCGAGGAACGACTACCGTCAGGGCGTGCCAAAAACCGAAACACGCATTACCGCCGAGCAGGTGTTCGCGGCTCGGGCCGAGGTCGCCGAACTCTACATGGCAGAATCGGTCGAACAGTATTTACTGGCGCTGGTGCTGGCGACCCGGGATGCCGCCAGCCTTGATCCGGAGCTGGCGCGCTGGACGGCCTTCGGCGCCAGTCCCCGGGGCACCATTGCCCTGGATCGCTGCGCCCGCGCCGCCGCCTGGCTGGATGGACGGGATTACGTGACACCGGAAGATGTCCGGGCCATGGCGTTCGACGTCCTTCGGCACCGGATTCTGCTGACCTTCGAAGCCGAAGCCGAAGGCATGACCGCGGACACCGTTATCCAGCGACTGATCGACCGGGTTCCGGTCGCGGCCTGATCACCAGAACTCGCACCAGACAACCTCATCATGGTCACTCGCGACGCCGCCACACATATCGACTTGCCGGATCTGATCCGGCTTCAGGCCGATGCCAGAGCCCTGAAACTGCCTTCGGCCCGTCCGTCCCGCGCCCGGCAGTCCGGTCTCCGGCGATCTCCCCAGAAGGGCCGTGGCATGGCATTCGCCGAAGTCCGGCAGTATCAGCCCGGCGATGACATCCGCAGCATCGACTGGCGGGTAACGGCAAGGCGCCAGTCCCCTCACACCAAGCTGTACGAGGAGGAACGCGAGCGTCCGGTTCTGCTGTTGTGCGACCTGAGCGCGAGCCTGTTCTTTGCCAGCACCGGTGCCTATAAACAGGTTCGCTGTGCCCAGGTGGCATCGATCCTTGCCTGGCTGGCGCTCTGGGCCGGAGACCAGGTGGGAGGCATCGTGTTCAACGGCCCGCACATGGCCGTGCTGCGCCCGGCCCGGCGCAAGAAGTCGGTCCTGAGACTGCTCGATGCGCTTGCCGAGCAGCAACACAAGCCCGGTGAAGACATCCAGCCTGCCAACGATACGACGGCCTCCCTGAGCGCTCTCGATCAGGCGCTCCAGGAAGCGCGCCGGGTGGCCCACACGGGAAGCCGGATCTTTGTCATCAGCGACTTCCTCCAGATTACGGACGAGACCCCCTCGCTGCTCGTCGCTCTGGCACGCCACAATCAGGTCAATGCGCTGCGCATCGTTGATCCCCTGGAACAAACGCTGCCTGAACAGGGTCGATTCGCGATCGCCGGCCCCGACGGTCCGGTGTGGTTCAACGCCGGCAACCCCCGCTTCCAGGCGGCCTGGCGGGAGAAGGTCGACGCCCACGAAACCGCCCTTTCCGCCTGCTTCCAGAAATCCGGTGTCCTGTCTGCGACACTGATGACCGGTGACGATCCGGCGACGGCATTAAAGCCGCTGCTCGGGCCGAGGGGGCGGATCGGATGAATCCTCAGGATCCTCTCGGCCAGCTAAGGGACATTCACTTGCCAGCCACCGGCGGGTTCTGGCCGCCGGCACCCGGCTGGTGGCTACTGGCGCTGGTTCTGATCGGACTGATCGTGCTGGCGACGGTGTTCTGGGTACGGCGTCGTCAAAGGAGACGCTGGCGCTTCCTGGCCCGTCAGGAGCTGATCCGACTCGAACGCGACGCCGAAGCCACATCGGCCTGGTTCAATCACCTGAATACGCTTCTGAAACAGTGTGCCCGGCAATGTCATCCGGACGCCCAGCCGGATTCTCTCAGCGGTCAGGTCTGGATTGATTTTCTCCTGAGCACCGCCCCGGAAGACCGGATTGCCTCCCGACCAGTGGTCGAGGCCATGGTAGAAGCCTGCTGGAATCCCCACACAGAAGCGGATCCGGGGCACGCCCTTGGCTTCGCCAAACGGTGGCTGGAGGGACAGAAATGCTGAATCTCGCCTATCCCTGGATACTGCTGCTGGTACTGCTTCCCCTGTTAATCCTCTGGCGGCGCCCGGCTCGAAAGCCAGTGGATGCTCCGGTATTACCGACGGGACACTGGCTCTCCGGATTACCCGGAGTCAGTCGCCAGGGCAATACCACGCCGCTGTGGCAAAAACTCCTGCTGATGGTGCTCTGGATACTGGTCGTGATCGCGCTTGCACGTCCCCAGTACGTGGGAGACCAGATGCAGCTGCCGGTAACCGGTCGCGACCTGATGCTTGTGGTGGACATTTCGCCCTCAATGGATGAGCAGGACATGGTGATCCAGGGTCGGAGCATCAATCGCCTGCAGGCAGTCAAGCACGTACTCAACGATTTCATCACCCGCCGTAAAGGCGACCGCCTCGGTCTTATCCTCTTCGGTTCCGAGCCCTATATTCAGGCACCGCTGACGTTTGACCTCGAAACGGTCCGGACGCTGATGCTGGAATCAGGCCTGGGCATGGCAGGTCGTGCCACGGCAATCGGCGATGCCATCGGTCTGGCGGTCAAGCGTCTCCGCGATCGCCCCCAGGACCAGAGGGTGGTCGTTCTGCTCACCGACGGTGCCAATACTGCCGGCGAAATCAGTCCGGACAAGGCCACCGAAATTGCCGCGGCTGCCGGTGTCCGCCTTTACACCATCGGGATCGGCGCTGAATCCATGGTCCAGCGCGGTCTACTGGGCTCCCGACGAGTCAATCCGTCCCGGGATCTGGACGAAGCGCTGCTGACCCGCATGGCCAAACAGACTGGTGGTCAGTACTTCCGCGCCAGGAGTTTGCCGGAGTTGTCCATGATCTATCAGAGTATCGACCAGCTCGAACCGATCGAGCTTGAGGGCAAATACTACCGACCGGTCACTGACCTGTTTTACTGGCCCGCCGGGGCAGCCGCCATCCTGGCCCTTCTCTGGTGGCTCGGGCGGCTGATCCGACTCCGGCGCAACCGGTTCAACGAGGGAAGCGGAGGGCTGACCCGTGGCTGAGTTTCACTTCCTCCGCCCCATCTGGCTGGCACTGGTATTGCTGGCGCCCGTGATCGCATTGATTGTTCGCTCGGCTGCCCGCGGCGACAGCGGCTGGGATCGCTGGATCCCCCAGCCCTTGCTTGCACCGCTGATCCGACACCGGGGCCAGAAGACCGGCGCCTCCCGTTCTCCCCTCTGGCCGATCACAACGGCAGTCGTTGTCCTGGCCCTGGCCCTTGCCGGTCCCGCTTGGCGGGAAGCACCCACACCGCTGAAACGTCCCGGGGACAGCCTGGTTGTCGTGCTGGACCTGTCGCTGTCGATGCTCGCCACAGACGTGAAGCCCGACCGGTTAACCCGCGCCAAACGCAAGATTCGGGACATCCTGGATGCCCGCAAGAGCGCACTTAACGCATTGGTCGTCTATGCGGCAGACGCTCACGTGGTAACGCCCCTGACCGACGACGCCCGAACCATCGAGGCGATGCTGGACGTGCTTGATCCGGTGATCATGCCGGCACAGGGCAACCGGGCGGACCTGGCCATCGACCAGGCCCGCAAACTCCTGGATCAGGGAGCACCCGGTCCGGGCCGGATATTACTGATTACCGACGACGTATCGGACCGGTACCAACAACGCATCGAGAAAGCGCTTGAGGGGACCTCCTTCACATTGAGTACCCTGACCGTCGGCACACCCGAGGGCGGCCCCATTCCGCTCGCCAAACGCGGGTTTATCCGCGATAACGGGAATATTGTGATTGCCCGGTCCAATCCGGAGGCATTGTCGTCGCTGGCCCGACAGAATGGCGGGCTGAATCATCACCTGACCCTGGACAACACCGACATCCGGGCGCTGGAACTGACACCATCAGCAGACGCAGACTGGCAGTCGGAAAACAGCGACCTCAAAGTCGAGCGCTGGCAGGATGACGGCTACTGGCTTTTGTGGCTGTTCGTGCCACTGGCGTTGCTGGGCTGGCGCCGCGGCGGATTTGCCATGCTCGCACTCCTGATTGTTCTCCCGCTTTCTCCCCGCCCTGCAATGGCGGCCAGCTGGGACAGCCTGTGGCAGCGGGAAGATCAGCGGGGCCCGGCTCTGATCGAGCAGAATCCTCAGGAGGCGGCCCACGAGCTTGACAGCCCCGAGTGGAAGGCATCTGCACTGTACCGCGCAGGCCAGTACCAGCAGGCGGCAGATCTGTTCAAAACGCTGAAGGGCGCCGATGCCGACTATAATCGGGGAAACGCCCTGGCCCGGGCCGGCAAGTTGAAAGAGGCCCTCGCGGCTTACGACGATGCGCTGGATAAGGCTCCGGACATGAAAGACGCCCGAACCAATCGGGACATCGTCCAAAAACTGCTCGAGCAACAGAAAAGCCAGAACCAGCAGGGCAAGGATTCAAAGAAAGGCCAAAACCAGCAGGACAAAAACAACAAACGGAACAATCCGTCCGACTCCTCCAGCCAGAACGGGCAGTCCGACCAGAGCGATAACCAGAGCCAGTCGCGGTCCGGCGAGGATTCGTCCCAGACCAATCAGGACTCGTCAAAAGACACCAAAAGCGGTCAACAAAAGAAGCCCGGCGACAAACAGGATCAGCAGAATAATGCGCAGGCGTCCGGCGCACAAAAGGATTCAAGCGACAAGCAGCCGGAACAACAGGAAAAACAGACGGCCGAGGCTCCGGCGCCAATCTCGGAGCAACCCCTCAGTCAGGGGCAGGAGCAATGGCTTCGGCGGATACCCGACAACCCTGGCGGATTGCTGCGCCGCAAATTCCTGCAGCAGTACGAAGAACGTCAGACACCATCCGATGAGGGCGACACACCATGGTAAAACGGATTCTGGCCACGCTGACCGGATTGTGCCTCTTGCTGGCGCTGATACCGGCGAGTTATGCCGACGGCCTGACGGTGGAACCGGACCGGACCCGGCTGTATGAGGGTGAGGTGCTGACGGTCACCGTCAAGGGCACGATGAAACTGGATATTAATCTGAGCAATCTGTTCAATTTCGACCTTTCGGAGCTACCCGCACCGGATATCGACAAGGTCAAACCGGACTTCGAAATATTGGGCCAGAACCAGCGGTACAGCATTCGAACGGTGAATAATGACATGGTGGGAGAGATCACCTGGACCTACCAGCTGGCGCCCACGAAAACCGGCAAGCTCACTATCCCCGCACTCACATTCAAGGATTCGACGTCCAAACCCGTCACCATCGAAGTGGTTTCCGGTTCTCCACCGGACCAGCAGAATTCAGCAGCCAGGGACAGTTTCATCGAGTTGTCTGCAGACAAGGATCAGGTTTATGTCCAGGAGCAGCTGATCCTGACCATCAAGCTGTTTTTCACCGGCAACCTGATTCGGGGCGAGCTGTCCGAACCCGAGGACCCGGATACCATCATCGAACCCCTGGGCAAACAGTCGGAGTACACCCGGTACCGCGACGGCATCCGTTATCGTGTGGTGGAGCGACGCTACGCCCTCTACCCGCAAAAGCCCGGCGAACTGAAATTGCCCCCGATACGGTTCGAGGGACAGGCCCGAACGCCCGAGGGCCAGTTGAAGTTCCTCCGTGACAGCCAGGAATTCTTTGCCGTGACAGTCAAGGATATACCGGCGGATTTCACCGGTGACACCTGGCTACCCGCCAGCGACCTGTCACTCGAGGAAAGCGGTTTGCCGACAACCGGCAAGGTCGACACCGGTGAAAACCTGACCCGGACACTGACACTCAAAGCCTCGGGACTGCCGGCGGAAACCCTGCCACCGCTACCGGACAAGGCTCCTGACGGTATCCGGGCCTACCCGGAGCAACCCCAACGCTCAACCGACACCACACCGGATGGGCTCAATTCGGCCCTGAGTCAGACCACCGCGCTGGTTCCTGTCCAGGCCGGAAAGAAAACACTGCCGGAAATTCGGATTCCATGGTGGGATACGGATACCGACACCCAGAAGGTCGCGGTGATCCCGGCCACAACCCTTGACGTTGCCGATGCCGGATCAGTCACGGGCTTGCAGTCGTCCACCTCGGCCCCTCCCGGCGGAGCCTCAAGCTCGCCAGACGGGCAAAGCCCTTCTGATACCCCCGATCCAGACGCGTTGAAAGGCAATCCCACCGCGGAAGCTCCGAGTTATTGGCCCTGGATCAGCCTGGGCCTGGCCGTGGCCTGGCTGGCCACCCTACTGGGATGGCTCTGGTCCCGCCGTCGCGGAGCCGGTAATGCCGGCGGTGACACCATCGAGGAGGATCCCGATGAGCAATGGCTGTTTGACCAACTCATCGAAGCCGTTCGACACGGCTCGGCCTCTGTACCGGGGTTACTGACCCGGTGGATGCAGCGCCGCTTTCCGGACGGCGATTTTCAGACCACAGAAGATGTGGTTCGTTTTACCGGTGATGCCACCTTGCGGATCGAGCTTGAGCGGCTGCAGGCCCGCCTGTTCGCGCCGGATGGGGAAAGAGAGAACGCGGAGCCGGATTTGCGGGCTTTGTCGAAGGCATTGGAGCAGTTGAGAAAGCAGAAGGCCAGCCGGGAAAAGGGCGATACCCTTCGCCCCCTTTATCCCGGCAACCTTTCGTCTGGCTGAACGACCAGACGGTCAGTCGGTAAGCTGATGGTCGATCACCAGTTTAACCGGAGTCTGATCATCCGCGACAACCGGCACCGGTTCGCCAATGCGACCCTGCCAGTCTCCCGGCTGAGCCGCCACGGAGCCTGAACGGCTGAGCCGCGCCGTCACCATCACCCGGTCGGCATCGGAAATCTTCATTCTCGGTGACATGGAATCGGTGTCGTCCAAGCGAACGGTCGTCGGCAAAGCGCCGGCGGTGAGACGAACGACGGCCAGCGGTGGTCCGGCTTCACTGCCGGCCTTGCGGGCAAACACAAAGAGCGTGGTGTCGGCGGGTACCTGTCCCTTGAAGGCATCATCCAGGGACAGGCTCACGGTGACGCCTGCGCCACTCGCTGCCGCCATGTCACGTTTCGGTGGCGTCTCACCCAATCGACGGTAAGCCTCGTCGACCCCACCTCGAATGGCCGCGATCTGCGGATGATCGGGGGCGACCTTCTCGATACGCTCCCAGAACTCAATGGCTTTCCGGTAATTCTTCTGGCTGAAGGCGTGAATGCCCAGCAGTCCGAGGGAATTCACTTCGTCCGGATTCAGGCTTCGGGCCTGTGAAATCACCTGACGAACCTCGTCCGTCATTTTGCCTTCGCTGCCAAAGAACAGCGCCTGGGCGGCCAGGCCCAGCGCAACCGCCTGGGCCCGGTCGTCCGAATCCACCACCGACGCCAGTTGACGGTATGCCCAGGCGGCATCGTCATACCGTTCCAGACGCATGTAGCTACGACCAAGCATCGCCCAGCCATCCGGGTTATCCGGACTGGCCTCAAGCTTCTCCCGTAACTGACCCACCAGTTCCGACATGCGGGCCGCACGATCCCCGGTGCCCTGCTCCATCTTCTGCATGGTTACATACTGCTCGACCTTGTCCATGCCGCCCCAACGTTCGTACAGGAAAAACGCCGAGGCCGGCAGCAGCAGGATCGCTATCAGTCCAACCGCCATGGCACTCCTGCGACCACTCCGGGACGGACGGACCTGCTCGGTTTCGGGCACATCATCCAGCATGGTGCCGGCAAGCTCCTCACGGAGTTGCCGATAGTTGTCTTCGTCGATCTGACCGGCACCGAACTCCTCGTCCAGTTCCTGCATGCGGGAACGGTAGGCCATCAGATTCTGCTTGCGAAGGTCGGCCTTTTCCCGGGCCTCGGAACGATGGAAAAACACGGGGTAGAGGACAAACGCCAGGGCAAGAATGATCAATGCCGCTGCGGCAAACCAGAAAGTATCAGTCATGGGGTATTCAATGGTCCGAGATGGGTTGGAAACATTCAGCTATCGGTGCCGCGATCACGGTCGTCCTGCCCGGACAGGATGCGCGCTGCACGAGCGCGTTCTTCGTCGGACAGCGGCGCCCCTTCACGGTCTCGCCGTCGGGCGCGGACGATCACCACGGCAACGGCCAGCAATCCGATTAAAACCGCGATGGCCGGAGTGGCCCAGAGAAGAAAGGTTCGCGCATTGAACGCAGGTTTGAATCGCACGAACTCCCCAAAACGAGCTACCAGTGAATCTACGATTTCTTCGTTACCAGCACCGTCCTTCATCATGCGATACACCTCATCCCGCATGTCCGCAGCGATGGGTGCATCAGAGTCCGCAATATTCTGGTTCTGGCATTTTGGGCATCGTAGCTCCGAAATCAGCTCCTGATAGCGGGTTTCCTGACCGGGATCCTTGAACTGATAGAGATCCTGAGCCTCGGCGTGCGCAGAGCCTACGTACACAAACATCAATAGTGTCAGCAACAACCTGATCATGACGTCCCGCTCCGCAATTTCTCGATGAGCGGACTCAGTTCTTCCTTCCAGACTTTCTCGTCGACCACACCAACATGGCGATACCGAACCACACCATCCGAGTCGATGACAAAGGTCTCTGGCGCCCCATAGACACCGAGATCAAATCCAAGCTTTCCCTCGGCATCAAAGATCGTGACCTCGTAGGGATTACCCAGGTCTTTAAACCATTTCAAGGCTTCCGGACGGGTGTCTTTGTAGTCCAGGCCGACCAGGCGGACGCCCTGGGTTTTGGACAGCCAGATCAGGAATGGATGTTCCTGTCTGCAGGACGGACACCAAGTCGCCCATACATTCAACAACGTGACTTGCCCTTTGAAAAGCGACTCATCATGGACCCGATCCGGATTCTGCAAATCTGGCAGCGAGAACGTCGGGACCGGCTTGCCGATCAGCGCAGAATCCAGTGTCGTGGGATCCTTGCCAATACCGGCAAACAGAACGAGGCCAAGAATGACAGCAGCGATCAGGGGCAAAAACAGCAAAACACGCTTCACGACACCGCCTCCGCGCTACCCTTGACCGGCAGTCTGGCTCCCCGGGTTTCGCCAGCGGTTTCCTCGGAATTCTCACGGATGCGATAGCGCCGGTCGGAGATCGCGAAAAATCCCCCGATGGCCATTACGACCGCACCGAGCCAAAGCCAGCGGATCAGCGGCTTGTATTGCAAACGGATGGCCCAGGCACCGTCGGAGATATGTTCGCCGATAGCGACGAAGATATCCCGGGACAATCCGGCATCGATATCCGCTTCGGTCATAACCCGCATTCCGACGCTGTACTGGCGCTTTTCCGGATGCAGCACGGCAATCCGCTCGCCGCCTTTCATGACATCGAAGGTGCCGTATTGCGAGGTATAGTTCTGACCCTGGCGCTGCCCCATCGCCCGAAACGCAAACTGGTAATCGCCGACAGTGGCGACATCCCCGGGGCTCATCCGGACATCCCGTTCAATACCGTAATTGGAGACGACGGTCACACCGGCGATGGTCATCGCCAGGCCAAGATGACCCAGCACCATCCCCCAGTAGCTGCGGGACTGGCGCTTCAGGCCATGGAGGCGGCCCTTGCGGGAACGGGATTTGTCATTCAGGTCCCAGAGGGTCGCAACCGCAACCCAAACGGCCGTAAAGACCCCGGCAAACGCCCAGGGTTTGAACCCGCCGTATCCGATCACCACTGCCGTCGTCACGACCACACTGATGGCCAGCGGCCAGAGCAGTTTGCGCCCGAGCCAACCGCCATCGGTCTTCTTCCACCGGGAAAAGATGCCTGCGCCGAGCAGCAGACCGGTGGCGATCGCCAGCGGTGTGAACGTGGTGTTGAAGAAAGGTTCACCGATGGAGAGCTTGCCCATATCGAGATAGTCGAGGACCAGCGGGTAAAGCGTGCCAATGCCGACCAGCAGGGTCGCAGACACCAGCAGGACGTTGTTCAGCAACAGGAAGATTTCCCGTCCCAGTGACCCATAGCGGGAACGCACATGAACCACCGGTGCCCGGAAGGCATAAAGCGTCAGGCTCGCAATAACGGTGACCGCCAGGAGCATGAGCAGGAACGTGCCTCGCTCCGGATCGGAGGCGAAGGCGTGTACCGACGTGAGTACGCCGGAGCGCACCATGAACGTTCCCAGCAGGCTCAGGGAGAATGCAATAATGGCCAGCAGCACGGTCCATGATTTGAACACGCCCCGCTTTTCTGTCACCGCCAGCGAATGCATCAGCGCCGTTCCTGCGAGCCAGGGCAGCAGCGAAGCGTTCTCCACCGGATCCCAGAACCACCAGCCACCCCAACCGAGCTCGTAGTAGGCCCACCAGCTACCCAAGGCAATCCCGACCGACAGAAACGCCCAGGCCACGGTCGTCCAGGGACGCGACCAGCGGGCCCAGGCCGCGTCCAGACGGCCGTTGATCAGCGCTGCAATGGCAAACGCAAACGCCACCGAGAAGCCGACGTAGCCCATATAAAGCATCGGCGGATGCATGATCAGGCCGATATCCTGAAGCAAGGGGTTCAGGTCGGCTCCGTCTGCCGGAATGTTGGGGAGCAAACGATCGAAGGGATTGGAGGTCAGGATGATAAACAGCAGGAAACCCACAGAGATCATGCCCATGACCGACAGCACCTGCGAGATCATGACCGCCGGCAACCGACGACTGAAAATCGCGACTGCCATCGTCCACCCGCTCAACAACAGGATCCACAACAGGAGAGACCCTTCGTGACCGCCCCAGACTGCGCTGAACTTGTAAAACCATGGCAGCAGGCTGTTGCTGTTATTGGCCACATAGGCGACCGAGAAATCATCGGTCAGGAACGCGTGGACCAGGAGCCCGAACGCCATTGCGATGAAGACGAACATTCCCGACGCCAGAGGGCGTGCAAAGGCCTGAAGCTGCTCCCGTCCTGTCAGAGAGCCCACCAGCGGCACAACGGAAAGGAGCACTGCCAGTAACAGCGCCAGTATCAGTGCGATCTGTCCGAGTTCCGGAAACATCACGATCCCCTATTCATGCTTCGGGTGGTTAATCAATACGATGCGGACTGAGCAGCGCCATTGGCCACAGGCTGTCCATCAGCGGTTTTCTTCAGTGACTCCGCCACTTCCGGTGGCATGTAATTCTCGTCGTGTTTGGCCAGCACCTGGTCGGCAACAAAACTGCCACCAGCATCAAGTTTGCCCATGGCCACAACCCCCTGCCCTTCGGCAAACAGATCGGGAAGAATGCCTGTGTACTCGACTGGCACGGAGGACTGGAAATCGGTCACCCGGAACCGGACTTTCAGGGACTCCGGATCACGCACCACCGAGCCCTTCTCGACCATACCTCCGGCCCGGATCCGGACATCGTGTGGCGCCTCACCGGCGGCAATCTGGCTGGGATCATAGAAAAGATTGATGTTCTGGCGCAGGGCATAGGTCGTCAGCCCCACGGCGACACCAATTCCGGCCAGAAGGAAAAGTACGATGGTAAGCCGTTTTTTTCGGATCGGATGCATGCTGAACCTGCCTGTCAGTCTTGGGAAACTTCCACTCGGGTGAACGTGGCTGCCGGCCGGTCTGCCCGACCCGGCTCTTTGCCCTGGCACATGAAATTCCGCCGACAGGCGTCCAGCATGGCCCGGCGCCGGCGCAGGGACGAGATCATCAGCGCCGCCATCAGCACAAAGAATGCCCCGTAACTGCTCCAGACGTAGGGACCATGCCCACCCATTGTGAGAAACGCGGAAAAAGAATCAAAAGCCATGGATCAGTGCCTCCCCGCCATTACCAGATCTTTGACCCATCGGGTCTTCTGCTCCCGCGCAAGAATTTCTGTCTGCATCCGGATACACGCAAGCCAGCCAAAGATCAGATACATCCCCAGTACCGCCAGCAACAGCGGCACCCACATCTCGGCGGGCATTGAGGGCTTCTCGGTGAGCTTGAACGTGGCAGGCTGATGCAGGGTATTCCACCATTCCACCGAATATTTGATGATCGGGATGTTTACCACGCCGACCAGCACCAGAACCGCGACCGCACGGGCAGCGGATTTTTCATCGTTAATCGCCCGATCCAGGGCAATGACCCCGCCATAAAGGAACAGGAGAATCAGCATGGAGGTCAGGCGGGCATCCCAGATCCACCAGGTGCCCCAGGTGGGTTTGCCCCATACTGCGCCGGTAAACAGGGAAAGAAAAGTAATCACCAACCCCACCGGAGCGACAGCCTTGACAAAAACATCGGCCAGTTTCATTCGCCAGACCAGCGTCACAACTGCGGCAACCGCCATCATGATATAGGCCGACTGCGCCAGAAACGCGGTCGGAACGTGAATGAAGATAATGCGGTAGCTATCACCCTGCAGATAGTCCTTCGGCGCAAACGCAAGGCCCCAGACAATGCCCGCCATCAAAAGGGCTGTACCAATAACGAGCAGCCAGGGCATCAACCGGGTTGAAATCCCGTAGAACCATTTAGGTGATCCCAGCTTGTGAAAAAATTGCCACATCGATTGCTACCCGTAAATCCGACCGTTTTGATTAGCTGTTGGACAAACTTATTTTCAGGGCCGCCGCTGACGCGAACGGTGCCAGGGTCACCGCCAACACCAGAAATGCACCCATCAACGCCAGATACGCACCCACTGGCGCGCCCTCTGAGGCGGCTGCCACCGTCCCCGTTCCGAAAATCAGCACGGGAATGTACAGCGGAATGATCAGCAGGGACAATAACACTCCCGCCGACCGCAATCCCAGCGTCAGGGCCGCTCCGATCGAACCGATCAGGCTCAGCACCGGCGTGCCGATCAGCAGCGTTAGACACAGAACTGCGATGGAGTTCCCCGGCAACTGCACCATAACCCCTAAAACCGGTGTCAGCACTACCAGTGGCAACCCGGTCAATATCCAGTGCGCCACCGTCTTGGCCAGCACCAGCAGGAACAGCGGCTGGGGCTGGAGTACCAGCTGTTCCAGCGTTCCGTCGTCAAAATCGTGGCGGAACAGGTGATCCAGAGACAGCAACACAGACAATAGAGCCGCTACCCACAGGATACCGGCTCCGGCTTCGCGCAGAAATGACACTTCCGGACTAACCCCAAGGGGGAATAGGGTCACCACCATGACGCAGAAAAGCAGGGGGTTGAGCAGATCCTGCCTCTGACGGAACGCGACCCGCACATCCCTCAGGAAAACACTTTTCATGGCCTGCGCCACCCCGACACTGGCGGTCACCGGCCGTATGTCCGGCGCTTTAGCTGTCATCCCAGTCACCTTCGCCCAGGGAAATCCGTTGCATGGCCGGCAGATCCAGGTCGTGGTGAGTCGTGACCACCACCGCGCCTCCCTCTTCCGCACGCTGTTGCAGCAATGCCTCAATCGCCTCAACGCCCTGGACATCAATGGCAGTGAACACTTCGTCCAGTAACCAGAGAGGCTCATCTGCGATCAATAACCGCGCCAGGGCGACCCTGCGCTGCTGACCCGCGGACAGATTCCGGCTGGGTACGTGCTCGAAGCCGTCCAGGCCCGTCCCGGAAAGGGCGCGGAGCAACACCTCGTCGTCCATGGGATAGCGGCCGGCTGTCAGGGCCCGGAGATTTTCCAGGGGCGTCAGCAAGGGCTTGATGCCGGGGCGGTGCCCCAGGTACAGCATATTTCTTAGAAAGCTTTCGCGCCTCAGGCGCCGCGGCTCCCCGCACCAGAGCAACTCTCCGGTCCAGGCATCGTTCAGCCCGGCGAGAATCCTCAGGAGCGTGGTTTTACCAGAGCCATTCGGACCCTCGACACGCGTCACTGTACCGGGCAGTATTGAGAAAGAAAGGTTGCGGAACAGCGTCCGCTCATCCCGTTCACACTCAAGATTGATAGCCTGTAGTAACGGCTCGGACATCAGGGCCTCAGATCCAGGCGATGCTCGGTTTAGTGGCATCACATACATTCATGACTGACACGACGGGTGCAGACATCACTCACGGCAACCGGTGCCGGCGGCGCGTATTATAACGAAAGCGCCTCCGGAATACTCTTGCTCAGCATCAAAATTGGCCATTATGAAGCTTCCCGGCAACCTGCCCATTCAGCCCTCGGGCCAGCCCTCCGCCCAATCGGGCTCTTCCTTCGCCAGCCCGCTTCCGGCGGCGCGCCAATTGCTGGACCAGCTGCAACTGCGAAATAACGACACCGTGCTGGCACGGGTCGCGGAAGTGATACAGAAGAAGGGCGCACCGCCTGAGTTGCTGCTGGAGGTCCGCAACAAACCTCTGCTGGTGGAGGCCGCGCTTCGGGAAGTCAAAGTGGAGCCCGGTGACTGGCTTCGGGTCATGCGTGCCGGTAACGAACTGCGCCTGATGGGGAAATTGCCGGAAGCGCCCGAGGCAACCATTGCCCGTGCGCTAGCGCAAAGACTGCCGTGGCAGCAGTCACTGGGTCCCGGCCTTGCCACATTGGCAAAAGCACTGACCAGCGGTCTCCGACCGGATCCCGGCCCCGGACAGTTGCCCTCGATGGTGACAGCCCAGGCACTTCCCGAACCAGCCCGACAGGCATTGGAACAGGTGTTGGCGCGAATGCCCGACCCAACCAGCTTCAAGCCCGGATCGGGGCGCTCGGAACAGGCGCCGGCGACGATCCGCCAGTGGCTGGCGGACAGCGGCCTCTTTGCAGAAAGCCAACTGGCACGGGCATCGGAGACCCCGGCTGCAGACCTGAAACTTGCCCTGATGAAGGTGGTGTCGGCCCTTCTCGCCCAGCGCAGCCAGCCAATCAGTGAATTCAACCGGATTGTACCGCTGCAAAGCCCGGAACTCCTGCAGGCCCCCCTCCAGTTTCCTACGGCCCAGCCGGCGCCTGCGCCCGCCGCCGGGCAGTCAGGTGAAGCAGCCTCGGTCGGCCAGACACTCAAGATGTTGGCTGGCATGCTCAATCGAATTACCGTCAACCAGTTACACAGCCAGGTTTTGACCACCAGAGCGGGCGGCGAAACCGGCGCGCCGACATCGACCATGTTGCTGGAATTGCCCTGGCTCAATGCTCAACAGGAGCCAAGGGTGGCTCAACTGAGAATCGAACAGAACGATCGAGAAGGCAGCGAAGCCGACTCGGCCCGGAAACGGACGGTCAGTGAATGGCGACTGAACCTGGTGATCGACCTGGACGAGGCAGGCCCCCTGCATTTCGACGTGGCCATCAGCCAGACATCCGTCGGCGCGAAGGTTTGGGCTGAGCGACAATCCACGCTCAGGCAGGTGAACGAACAACTTCCGACGCTGAGAAAAAGCCTGAGTGATCTCGGGCTGGAGGTTACGGAGCTGGAGTCCCGCCTTGGAAAACCCCGGCAGACCGAGACACGTCTCGAACACAGACTGGTGGACACCCGCGCATGAATCAGACGGACGATCAACGAAACCCCGAAGGATCCCGCGCCGCCGTCGCCCTCAAGTACGACGGCGAACGAGCGCCAACCGTTACCGCAACCGGCACTTACGAGCTGGCCGACGAAATTATCCGGATCGCCCGGGAGCACAATGTGCCTCTGTACGAAAACCCGGAACTGGCAGCCATACTTGCGAGACTGTCGCTGAACGACGAAATACCGGAGACGCTGTACCGCGTCATCGCCGAGATTCTGGCCTTTGCCTTCCATATCCAGGGCCGGACACCGGACGATGCCGGCCAGGACAAGCCATCCCCCTCAGCGGATCAGTGATCGCATCGCCCACACCTGTTCCCAGTGTGTGCCGCGACGTCCGGAAACCGTGGTTTCGAAATAATGCCTGAGACGACGGCGATCCTCGGGCTGATCCTTCAGGGCTGACCCGATCACGTGATGCATCAGATGCTCCACCGTCAGCGCGCCGCCACCGTAATACCAGGCATTCAGACTGGCCGCGTGAGCTACCGCGACCGCTTCGGCTGTCGACAGGGCGGCTCCGGCCAGGCGGTCTGTACTCCGGCCGTCCAGGGTCTGGCCGTTACGGAGTTCGTGGAACATGGTGACCAGAACTTCGAGTGCCGCGTCATCCGGCTCGGCAGCCACACCGGCCGCTGCATTCGCTTTCCGGACTTCACTCAGAACCACATCCAGTTCGTCGGCCAGATGTGGAATCGGACGAATCTCCTCAAAATCCATCCGGCGCTTGAGCGCGGCGCTCATGGCGTGGACGCCCTCGTCAATGCTGTTGGACGTGGCGACCACGTTAAACCCTTCCCGGGACAGGACGACGCCCTCCTCACCCTCGAGTTCAGGAATGATCACCACCCGGTCGGACAGCACCGACAGCAGCGCATCCTGCAGTGCCTGGGGGCAACGAGCGACTTCCTCGAACCGAACGAGCCGGCCTTCCATCATGCCCCGAAGCAGCGGGCTGGGCACCAGAGCCTCACGGCATGGCCCTTTCTGTTTGAGTATGGCTTCGTTCCAGCTGTATAGCAGTTGCCCTACCTGGCTGATGGCGCCACCCTGCAGGGTCAGCGTGGACGAACCGGAGATCGCTGCTGCCAGGAGTTCAGAGAGCCAGGATTTTGCGGTTCCCGGTTCCCCGACCAGCAAACAGCCACGTGTGGTACATAGCGAGATGATAATCCGGATCACCATGGCCCGGTCGGCCACGAACTTCCGTTCAATGCCCTGTTCCGGATCCCCGAGCACGAAAGTTTCAACCGCACGGGGAGAGAGCAACCAGCCGGGAGGCACCGGCCCCGAGTCCGTCTCCGCCAGCCTTTTCAGCTCATCGGCATAGACTACTTCGGCGGGCTCCCGCTGGGCCGCCTTGGGTCCAAGAGTAGGATTTGAGTCTGTCATGGTTGACTCCTGCGGCCGCCCCGGATTTCCGGAGCCATTCGCTCCCGGGGCAGGATACGCGGTAATTCTGACAGGGGGATAATTCCCTCGATCACCTGGTCCAGGGCACTGTCACGCATGGTAATCAGGCCGGCGTCCAGGGCGCGCCAGCGCAACTCGCCTATGGGGGGCTGGCTGGAGATGGCGTTCCGGATATCGGCATTTACCTCAAGGTACTCGACGATCGCCACACGACCGACCGTTCCGCGACCGTTGCACTTGTCACAGCCTTCGCCCTCGAAACACTGGAAATTCGCCGGCGCCCCGTCCGGAAACAGCTCCGACAGGATCATCGGCTCCGGCTCTGCCGGCCGCCGGCAATGCGTGCAGATGCGTTTGGCCAAGCGCTGCGCAATAACCGCCAGCAGTTCGCCTGCGATGGAGTTGGGGTGAATCCCCAGATCATAGAGTCGCTGCAAGGAATCCACTGCATCGTTGGAGTGCAGCGTGGACAACACAACGTGCCCGGTCTGGGAAGCCCTTATCGCCTCCAGGGCCGTTTCCTGGTCCCGGATCTCGCCCACCAGGATGACGTCCGGATCCTCACGGACAAAGGCCCGCATGGCATCGGCAAAGCTGAAACCGATGTCGGCCCGAACCCGGGTCTGCTGAATGTTGTCGATCGAATATTCGATCGGGTCCTCGACGGTGATCACCTTTCTACGGCCATCATCCGCCAGGGTCTGGAGACCGGCATACAGGGTCGTGGATTTGCCCGACCCCGTTGGCCCCACCACCAACACCAGTCCCGCCGGGTTGTCCAGCAAACGCTGGTAACGGGCGCCAATCACTCTGGACATGCCCAGCTCCGAGATCGTCATTGCCCGGCCGGTCTGGGGAAGCAACCGGATAACCGCATGCTCTCCGTGAAGGGATGGTTGGGTCTGTACCCGCAGGTCAAAGCGATTGTCGCCCATCTTGAGCTGGGAACGACCACCCTGGGGCAATCGGTGTTCTGCAATATTCAGCTCGGCCCGAAGCTTGATCACATTGATAACGCCGCGCAGTTCGCGGGGCGTTAGCTGGTATTGCGGGAGGTCGTGTAATTCGCCGTCTACCCGAAGGCGAACCCGGACCCGCTCGTCGTATTGTTCGATATGGATATCACTGGCCTTCTCGCTCACGGCATCCAGCAGGATGGCCTCATAAACGGAGACCAGGTACGGGCTGACATGGTGATGGCCGGAAGCGTCTCCCAGAGGCTCGGAGCGGGACTGCGCTGGCTCCGGCTGTTCTCCGGTTGGCTGGGAATGATCGGCCACGAACTGACGCCCCTTGGCGGTCAGATCCAGGGACGACCAGATGCGCCGGAAATCCGTGGGCGTGACCAACAGGCATTGGATCGAAGACTGGGGTGTCAGTCGTTCAAGCTGATCGGTCCGGACATCGGGATCGTCGGTGATGACAGTGATCTGCCCGCCGCTCTCGCTGACCGGAACCATTCGTGACAAGTCCAGGAACGTCCGCGAAAAACGTCGGAACAGCGCCGGCTGCAATTGGGGCATCAGTTCCTCGGCATCGACGAACGTCATGCCACGTTGCTGTGCCAGCTTACGATACAGGTCAATCTCGTCGAGATTGAGCTTTCGACGAACCAGGTCGAGCACCCGGGTGTTGCTTTTTGCGGCCTCGGTCCGGGCCTCGGCGAGCATTTTCTCGTCGATGACCCCGAGATCGATCAGGATCTGTTCCGCATTGCGGTTGAAGTCCACCCAGCCCAGCGTCCTGACCCGGTTCAGTGCCTCACCCCGCTTTTCAAACATGGCCAGGCTGGGCACCGGCCCGGCCCGCCCCTCCAGACACAGCAGCGAGCCCCCCTCCCGGAGAAAAGGCGCCATAATCTCCGGCTTGGGTACGAATGTCGTACAGAGGATGAGATCACAGTTGTCATCAAGAGCGGGCAAGTCGGCGATGTCAGAGGCAATCACGTCCACGTTGTGCATGCCGAGCCGGAAAAAACGGGCCCGGGCTGCCTCCGCCACCACCGGATTACGCTCCACGTAGATGACCCGATGCGCCAATTCGGACAACACCGCGGCCAGGTAGCCGGAGCCGCCGCCCACGTGCATGACCGTCTGGTCCGGCTCGATTTCCGGCATCAGCGACAGCAGGTGTTGAACGATTTCTTCTCGGGGAATGGAGTGGCCGGTAATGGAAGGAGTGAGATCGGAACCGGCGACGAATTCATGACGGGAAACAGCAAGGAGGGCCGCCTGGGCCCTCGGGGAGATCTTCTTCATCCACAAACGTCCATTACGTCGAAGAGTCAGGCCACCTGTCGTTTCCTAAGAGCAGACACGAGTTCGGCCTCGGGACGGGATATACCGCATGTGTTCATAAGATCGTCGATATCGGCGCCAAGATCAACCAGGCGCGATGCTTCATCGTAGGAAATCCGGAGGGGATCGTTCTGGCGCATCTCGTCGATAACGGTGCGCAGTTCATGGAGCTGGCGTTCGCAGGTAACCACGCGCTGGCCCATGCCCATACTGCCACTGGCGGTGGCGTGCAATTCCTTGCCAAGGATATCGCAACGCTCCTTGACGGACCGCTGCAACCGCTCAACCTGACGACGATGAAGGATACCCTGGACAAACAGCAACACGAACGCCGCAGCCGCGAAGGTCCAGGGAAGGTAGGCAGAAATTTGGTCGAACATGACGGACGTCTCCCGTTTTGTCGAGGAGAGGGACATCCGTCGTTCGTCTGTATGGCTACCGGGCCTTACAGAGTGGCGATTTCAGCCCACTCGTCCTCTGACAGCATCTTGTCGAACTCAACCAGAATGATGAGTTCACCGTTCTTGTTGCAGACACCCTGGATGAACTTGGCGCTTTCCTCGTTCCCCACGTTGGGTGCCGTCTCGATTTCACTGGCTTTCAGGTACACCACCTCGGCCACGGAATCCACAAGGATGCCCATCACCTGGTTCGAAGACTCCATCACCACGATCCGCGTAGCATCGGTCACTTCGGCGTCAGCCAGACCGAAACGGCGACGGGTGTCGATCACCGTAACCACGTTACCCCGAAGGTTGATGATGCCCAGAACATAATCCGGGGCACCCGGCACCGGGGCAATCTCGGTGTAGCGCAACACTTCCTGAATCTGCATGACGTTGATGCCATAGGTTTCGTCATCCAGCTTGAAGGTTACGTACTGCAGTACCTGATCATCCTGGACCTGATTCTGTTGTCCGCTCGGGGATGCCATAACGCTCTTTCTCCTCGTTGGCTGCCCGACGGGCAACCTGATCGTCAAAAATCCATCATCAGTGCCCAATACTATCGTTAAGGGCACAAACCGTGCCACCCTGGCACGGTTTCAATCCGTAACCGTTGTGTACACTCAACTAAGATCCAGATGATGCTCCCTTTCGGCCCGGACCAGCAGGTTTGCCATGGTCCGGACATCAATAAGCGCGCACATCTGATCGATCACCGTACCCGCCAGCCAGGGGCGCTTGCTCCTGGCCGTCCGCCAGCGCACCTCATCCGGCTTGAGCGTGAAAGACTGGGCCACATCATCGCACGCCAGTCCCCAGTCACTATCGTCCAGACGGATCACGAAACGGTAGTTTTCCCGGGCGCCGGCAGGTACACGACCGGCCATAATCCATTCTGCCGTATCAACCACTCTCAGATTCTGGTCGGCGTCCGCCCGGATGCCCATGTACCACCGAGGACTACCGGGAATGGGGCGAATCTCCTCTTCGATCCGGTGGATCGCCCCCAACAGGACGAGTGGCACGGCAAGCTGAAGCCCGGCAACGGTAAAGATAAGGCATTCAAACGGGGATTCCGACCAATCGGGACGTGCCGGAGGCCCGGATTCCGGACCGGGCTGGGCTTTCAATTCCGCTTCTGTATTGGTCTTGGGAATCGACGGCGCCTCGGGAACCACGGTTTCCCGGACTGGAGCCCGGGCCGGTGTCGGTCTTTTGACATCGTGCGCGACGCGGCGGGCGCGCTCTCGCGGAGGTGCCTTGCTGACACTTTCCGCTTTGGTCCTGACGTCGGTCCTGGTCTGGATCTCTGGCTCGGTGGTTGCGGCTGCCGGGAGCTCAACCTCCTCCTTCGACGCCGCATCCGTTGCCGTGTGAAGCAGCTCATCGAGATAACTGGCGATGGCTGCTTCCGGATCCGCCAGCCTTGTCAATTTTTCGTCAGCCATGCTGACGCTCCTTCACCGCGCCGGCCCGGGCGAGGAGATCGTCCAGAAGGTGGGTGTAGGCCCGGACGCCGTGGGTTTCGGCATCCAGCGCCGACGGCACAATACCACCCTGACTGGCATCACGGAATTTGGTATCCACCGGGATCGCGAATCGCCAGAGTGTGTCCGGATAGGTTTTACGCAACAGGTTAAGACTCTTGACGGAAGCCTGCGTCCGGCGATCATAGAGCGTAGGTACGATGGTATAGGGAAGCTCGTTCTTCTGGGACCGCATGATCATCTGCAACGTGTGCAGCATGCGCTCCAACCCCTTGATCGCCAGGAATTCGGTTTGTACCGGAATGATCAGGTGCTGGGCCGCGGCCAGGGCATTCACCATAAGCACACCGAGCGACGGGGTATTATCGAGCAGCACATAATCGAAGTCATCCCAGAGCTGGGCAAGGGCCCGGGAGATAATCAGCCCCATGCCCTCGACGCCCACCATTCGCCGCTCAAGGGTTGCAAGGGCGGTGCTGGCAGGCAACAGGGACAACCCCGGGCACGATGTCTCGGTAACCAGCTGTGCCGGCAGGCCTTCAGGGACCTTGCCCTGGTGTTGAAAAAGGTCGAATACGCTGTGCTTGAGCGTGTCCGGATCGTAGCCAAACCAGCTGGTGAGAGACCCATGGGGATCCAGGTCCATCACCAACACCCTGTGGCCCCGCTCTGCCAGCAGCCCTCCCAGGGTGACGACGGATGTCGTTTTACCAACCCCGCCTTTTTGATTCGCTACTGCCCAGATTCGCACTATTGTGCCTCCAATACCTTTCTGCCACCGGAACGCCGGCGCTGTTTCGCGTTTATCGGCCGGAGTGATCTCAACTTGAGTTCCTCCTGACCTGACGGCCACGGCAAACCCTTGCCGCCTACCGACCCTGAACAGCTATTAATACAGAAATCATGCCATCAACCTATACGCATCCGCCGCAGAGGCATTAACGCATGGCACCGCGGATACTGGCATCCCTGGAAATCAACAAGACCACGCGCCGGTTTCGACGCCGCCCGGCATCGGTGTCGTTACGTGCAACTGGCTGATACTGGCCATAGCCGACGGCGGCCAACCGTTCCGGCTCGACGCCCTCACGGACCAGCATTCGGACAACCGCGGCGGCACGGGCGGCAGACAGTTCCCAGTTGGACGGAAATTTTGACGTGCTGATCGGCTGGTTATCGGTAAACCCCTCGACCCGAACCGCGTTGTCACGATCCCGGAGAACGCTGGCAATCTTTTCCACCACGTCAAAGGCATCGTAGTGAGGTTCCGCGTCACCACTGCCGAACAGCATGCTGTTGGGAAGGTTCAATTCCAGCCACTTGTCGCTGGTTTCGAGAGTAACCACACCCTGGTTGATCAGTTCGTCGAACTCCATGGTCAACTTATCCGCCATGGCACGCAGGGCCCTGGTCCGGGCCTGGAGATCCGCTTGCGGATTTTGCGGCGCTTCAGCGACCGGAGGGGGAATTACGTTGTCGGCTGGCGCGTTCACCGATCGCTGCGGACGTTCGCCCACCGTAATCGGATTCACGGAATGCTGGGGCGCATTGAAAACGCCATTCAGGGTTTCGGAGAGGACCTTGTACTTCCCCTCGTTGACCGAAGACACCGAGTACATGACCACGAAGAAAGCGAAAAGCAGCGTGATGAAATCCGCGTAGGAAATCAGCCAGCGCTCCTTGTTATGCAATTCGTCAGTGGATCGCCTGCGTCGCCGCATAGAGCCCGCCTGTTCCTACTGCAGGAATCCCCGCAGTCGCAACTCAATGGATTTGGGGTTTTCGCCTTCGGCAATGGCAATGATGCCGTCAATCATCATGTCCTCGTAACGGGTTCGCTCCCGCACGATGCCCCGAAGCTTGTTGGCAACCGGAAAAAACAGCAGGTTGGCAAGGGCCACCCCGTATATGGTGGCCACGAACGCGGTCGCGATGCCGCCGCCGAGGGTCTGGGGATCTTCCAGGTTGGTCATCACCTGAATCAGGCCCATGACCGCACCGATGATGCCGATGGTCGGAGAATATCCGCCCATGGCATCGAACACCTTGGCCGACTCGAGATCTCTCTGTTCACGGGACTCCAGGTCCACTTCCATGATGCCCCGGATGGTCTCTGTTTCAGCGCCATCAACCAGGAGCTGGAGCCCTTTACGGGCGAAAGGCTCAGGCTCCCGTTCTGCAAGGGCTTCCAGACCGAGCAAGCCTTGCTTGCGGGCCTTGACGCTCCAGTCGATTACCTTGCCAATCCCGTCCTCCATACTGACAAACGGCGGCAGGAACACCCAGCGGGACTGCGCAAACGCCCGCTTCAGCAGAGGCCAAGAGGTTTGCAGAATGGTGGCTGCCAGGGTACCGCCGATGACAATCAGAGCCGCCGGACCGTTGAACAGAGAGCCCAGTGCCCCGCCTTCCAGGAGATTGCCTCCCAGAATCGCCGCGAATGCCAGGATGATGCCAAGGAGGCTGAGGATATCCATCAGCACACACCTTCGACCAGACGCGCCCCGATTTCGTCCAGCGACAGGACTTCGTCCGACAGTCCCGCCTTGGCCACCGCCATGGGCATGCCATAGATAACGGAGGACTTTTCATCCTGAGACCAGATATCGGAACCGGTCTGCTTCATCATCCGACAGCCTTCCCGACCGTCCGCGCCCATACCCGTCAGAATGACACCCAGGGTCTTGCCGGGGAAGCTACGGGCAAGGGATCCGAAAGTCACGTCCACGCAGGGCTTGTAATTGAGACGTTCGTCACCGGGGAGGATGCGCACGCGGGGCTGACCGCCGCGGCTTTCAATCATCATCTGTTTGCCCCCGGGGGCCAGCAATGCCAGGCCGGGGCGAAGCACATCGCCATCCGCCGCCTGGCGGACCTCGATCTTGCACAGTCGGTTCAGCCGCTCGGCAAAGGCCGGGGTGAAGCTTGCCGGCATATGCTGCACCAGGACGATCGGAGCCGGAAACGAAGCCGGCAGGACCGTCAAGACTTTCTGGAGCGCAACCGGACCGCCGGTCGACGTGCCAATACCGACAACGCTGTAATGCTTTGCCGCGCGATGTACCGTTCTTCGGGGCGGTTCCGGCTCCCGGACAGGCCGCTCCACACGCTCACGAACCGGGGCTGCGGGCCGGTGTTCGGCACGGGGTCTCTCTGTCGGGCGCGGCGACTGCGGTTCGGCCGGTCTGGCGCGGGTCGCCGATGCGCCGCCAGGCCGACTCCTGGCAACATCAAGCACCCGGTCAATGAGGATTTTCTGGAGCTGGCTGGAGTCCCGGGCGATCTCCTCGAAGTTCTTGGGCAGAAAGTCGACGGCCCCCGCCTCCAGGGCGTCGAGCGTTACCCGTGCGCCTTCGTAGGTCAGGGAAGAGAACATCAGGACCGGCGTGGGGTGCCGGCGCATGATTTCACGGACCGCCGAGATGCCGTCCATCACCGGCATCTCGTAGTCCATGGTGATCACGTCGGGACGCAGGCGCTCCGCCATGTCGACGCCTTCGCGCCCGTTGGAAGCTGCGCCCACAACCCGGATCTGCCCGGAAGCGGACAGAATTTCCGTCAGACGTTTGCGGAAAAACCCTGAATCATCAACGACCAGGACCGAAACTGTCATCCATTTCTCCTACCCAATACGCCGGCCTTCCGGTCTCCGGACGTGAACAATCAACTGTAATTCTGCAAAAGGCTGGGAACGTCAATAATCAACGCGATGCGACCATCGCCGGTGATTGTCGCGCCCGCCATACCCGGTGTGCCCTGCAAAGCCCTGCCAAGGGGCTTGATGACCACTTCTTCCTGGCCAATCAACTGGTCCACCACGAACCCCACCTGCTTGGTGCCCATGGCGACGATGACCACGTGGGCATTCTCCGGTTCTTCCTGCCCGGCTTCGCCACGAACCAGCCAGCGTTTGATGTGGAACAGCGGGAACACCTTGTCCCGGACAACGATACACTCGCGCCCGTCGACAATGTTGGTCTTGGTGAGATCCAGGTGGAAGATTTCCACCACGTTCACCAGAGGCAACGCAAAGGACTGATCCCCCAGCATGATCATCAGGGTGGGCATGATGGCGAGCGTCAGCGGCACCTTGATCAGGATGCGCGTACCCTTGCCCAGCTCCGACACGATGTTGATCTGGCCGTTGAGCTGACCGATCTTGGTTTTCACCACATCCATGCCCACACCGCGACCGGACACATCGGAGATCTGGTCTTTGGTGGAAAAACCGGCGGCAAAGATAAGATTGAAGCACTCGTTGTCGGTCAGACGATCGGCGGCGTCCTGATCGTAAATCCCCTTTTCAACCGCCTTCTGGCGAAGTTTCTCGGGATCCATACCGGCACCGTCGTCCTCGATGGTCAGGAGGATATGGTCCCCTTCCTGCTCGGCCGACAGCGTGACCGTACCGGCCCTCGGCTTGCCGGCTTTCTCGCGGACGTCCGGTGACTCGATACCGTGGTCAACGGAGTTCCGGACCAGGTGAACCAGCGGATCCGACAGGGCTTCCACGAGGTTCTTGTCGAGGTCGGTCTCCTCACCGTGCATGACCAGGCTGACTTCTTTCTTGAGGCTTCTGGCCAGATCGCGCACCACGCGCGGGAAGCGACCAAAGACCTTCTTGATCGGCTGCATGCGGGTCTGCATAACCGCCGACTGCAAATCGGTGGTGACCACGTCGAGGTTGGCCACCGCCTTGTGCATCTGTTCGTCTTCACTGGCGTTACCCAGTCGCTGCAGGCGGTTACGGACCAGCACCAGTTCGCCCACCATGTTCATGATGTCATCAAGGCGTTTGGTGTCGACCCGGACGGTGGTCTCGCCCGCTGGCGCAGCCTCCCGGGGCGGCGTTGGCGGCTTCGCAGCGGCTTTCGGAGCAGCAGGCTCCCTGGCTGTCTCGGGCTCGGGGCGGGATGCGGATTCCGGTTTCGGTTCCGGTTGGGATTTGGCCGGTGATTGGCCGCCGGCCGCGCTGTCGGCTCCAGTAGGGGCGCCGCCCTTGCCATGCAGTTCGTCCAGCAGCTTCTCGAATTCGTCGTCGGTAATCAGATCGTCGCCGGCAGCAGAGCCGGCATTGTCACCCGCGCCTTCCGTGGAAGGCTTTTCAGGCGCGGCATCTGCGGGGGGCGCTCCGGAAAACTTGCCTTCCCCATGCAATTCATCCAGCAGCTTTTCAAATTCATCGTCGGTAATTTCATCATCACCGTCTTCTGCGCCAGCACTCTCTTCGGCGGCCGGGGCAGAAGGTGCAGACTGATCGCTCTGGTCACCACCATCAAGTGCATCAAGCAGTTGCTCAAACTCGTCGTCGGTGATGTCACCACCATCTGTTTCAGCAGACGTTGAAGCAGGCTCGGACGCCGGGGGTTCGGCACTGACGCTAGCCGCTCCCTCGGGCTGTGCCAGGGCATCAAGGGCCGCGATCAGCTCATCGGGAGCCGGCGTAGGCTCTTCGTGGTTGCGAACTTCCTCGAACATGGCGTTAACGTTGTCCAGGGCCTCCAGAACAACGTCCATCAGCTCGGCATCAACCTTGCGTTTGTGGTTACGCAGGATATCGAACACGTTTTCCGCGGAGTGGCAGCAATTGACCAGGGCGTCGAGCTGGAGGAAACCGGCACCGCCCTTTACGGTGTGAAAGCCACGGAAAATGGCGTTGAGCAGATCGCTGTCATCGGGATGCTGTTCGAGATCGACCAACTGCTCCGACAATTTTTCGAGAATCTCTCCGGCTTCGACCAGAAAGTCCTGGAGAATCTCTTCATCAGCATCGAACGCCATGTACTACCCTCTTTCGTCAAAAACCGAGACTGGACAACAAATCGTCCACGTCGTCCTGTCCGGAAACCACGTCATCACGCTCTTCGGCGTTCATCTGCGGCCCAACACCCTCTTCGGCCGAAACCTGTTTGTCCTCGATCTGATGGACCGTACCGGTGAGCTGATCGACGTGGCTCGCCATGACCACCAGGCTCAGAAGATGCTCCTCAACCTCCTTGACCAGGTTGGTCACCTTCTGGATAACCTGACCGGTCAGATCCTGGAAGTCCTGCGCCAGCAGAATTTCCGAGAGGTTGCTGTAGATAGTATCGGCCTCGGTGGAAAGACTTGAGAAAAACCGGTCAATCCGCCCGTACAGCTCGCGGAATTCCGCAGGCGCCATTTCCCGACGCCGCAACCTCGCCCACTCGGCACTGAGCGCCCGCGCCTCATCCCGGATGGCGTGGGCCATCGGCATGGACACTTCAACCAGATCCATCGTGCGGTTGGCCGCCTGGCCCGTCATCTGCACGACGTATTCGAGCCGGTCCGAGGCATCCGACATTTTGGAGAGCGCTTCTTTCTGCTCTGCGTTGCGGGGATCGATCTGGAAGTTCCGGATGGCCTCGTGCAGGCTCCGGGTAAGACGACCGACTTCCCGGTACAGACTCTGATCCCTCGTGTCACTCAGTTCATTGATCAGGGTCATCGCCCGGGCATAATCTCCGGCCTGAACACTCTCGGCGAGTTCCGCCGACTGGCTTTCGAGCTTCGCCGCGACTTCCGGATCGAGGCTCTGATGGTTCTTGTTGCTATCGCTCATGAGAGCCATCCGACCTCTGGTTACTGGATTCGTTCGAAGATCTTTTCAATCTTCTCCTTGAGAACGGCGGCGGTGAACGGCTTGACCACGTATCCATTCACACCGGCCTGGGCGGCGGCTACGATCTGGTCACGCTTGGCTTCTGCCGTGACCATGAGCACCGGCAGATTTTTCAGGTTCTCATCTGCACGAACCGCTTTGAGAAGATCGAAACCGGACATACCTGGCATGTTCCAGTCGGTGACCAGAAAATCGTATTTCCCGCTTTTCAACATCGGCAGCGCGGAATTGCCATCGTCCGCTTCATCCGTGTTGGTGAAACCGAGATCGCGCAACAGGTTCTTGATGATGCGTCTCATCGTAGAAAAGTCGTCCACGATGAGGATTTTCATGTTCTTGTCCAATGGGACCTCCAGTTAGTCACTCCCGGCATTCATTTGAGCATAGTGCCCAACCCCCGGCACCACTTGAATCAATCGCTTATTGTCGGGCGTTTACGCCGGTTGTAAAGCGCTGTTTACCAAAAAGCTACAGACCGGAAAGCACTTGCAACACAGAGCGCTGTTTCAGACGCCCGATTCATCCCGCCAGTCTGTCAGCCTGCCCCGCAGGCGCAATGCCGCCTGACTGTGTATCTGGCTGACGCGGCTTTCGCTGACCCCGATCACCGCACCAATTTCCTTGAGGTTCAGTTCTTCCTGGTAATACAGGCTGAGAACCAATTTCTCGCGCTCGGGCAACTCCTCGATCGCCTGCGCCAGGCTCCGGCGAAATGCGTCCGAAGACAGCCCCTCAAAGGGATTATCACTGGTTTCTGAATGTTCTATCGGCAGCTCGCCGGATTCATTGAGCTCATCAAGGCTAAAAAGTCGTCCGCCGTTCGAGTCACTGAGCGACGCATGGTATTCGGCAAGGTCCATGCCCAGCTCTTCAGCGACCTCGCTGTCCTGGGCCTCCCGGCCCAGCCGGTCCTCCACGACCTTGATGGCCTGGGAGATGCGCCGGGCATTGCGGTGGACAGATCGGGGAACCCAGTCGCCTTTGCGAATCTCATCCACCATCGCACCACGGATGCGGATGCCCGCATAGGTTTCGAACGTCGCACCGCCAGTGGAACTGTATCGCTGTGCCGCTTCCAGCAAACCAATCATGCCGGCCTGCATGAGATCTTCCAGTTGAACCGAAGCAGGAAGACGGGCCATCAGGTGGAGGGCGATTTTCTTGACCAGCGGAGCATGCTCCTCAACCAGCCCGGAGGGTGTCGAGGCAACAGCTTGATGGTACATTCCCAGACGTTTCGCCAATGTCATCTATCCGGTGTTTTTATCGTTGACAGGATCCGATTCAGACTTCGACGAGCCGCTCCACAAAAAATTCCAGATGCCCCCGGGGAGAAGAAGGTAATGGCCAGTTATCGACCTTTTCGGCCAGCGCCTTGATGGCGAGGGATGCCTTGGCCCGGGGATAGGCATCAAGAACGGCACGCTGTCTTTGCACTGCTTTCCTGACTGCTTCGTCGTACGGCACCATACCCACATATTGTAGTGCCACATCAAGGAACCGCTCAGTGACCCGGGTCAGTTTCTCGAACAGGTGACGGCCTTCCTGATCGTTGCGAACCTGATTGGCCAGGATCCGGAAGCGGTTGACGCCGTAGTCCCGATTCATCAGTTTGATCAACGCATAGGCATCGGTGATCGAGGTCGGCTCGTCACAGACAACCAGCAACAGCTCCTGGGACGCACGAAGAAAGCTGACCACCGATTCGGATATACCCGCTGCGGTATCCACGATCAGCACATCGATCTGATCGCCCAGTTCGCTGAACGCGTTGATCAGGCCGGCATGCTCCATCGCCGTAAGCTGGGTCATCCGCTGGGTACCCGAGGACGCGGGAACGATCTTGATGCCCCCGGGGCCATTGACCAGCACGTCCCGAAGATCACACTCCCCCGCCAGAACATCCTGCAGGTTCCGGTTGGCCGTTATTCCGAGCAGGACGTCGATGTTGGCAAGGCCCAGATCCGCATCCAGCAGGACCACCCGCCGGCCTTTCTGCGCCAGTGCGATCCCGAGGTTGACCGAGACGTTACTCTTTCCCACCCCGCCTTTTCCGCCGGAAACTGCAATCACCTGAACCGGATGTGCTTTGCTCATACTGTCTATTGTCTCTTGCCACGTTTCAACGAACGCTCATTGTTCTGTTAACCGCACTTGATGCCCGCAGGATAAACCGTCATCCGGCACGGCGGAACCCCGGTCAGGCCCCCTCGGCAACGGCCTGCTGTCGCTGCAGCATCTTGAGCCGTTCAACGGCCAATCTCACCAGTGGGACGGCCTCTGCGTGATGGAGGTCTTCGGGAATCCTCTGGCCATCTGTGTACCAGGCCACCGGAAGTCCCGTTTCCATCACAAACCCGAGGGACTCACCCAGGGTCAGGGCTTCATCGATCTTGGTCATGACGCAGCCCGCGAGTTCTGCCATCTTATAGCAATGCCAGACGGATTTCATGATACGGGGCTGGCTGGTGGCCGAAACCACAAGGTGGGTCCGGACGTTGTGATGACTCCGGGCGAGTTCGGCCAGCTGTTCCTGGTAACCCCGATCACTGCTGGTCAGGCCGGCGGTATCGATCAGGACCAGGTGGCGGTCGGACAATTCGTCGAGAATATCATCCAGGGAATGGCTCTCATCGACCACCCGAACCGGCACATTGAGGATGCGACCGAAGACAAACAGCTGCTCGTGCGCGGCCACGCGGAAGCGATCGGTTGTCACCAGCGCCAGGGAATCGGCGCCGTGGCGAAGCACATAGCGAGCCGCCAGCTTACCGATTGTCGTGGTCTTGCCGGAACCGGTCGGGCCAACCAGCGCATAGACGCCGCCTTCATCCAGCCAGTCCTGGCGGGAGGTCCGAACCCCGGTCGCCAGCATTTTCAGCGACTGTTTCCAGCCATCCTCAAGCTTTCCACCCCGGTGACGCCGGGACAGTGACCCGGCCAGATCCGCGCCAAGACCGAATTCCTGCAACCGTTCCGCCAGCCTCTGCTGAACCGCATTGCCTGGCGATTTTTCGACAGCAGGTTGCTGACCGCGAACCATGTCCCGGAGGGAACTGATTTCGGCACGCATCTGGGCCAACTCGTCGGAATACCCCGTTTGGGCGGGAGCGGCTTCGGCGGGCTGGAAAGCCTCGGACGCTGCTTCCTGCAATTCGGCAAAGGATGCGCTCTCGTACCCCTGACCCTGTGCGGCCCGCTTCTCGCGGACTTCACGGATTCGGTCCCGGGACCGGTTCAGCTCTTCCTCAAGCCGGCGATGCTGCTCAGCCTGGAGCTCCGCCAGACGGGAACCATTGCTTGCCTCCGCAGCTTTTTCACCAAGCCGCTGACGCGCCATATTTTCGTCGTAGTCCAGCGCCGTCACTATTTCGACGCCGCCATCGACCCGGCGATTGGAGAGAATCACGGCATCCGGCCCCATTTCGTGGCTGACCTGCTTCAGCGCTTCTGCCATTGTCTGAGCGAAAAACCGTTTTACCTTCATTATGCTTCCTCCAGCGACATCGCGTTCATGACGCTTGCCGACTCACACCCGCCAGGCTCACTGCCCCACGGATGCCACGATGGTGACCTGTTTGTTATCCGGTATTTCCTGGTACGACAACACGTGCAATCGTTCCACTCCGTAGCTGGCGAACCTCGCCAGAACCGGGCGAAGGGGCCCGGACACCAGAAGAATGGCGGGCTTGCCGAGCATCTCCTGTCGCTGCACGCTGTCCTGCAGGGAGCGCTGGAGCTTTTCAACCATGTTCGGCTCCAGCACCAACCCTATGTCATCCTGACCGCCGGATTGTTGACTCTGTTGAACAGACTTAAGCAACAACTGTTCCAGGTCCGGGTCCAGCGTAATCACGGGAATCTCGGACTCGTTGCCACAGATGCTCTGGACAATCATCCGGCGCAGGGCCTGACGCGCCACGGTAGTCAGTATCTTGGGATCCTGACTGCGCGGATGAACGTTCACGATTGCCTCCGCAATCGAACGCATATCCCGGATCGGAACTTCTTCCTTGAGCAGGTTCTGCAGGACTTTCAGAAGCAGACTGATCGAAATGGTGGTCGGCACCAACTCTTCCGCGAGCTTGGGTGAAATCTTTTCCAGCTGATCCAGCCACTTCTGGGCCTCTTCGTGCCCGATCAGTTCGTGGGCGTGCTTCTGAAGAATCTGGTTCAGGTGGGTGGCGACCACGGTACTGGCATCCACTACCGTGTATCCGAGGGTCTGGGCCTGATCCTTCTTGTCCGGCTCAATCCAGGACGCATCGAGCCCGAAAGCCGGGTCCTTGCCTTCAATGCCGTCGATCTTCCCGAACACCTGGCCCGGATCAATGGCCAGCTCACGATCGGGGTGAATTTCAGCTTCGGCAATGGTCACGCCCATGAGCGTGACCCGATACACATTGGGCATGAGGTCCAGGTTGTCGCGAATGTGAACGGACGGCATCAGGAAGCCGAGATCCTGAGACAGCTTTTTCCGGACGCCCTTGATCCGGCTCAGCAGTTGACCGCCCTGGGATTTATCCACGAGCGGAATGAGCCGGTAACCGACCTCCAGACCCACAATATCGACGGTGGCGACGTCATCCCAACCCAACTCCCGGTTCTCACCGGCCGGAGCCGGAAGCTGTGCATTCTCACCGCCGCCACTGTCGCTACCCGGCGGCAGATCACGGCCAGAGGGCGCCTGCCCTGACAATCCCGGTCCCCGCGACGGGAAACCGCCGCCCTCTTCCACGGTCTGCCGATCCTGCTTCCAGATATACCAGGCGGCACCGCCTGCAATGGCACCCAGACCAAGGAACGCCAGGTGCGGCATGCCGGGAATCAGCCCCAGCAGAATCAGGATGCCGGCGGCAATCGCCAGTGCCTTGGGCGCACTGAACATCTGCTGGATAATCTGACCGCCCAGCTCCTGACTGGAGGTTACCCGCGTGACCATGATGGCAGCGGAGGTGGACAGCAGCAGGGAGGGAATCTGGGCCACCAGGCCGTCACCGATGGTGAGCAGTGCATAGCGCTGCATGGCCAGTCCGAAGGTGAGGTCGTGCTGCATCATCCCGATGGCAACGCCACCGACGATGTTGATCGCGAGGATCAGCAAACCGGCAACGGCGTCGCCCTTGACGAACTTGGAGGCACCGTCCATGGAGCCGTAGAAGTCGGCTTCCTGGGCCACTTCCGACCGGCGATGCTTGGCTTCGTCCTGGTTAATCAGCCCCGCATTCAGATCCGCGTCAATGGCCATCTGCTTGCCGGGCATGGCATCGAGGGTAAAGCGGGCGCTCACCTCCGAGACCCGGCCGGCACCCTTGGTAACCACCATGAAGTTGATGATCATGAGAATGGCGAACACCACCAGCCCCACGGCATAGTTGCCGCCGATCAGCACCTCACCGAAAGACTGGATCACCTTACCCGCAGCATCCCCGCCCTGATGCCCTTCCAGAAGCACAATACGTGTGGATGCAACGTTCAGCGCCAGTCGAAGCAGCGTCGCGACCAGAAGCACGGTCGGGAACGAG
Organism: Marinobacter koreensis; assembly: GCF_023156285.1. Classification (GTDB taxonomy): domain Bacteria; phylum Pseudomonadota; class Gammaproteobacteria; order Pseudomonadales; family Oleiphilaceae; genus Marinobacter; species Marinobacter koreensis. The sequence goes on along the minus strand of NZ_JAKZAJ010000001.1, from coordinate 728,884 downwards.
GCGAACTCCATAGGCCGCAAGGCGTAAACACACACCAGCAGAATCACGATGGACAGCGTAATGTTGAACGTGAAAAAGACGTCCAGGAGGAACGCCGGCATGGGCAGAATCATCATGCCCAGAAGTCCCATCAACATGATGGGAATGCCGAGGTTGCCTCGCGTCAGGGATTTGACGTTGTGAAGGACTAACGCTCTGTCCATTCGGGAAACTTCTCCGGTTTGCCGTGCCCCATGGGCCACGACGTGGTCGAAAATCTGACGCCGGTGCGTCGTTTGGAGGGTTCTTCGCAAGATCCGTACCACTCCTTACGAAATCGTCCCGGGCAATACCGCCAACAAGCCTGACGGGACCCGTCAGATACGGTATCCTTGCGCCATTTGTTCGCGCCCGTCGCGAACACGACCCACACAGACAGACACACAGGTGACACCATGCCAATCCACGAGGTAAAGCACCCCCTGATCCGACACAAACTCGGTCTTATGCGCCGGGCGGACATCAGCACCAAGAATTTTCGTGAACTGGCACAGGAGGTCGGCGCCCTGCTGACTTACGAAGCCACCAAGGACTTCAATCTCCAGGAAAAAACCATTGAGGGGTGGGCGGGCCCGGTTTCCGTCGAACAGATCCACGGCAAAAAAGTCACCATCGTGCCGATTCTCCGGGCCGGTCTGGGCATGCTGGACGGCGTCCTGAGTCTGATTCCGGTGGCGCGGGTAAGCGTGGTCGGTCAGATTCGTAACGAAGAAACCCTGGAGGCCAGCACCTACCTGGAAAAACTGGTCGGAGAGCTGGACCAGCGCATGGCCCTGATCGTCGATCCGATGCTGGCGACCGGCGGCTCCATGATCTCCACCATCGACCTGCTGAAGAAGGCCGGCAGCACTGAAATCCGGGCCCTGGTTCTCGTCGCCGCCCCCGAGGGTGTCGAGCGGGTGCTCGAAGCGCATCCGGATGTCTCCATTTACACCGCCTCGGTGGACGACCACCTGAACGACAAGGGTTATATCCTCCCGGGTCTGGGCGACGCCGGCGACAAGATTTTCGGCACCAAACAGAAGGACGTCTGAATCATGCAGGACCATTCGAACGACCCGATCTGGAAGCAGGTCATCGCGGGCTCACAAATGTTGCTGGTGGCATTCGGTGCCCTGGTGCTCATGCCCCTGATTACCGGCCTCGACCCGAACGTGGCATTGTTCACGGCGGGGATCGGCACCCTGATTTTCCACATAGTGACCGGCGGCCAGATTCCCATCTTTCTGGCGTCCTCCTTCGCGTTTATCGCTCCGGTGATCGCCTCGAAAGGCAAATTCGGCCTGGAAGAAACCCTGGGCGGCCTGATGGCGGCTGGCATCCTGTACGTTCTGCTCAGCGGCGCTATTCGCCTTCGCGGTACCGGTTTTATCCGGCAACTGCTGCCGCCGGTGGTTATCGCTCCGGTGATCATGACCATCGGCCTGGGTCTCGCCCCGGTGGCCGTCCACATGGCGTCCGGCAGGACCGGTGATGGTTCCAGCCAACTGGTTCCCCACGACACCGCGATCTGGATCTCGATGATTTCACTGGCCGTGACCATCGTGATGTCGGTCTGGGCCAAGGGCATTTTCCGCCTGATTCCGATCATGTTTGGCGTCGTGGTGGGCTATGTCGTGTCTGCGCTCATGGGCATTGTCGACACCACCCCGATTGAGAACGCGCCCTGGTTTGCCGTCCCCAACTTCGTGACCCCCGAGTTCAGCTGGGGCGCCGTCCTGTTCATGATTCCGGTGGCGATCGCACCGGCCATCGAGCACATCGGCGACATCCTGGCGATTGGCAACGTGACCCGCCGGAACTACCTGGAAAAGCCGGGACTGCACCGGACCCTCCTCGGGGACGGCCTCGCCACAAGTGCCGCAGCACTCTTTGGCGGCCCGCCCAATACCACCTACTCGGAAGTCACCGGCGCCGTCATGCTGACCCGCAACTTCAACCCCAGGGTCATGTGGTGGGCCGCCATTGTTGCCATCGTACTGGCTTTCATCGGCAAATTCGGCGCCGCCCTCCAGACCATCCCGGCGCCGGTCATGGGCGGGATTCTCTGCCTGCTGTTTGGTTCGATTGCCGTGGTCGGTCTGAATACCCTGATCCGCCACCAGGTGGATCTGTCGGAATCCCGGAACCTGGTCATCGTGGGTGTTACCCTGGTGTTCGGGATCGGCGGTATGGTGCTGGGCCACCTCGAGGGCATCGCCCTGTGTGCGGTGGCGGCCATCATACTCAACCTGGTACTGCCGGGCCGCCGCGAAGCCTGGGGCAAGGCCATCTATGAGCAAGCGACGGACTGACAGCTCGGGCATCAGCTTTACCGCCCTCTATACCGGTGCCGTCTGGCACCGGTATGGCCTTTCCGACGATGCGCTGACAACCCGGGAAGGCCAACTCCTCTATCACCTGATGACTCCGTTCGAAGCCGCAAGCAAGGCGGCCATCGGGGGCAACATCCGTACCTTCCTGCTCCAGCGTCACCTGATCATTGATCATCTGATCGAGACGGCGATCCGGGAACAGGGCATCACCCAGGTCCTCGAAATCGCCGCAGGCATGTCTCCCCGTGGCATCCGACTGCGAGAGCGACACCCAACGCTGCACATGGTGGAAGCGGATTTGCCCGACATGGCAGCCAGAAAGGCGCTTCGGCTTATGGCGGCGGGCAGGCTGGGGCCCCACCACCAGATCACTCCCATCGACATTCTGGCTGAGCAAGGAGAGCAGGCCCTCGAAACGGTGATTGACCGGGTATTCGACAATGACAAACCAGTGGTGGTCGTGACCGAAGGCCTGACCAGCTACTTCCCACTGACGGTGATCAGCGATTTCTGGCGGCGACTTGCGAAAGTGCTGAGCAGGCGCCCGGGATCGGTCTACCTGTCGGAGAGTTATTACCGCCCGGGTCAGCCGCTGCTGAATGGCACGCTTAACACCCTGGGCCACCTCCTGGGCGCGGCGACACGAAGCCGGGTCAGCTTCCATTTCAGATCGGATCCGGAGGCCCGGCAACATTTTTCAGGCTGCGGCTTTACGGACGTCACCGTTCACGACCCACGGGCCTGGTATGGCATCCTTCCGATCCCTGAAAGCCGGGGGGAACCCATGGTCCGCGTCATCGAAGCCCGCGTGCCGGCCTAGACATCCCGCCTGAGGTCGGAGGGAATCGGGAAATCCGGCATACCCGGCTTGGGGCCCCTGCCCTTGCGGAATTGCCGGAGCTGGAACACGTAGGCCAGAACCTGGGCGATGGCCATGTAGAGCCCGTCCGGGATTTCCTCGCCAATCTCGGTATTGTGGTACACCGCCCGGGTCAGCGGCGGTGTACGAAGGACTTCCACCTTGTTCTCCCGGGCGATTTCCATGATCTTGAAAGCGATCTGGTCGGCCCCCTTGGCCACGACTACCGGCGCGGCCATGGCCTTCTGGTCGTACTTCAGGGCAACGGCGTAGTGAGTAGGGTTGGTGATCACCACGTCGGCCGTGGGCACATCCTGCATCATCCGGCGCTGGGCCATCTCCCGCTGGAGCTGACGTATCTTGCCCTTCACCTCGGGCTTGCCCTCCGTGTCCTTGTACTCGTCCTTGACCTCCTGCTTGGTCATGCGCAGCTTTTTCTGGTGGTCGTAGATCTGGAAAGGCACGTCGATCGCGGCGATGATAATGGTCGCTGCCGACAGCAGGAAAAAACTCCAGCCAAGCGTCCATAGCACATGCTTCATCGCCGGCACCGCTGGCTCTTCGGCAATACTGAGCAGGTCTTCGGTACGCACATTGAGAATCAGAATGGCGATGACCAGTACCAGCCCCACCTTGGCGATCGCTTTTACCAGTTCAACCAGCGAACGGGCGGAAAACATCTTCCCCACGCCCTTGATCGGGTTCATCCGGCTCAGCTGAGGCTGAATGGCCTTGCCACTGAACAGCAAGCCTCCGATTCCGATGGATCCGGCAATCGCGGCGATGAGCACCAGCACAAGGATCGGCGCCAATGCCCAGGCAGCTTCCTTGGCCGATGCGATCAACTGGACACTCATGTGGCGGGTATCGAAGATAGCGGAGCGCTCAAGCACAAAGCTGTCGCGCATGATGGCCTCAAGCGCGGCGCCGAGATGCGACCCAAACATGAGGAGACCACCCGCTCCGGCCATCAGCACCGCCATGGTGGCGAGTTCCCGGGATCGGGCCGTCTGCCCCTCCTCCCTGGCTTTTTCAAGTCGTCGGGGGGTCGCTTCTTCCGTTTTTTCCTGACTGTTGTCGTTCTCTTCAGCCATGCGTCATATCCACCGGTCAGGGCACACCCTGCAACTGCCGCATGAAATCGTAGGTCTCCCGGGCATACTGCTCGAAATGCGGCAGGAAATTGGCGTGCAGTACCCAGATAGCAAACAATCCAAAAATCAGGCCAATTGGAAAGCCGAGGGAGAAGATGTTCATCTGGGGTGCCGCCCGGGTCATGACACCGAACGAAATATTGACGATCAGAACCGCAGTCACCGCCGGCAGGGCCAGCAGCATGGCAGACGCAAACATCCAGCTGATCCGGTGCGCCAGCTCCCAAACACCGGCCTGACCCAGCCCTTCCATTCCGATGGGCAGAGTCCGGAAACTCTCCACGAACACCTCCAGTGCCACCAGGTGTCCGTTCATCGCCAGGAACAGCAACGTGATGGTGATGGTGTAAATCTGGGACAGGACCGGAACGTTAACGCCGTTGGCCGGATCCACCATGGACGCAAACCCAAGTCCCATCTGCATGGCGATCATCTGCCCGGCGATAACGAACAGCTGCCACAGGGCCGTCAGGGCAAACCCCAGACCAATGCCGATGAGAATCTGCTGCAGGGTGATAACCACCGCATCGGCACTGAGCGCATCCACCGCCGGCGCCTCGGGAATCATCGGCACCACAAGGATGGTCATCAGCAGAGCCAGTCCCAGCCGGACCCGGGCCGGAACCAGCTGAGTACCAAAGATGGGAATCACCATCAGAAAGGAAGCAATCCGGAACAGCGGCCACAGGTGCTGCCCCACCCACTGGCCGATCAGGTCTGCACTGAGCTCCGCCGGCAGCATCCGTCAGCCGATCAGGTAGGGAATGCTGGAAATCAGCCGGTGCGCATGATCCAGCAACTGGGTGAGCATCCAGGGGCCTGCCACGATAATCACGATCAGGGTCACCAGCAGACGCGGCAGGAAGCTCAGCGTCTGCTCGTTGATCTGGGTCGCGGCCTGAAAGGTACTGACGATCAGACCGACCACCAGCCCCGGGCCGATGATCACCGATGACAGCATGACAATCATCCAGAGTGCTTCCCGGAGAATGTCGATTACGGTTTCCGGCGTCATGGCACCTCCTCTAGAGCCCGTAACTGGCGGCGAGAGTGCCCATGATCAGGGCCCAGCCATCCACCAGCACAAACAGCATGATTTTGAACGGAAGCGAGATGATGATGGGCGAGAGCATCATCATGCCCATCGCCATGAGGACACTGGCCACCACCATGTCGATGATGAGGAACGGAATGAACAGTATGAACCCGATCTGGAAGGCGGTTTTCAGTTCGCTGGTCACAAAGGCCGGCATGAGCACCCAGAAAGACACGTCTTCAGGCGTGTCGTATTTTACGTCCGCCATTCGCATGAACAGGGCCAGATCGTCTTCCCGGGTCTGCGCCATCATGAATTTCCGGAACGGCTCGCTGGCGAGCTTCACGGCCTCAATGGAGGTCACCTGCTCCTGAAGATAGGGCTGGAGAGCAACCTGGTTGGCCTCTTCAAGAACCGGCTTCATGATAAAGATACTCAGGAACAGCGCCAGCCCCAGAAGGATCTGGTTCGAGGGCGTTGCCTGCAGCCCGAGCGCCTGGCGCAGGATGGCGAACACCACGATGATGCGGGTGAAGGACGTCATCATCATCAGCATGGCCGGCAGGAAGGTCAGCGCCGTCATCAACGCCAGAATCTGCAGGGTGACGGAATATTCCTGGGTTCCGTCGCCCTCGCCCGGCGTCATGGTCACCGCCGGAATACCGGGAATCGCCTGGGCATGGGCCAGGGGGGCCCACAACACACCGAGTAACGGTACCAGAATGGGCAGCATTCGTTTCAGGAGGGAAAACGTCATCGCCTCGGTTATTCCTTGTGGGACGGGTTCCAGGATTTACCGATCATACCCTGCAGGCGGCGGGCGAAGTCGCCCGACGGAGGGTTGGCGGAATCCACCACGGGCTCGTCGAAAACGTGCAGGGTCCGGATAGCGGACGGCGTGATACCCAACAGGATCTGTTGTCCGCCAACTTCGATCAATGCCAGGCGTTCCCGTGCGCCAATGGCCATCACCGAGACCACCTTGATCGCGTTGTTGTTCATGCCGGTCATGCCGTTCATCCGGCGAATCAGCCAGGCACAACCGTAGATGATTGCGATCACCGCCGCCAGCCCGAGCCCCAGGCTCACCATGGTTGCCAGGGTATCCGGTGCACGGGTTACCGGCTGGTCCGGATCCACACCGGCTTCCTGGGCCCGGGCCGACAGGGACAGCGCGCACAGCGACAGCCAGACAAGTGCGCGCATGTTACTTCTGGAGACGCTTGATGCGTTCGCCCGGACTGATGACGTCAGTCAGCCGGATACCGAACTTTTCGTTGACCATGACCACCTCACCATGGGCAATCAGCGTACCGTTGACCAGCACATCCAGCGGTTCACCCGCCAGCCGGTCCAGTTCGATCACCGAGCCCTGGTTCAGTTGCAACAGGTTACGGATAGCAATCTGGGTGTTCCCCACTTCCATGGAGATGGTCACCGGTATATCCAGAATGACATCCAGGTCTGGCGAAGACCCGTCGAGCGATGGCTGACTGACCTCGTCAAACTCCTCCATGGGGGCTGCCCGGACGTTATCCTCCGGCTTTTCTTCCTCTTCCGAAGACTCAGCCTCAGCCATTGCAGACGCCCAGTCGTCTTCGCTGACACTGTCGCCATCGCCGGATTCTTCCATCGCCGCTTCCCACTCGGCGGCCAACTTTTCGTCTTCGCTGAGTTCCTGTTCGTCTTTTTTATCTTTATCGTCTTCAGCCATGTCGACCCACCTTGAATTGCTTTTTGACCTTCGGCTTCGTTGCCTTATCTTGAATCCTGAGCGCCAGTTTTCCGTCGCGGGTTCCGAGAGTTGCCGTGTAGATCGGAATTCCGTTGGCGGTCACCGTCAGGTATTCGGGAATCTCCACCGGAATGATGTCACCCTCTTTCATCCTGGCGACCTCCCGCAGTGAAATCCGGCGGCGGCAAACATTCGCGTTCACCGGCACGTTCACATCCTTGACGTCTTCCTGGAGCGCATTGACCCAACGCTCGTCGACATCGTCGATATCGCTCTGAACCCCTGCATCCAGGACATCGCGGATCGGCTCGATCATCGAGTACGGAAGCGCAAAGTGGAGTTCTCCGCCGCCACCGTCCAGCTCGATATGAAAGGTGCTTACGACCACCACTTCACTCGGGCTGACGATGTTCGCCATCGCGGGATTCACTTCCGAACTGAGGTATTCGAAGTCCACCTTCAGCACCGCGTGCCAGGCTTCGGCCATATCGTGAAACACCTGATCCAGCACCATCTGAACGATGCGGGTCTCCGTGGGCGTAAACTCACGACCCTCGATCTTGGCATGGCGCCCCTCGCCACCAAAGAAGTTGTCCACGAGCTTGAAGACCAGTTTGGCATCCAGCACGAACAGCGAGGTACCCCGCAGGGGGCGAACCTTGCACAGATTGAGACTGGTCGGCACATAGAGGGTATGGATGTACTCGCCGAACTTCATGATTTGCACGCCACCGGTGGAGACATCGGCGTTTCGGCGTAACAGGTTGAACAGGCTGATCCGGGTATAGCGGGCAAATCGCTCGTTGATCATCTCCAGCGTCGGCATCCGACCACGGACGATGCGATCCTGACTGGAGAGATCGTAAGACTTGATCCCTGTATCGTCGGTCTCTTCGTAGGTATCGATGTCGCCATCGTCCACACCGTGGAGAAGCGCGTCGATCTCGTCCTGTGACAGTAAGTCCTGCATAACTGTTCCTGCCGCTTGAATGCCTTGCCCGCTAACGGGCCCTATTGCACCACAAAATTTCTGAACAGAACGCCGTCGATGGCGGGTTTACCTTCCTGTTCGAGTACCTGGTTAACCGTCGCGAGCATTTTTTCCGCCAGACCACGACGGCCTTCCGGCGTCTGCAACTCCATGAACTGGCTACTGCTCAGGACCATCACCAGCTGGCTGCGAATCAACGGCATGTGCAACTCCGCCGCTGCCAGTGCCTCCGGATCCGTTGCCGACAGTGACACAAATACCTGGGCATACCGTTGCCGACCTTCGGCCTGGACGGTCGTGACCAGAGGCTTTTCGATATCGACGTAGGAGCTCGGGACGAACGCCTCCTCGGCGGGAGCGGACTCCTCGCTGTCGCTTCCCGGAAGACCGTCCCCCAGAAACCAGAGCGTGCCGGCAACGGAAAGCCCGATCGCAAGGATCAGCACCACGGTGATCAGAATGATCAGTTTCAGCTTGCCTTTCTTGGCGGGTGCGCCATCGGACGCCGTATTTTCAGCCATAATCGTCGCTTTGTCAGAATTCCGTCAGGGACGGCCGGTTTTGATGACTTTACAGGACAAGAAGCAAGGGACGGGCCAGAAACCCCATCCTCCCCTCATGAAACAGCAGTTTAGCGTTGCCGGGAAGGATGGGCAAAGGAGTTTGAAGCGGAAAGGAATTCTACCGGACGCGAGACATCCTCAAATCAGGCGAAAATATCCACTTCGCCTTTCCAACTCAGATCCAGCGCTCCGATGCTCTGCTCCGAATCCACCGCTTCTCCGTCCAGAAGACCGCCTCCGGGCGCTGAAGAACCGTCACGATCACCGTCCGCCGATGCCTCGCCACCGGGCTGCTGACCGGCCTGGTCGGAGACATCAAACTGCGCCAGCGACAGCCCCTGGTCACTCAGCATGTCACGGAGCCGGTGGGAGTTCATTTCCAGTTGGTCACGAACCACAGGGTTCGCAGAATGCACGGTGATTGTGGCCTGGTCATGATGCACCCGGACCTTGACTTCCATTGGCCCCATATCCGGCGGCGTCAGATGGATCTCGGCCACCGACATATTCCTGGCGGTCAACCAGCTGAGTTTACCGACGACTTTATCCCCCCATTCCGCGTGCCCGACCGGGACATCGACGGATGTCGAGTAGCTGCGGAGCGGGACTGCCGCTTCAGCGGGAACACGAACTCCGTTGCTCCCCTGTGACGCCTGGGAGTGCTGGGACTGCTGGGCGGCAAGATCCATCACCCCCTGGAAGCGAAGGCCGGAGGCCAGGTTACCGGAATCGGAAGCGCCGGACTTTTCAGCCTTGAATGCGTTACCGACGAGATCTGCAAGGCTCGTCCCTCCGGCACCCGCGGAACCTTTCAGGAGCGCCCCGGGCGTGAGAGTTCCGGCATTACCATCGGCAGACATACCCGGTGGTACCAGGGCGGAAAAGCTCTGCCCCACTCCGGCAGCAGCCTGGCCATTGGCAGCCGCGGCAGATCCGATCGCTTTCTTGTCAGATGACGTCAATAATGCCTGGAGGTCCGCAAAGGTAATGGGTGCATCCGGCTGGTCGACCTCGGTTTTGTCGACCTCTCCCTTTTTCGCGGAAGCGGAGGCTGCGCGGGTGTCCTCGCTATCGCCGGATGACGCTTCTCGATCCTTGCCGGTGGCTTTCTCGGGAGCCTGACTGTCGGATTTGCCGTCTACGACGGAATCTTGGTCCCCGTTGGCCCGCTCATCGGCGTCTGAGGGGTGGGAGGTTTCGCGGGATTCGCTGTGTTTCGAATCCATGCGTCGCTGTTCTGCGCGAGAGACCGAGTCAAACCGGCTTTCGCCGCCGTCGGCTTTCCGCGCAGATCCGGCTTTGGCCGGCGATGTATCCTGCGCCTGGTCAGTGCCCAGGGCTTGTGGGAGTACCATTTGTGGCATGGCAACCTCTTGCCGCTTTTCAGAGTTGGGTCAGCTTCTGACCGTATTCTGCAAAAGCGATGCCACAATGAGCGCATCTCGGCCCGCCGCGGAATCCTATCGAACCAGGAGTTCCCCGAGCATCTCGGACACGGTCCTGAACTCTTCCTCAATGCGCTGGATGATCGCATCGGCCCCGGTCAGGTCCTCCGACTTGCCTGCCTGCTCGGCCTCAAGGCAGAGTTCGCCAAGCCTCGGAGCACCAATGTTGATACAACTTCCCTTGAAACTGTGGGCCGTTTTGGCGAACGCGTCGGCGTCCTGATGTTCCAGGGCACGTTTCAGTGCGGCAATGCGCTCCCGAGAGTCGCTGACGTAGGTCTGGATCAGGACCTCGAACTCGTCCTCCATGACATCCTGAAGTTCGGCGAGCGCTTCTTCATCGAGGTGCGATTTATCGGTCATTCCTAACCCCCTTGGGTCATTGCCTCTGTTTGCCCGGATCCGTGGCGGGTCCATCGTCGGATTCTGCGACCGGTAGCCTCCAATCGTACACGATTTCCACACGGTTACCTTTACCGTGAAATGTGATGTTTTTGGTCAGCCGTTTCAAGAGGAAGAGGCCGCGACCGGCATAACGGGGCCAGTCCGCATGACGTTCATCGCTCTCCAATACAGGATGACGGCTGAAATCAAAACCGGGACCACTGTCTTCACAAATAACACGCAGCTGACCTCCCCAGGGTTTCCGGGTGTGGTGCAGGCTGAAACGGATGAAATGATCCCCGACGGTTTTGAGCCGTCGTTGCCGCTCCGCGTAATATTGCTCAAATCCGTCCCGGCTGTGCTTCCATTCCGAAGGCAAGGCCAGGATGCCATGCTCCAGCGCGTTGTTGTAGATCTCCGACAACAGCGTATAGATCTCGCCACTTCTGGCCCGTAGCCCGGGTACCTCCATGCAGATGTGCAATAGCAGTGGTAACGGACTGAATTCCCCCAGGGTCTGCTCACGGATTTCGTAGTCACAACGCCATTCGGTCGGGCCAGCCAGGGCAGAAGAACTAGCCGATTCGGGAAGCGTAGCCAACCCCGGATTTCCTGACATTTCCAGACAGAAAAGCGTCAGATCGTCCGATTCCCTTGCCCCCTTGCTAAAGGCTTCCACGCCCTCCAACATCGCGTCGAACGGGTGCCCCGCCTCCGGTCTTTGCCGAAGCGTGCGCCGGACTCCTGCTTCGCCGAACAGCTCACCCTCTGCGTTCTGACGCTCAAGCAGTCCGTCCGTCATCATCAGCAGATAATCGCCATCCCGCGCCTGCAGGGTTTCCAGGCTGCTGTCAAAACGTTCAGGCGGCAGAATGCCCAATGGCAAAAACCGTGAGGAACACGCCAGGGGTTCACCCTGTGAACCGATCAGCCACAGCTCCGGGAGGCCGCCGTTCCAGACCTTGAGCTGTCCCAACTTGAAATCGGCTTCCGCCATCGCCCCGCAACAGAACCGTCCGGTTGGCAGAATGCGCCCCAGTTTCCGATTGATTTCCTTCAGGATATCCGCCGCGCCGAAGCCTTTGCTGGCCATGCCGTAGAAAATCTCCGCCACCGGCATGGCGCCGATCGCAGCCGGGAGGCCATGCCCGGTGAAATCCCCAAGGAACACCAGCATGCCACCGTCAGGCCTTGGGGAGGCAAACAGGACATCGCCATTGAAGATCGAAAGAGGTGACGCGTGGTAACGAATGTTGGGCGCATTCAGACAACCCGTGTGAGCAACATTATCAAACACACGCTTGGCAATGGTCTGCTCTTCCAGCAAATGCTGATTACGATCGTGGATCATATCCCGCTGGCGGGAGAGTGTGTCGTGCATTCGCTGCATGCGGCCAAATGCGTGGATCTTGGCTTCAATAATCACCCGGTTGTATGGCTTGGTGAGAAAGTCATCCCCTCCGGCCTCAAGGCAACGCGCCAGATCTTCGGCCTCATTGAGTGAGGTCAGAAAGATCAGGGGCACCATCCGCTCTCCCGAGAGGGCCTTGATATGACGGGCGGCCTCCATGCCGTCCATCTGGGGCATCAAGGCATCAAGCAATACGATATCCGGCTGTTCCCGCTGGAATATGGCCACCGCTTCAAGGCCATCGGCGGCTTCAAGCACCTCGTGCCCGATCCGTTTTAGCAGGCTTTTCAGGATCAACCGATCCGTCCCGCTATCATCGGCAATGAGCACTCGCAGCGAATCGTCGCTCACTTGATTGCGAACAGCTGCTCGAAATTGGAGATGGAGAGAATTCGACGGACGTCGCTGTTGCAGTTCTCAATGGATATCCGGGCACTGTCGCCGCCGGCGTAATCCCGTAACAGAAGCAACATTCCCAGAGCAGAGCTGTCCAGATAGGTGGTGTCGGTCAGATCGACGACATAGCGGTGGACTCCAGACTCGCCGTGTTCATAGGCGTCACGGAAAGCCTGGTGGGTACTGAAATCAAAGCGGCCTTCAATGCTGATCACCAGCGTTTCGCCATCATCTGCAAGACGCGTCTGTATAGACATTCACACAACCTCCAAAAGCAAGCGGAAGGGTTCCTGCGACCATTGTATCGAAGCCGCGATCCCGATGTCTCTCGCTTAAGGATAGCCAAGGTTGGACGCTTTGGCCTGCCAAGCCGGACAAGACCCCGCAAGTCAGCGATGACGTCGGGCAAACGCCCGACCGGCAGCTTCGTCAGCGGCCTTCTGTTCGCGGGCGTCACGCTCACGGGCCTCCTGTTGCCGGCAGCTCTCGATGTATTTCTCCATGCCCCGGCGACGCTCCCAGGCTTCGTGCCAGTCTTTCCGACGCGCTTCGAACAGCTCCCTGGCCTGGGCCAGTTGCTGCTCCTGATGCCGAATCACCTGGTCCAGCTGGGCGATGAACGCCTGCCAGGCCTGCAGGCGGGTCACGGCAATCGCTCCCTGCTGGCTCTGCCGCATCTGCTGCCGGTACTCGTCCTGGTACTGGTTCAGGTTTGCCAACTGTTCCTGGTGCTGATCCACCTGTTTGCGAGCCTCGCCCATTCGTTCGAGCGCCGCCTGCTCCTTCCGCTCTTCAACGGTCAGAACCACCTGCAACCGCTCGGATCGCAGCATCATTCAGTCCCCTGGCCGGCTGAAGGATTAGGCACGGCATCCCGACGCCTGTCGGGGGAGCGGCGCTCCGGCACCACCGCCAGCAGCTGCTCAATGCTGTCCCGCAGTGGCGAGCGTTCATTCAGGCCCTGCTGCAGGAACTGGCGCATATTGGGCATGTGCTGGATCGCAAAGTCGGTTTCAGGATCCGAGCCCTTCACGTAGGCACCCACGCTGATCAGGTCCCGGGCCTGCTGGTAACGGGAATAGACCTGCTTGAAACGCTGGGCTCGGGAAAAGTGCTCGGTTTCGGTCACCTGCGGCATCACCCGACTGATCGAGGCCTCCACATCGATCGCCGGATAATGCCCTTCTTCGGCGAGCCGGCGGGACAACACAATGTGACCGTCGAGTATCGCGCGCGCCGCGTCGGCAATCGGATCCTGCTGATCGTCGCCTTCGGTCAGGACCGTATAGAAAGCCGTGATCGAGCCGCCGCCCGGGCGGCCATTACCGGTTCTCTCGACCAGTTGCGGCAACTTGGCAAACACCGAGGGTGGATAGCCTTTGGTGGCGGGAGGCTCACCCACCGCCAACGCGATTTCCCGCTGCGCCTGGGCATAACGGGTCAACGAATCCATCAGGAGCAGGACCCGTTTGCCCTGGTCCCGATAATATTCAGCAATGCGGGTGGTCAGCATGGCGGCGCGGAGCCGCATCAGGGGCGAATCATCCGCCGGTGACGCCACCACGACGGAGCGGGACAATCCCTCATCTCCGAGAATATCCTCGATGAATTCCTTGACCTCACGGCCCCGCTCACCGATCAGGCCAACAACCGTGATGTCGGCGTCGGTAAACCGGGTCATCATGCCCAGCAGCATACTTTTACCAACACCACTGCCGGCAAACAGGCCCAGCCGCTGCCCCTGGCCCACGGTCATGAGGGCATTGATCGCCCGAATGCCGACATCCATGGACTGGCGCACCGGTGCACGATTAAGAGGGTTGATGATCTCGCCTGAGAGAGGCACGCGGGCTTCCGCGTGTAACGGACCTTTCCCGTCCAGGGGCTCACCGCTGCCGTCAAGGACCCGCCCGAGCATTTGCGGGCCGACCGGAACCCGACTGGCGGCCGACAGTGGAATCACCCGGGCGCCGGGCTTGAGGCCATCAATGGCGGTTAGCGGCATCAGGTATACTTTTTCGTCTTCAAAGCCGACGACCTCCGCCTCAACGCTGCCGAGGCCCTGGCCCTGAATAACGCAGCGATCTCCGACGACCATCGGACAGCCGACGCATTCCAGCGTCAGGCCCACCATGCGCGTCAGGCGGCCGGACAGCTCGGGCTCCGGCTCGGAGCCGACAAACTCTTTCAGCCGGTCCAGTCGCTCAGCCAGGCGGGACGTCATTGTCACCTTCCTCCTGCTCACCGGCCGACGGTGCATCCGGCTCGACTTCGCCCGCCGAGCCGCTGAGGACATCCCGGTGGAAATCGGTCAGATCGCCCATCAGCGAATCCAGCTCTTCCGCGTCGACGGCCTCGCCCTCACCGAGTTGCTGGTCCAGCATGTCCTGCACCGCCCGCTGGAAGCGTTTCTCCACGGTAAAATCCACGAGACTGTGCCGGGTCTCGACCCGGCAGCCACCGGGCAGAACCGTCTCATCCTCAACCACGGAAGCCGGCGTATCCAGACGGCCAGCAACCTCCTCGACCAGTTCCGAATCGTCCGGGTGTATGTGAATGCGAACCGCATCGGCCGTGGATGGCAGGGAATCGAGCGCCCGCCGAACGACCTGTTGGATCTGGGAAGAATCGATAGACAACTCCCGGTACACGACGGCCCGGGCCAGCACGGTTGTCAGATTCACAAGAGCCGTCTCAATTTCATCTTCATGGCGTCGGATCGGGAGCAAGAGTTCGGCCAGCAAATGCTCCAGACGATCCAGCTTGGCGTCCACCTCTTTCCGGGTGTCTTCAAGCCCGGTGGAACGCCCCTCTTCGCGGCCCTCCGAAAGACCGGTCTCGCGGCCTTCCGCCCGACCCTGCTCGAACCCCTCGGCGTGCCCTTCCCGGTAGCCGGTTTCCCGTCCCTCCCGGAATCCGTCCTCCCGGGCAGCTTCACGAATCTCCTTGAGGTCTGAAGCCGTCAGCGGTTTGACGTTCCGTTCCTCTTCACGGGGAACCTCGTTGCCCTTTTCATCAAGCAGGGGCAATTCCCACCGTTCATAGGCGGTCAGCTTTTCCTTGGGAATACGATGAAGATCTTTCTGGGAACCTTTCATTACATCATTTCTTCGCCGGCACCGCCGAGGGTGATTTCACCGGCTTCGGCCATACGGCGGGCAATGGTAATAATGTCTTTCTGGGCCGCTTCGACCTCACTGACACGGACCGGCCCTTTCGCCTCCAGGTCGTCCTGAAGCAGTTCTGCCGCACGCTTGGACATGTTCTTGAAGATCTTCTCCTTGACGCTTTCATCGGAGCCCTTGAGTGCTACCACCAGCACCTCGGAGGACACTTCCCGCAGCAGGGCCTGGATGCCCCGGTCGTCCACGTCCTTGAGGTTGTCGAAGACGAACATCAGATCTTCGATGGTGGAGGCCAGATCCGGATCCATGTCCTTGATCGAATCCATCAGATTGCCTTCGATCGACCGATCCATGAAGTTCATGATGTCCGCCGCACGTTTGACCCCGCCAATCCGGCTGGTCTGGGCAGCCGAGCCACCGGAGAACTGTTTCTCAAGGATATCATTCAGCTCCTGCAATGCCTGGGGCTGGATACTTTCGAGCGAAGCAACCCGCATCATCACGTCCAGCCGCACCTTCTCGTCCAGGGTGCCAAGGATTTCCGCGGCCTGGTCCGGATCCAGGTACGAGATAACAATGGCCTGGATCTGGGGATGTTCGTATCGGATGATATCGCCGACGGCACGGGGCTCCATCCACTTGAGCGTATCCAGACCGGTGGTGTTGCCACCGATCAGGATGCGATCAATCAGGCTGGCCGCCTTGTCGTCGCCCAGTGCCTGGGTCAGCATGGCGCGAATATAGTCGTCGTTGCCCACACCAAGCCCGGTCTGTCCGCCGACGGCATCGACAAACTGGTTCAGAACAAAGGTCACATCGTCCTTGCTGACGTCCCGCATCTGGGCCATGGCCACGCCAACCCGCTGGACCTCTTTCGGCCCCATGTGCTTGAGCACTTCGGCCGCGTCTGCTTCACCCAGCGACATCAACAGGATGGCTGCCTGCTCCACCCGGGGAATCTTGCGCTGCGGTTTGCTCGGGGCGTCGCCGCCCTGATTGGCTTGGTCAGTCATCCACATTCACCCATTGGCGCATGACCTGGGCGACCCTGGCCGGGTCTTCCGCAATCAGGCCTTTCAATGCATTCAACTGCCTATCATAGCTGTCGGTCGCGCCCGGCAAAAGAAGTTCATCGTCTGAAGTCATGGCCTGCCGGAGGGCGTCTCCGCCTTCGATGTTATCCAGTTCGCCGTAGCCCGATTCGTCTCCGCCACCGCGCTCACGACGACCGCCACCGGAGAGTGACTTCAGTGTCGGACGGAGCAGGCCGAGGACGAGCACCAGAATGACCAGACCCGCCAGCACCTGCTTCATCAGATCCCAGAACCATGGCTGCTGCCAGAAGGCCGGCGTCTCGATCTGGACGTCCTCTTCGGGAGCAAAGGCTGTATTCATGACCGTCACGCTGTCTCCCCGCGCCGCAGAATAGCCCACGGCATCACGCACCAGCATGTTCAGACGCTGCAGCTCCTGTTCCGGCCACGGCTGGTAGCTGACCGCACCGGTGTCCGGATCCACCACTTTCATGTCATCCACTGCGAGCGCCACGGTGAGCCGTTTGATCCGGCCCTGCTCCTGCCGATGATAGCTGACCGTGCGATCCATTTCGTAATTGCGGGTAGCCTCCTGACGCACATCCAGAGGCTGCTGGGCCTGTTGACCCTGCTGATTCTGCTGGCCCTGCTGCTGGTTTTGCTGGCCGTTCCCGGCGTTGGTCTGCTGGGGTACCGTGGCGTTGCCGGGGGGCTGATTGGAGAGCGCACCGGGGATGCCCTGGGGGCCGCTGCCGGGCGCGCGACGCTCGGTCAGTTCCCGCTCACTGCGGACGGCTTTCTGATCCGGATTGTAAAGCTCCTGGGCCTGCTCCCGGGATGAAAAATCCAGATCCGCGGAGACTTCGGTACGGAAACGGCCGTCACCGACAATAGGACCGATCAGTGACGCCACTCGCTGGCTCAGCCGCTCTTCCACCCTGGAAGTGTACTCATACTGATCCTTCATCCGAGCGGTATTGCTGCCGTCTTCCTTGCCGGTCAGAAGGTTGCCGTTCTGGTCTACGACCGTGACATTGTCCTTGTTCATCATGGGTATACTGCCGGCCACCAGATTGACGATGGCATCAATCTGTTCCTGGCCCGGGCGGCGCCCACCGAACACTTCGAGGAATACAGAGGCAGAGGGTTCCCGGGCGTCCCGGATAAAGACTGACCGTTCGGGAATGGCAAGATGAACCCGGGCGCCACGGACACCACGCATGGCGCCTATAGTGCGGGCCAGTTCGCCCTCCAGGCCCCGACGGTAACTGATGGTCTCCATGAACTGGGACGTGCCCAGCCCCCGCTCCTGATCGAGCAGCTCATAGCCCATCGCCTTCTGGTCGGTGACCCCTTCCGCTGCCAGCTTCAGGCGGGCGTCGTAAACCTGGTCCGACGGCACCAGCAGCGCGCCGCTACGGGGATCCATTTTGTAGTCGATACCGTTGCTTTCGAGAATCGACGTCACGTCCTGGGGGTTGTAGGAAGACAGATCGCCCACCACCGGCTGGTAATTCGGCTCCTGAGCCCAGAGAACAACAGCAACGCCCAGGGCAACACTGGCCGCGAGCCCCACCATCAAGCCGATCTGGCGAAGCAGGTTGAGGCGGTTGAAGCCCATCATAAGATCACTGCGGCTCTCCGGCGAGTCCTCCTCGCGGGATGCGGGCACATTGGTCTGGGCGGTTTCTGCAGGTACGCTGGCCATGTCTGTGCTCCGTTATCAGATCGGCATGTTCATGATGTCTTCGTACGCCTTGACCACCCGGTTGCGCACCTGTGTCAACGCTTCAAAGGAAACCGAGGACTTCTGCGAGGCAATCATGACTCGCGTGATATCGACGTTGGGGTCGCCCATTTCATAGGCCGAGCGAAGCTCACTGGCGTTCTGCTGCAGTTCGTTGACGTTATTGACTGCATTGCCAAGCATATCGCTGAAACTCGGAACCTCTCCGGTTTCGTCCACCTGGCGCGGACGATCAATGCGACCGCGCACCGACTGATCCATCTCAACCCGCTGATTCTGCATCATCTGAGAACGCAGGTTTCGAATTTCAGACAGAACGTTGTTGATGTCGGCACGTTGAACCATAACTCTCTCCCGGCCCCGCTGTGTGGGTAACGCCGTTTCCTTTATCGGACAATTACCAGACGGAAAGCAATGACCAGGCCAGATTACATATTTTTATTATTTTCAATACTTTAACGAGCACGCAAGGGTTTGAACATAAACCTGCGTCGGAGTTTTGACAGAGACCGGTCATCATCCGGGCCCGGGCGGGCAGGAGAAGATAAAAAAATGGCACCCGAAAGGGTGCCAACAAGGAGTGGGTTGGAGACTATCAGGCCGTAGCCAGTTCGGCATCCAGATCGATCCCGGCATCGCGCATCTGAGCCAGCTTGTATCGAAGGGTCCGAGGGCTGATGCCCAGCTGCTCTGCCGCGCGATTACGACGTCCGCGCTCTTTCTTCAACGTCTGGATGATTATACGGAACTCCTGCTGCCGCAGATCATCGCCCAGTGAGCCGGCGGCAAAGTCCTCGTCACTATCGGCCTGGACTGCCGTCTCCGCAGGGGACTCAAGTGGCTGCCCCATGGGTGCCGCCCCGGAAGACGAATATTCGGAAACAGCGGCCGGACTGGCGCTCAAATCCGGCCTGCCGGTAATGCCAAGTTCAAGACAGAGGTCTCCGGCGTGAATGACATTGCCCTGGTGCAGAACCAGCGCCCGCTGGATCGCATTATCCAGCTCCCTGACATTCCCGGGCCATTGGTGCTGGGTCAGCGCATTACGGGCATCGGGCGCAAAGCTGATACCGGTCAGCTTCATTTTCTGGCAATGCTTGCGCAACAGGGAATTGGCCAGCGGCATGACGTCAAGCGGACGCTCCCGCAGCGGTTGCCAGTGCATCGGGAACACGGTCAGCCGGTAATAGAGGTCCTCGCGAAATTTTCCTTCCCGGACGTAATCCGCAAGATCGCGGTTGGTCGTGGCAATCACCCGGACATCCAGGGAAATGGTCTTGCGACCGCCGACCCGTTCCACTTCCCGCTCCTGAAGCACCCGCAGCAGCTTGGACTGCAGCCCCAGGTCCATTTCCGAGATTTCGTCCAGCAGGATCGTACCGCCGTTCGCCTGCTCGAATTTGCCCGGGGACGAGGCGACCGCCCCCGTGAAGGCGCCCTTCTCGTGGCCAAACAGGATAGCCTCCAACATGTTTTCAGGAATGGCTGCGCAATTGATCGCAACAAACGGCTGACCGGCGCGGGGGGACTGCTGGTGGATGTAACGGGCCAGCACTTCTTTACCGGTGCCGCTTTCCCCGGAAATCATGACCGTCGATTCGGACTGCGCCACTTTCGTTGCCAACTGGAACATGCGCTTGCTGACAGGATCTTCCGCCACCGGCTCATCGCCGGCTTTCTGTCGCTGGCCACCGACGACCCGGGTTACCGCCTCGACGAGAACCTGTGGCTCGAACGGTTTGACCAGATAATCGATCGCACCCGATTGCATGGCCGATACCGCATGGCTGATCTGGCCATAGGCGGTAATCAACATCATGGGAAGTCCGGGATACAGCCTCTGCACCTCCCGAAGCAACTCGTGGCCGGACAAACCAGGCATATTCACATCACTGACGACCATGTCGACAGGCGATTCCGCGAGCCGGGCCAGAGCCTCTTCGGCGTTTGCAGCTTCACGAACCCGAAAGCGCGCCAGCTCAAGGGTGGTTACCAGCGCCTCACGCAGGTCATGGTCGTCTTCAACAATCAGAATCTGGGCCTTCGCCATGGTCGCCTCCGATCAGTCCTAATTCTTCAACAGTGGCAGGCACAGTGTCGCAACCGCGCCGCCGTCTTTGCCCGGAGCAATGGAAAACCGCCCCTGGTGTGCCTTTGTCACTGCCTGGACAACAGCAAGCCCCAGGCCCGTGCCATGGAATTTGGTGGTGTAGAAAGCCTCCATCAAACGCTCCGCGTCGGCCTCATCGAAGCCCGGACCGTTATCTGCCACACGAATGCTCAACTCGCGACCGGTGGACGCCAGTTCCACGCTAACTCGAGTGGCGCCTGCCTCCAGACTGTTATTGATCAGATTTGTACAGGCACCCACCAGCGCATCGCGGTTGCACATCAGCCGGGGCTCTCCATCGAGTCGATCATCCAGAGACACGGAGACGCCAGTGGCTGTACGCAGGGATTCCATGGCAGAACTGAGCGCGGTCACGAGCGTCCCCGCAGAGAGCTCTTCGGCCAACCGGGTTTCGCCTCGGGCGAAAATCAGCATGTCACGCACCTGTTGTTCCAGGTGAGTCAATCGGGACATCAGACGCGATGCACAGCGCTGCCGCATCTCTTCATCCAGTTCCTGTTCACTCAGATGGCCGCCGTAGAGGATGGCCGCCGACAGCGGCGTCCGGATCTGATGTGCCAGCGACGCGACCATCTTGCCCATGGCGGACAAACGCTGGGCATGCGCAAGCTGGGACTGCAACTGTCGGGTTTCTGTCAGGTCGGTCAGCAGTATCAGCTGCCCGGGCTGATTCTCCATGGTCCGGATCTCGATACTGACGCGCCGGCCGTCTTTCAATGACACCTCATGACCATCATCCCGCCTTGGTGCAAAGCAACGCTGAATGACATCGATCCACCGCTCCCCCTCCAGGGGCTCGCCCAACAGCGACACGGCCGCCGGATTGGTC
Source organism: Marinobacter koreensis (assembly GCF_023156285.1). Taxonomy (GTDB): domain Bacteria; phylum Pseudomonadota; class Gammaproteobacteria; order Pseudomonadales; family Oleiphilaceae; genus Marinobacter; species Marinobacter koreensis. The sequence continues at coordinate 707,690 of NZ_JAKZAJ010000001.1, read as the reverse complement.
TGGCTCACCACGCCCTGGCTGTCCAGCACTACGACGCCTGCGGGCAGAGCAGTCAGCAACGTGGAAAGCCTGTCTGCAAGGCGCTCCTTCTCTTCCAGTTCCTGCTGGCGCTGAAGAGATTCCTGGGTCAGCTCACCAGACAACTGGTTCACGCGGGACTCGAGCGTACGGTAGGAATCGGTAATCTGCTGGGACATCCGGTTGAACAGCTTGAGTGCGGAATCCACCGCCTCATCGCCCTGCTCTGGAAACAGGGCCGTGACCTTGTCATTCACGTCAGCTGCGGCATTGCCATGCGAATCCCGGATATCGGATTCCATTGCAAATTGGGAATGATTCATACGCTCGCTCTCCTGACCCGCCCCATCGTGGGCGTTGTCTTCGGATTTATTCGTTAGCGAGCACTAAAGCCAGCTTCGTGCCAGGTTTTATTTTTCTTTATATTTCAATAGGTAGGAAGTTCAATAAAGAAGGGGTTGACGATATTTCGTCGCTTTTCAAGAGGCGCGGCGCCCAGGGTTACGAACCTTTGACGCCTTTATCCCAAGAGTTTGGGGAGCCGTCAGGACTCCTCGGTTTCCTCTCGAAGGCCGTATTTGCGAACCTTCTCGACCAGGGTGGTGCGCCTGATCCGAAGCTTCTCTGCGGCGCGGGCAACCACCCCGCCAGCTTCGTCCAATGCCTGCTGTATCAACTGCTTTTCCAGGTTGGCAAGATAATCCTTGAGATCGATGCCGTTTACCGGCAGCAGGGCCGGCGCATCGAGCCCCACCAGCCCGGGAATCCCGGATGGCATACCGGAATCCTCGACCGGTCGATTTTCATCGTAGTCGTCGACATAACGGAATTTCTTGGGCAATTCCTGAACGCCGATAACCGCATAGGGGTGCATGATCGCCAGGCGCTCAACCAGGTTGGCCAGCTCGCGAACGTTTCCCGGCCAGTCATGCCGACAGAGGCTCATGATCGCCGCAGAGTTCAGGCGCAAGGATCCCCGCTTCTCCTTCTCCATGCGGGAGATCAGTTCGTTGATCAACAGGGGGATATCCTCCACCCGCTCCCGGAGTGACGGCATTTCAATCGGAAAGACATTGAGACGGTAGTAGAGATCCTCCCGGAAATTTCCGGCCTCGATCATGTCTTCGAGATTCTTGTGCGTGGCCGCAATGACCCTGACGTCGGCACTCTGGGTACGATTGCTGCCCACCCGCTCGAATGTCCGTTCCTGAAGCACCCGAAGAATCTTGACCTGCATGTTCAGCGGCATGTCACCAATTTCATCGAGGAACAGTGTTCCGCCCTCAGCCATTTCGAACCGACCGACCCGGGCGGTGATGGCACCGGTAAAAGCACCCTTCTCATGGCCGAACAGTTCACTTTCGAGCAGCTCCGCTGGAATGGCACCACAGTTAACCGGGACGAACGGTCTGTCACGACGGGACGAGTGATAGTGCAGATTGCGAGCCACCACCTCTTTACCAGTACCCGACTCGCCGGTGATCAGAACACTGACGTCCTTGTCGGCCACCTGCTCCATCAGCTGACGAACCTGCTGTACCTTTCGGCTGGTTCCCACCAGACTCCGGAATAACTGGACGCCTCGCTGCTGGCCGCGGTCACGGCTGCGATCAAACTGGTCCCGAAAAATCTGCGCCCGATAGAGCGAGTCAACAAACTTGGTGTAATTCAGGGGCCATTCCAGCCGGGCAATGATCCGGCTCGCCTGATCAGCGGACAACTCGGAGATGTCCGGATCACCCACCATCAGGACCGGCACGCCCTCAACCTGATTGCACAGATGGGCGACGTGGCGAACCCCCTCCGGCTCTTCGCCGTTAACGATGGCGACCGCGATGTCGGCAAGTGCCTCGGTATCGTCTGCCGCAAGCAGTTCCCGGGCGTCATCGCCTGCGAAGATCTCTTCTTCACCTATGAACTCAAGAATGGTCACCATATCGCGCCGTCTTGAGTCATCCGTACTCAACACCAGCACTTTGTTATTTTTGGACATTCACGGAAATCTCTTTGGGGATTTGTGCGGTATTTAAGACTGTCAGGCTCCGCGAGTCAATTTTATGACGCTATTTGATCCGATCGGACGAAACATTCTGATAAGCACGGGCCGCACTGCGGTTTCGGGTGACGTCGCGCAGTTCGGATTCCGCTCTGGCGCGAGCCCGGGTGGCACTTTCATTCGCCGCGTCAACAAACTGTTGCAACTCCTCCAGACGCTGCCTGACCGGGTCGGCTTCGACTTCACCGGCCTCCAGGGCGACCATCAGCGGTTCCACTGTCGGCTTGACGGAAGCGTTCAGTCGGGCCAACTCCTCCCAGTCTTCCCGCGCCAACGCTTTGCCCAGGTCAGCCAGAAGCTGATCGAGGTGCTCGAAGTGAACAGGGGAATCGGCCATTACACAGTCTCCGTCATTCAGTCATCGTGAATGATGGCAGGCCGGGGCGGGAGGTACAAGCGCCCCGGCCCCGCCCTTAACGGCGGGCCGCCCGACGCGCCGCCGACGCGGAGAATTCGGTGCTGCGGAATCCCGGACTGAAATCGTAAGGGGGGAAACCTTCGTCCAGACCATCGATGTAGTAACGACCGGCTTTGAGATCGTAGGTCATTTCCATCGTGGTCCAGAACACAGGTTCACTGTAATAGCTGATGTTGTGGGCTTCGGATACACGCCAGAGCTTGCCGGCATCGTCGTATTCTTCAGACACCAGAATCTGCCAGCTGTCCTCGTCCACATAGAAGACCCTGCGGGAATAGATATGACTGATCCCGGTCCTGAGCTTGGCCTCGACCACCCACACGCGATGCAGCTCATAACGGGTCAGGGCCTGGTTAACGTGTTGGGGCCGGATAACATCCGCCGGACGCACACCGGCCTCATGGAGACGGTAAGCGTTATACGGGACGTAGATTTCGCGTTTGCCCTTTAGCGTCCAGTTGTACTGGTTAGGCGCCCCGTTATACATGTCCTTCTGATCGACGGACCGCAGGGACGACGAATTGGGAAGATCGGTCTCATAAGCCAGATTCGGTGAGCGACGCAGCCGCCGTGAGCCCGCATCGTATCGCCATGCCAGGCGGGGTGAACGAACCTGGTCCAGTGTCTCGTGCACCAGCGTGATGGTTCCGGCCAGCGTTGACGGTGCAACGGTGTTGGTTTTCAGATAGAAAATCTTGTTGTCGATGTCCTGGAGCTCCGCCCCCTTCTTGCTGTATGCGAAGAAGTACTCGTAATCATTCACCACAGGGTTATAGGCACCATCGACTTGTGGCGTTGCCGATGCACTTCGGAACGCCACTTCCTGGCCCCGGTAACGCAGGATATGGTTCCAGATGACCTCCAGGCCGCTCTTCGGAATTGGAAAGGGGCTGGTCATGATCGTGTTGCGAACGCCATTCCCGTTCTCGAGCAGCTCCGCGGTCCGGGCATTCTCCATGGATTTCTTGTAGACAATGTCCGGGAACGCCGCCGTTCTCCGGGTCTGGTAGATCGGCATGAAAAAGTCAGGACCGTACTTCTCCAGCATCCGCCGGTGCCCGTCGGTCAGTTTTGACTTGTAGAGATCCATATTGTCCCGGGTAATCACGAACAGGGGTTCGTCTTCGGGGAATGGGTCCGTTTCAATCGTACCCGACTTCCAACCCTGAGGCGGTTGCCTGAGACCACCCTGCCACTCCGGGATGGCGCCCGACGCATTTCCGCTCCGCTCCGCTCCGACCGGGGTCAGGTCGTTCCCGAGTCTGGCAGCCTCTGACGGTTGAACGGCAGACATCGCCGCACCCGAGAACCCGAACAACATTGCCAAAAGACCCGTCGAGATCTGACTTCGCATGACCGACACCTCTTGAGTTTTGATAGGACGGTCCGCTTTTTGCCAAATTCAAACGGTCGTTTCAAGCGTTTGTTTGTATCTTCTTGTGAAGCTGACGGATGAAATTGCCGTCAGGTGCAGAAATTTCTCACTGAAAATGATATCATTCGAGGTTTACTGACGATCTGCTTCTCCAACTTTGTTTCTTGACCTCAGGTAGTCCATGGCCTCTCAGTGGTATTCGCTGGTTTCCCAAAAGCTGTTCCTGGCGCAAACGTTATTAGGCCAGCTTGAACCAGGGTCCCGTTTCGGAACCGGGGAGAGCATGACGGAGGCAGAGAAAGCCCTGAATCGCGAGGCAGCGACTCAAGGGGCTGTGGAATTGATGCTGCGGGGACGGCAACTACTGTTGGTACTGGTTGCGAATCTGTACCAGCATCGCCATGCACAACCCGAATCACTGAGTCAGTTGCAGACGTTAACCGGTCCGGAAAATCAGGACGTCCAACGGCTCGCGGAGCTGGCCGCCCAGCCCGGTAGTTGGTGGAGTCATCTGGATCAACTTGAGTACAGCCAGGGCCACCCACCGGTTACCCGCAAAACCGTCAGTGATGAAAACATCATTGCTGTCGCAGCGGAGCCGGGACCCGACCGATCACCCTCCGGGTTGATGAAGACCCTGGAGGCGCTCAGACACTTTGCCGAGGCCCTTAACGAACAGCACAGCGAATGGTAAAGCCTTCAGCGCTGCACGTTCACAGGCCCCAACAACAGACAGGTTTACCGAATGTCACCATCTTTTTTCGAGATCGTACAACTGAGCAATGGAGACTATGCGCTTCGTCGCGTCGATGACGACAGCGCCCCGCTGGTGAAAATTTCCTTTTCCGAGGAAGCGCGGGAAATGATGGAAGATCGCGACATGAATGTTGCCAAGGCGATGATCGCCGCAGGCATCGAAGCCGTCGGCAACGTTGCCCACGACATCGATTGGGAAGAGGACGATATCGAGGCGATTGACCCGCAACCGTCGTACACTCTGCACTGACATGACTGACCGGCGGGCACCGTGGCCTCAGCCAGCGCTTACCGCTGTCGCAATACCACTCCGTGACTTTTACCCTCAGCCGAAGCCCGCTGAAGCGATTCAAACCCTGCCCTGCTCAGCTTTTGCGTCCAGAGAACGACGGCATGGCAGGTGCCCGCTTTCAGAGCGCGCTCGGCAAGTCGCTGGGCTGGTAGCTCGCTGGTCGACCTCAGAATAAGAAGTTCGCCCGCCACGATTCCATGCATTTTCTGCCACTTGCTGACCAGCGCCTGCGGCGGATCAATCCACGCAAGCCAGCGTTTCTCCTGATTCAGCTGCGTCAACATTGGCAGCAAAAGCTGAAAATTCTCGACTTGCCCCTCAGGCAGGATGATTTCCGTGACATTACCGGCAACCTCAGCGGGCTGCACCTCTCTGACCCTGCGCGCCCGGAGTACGGACCTGCGATCCGTGCCAGTCGGGCCAGCAACTGTGCCCGCCAGAGCGCCCTGATGGTATGCCAGATTCTGATTAAAGCTCAGCTGTTCCATATTTCACCCGCTTCGACTGGTCACGCTTTGATTCAGTGCAGGTCCGAACGCCGGATTACACCGACACCCAGGCCTTCGATAAACAGTTCCTGTTCAGCCAGATCCACTTCGATCGGATCGAACTCCTCGTTTTCGGCGATGAGATAGACCTTGCTGCCTTCCCGCCGGAACCGCTTGACCGTCACTTCATCGCCTATTCTTGCGACGACTACCTGCCCATTGTGGACGTCCTGAGTGCTGTGCACCGCGAGCAGGTCACCATCCAGGATTCCGATATCCTTCATACTCATCCCCCGGACACGAAGGAGATAGTCCGCTGAGGGTGAGAAGAAGTCCGGCTGAAGCGTGCAGTGATCCTCGATATGCTCCTGGGCAAGAATCGGACTGCCAGCGGCGACCTGACCGATAACGGGCAAACCGAGATCCTCCTCGGCTTCGGGCAACCGGATGCCCCGACTGGCACCGGGAACCATTTCGATGGCTCCTTTGCGGGCCAGCGCCCTGAGATGTTCTTCCGCTGCATTTGCCGAGCGAAAGCCGAGTTCCGCCGCAATTTCCGCACGTGTCGGCGGATATCCGGTTTCATCAAGGTATCGCCGGATGATGTCGAGTACCTGGGATTGCCTTGCTGTTAGCTTCATTCGGGAACTCCGACTGGGCCCTGAGCCGGACGTTACCGAGCCGGACAGAGCCTGTTTTTTTATACAGTAATCGAACTATATACAGTGTTTTATCCAGTGTAAAGTCGCGGAACTCAAAATTTGTAACCTGCGCCGGAGGGCTGCCCTCTCGCCGGGTATGCTATGGTGTCCGGACCATGGACCGAAGGGCGGGAATCCTATGCCAAACGCCGACACCTGCAGGTTGCCGGACGTACAAACAACCCACACCGGTGAGGAACGCCGTGTGGGCGTCGAGGTCGAACTCTCCGGCCTTGGATACCGGGATCTGGTCGACCTGGTATCGCAACTGCTCCAGACCCCGGCCGAGTCGGAGGCCCGTTACGTCTCCCGGGTGACAACCGAACTCGGAACCTTTGCCATCGAACTGGATTCCGACCCGATCAAGGAACTGGACCTGACCGATGAACGACTGCCCGAATCCATCCGGGAGATCGGCGGACAGGCCATGGGCGTTATCGATGCTGCGGCCGAGCGCATCGTCCCGCTGGAGGTGGTAACACCGGCCATCCCGTTCTCGCGCCTGCAGGAGGTGGAATCACTGGTGGATTCACTCCATCTGGCCGGCGCCCAGGGCAGCCGGGAAGCCATCTACTTTGCCTTTGGACTGCAACTGAACCCGGAGTTGCCGGATCTTGAGGCGGGGACCATCGTGCGGTACCTCCAGGCGTTTGCCGCACTTTACGACTGGCTGAAGTCCAGACACCAACTCGACATCAGCCGGAAGTTCACCACCTACATAGAGCCCTGGCACAGTCGCTACTCCGAGCAGATCATGGCGGATGACTATGCGCCGGATCGGGAATCACTGATGCGCGACTACCTGGAGCTCAACCCGACCCGAAACCGGGCGCTTGACCTGCTTCCCCTGTTCGCTCATCTGGACAAGGCGCTTCTGGACCAGTATGTCCAGGACCCCAGGATCAAGAGCCGTCCGACGCTGCATTACCGACTACCCGACTGTGACATCGGCAACCCCGAATGGCATTTTTCGAATGTCTGGAACGACTGGGTTGTGGTTGAACAGATCGCCAACCATGCGGAACATCTGGCGGAACTCCGCGCGGCCTTCCGCGACAGCCAGAAATTCAGTTTTTACAACCTGACTCACAGCTGGCCGGAAATGACGTCCCAGTGGCTGAGTGACAAAGGCTATGTCTGAGCAGGAGACCGACACACCCGGGCTGACGATCGGCATCAGCGGACCCGCCCACCGCGGCCTTGCCCATCGGCTGATCAGCCTCGGCCTCCGGATGCAGGGAGCCGGCACCTTCTATATTCGGCCAGGCTCCACCGTCGACGTCAGCCTCCTTGATGGCCTGATTCTGTCGGGAGGAACCCACGTTCACCCATCGAATTACGGCCAGCAACCCCAGGTGACAGCCCGTTACGATCGCCGCCGGGACGCAACAGACCGACGGCTGCTGAACGATGCCGAAGCGCTCGGCATCCCGGTAATGGGAATCTGTCGGGGCGCCCAGTTCATCAATGTGTTTCACGGCGGATCTTTGTGCCAGAACGTCACACCGTTGAGGGTAAACACCCGTCATCGCCCGCTGCTGCTGCCCCTGCAAACGGTGAAGGTGGTGGCCGGCACACGGCTCAGTCGTCTGATGAAAGCACCCGTGATCGGGGCCAACCGGATTCACAGCCAGGCCATCAAACGCCTGGGACGAAACCTCAGGGTGGTCGCCGTGGACAACGATCTCTTCGTGCAGGCCTTCGAAAATACCGGTCGCCAATGGCTGATGGGCGTTCAGTGGCATCCGGAATACTTGCTCTACCACGGTGGCCATCGGCGGATCTTCCGTGAATTCGTCGACGCTGCCCGGGCTTTCAAGCGCACCCGGCTCGAGCCGGAAAACAACGATCAAACCCCCTCTGGCTGAAGGAGATCACGCCATGAAGATACAACGAAGGAGTTCCCCGGGACTGGTTGCCGGACTGACACTTGCCCTGGCCACCACATCGGCCATGGCCGGAGAATTGTCCCTGACCGGTGAAGGATCCGTGCGCTACGAACCGGACAGCGCCAATCTGCAGTTCACCGCCAATGCAGAAGCCGCCACCACCACAGAGGCCGCCGAGCAGGTCCACGCCACCATTGCGCAGTGGCGACAACAGACCGAAAAGTGGCGGAGTCAGTTCCGGGACTACAGCGATGCACGCCTGAGCCTGTATACCCGAACTCGCCCTCCGGTCGAGCGAAATGAAGATCCCACACAGGTAGCCGTTGCCAATCAGACGGTGAGTTTCAGCATTCAGGACCTGAAATTGCTGAACCCGATTCTCGAGAAGGCACAATCGCTCGGCCTGGAGTACCACCTGAGTCCGAACCAGTTCTTCCATTCCGACCCGGACAGCCTCAAGCAGGAAGCGCTTCGCAAAGCCATCGCGGACGCCCGCCGTCAGTGTGAGTTTGTGGCGCGCCAGCTGAACCAGCAATGCGGAGAGGTGGTCACCATGACCGTCAACGGTGGCTTCCGTCCGATGCCCGTGATGATGGCCGAATCCCGGGCCGTCAAGGACACCGTCGGCAGCGTGGGACCACAGGAAATCGAAGCCTCGGTCAGCGCCACCTTCAAGCTTGAGTGAGCCAAATCAGAAATCCCGGGTATAGAAGATATCGAGCGAGGCGGCCAGTCCACTGGCCGCTTCAAGGTAGAAGTACTTGCCCAGGTCGTATCGCAGGGCAAAGGTGGTGATCGGCTGAAAGATTCCGACCCCGTATCGCACACTGAGATCATCGGTCAGGTAACCACTGGCGACAACGGACGTCTGCTCCCCTGTGCCCTCCGCCTCCAGTGCCAGGTTGCGGATACCCAGCTCCTCCCCGACTTTGCCGGTCAGCTTGCTCGCCTGGGTGAGGCCCAGGGAGAGTGCCGCCCGGTTCATCTGTCCCCGGTCACCCTGGCTCTGGGGCGCACGTCCGAGAATCAGGTAAGACAGGGCGTCGGTCTGAGGCATGTCGGGCGTTGAAAACACCTCGGTCGATGGTGAACGAACCGGACCGCTCAGACGCAATCCGGCAGTCACCGACCCAACCTCCCGAATCGCCTCGACATCCAGGTAGGGTTGCGTCAGGTTACCGACGAAAAGCAACCGCGCCTGTCGGAGCTCAAGTTCCTGGCCGTAGGCCTCGTAATGCCCCTTCACCAACTGAAGAGTGCCCCGCGTATCCATATCGTTCCCGATCCGCAGCGTTCCCTCGAGATTGCCGGTGATACCGAAGGCGCTGAAGCTGACCTCATCCGCACCAACCCGTACGGTCACATTCATGTTCATGCTCCGAATCGCGGGCTTTTCCGTTTCGACACCGACCACCACCTCGTCATCCGATACCTGAACGGCCTGGTCAGGCAGGGACTGGATCTCGATACTGCCCCGGGGCACCGAGATGTCGCCGGACACACTCAGCCTTCCCTGACTGAACTCGATGGCCAGATCCGGCCCAACCTCCAGGTGAGCGTAGGGCTCAATATTCAACGGAACCCTTGAGCCCTTCACCGCAACCCGACCTTTCCAGCCGTCGGTCCAATCCAGCGAACCGTCAAGAATCGTGTCACTCCGGGCGTTGCTCCGGATCCGCCCACTGATATCCGCCGAATGACCTTTGAGATCCACCTGCATGACGATGCTTTCCATCGGGACGGGCAGCGAGGGATCCATCACCCGGCCATCGGTTAATGCCAACTGACCAGTCACTTCGGGATTCATCAGAGCCCCTGACAATCGGCCCTGCCCATTGATCTCGCCGGCAACCTCCTTGAAACGAGTGAACACGCCCGCCACTGCCACGTCCAGACCTGCAAGACTGAACTTGCCATCGATCTCGCGGTCCGGACTGGACGGGTCGACGGACAGGTCCAGGTTTAGGTCTCCAAGGCCTTTTCCGGAGAGATTGACCGCCAGCCTGGCCACGTCCGGTTCGAGATTCAGCTCGGTGACGAAGGTCTGATAGCCAAGACTCTGCCAGTCGCCATCCACCAGCACCTCAAACTTGCCACTGCCCGCGTCGACACGGATATGCCCCCTGGGTCCGGCGTCCGACAGGGTCAGTGCGACCTGTCCATTCAATTCCGACTCCCAGCGCAGCGTCTCTGGCAGAAGCGGAGACAGCGCACTCGCCGGAAAACGCTCGATCCGGTAAGCGATATCCGGTTGCGGCCAGAGCTGCTGCTCCTCCGCGCACACCGAACTCTGTTGCCAGGCCCAGCAATGGGCACCGAACCGGACCTGTTTGCCACCCTGCCATGACAGCGACGCGGGAGACTGCAATAGCCATTGCTGGTTCTGGCTGGCGATATCAATACGGCCACTGGCGAGCCGCCCCTGCCACTGGGACCATCCGGATTCAAATCCGCCAGAGAAGGAAAGAGCAACAGTGGCGTCGTCCTGCTGAAGGTCCACCTTTAGCGTGTGAGCCCCCTCCGTACCCGTGGCGTTCAGAGTCACCGTATCGATCCGTTGTCCGCCGGCGGCCAGGCCTTTTCCCTTCAGCTCTGCGGTCAGTCGCTGGCCTTCGGCCAACGATGCCGTTGCATCAAGGTCATCCAGGGCGACTTTCCCCTGCCAGGCCAGTTCCTGGCCTTTGAGGGAGAGGTTGCCCGTCGGATCTGCCCGGGTTCCACCCAGGTGTATCTGCCCCTGGAGCTGACCCTCCAGGCCAGCCAGTAACTGCTCTGGTGATGGGGCGTCCAGAGAGAGATCACCCTCGATCTGGTCGCCCCATGCGCCGCTGCCAGACACCCGATTGTTCCCAACGAGAAGTTCGAAATCAGACAGCAACCACCGCCCACTGCGGGTATCAACATTTCCGGTAGCCCGGGTATCGTGGGTACGCCAGGTCCCCTGCAGATTCCAGTTGGCCGTCATTTCGGGGATAGCGCCCGAATGCCATGAACCTTCACTGCGAACCTGGCCATTCAGACTGGCTTCGAGCATGGGGAACCAGGTACCAGGATTGAATCCACTGAGATCCAACGCCGCGTTCCAGGTCAGCGGCCCGTCGAAGCCCACTTTGCCCTGGCCGGTCAGTGAACCGGCTTCGCTGGAGAGCTTGAGCTCCGACACCGTTACGGACTGAAAGTCTCCGTTCAAAGAGGTGTCGATGTCAGCGGCCCCCTGGGGACCGTCCGTGCTGGCGTGCAAGGTTGCCTGGTATTCCCGACCCTCAAGCGACAGCTGGCCGGTCAGGGTCTTCAGTTCAATGGCCGGCTCGGCCATCTCGGGGATCAGCGTATACCAGGGGAAGTGCTCCATCGTCAGGTCTGCCTGCGCACGGATTCCCTCCAGCCAGTGCACACTGCCCTGAAGCCGAACGGTTCCGGCGGAGGGCCCTCGGCCGGAGAGTTTCAGTGTGGTATCCCGGGCGCCGGCAGTCGTCAACAGACCGGATAAAGCCAGATCCACCGGCCCGGCCGTGCCAGGCAGCGTGGCCTGTCCGTGAGTCTGAAATCCGTTTTGCAGGGACCCTTTCGCTTCAATCCGTATATCGGAAAAGGCCAGCGTGGAGGGCAGGCTCGATAACCCTCTGAATTGGTCCGACCGCACGGTCAGCTGTGCCGGCAAAGCCGGGTCCAGGGGAGAGACCTGACCGGCCAGCGATGCACTTAGATAGCCCTTGCTGGTTCCATTCACCCTCAGCGACCGCACACTTCCGGCCAACTGCAGGTTAACCAGCCAACGGTCGCCCTCCGGCGGCGGGAGGGAGGCCTGGACGTCCAGGTCTACCGGCCAGTCCCCACGCGTGGTGATTTGACCACTGGCGGTCACGGCATAATCTGCCAACCTGTACGAAACACGCCCGAGTGACCAGTCCGCACCCGAGCCCGCGCCCTCCAGTTCGAAACGGTCCCAGATCCGGGATTGATTCAACTCGAACGGCCCCAACTGGACATCGGCCAGGCGGATCGAGACGGGTATATCGAGTGTTGGCAGCTGCAGACCTGCTGAAGCCCCCTGATCGCTGTCCGAGGGAGCGGTCGTCACGGTGATCCTGTCGGCATGAAGGGTGTCGAGGCAAACTTGCTTCTGCAGCAGGCAGGAGGGCGACCAGTCGATCCTGGGCGCCACAAGATCCAGGGTAATGCCGTAACCCTGCCAGTGGAGATGCCGCGCCTGCCAGTTTCCCAGCAAGCTCCCGCGACCGGACTGAACGGACAGTCCCGGCACCTGCTGAATCACCCAGGTCGTTCCGGTCTCCGAGCGCAGGGCCAACAGAATACCGGCCACCAGCAACACCAGAATCAGGGCAAGCAGCCCGGGCACCAGAACAATCCAGCGCAAGGGATGTCTGCGCTCGGTTGTTTCGGACGCCGGCTCTGGCCGTTTTTCGTCTGTCACAGCTCCGGCCCCATCGAGAAGTGAATACGCCAATCGCCCCCGAGCTCGGAATTCAGACCCTTGGCAAAGTCCAGCCGAAGGGGCCCTACGGGACTGATCCAGCGTATACCGACCCCAACCCCGGTTGCGAGCGGATCGAGTAAGTCGTTAATTGCATTACCATGATCAACAAACACCGCTGCCCGCCAACGATCGGCAAACTCGTACTGGTACTCGCCACTGCCCACCAGCAGGTAACGCCCGCCGACCGGAACTCCGTCGTCATTCTCGGGAGACAGCGTCTGGTAACCATAACCCCGGACACTCTGGTCGCCACCGGCGAAGAAGCGCAGGGACGGCGGCACGTCCTCGAACCGGTTGGTGGCGACACCACCAAACTGGAAACGGGCCAGAAAGCGATGCCTGCCCGCCAGTGTGTAAAGCCCCTTCATCTGCGTGTATACGTGAAGGATATCCACGTCGGATAGCACGGCCCGGTGGGACCCGGATACATCGAACTGCAGGCGATACCCCTGCGACGGGTCCAGCGCCGAGTCCTGATGCAGCTTCGTGTAACTGGCACCCGGTAGCAACAGGCTGCTTTTGCCGGTATCGGCACCATCGATATCGTAGCGTTCCCCTTCCCAGCGTAACGACAGCACCTGCAGCCAGCCACTGTCCAGTTGATGCTGCCATTGCTGCCCCAGGGTAAGACGGTCCGACGCGATGTTTTCAATGTCCTCACCCTGGTAACCAGCGGTCAGACGAATGGAGTCCGTCATCGGAGGGTCCAGCGGCAGCTCGTACCACGTGGTCAGATTCTGGCGCGGTTTGGAAAGTTCCGTCTCAGCCCCGCGTTTGTGCCCCATCGGGTTGATCCAGTGCTCCCGCCAGGTGCCTCGGAAGCGGGGGCCGACATCGGTGGAGAAGCCGACACCCGCCGCCACGGAGCGCGGATCGCGGCGCGTGAGCGTTACCCGGACGGGAATCTCCCGATCAACTGCCTGGTTTGGCGATGCGTCGATATCCACGCCCGAAAAATAGCCACTGCTGGACAGGTTTCGGCTTAACCGGGCAATGATATCCGCGTCGTAGGGTGTACCCGGTTCGAAGGTCACAAAGTCCTCCAGCAGCGACGTTTCAAAATAGTGATCGTCGGCGAAGGTGACCTCTCCCAAACGGTAGCGTTGACCGGACTGGAACACCAGGCGAATTTGCGCACTTTTTTCTTCGGGATTCACCTTCAGCGTATGGGACAGAAACTGGCCATCGAAATAGCCCAGTTTCCGGGCGCGACTGCGGATCGTATCTTTGAGATTGGAGTAGGCTCCGTGATCGAGAACCTCACCAACCGACGGTGACTGCGGAATGGCGTCGGTAAAGTCCGGGTCGTCTCCGGCAGGCCCCTCGATGGTCACGTTGCGGGAAGTAATCTTGACCGGCTCACCCGGCGAGATTTTCAGAGCGAGGCGAGCCAGTGCCTCCGAATCACTGGCAACGATGTCCCAGGTAATCGTCGGTCGATAATACCCGAGTGCTCTCAGCGCCTCTTTGGCCTGACCGACCGCAGTCGGTGCATACCGTCTCAGGTTATCCTCACTGCGTCCGTCCACCTCGCCGATGAAGGCCTCGACGTTGGATACCAGCTCGGGGTGGTCGCCTTCGACCTGCACCTCTACCTGCTGGGCCAGGCCCATGGCCGGAGCCATCAACCAAAGCAGCAGGAGCGGTCGAAATAAGGCGCGTGTCAGGGTCGGCTTGATAAATGGACTCCGCTTGGTCGTTTTCCGCTCACGGGACCGGATGGGAACGGATCAAGACTGGAATTTTAGCGCCAGAGGGTCAAGTTAATCCATGGCGAGCAAACAGGTCGTGCTGCGTAGGCAAATACGCTAACCTGTCAGACACTTAGAGACCCCATGCAGGATTGGTTGGCCGTTTCATGTTGCAGATTAACCGGGAAAACCTGAAATCCAGTCATCAGCTCGTCTGGTTCATCATCGATTTTCTGATGCTCGGCCTGCTGATTCTGAACCTCGCCTTTATCATCTGGGACTCGATCTATGGTTTCGTGGCTGTGCAGCACCTGTTGCAGCAGCACCTGCCTGCGCTGCAGTCGGCCTACCATCCGATTCATGAACGCTTCATTTTTTACGATCTGATTTTTGTCGGCATCTTCCTCACCGAGTTCTTCATTCGCTGGGGATACGCCATCAAGGCCAGCATCTATGACCGCTGGTACTTCTACCCGTTCATCCACTGGTACGACCTGGTGGGCTGCATCCCCGTTGGCAGCCTGCGCTTTCTGCGTATCCTGCGGGTCATTTCAATTGTCTACCGGCTCCACCAGTACCGGATCATCGATATTACCAGCACCCGCATCTACCAGTTCTTCAACTTCTACTACGAAGCCTTCATGGAGGAGCTGTCGGACCGGATCGTCCTGAAGGTCCTGACCGGGGTGCAGGAGGAGGTGCGTCGTGGCTCACCCCTGTTCGACCACATCCAGCAGGATATTCTCTATCCGAGGCGGGGCATGCTCTCGGACTGGATATCCCGCCGCGTTGCCGAGGCGGCCCAGGAAGGCTATGTCCCCAACCGGGGTGCGCTACGGCACTACCTTGAAAACCGCGTCGACCATGCCCTGAAACAGAACCTGGAACTGTCCAGATTGAAATATCTTCCGGTTGTGGGTTCAACCATCCAGGAAACGCTGGAGGGAGCGGTCGGCGATATCGTGGCCAACGTCATTCACCAGATTCTCGAAGATCTGGCCTCCGCCTCGAACCATGCCTTTATTGAAGATATCGTCAATGTCTTCCTGCCAACGCCGGAAGGTGTGGCGGCCGATGACTCCCAGAACCAGGCTTTGATCGAGCTGATTATCGAAATTATCGATGCCATCAAGGGACAGGTCCGCGTCAAGCATTGGCGGGCACAATTGCCCTGACAACGGACGCCCGAATCACAACAACAAGGATCTCCGATGAACGCATTGCACTACCAGCCTGCGCACCAGCTTCTCCGACAAATGGAACAGGGGGAGCTGACCAGTGAAGCCCTGGCCACATCCTTGCTGGCCCGTATCCGGGAACTCAATCCGGCCATCAATGCGGTGGTGGCACTCGACGAACAGGCTGTACTGGAACAGGCCCGCAAGGCTGACCAGGAACGCCGGGCCAACCAGATCCGGGGCCCCCTGCACGGCCTGCCACTGACACTGAAAGATACCTGGGAGGTGGCCGGCATGACCTGCACTGCCGGTGCTCCCGTGCTGGAACAGCACCGACCGGATCGACACGCCGACGTGGTTCAGCGACTGGAGGATGCCGGCGCCATTATCCTGGGCAAAACCAATGTTCCGCTTTATGCCACGGACCTGCAGAGCTACAACAAACTGTTCGGCACCACCCGCAACCCCTACGATCCACAACGGACACCCGGCGGCTCGTCTGGCGGCGCCGCAGCGGCACTGGCCGCCGGTTTCACACCATTGGAGGTGGGCAGCGATCTGGCCGGTTCCATACGGACTCCCGCGCATTTCTGCGGCGTGTTCGGGCACAAACCGACACGGGCCCTGATCTCCTTCCGTGGTCACATCCCGGGGCCGCCCGGCACCCAGTCTCGCCCGGATCTGGTCGAGGCGGGCCCCATGGCGCGGACCGCCGCAGACCTTGAGTTGCTGCTGAATGTCATTGCCGGCCCCCGCCCGGCGGATGACCGCAGCTGGGACCTGGCCATGGAACCCACAAGAATCCATTCCCTGGAGCAGACACGGGTGGGCCTGTGGCTGGAGGACCGCCACTGCCCCGTGGATCGAGAGCTGACCGAAGCCTACCGGGAACTGGGCAAACATCTGGAAACGCAAGGCGCACTGGTGTCGGAGGCCAGACACCCACTGCTCGACATGGAGCACGTCCTGCCCGCCTATTTCAACCTGCTGGGTACACTGTTGAGCACCTCCCTGAAACCCGGGCAGAGACGCCAGATGAAATGGATCGCCCGACTGGAGCCCTGGCTTCACCTCTTCGGGCCGGTGACCTCCCACATCGGGGAATACGGACGCGGCGTCAATCAGAAAGTGCACGAATGGGCACTGTGGAACGAGATGCGGGAGAAGATGCGGGCGGAAATCGACGGGCTGTTCGACGAGTACGATGTCCTGCTCACCCCAATCACGCCGACCGTGGCGATCCGCCATGATCACAGCCAACCGGTGTTCAAGCGGCGCATTCAGGTCAACGGCCAGCCGCGGGCGTACATGGACCAGTTCTGCTGGATAGCACTGGCAACACTGCTGGGGCTTCCGGCTACCTCGATCCCCATTGGCCGGACCGCCGAAGGACTCCCGTTCAATGTCCAGTCCATTGGCGCACCGGGAGCCGACCTGACCACGATCCGGTTTGCTCAACTGCTTGAAGAAAAGGGTCTGGCCGGCTTTACCGAACCGTCATAATCCGATGGCCCCGGATGACCTGTCCGCAAAAAAGCATTATCCTTGGGCTCGAATGTGAACCGCTTTGTGCAGGAAATTCGAGCCCATGCAATCCCGACGTCGCTTAACACCCACCCATAAAATTTCCCTTGCCGTGAGTATGGCCTTTGTCCTGCTTGCGGGCATGTGGGTGTCTGGCAAATCCACCGCCGTGCCGGCACCGGCGACCTTCAAGCTGGATCCCCAGAGCCTGGTCTCCGATGACTCTCCCACCGGGACAACGCAGTCCTCTGACAACAGCGACGGTGACGCCAAAGGCCCGCTTGCGGTCGATTACGAAATCCAGAAGGGCGATACCCTGAGCGAAATCTTTGAGGATAAGGGCATTCCCGCCGCCCTGCTCCAACACATTCTGGAGGCCGATTCAGAGTATCTGTCGCTCGAAACCCTGATGCCCGGTAAGGTGCTTACCTTCCGGTACAATGATGAACACCAGCTGACGGCGCTGGACCTGCAACTGGACCCGGCCCGCAAGGTCAGCTTTGTACGACAGGACGACGACTCGTTCATCCACCAGCAGGTGGAGAGCAAAACCCACTGGGAATCCCAGATTCTCACCGGGGAGATACGAGGCAGTTTCTACGCCTCCGGCCTGAAAGCCGGGCTGAGCGATGCGCAGGTGGCCAGCCTGAGCCACCTCCTAAAGAACAAACTCAATTTCCGGCGGGACCTGCGAGCGGGAGACACCTTTGCCGTTATGCTGGGTCACGAGATCACGGAAGAGGATCAGGCGACCGGACAGATGCGCATCGAGGCGGTATCACTCTCCCGGGGCAAGCACGTCTACAATGCTTTCCTGTACAACGATGGCAATTATTACGACGAAAACGGCGAAAGCATCCTGCCGGCGTTCCTGCGTTGGCCGACAGCCCGCCATTTCCGGGTATCGTCACCCTTCAACCCGAAGCGACTGCATCCCGTTACGGGCCGCCGCGCGCCGCATAATGGCGTTGATCTGGCCACTCCGAGCGGCACACCGGTCCGGAGTACCGGCGATGGCGTTGTCACCCGTATTGGCAACCATCCCTATGCCGGCAAGTACATCGACATCGACCACAACGGGTCTTTCGAGACACGCTATCTGCATCTGAGCAAGATCATGGTGAAGCGGGGCGAGCGGGTGAAACGGGGCGAGAAAATCGCACTATCCGGCAACACCGGGCGCACCACTGGCCCTCACCTGCATTTTGAATTCCACGTTAAAGGACGTCCCGTCAACCCGCTGACCGCGGACATTCCCACGGCGGCCAGTGTACCGAGGAAAGACCTCGCGTCCTTCAAGTCCCAGGTTCACCAACAACTGGCGCTCATGCGTGCCGCTACGGATCCGGCGTCATTGGTCGCGACAGGTCCCGACCAGGGTTCGGATACCGCTACCAACTGAAACTGACAGCTGATGTCGGGGCGGGGCAACGGAAACAAAAAAGGCAGATCAGTTCCCGACTGATCTGCCTTTTTTCTGAAAGCCTAAAGCAACAAAGCCCGCGAATGCGGGCTTTGTTTCAATAGTGGTAGCGGGGGCTGGATTCGAACCAACGACCTTCGGGTTATGAGCCCGACGAGCTACCAGACTGCTCCACCCCGCATCAAAACTGGTTGTCTTTCGGGGAACCCCCGATCAACGTGGCGCGAATGATACGGGCTGGAATGTAACCTGTCAAAGGATATTCCAGAAACTTAGCGTTCCAGAATCGCAGTAACCCCCTGGCCGCCCGCGGCACAAATCGAGATCAACCCACGACCGCTTCCCTTTTCCTCCAGAAGCTTCGCCAGGGTTGCCACGATGCGTCCGCCGGTTGCTGCAAAGGGATGCCCGGTCGCCAGGCTGCTGCCCTTGACGTTCAACTTGTCCCGATCAATGCTGCCCAGCGGCGCGTCCAGCCCCAGCCGCTCTTTACAGAACGCCGGATTCTC
This sequence comes from Marinobacter koreensis, assembly GCF_023156285.1. Taxonomy (GTDB): domain Bacteria; phylum Pseudomonadota; class Gammaproteobacteria; order Pseudomonadales; family Oleiphilaceae; genus Marinobacter; species Marinobacter koreensis. The sequence goes on along the minus strand of NZ_JAKZAJ010000001.1, from coordinate 688,874 downwards.
CCATGCTTTCAGGGTTGAGAGCACCTGAGCGGCGAACGCTTCGTGGATTTCATAGAAATCGAAATCCTGCAGCGTAAGCCCCGCCCGCTCCAGCATCCGCGGAACCGCGTAGGCCGGGGCCATCAGCAGGCCCTCTTTCTTGTCGACGAAATCGACGGCGGCCACTTCCGAGAACGTCAGCCAGGCTTTCACTTCCAGGTTATTCTCCCTGGCCCAGTCCTCGCTGGCCAAAAGTACACAGGACGCGCCATCCGTCAACGCCGTGCTGTTGGCGGCCGTCATCGTGCCATGCTCCCGATCAAACACCGGTTTCAGGGTGGCCAGCTTTTCCAGTGTGGTGTCCGGACGCAGAATGTTGTCCTTCTCCAGACCGGCAAGCGGTGTCATCAGGTCGCTGAAGAAGCCTTCCTCGTAGGCTTTGGCCAGCTTCTGATGGCTCTCCCAGGCAAGCACATCCTGGTCTTCGCGAGGGATATCCCATTCCTTCGCCGTTACCTGACAATGCTCGCCCATCGACATGCCCGTCCGGGGCTCGCCATTTTCCGGAATTTCCGGAACCAGATGCCCGGGACGGAACCGTCCGAGAATCCTCAGTCGCTCTTTGGTGGTTTTCGCCCGGTTCAGATCCAGCAGAATTTCCCGCAGTCCCTCGCCAACACCAATGGGGGCATCTGAAGTGGTATCCGTACCGCCGGCAATACCACATTCAATCTGACCAAGCGCAATCTTGTTGGCCACCAGGATCGCTGCCTCCAATCCGGTACCACACGCCTGCTGAATGTCGTACGCCGACGTTTCCGGCGCCAGCCCGCAGCTGAGCACAGACTCCCGGGTCAGGTTGAAATCGCGGGAATGCTTGATGACCGCACCCGCCACGACCTCACCCATTCGCTTGCCCTGGAGATCAAACCGATCCACCAGACCGCGCAGCGCAGAGGTCAGCAGCTCCTGGTTACTGATCTTGCTGTAGGCAGTGTTGGATTTGGCGAAGGGAATGCGGTTTCCGCCGAGAACGGCGACCCGACGGATGCCATTATCAGTCTTGTTAGCGGATGACTTTTTCGATGTGCGTTTCGGGGCCTGTGCCATAATTTTTACCTGTTTGGGAGTGGAATTAAGGAATCGTGCCGAGGGGGATTGGGAATACCTGTCCAAAACACGCTCCTTGCGGCACGTCCATGTGACGCTTGAGCTCCGCCATCCATGGCTCCGCACAGTTTTGGACAGGTATTCCCAATCCCCCTTCCCGACATTCAAAAATCAGCACAGCCAGTCTAGCGCCGAGACAATCTTGCTCATTGGCGCCTCTGACAATCGACCATAGGCATTGAGTCAATACAAAAACTAAAGGATTCTTTACCCTGTAGGTCAAATTGACACTCATTGTGAACGCAAGGAAGAACCCATGTCTGACCTCTATCTCAAATTCGTCAATACACCGGTGGGTAAAACCGCCGCCCAATCACTGGGACTGCCATCTCCGATTCCGCTGAAACGCCTCAAGCGTACCGACCAGCCCTTCATCGAAGGTGATGTCCTGGTCGGTGCCGCCGATGGTGCCCGAGCCATCGCCACTGTTGGCGCTACTCTCGGAGCGAGCGCCGCTACCCTGCATCACGCCTCAGGTCCGGATACGCTCGCCGACTCCGCCAAAGCGGGAAACAAGGCTAAAGCGCTGGAGATTACCGGAGATATTAACCAGAAATTTTCAGCCCTGGTCTTTGACGCCACCGGCATCAAGACGCCGGAGGGACTGCGGGCGCTTTACGACTTCTTCCACCCTACCATTAAAAAGCTTGCCGTAAACGGGCGTGTTCTCGTGATCGGGATGGATCCGGCGAGCTGCCGAAAGGCACCTCAGGCAGCGGCCCAACAGGCGCTTGAGGGCTTCGTTCGGGCCGTGGGCAAGGAGATTGGCAAGAAAGGCGCGACCGCCAACCTGATTCGAATGGCGCCAGGGGCCGAGGAACAACTGGACTCCAGCGTCCGCTTTTTCCTCTCGGTACGGTCGGCCTATGTTGATGGTCAGGTCGTCCGCATTGGCAAGAGCACCGAAGCACCAGCCACGAACCCGGTGGCGCCGCTCACCGGCAAGGTGGCTCTGGTCACCGGCGCTTCCCGGGGTATCGGCGAAGCGATCGCGCGCACCCTGGCCCGTGACGGTGCAACGGTTATCGGGCTGGACATTCCACCCGCGATGGAAGACCTCCAGAAAGTCACCGATTCCATCAAGGGCAAAGCCTTGGCCTGCGACATCACCGATGAAAGCGCGCCCAAGCTGATCGCCGATTTTGCCGAGGAGCACTTTGGTGGTATCGACCTGGTGATCCACAACGCCGGGATCACGCGGGACAAAACACTCGGCAACATGCCCGAGCACTTCTGGGACATGGCCATCGCGGTTAACCTGTCTGCCGAAGAACACATCGATGAGGAACTGATGAAGCGGGCGCTGCTGCGCCAGAACGGGCGAATCGTCTGCATCTCTTCCATCAGCGGTATCGCCGGCAACTTTGGCCAGACCAATTACTCCACCGCCAAGGCCGGTGTCATCGGTTATGTCGAATCCATGGCAAAACAGCTGAAAAATGGCATTACCATCAACGCCATTGCACCGGGCTTCATCGAAACCCAGATGACGGCCGCCATGCCAATCACTATCCGTGAAGCGGGCCGTCGCATGAACAGCCTTTCTCAGGGTGGCCAACCGGTCGACGTGGCCGAAGCCATTGCCTGGTATTGCAGCCCTGCTTCCAGCGGCGTCAACGGCAACGTGGTTCGGGTGTGCGGACAATCCTTGATTGGGAAATAACCGGAACGACGGGGCGGGCAACCGCCCCTTTTTTCAGACACAAAAAAAGAGGGCCGGTTAAAAACCGGCCCTCTTTTGAATTCTGGTGGGTGGTGCAGGGATCGAACCTGCGACCCTCGCCTTGTAAGGGCGATGCTCTCCCAGCTGAGCTAACCACCCGGGAAAAATGGCGGAGCGGACGGGACTCGAACCCGCGACCCCCGGCGTGACAGGCCGGTATTCTAACCAACTGAACTACCGCTCCGCATCAATTCCGGCTTTGAAGCCAGGAACCTGAAACCGGATGGGGTGATCCGGTGATGCCTGAAAGACTCTGAATTGGTGGGTGGTGCAGGGATCGAACCTGCGACCCTCGCCTTGTAAGGGCGATGCTCTCCCAGCTGAGCTAACCACCCCAACCGACCTTCTAGAGGCTTTCAAACGCTTGCTCTCTCAAGCAAGTGAGAGGCGCATTTTAAGCATTTCGTTGGCGGTGTCAAACCTTTTACGGAAATTTTCTCGAAAAATGCCCAAGCCATTAAAAATCGGACAATTTTCGGCTCATGGCCGCCTATTTATTGATCAGACAATCACGCCTGATCCTGCTCCGATCCGCTCTTCACCTGGCCCGCCCGGGCGGCTTTCTCCCGTAGCGACAGCTCACTCACCCTTGCCCGTCGTTCATCGGGTATTGCGCGACTGGCAAGTGACACATTGAGCTCATCGAGACGGCTGCGCCACTCACTGAGGCGCGCCGTGAGCCTCGGTATCAGATCTCCGGTCAGCCTTTCCACGCGCCCCTGACGTTCTGATTGGATTTTCCGTGACATTGTCTCAGCTTCCTGCACCACTTGGCTGGGCAGAGTTTAGTCAGGGATTGCCTTTACGACAATTGGCCAAAGCCGCACTCGAGTCGTCGCCCGGGCCAATGATCAGAAGATCCACCACCCGCCGGATTCTTCCTCTTCCCGCCGCTCTCGCTCTTTCTGGAGCTGGGCGTAATTGGACTTGAGCTCGCGGATTTTCCGGTCAGTTTCCAGCGGCACCGTCGGCCCGCCACCGAATGGCCAATACCAGGGCGCGGGTTCGTACTTGCCCTCCGCCTCAAGTCGCTGGATTTCAAGCTCACGTTCTTCCTGCAGGAATTCCAGGGTTTTCTCGTAATCCTTGTCTTCATTCACCTCGACAATGGACGCCGCGGCGTGGTTCGGTGCCAGCATGTCGCTGTTCAGGAAACGCGTCGAAATGAGTTCGTCGGCCTGCATGGCGTAATCACGGGTCACCAGCTGCAGGTCACCCTGCGCCAGCGGGTCTTCCGGATCGAGCGCAGGGTTTGGCTCCTCGGGCTCCGAAAGCTCATTGTAGCGGAGGTAATAGATGTGCCCGGGCTCCACCTTGAGCGAGGCGTCCGCAATTTTGCTGAGCGCGAATGAATTGACACCTTCGAGCCCCAGCAGCGGCCGTCTCATGGTGATGTGCCGTTCGCCGGGACTGACCTCCAGCCACGTGTAGCTATCATTGCGGATGTTGAAATAATGTACGTCGTCTATGTAAACGCTGGGCGCTTCCAGTTCATCGGCCGCCCACTGGGAATCCGTGCGGTAGAAATACAGGAGCGCGTTGTTCTGATTCCACTGATCGTTGGGGATATGCACGAAATCGTGCCCGGATACGGGATGCAGGAAAGACCCCGTACTCTTGCCGATTGACTGATAAACCGTGCATCCCGACATCGAGAGGGCAAGCATCAGCGCTACCGCCCACCCGGGACGGGTGGCCGGGGCAATCCCTCGCGGCAAGGCATTGGAGAATGACTTTCTCATTGTTCTGACTCTTCGTCCCAGTACGAGTGGGCCGATAATAACAACTGCCTGGCGTCAGAACTGAGAGCTACCGCAAGAGATGAATACAAACCGTTACAAAGCGAGCCATCTCTTGCGGCGACATGCGTCGACCTACTTCCCGGCGACCTGTGCCTTGAGGCGATCAACCTCGTCGGACAGGCGCACCAGTCGCGATGTCAGCTGCGAGCGCGACGCATCAATGGCTTCAACCGTCTTCTGCAGCGATGACAGTTCGCCCTTCAAGGCTTTCACCATTGACGCCTCTGCGACACCATTCGATTGCTTCTCGAGGGCAGAAATACGACTTTCCATGCCGTCGATGCCCAGCTTCTGCTCCTGCTCAAAACGTCGGATACGCTGATCGACCCGCTGGTCGACCTCCGCCATCTGCTGTTTCAGATCCGCAACCGTTGCGTTGATCTGGCCGGTCTTGTCCTCAACCGAGGCCAACGAGGTCTGGGTCTGCTTTTCCAGCGCAGCGATATCGGCTTTCAGCGAGGATTGCAGCTGTTCCAGCGAAGCCTCCAGTTGCCCGACCGACTTTTTGCTGGAAGCCAGGTCCGAGCTGAGAGACTTCAGGCGTTCCTCGTGGTCATCCAGACGGGGCTTGTTCTTCTCATTCGCGAGCACCCACAGTTTCCGGATCTCACTGTTTGCAGAGGCAACCGACTTCTTGTTCGAGGCAATCTGCTCCGAAAGCGATGCCCCCCTTTCCTGAAGATTTTCGCCGGTCTGGGAAAGCTCCCCCTCGAACCGGGCCAGCGCCAACTTGCTTTGGCGGGCCCAGTAGTCAGCTTCCTCCAGCTGCGACTCCAGCGCCTGGATACGCTGGTTCTGCAGGTACCAGCCGCCTGCACCCACGATTGCCAGCAACACCACAACCAGCCAGAGCATCGCACCACCGCCACGCTTATTCGCCCCCGCTACGGGTTGCTTTTTCCCGGGCGTAGCCGGCCTTCCCGGCTTCGATGGTGTTGGGCGTTTTTCTTTCCGGACCTTGTCGCTGGACCGACCAATCGGCGCATCGGCTCGTAACTCATCATCGTCTGGGCGGATGGGTTCCATTACTACTCCTGGACGTGGATATCAGACTGCGATAATACATGCAGTTATAAAACAGATGAAATGCAGACCACGCGGCTCCGAGGTTTGCAAGGTAAGTAGGCAAAACATACAATGGCCGGCTTTCCAATTATCTCAGGATGTTGCTTATGCAGCCGCTTGTAGGACTCATCATGGGCTCGAAATCCGACTGGCCCACCATGGAACACGCCGCCAACATGCTCGACAAGCTTGGCGTACCCTATGAGACCAAAGTTGTCTCCGCCCACCGTACACCGGACCTGCTGTTCGACTACGCCAAATCCGCTGCGGATCGCGGACTGAAGGTCATCATTGCGGGCGCAGGCGGCGCAGCACATCTGCCGGGCATGATCGCATCCCAGACACCGGTTCCCGTGTTGGGCGTTCCGGTCCAGTCCAAGGCCCTCAACGGACTGGATTCTCTGCTTTCCATCGTCCAGATGCCCGGCGGCGTTGCGGTCGGCACACTGGCCATCGGAAAGGCCGGCGCCACCAATGCCGGCTTGCTGGCGGCACAGATTATCAGCACATCCGACGACAGCGTCCGAAAAGCGGTAGAAGAGTTTCGCTCGACCCAGACACAGACAGTCCTCGATAATCCAGACCCAAGCGAGCAATAAGACCAGATCCTTCAGGCAAGGCTGATGCCCTGAACATGGGAGAAGGGAGTCTTGGGGGTATCCTTTCCAAAACACGCTACGAGCACATCCATGTGCGCTTGTTTCGGGCCATCCTTGGCCCTCTACAGTTTTGGAAAGGATACCCCCAAGACTCCCCGAACTTCATATAATAGGCGCACAGAGATAGAGCTGGGCACATCATCGCCAGAAGCCATGAAGCTGAAAGATTCTCTTGCAGTGCGAACTGGCGGATTTGCACAAGATCAGGTTGAGTGGTCCCCAACCCGCTCATACTCCCGAACTCAGGATTAAAATGCTAAACGGCCATACCATGGCAGGAGAACACAAATGAGAATTGGTGTACTAGGCGCCGGCCAACTCGGGCGCATGCTGGCCCTCGCCGGATACCCGCTGGCCAAGACCTTTGTATTCTACGACATGTCCGGCAGTCCGAGTGCCGGACTTGGCGAAGTGATCATCGACCGGGACGGCAAATACCTGGACGATTTCCTGTCCAGGGTAGATCGGGTGACCTACGAATTTGAACATCTCCCGGTCGAGGTTGCCGAGGCACTGGCAAAAGAAAAGCCGGTACACCCCTGCCCCCGCGCCCTGCAGGTTTGCCAGAACCGGGAAGCCGAGAAAAGCCTCTTCGGGCAACTGGGCATTCCAACCCCTCAGTGGAAAGTAGCCGACAGCGCAGAATCCCTGAAAGCAGCTGCCGAAGAACTGGGCTGCCCGGTGGTTGCCAAATCCATCACGGAAGGCTACGACGGCAAGGGCCAGGCGGTCCTGAAAGATCCTGAAGAGGCCACAAGCGCCTGGGAGAGCATCGGCCACCAGCGGGTAATTGTGGAAAAATTCGTCAACTTCAGCCGGGAAGTCTCCATTATTGCGGTGCGCGCCGAAGACGGCGATGTCGCCTTCTACCCGATGGCGGAGAACACCCATCACGAAGGCATACTGCGCTATTCCATCGCCCCGGCCCCATCACTGGCACCACACATCCAGGAAGACGCCGAACGGTATATCCGGGCTCTACTGAACGAAATGGACTACGTCGGCGTATTGACTCTCGAGCTCTTCGAAACCGACGATGGGCTGGTGGCGAATGAGATGGCACCCAGGGTCCATAATTCCGGACACTGGACGATTGAAGGCGCGATGACCAGCCAGTTTGAAAATCATATCCGGGCGGTCAGTGGCCACCCGCTGGGAAATGTGGCGCCTCGTGGTCTAAGCTGTATGATCAACATCATTGGCGAACACGGCGACATCGACAGGATACTTGAATTGCCCTACGCCCATGTCCATCTCTATAACAAGGGCGAACGCCCGGGACGAAAGCTGGGGCACATCAACATTCTGGCCGACAGTTACGAGGAGCTGGTATGGCGGGTAAGAAATTGCGCGCAGTTTCTGCCGGGCTGTCCCGAGTTTACAAGTTCCTTAACGCCAAGGGGTTGATTTGACTCAAATCGACCCTATATTGCGTAGTCGTACATTCACATAAACAGAGAGACAGGGAGAACGACCTCATGGCATTTGAACTTCCCGCACTGCCTTACGAAAAAAACGCACTGGAACCGCACATCTCTCAGGAAACACTCGAATACCATTACGGTAAGCACCACAACACCTACGTCACCAAGCTGAACGGCTTGGTGGAAGGCACTGACAATGCCAACAAGTCTCTGGAAGACATCATCAAGAGCTCCAGCGGCCCGCTGTTCAACAACGCCGCCCAGGTTTGGAACCACACTTTCTACTGGCACTGCCTGAGCCCGAACGGTGGCGGCGAGCCCACTGGCGCAGCCAAGGAAGCCATCGAGAAAGCCTTCGGTTCTTTCGAGGACTTCAAGAAGGAATTCAACGACAAGGCCGCCAACAACTTTGGTTCTGGCTGGACCTGGCTGGTGAAGAAGGCCGACGGCAGCGTTGCTATCGCAAACACCAGCAACGCCGAAACACCGCTGACCGGTGCGGACAAGCCGGTTCTGACCGTTGATGTCTGGGAGCACGCCTACTACATCGACTACCGGAACTCCCGCCCGAACTACCTCGAAGCTTTCTGGAATCTGGTCAACTGGGATTTCGTGAACGAAAACCTGGCCTGATCGATCCCTGATCGCCTTCTTGCGGCGGCCTTTCCAGGCTGCCGACGAAACGCCCGCCCAGCGCGGGCGTTTTTGTATCTATGGGGCACGAAAAGCGAACAAATTGAAACACGCGCGCCGGGACATCTTTGAAAAAATCTCCGATACTCAATGCAGTAACATTAAAAATAAACCATACTGATCTGGCTGGCGCGCCATGGGCCTCCCTCCCGGGATACGCGCACACGGATCACTGGATACGGAACAGCGGCCTGAAATGACGCATTCCTTTGAAACGGAACACCACCTGGGATATCGCATCCTCGGCTGGACACTGGCCATTGCGCTGGTCACCGGCGTGGTGGTGAGTGCCGTGCAAGTCGCTCTTGATGTCCAAAGGGTGTCCGATGAACTCGATGGCGACGCGCGACAGACCATTGCGATGGTTCAGGACGCCGCCACCCAGGCCGTTTTCAGCATCGATTCGGAACTGGCCCAACAGGTCGTTGATGGCCTGTTTGCCAAGGCGGCCGTTCACAGGGCCCGGATTACTCATCCGGACGGGCAGACCCTCGGCGAGCGCCGGAGCCCCCTGACCGAGGCCGGCTTTCGTCCCCTTACCGATCCGATCTTCGGCCATGAGCGCGAATACCGCCAACCGCTGATACGGCCAAGCGAACCCAACACTATCTACGGCTATCTGGATATCCAGTACGATACCGCGCCCGCGGCCAAAACCTGGCTCAACCGGTCCGCCGTGACATTTGGTTCGGTCATTGCAACTGCCCTCATCCTCGGCGTCCTTCTGTACGTGGTGTTCCACCTGCTACTGACTCGCCCTCTCCTGCGAATTGTCCGCTCGGTCAAGCAGGTCGACCCGGAGAACCCGGATGACCGGCTACTTGCAATGCCGGAGGGCCACAAACGGGATGAGCTCGGTTTGTGGATCAATGCCACCAACAATCTCCTGGTTGCCATTGCGGACAGCCAGAAGCGGCATCAAGAAGCCGAAGACCGGGTATCCCGGCTGTCGAAATACGATCAGCTCACGGGGCTACCAAGCCGGGACACGTTCATGGAGGTTCTCCAGCGAAACATCGACGAGGCCCAGCATCGAAACTACTCACTCGCCCTGTCTGTAGTCGGTATCGACGATTTCAAATCACTGAATGAACAAAGCGGTTTCCGGGTTGGCGACAAGGTGCTCCAGTCCATTGCCGATCGACTGACCAGCAAATTCGGCTCCGGCCGTTTTGCGCTTGCCAGGCTTGGCAGCGATCAGTTCGCAGTGCTTGAGAAGGAGCTCAATGACGGCTTCCAGGCAGCGGATTCAGCGGACAGGATCCTCAGCTGCATCCAGCTGCCCGTCTCGATTGATGGCCAGATGTTTTCCACGACTGCCACTATGGGCGTCGCGCTCTATCCTTCCGATGCGTCCGAGGCGGACCGGCTGCTACAGAGTGCCGAACAGACTATGACCCTGGCCAAGCAGCATGGCCAAAACCACTTCCAGTTCTATGTGGCCAGCATTGACCAGGAGATCCGGGACCGCAAGCTGCTGGAAAAGGACCTCAACAGTGCGCTGGACAAGCACCAGTTCCACCTGGTCTATCAGCCGCAAATCAACCTGGAAACCAAACGGGTGATTGGCGCAGAGGCACTGATCCGGTGGGAACACCCGGAGCGTGGACTGGTTCCGCCGGACCACTTCATTCCGGTGGCAGAAGCCAACGGATCCATCGTCGACATCGGTCAGTGGGTGCTGGATCAAGCCTGCTGGCAGGTCGCCCGCTGGGCAAAGGATGGTCAGCCCCTGAGGATGGCCGTGAACCTCTCTGCGGTGCAACTGGCACAGGACACTATCGTCGAGGATGTTCTCAATACGCTTGAGCGCCACCATATTCCAGCGGGCCGGCTGGAGCTGGAGGTCACCGAAACCAGCTTCATGACCAACCTGTCCGACGCGGTCGAAAAACTGCACGCGCTCCATCGGGCCGGCATCAGCATTGCTGTGGATGATTTCGGCACTGGCTACTCCTCTCTGACGTACCTGAAGCAGATGCCGGTGCAACACCTGAAAATCGACAAACAGTTCATCCGGGATCTGCTCATTAACGAGGAAGACACCCGGATTGCGAACACCATTATCGATCTTGGGCGCAGCCTCAACCTGACTGTCGTCGCCGAAGGCGTGGAGACGGAGGAACAGGAATACTACCTGTCACAACGTGGCTGCAAACTCGCCCAGGGGTACTTCTTCAGCAAGCCCCTGCCCGCGGATGAATTTGAGACTTTCGTTCAACGCTTCCACCAGCAGATCGTGGAAAATAACACCTGATTCACTACCCAGAGGAGCACCCATGGGCACGACCGTAATCGGCCTGGCAGTTATCGCCGTTGTCGTTATATACCTGGTATTTATCTACAACCGACTGGTTTCGCTGCGAAACGAGTTCAAGAATGGCTTTGCCCAGATCGACGTCCAGCTGCAGAGACGGCATGACCTGATCCCGAACCTGGTCGAATCCGCCAAAGCCTATCTCACTCATGAGAAATCCACCCTCACCCAGGTGATGGAAGCGCGCAACAACGCTGTCAGCGCACAAAAGGACGCGGCCAAGGACCCCGGAGACAGCACTCGCATCCAGCGTCTTGGCAGCGCTGAGAACCTCCTGACCAAAGCCCTCGCGAATTTTTACGCGGTGGCCGAAAACTACCCGGATCTGAAAGCCAACGAAACCATCCAGCAACTGATGGAAGAGCTGTCCAGTACCGAGAACCGGGTGGCGTTCTCGCGGCAGGCGTATAACGACGGTGTTATGAACTACAACATCTTCCGGGAGAAATTCCCGAACAACATCATTGCCGGAATGTTCGCGTTCAAGGAAACCGCCCAGTTGCAACTGGAGTCTCCGGAAGCCCGCCAGGCACCGAAAGTTTCCTTCTAAGGGCTGAATCATGGCCCACCCCGGTTTTTTCCAGCGCCAGGCCCATGCCCGGCGCAACACAGGGCTTCTGGTACTGCTGTTCAGTACTGCGGTGATCCTCATTACACTGGCGGTCTGCGTCGTCGGATATTTCGTGACGCGGAGTGAAACCTCCAATCAGCCCTTCCTCCACTGGCTGCTCTCCACCCACGGCCTGGTCACCGCGGGCGCGGTAGTCACACTGATCGGGATCGGCACCCTGGTTCGCTGGGTAGACCTGGCGGGGGGTGGTGAACGGGTTGCGAAAATGGTCGGTGCGCGGGCCGTTGCGCCGGACACCACCGATCGGGACGAGCGCAAGCTCCGGAACATAGTCGAAGAGATGGCCATTGCCAGCGGCGTTCCGGTCCCCGACCTTTACATCATGGACAACGAAACCGGCATCAACGCCTTCGTTGCTGGCTACACACCCGGGGAAGCCGTGATGGTGGTCACCCACGGCGCCATTACCCAGCTGACCCGGGACGAACTCCAGGGCGTGGTCGGCCACGAATTCAGTCACATCCTCAACGGCGATATGCGGCTGAACGTCCGCCTGATCGCGCTGCTCGCCGGCATCCTGATGATTGGCCAGATCGGCGGGTTCCTGTTGCAGTCCTCCTTCCATCGGCGCCACTATGTCTCACGCTCCAGCCGGGATAACCGGGGGCAGGCAGCGCTGGGGCTGGTCGGCCTGGCGCTTCTGGTCATCGGCTATGTGGGGGTATTTTTCGGCCGGCTGATCCAGGCAGCCGTCTCGCGACAAAGAGAAATGCTGGCGGATGCTTCCTCGGTGCAATTTACCCGAAACCCGGAGGGTATCGGCAGCGCGCTCTTCAAGATCGGACTTAAAGGCGGGTATCTGGATACCACGAGCCACGCCAGCGACATGAATCACATGTGTTTTGGCGAGGCCACCCGCATGAAGTTCAGCGCTTTGCTGGCCTCCCACCCTCCCATCGAAGAGCGTATAAACACGATCCAGCCAGGACTGATTGCACGGTTACGGAGCCGCCTGAGAGATACCCACCCGAGCGGAGAAATACACCGTGGGGCGGCGGCATCCAGCGCAAACCGTGCCGGTCTGACTCAGGTGGCCGAAGAGGTGTTTCAGCCGGTGCGGGGCCACCGTACAGCCTCAATCTCTGCAGCTGCCCCGGTGAACGCCGCCAACCTGTCGAAACAGGTCGGCACGGTCAGCGCCGAAGGCGAGGATTTTGCGATTCGTTTCCTGGAGCGGCTGCCCGCCACTTTCAAAAGCCTGCTTTACACCCGCGCTGGAGCCGTTCAGCTTTGCTACGCGCTTCTGGTTGCGAATTTGCCCCGGGAGCAGCAGAAAGAGCATCTGGCGCTGATTCCCCCGCATCCCATTCTCGGTTGCGAGCCGGAGCTGCTCGAAAAGCTGATACCCGCGCTGAAGATTATTGGTGACGGGGTACGCTTCCCCGCGCTGGAACTGGCGATGCCGGCCCTTCGCAAACTGGACCCGGAAGAGCGGGCCGGCCTGATCAGTAACGTCCGCAAACTGGCGGCGGCGGATCAGCGAATCAGCCTGTTCGAACTCACCCTGACCAGCTTCCTGTCACGCCATCTGGGCAAGAATGCCGGTCGCGTCGTACCGACACGCTACAAACGGTACAAACCCGTGTTGCCAGAGATCCAGCGCCTGCTGAGCCTGATGGCCCGAGCCGGCACTCAGGATCAGACCGAGGCCGAGACGCTCTATCGGCAAGCCATGGCAGGGTTCATTGATATGGGGAAAGGGGACGCAGCACCGGGCCTGGAGAAAGTCACCATGAAGCAGCTTCAGCAAGCGCTTATCGCCCTGAACAGCCTCTCGCCGCTACTCAAGCCAGCGATCATTGACGCCTGCGCCCACTGCGTCAGCCACGATGGAAAAGTCGAAATCAACGAGTACGAGTTGATGAGACTGGTGGCCGACCAGCTCGACTGCCCCATGCCTCCCATGTGAGGCCCGGGGCGGCCGGCGCCACCCAAATCTCTATTGAGCCTGAGCCCCCTCTTCGGATGAGTGGTCAAACAGGCGGTCGATCGCCGGTTGTTTGTCGCTCTTCGGAAGGCCAAGCTTCTCCCGGGTGCCCAGGTCCACATCCCAAAGCGCCTTGTACTTGCGGTTGGTTGCTGCGTGAGCCTCGCCTTTACCGAGCATGATCGTCGGACGCAGGAAGACCAGCAGGTTGCGCTTCACCCGGTTGCGGGATTCTGAGGAGAACAGCCTTCCCAGAACAGGAATGTCGCCCAGCAGGGGCACCTTGCTCTTGGTGACCTGAAGATCGTCGCGGGTGAGTCCACCCAGCACGATGGTTTCGCCATCGTCCGCCAGCACCGTCGTCTTGATTTCACGCTTGTTGGTGACAATGTCCGAGGCGTTCTCGATGCTGTCTGCCACGCTTTCTGTGGTCTGCTCCACAACCAGGCGCACCAGCCCGTCGGCGCTGATGGTGGGTGTTACTTTCAAGGTCAAACCCACATCACGACGCTCAATGGTGGTGAAGGGATTGGTGGCGCTGTCGCCGGTGGATGTGTACTGCCCGGTACGGAACGGTACGTTCTGACCCACCGTAATCTCCGACTCCTGATTGTCCAGGGTGATGATGCTGGGCGTGGAGAGCAGATTTGCGGCACTGGAGGTGGCCAGCGCCTGAAGCAATACGCCCCAGCTCACCCCGTTTTCGTTGCGTTCTCCTGCGCCAACCGTGATGCCACCCACTGCGGGTGTAATAACAGAGTTCGACAGGATGGCCGACAGGACATCTCCCAGGCTGCGCCCCACATTGCCGAAGTTGGTCCCGGCTACCGGTGTCGAACTGCCGGACTCATCGCCAACCGCTAATTGCACACCCAGGTCACGGCCCAGCTCGTCACTGATCTCGACAATGGCCGCCTCGATCATGACCTGCGCACGACGAACGTCCAGTTCGTTAACGATCTGTTCCGCTTCCTGCATCAGCGAAGGGTCACCGCGCACCACCAGGGCATTCAGCCCCTCGTCGGCGAAGACCGAGAAGTTGTTATTGGGATTGCCCGCGGTGCCACCGGAAGAACCTCCGGTGCCACCTTCCTTGATCACCTCACCCATGACGCCTTTCAGGATGTCGGTCAGATTCTTGGCATCCGCGTGCTTCAGACGGAGCACCTTGGTCGTCCCTCCGGTAGCAGAGGGCTGGTCCAGCTTGGCAATCAATTCCCGCATTTTTTCCCGGAACGACTCGTCGCCGCGCAGGATGAGGCGATTGCTGCGCTCGTCTGCAGTTACACTGTATTTTCGGGCCGCATTATCCGCCCCGGCCTTCCCGAGTTCATCCGGGGCCAGCTCTTTCAGGAGGGTCACCATGTCACCGACCCAGGCTTCCTTGAGCTGAATCACCTCTACTTCGTATTTAGAAGGGCTGTCCAGTTCACGGACAATCTGTTCGATGCGTTCAATATTGGAACGGTGGTCACTGATGATGAGGGCGTTGGCGGCGGCCACACCCGCCAGGTGCCCGTACTTGGCCACCAGGGGCCGCAGGATCGGCACCAGCTCAAGCGCGTTGGCATTATCAACCTGAATGACGCGGGTGATGAGCTGTTCCGAGGGCGTTGTCTTGAAGCGCTTCAGGGATTCGGCGGACTGCTTGGCATCCACCTGCTGAACGATCTTGATGACCTCTTCCCCGGGAATAGCGGTAAACCCATGGACATTCAGGACGGCAAGGAAGAGGTCGTAGATCTCATCCTTGGTCATGGGCGCACTGGACAGAACCGTCACCTTGCCCTTTACCCGGGGATCCACCACAAAACTGTACCCGGTGATGTCCGCCACCTGGGTCACAAATGCCCGGATATCGGCATCCTTCAGGTTGAGCCGCCAGGTTTCCTCCTGCCCGTGAGCCATGGACATCAGTGGAAGCAAAACAAGCAGAGCAATGGCTCGCAGAAAGTTGGTCTTGTGGTTATACATCTGGCGATTTGTCCTGTTTCGTTGAACCCGTTCAGCGCCACTGCTCGGGTATGGCATAACTGATAGTAAGAATACTTCCGTCACGTTCGATTTCGATGTCCAGCTGGGACTGGTTTTTCCAATCCTCGAGCAGTGACTTGTCCTGCTCGATATCTCCCAGGCGCTGACCATTGATCGCGGTAATCACGTCGCCAGCCTGGAGATTGACGGCGTTGAGCATGGCATTGGAGCCGTCGTAAACGTACCCCGACGTACCACTGTCATCGACCGGCTTGAGCCCATAAGGGCCCAGTGCCGCCGCTCCCCGGGTATCGAGCTGGGCCCTGGCGTCAGCAAGGAACGTTGCCGCATCAGATTCTGCCGGCTCGGGGCTTGCCTCTGCAACCATTCCGGTATCGGCGGCATCCTCAAACGTAAGCGACTCGTAGCGACCATTGCGCCGCAGCAGAATGCGACTGGCCTCCACTTCGACCAACTCTGCATTGCCCGGAAGCACATCCCCCACGCGATAGTAGGCCGTTTCCCCGTTGCTTCCTGCAACTATAGCACCGGACTCCTCGGAACGTTGGCCCACCAGGACACCCTCCAGCCGCAGACGAAGACCCGTTTCTGGCGCAGACTTCTTGACGACATCCGCCACGCCCGAATTCGCTGCGGGCCGCCCGAAAAAATCATAGCTTGCCATCGGATAGTCCAGGGAGGGGGCGGCGCCGGCGCTCGCTTGCGAGGGCGCGATCGGGACCGGCCTGTCATTCCATGCAAGCAACCAGGTCACCCTGGCCAGCGCAATGCCCAGATACAGGACCAGAGTCACGAGGAGCAGGTTTGCCAGTATTCTCGAGATGCGTTCACCGGCCGCAAGGGACACCATTCTACAGCCCTCCCGGCACAAGCGGTTGCCGAACCCGGAACACCACATCCCCGGGCCTGGCGGATTCCGACCACGGTTGACCCGCAAGATCCACCATTCGTTTGTAAACGCGTATTTCCATCATACCGTTCCAGAGAAGGCTTGCGTCTGCTGCGGGACCGGTCCCGCCCTGCTGCGCAACCGTCAGGGCAACGCCGCCATCGGTGGTGGAAAGGTCGGCGTCCATCGGGGGAAAATCAGCCGAGCCGGTCTGATTGCCCATTGGCCAGGTCACCCTGCCACCCGCCCAACGGGCATGGCCGTCGGCTTCCGTTACCCGATTATCCGCCCAGGTTGTCCGAAGCCGGTCGATCACAACGTCTCCCTCGATCATGGCGCCGCCACTCTTACGGATCAGATCCCGGAATTCCGCCACGCCGATCCGACCCGAGGCTTCAACGTCGACCTGACCAGGCCAGCCAAGGTTCACTGACCCGCGGAGCGAGGATTGGGAGGTATCCAGATGAAAATCGACAGGCAGAACCCATTGGCCGGACGACGGCCACCCGAGTTGCCAGTCGACCCGCACGGGGTAACCCGCAAGCACCACACCGGCGGCACCATCCCAGAGTTTCCCGGAGACCTGACGCA
Organism: Marinobacter koreensis; assembly: GCF_023156285.1. GTDB lineage: Bacteria > Pseudomonadota > Gammaproteobacteria > Pseudomonadales > Oleiphilaceae > Marinobacter > Marinobacter koreensis. The sequence continues at coordinate 672,009 of NZ_JAKZAJ010000001.1, read as the reverse complement.
CCTGCACCTGGCCTGGAAGGCGAACATGGGGTGACGCTTTTTGCCAGACCCAGCCTGCTGGCACAAACACCACCAACGCCGCCGCATAAACGAAAGCACCCAGCAGAATCAGCAATGCAAGCTTGCCCGGGCGAAAAAAGGATTTTGTTACGGCGTCGCTCATTAATTGACTACACACAAAAACAGACCGGAGACCGAGTCTAGCAAAGGCGTATCGCAAGTTCATGACAAAAAAACAAAAACCCCGCGCCAGCGTGAACCAGCGCGGGGTTTTCGAGGATTGCTCGGGCCGGGACTCAACAAGTGAGCCCCTACCGGGAGCGGGCGCGCATTACATCATGCCGCCCATGCCTCCCATACCGCCCATGCCACCCATGTCCGGCATGCCGCCGCCGGCACCTTCTTCCTGCGGCTCATCCGCAACCATCGCCTCAGTGGTGATGATCAGGGATGCCACGGAAGCGGCAGCCTGCAGCGCGGAACGGGTGACCTTGGCAGGATCCAGGATACCCATTTCCAGCATGTCGCCGTAGGTCTCGGTGGCCGCGTTGTAGCCGTAGGCGCCTTCGCCGTCACGAACCTTGGCAACGACTACGGAAGACTCGCCACCGGCGTTGAATACGATCTGACGCAGGGGGGCTTCCATGGCACGGCGCAGGATGTTGACACCGGCTTTCTGCTCTTCGTTGATCGCGTCGACCTTCTCCAGTGCCGCAATGGCACGGATCAGGGTGACACCACCGCCAGCCACGATGCCTTCTTCAACGGCAGCGCGGGTGGAGTGCAGTGCGTCTTCAACGCGGGCCTTCTTCTCTTTCATTTCCACTTCGGAGCCTGCGCCTACCTTGATGACGGCAACACCGCCAGCCAGCTTGGCTACGCGCTCCTGCAGCTTCTCCTTGTCGTAATCGGAGGTGCTGTCTTCGATCTGCTTGCGGATCTGCTCAACGCGGGCTTCGATGTCTGCCTGCGCGCCGGCACCGCCGATGATCGTGGTGTTTTCCTTGGTGACGTTGACACGCTTGGCGGTGCCCAGATCATCCAGGGTGGTGTTCTCGAGGGTCAGACCGACTTCCTCGGAAATCACGGTACCACCGGTCAGGATGGCGATGTCCTGCAGCATTTCCTTGCGACGGTCACCGAAGCCAGGCGCCTTCACGGCGTTGACCTTCACGATACCGCGCATGTTGTTCACAACCAGCGTCGCCAGGGCTTCGCCTTCGATGTCCTCGGCAATGATCTGCAGCGGCTTGCCAGCCTTGGCTACAGCTTCCAGCACCGGAAGCAGTTCGCGGATGTTGGAGATCTTCTTGTCGACCAGCAGGATGTACGGGTCATCCAGCTCGGCAGACATGTTGTCCTGGTTGTTGATGAAGTACGGGCTCAGGAAACCACGGTCGAACTGCATGCCTTCAACCACGTCCAGCTCGTCTTCCAGGCTGCGGCCTTCCTCAACGGTGATAACGCCTTCCTGACCCACACGCTCCATTGCGTCTGCGATCAGCTTGCCGATGGTCTCGTCGCCGTTGGCGGAGATGGTGCCGACCTGGGCGATGTTGCGGCTGTCGTTGCACGGAGTCGCCATTTCACGGATCGCTTTAACGGCCTCGGTGGTCGCCTTGTCGATGCCGCGCTTCAGATCCATCGGGTTCATGCCGGCAGTCACGGCCTTGATACCCTCGTTGACAATGGCCTGGGCCAGAACGGTTGCGGTAGTGGTACCGTCACCAGCGTTCTCGTTGGCCTGGGAAGCGACTTCCTTGACCATCTGGGCGCCCATGTTCTCGAACTTGTCTTTCAGTTCGATTTCCTTGGCCACGGAAACACCGTCTTTGGTCACGTTCGGAGCGCCAAACGACTTCTCCAGAACCACGTTACGGCCCTTGGGACCCAGGGTTACCTTGACGGCGTCCGCCAGGATGTTGACACCTGCGACCATGCGCTTGCGAGCGCTATCACCAAACTTAACTTCTTTAGCTGCCATGTCTTCTATTCCTGTTCGTTAAACCGAAATTCAACCAATCGGATTAATGAAATTTCGTGCGAATCGCGATGCGATTACTCGAGCACGCCGTAAATGTCGTTTTCGCTCATGATGAGCAGCTCTTCACCGTCAACCTTGACGGTGTTACCGGCGTACTGGCCGAAGACCACGGTGTCACCCACCTTGACCGCCAGGGCGCGGGTTTCGCCGTTGTCCAGGATGCGGCCGTTACCGACGGCAATCACTTCACCCTGGGAAGGCTTCTCTTTGGCGTTACCCGGCAGCACGATGCCACCCGCAGTTTTCTCTTCTTCTTCCTTACGGCGCACGACAACACGATCGTGTAGCGGACGAATTTTCATTGCTCGGCTTCTCCAATAGTCAGATTAATGTGGCAATGACAGTTCATGTTTAAGGTGGCCCGGGAGGTTGCCCTGCTCCGGACACAATTGCCCGGCTGGGAACCCGGTTGATTGACAACCGGATATCAGCCCGCAGCGAACTTGTGAGACCTTAATGGGGTTATCAGGCATGTTTTCAACACCCCCGATAAAAAAATTTTTCACTTTTTCCCGAGGCGATCGTGGTCGCGCTCGGTCTGGTCCTGATAGTCGCCTTCGATGATGTCTCCGTTGGCATCCCGATCGAATGGATTCTGCCCTCCAAAGGGGCCCTGATCGAAGGGACCGCGCCCGCCGGAACGGAAAACGAAGGCACTGCTTTGCCCGGAAACCACCAGGCGTTTCAGAGCCTGAGCCGACAGCCAATGACGAGTAACCGGAATCAGACAGAGGAATCCGATGGTGTCGGTGATGAACCCCGGCGTGAGAAGCAGCGCGCCACCAACGGCAAGGATCAGGCCTTCCGCCACTTCCTTGGCCGGCAGCTCACCGCTGTTGAGTCGCTGGTTGGCTTTGAGCAGCGTGGCCAGACCCTGCTGCCTGAGCAGCGCAGCGCCGATGACGGCCGTCAGAAGAACCAGCCCCACGGTATTGAGCACGCCAATCATTCCGCCCACCTGGATAAGCACCGCCATCTCGGCAATCGGCAGGATGATGAAAAGAAATAGGAAAATGGGCAAAATGCCTCCTGATTGCTTCCGCACAATAAAAACGTTCGTTTCAGGCGCACAGAAAACGTAACACCACCTGACAACTTGATTAGGGCAAACCATGAAAGTTCAAGATTCCGTGATTGCAATTACCGGCGGCGGCCAGGGTCTCGGCCGGGCCATGGCAGAGTTTCTGGCGGCCAGGGGCGCCAAGCTGGCGCTGATTGACCTGGTGCCGGAAAAGCTGGACGAAGCTGCCACCGCTTGTCGCGAAGCCGGCGCTGAGGCGCGCACCTACGTCTGTAACGTCGCCAAAGAAGCGGATGTGGAGAGCACCTTCGAGGCCATACTTAAAGATTTTGGCCATCTGAACGGGCTGATCAACAACGCGGGCATTCTGCGCGATGGCCTGATGGTGAAGGTGAAAGACGGCAAGGTCGAGAAGCGCATGGAGCTCTCCCAGTGGCAGTCGGTGATTGATGTAAACCTCACCGGGGTATTCCTGTGTGGTCGGGAGGCCGCAACCCGCATGATCGAGAATGGCGATCAGGGCGTCATCATCAACATCGCTTCGATTTCCCGGGCGGGCAACATGGGACAGAGCAATTATTCCGCGGCCAAGGCGGGTGTGTCGGCTCTGGTGCCGGCGTGGGCAAAGGAGCTGGCCCGTTACGGGATACGCTGTGCGGGGATTGCGCCGGGGTTTGTGGAGACGGAGATGACGGCGTCGATGAAGCCGGAGGCCCGGGAGAAGATGACGGCGGGTATTCCGCTGCGGCGTATGGGGCGGCCGGATGAGATTGCTCATGCGGCGGCGTTTATTTTCGAGAACGATTATTTGTCTGGGCGGATGATTGAGGTGGATGGGGCTTTGCGGCTCTGATTTCACCGCTGCCTCTGGGGAAGTCTGACACTTGAGGAAGAGCCGAAGGCGGGGGAGTCTTTTCTCTTTGAAAAGAACTCGCTGCGCTCGGACATCTTTTCTGGCAGAGAAAAGACTCCCCCACCTCCGGCTCCCAGGCAAAGCAGTTATTTCTTTTATGGGGTCCAGCGGTATTTGGCCATTCGGACCCTGCCGTCGATCACTTCTACGCCTTCCTCTCTCAACAATGACGTTTGGCGGATGTAGGCCGGTGAACCTTCCGGAAAAGCAATCTGGCCGTTGGTGCGAATAACCCGGTACCAGGGGACGGAGTGTCCGGCTGGCAACTTCCCTAGCGCTCGACCGACAAACCGGGCCTGCCGGCCCAGGCCGGCCATGTCGGCGACCTGGCCGTAGCTGGCCACCTTTCCCGCCGGGATAGCGGCAACGACTTGCCAGATTTTCTGTTCTCTGGTCGGTTCGTTCATGGCTGGACGGGCTCGGTGGATTTGGCGGGCGCGAGTTCGTCCAGCCGTCGTCCGTGGCGCATGAGGAACAGGACGAGCAGGATCGCGGGGACGCCCATGATGGCGGAGACGGTGAAGAACTGGGCGTAGCCGAAGTCGGCGACCACGATGCCGGAGAAGCCGCCCAGGAATTTGCCGGGCAGGGTCATCAGTGAGCTGAACAAAGCGTACTGGGTGGCGGTGAAGGAGGCGCTGGTCATGCCCGAGAGCCAGGCGATCAGGGCGACGTTGGCGATGCCGCCGCTGAGGTTGTCGGCGCTGACGACCACGGCGAGGGTGTAAATGTTCGGCGGATACTGGGCCAGCCAGACAAACAGCAGGTTGGTGGCAGCGGTGAGTATGGCGCCGGCCAGCAGGACGCGCCTTACGCCGTAACGAACAACCAGTACGCCACCGGCCAGGGAGCCGGTGATGGTCATGAAGAAGCCGAAGAGTTTGGTCACGTCGGCGACCTGGGTCTTGGAGAAACCCATGAAATCCAGATAGAACGGGTTGGCCATGACACCCATGGCAATGTCCGCCACTCGATAAAGGGCCACCAGCGCCAGGATGGCGATGGCGAGTTCCCGATAACGCTGGAAGAAGTCCACAAACGGGCCTGCGACGGCAGCATAGAACCAGCCTGCCAGTCTCGCCATGCGTGGCGTGAGGTGATTGCGTTTGGTGGTTTCCTCTTGCACGCGATGGGCAATGTCGGCCGCGGCGGCAAAGTGATTGACGGCCGGCTCTTTCACGATCAAAACGGTCAGGGCCCCGACCCCGACCAGCGCTGCCATGGTCAGGTAGGACACCTGCCAGGACCAGAATTCCGCCAGATACAGTGCGCCGGCTCCCGCCACCAGTAGGGCGAGCCTGTACCCGAAGATGTAGGTTGCCGCCAGGGCGGCCTGAAGGCGTTCCTCGGCGATCTCGATCCGGTAGGCGTCAATACCGATGTCCTGCGTGGCGGAGGAGAACGCGACGAGCAAGCCACTCAGGGCGATCAGTTCCGGATGGGCGACGGCGTCGATGTTCGCCATCAGGTACAGCCCTGTCGCGATACCCGTCTGGGCCAGCAGTATCCAGCTTCTTCGCTTGCCCAGGAGCCGGTCGAGAAACGGCAGCTTCAGGCGATCGACCACCGGGGCCCAGAACACCTTGATGGAATAGGTAATCCCCAGCCAGCTGAAAAAACCGATGGTCGCGGTGTCCACACCCACGTCTGCCAGACGGGCGTTCAGGGTGGAGAACACCAGCAGAAACGGAAGTCCGGCGGAGAATCCGAGAAACAGCAGCGCGATGACCTGCCAGCGGGTGTAGGTGTAAAGCGTTTCCCGGATCAGGGTAAGGCGGCTAGGGGTTTGGATAGGTCTGCTCCGGGTCAGTCGCGGAAATTGTTGAACTGCAGCGGAATGTCCAGCTCTGCTTCCTTCAGCATGGCGATGGCGCCCTGCAGGTCATCCCGCTTCTTGCCAGTCACCCGCACCTTGTCGCCCTGGATGCTGGCCTGAACCTTCATTTTCTGGTCCTTGATCATCTTGACGATCTTCTTCGCCATGTCGGTCTCGATGCCCTGCTTCAGGGTGAAGTGTTGACGCACCAGCTTGCCGGCCTTGCTATCGCCGTCTTCCGCCAGCGCCCGGGTATCGATGTTGCGTTTGGCAAAGGCCATGCGAAGCATGTCCTTGAGTTGCTCAAGCTGAAATTCCTGCTCGGAACTCAGCGTGATGCGCTTGTCGTCCAGTTCGATGTCTGCTTCCACGTTTTTGAAATCCCAGCGGTTGCCCAGTTCACGTTTGGCCTGATCCACCGCATTTGTGACTTCGTGCATATCAATTTCAGAAACTATGTCAAAAGAGGGCATGGTCGTTATTCTCCGGGCATGCGCAAGGGTATACTTGCGTGACATATTATGTTGGAAATTGCCGCCGATCATACCAAGTGCGGACATTCACCGCATCTGACAATGGACTGGTAAGAAGTAGAGAATAATGCCAAACCTTGACCTCCCCATTCTCGTAGTAGATGACGCCAAATTCAGTAGTATGGTGGTTAGCCGCACCCTGAAAAATGCCGGTTATCGCGACGTACGCATTGCCCATAACGCGCCCATGGCGCTTGAGCTGATTGAACAGCGCGCGGTCAGCGTGCTGATTGCCGACTGGCTGATGCCGGAAATGGACGGCCTCCAGCTGACCGACCGGGTACGACAGCAGGACGAGCAGAACAACCACTACACCTACGTGATCCTGCTGACGGCCAGGGAGAGTGTCGAGGCGCTGTCCGAGGCCTTCGACCGGGGCGTGGACGACTTCATCTACAAGTCGGACATGACCAAGCAGCTCATCCCCCGGATCTTCGCGGCCGACCGGATGGCCGACCGCCAGAACACCCTGCTGCGAGCCAACGCACTGCTGATCGAGAACAACCGGGAGCTGGAATCGACCAACATCATCGACCTGGAAACCGGCCTGTGTAACAACAAATACGCCCGGGAACGACTGCAGAAAATCCTGCGGCATTCAGAAGCCCGGGGCGGCGCCTCTGCCTATGTGTTGTGCGGTATTCGCAACTGGCAGGAACTCAAGCGCAAACATCCCCCTTCCATCATGAGCGAGCTGGCAATCGGTATTGCCCGGCGCCTGAGCGCCCTGATTCGCCCGATCGATACCCTGTGTCGGGTGGGCGACAACCAGTTCGCCATGGTTGCCTATTTCCCCAACAGCGATCTGTGCACCACCGCCGCCTTCCGGCGCGTGTTTGACGGCATCAACCACAAGGCGCTGAAAACCACCGCGGGGTATGTCTCGGTTGAGGCCGGCATGGTGCTGTGCAAGGCCGATGCCCAGAACGGCACGCCCTCCGTTCCGGACATGGAACGTGCTGCCGTGCAGGGGCTCGTGGACGCCTATGAGACGCGTCGGTTCACGGAAACTTCGCCCGACATCACCGCGAGTGCCTAAAAAACATTCAGTAACACTGAGACACACATCACACACAGACACGGCAGAGCGAAACGCCTATTCTGACATTGTGGATTCAAGCAGTATCCCCCAGGGCGGAGGAGCCGTGTAGTACCTCCGCCGCCAACTGGGACTTCCACAGGATCAACGAATTTTTCAGGCACTTTCGTTCTTTCCGAATTTTTTAGGCCAGCTTTTTAGCTGGCCTTTTTGTCGTCTACGTTCCGCCCGGAAATTTGTTGTCATCTGAAAAATGAAAAATCGGGTATCATTAACCCCGCCGTCAAAAAGCGCATTCAAACGGATTGCAACTTGGGCTTTGTATTGGCCATTGTAGATCAAATTGAAGAGGGTGGGTGACCCGGCCCCCTCTTATTAGGGTAACTCAGGTTATAAGGTGCTCACCTTTGCTTCTTCAGCCTTCTGCACGATTGTAAAAACACATATCGTATTTAAGCTTTTCTGGATTCACAAAAAGCAAGGAATCCAAGCGTCTAGTAGTAGCCATATTTCTTCAAATCCAAGTCAAAAACTCTATCTAGTTTTTCATTACTTTCGCGATACAAAGACATTATTCTTGCGTCGAGCTCTGGGGGAGACTCCCATTCATTTTGAGCAAACGTCTTCCTAAAAGACTGCGCTAGGTTTTCTCTTATCTTGATGTCAATTTTCACCGAGTTCCATACCGCACCACTTATCTCAATTTCATTAAGCCACTTCTTGAAAGTTGCGCTATCTTTAGCTACCAAATGAAGTATCGATTCAGCAATTGGTACAGAACCCAGCCCGGATCCGAAGAAATGCCTATTGTTAATGTTAATTATACTCCTAATTTTAGACTCATCAAGTGAATCACTGGCATGCTTTGGCTCAAAGTCAATTTCAGACACCTTAATATGCTGTTTAAAAAATTTGTTTACACGTGATAAAAATTCCGCCTTATCATCCAAAATCAATTCATATGGTATAATGTGGCACTCGTGTCCACGATCACGAAATAACGAGATGATGTACTCATAGTCCAAAACCCCTTGAAATCCAATTTGTAGGGGTAAAGCGAACATTTCAATATATTGTTTTTGCGACATAGGGTTACCCAAACCCTTCAATGAAGTAGAGTGTACTGATTTAAGGTAATCTATCTGTCGCCTTATAGTGATGTAGATCCTTATTTTCGGAAGAATCTCTGAGATACGTCTTATACGCTCCTCCAATGAGACATTGCCAAACTCCGGGAATAAGACCAATTCCTGACTTAGGATGTTATTCTTATTTTCGTCTAGAATTTTTCCACACTTCTTTTTAAAGTCTTCCCATTCTCTCAAGTTAGCCCTGTTCAAATATGTCCAAAAAAGATCATGTAGAGCGCGAGAGTCGACACTTTGCTGTCTTGCTGACGAAGGGTCATAGACATTACTCATACCCCTCCGACCACAAAAATTGACGTTTTTCATAACAGGAAACAGTTGATTTTGATGCCAAGTAGTCGATGTTCTTGGCATTCCGACGTGGAAAACAGAGTTATCGAACATTTGATAATACCCTCTAAAGGTGAGCCAGTTGTAGCGACACGGGAACTTATCTTCTAGTCATTTTATCATGTCTAATGACAAGCCCGCGAACACCTAGACGCCTGATCGCTGAATAAAATACGGTATAACATTGTCGACGTCGGACTACCCGCTATGTTTCCGTGGCATCGGGCTCAATTTTTGAGCATCTCGATCGAGTTGAAGTTATTGGGACTTAATGTTACTCAATCCAGTGGATCTTCTGTTACATTTTTTCTCTATTTATTAGAAGAAAGATTCACTCTACAACCGCATTATCACGACAACTGCCTCGACGACTCTGACCTGCGCTCAACGCTCCACTCCTTTCTCATCGTATTAATGTTCATCACTGGAGAGTATTCAGATTAGATGCGGGAGCAAGTCATATCCCCTGTGCACTGACCTCCTGCAGTTTAGCCCCCAGGAAGAGATGCTTTGGTCGGAATCATAGGCAAAACGCGGCGCTGAGTCGGTTAGGTGTCAACCTACACTCTTTCTTCTATTTTCGACACCAGTTCTTCTGTCCATTCAGGTATAGTCAGGTACTGACAACTTCCAAAAAATCTCTGCCATAATGAAAACTCTCGGAACCGCCTCCGTTGCTGCCCTTCGCCAATACATTCGTGCTGCCGATTCGGCCGGCATGGACATCAATCGCCTTTTCGACCAAGCCGAACTGGACCAGAACATCCTGGACACCGACGACGGCCGCATTAACGGCGAGCAGTTCCAGTACTTTATCCGTTTATTGTGCGAACAAACCGGCAACCCGATCCTGGGTCTGGAAACAGGCGACTTCGTTCAACCCGGCTCCTACAGCGTGCTTGGCTACATCACCATGAGCTGCGCAACCCTGGGCGAAGCCGTGGCACGCATTGCGCCGTTCGAAAAACTCGTTGGAGACATGGGCACCACCAGCCTCGCCATGAAAGGCGACGACATCAAACTGACCTGGAACTGCAACTACAACGACCCTGTCGTTCGGCCGCAACTGGTGGATAACGTGTTTGCCTCCTGGGTGAACTACGCCCGCTGGCTCGCGGACAATCAGGAGGCGTCACCGAGCCTGGTAAAACTGCGGCGCCCTTCCCCGGGCCCGGATCTTGAACGGGCCTATGAGGAACGATGGCACTGCCCGGTACAGTTTTCCTCCGATCAGGACAGTGTCACCCTCAAAAAGGATCTCCTTGAAACCCGCCTCCGACAGCCGGACCCCCTGCTCCGGAAAACCCTGGAAGCCCATGCGCTCAGTCAATTGGCCTCTCTGGAAACCGGCGACGACCTCCCTTCGAAAGTTCGACACAGCATTCAGCAGCAACTGATGCAAGGCATTACCCGACAGGACATGGTGGCAGAAGACCTGGGCATGACACGTCGCACCCTGCAACGAAAGCTGAGCCAGGAGGGCGTGTCTTACCAGCAACTCCTCGACGACGTGCGGCAGACCATGGCAGAGGACTATCTGCGGAACAGCGAACTGGCCATTCCGGATATTGCGTTGAGACTGGGATACAGCGAAACGACATCGTTTCACCGGAAGTTCAAAGCGGTGACGGGGAAAACGCCGGGGGAGTTTCGTGGGGGATAAAAATGGGGTCAGATGAAAAGTTCATCTGACCCCATGTTCATGCCTTAAAGCTTGCGGCCCTTACCAGCGGCGATCCGCAAACGCAGAGCGTTCAGCTTGATGAAGCCTTCCGCATCCTTCTGGTCATAGGCACCCTGATCTTCCTCGAAGGTGGCGATCTTCTCATCGAACAGAGAATCGTCAGACTTCCGACCGGCCACATCGACGTTGCCCTTGTAGAGCTTCAGACGAACCGTACCGTTCACGTATTCCTGGGTCTGATCAATCAGCGCCTGCAGGGCTTCCCGCTCCGGTGACCACCAGTAACCGTTGTAGATCACCTCGGCATAGCGCGGCATGAGACTGTCTTTCAGGTGCGCGACTTCACGGTCCAGGGTGATGGACTCAATGGCGCGATGGGCGCGCAGCATGATGGTTCCGCCCGGGGTCTCGTAACAGCCGCGAGACTTCATGCCCACATAGCGGTTCTCGACGATGTCCAGACGACCAATACCATTCTCACCCGCCAGCTTGTTCAGAGTTTCCAGAACTTCGTGCGGCTTCATCTCCTGGCCATTGATGGCCACGATGTCGCCCTTGCGGTAGGTCAGCTCAACGTAAGTCGGCTTGTCCGGAGCGGCCTCCGGGGAAACACTCCAGCGCCACATATCTTCCTCGGCTTCCGCCCAGGGATCCTCGAGGTTGATGCCCTCATAGGAAATGTGCAGCAGGTTGGCGTCCATGGAGTAAGGCGACTTGCCCTTCTTCTTCTCCACCGGGATGTCACGCTCGTCGCAGTAGGCCAGCAGCTTTTCCCGGGAGTTCAGATCCCACTCACGCCAGGGCGCAATCACCTTCACACCCGGCTTGAGTGCATAGGCGCCCAGCTCGAAACGGACCTGATCATTACCCTTACCGGTGGCGCCGTGAGAAATGGCATCCGCGCCGGTTTCGTTGGCAATCTCCACCAGTCGCTTGGCAATCAGCGGGCGGGCAATGGAGGTACCCAGCAGGTACTCACCTTCGTAGATGGTGTTTGCACGGAACATCGGGAAGACGTAATCGCGAACGAACTCGTCGCGCAGATCCTCGATATAGATTTCCTTGACGCCCAGCGCCTCGGCCTTTGCGCGCGCCGGCTCGACTTCCTCGCCCTGGCCGATGTCAGCGGTGAAGGTCACCACCTCGCAGTTATAGGTATCCTGCAACCACCGAACGATTACGGAAGTATCCAGGCCACCGGAATAGGCCAGCACCACCTTTTTGATATCAGACATGCCCTTGCTCCAGACTGAACAGAATGGATGTGTTGAAAATAAGGGCGCTATTGTACGGGAGTGACGGGGGATTGGCTATTGGGAGGGCAACCACACCAAAGCCTGCCCTCCGTGCGAGGGCGGCTTCGGATAGGTGTTTTGTTGGAACTCAGCCGACCGCTTGTTGCTGAGAGACCACTTCTTCGCGGATGCCGTCCCAGCCCTCCTTGATGGAGCGGAGCAGTTCCAGAACTTCATCAAGCTTGGCGACATCGTTTTTGGCGCTGCCTTCCAGAAGGGTACGCTCCATGTAGTCATACAGACCTTCAAGGCGCGCTGCCAGGTCTCCGCCCCTCTCGAAATCGAGGAAAGAGCGCAAGCCGCCAATGATCTCGATGGCCTTGTTCAGAAGCTGGGCCTTACCCGCGTAATCCTTCGCCTGCATGCGTGCCTTGGCCATGTTGATCCGCTCAATCGCCCCGTTGTACAGGAGTTGGATCAACTTGTGAGGATCCGCATCGGTGATGCTGGTTTGGGTGTTTACGCGCTGGTATGCCTGCAAACCGTTCATATCAAACCTCTTTTCGACACTCGAACTGTCCGTTCACCGGATCAGTTCTTTTGGTTGTTCTGTGGAGCCAGGGCTGCGAGCTGCTGGCTGACGTAATCCTGGGTGCTGTTGAGCTGGGAAATCAGTGAATCGGCGGCTGTAAATTGCGCAACCAGACGCTCACGATAGGACGCAATCCGCGAATCCAGTCGTGCACGGTCTTCCGCGATACGATCCAGATCCTTGCGCAAGCCCTCGGTCTTTGCCGAAATAGAACCATCTGATCCGACAACGTTGGTGATCAGATCGACCGTACGCTCACCAACACCCTGAATGAATTCGATCTTGCCCCGGTTTCCTGTGGTACCACCATTTACGCGAACTTCGATACCCGCTGCACCACCGGCGCCCTCTACAAACAGGTTTTGACCTTCTCCGGTTGCACGCTGGCCATTGATGGTTCCCGCCACGTCAACGCCAGCGGTGCCAGAAGCGACAGAGAGGCCCAACTGTGCCTGGGTGTTGGTATCCACGGAGGTCACGTTTACGTTCGAGTTGCTACCGTAGCTGTCCGACGTGAATTTGATCGCACCGGAGGTAGCATCAAACTCTGCGATCACCGATTTTCCGCTGGCGGCAAGGGCCGAACTGGCATTAAGCTGATTCTGGATCTCGGCGGCGAGGCCGTCACGGGTATAGGTTCCAGCCGTGAGCTGTACCGACACGGATGTTTCCCCATCGACGAGCAAGGAAAACTGATCGTTGTTCGCATCGATGGTGACACTGCCCGTGCCCACATTGGTACCGGTGTAGGCACCTTGAGTGGCCACCTGGCTGATATTGACCGAATATTCCCCCGGCTCTGTATTCACACCACTTCGCAGGAACTCGATCTGATCATCGGAAGTACGACCCTGCTCCGCAAACAACGCCGTTACGTCGTTCGGGTTGGCTTTCAGCTTTCCAATGAACTTCTGCTTATCGAAATCCAGGCCACCGGTTTCGTAATTCGTGGAAATGCCCACGTCGGCCAGGGTCCGTACCGAGGCATTTTCCATTCCCGGAACCACCCGTCCGATGATCTGCCGCAGCTGGTTCTGGATTCCACGAACGGTTGAATCACCGGAGAGGATCCCGCCCTGACCCGTTTCAGCGTTGTAACCTGCAAGGCCCTTGATGGTCTGCTGCAGCGCGTTGAAGCTGTCAACGAAGCTTCCGACGCGGTCCGCAACCTTGTTGAAATCCTGCGTCACCTTCACCGTTGACGTGATACCTTCCTGTGTCACGTCAAGCGAGACGCCATCAATCACATTGTCAATGCTGTTGGTCGGCCGGCTGATGGAGATACCGTTAACCTGAACAACCGCATCCTTGGCGGCGACGGTCTCCGTCAGATTGTTGGTCGTGCCATCAAACGCAAACTGCGAGAGTCCTGTCGCGTCGGTGTTATTCCCGTCGCTGTCGCTGACAGAGACGGAAACGGCGTTTTCCACACCGGTTTCATTTGCTGAGAAAACCAACCGATAGCCGCTACCGGTATCGATCACCCCGGCACTCGCACCAATGCCGGCATCATTGATTGCCGCCGCAATTCCCTGCAACGTGTTGTTGGAGGAATCGATGGTGATATTGGCGGTCTCCCCACCCACATTCAGGGTGAGCGTGCCACTGCCAATAGCCGTCGTGTCACGATCCTGGAAGGTACCGGATGCCAGCGACTGAGCCTGGGCCAGGCTGTCTACCTGGACTGTATAGGTCCCCTGGCTCGCTTTTTTGGAATCAACAGAAACGCTCACGCCATCGTTTGACGAACTCCCTGAAAACGCTTTGAGATTGTCCGGGGAGCTGAGCTGACGCATCGGCAGGCGGAGGTCAGTAATGGCACTTTTCAGTTTGCCATAAGCCGAGATCAGCGCTTCGGTTCGCTTCTGGTTGAAATCCAGACGCTGCGATGTCGGCTTTTTCTCGGCAGCCACCAACTGGTCAACAAGATCCGAGCTCAGGACGCCGGATCCGATACCAAGTGAAGATATACCTGCCATTTCCTTCCTCCTCAGGGGAGCGTTCAATCAGTCTATTCTAGTTAACGGCAACCGGCGGCAAAACTTTGCCCTCTATACCGATTAATTTGTAACCGTTCTTTTCTATAACCAGGGCTTCAAAGCAGAACACCGTCGGACCCTTTCGGATGCGACGGTACTGTTATCCCGCTGTTCTCACAAGCCTGGCGGCATTGCCTAAACCTTGATATTGAACAACGACAGCGGTTCTTCCTGCTGCAAATTCTCTGCCAACCTCAATGCCACCTCATCCGGAATCTGCCGAATCACTTCCTGGGTTTGCTGATCAACAACACGAACGATGGTTTCACCCCGCTCGTTATCGACCTCAAACTGCAGATCCCGCTGGACATTCTGGACGTAGTCGTTGAGCTGCGACACCGCATCATCAAGCTGGTCCCGCTGCAACTCCGCACGCTTCTCAAGCTTTTGAGCTTCGGAAACCTGCTTCTTTTGCGGCCCCAGCGACATTTCGCCCGGCTTGCCAGTGGATGAAGGAGCAAGGTCGGAGGCATTCCTGCCTTCGCCCTGAGATGACGACAGTGCCCTAGCCTGCGCCCGACCATTGGAGCTTATCAGCTTCAGATCTGCGCTATTCAGGTTAACGTCATTCATAGCTTACCTCGCTATCCTCAGACGGCGGAAAATCGGGATCCGGAGATCCCGACTTCCACCTGCGTCCCGATTACTGCAGGAGGGACAGAACCTGCTGCGGACGAGCGTTCGCCTGCGCCAGGACAGAGATGCCAGCCTGCTGGAGAACCTGGGACTTGGACAGCTTGGCGGTTTCAGCCGCAAAGTCTGCGTCCAGGATCCTGCTCTGCGCGGCAGAGAGGTTCTCGGAAGTGGTGGCAATCGCGTCGATGGTTGAACTGAAGCGGTTCTGGATTGCACCGAGGTCAGCGCGCTGGCTGTTGATTGAAGTCAAAGCAGCGTCTATGGTTTCAATCGCCTTGTTCGCACCAGCCGCATCACCAATATCAATTTCAGCGACGCTTTGGAGCTTCCCGCTGACCGGGGATGCATTATTAACAACCAGCGCATCGCTTCCCGTAATACTGAATGCCGAACTAGAGCTGAAACTGAGCTCCCCTGTCACTCTTGTTCCGGTGTCAGTACTTGTGAGTTTCGCTGTATCAGTATTGGTGCCGTCAGTGGTTGTCACATCAATGACGCCAGTAGAGTTCTCAATTACGATATCATCGCCCGCGCTGCTATTGAGCAAGACACTTCCGCTATCATCCAGCTTGGCAGTTATACCAGTGGTCGCAGACGCATCGTTAATCGCGGAAACAAGGGAGCTGTAGTCATTGCTATCAATGGTTGCAGAAATGCTTACCGCGTCCGTATTCTCGCCGGTCAAGTCAAACGAGATTGTGCCGGTGGTCATGTTCGACAGTGTAGCGTTTGTCTCAGCATCCGCTGTAACACCGGTCTTACCACTCAACTCATTCACCGATGCGGCGATGTCCTTCGCCGTCGCATTGACATCATATTCCGCTTTCAGAGTTTCTCCATTCCCTGATACTGTTAAATTCCCCTTGGCGATGCCATTGTCGGCGGGAACTGTAGCAGCGGCCGCAGTAAGATTCGCAGTGGCACTTCCGCTTGAAGAGTCGGCGGTGTAGTTACCAATATCGGTAGCGCGTGCGCTACCGAGGGTCACGTTAATTGTTTGATTTGCATTGGCACCAACCTGGAACTGAGCGTTTGTAAAATTACCATCCAGAAGCGTGCGACCATTGAAGTTGGTAGTATCTGCAACACGATTCAGTTCGGCCTGAAGCTGCGTCACTTCCGCCTGCAAAGACTTCCGGTCAGAGGCAGAGTTGGTGTCATTCGCGGACTGGACAGACAGCTCACGAATACGCTGCAGAAGATCACCCGCCTGCCCGAGAGCGCCTTCAGCGGTCTGTGCCAGGGAAATGCCGTCATTGGCGTTGCGCTGGGCAACGTTCAGACCGCGGATCTGGGAATCAAAGCGTGAGGAAATTGCCAGACCAGCCGCATCGTCTTTCGCAGAGTTGATACGCAGACCGGAAGACAGACGCTCCAGGGCCTGGTCAGACAGTGACTGGGACTTGTTCAGGTTGTTCTGCGCAGACAGAGACGCGACGTTGGTGTTAATACCGAGAGCCATTATGCTTCTCCTTCGACTGATGTCGTCATTTCATGGAAAAGGTCTGGCGCCCGTTTTTTGGGTTAGGAGCGCCGCCCTGTTACACCCCTTAACGGCGCTCCCCAAACAAGCTTTAGAAAAAATTACCAATAATTTGTTAACGATTGTAAAAGCGGCAATTTGCTGCCCTATTTCTGCCGGAATACCGGCATGCGGGATCGGACCAACCAGAACGAAACTGACCAAAAAATTACTTACCAGACTGTTTTCATTGTTTTTTTATTTTTGTGGCACAGGCTTCGCGTTAGCACTGGCAAACGAACAACTTTTTGCCGGTGCTTGTGCCTGATGTTTTTTCCGCCCGAGTACCGCTCAGCTGAGCAGGGAGAAAAACCATGCCACAAATTATCAATACGAATATTGCATCACTGAATGCGCAGCGTAACTTGAACGCCTCTCAGAGGGATGCCGACACAGCGCTACAGAGACTTTCCTCAGGTTTACGAATCAATTCAGCAAAGGATGATGCGGCTGGCCTGGCAATTTCTGAGAGATTCACCTCGCAAATCAGAGGTCTTAACCAGGCCCAACGCAATGCGAATGATGGTATCTCCCTGGCCCAGACGGCAGAAGGAGCGCTCGACGAATCGGGACAAGTTTTACAACGAATCCGGGAATTATCCATTCAGTCGGCAAACTCCACTAACTCAGCATCCGACCGAGCTGCCCTTCAGTCAGAAGTAAACCAGCTTAAACAAGAGCTCCAGCGAATTGCAGAGACCACGGAATTCAATGGCCTCAAGCTTCTTGATGGCTCGTTCCAGGCGCAGAGCTTTCAGGTTGGTGCTAACGAGAACCAGACGATCTCTGTGTCTGTAACCGGTGCGACAAACCAGGATCTCGGCAATTATCAGATCCAGAAGGCCAGCTCGGTCGATAATGTTGGAGCGGGCTCTCCCTCAACTGCAGAATCTAACCTCACCGTAGCTCAAGCCAACCATCCTGTGGGCACGCAAAACTTGACAGTCGCAAGTGCTTTGGGACAGGAAACCTTTCAGATTGATGCCGGGTCAAGTGCAAGGGAAATCGCCGCAGAAGTGAACAAAAGATCAGAAGCTACAGGGGTTTCAGCTACTGCGCGTACAACTGCCGAGATCACCACGGACACAGCAGGAACAATCTCATTCGACTTGATAACTCCATCAGGAGAGTCCTCTCGAATCACAGCAACCGTCAACGACCCCGAAGACCTGAGCGAACTCGCAACCGTCATCAATCGGGCCGCTGGCAAAACGGGAATTAACGCAGAAGTTGATGGTGGAACCATCAATTTGACACAAGATGGCGGCGACGACATCCAAATCGACAACTTCAGCCACAGCGGACCGGGGAACTTAACGGTTTCAGGCGCAGAGGGAAGCGGAACATCTACTGATCTTCTTGGTAACGATACCAGCAAAGACTCTCTTGTAGTGACAGGCGTAGTGGATTTCTCTTCCTCAGATGCTTATACGGTGTCCTCTGATGCAGAAAATAACGCTACTGATAAATCCATATTCGATGTCGCTGCCGATACCCCGGTGGGCTCACAAAAACTTACGGTGGCATCCATAGATATCAGCACGATTGAAGGTGCAGGCGCTGCAATATCTGTGATAGACGGGGCTCTTGCGGTTGTAAACGGGATTCGTGCAGACTTGGGCGCAGTTCAATCTCGTTTCGAGTCCACAATTGCCAATCTGAGCACGACATCAGAAAATCTCAGTGCTGCACGATCGCGGATTCAGGATGCTGATTTTGCCGCAGAAACGGCTGAGCTGGCACGAACTCAGGTACTTCAGCAGGCAGGGCTCTCGATACTTGCGCAGGCAAATGCCCGTCCGCAGCAGGTCTTGCAGCTATTACAGGGATAATCTAGTCTTTGCGGGTGGCATGCACCCACCCGCCTTGTCAGCTTTGAGGTTCACAGCGCAGTGTCGATTTTTTCTCTAGAAAAAAAAATGTTTACAAAAAACGAAGAAGCGCTCAAAAAAGAGCTTTTTGAGTTACTTGATGGAATTGAACGTGGAAAAATCGTTCTAGGTGGACAAAAACTCAGTAATGAAAAGCAGACTTCAGGCATTCCCCCACTAGACATATCGGCTTCATTTTTCGAGAATCAAAACTCAGTACAAAGAATAGCAACGGTAATTACGGCATTCTTATGCTCTCCCTCACTTACGCTCAACCAAAGTGAGCTATACAAGTTACTCCTTTACAAAACTCATTTGACTGACATTTTCTATTTGTCCGATTTCGGAAGCATGGATCACATCCTCTTATATCGAGACCTTTGGAGCCCAGAAACTGGTCTCACTTTAAAAAATGATTCGGATGTGCTTTTTCTGCTTGTGTGCTGGACGATAAATAGTCAAATCCGTATGCCATTCGATGTACTCCAGAGCCAAGTACCACAGTACTTGATGCTCACCCTGACTGCAGCACTGTACCAATTCGAGCAAATTCAAACCGAACGCGGATTCTCGAACTTCAGAGAAGTATACGACCAATTTCTTACTTTGCCTGAAAATCTGGATATATCAATTTGCAAAGTTATGCTCATCAATATTTGGATGGGCTGCTCTTATTGGGATATCCCAGATCGACATGCAATAAAAATCAAAATTAATCGTTTAATTAAAGCGTCGTTGCCAAATCTTAGTACTCGCCGCCCTGGAACTATCAACAAGAATCCCAAAATCGCCATTATGCTTGAGCGGTATCGGTCGGAACATGCTGTGTATCGCTGCTTTCATTCTCATATCGCAGAGCTTAAGAAAAATTACCAAGTTTGTTTCTTTGTTAACGAAAACGACGTTGATGATATTAGCAAGAAAGATGCCCACCACTGTGTCTACGTCGAGAGCAACCCTAAAGATCTAAAAAAGTTGGCAAATCAGGTGAATGATTATCGACCTGATATAATCATTTACCTCTCACTGGGCATGAACATCTGGACGGTACAGCTCGCAAATTTTCGATTAGCGCCAATTCAAGTAATGGGTTATGGTCACCCTGCCTCAGCATTTATGGAGACTATCGATTACGGTTTCTTGGTTGGCTGGCTTCCCGGCCCTGACTATCAATCAATGTGTAAAGAGAAGGTTATAGAGTTCGAAATAGATTTGGGAAATGACATCGAATTACACGCGAATACGGATCTATCAATCCGCTCACCTTCGATCAAACCATCAACAGAGAGCATTAAGATTGCGATCAATAGCTCTTTGATGAAAGTAAGCGACCGAGTCCTCCACGCTTGCAAGCTTTTGAGGGATAACTCTGACAAATCTATCGAATTTCATTTCTTCCCTGCACACCAAAGGGCATTCAAGCCACTTGCATTCGAGCGAAAACTTTTCGAAATATTCGGAGAAGGGTTTACGATACATGCTCCGTGTGCTTATAGCGCATACATGGAAAAATTATCCCGTTGCCATTTCGCAATAGGAACATTTCCATTTGGAGGAACCAACACGAACACCGATTCTGTAATACTTGGACAGCCCAAACTATATCTCAAAAGTGAAGGTGATCTTGCTGAGCTAACCGATTATTGTAACTTCATGCGTTTCGATGAAACCGGGGGATTTTCCTTCGATTCAGAACTAGAATTAATTGCCACCGCAATCATCTGGATTCACAATCCGATTGAGCATGAGCAGGCGCAAAGAAGGGTTGAGAAAATGAGGGATAGACTCCTCACTATGCTATCCACCACAAGCTCTGAAAATCGCGCCTGGAATCTTAGCTATCTTCATGGTATTGAGAAATTGACCTTAGGTGAAATTGGTCAGGTTCAGAACTGAGAGACGAAGAAACAGATGCAACTTAACCGAAACGTCGAATATGCCCGTCGCTTTTGTCATGACTTCATAAATTCCACTCGGCCCAAATATATTCTGGGGACAAACGATTATGCCGTGAGTGTCTCCGAGTTAATCGACATTGATGGTTACATCAACGACTTCACCCAAGATTGCTCGTTTAATGGTAAACCGATTGTTTCCATGTCCGAAGTGCCAGAAACAGCGCTAGTATTGATGGCGGTTGTGTACCGGCCCAAGTCAGCGCTCCAGAGAGTAAAACATTTTAAGTTTGACAGCCTTGACTATTTTTCCTTTGTTAAAAATTCGTCTTTAAATATCAAGGATATAGAATATTGGAAAGGCTTTAATCACGAACTGAAAGCTCACCAAGAGTACTACTCATGGTTGCGTACCAGATTGGCGGATGAAGAGTCCAAAGACTGCCTGGATAGACTCATAGCGTTCCGAACAACATACGACATCCAGCACATGGAGCCATTCGATTGCAGAGAGGCTCAACAGTATTTTGAACCATTCCTCAACCTGAATAAGCAAGACGAAATTTTCGTTGATGTCGGAGGTTATGATGGCCAAACGACCTTTGAATTTATAAAGCAGTGCCCCGACTATAAAACGGTTCACTATTTCGAGCCGGCAAGAGACAATATGGAGGAATCTCAACGGAGACTCACTGGGGTGCGAGACATCGTGTTCCATCCAGAAGCATTGTCTCGACGAAGTGGCCACTCCACGTTCGTTGCTGACGGAAGTAGCTCCAGATTAGCAGAGCCAACCCCTTCAGATGTCACTATAGAGACTGCACGACTCGACGACATTATTGAGAAACCTGTTAGCTTTATCAAAATGGATATTGAGGGCCACGAGTTATCTGCGCTTGAAGGAGCAGAGCTGCAAATTCGAAAGCACGCTCCCCGCCTGGCAATCTGTGTCTATCATCGAGCCCAAGACCTCAGGGAAATTCCGGAACTTGTCTTATCATATTATCCGTATTACTCACTTTATTTACGGCACTACATGGAGGGCTTCACAGAAAGCGTCATGTATTTCATTCCGCCGCCTAAACAACATTGACCCTTATTCTGGTTCCAAAGAGCGTTTTCGGGCAATAAGATTCGCCAAGCCACCGACCGTTCTGAACTCGGCACTATCGAAATCACTGTCGGAAAATGCAATATTGAACGTCTCTTCCAAGCCGACAATAAACCCAAGCAGAGATAAAGAATCGACGAGCCCCCCCGCAATGTAATCGTAATTCGTAATGTCATTATCCGATGGCAATGGTCCTCGTGACTCGAGCGCTTTACAAACCACACGCAGAATCGGCTCACCAGAGTAGGTCTTTAACTCAAATTCATTCATTTAATTGCCTTCCATCTCACACAGCTCACCCACTTCTGATCTAAAGCGGATTCTACAATTGCCTCAAGAAGCTGAGCGCCACCTAAAGCGGTCTCCAAGCCAAAAACATAATCTGATTCCAAAGCTTCACCTTTGTTAAAAAGCTCAAGTGAATCAGCCATATCGACATACAAGTTTGCGAAGGCTTCTACAAAGCCTGCCGGGTGCCCAGCCTTGAATCGCTCATAGCGTCTGTCGCTGGCCAGGTACACATTACCTCCTCTATCAAGTAACTCGCGTTGCCCAGAGGCATGATTCAGCACAAGTTCTTCTGGATTCGTCTGGACCCATTCCGCGCTAGCCTTTCGCCCAAACACCCTGACTCTCAAACCATTACGGTAACCAAGCGCCGATTTACTAAACCACATCTGAGACTGCATGCCATCTTCGTAACGAAGCAGGCATGATACGTTATCTACCACTCCGTTAAACCAACCGTGACTATCTTGGTCTGACACTACTTTGACAGGATGTCTTCCAGTCAAGAAGTAATTTATGTGGTGCAAGTGGACAGCAAGATCCAGGTAAATGGTTGGGATACCTCCATCCACCAGCCTCCAGGATTGGGGTTTTCGCAGCTCACCGCATACTCCAGAGCGGATGAAACCCTCTTGGGGCATTTCAACAATTATCTGGAAAATATCTCCCAGATCACCAGCCTGAATCTTCTGCCGTAGCTCTCGGAGCATTGGGTAGCCACTGTAGTTGTAGGTTACTGCGAGAAAGCCTTGAGTAGACTTCAAAATCTGCTGAATACTCTCCACCTCCTCCAGGCTGGTCGCCAGCGCTTTCTCACAAATCACCGGGAAGCCTGCCCTCAACGCAGCTTTAACAATCTCGGCATGGGAGGGCGTCGGCGTCAGAACCACCACGGCATCCACCCGCCCCTTTTCTTTACGAAGCAGTGTCTGCCAGTCTGCATAGACTCGGTCTGGAGATACCCCCCAACGTTCTCCTGTCTCCTGATTGATCACCGTCCGCTTACTGAAGCATCCTGCAACAAGTACCCAACGGTGGTCCATCTGGCTAGCGACATTGTGGGTATAGCCCACCGCAGAGGCAATCGAACCGCCTATAAAGGCTAATGACAAGGGTTTTGGCTGGGGTTGCGACACGCTCATACCTCAAAGACAGGTTTCATCTGACCAGCAATTTTCTCAATGGCTCGTCGGTCCACTTTTGAAAGACCGCTACGGGGAATCACTTCAAACCGGTAAAATCTGCGGGGCTGCTGGTAATCACTGAGTTCACGAGCGCAGAGAAGGCGCAGTCTGCGAATCAGGCGGGAGTCGAGATCATCGGTGACCACCGCGACGGCGACGGCCTCACCCAGAACCGGGTCCGGAACAGCAAATGCAGCGCAGTCACGAACATCGGGATCACTGCTGACCAGATCCTCGATATCGCGCGGGTAAACATTGATGCCACCGGTGATGATCGTATGTTTCTTGCGCCCCAAGAAATACAAGAAGCCGTCCTCATCAAGGTAGCCCAAATCTCCAGTCCGGAAATAGCCTTCATGATGCGCGGCAGCCGTCTCCTCCTGTCGCTCATAATAACCACTGAACGCCAGGGGAGTGCGGACCTCGATCTCCCCAGATTCGCCAACAGGAGCCACGTTTCCTTCGGAGCTCACGATTCGGAGATTCACTCCCGGCATTGGCAACCCGACCGAGGCCCATTTTTCCGGATTGGCGTTGGCATTGAGATCCGACACTGTCGCCACCTCTGATGCGCCGTAGCATTCGTGAAACTGACCACGGAACAGTCTCAGAACGCTGATCTTACTGTCCACAGATAGTTGCTCTGAGGAGGACACCAAGGTCCTCAGGGTCGCTGGAAAACAGCGATCACTCGCCTGACAATACTCAAGAATGCGTCTCACCTGGGTCGATACAATGATTGAGAACGTCACCCCATATTGCTCCACATCGTCTAGCCAGCGCTCGGCCGTAAAGTGAGGCTGGAGAACACAGGTGGCACCGATCATCAGGGGTAATAGCACAAGCCGCTCAGCTAGAGAGTGATAAAGTGGAGTAGCTGCCACGATGACATCCTGGTCAGTTAGCCCATACGCATCGATAGCACTCCTGGCTCGGGCGATCTTGGTTTGCTGGCTCAAAATGATCGGCTTGGGTTCACCCGTGGAACCCGACGTTAGGGTCAGGATATAGGGGATGTCGTTGACAACCTGACTGACCTGGGGCGCGTCGGTTGGGTCTGTCTCACCACCTCCCTCAAGCTCCAGATGCGGATAGCCTGCCCTTTGGCCTCCTGCCACAAACCAGGCGAGCCCGCTCTCCCCGAGGACGGATTCCAGGTCCGGCAGGCGAGCGTGCCAGATCACGCAACGCCGAACCCGTGTATGTTCGAATACTGTCGATAACGCTCGTGCTCCGAGACTCATGGAGTGAGGCACCAGTACCAGCTCCATGCGAGCAGCAGCTAACATCAGAACAACAAACTCACGACAATTCGGCAATAACACGCCAAGGTGATCACCCCTTTGAAGCCCCCAGCCGGCGAGCTGCCTAACACACGCCTCTACTGCTCGGTGAAGTTGCCTATATGAATCGGTTCCATTAATAGCGACCAGAGCAGTTTTGTCCGGCTGGCGCACAACTTGCCGCATAAACCGGCAGTAAATCGGGCCACTCATACCACCCCCAGCAGTCTAAGAAAGGTTTCGCTTTTGAGACGATGCTTGATTGCCCGCTCAGACAGGAAAACGGCTCCTTCAGATGAGCTGTCGGCAAGAAAAGTGTTGGCGGCCACGAACGTTTTTTCTCCCACGCTGATTCCATGTGCTGCTGACGCATTCATTCCGAACACACAACCGTGCCCCAGCCGCACCTCACCACCGATGGCAACACCGCTATTGAGCCAACAACCATCCGCCAGCTGGGTGCCATGTCCCAGGTTAACGTTGCTGCCGATAAAGTTGGCCGAGCCAACTTGGCTCCCGGGATGCAACACCGCATACTCCAGAATCACATTGTTGTCGCCGAGATCAGTAGAGGGATACAGACGCGCTGATTTATCGATGTAGTTAATCAGCTTATAGCCTTTAGCCCGTGCTTCAGCTGCCCGCTCCAACCGAATACTGTTCATCCCCACGTAGCCGACGGCAATCAGCATCGAGTATTCCGCAGGTAAAAAAAGGGTGTCGATCGCATCGAAGGGCAACAGAGGAAGGCCGCAGAATTCAGGCCGTGAAATCAGGTCCCTGTCGACGGTAAAGGCCACTGTCTCATAGGATGGCGACACAATCTCTGCCAGCATCCGGGCCATATGGCCGTTCCCGTATATGACCAGTTGAGGACGTTTCACAATGCAGGTTCCTGGGTCGGGGGAATGGCACAAACAAGATCGCAAATGTGGTCAACCTGTATGGTCGAAAGTCCGAAAAAAATCGGGAGGCAGAGTATTCGGTCCGCGAATTCGACACCAGCTCCAGTGATTTCTTTGGTATACAGGCCAAGTGACCCCAAAGCGGGCGAAAAATAGGCACGGCTTTCTATGCCGTTTGCAAGCAGGTGGCGCTGAACCCTTTTCCGATGCACCGCGTTCCGGCATAGCACCGGCATATAGGCGCCGTTGGCGCTGGCATCGGCCGAAAATACCGGGAGTTCTATTCGTCCTGAAAGCCGTTTGCGGTAATGGTCCTGAATAGCCATTCGGTAATCAATGATTTCATCGATAGCCTCCAGCACCGCTAACCCCATAGCGGCGTGCATTTCGCTCATTTTGGCGTTGATTCCAATCCTCACGGGCGAGCCGTTATCAAGACCAAAATTAATCATTGAACGAGCCTCTTCTAGAAGGTGTGAATCTCGGAAAACAATGCCTCCACCCTCCGCTGTGTGAAAGAGCTTGGTTGCATGCAGGCTAAGAGTCGCCGCATCGCCCCAGTTCAGCAGACTCTGGCCGTTGAGTTGAACACCGAAAGCATGGGAAGCATCATAAACTAGGGGTACGCGAATTCTGTTCGCCAGTGCTCTGAATCGTTCAACATCACAGGGATTTCCGTATGTATGGACCGGCAAGATGACCCGAGTATCCGCAGTCACTGCATGATCAGCAGCGAGCGGATCTAAGTTCAGCGTTTCCGGATCAATATCGGCATACTGCGGCTCTACTCCCTGCCATGAGAGAGCTGAGCTAGTGGCAGGAAATGTGAAAGGGGTGGTCAGCCCTCTCCCTCGCTTTACTCCGAGGGTTGCCAAAGCCAACTGGATTGCCAAGGTACCGTTTGCAACCAACAAGAGATTTGTGACACCGAGGTAATCCTCCAGGCGACGAGTAAGCTCACGCACCAGAGGGCCATCGTTCGTAAGGCGATGGGAAGCGTACACCCGGTCCAGGTAATAGTCCAAACGACCACGGGGGGGGAGATAAGGCTCAGTAACTGGAATCATATTCCGCCACAATTTCCCTGACATACTGACCATAGCCATTACCGGCGGCAAAAGCCCTTGACTGACGCAGATAGTCAGTGGATATCCACCCTTGATTCAAAGCGATCTCCTCCAGGCAAGCGATTTTAAAGCCTTGCCGTTTTTCTATCGTTTCGACGAACTGCGCCGCCTCCAGTAAGCTTTCATGCGTCCCGGTATCGAGCCAAGCAAACCCTCTAACCAATCTCTCTACTACCAGCTTCTCCCGTTCAAGATAAACTTGGTTGATGCTGCTGATTTCCAGCTCCCCTCGCTCGGATCGCTCCACATGCCTTGCGATATCGACGACGTCATTATCATAGAAGTACAGCCCGGTAACTGCGTAGCTTGAGCGAGGCCGTAGCGGTTTTTCCTCAATAGATATTACCTGCTGTTTTTCATCGAACTCCACTACGCCGAAACGCTCCGGATCACGCACCTGATACCCGAAGATTGTCGCGCCCACTTCCCGAGCGGCAGCATTACGCAGCTTTGGCGAAAACCCTTGGCCATAGAAAATGTTGTCACCGAGAACAAGGCAAACTCTATCCCTCCCAATAAACTTCTCTCCTATCAAAAAGGCCTGCGCCAATCCCTCTGGCACCTTTTGTACAGCATAGGAAAGCCGAATTCCGAATCCGCTACCGTCACCCAGCATGCGTTCAAAGCTGCCGCGGTCCTCTGGCGTAGTAATAATCAGGATGTCCCTTATACCCGCCAACATCAAGACGGACAAAGGGTAGTAAATCATCGGTTTGTCGTACACGGGCAGAAGCTGCTTGGAAGCCCCCGTAGTAATTGGATATAGGCGGGCCCCGGTGCCGCCAGCCAGAATGATTCCCTTCATACCCTGATATCTCCGCCAAGTCCCAGACGCTCACCGTTCGTCTCTTTGGCTTCCAGCCATCGGAAGTTTTCCAGATACCAGCGGACTGTATTATCCAGCCCGCTTTCGAACGACCTTAGCGGCCTCCAGCCCAGCTCCCGCTCCAAACTTGTCGTATCGACCGCATAGCGGCGGTCATGCCCCGGCCGGTCACCCACGAATGTAATCAGTTTTTCGTATCCGTTTTCCCTCGGCCGATACTTCTGGAGAGCCTGACAAACACCCCGGACGACCTCAAGATTGGTTCGCTCTTCCCGCCCACCAACGAGGTAGGTTTCGCCATTTCGACCATCAATCATGATTTTCTCGAGAGCGAGTGCGTGATCCTCCACATAAAGCCAGTCACGAATCTGTTGACCATCGCCATAGATTGGCAACGATCGGCCCGCCAATGCCCGCATTGTAGTAAGAGGAATCAACTTTTCCGGGTACTGGTAGGGCCCATAGTTATTGGAGCAATTGCTTATAACGAACGGTACTCCATACGTACGCCCCCACGCTCGTACCAGGTGGTCCGCACAGGCCTTACTTGCTGCGTAAGGTGAACTCGGACGATAGGAAGAATTTTCGCTGAACGGCACATCTCCCAGACCGAGATCACCAAAAACCTCATCAGTGCTCACATGATGAAAGCGACGAAGCCGGCCCGTTTCCCGCTGATAGCGGAGCGCAACATCAATCAGATGAAAGGTACCCATTATATTGGTTTGAATACATGTCTCAGGGCCATCAATTGAGCGATCCACATGAGATTCAGCAGCGAGGTGTACCACCATATCCGGCGAATGCTCAGCAAAAACCCGGATTAGACTCGCACGATCACAAATGTCGACCTTCTCGAACACATAGTCCGGAGACTCACTGATGTCGGCTAACGAATCAAGACTTCCCGCATACGTCAGCTTGTCGACATTTACAACCTGATAGGCCCCATCACTGATCAGGTGACGGATAAATGCAGAGCCTATAAACCCAGCTCCACCAGTTACGAGGACTTTCATAAGCGACGGCCATTTGACGGTAAAGTGACATCCTGAACTCTACATGCAAATAACACGCCTTTTCCAGACTCGGTAACTTGGCACGCATTTCGCCTGATCACTTACAAAGCACGGCAAACCGTCAAAAAACTGCAGATCTTTGCCGCTTCCCATTGCGGCGGATTTCACGAGGTATTCCATGCAAGCCAAGCATCAAGTTCAGGTATCCCAGTCCCGGCACGCCGAAGTCGCTCGGCTGCTTCTGCAAGCCAATCTCGCCTACGGCGAATCCAACAGCCCGTCATTGTCGTTCGTGCAACGGCTCAAGGCCCGCCACGAATGCCGGGATTACCTGACTGAGGCACTGGCAATGGAGCCTAACAACGCCGCCGCTCTGGGCCTGCTGGGCCGGGTGGAGATGGACGACGGAAACCGTGAGAAAGCGCACACGTTGTTTAACGCCAGCCTGGATCAGCAGCCAGCGCAAGCCCAGCAATACTGCAACCTGGGTTACTGGGCTATCCAAACCGAGCGTCCGGCTCTGGCGGAGCAGTATTTTATCCAGGCACTGGAATACGACCGGCAATCGGCCGCCGCTTTTTGTGGCGTTGCCCATGCCAAGCGTTTGCAGGGGCAGTTTGATGTAGCTTTTCTGCATTACCGCAAATTGCTTGAAAGCGGTGCGGAGTGGGCGTCGATCTACAGCGGCATGCTGAGCTGTGCTCAACACCTCGCAGTGAACAGTGCCGACTTGGCCCTTGCCAAAGACGCAACTGCATTGCTTGAACGTGACGGCTTACCCCATCAGGAGCTTGGTCGATTTGTCGGCGCCATTCTTCAGCATCATTATGATCTGGATAATCCCGATGCACAGGTCTCGCTGGAGGCCGCAGCGGAAGACCAACTTCTTCTCCTCGCACTGCAGAAGACGCTGATGCCGAACCCGGCCGTTGAGGAACTGGTGACTCTGCTGCGCCGCGCCATTCTGGCCGAAGTGGCGCAGACGGTGAAACTGAGGGATGAGCTTCAGCCGCTGACTCTGGCGATTGCCCAGTACGCGGACAGAACCGGCTATGCTCTCGCTGCCGAGGACGATGAAGAACGCCTGATCGCCGCCATCAATGACAGCCTTCAGGCGCAATTTGCGCTGGGCGATGAGCAGGATGCCCTCGTCGGCTCCCTGATGATCAGTGCCATGTACGGCGCCCTGTTTCATCAGAGCTTTGCCGTGCAGCTTGGCCAATGGGGTCTCGCAGACTGGCCTTTGGCGCTGCAACCGGTTCTTGCCGCCAGCTACTACGATCGGGCCGAAGAAGAGGCCATCAAACAGAACTTCCAGGAAAAAACGGACGAACTGTGTCTTGAGAAGATGGACGTGCCTCAGGCCTGGCCAGCCTGGAGCCAATTGGCTTACCAGGCAGAAAGCAGCCTGAAAACCATCATGGCCACGGAACTGGGGCTGCAAACAGACAACCTCCCGGGAACGCTTCGAATCATGGTTTGCGGTGCCCAATCCGGTCAGCGCGCCATGGAGCTGGCCCGTTACCTGGACGATGTCGAAGTGATCGCGGTAGACGAGTCCCTGGCCAACATCGCAAAGGCCACACGCATGGCCAGCGAGATAGGCATGGACAACATCGTGTTCTGGCCCTGGTCCATTGCCCAGAACTTCGTGTCGGATGGCCATCAGGTTCACTGGATCGAAGTGGGACGGCTCCCCTCTCCTGCCATGACGACACTGTCACTGGCGGCACTGATCAACACCGCCACCAACGCCGGAGGTATTGTTCACGTGCACAGCGCGCTGGACGAACAAACGCCGGGCGACAAGCAGATCCGAAAACTCATTGCCGAACACAAGTTGCAGCCCACGCGTCAGACGCTCCGCCAACTGCGCCGCATGGTGCTGGCAAACCGGAACGACGCAAGCTGGGAGTTGCTGGTCGCCGAACCGAATTTCTACAGCCTGGGAGGCTGCCGCGACCGCTGGTTCCGCCCACAGGACGAGAAGCAACTTCGCGAAGCGCTCGCGCTCCTCAGCAACGAGGTAGACTGGAAACTGGTCAAGGCCCGGGATACCGATGGCCACACCCTGGCCACGCTGCCGGTGCAGCGGCAGATCCAGGCTGAAGCCCTCGGCAGCGAAGTGCAGAGTCTGATGGGGCAGAACCTGAGCGTATATTTCCAGCGCAGGCGGTGATCGAGAAATCGGGGTCAGATGAAGATGGCGTCAGGTGAAATGTTCATCTGACCCCGTTTTAGCACCAGTTTCAGATATAGGGCATCAAAGACTCGCCGTACAAATGCAGATCCTCCAGAACGTGCCGTTTCTCCGGCGTTAGCTCAGGATCTGTAGCTAAACGCTGCAATTCGTGCGCATAGGCTTCCAGCGACCGCCATCCGGATTTCGGATGCATGAGCCGCTCCGACCGAAAGGCTTCCCAGCGCTCCATCTCTTCGCCGATCAGGGTGTTCGGGTAATTCCTGGCTCGATACCGGAACAGCAACTCCTGCAGGCGCTCGTCTTCAAAGCGCACTTCCAGCTCCCCCAGACTTTCCGGTGGCTGGGAGATCACCCAGTTCAGTTTTTCCCGATCTCCCTTGCTGATAAACCCGCCGGCGTAAAGCTGTTCATCCGGATCGGTCAGGTCCGAGCCCTCAAAAGACTGGTCAAAAGCCTGGGCTATTTTCGAGGCCACCTCCGGCGCCTGCCGCAAACGGGAAAGATTGCTCCGCAAGGCATCGCCGTCCAGTTCCAGCTCCGCCAGACGCTCTTTTGACAGGGTAGACAGCATGTTCGCGGGAGCAAGAACCGGACACTTGTTCAGCTGGACGCCCTTGAGCGGGAAACGAGTGACGCCCTCACCCAGATCCGCCTGGGACGTAAACACCCGCTCACGGATCTGTTCCGGGGTCGCATTGATCAGCTCGGAAGGATCTTCCCGCAGGTCGTACACGATAACCATGTTTTTGTTGGTCGGGTGTTCGGCAACCGGCGCCACAAGGGCACAGCAGCCGCGACTGGCCGGGTATTTCGCCGACACATGAAACACCGGCTTCATGGTCGCGGTATCGAGCATCTGTCGCGTGGAATGCTTGTCCTTGTGCTCCAGCACGAAGTTGAAGAGTTTTGGGTGCGTATCCTTGATCAGCTTGGCGACGGCAATGGTCGCCGTCACATCCGACATCGCATCGTGGGCACTCTCGTGGGCGATGCCATTGGCCACAGTCAACTCCTCCAGCCGGAAGCTGGGAGAACCGTCCTCCTTTTTCGGCCAGTTGATGCCCTCCGGGCGAAGCGCATAGGTCAGCCGCACCATGTCGATGATATCCCACCGGGAATTCCCGTTCTGCCATTCGCGCGCGTAGGGATCACGGAGGTTACGGTAAAGCGTGTGACGGGTGACCTCGTCATCGAATCTCAGGCTGTTATACCCCACCACGCAGGTACCGGGCTGGCTGAATGCCTCGTTGATCTGCGCAATGAACTCGGCTTCGGGGTAACCATCCTCAAGCGCTTTTTGAGGGGTGATACCGGTAATCAAGCAGGCCTCCGGAGAAGGCAGATAATCATCGGCGGGCTTGCAGTAGATCACCAACGGATCTTCGATGATGTTCAGGTCTGCGTCGGTACGGACACCGGCGAATTGAGAGGGTCGATCGTGAATGGGGTCCACGCCGAAGGTTTCGTAATCGTGCCAGTAGAACGAGCGGATCAAAAGGAAGGACTCCTGCCGGTGACTTTCAACACTGGCAGGAGTTTACCACTTAAAACAGTTTCGTCCCCATATCCACCTGGTGTGTCTGCAGGCGGGGAACACCGTTCGGGCCGGCCAGCTGGCTCATGTCGATTTTCGTGCTGCTGGGCAGATTGATGAAAACGCCTTGCCCGGCGTTGATGGTCGTACCGGAACCATCTGGACTCAGCCAGTTGACCCCCTCGCGCTGAAAGCCGATGAAGAAGTCTTTGGTGAACCCCGTGGTGCCATCGGTGTTACCGGAACCGACAATCAGCGACTGCAGGTGCGTGAGCGGCGCGCAATTAGTGCTGGTTGAGCAGTCTACTGCCACACTACCATCGTCGATGCCGATGTGGGTAGCACGGAGGTTTGTCGCAGTGGTGGTTGAATCAAGCAGGGTCGCGTCGTGAGGGTTGCCAGCGTCATCAACCAACTTGACGCCAATGTTGCCACTGAAACTGGAGGTAACAGAGGAAACCGAACCGCGGGCCTGCTTGAAGCCCATCCGGAAACCGGACAGCTTGCCGTCCACCGGACTTTCAGCAAGCTCGATATAGGGCTGGTACGCCTGAAAAGGAACTGTGTCCCCGACCGCGTAGGTATTCCCATCGTATTGCACGGTCGTGGCGTCCCGCGAAATATGCCCCAGAGCCATATGTTGCGCAGAAAAATCCGTGCCGCCGTTAATCTGGCCAACTTCAATGTCGTCGATGTTGACCCGGGTTTCCACGTCCATTCCCAGAGTCATGCGCGTGAAATTGTGAGTGGTACCAGGAACATCCTGAATATTCTCAACCTGCATAAACCCCTGCCCCGTTACATCGCTCATGGCCTTGTCGGAGATGGGTTTGAGTTCTGCCTGTGCAAAGGGCGCACCGCCCAGGCAAATTACAGCGAGGGCAGCGCATCCGTACGCGTACTGTCTCATAATCTGTGTCTCTGATTGTTGGTGTTAGAGCCTGTTTCGACGCCCGGCTCTACTGCCGCCCCGGTTTTTCTTGTTGTTCCGGTGGCCACAGGTGGCTTTTCCTTTGTTTGTTATTTGCCACAAACCCACTATATCTGAGTCACTCTGGCCAATAGAGTGCGGTTGTTCACAATCAGAAACAAATCAATCAGAGTGCGGTAACATTTGTTAACGATTTCTCAACCACCCCCAATTTGCTTCCAAAACTGGCCTCATCAGATTAAAGATCTGTATGACTCATATACATAAGACTGATTGCTGATATACTGTTGAATTCGCTGACAAACTGGCAATGGCCATATCAATGACCACTCGCATCCTGATTTGCGACGACTCCTCACTGGCCCGAAAACAGATGGCCCGAGCCCTGCCCCAGGGACTCCACGACACAGTGGATTTTGCTCAAAACGGGGTTGAGGCGCTTGAAAAACTCAGAGCAGGCACCGCTGATCTGATGTTTCTGGACCTGAACATGCCAAAGCTTGACGGCTATCGGGTGCTTGAACACATCCGGTCAGAAGATCTCCCGATACTAACCATTGTGGTCTCCGGCGACATCCAACCCGAAGCCCGAGACCGGGTCCGCAAACTGGGCGCCATAGATTTCATCAAAAAGCCCACGGATTCAGCGGTGATCGTTGAACTGCTGACCCAGTATGGCCTCTACCGGCCCGGGGA
This sequence comes from Marinobacter koreensis, assembly GCF_023156285.1. GTDB lineage: Bacteria > Pseudomonadota > Gammaproteobacteria > Pseudomonadales > Oleiphilaceae > Marinobacter > Marinobacter koreensis. The sequence goes on along the minus strand of NZ_JAKZAJ010000001.1, from coordinate 638,584 downwards.
GCTGGAAGATACCGCGCTCAGTGATACGTCACTGACGGCAACGGGCAGTCAGATTCCGGAAATTTCGGTTTCGCTGAACGACTACCTGCAGGAAATTGCGAACGTTGCAATGGGGCGTTCCTCCGACCTGCTGGCGAGGTTGCTCAATGTTTTCGTGAAGCAGCCCATCCCCCGCGTCGCCTTTATCGCCAACTCCGAACTCCACATGGCTATCTCTGCCGCAAAAGACAGAGACACCTATTCGGCCGTCTGCCAGGGGTTTACGGGTGCAGGCATCGCCGGCGAGGCGCTGCTTCTGTTTGCCGATGCCAGTTTCCGGAACATGGCCGAAATGCTCCAGTACGAGAATCCGGATGACGACGCGGTGAATGTGGAAGTACTGATGGACATGTCCAGTATACTTTTCGGCGCTTTCCTCAAAGGGATTGGCGACCAGCTCGACATCAAACTCGGCCTTTCACACCCCAGAGTGCTGGGACAACATCGCCAGATTACCGACCTCCTGGAGCATCACAGGGGCCGGAACGAGCAACTGCTTTGCATTGAAATCAGCTATGTTCTTGAAAACCGCAATATTCAATGCGACATGCTTATTTTGCTCACCGAATCCTCCATCCCATTTCTGGAACAACGCCTGCAATACCTGGTGGACTGAGCCATGCCCATGAACGACCTTGAAGCAACCTCCTTTCACTGGCTGGTGGACATGCTGGAATCCATTGAAGTGGGCCTGGTGGTCCTGGATCTGGATTTCAGGGTTCAAACCTGGAACGGCTTCATGGAAAACCACAGTGGCATCACGGCCAGCCAGGTTCACAATAAGGTTCTGTTCGATGTTTTTCCTGACATTCCAAAGGCGTGGCTGACCCAAAAGGTCGATGCCGTGGCCATGCTGAACACCCGCGCCTTCATTTCCTGGGAACAACGCCCGTACCTGTTCAAATTCCGGAACACCCGTCCGATTACCGGCATTGAGGAGTATATGTTCCAGAGTCTCACCATCAACCCGCTTAACGGCCCAACCGGCGAGGTCGAGAAAGTGTGCTTGATGGTGTATGACGTCACCGACATCGCCACCAGCAAGCGGGCCCTGGAACGCGCCAACGAACAGTTGGAAAAGCTCAGCATGACCGACCGACTCACCGGTCTGCTCAATCGTGGAACCTGGGAAAATCTGGTCGACGCAGAATACGAACGTTTTCGCCGATATGGTCATGCCACCAGCCTGGTGATGTTCGATCTCGATAATTTCAAACCCATCAATGACACTCATGGGCACCTGGCAGGCGATAACGTCATCCGGCACGCGGCCAACGTTACCAAGGAAGCCATCCGTCAGTCAGACAAGGCGGGGCGATATGGAGGGGAAGAGTTCGGAATCATACTGCCGGAAACCGACCAGGAAGGGGCCCGGATCATTTGTGAACGTATTCGGGAAACGATCGTACAAAGCGTCGTGCAAACAAATACCGGTGACATTCGATATACAGTCAGTATGGGCGTATCCCAATTGAATGCAGATCCGGAGAACTATATGCAGTGGCTACAAAAAGCCGATGAAGCTTTGTATCGAGCGAAGGAAACGGGGAAGAATCGGGTCGTTATCGGTTAACGACCGGGAAGGTTTCAACCCGGTCCCCAGGACCGGATTGAAATACAAATACGACCGACAAATAATCAGTCCTGCTGCCAGCTCTGGACCGCTTCTTTACCGTACTTGTCACGCCATTCGTTCAGCGTTTTGTGATTACCGCCACGGGTTTTAACCACTTCACCGGTGTGCGGGTTCTTGTAGGTTTTCAGCGGACGCTTGGGACGGCTACCAGAACCGACTTCGGTTTTTGAACCTGCAATTGAAGGATCGATGGCCGACAAGATCTGAAGTACATCTTTCGGGGATTTATCATACTCCTTCATGAGGTCGCGAACTTTGTTTTCGAAATCCAGTTCTTTTTTCAGAGACTGGTCTTTTTCAAGTTGCTCCAGCTCGTTCGCGAGCTTTTCCATAAGCTGTTTTTTCTGATAATAGTCGTTGATCTTTGCCATGGAAATAGAAACCTTATTAAAGATAGGGTTTAAAAAAACAACGAGGATTGACGTTTCGCCAGAGGCAATACTAATAAAACCAAAGTTAAATGGCAAAAAAATCATTTAAGAAAGTAAATAGTGAGCTCGTTTTTTTAATCTTGGCCCAACCAAATTTACGAAGAACTTAAATTGATGTAATCAGACTTCAAATTAAGGAGCATCTCACTTCGTTCAAATCCATGGGATGAAGGCCTGACAGAAATTTGTAACCATCCCCTAAAATCGGTGCATGCGTAATTAGAGTTCTCCGGCCACAATGAGGCAAGCGGAGAACGACATGAAGAAATCAGGGTACAGCGAGTCACAGATCGTCAAGATCCTGAAGGAGGTCGAGGGCGGCCGCTTGGTCAAGGAAGTCTGCCAGGAGTACGGCATCTCCGATGCGACCTCCTACAACCGGCAACGACCTCACGCATTCAACGACGGCATTTCACCTGTTGCTGATGAGGAAAACCTTAAAACACTGTCCGGGATTAGTTGACCACTACACCGTCGGCTAAAGCAGATGTACGCCGAGCTGAGTCTGGATCACAAACTGCTGAAGGATGTGATCGAAAAAAAGCTGTATAGCCAGCCGTTCGACGAGAACTGGTGGATTACCTGAAGCAGGCGCATGGTGCAGAGCCTGCCGAATTGCTGGCATCAGTGACTCTGTGTACCGGTATCGGCCGGATACCTCGCGGGATGAACCGGTGATTGCCGCGCTTCAAAGTGCAACTGAGCGCTATCCCGCCTATGGTTTCAGCAAACTATTCAAGGTGCTGCGACGCTGGGGGCACGGGTGGAATCACAAGCGGGTACATCGGCTGTATTGTGCGCTCAACCTGAACAAACGACGACGGGGTAAGAAACGACTCCCGACACGAAATCCGGAGCCATTAAGCGTACCAGCTACCGTCAATCGATGTTGGTCCATAGATTTCATGAGCGACAGTCTGCTCTGTGGTCGCCGCTTCCGTACCTTCAACGTGGCGGACTACTTTAACCGCGAGGTACAGGCTATCGAGGTTGGTCTGAACCTGCCAGCTCCGAGGGTCATACGGGCTCTTGAACGCATCATCGCTTGGCGAGGCTACCCGGCCAAACTACGCATGGATAACGGCCCGGAATTCATCTCGATCGCCTTGGCAGATTGGGCCGAGCAACGCGGCATTGAATTGGAATTTGTAAAACCCGGAACACCCACTCAGAACTCGTATGTTGAGCGCTTCAATCGAACTTATCGGGACGAGATCCTGAACATGTATGTCTTCCGGAACCTCACCGAAGTCCGAGAACTGACCGAGTCCTGGATGACGGAATACAACGATGAGCGCCCACACGATTCACTGGAAGATCTGACGCAATGGGAATACCTGGCGAAACACCAACGGGCGGAAAACTTTAATCAACGTTGCAACTGAAACAGGGATGGTTACACAACGGCATTTTTGAAGAAGTGTTGATGAATGGCGGGCCGCACAGTGTTACCGTCAAAATCACCGATTCAAATGGTGAATCCACCTCAAGAGACTTGTCCTTCCAGCTCGATACCCTGAGCACTTTAGAGGTCATAACCCGAATTGACACCAAAACCCGACAGCTCTGCGCCGACACACCACTGGAGTGCGGCATCGACACCGACGCCATACGTCAGGACGGATACAACACGGGTTACCAGGTCGCCACCGAAGACTGCACGGCTGACCCGGAGGCATGCGGAGTTGATCTCTCGCCTTACCTGGAACAGGGAAAGCAGCTGTGCATCGAAGATCCAACTGGAAACTGCGGCATAGCGGTACAGGATGGAGCCTTTGATAGCACCCTCATTCCGAATATGGGTGCGGCCTGGAAACTCTATGGTACCGGTCAGGATATTACCGATCCCAGCACGGTTTTCGCAGGAGCATCTATCGGCTGGGCCAGACAAAACAACGAATGGCGCGAGTGGTGACACGGCGGCTAATGATTCCGACACATCGCCACAACAACAAGTCCCCAATCAGGGTGACGGCGCAGGGGGAGAGCCTACCAGGGCAATTGAACTAGCCAAAGCCCCTTCATTCGAAGGGTTTGATGCACTGACACCACCTGGTGTGCCCAAAATTAACTAATGCCTTACGAAAAAGCCGGCCAAGTATGGCCGGCTTCCTGATTGCGTTTCCCCACGGATCTCAGATCCACTTGAGTCAAATACAGTCAATCAACGCCTCAGCGATCCGGAAATCCATCTTCGTGTCGATATCCACGGAATGCCACGGGCTCATAATGTATGCGCGAGAAGTGAAGCAAGGCTCATAGAGCATCTCAAGCTTCAACGCGGCTTCTCTGCTGCAGAAATATATGGCACCGTTCAAACGATAGAAGGTCTCCTGATCCTGCGAGCGGATATTCTCTGCGGCTTTCACGAACCCCTGCAAACTTCCTGAAGGGCCCAGAGGACCGCATAGCTGGTAAGGATGTTCCATCTCACATACTGAAACAACGGCATCCACTTCCTCTTCCAGGAGCAGCTTTGCAGCCTCCCTGATATCGTTCACCGTCCTCAGAGGAGAAGTCGGTTGAAGCAGGCACACTGATTCAGCGATTTCATGTTTCAGGGCCTCGTACCTGTGAATGAAGTCGCGGACTACATCCGCCGTGGTCGCAGTATCAGTCGCCAGCTCTGCCGGCCTCAGAAATGGCACCTCAGCCCCACCGAGTTGCGCCAATTCAGCAATTTCCTCAGAATCCGTGCTAACGCATACACGATCAAAAATTCCACTTTCAAGCGCGGCGTCAATGCTCCATTGAATAACTGGCTTGCCAGCAAGCGGTTTGAGGTTCTTCCCAGGCAAACGTTTGCTGCCCCCACGCGCCGGGATAATGGCTACTCTCATAAAATAAGACCAACTTCACTTTGGGCTCGTTGAAAGTCATCCATCTTTCCAATATCCAACCAATATTCGTGGACAGGAAACATTGAGACCTTTTCCCCTTGAGCCATCTGCTTTTCCAGCAAGGTTGGCATATCAATTCGCGTACCCTTTTTCACCGAACGTACGATCTCAGGTGCAATTACATAAATACCCGCGTTAATAAAGCATTTCTGAACCGGCTTTTCGTCCATGCTCTGGATATAAGCGCCGTCCGTTTGGACTACCCCATACGGAATCTGATGTTCATATTGCCGAACACACATAGTGGCGATGCTGTCGTGATTTCGATGAAAGTCCAGCAGTTCACGGTAATTGATTGTCGTTAACAGATCTCCGTTCATCATCAAAAGAGGCAAATCGATATCATTGCTCGGCAATAGGCCCAACGCACCTCCAGTTCCAAGGGGCTCTTCCTCATGCACGTACTCAATCTTTACACCCCAGAGGGAGCCATCTCCAAAATACTCCTGAATCATTTCCGGCAAATAATGCGTTGATATGTAGAAATGATGAAAGCCGGCATTCACCAGACTCTCCAGTATCAACTCCAGAATTGGCTTATCACCAACCTTCAGAAGGGGCTTCGGGCAATCGTTCGTCAGAGGGCGTAAACGAGTTCCGAATCCACCCGCCATGAGAAAGACCGGATTATCCAGGGTCCGGCGCTCCATCAGCCCATGCAGCGTTTCAAGTCCAATAAGCCTTGAATCTTCATCGACAACGGGAATCTGAAGCAGCTCAAGATCTTCCATAACAGCCAAGATCCGATCTTTGCTCCAATCACTGCCCGCAGAGTGTGGGTGCTTGCACATCACGTCCCGGACCGGAGAGTCCAGGGGTCTATGCTTAAGAAGTGCACGCCGAATATCCCCGTCCGTAACGGTGCCCACCAGGCGTTGGGCGGCATCTGCGACCAACACAATCCTGAGACCACCACGGTCCAGAATCTCAATCGCCTTTTCCAGCGGCATTTCCGGCTCAACAACGACATCTTGCCACCTTTTCTCAAAACGATGAGTCTTCATATAGAACCCACGACCATAATACAGCGAAACTAAATTCAGCAGGCTACACCCTGTCTTTAATGACAAGCGAGCCGGCCTTGATAAAACAATTCGCGGATAAAATAACACCCTGAATGATGGTCGCACCCGCGCCAATAAAGGCATGCTCACCAATAGTGACGTTGCCACATACAGTCACTCCGGGAGCAACATGTGCGTGTGCACCAATGCAAGAATCGTGATCGACAGAACTTGCTGAGTTGACGATAGCGTTGCAGCCCACCTCAGCTCCAGCCTGAATAATAGCACCCGCCATAACCTGTGATCCCTCGTGCACGACCGCACTGGGAGCGACGCTCGCGCGAGGATGAATCAATGGTGGAAAACGGAAGCCTGACTCGCGAAATCGAACGTAAAGAGCCGCTCTTGCCTTATTGCCCGGCATTTTCCCCACGCCGTTCAACAGCCAAACATCTTGCGGCAATACTGACAAGAGATAGTCATCACCCCCAAGAACTGGGAAGCCCTGCCAATCCCGGTGATTTTCGTTTACCAAAACCGGGTCGCAAACGCCAGTAACATATCCTCCCAGGGCAATAGCCAAGTCGGCTACAACCTTCGCATGTCCGCCGGCGCCCAACAATACGCAGGGCCTTTTAGCGAGATCCAGCGTATCGGAGCTCACTCAAGTACCTCGCCAGCCTCATAATCGCGAACAGCCGGCATATCAATCAAATCCCAAAACCTCATCGGGGACAAGCCTCGTCCACACCGTGCTGTACTTAATGATTCGCGATTCACAATGTCACCCTTCTTCACCGCCCCAACAAATAATAGTTGCTGCCTCGCCGCCTGCCGCGTATCCCACTCGCTCGCTTGTGGTCGTTTAATACCATCACCAAGAGCCAACTCGACGCCCCGAATTTGACTCACCATGGCTGTCAGTTCTCCAGGCTCCAGAGAAGCCTTATGATCTGGCCCAGGCAAATCACGATCAAGCGTGAAGTGCTTCTCAATGATCGCAGCTCCGCGCGCAACTGCAGCAACCGGAATAACAAGCCCCTCAGTGTGGTCCGAATAGCCAACGGGCAAACCAAAGGCGCATTGCAGTGTATCCATGGCCCTGAGGTTCACTTCGGGCATCGGGGTTGGGTATTGGGAGGTGCAATGTAGCAGAGTCACCTTTTTCTCAATGGCTAGGCGAGCATCCGTCGTGCTCCAGAACCGCCAGACATCCTCCTGCGAACGCGGCTCGCTTTCATGGCAATATCCGTAGGCGACGACCGCCAAAGCTTGCTCGATTTCAGCCAGGGTGGACATCCCAGTAGAGATAATCAAATCTTTACCAGTCCTTGCAAAGGCGAGAAGGAGCGGACCATTCGTAATCTCGCCAGAGGGAACTTTGTAGAATGGCAAATCCAGGGACTGCAAAAAACCGAGGCTTTGAGTGTCGAAAGCAGTTGAAATAAAAACGAGGCCAAGTGACTGAGCATAATCCTTGAGATCTTGATGCCACGCCTCGGGCAACTCAAGACGCTTGAGCATTGCCAACTGGGACTCTTGGGAGTCCGTCGTCTGCCGCTGATAACTGGCTTTTGGCGCACTCAGGGCAGCCAATCGCTCAGCATTAAACGTTTGAAACTTCACTGCATCGGCGCCAGCATCTGCCGCTACCTTAATAAGATCAAATGCCATTTGGCGATTACCGTTATGATTAACGCCTGCCTCTGCAATGATTTTGACCACTAGACTCCCCCGCCCTGAATTAACGCAAGATCGTAGAATACTTTGGCATCCGGAGGGTCTAAGCTGCAAAGCACTTCCATGATTTTGCGGCTTGTATCTCCCTCTCCATACGGATTTTTCGCAGACCGGGCACGTTGTTTGGCTTCAGTGGTTAACGCCTGCTGGATACCCGATTTGATGTCAGCGACGCGTGTACCAACATGGACGACCGAATCTGCCGAAAGTCGCCCCTTTTGTCGAACCCCCACATTCACCGCGGTAGTGCCAAGTGACGGCACTTCAATAATTCCGCTTGAAGAATTTCCAATCACGGCAGCACTTTCCTGGACGACACTCAAATACCTGGCAAGCCCAAGTGACGGTATAGCCCAAGCCCTGCCCGGTTGTTTCGTAACATACTGCTCTATCAACCTTATGAGTTGATCGGCACCATTGTCGGAATTGGGGTATGTGAACAACACTTGATGGTCCGGGAACTCATTTAAGGCCGCCAGAATATTGCCGAATGTCTTTCCAGGATCTTCATCTGCCGCCGTCACGGGATGATAGGTAACCAAAAAAAATGGCTTGCAGAGGTTCAAAGCCAACTGCTGATTGATTGTCTCAAGTGGCACCCTGGGAATATTTCGGATATTTTCCAGTCCTAACGCCCCGACATTCCAGACACAAGCAGGCTGCTCTCCCAACTGAATCACGCGCCGCCGGTAGGCCTCACAGGAGACAAAGTGGAAATGTGCAAGCTTGGTAATCGCGTGGCGGATCGAGTCATCATAAGCGCCTTCGGTCACTTCACCACCATGCAGATGCACAATAGGAATTCGCATGACCGCAGCAACTTGAGCCACAGCGAGTGCTTCAAATCGATCTCCGAGAATGACGAGAAAATCAGGCCGCAACCTCTCAAGCGCATCAGCGAAACCCAAGGTGCCCACACCCATCGATTTGGCTATACCACAGGCAGTATCCGACGCCAGCAACATCTCAACTTTGGCGTCAATCGCAAATCCGTCCTGCTCAATTACCCGCCAGGTTTCTCCAAAACGAGGAGACAAGTGCATACCACTGACGATGAGTTGGAGATCAAATTCAGACGATCTCCTGAGTTTGATCATCAAAGGATGCAACAGACCGTATTCAGCACGGGCACCGGTAAAGACCGCAACCTTCTTAGCCATTATCCGGACTTCACACTACTGGGCAAATTCACCAATCGATCCGCAATATAGCGAGAGTTCTTCAAACCGTCGCTCATGCAACGTTGATACATGGGAAGATCCTTCATTAGCTGCCAAACGGGTCGTGACATCACACCACTTTCATTGGTCTCCTTCAGCAGTTGCTCCCGGTCTTCTCGTGAAGGGCAAAGCACTGCGTTCAACCAAAAGTTACTCGTGCACTCAGCTGGCTCATCCACAAATTCGAACCCACTTCCGCTGAAAAAGGCCCGATACCTTTCCGCCAACGCCCGCTTTTCTTCTAGAAAGCTTTGCAGCTCTTGCATCTGGGCTACTCCCAAAGCGGCGTTGATGTTCGGCAACCGATAATTGAAGCCAACTTCATCGTGAACGTATTCGTACGCGTGGGCTTTCTTTGCAGTAGTGGTCAAGTGCTTGGCCCGGGCGGCCGTTTGTAGATCACTCAGAATCATACCGCCGCCGCCAGTCGTAATGATTTTATTGCCATTAAAACTGATGGCCGCGCTCATTCCGAAGGTGCCGGTATGCCGCCCCTTGTAAAAACTCCCCAAGGACTCAGCCGCATCTTCGACCAAGGGAATACCCCACTTCTTACAAACTGCTACGAGCCGGTCAAGATCACAAGGGTGGCCAAATGTGTGCATGGGCAAGCAGGCACTTATTCGCTTACCGGATTCTCGCTCAATACAAGCTCCCTTTTCACTGAATGTAGCCCGCTTTTCTAGCCAAACAGCCAGTGAATCCGGACACATACCAAGGGTCGATCGCGATACATCAATAAAAACCGGTTCTGCGTTGCAGTAATGAATAGCGTTGCAGGTGGCAACAAAAGTCAGTGCCTGGGTAAGAACAAGATCCCCCTGGCCAACTCCGGCCAACTTTAGGCAGATATGCAAAGCCGCTGTTCCATTCACGGTTGCAACGGCCGCCTCGCTCCCGGTATAACCAGCAACATCCCGCTCAAACTGGCTTACAAATTCGCCGACACTGGACACAAAAGTCGATGAAATTGTGTCAGCCACATAGCGCTTCTCATTGCCTCGAAAAACGGGAGCGTGTAGCGGAATAAACTCATTACTTTGGTAGTGATCCCGGACGAACTCAACAAGGCTTTCTGCTATGTCAGACATTATAAATGCCAGCCTTGTAGTGCTTCAGGTTGTCTGAATTCAAAAACCAGGCAATGGTTTTTCTTAATCCATCTTCAATGGAATGCTCTGGCTTGAAGCCGGTCAGCTCATGCAGTTTGGTATTGTCTCCCCACAAACGAAATACCTCCGATTTACCGGGCCGGATTCTTTGCTCGTCCGTAAGAAATTCCACGTCACTTTCCATGATATCTCGGATTATCTTCAGTGTATCACCCACTGAAATCTCGAAGTTCGAGGCAATATTCACTGTCTCCCCAATCGTCTTTGGCGATCGGGCAAGGGCCAAAAATCCCCTGCAAGTATCTTCCACATAGTTAAAATCCCGGGTTGGGGAGACGTCTCCCAACTTGATAGATTTCATGCCCGAAGCGATTTGGGTAATGATCGTTGGAATAACTGCTCGAGCCGACTGGCGAGGGCCATACGTATTGAACGGGCGAGCGATGGTCAGAGGTAAATCAAACGCGTTGTAAAAGCTCATCGCCATTGCGTCAGCGGCAATCTTCGACGCACTGTAGGGGGACTGGGGCTGAACCGGATGCTGTTCATTGATCGGCACGTATTGGGCAGTACCATATACCTCACTGGTCGAAGTATGAACAACACGCTTTACACCATTCTCAAGCGCAGCCTGGCAGATATTCAAGGTGCCCTTCACATTGGTATCTACGTAGCTATCCGGAGCCACGTAGGAGTAGGGAATAGCAATCAATGCCGCCAGATGGTAGACCGTGTCGACGCCCTTGGTAATATGCTTACAGTAGTGAGGATCCCGCACATCACCATTCAAAACCTCAATTGAATCGAGGCAGTCGGTATTTTCTAGCCAGCCCCAATAATTGAACGAATTGTACTGGGAGAGAGCCTTAACCTTATATCCCTCCCGGGCCAGAAGCTCCGTCAGATGGGAGCCAATGAATCCGTCCGCGCCGGTCACTAATACCGTTCCTTTGCTCAAAGCATCCCTCCTGTTTACCAAGTTGTGTTCGAAACTACTATTATCGCAATCGCGGTATAGAGGCGATAGAGGGAAATGGACTTCCTTGTCGGTCAACAGCTATCGAAATCAGGACTGGGGCAACTGATGAACGACTGCTTTGCGTTCAATCGGACTGAGACGATCCTGAATTTGGTTACACCATACCAAATCCTCAACATCACCATTAGGGGCAAATCCCGTCGGAGCGTGCCTTAACGTATCCACAACGGTCTTACAATCAAATGCGTGGCTGGCCCTTGTGAGATCGTTAAGGACCTTCTCCACCTCCTTCCATGACATAAAAGCCTCTTTGGCCATCATGATTCTCGGATGCGCAGTGCCCTGAGGGTTGTCACTAATCAGCAACTCTTCAAACAATTTCTCGCCAGGCCGAAGACCGGTATAGACAATTTCGATGTCACCATCGGGCGCTTCTTCGGTTTTCTCCGATAAGCCCATCAAATGAATCATTTTCCTGGCCAGATCCGCAATCTTGACCGGCTCCCCCATATCCAATACGAAGACTTCACCACCGGCTCCCATGCTTCCCGCCTGAAGCACGAGCTGGCTGGCCTCGGGAATGGTCATGAAGTAGCGAATGATTTCTGGGTGGGTCACAGTTATTGGGCCGCCGTCTCGGATCTGATCACGAAAGAGGGGCACGACCGAGCCCGAAGACCCCAGGACATTGCCAAATCGCACTATCGAGAACACCGTGGAAGCTTGGCGCTCTGCCAGCCCCTGAAGCACCAACTCCGCCATGCGTTTGCTGGCACCCATGACATTGGTCGGGCGCACGGCTTTATCCGTCGAGATGAGAACGAATCGCTCCACGCCTACATCAATGGCGGCTTCCGCCAAATGGTAGGTACCAAACACATTGTTCTGAACACCCTCAATTACGTTGTGTTCCACCAGCGGAACATGTTTGTAGGCTGCGGCATGATAGACCGTTTGTATACCAAAGGTCCGCATCACGGATTCACACCGCCGACGATGCACCACGCTACCTAGTAAGGGGTGAAGTTCGACGCCAAGACTCTCAACCTCGTTGATCCTCTTGAGCTCTCTTTCGATCTTGTAAAGGGAGTATTCACTTCGCTCAAAAAGAACGAGAGATCTCGGTTTATGGCGCAGAATCTGCCGACACAACTCCGAACCGATGGAGCCTCCCGCTCCGGACACCATCACGGATTTGTCAAACAGGCTTGCCGCAACCACGGCTGCGTCTGGCCGCACAGGATCCCGCCCTAACAAATCCTCGATTTCCAGGTCACGAATATCATTGATGCGTGCCTGCCCCGATAATAACTCTGATACCGATGGTACGGTCTGGACAGGAATTTCCAAAGGCTCAAGCCTGGACAGTAACTGTTTCCGATCGACCCCTGAATAAAGGTCTAATGCCAGAAGAATCCGACGGACATTATACCGAGCCAAATGCTTGGAAATCAGGTCGATGCTCACCACCGGGAGATCGTCAATCATGGTTTTGTGATTGGCCCTGTCCATAGTGACAAACAATACTGGCCGGTACTCCGTTCCCTGACGCAGGGCCGATGCGAGTGCCATACCGGTTTCACCTGCTCCCACAATCGCCACCGGCTCCTTGTTTCGCTGGTTAGGATGATTCACCAGCATGCGAATACCGAGACGGGTGCCACTCACGAACAGGAAAGCCAGGGCGCCGTATATGATAGGAACGGAGCGCGGGACTGGCACCTGCAACATGTACCCGAGAACAATAAGCGCCAAGGACGAAGCTGCAACCCCATAGATGATCGTCATCAAAGCCTTGTCACCCAAAAATCGGATAACTGCCCGGTAAAGTCCCAGCCGTATAAATACCCCAATGGTAAAAACAACCGTAATGGCCGCGACCAGAATGTGCTCCCTGGTTGGTATCCAAAGATCCTGCTCCAGGCGAAGCGAAAACGCCGCCCAGATAGCCACGAACAAGACGATCATATCCGAGGCAACGGAAATCAGACGCTTGTGAACCCTTGGCAAATTCAGGAAGGTAATAAGCATTTTGTTTCCTTCACGACGGAAATCAATTTTTCCCTGGCACCCGATCACCGACCCCTTTTCCAGTGAAAGTCATCAGAATATATCGAAAGTAGGCGGATATAGTCAGGCTTGCAAGCATCTTTGCGTCAGTCTCAGCCAACAGCACCGGCGTGGACATGTCAATGTCACTAACTTGAGCCAATCCAGTAATGCCAGGTCTTGCGGACAGAACACCACGAATCTCACGCTCCCGAATCAAATCCTCCTGATTGAAAAGCGAAGGCCTGGGACCAACTAAGCTCATCTCCCCCTTCAGCACATTCCACAACTGTGGCAGCTCATCAAGCTTGGTCTTGCGCAGGAGGCGCCCCAACCGCGTAATGGAAGTTATACTTGCCAAATGACTGGCCACAGAGGACGTATTCACCTTCATCGTCCGAAACTTAACCAGTGTAAATGGTCTCTTGCCCTTACCTACTCGCTCCTGAAGAAATAAGGGGGCACCCGTATCAAATATTCCAATAATAAACAGCAAGAGCAGTATCGGAAATCCAATTAAAAGACCAACCAAAGAAAACACAATATCCAAAAAACGAATCACCCTAACCATCCTGACTATTGCTAAAACAGCGCCTTAACCCCTCATCTACGGATATCGGAGGCTTCCAATCCAACACATCTCGTGTTTTAGAAATATCTACTTGCAAAGACCCAACTAGCCGCTGCGCTATAGCTCCTTTGCCGATAACCGAAAGCCCGAGCTGCAATAAGGCAACGGGCAAGGGCAAGAGTCGCGCCTTTCTTCCCATGGCCTCACCCACGCGCCGCAAAAGCTCGCACGTTGATAGATCCTCTCCATCGCCTGCCAAAAAGACCTGATTTGCGGCGGAAGGATGGTGGATACATGTGACAATCAGATCTATCAAATTATCCAGTGCCACCAGAGAGCGTTTATTGTGAACCGCACCCAAAGGCAAGGGCAATCTCTTAGCAATGATTCTGGCCATACTAGCGAAGTTGCCTTTCACTCCCGGACCATACACCAGCGGGGGACGAATAATCACCACCTCCATGCCTGTTTCCAGCGCAATCCGCTGCAGGCCCTGTTCTGCCTCCCACTTTGAGATGGCATATGGATCTTCCGGAGCAGGAAGGTCATCAGCCTTGAAACATCCTCCTGGCGGGCTCTGCTCTCCATTTACCTTAATAGAACTGATAAAGATAAAACGGCGAACTGCAGCCGCTGCGGCTTGGCGGGCAAGGTTGAGAGTACCAGCCACATTCACCTCGCGGAACTCGGCAAGCGGATCAACGGCTCCATCATCCATGATATGTGCTCGGGCAGCGGCGTGAACGATAACACGCTGGCCCTGCAATGCCTCAGCCCAATCCGTATCGGCATTGATCTCACCCACGGTGATAAGCACGGAATGATCACCCTCCAACTTTGCTCGCACGGCACCCCGAACAAGGGCCGACGGCTGAGCAGCTAACCGCGTTATCAGTTGGCCGCCGACAAAACCGGACGCTCCCGTGACCAGAATCCCCTCAGGCATCCTGAAGTAACTCCTCATAAATCTCTAAGTGCTGTTCCACAATACTATTAATAGAAAAGGCTTGCTCCGCCAGTTCACGACCTGCTTTGCCCATGCGCATCCGGCGTTCGGGCGCTTCAATCAATACTTGTATGGCATCCGCCAGTGCCGATGCGCTTTTTACCGGTACCAGAACGCCTGTTACATCCGGCTCTATAGCATCGCGGCAGCCGGGTACATCCGTCGTAACCACAGCCCGACCACACGCTGCCGCCTCAACCAGACCTTTCGGCAAACCCTCCCGATAGGAAGGCAAACACACAATATTGGCGGCTCCATACTGCCTCGCTATATCAGAGCGGTAGCCGACCAATTCGACAATACCTTCGGCTGACCAATCATCTAGCTCTGCCTGCTCGACGCTGGTAGGGTTGCCCGGGTCCGGCGCACCGATGAGGCGCATCACCAGCTCAACACCACGGGACTTTAACAGCCTGGCCGCTTCAACAAACTCATAAACACCCTTATCCCGCAACAATCGGGCAGCCATCACAACAACCGGCGTGCCTTCGGGTTCTGGCACAAATGAGTAGTTGAAGAGATTCACGCCAGAACCACGAATCATTCGCGTCTGACCTTTTTGAAGTGCGCCTGCCGCCAACAATCCCTCACGATCATCTGGATTCTGAAAGATCACCGCCAGACGTCTATGTTTAAATGCCAACCGATAAAGCCCCGAGACCAACACACGACGAACCTTAGCTGTCGCCGACTGCGCAACAAAAACGGTTCCCAGTCCGGACACGGCAGCAATCACGGCAGAAACTCCCGCCAGCCGGGCAGCTATGCCGCCGTATAGGACAGGTTTTATGGTAATCAAATGCACCAGGTCCGGTTTTAATGCCCGGAACAACCAATACAAACTGATGAGAGAACCCAGCTCCGCAAACGGGTTTTGCCCACTTCTGGCAATGGCAACAGTATGGTGCACTATGCCCAGGCAACGGATTTCTCGGACGTCCCCCCCTTCTGCTGTCGCAACATGAACCTCATACCCGGCGTCTTGAGCGGCAATGGCTATCGGCAACCGATGCGAAATAAAAAACTCAGGGGCATTGACAACAAACAGGATTTTTTTAGCTGTCAATGTACTACCGCCCACGCCTGATCATCACCAAACTCCAAAGATAAATACGGCCAGTTGTGCCTGCCACTCAGATGCTCAACTCACAGCCAAAACGACCGGCCCAGCCATTACAAACTCTAATCGCAAGCGGCATGAAACCAGCATGCCTCATACGCTTCTACCATAGCGTCTATTGAAAACTTTTCCGAAATTCGCCGACTACTCGCAACTTTTCGAGCCTGCCACTCTGAGGGAGAGTGAACCCACTCCTGAGCTAACTTAATGATCAGATCACCCAATGCCTGTGGATCACGCGCAGGACAGCATGCTTCTTGATCGCCCAAGATCTCCAAAGCATCACCGACATCAGTAGAAACACAAGGAGTACCGCAGGCCATAGCCTCGGCGATGACATTCGGAAATCCTTCCGAAGAGCTAGAAAGTATATGCAGATCCAACGCGTTCATAACAGCCGGAACGTCCGGTCGTTGCCCAAGCAAAAGCACTCTATCTTGCAGGCCAAGCTCCGCAATATGTTTTGCCAGGCTAAGGTTATCAGGAGACAGCCCTTTGCCAATCAGTAGGCAGCAAAAGGGGATCTTGGATTCCGCTACCCGAACCAGAGCTCGCAGCAGGTTGGAATGATCTTTCAATGGATCAAAGCGCCCGACGCTGCCAATGATAAAATCGTTTTGGCCCAGGCCCAGCTCCGCGCGCACCTTGGCACCGGCGGCCGCGTCAGACCTGAAGCGAGATAGATCGTAACCGTTTGGTATCACGCGCAGCTTTCGCGGCGAGTAGCCGATGTCAGCATGAACATCCCGTGCTTTTGTGGCACAGCAAATGATCTTATTCGGTACCCAGCTCGATAAAAGCGCACATAAACGGGCAATCATGATCGTTGATCGTTTCGACTTACCCTTCTCAAGTGTTGAATGACGAATTCCCCAAAATACGCGCCGCACTCCAGCCAACTTTGCCGCAATGCCGCCCAGCAAATCGGCGTGGTACATCCAGGTCTGCACCAAATCTGGCTGCTCCGCACGAATCAGCCTGACCAACCGGAAGAGCCGGACGATGCCAGGTTTTCCAGGATTCATCCCCAGGCAATGAACCGTCACACCAGACCGACCCAATAGAGGTCCATACTTGCCCTCATCCATCAGTGAAATGACCACATGTTGCACTTGTTCGCTATGCAGGCACAGTCGAGCCAGGACGCCTTCCGCACCACCATCATTCAGGCCGGTGATGATATGTACAACTTTCTTAGTCATGCTGATGTTCCAACCAGGCCTGAAACATCAGCACGTCCCAAAGGTAATAATGCCAGCGACGCTTTCCGGAGACATGTTCCTCCCACATCTTGCGAATAGGGGCCGGATTGAAAAAGCCTTCCTCACGCAGGCGCTTCTCGTCCAACAATTCCTCCGCCCATTCCCGCAATGGCCCACGCAGCCAGTGCTCAATCGGTACTCCAAACCCCATTTTAGGCCGATCCATAAGCGCTTTAGGGACATATCGATAAAGCACCTGACGGAGCAGCCACTTTCCCTTCCCATTGCGGTATTTGTAATCAGTCGGCACCCGCCAAGCGAATTCGATCAATCGATGATCAAGCAGTGGTACGCGAGCCTCCAAACTCACCGCCATACTGGCCCGATCAACTTTGGTGAGGATATCGTCGGGTAGGTAGGTCATTGCATCCAGGTACATCATCCGTTCACGCAACCCGGGCAGACCAGACATGCCCTCGGACCGATTTAGTATGGTGTGTGGTTCCTTGGCTCCCAGTACGAGCTCTTCGGGCTTCTGCGCATGGGAAACAAAATGGCGGTAAAATGATTGGCTATCCGGATAGGCCAGCATCTCGGCCAGCTTAGGCAAACGGTCAGCGAAGTGATCGATACGCAGCCGCCGGGGCAAAAATCCCATGGCTTTTTCCAGTCCACGGGCCGGCGCATGCGCAATCAGTGACGCCAAGGCCCGACGCAATGGCACGGGCACGCGTCCCAGTTTTCTCCAGATCGCATCTGCCTTGAAATAGCGTCCATAACCGTAGAACAATTCGTCACCGCCATCCCCGGATAAGCTCACCGTTACATGTTGCCGGGCGAGCTGGCTGACCAGAAACGTGGGAATCTGGGACGAATCTGAAAAAGGCTCGTCATACATGGCTGGTAGTTTGGGGATGACGGCCATCGCCTCCTCTGGCGTGACGTAAAGTTCCGTGTGATCGGTACCCAGGTGCTCCGCTACTGCCTTGGCATGCTGGGCTTCATTGTACCCCTTTTCATAGAAACCGATGGTAAAGGTCTTAATCGGCCGCTCGCTCTGCGCCTGCATGAGCGCGGCAACGGTTGTCGAATCATACCCACCGGAGAGGAACGCCCCCAGGGGCACATCTGCAGCCATGCGCCGGCCCACGGCATCGCGCAGTAGCCCATCAAGCTCATCAGTTAGTGCCACAGGTTCTCCAACGGCAGCGGCGACACCTTGCTCTGCTATCTTACCAAGGTCCCAGTAACAAATCGGTTCGCCCACATTTTTCCCGTTCTCGCGGATGGCGACGAAATGCGCCGGCGGCAGCTTGGCGATGCCCTGGTAAATACTCCAGGGCGTGGGCACGTAGTTGTGGCGCATATACAGCGCCAAGGCATCACGATCAATTTTGCCCTGCCAGTCCGGATGTGCGGCGAGCGCCTTGAGCTCTGAGCCAAACAAAAAATTGTTGCCGCTACGGCCATAATAAAGCGGCTTCTCGCCCATGCGGTCACGTGCCAGGAACAAAATTTGGTCATCCGCATCCCATAACGCAAAAGCGAACATGCCATTCAATCGCTCAAGCGTCCCTCTTACACCCCAGTGGCGCAAGGCCGCAAGCAAGGTTTCCGTATCAGAATGACCGCGCCACTTGAAGGCGGCATTTTGAGCCTCAAGGTCGGCTCGCAAATCCTGATGATTATAGATTTCGCCATTGAAAATCAGCGTGTAACGCTCGCAAGGCGACTGCATAGGCTGGTGCCCTGCT
Organism: Marinobacter koreensis; assembly: GCF_023156285.1. Classification (GTDB taxonomy): domain Bacteria; phylum Pseudomonadota; class Gammaproteobacteria; order Pseudomonadales; family Oleiphilaceae; genus Marinobacter; species Marinobacter koreensis. The sequence goes on along the minus strand of NZ_JAKZAJ010000001.1, from coordinate 619,821 downwards.
GGAGAGAGGTCGATAACGGCCAAGCGACGGTGTGCAAGTGCAAGTCCGGCAGCCACATCGTTCCAAACGCCGGCGTCGTCCGGACCGCGACTTTGGATTCGCAAGGCCATCCGCTCGGCGACTGTCTTGTCCACTACCCATCTTTTATTCCCCCAGAATCCCGCAATCCCGCACATAAATTCTAGCTAATCCTTATCTCAAAATGCGATGAACCACAAACGTGCCCACAGGCATAGGGTTCAGCCTTCGTATGATAGAACCGCGCTTACAAAAGGCCATTAAAAATCCATAGAGCTTGGACTTCACCTTTCGATCAGTTTTTCATACCGTTGAAGGGACCATGCATTGAGCTCTACGGCCCATGATGGCCCCGTGGATGGTCACAAAAGCTATAATTATTGAAAAGGCAGGCTGCTCAAGCTGATTATGGGAAAAAAGTCCGGCAACCCACAGCTGCAAAACTATAGCGCGCCCGATGCCGAAACTGTGTCTCGATAGCAAAAACATCAACAAGAAGTATAGTGCCAGCCCTATGACTCCCCCTTCTACTAAAGACAGTAGATACATATTGTGAGGCCCCACCGAAAGCCCCCCACTCCTTCGTGTATCCGAGCCCGTGACCAAGCAGCAGAGCGCTAGCAGCTTCGTGAAAAGAAAATTCAATCAGATGTATACGACTCGACGCGGCATAGTCCGAAAGAGAAGAGGAATATTGATTACACCCCGCCTGCCACGCTGACCGGAATTTCGCTTGCTTGAGCAGACGAAGTCCACCAGATCTCGGTACAGATGGATGAAGCCACTAACCGGAAACTCTGCTGCAAGCGCGAATTGAACAGGGTTGCCCAGTGGTAGCTGGACAAAACAAAAAGGTCTTCTCAAACCTCAGCACTCTATTTATTGAGACCCAGCGCATCATCCCATTGAGCCATCACCCGTTCGGGAGAAAACCGATCCCTCACAGTGGTGGCAGCCTTGCCCATGCATCGAAGCCGCTCATCGTCTTGCATGAGGGTCACCATCGCCTGGGTTAGACCTTCCTCGCCGTCGGAAGGAGGAACCAGAATGCCATCAACCCACTCCCGTATTATATCGGCCGGGCCGGTTTCACAATCGAAACTCACTGCTGGCAACCCGTGCGCCAAAGCCTCGAGCAAAGTGTTCGGAAACCCCTCGAAGCGCGAACTCATCACATACAATTCAGCCCGTTGATACCAGTCGGCCATATTCCCTACACGCCCGGGAAGAAGGATTCTCGCCGACAATCGTAACTTTTCGACTCGCGCCTCAAGCGCCGCGCGCTCATCTCCCTCCCCAAGGATCACCAAATCCCAGCCCGGGAAACACTCCACCAGTTGGGCAAATGCATTGATCAGGCCTGAAAATCCCTTCTCCTCACCCAGACGACCAACCGCCAAAACCACACGCCGTGCCGACCCTATCCAAACCGCCGGATCCAAGTACGGCTCAGAAACCGGCAGCGGGTAAACGCAGGGATTTGGAATCACCACGCTACGGGCCCTCGGGCTTTCTACAGCCAACCACTCGCTACCACGCAGTGTCTGCATCACCACCGTTGAAGCCCAAGGGTATGTCCAACGGCGCAATCGGCTCCAGAATTGACCCATCGGCATGGCGGGTGGATATGTTCGTTCCGAGACCACCACCGACATCTTAAGCCCGCGCGTTACCATCAGCGCTGCCACATTTACATGCGGCAGAAATGATATCACGCAATCAGGTCGCCACTCTCGCACCAGCTGCCACATGGCCAGAAAGCGCCTCGGAAGTGTTAGTGGTGACCTGCGCGTAGTGCCGACCCGGTCAGCAAGGTAGACCAGTTGCACCCGTTTATCCAATGGATAAACGCAGTCACCCCGTCCGGAGAACGTCGGCACAAGCATCACCCGATGTCCTTGCTCTGCCCAATGATTACAAAGTAGAGCGGCCACGCGCTCAGCCCCTCCTCCGTGCATGGAGCTTACGAAAAAAAGGACACGTTTCATGAATCCGCTCCGGCAAGAGGAATGGCGCGGCACAGTCGGTGAGTCAGACTGGAATAAAGGAGGCTCGAGAGTTCTGAGGGAAGATTCGATAAGATTGGAAGAAGAGCTGCCTGATAAAACTCCCTGACAGCAATGCAGTGGCGGCCTTCATACATTAGAAAACAATTTCTCCCACATTCTCGCAACGCGCTCCACAGCGAACCGCTGTCTTGCCTCGACTGCTCGTTTACCAAAGCTCTTCCTTAACTCATCATCCATCATCAGCCTCTCAAGGGCACCGACCAATGCAGCAGAATCATCCTGAGGTACCAGTAAACCATCCACCTCATGCCGCAAGATTTCGCTCGGCCCGGTCTCACAATCAACAGCTACAGATGGCAAACCGTGAGCTAAAGCCTCAAGCAAGGTGTTTGGAAAACCCTCGAACCGGGAAGTCATGACATATAGATCAGCGGCATCATAGCACTCCCCCACATTGCCCACCGAACCGGGCAAGCAAACTCGCGCCTCTACACCATTCGCTCGGCACTGTGCCTCCAATGCCGAGCGCTGCTCACCCTCGCCAAGAATCACAAGCCCCCACTCTGGCTGTTGGTCGGCGAGCTGCGCAAAGCCATCTATAAGACGGTCAAAGCCCTTTTGACGATCCAAACGACCAACTGCCAAGAGGATGCGCTTATAGCCCATATCGCGTTTACACTCAGCCAAGACGAGACTCGGCCGACTAGCAAGCAGCGGCAAAGTCACCGGATTCGGGATAACAGTGATGCGGTCACGTTCTGCGGTCGAATTCTCTGCAAGCCAATTGGCACTTAATTCGGTTTGCGCAACGATGGCCCTCAAACGGCCATAGCAAAGTCGCCTGGCGCTCTCCCATAGCCTCCCAAGGGGCATGCAGGGCGGATGCACACGTTCCGAACCGATTGTAGGAATGCCCATTCCCATGGAGGCTAGAACAAGCAACACGTTTGCCGCGGGCATCAGGGCTATTGCGATGGAGGGCCGCTCTTTGACGAGAATCGCACGCAGCGCCACGACTCTTCGATAATTATTCGCTATTCCTTCCAAACTACCTCGACTAACCCCATCCAGAGCGAGACCGATGCGGCGGACAGCCGGATGCAACGGGTAGAAGTCAAGGTCTTCCCCCGTCACCGTCACAATGACCACATCTGTACCTTTTGCCGCCCAGTAATTAGCAAGAGTAACCGTCACTCGCTCCGCCCCGCCAGACGACAAGGAGGAGATGAAGAAAAGTAGTTTCACATCTGCACCTCGGCACTATCAAAGCGAAACGTTCCCCAGCAGCGGAGCCCAACCACCAACATCGATAAGGGCCATCTTAGCCATATCCTGTCCGGTTGTGGCCTATTGATCTTCAGACGATGCCTTTCGCGTCCGCGAATATGCTGAGCATCATGAAATAACACCAGTCCCGTAATTTTTTGCAACACCTGCCGCTGATTTCCCCGTATCTCCCAATACACCTAGAGCTTCAGTTTGACTCCAACCAATGCCGGAGATCTCTATTGGTAAGCTCACCTAGTAACTTGATGTCCGACTCAAATTCACGTCTCAACAGATTATCAAATTCTTTGGGTAGCGGTTCCCTGGGTGCAAAAACCATATTCCATCTATTCAAACGAGAAAACAAACCCGTACCAAAACCAGAAAAACCTATTGTCGACCGAGCCTTCGCATATAAATCATTCACTCGCATTAGCATATGGGACTTTCTTTTTTTTGCTGAGTTTATTACTGGAAAATCAACACGACCATCATCTGGAACCGACAAAAAACTCAGCAAACTCTCCCACACCTTTTTTGGATTTTCCTTAAAATCATCGTAAAACACAGTATACAATTTTCTTCTATCAACTCGGCTCAGCAAACGCTCATACTGAAAACCCAATGAACAAGCCGATTTATATTGAAGTAATTTTGGCTCTGGACACATTCGAGGGCAATTCTCTCCATTTCTACGACACGCTTGGAGTGCCCAAGCATCCATAAAAGAAGATACATTTTCATAGTTGGAAAAAACCATCTGCTCGTGCAAAGAGTAAACCATCTCAACAGGATTTCGCAACATAACTATAAACTTGGCATCCGGATATTTCGATAGAATATTTGGAATCGCAGTATCCGAATAAAGATACCAAACCGAGGCCTCCCCTACTGCACTTACACTGTCGCTCACACCTAAAAAAAGGCTACGATAATCTTTATCGCTCTTATAAGAACCATGATTAAGGTCAGTATTAAAATGATGTGGTTCTTTAGGGTTTGTGATAAAAACTGAAGGGTGTTCGGAAAGGTATGCCGCAAGTGCCGTTGTTCCACATTTCGGTGCGCCAATAATAAAAAAATTAGGACGACTCATTTATATCACCATTACTACTAACATTCGAACCAAAGGCAAAAGAATTAATACCAAGTTTTTTTCGAACACGACCAAACAATAAAACATTCCACATCAGAAGACTTATGGACGAAGCAACGGCGGCACCAACCATACCGTAGAGAGGGATCAATAAAGCATTTAGCACGATATTCAAAAGTGCCGTCTGCCACAACGCCCTTGCCACCTGGCGCTCATTTCCAGTCATGTTCAGCAGAAAGCCCACGGAGCCGAAGGCGGCATTCGCCAGTTGCCCAAGTGCCAGAATAGCTAGCGGCAGGTGGCTGGCTACAAATTCAGTCCCGAAAACCCAAGTAACAATGGCACCCCCGGCAAAGACGAAGGCGAGTGCGAGCGGCAGGGCGGCCAGCAACACAACACGCGCACTCGCGGTCACCAGGCGCTGAAGCTTTTCGAGGTCCCCCTGCGCATAGAGCCGCGCAAACTGCGGTGCAACCACGGCATTGGCAGCTTGAAGCCCAAAGACCACCAAGGTGGCGCCCTGCACCGCTACACGATATATACCAACATCTGCTGTGCCACCAAACCAACCCAGCATTATGATATCGGCCTGATTGTTGATAATCCCGGCGCCGCCTATCAGAGCGAAGGGTAGTGTACTACTGAGCCACCGGCGAGTTTGATACTCCACTGGCTCCGTTCGGCTAGCGGCAGGCAGATAGCGGCGAAGCATCAACCCGCCCACCAACAATACGATCCCGGCCGCGACAAACTGAACCCCCATGGCATATTCGGGCTGACGGAGCGCCGGGGCGAGCAGGAACAGCGATCCGACACCCGCCAGCACGAGCAGCGGGCGCAGCAGCATGTCTAATGCTTGGCCAACGACCACTCGGTGCAGCCCTCGCATAGCGCTGGCGATGGCTTGCGTCATCGCTGCCAGCGGCAGCACCAGTAGCATTAACAAAGTTGTGTAGAACTGACCCGGGCTAAGGCGGTCGAACATTACAGTCAGCACGAGCATGCCAGCAATAGAAACGCTAGTAGAAGCCAGCAGCACAAGCTGACCTGCACGAATGAGCGCCCCGTATAGTAAGCCCCAGCGCTGCTGACTTTGAGCGGCCGCCACCTCGCGCAGGAGCAACGTCGGCACCCCTGCCTCGGCAGCCACCATCAGAAGGCCCATGATCGCGAAAGCATACGCGTAGGTTCCGTAACCGTCTGCACCCAGGCCACGCGCCAGCACGATGCCCAGCGCAAGCGCCAGGACCCGACTGAGCGCCTGGATGCCAGCGCTACCCAGGCCGCCACGGATCAGACGTGCGCGCAGTGCATCACCCCGCGATTGCGCCAACACGCGATTAAGCCAGCTCTTGAACATCACACGAATCTATCCGCCAGCATGCCCTCTGCATAAGTGTTCTGGGGATGTGCAGAATGAGAGCAGAGTCGGTAAAGCCTGCGCCGCCGGCAACCCAGGCGTTTCATAGCCGCCCTACATTTTCGATATACCAAGGCATCGCTTTGGCAATCCCTTCATTGATTCGGTATTCCGGCGCATAGCCGAGCTTGCCAGCCGCCTTGCCAATATCGGCTTGAGAATGGCGGACGTCGCCCGCCCGAAATTCCCGGTAAACCGGCGGTTTGGCATAGGGCTTTCCGTTTTCTGACAAGGCAGATTGCAACGCGTTGAAGAGGTCATTCAGAGTAGTTCGATCGCCCACTGCCACGTTATAAACTTCATTTTTCGCACTTGGGCCGGCGGTGGCAGCGAGAAGATTAGCCTGGATTGCATTTTCAATAAAACAGAAATCCCGGCTAGTTTCGCCGTCGCCATTGACGAAAATATCGTCGCCCCGAATCATTGCAGCGGTCCATTTCGGAATAACGGCAGCATAGGCACCATTTGGATCCTGGCGCTTGCCAAACACATTGAAGTAGCGAAGGCCAATGGTATTGAATCCGTATGTTCTGGCGAATACATCTGCATACAGCTCATTGACGTATTTGGTGACAGCGTAGGGCGATAACGGTTTCCCGATGTTCTCCTCAACTTTGGGAAGGGCCGTATGGTCGCCATAGGTAGAGCTGCTGGCCGCATACGTGAAGCTGGCAACTCCGGCATCACGAGCGGCCACAAGCATATTCAGAAACCCGCCAATATTTGTGCCATCGGTGGTGATCGGGTCGTCGATGCTGCGTGGCACCGACCCGAGGGCGGCTTGGTGCAGCACGTAATCCACACCCTTGCAGGCTTTTTGGCAGTCCTTCAGGCTCCGAATATCACCTTCGATAAACGTAAAGCGCTGCCATTTTTCGGCGCTCGTAGAACTTTTGACTTCATCCAGGTTGCGCTTATGACCTGTCGCAAAGTTGTCTAATCCGACTACTATCTGGTTTAGCTGCAGTAAATGCTCCAGCAGGTTGGAACCAATAAACCCAGCCACACCAGTTACTAGCCAGATTTTAGGCGACTCTTTGAGTTCATTCTGCAATTTTTGGTATCGGGTCATGTTTTACAGCCTAATGTCGGATTCGTCCGCAGACAGAATATATTTCAGGTCATAGATTACTCCACCACCTTTCACTAGCGAACGAATACCTGTAGCACCCAGCTCTTTAAACTGATTGTGCCCCACAGCAAGGATCACTCCATCGTACTGTCCGGGTTCAGGCTGCTCGATGGGTTCGATGCCGTATTCATACTGTGCTTCCAAGGCATTCACCCAAGGATCGTAAACGTCCACTTCAATATTGTATTCTGCCAACTCCTTTACGATATCGATCACCCGAGTGTTTCGCAGATCAGGGCAGTTTTCCTTGAAAGTAAGCCCCATCACCAACACTCGAGAGCCTTCCACGTGGATACGCTTTTTCAACATGGCTTTGACGAGCTGGGATACCACATAGGCGCCCATACCATCGTTCAAACGGCGACCGGCGAGAATGATTTCCGGATGGTAGCCGATGGTCTGAGCTTTATGTGTCAAGTAATAGGGGTCTACGCCAATACAGTGCCCACCCACCAGCCCGGGACGGAATGGCAGAAAATTCCATTTGGAACCGGCGGCCAGCAAAACGGCTTCGGTGTCGATGCCCATTTTGTTGAAAATCATCGCTAATTCATTGATGAGGGCAATATTCAGATCTCGCTGGGTATTCTCGATGACTTTGGCGGCCTCGGCCACTCTGATACTGCTGGCCTTATGGGTGCCTACTGTAATGATCTCGTTATAAAGTTTATCCACCAGATTAGCGACTTCCGGGGTAGAACCGGAAGTGACTTTTTTGATGTTGGTAACACGATGTTCTTTATCGCCGGGGTTGATCCGCTCGGGGCTGTAGCCAGCGTAAAAGTCCCGGTTGAAAACGAGGCCGGATACGCGTTCCAACACAGGCACGCAATCGTCCTCGGTTGCGCCCGGGTAGACCGTGGACTCGTAAATAACAACATCGCCCTGCTTGAGAACCTTCCCGATGGTTTCACTGGCCCTGATCAGTGGAGTCAGGTCCGGACGCTTGTGCTCATCAATCGGGGTTGGTACCGTCACGATGTAGACGTTAGCTGCCTTCAAGTCATTGACACTGGCCGTGAAGGTCAGGTGAACCGCCTCTGTCAGTTCCTCAGGACCGACTTCCAAGGTGTGGTCCTGACCGCCCTGTAGTTCTGAGATACGTTTTTGATTGATATCAAAGCCGATTACAGAACGTCTTTTACCGAATTCAACGGCCAATGGCAGGCCTACGTATCCGAGGCCAATTACAGCGATTTTCAGGTTATCTTCCAGCATTTTAAATAGTCCGGCTTGGTTAAAACTTGGGCTCTCCTAGACTGAGGGAAGCCAGATCCAAATTCGTCAGGGTACTCGCTTAAAAAAACGCTGCCTATTTCTGGCGCATTAAATGGATTCAATTTCAGAAAGTATACGGGCCCGCTCCTGAATGAGCTGCGCCTGGGCTTCACCACTTACCTGCATTTTCAATAACTCGTCAAGCGTTTCCTTTAATGAATCTACACGCTGCTCCAGTTCTCGCTTTCGACGATTCAACAACTTGGTTTGGTGTTCTTTAATGCGGTTAACAAATTCCTGATAGTACGCTTTAACGGTCTCTACCAATGCCGGTGAAGCTTCTCATGACAGCTTTATCAGATTGGTTTTCCCCGGATTAGTGGCCAAAACATTGAAGGGTCTCTTTTCAACTTCCACGGTCTGGCACTCACTCCAGACCTCAGGGGATCCAGTAGCCTTCGATACTGGTGATCACAGATTGGGATGGTTCAAGTGGATTACTGCGTTCACCACCAGCTTGTTCACCTAACTGAACCAACGTAGCTTATGAACGCACTTCGCCGACCAAAGCCAATGCAAAAAGAAGCGCAGCCCCTACGCTCCGTCCAAACACTACATAAAAACCCACCGGCGGCGGATAAACGTAAAGGCCGGATCCACCAAGCTTATTTCATCATCGTAGTGAGCCGATGGACGGTCGTTAGAACTGTTCATGGTTTAAAACTTTCAAGCCATCTTGATTTTTCCCAGTTGTACGGATTCCCTACCGCTTCATCGCGCAGAACCAGTTTCAAGATCCTGCCGAAGTGAAGACTTTTTACAGCCGGGGAATACACTGGTATCTAGGGTTACACATGTTCTCAAAATCCCCAAACCACAGGCACAAGACCAACAACCACCACTCCGACCAATACGCTCAGTGGTGCTCCAACTCGCAGGTAATCGGTAAACCGATACCGACCAGGGCCATAAACCATCAGGTTTGTCTGGTACCCAAGGGGCGTCATGAAAGAAGCAGAAGCTGCAAACATCACGGCAACTGCAAAGGGCAATGGACTCACTGCCAATTGATCCGACACTGCCACGGCAATGGGGAACATAAGGACAGCGGCCGCATTATTGGTGATCAATTCCGTAAAGACCAAGGTTAAAACGTAGATCACCGCCAGCGCTAACCAAGGCGTGAACCCTCCGAAACTCAAAAGCCCCTCTGCTATGAACTGAGCCGCGCCGGTTTCGGTCATGGCATTACCCAAAGCAAAGGACGCAGCTATGACGATCAAAACCGGAATATCCAGGCTCCGTCTAGCCCGGGTTGCCGTCACACATCCAGTGGCGATCATGGCACCTGCAGCCAATAGCGCCGCCTCCAGAATTGACAATACCCCGAATGCACTTACAGCGGCCATTAACGCAAGAATTACCAGAGCCCTGGGTGCCTTGTGGAAGTCTGGAGGGGTGGAATCATTCAAGGCGCTGACCAACAGAAAATCCCGGCGAAAGCGGTACTGCTCCGCAAACTCATGGCTGGCCTCCAGGAGCAAGGTATCCCCAACCTTGAACTGAATGTCACCCAGCTTGCCGGGCACCCGGCGCCCCTCACGAGACACCGAGAGAATCGCGGCATTGAAACGGGTTCTGAACCGACTCTCTCGAACCGATTTTCCCAGTGCCGGAAACTCCTGGCCCAATACCACCTCCACCAGACAGCGCTGGTGATTGGCGATATCCAGCTTGTGAACACTGCCACTGGCTGGGCGCAACCCCTGAATACGGCGCAGCTCACTGGCGCACTCCGGCGCACCCACAAAATATAGCTTGTCGCCAGACTGCAACGTGCGGTCTGGTTCTACGGCGGTAATCAATCGACCTTTACGATCAATTTCTGTCAAATAGCCATAACTCAGTGCGCGCAATCCGGCTTCGGCAATGGTTTTTCCGATCAGAGGCCCGGCGCTGTCCACTTCCACCTCAACTCCGTATTCGCGAACGGCCTCCAGATCCTCATTCAGTCCGCCGCGATCCGGTAGCAGGGGGGAACCAAACATAACCAGGAACGCGCCACCAGTCAGCAACAAGGGCAACCCAACCCATGCCAACTCAAATAGCCCCAGCTGTATGCCCAGCTGGCTTTGCAACATACCATCTACCACCAGATTGGTGCTGGTGCCAATCAACGTGCAGGTACCGCCAAGAATGGCCGCGTAACTGAGAGGCAAAAGCAATTTAGAAGCAGGAATTTGCAGGCGCTGAGCCCAGTCCTGAATAGCAGGGATAAACATAGCCACCACGGCCGTGTTGTTCATAAAGGCACTGAGTAACCCGGTGGGGGCAATCATCCGAGTTTGCGCCCCTCTCAAGGTTTGAGGGTGGCCCAGCAACTTGCGGGCGATCCACTGCACCGCGCCGGTTTCCTTTAGACCAGCGGCCACGACGTACAGCGTTGCAATAGTGATCACGCCAGGATTACCGAAGCCCGACAAAGCAGAAGCGGGCGCCAACACCCCAGATATTACAAGTAGCGCCAACGCCGCCATCAGCGTGAGGTCCGCAGACACCCGGGTAAACATTAACGTGGACAACACACCCCCGAGCACCGCCAGGGTAAACAGAGCTTCCCATCCCATCGGCTTATCCTCAGCCGTTAGGCTTCAAAATCAACTCGCGGTCCTGCAGATATCCAATCAACTGAGCAACACAGTCATCCACCGACTGAACGGACGTATCCAGGGCCACCTCTGGGTGTTTCGGCACCTCATACGGTGAGTTAATACCGGTAAAGTCCTTGATCTCACCCGCCCGGGCCTTGCGATACAGACCTTTTGGGTCGCGGTGCTCACAGGTTTCGATGGGCGTGTTCATAAACACTTCCACAAACTCACCGGCCGGAAACAGATTGCGCACCATACGACGGTCACTGGCAAACGGCGAGATGAAGGCGCTGAGCACAATCAAACCCGCATCCGTAAATAGCTTACTGACTTCTCCCACCCGGCGGATGTTCTCTACCCTATCCTCATCGGAAAAGCCCAGATCCCGATTCAAACCATGGCGAACGTTGTCACCATCCAGCAGAAAGGTATGATACCCACGCTGGTGCAACGCCACGTCCAGCGCATTCGCTATAGTAGACTTGCCAGAACCACTCAAACCAGTAAACCACAGCAAGCACGGATGCTGGTTCTTGGGTTCAGCGCGCTCTGCGCGGGTGACTTTGTGATTGTGCCAGACAATGTGTGTGCTCAAAGCGTAACCTTACCTAGTTCATTTTTTACTTGTTAGGTTCTTTTCCCAACACCAGGCATGCCGGATGATGGTTTCAAGATCCGCATAGGCCGGCTTCCACCCGAATTGTAACCTGGCCTGGGTTGCATCAGCGACCAGAACCGCCGGATCACCGGGTCTGCGCTCGCCCTCTCTCACAATGATCCTTTTGCCATCCTCAGCAACAACATTGCTAGCGACCCGGATAACTTCATCAACCGAGAAACCTGCACCGTTACCCAAGTTAAAGGCGGAAAAGCCGTCAAACTCGCCGTCAATAAGTTTCTTTAATGCAAGACTGTGGGCCGAGCACAAATCCTCGATATGGACATAATCCCGCACACAGGTGCCATCCTCCGTAGGGTAATCTCGACCAAACACCATGATTGAATCACGACGACCCGATGCAGCTTGCAGTATCAAAGGAATAAGGTGCGTTTCGGGATCGTGGCACTCACCCAATTCACCCTCGGGGTCTGCACCGCAGGCGTTGAAATAACGCAAGCAAACTGATCGAAGCCCGTATGCAGCACAGTAGTCCCGCAGTATTTCTTCCACCATTAATTTGCTTCTGCCGTAGGGATTGATGGGCACCTGGGGGTGAGCCTCATCAATGGGGGTATACTCCGGATTGCCAAATGTCGCTGCAGTGGACGAGAATACAAGATTGGCGACATTATGTTTTATCATAGCGTCCAATAGGTTCAGAGTACCAGCAACGTTATTACTATAATACTTTGCCGGACTGCGAACAGATTCACCCACTTGACTATTGGCAGCAAAATGCAAAACACCATCGAATTTCTTTTTTGAGAAAAGCGTATCCAACAGTTCAATATCGTTTAGATCACCAATAACAAGATCGCCATATTTTGTAAGGGAACGAAAGCCCGTTGAAAGGTTATCCAGAACAACTACCGAATGACCACCTCTAACAAGCTGTTTGGTCATTTGCGAACCAATATAACCTGCACCACCTACCACTAGAAGATCCATAACCACTCAACTATTAAATTTTTTTTAAATCAAGCTTTCATATAACGCCACAGTATCAGCGTTTACATAACCCTGATCAAATTTCTCCAAAACAATATTTCGGCCGGCTTTCCCAAAATTCGAGATCAGCTGCGGTGACTCAACAAACTGCTTTAACGCCTCCCGCAGAGCCAAAGGGTCTTCAGGACGTATCAAAGTCCCATTTACACCATCTATTATAATTTCCCGGCATCCTGCAATATCGGTCGCCACACAAGGCTTTCCGCTGGCTGCTGCCTCAATTAATATTCTGGGCACGCCCTCTCCGTATGAGGTAGGCAGTACAACAACATCACAGCTCTTCAAAACGTTCGACATATCCCGGCGCTGGCCCAGCCAATCAACAAAAGCCAGTCTGCTCCAATGCTCTAACACCTTTGAAGGAATAGCATCGGGGTTTCCTGAGTCTTCAAAACCACAAATTCTGAGAACACAGTTGTAGCCATCGTCATTTAGCGCCCCAACAGCAGCAATGAGATCTCCCAAACCTTTGCTATATAAGAAACGAGATGCAAAAAGAAATACTATCGGCTTATTATCTGTGTAACAGTCAAATCCTCTTTTTTCTTCAGCGGAAGGGTAATAAACTGAAGTATCAACTCCGGCACCCAAAATCAGTCTGTCGTTGGCATTCCTCGCTATACGCAGCTTTCTGAAGAGTGCTTGATCATCATTATTTTCAAACACAAACCTGAGCAGAGGGTTACGTGCCACCCAACGGAACCAGAAAACAACAAAAGTACGCAACATTTTCGCAAAGCCTGTACTACCACTGAAAACCCATCCGGTGCCTGTGATACTGCAGATTACTGGCCGGCTCCCCGTCTTGGCGACCATTGCACCTAAAAGATTGGGTAATAATGTAATACAATGAATGACATCCGCATCCAGATTACGAAGAATACGGCGCACGTGTATATATGTCTTTATCAACCTGAACGGGTTAAAGCTCCCCCGAACCAATGGTATTTCGTGGCACTGGATACCCTGATACTCCATTGCCTCGCGTGTTTCTTGAGTAAGCTGACCTGCCAATAAATGAACCTGCCAGCCCGCCTCTAATGCAGACTTGGCTCGCTCCTGCCAATGCAACTCAAAATACCACGCAACATTCACCAGGTAACACAACGTTCCCCGGATCGGTTTAGGCTCAGTGTAGTCAGCCTCAGTTTTGGCCGCCATCAGATCTCGTTCTTTGTAGTGTTTTTATACAGTGGATTGTAAGCGAAGTTTCCAGTAAGCCCATGCCAGAACCCGCGCACACTGTGTGCCAAGATAGCCTTACGGGCACCAGTCTGACGAGCAGCAACCAATAACACATTTGCCAACCGCATCATCACGGGCACCAGAAACCAGACCGGTGAATAGGCCCTGTATAAAGGGAACATGTTCCGAGTGTAAAAATAGGCTTTCCAGGGAGGGTTAATAGATTGACCACGACGAAAATTTACGCGGTGGACGAAGTGCAAATCAGGCGCAAAACACCCAGAGTATCCTCGTTGAGTTAAGCCCCAAGTAAAAAAAACATCATCAAAATAAATAAAAAACTCTTCTCGCAAAAGATCCAAATTCGCAAGCGCGATATCCGCCCGAATAGCAAGACCCACGAACGAGGCTGCCTCAGTTCTGGATATGTGAGCATAATCACTCACCACATAATGCTGCCGATTAAAAGCAAAACGAAACTGATCAATGAAAGAACGCGGCACACGTGCCAACGCCCGGTTCATCTCAATCGGCTTACCATCCGTGCCATAAACAGCACTAACGAGTACGTCACACTTTCCTCCGCTCGCGCGCCTTGAAAGCGTCTCGACAAATCCTGAGGCAGGCTGGGCGTCATCGTCGAACAACACCAGCCACTCATCCGAGGTATATCTGGAGCGCTGCAACCATTGCAGCGCAACCTTGAAACCACCGGCTCCGCCAGAATTCCGATTCAGCCTTAGCACAATCAGTCGATCATCATCTTGGGAATCCAGCCATTCACCGGTACCGTCAGACGAATGATTATCCACCACCACAACACGGGTAAACGGCTGACTCAAGGTAGCTGCAAGGGTGACCTTCAACTCTGCGAGCCGATTAAAGGTCACGATTACAGCCGTAACCGGACGGTGCTTGTTACACAGCGACAACATTTTCCCTCAACCATCGAGAAAACTGCTCTCCGAACCGCTCGTGCCGCGCCGCATATTCAACGAAAGCCTTGAGGTAACCCAGCTTGTCGCCACAATCGTGAGATTTACCAACCATGTGGTAAGCCTCGACGCTTTCCTGTGCCATAAGCGCAGCGATTGCATCGGTAAGCTGAACCTCACCACCGGCTCCTGGCCCTGTATGCGCAAGAATGTCCCAAAGCGCCTCAGAAAACACATAACGCCCAACGACGGAAAGGTTTGATGGGGCCTCATCTGGTGCTGGCTTCTCAACAATTTCCCTCAACTCCGCGCTGTTGCCGGGCTGAAGCTCCGTACCGCTTACATCAACCACACCATAATTCGATACTTTCTCCCGAGGGACCGGTTCCACAAGCACCTGGCTACGCCCCGTACTTTCGAAACGCTGCACAAGAGCTGCCAGATTCTCCTTTCTGAGATCCGCACTCGCATCATCCAATAATACATCCGGAAGTACCACTGCAAAGGGGGAATCGCCCACTAATGGGCGAGCGCTCAGCACCGCATGCCCCAACCCCATGGCGACCCCCTGGCGTACATGCATGATGGTGACACCACGTGGGCAAATGCTCTGAACCTCTTCCAACAACTGCCGTTTTACACGCTTCTCCAGTGTGGCCTCCAGCTCAAACGACGTATCAAAGTGATTCTCGATAGAATTTTTCGACGAGTGGGTTACCAGAACAATCTCTTTAATACCCGCAGCAATACATTCGTTCACGACATATTGAATCAGCGGTTTATCGACAATCGGCAACATTTCCTTCGGTATAGCCTTCGATGCCGGCAGCATTCTCGTTCCAAGGCCCGCTACCGGAATAACCGCCTTTTTGATTTTACTCATCAGAAATTAGTCCCTTGTACTTCACTATGCTAAACATCTACAAAGAAGGCCGGTACTGCTTTACCCGCTTCCAGGTGATTCAGGAATCCCCTTGCCGTGTCCAAAGCTTCTCGGATCGTTACATCCATATCCAGGTAACGATAGGTCCCCAGGCGCCCTACAAACGTCACCTTATCAACCTCGCGCGCCTTCTTAACGTATTGCTCCAGCAGCGATTTCTCCTTGACCAACCGAATCGGATAGTAAGGAATATCGTCAGCCCCGCACGCCCGGCTATATTCCCGGTAGCACACACTACCCTCGTGGGATTCCCAGGGCGAAAAATGCTTGTGCTCGGTAATTCGGGTAAAGGGCACCTGCTCATCGCCGTAATTCATTACCGCGCACCCCTGATAATCCCCCTCGTGGGTGAACCGTTCAAAATCCAATGTGCGATATCCCAAACGCCCCAACTCATAATCGAAGAAGCCGTCCAGCGGGCCGGAGTAGAACACATGATCGTAGCCCGCCGCCATATCTCGGGTGAACCGAGTATTCAACCGTACCGTAATCTTCGGATGATCAAGAATACCCTCAATCAGAGGCGTGTAGCCGTTCTCTGGCATCCCCTGAAAGCGATGGGCGAAGTAGTTGTCATCATAATTAAACCGCACAGGCAACCGCTTGAGGATGCTCGCCGGCAATTCTGTGGGGCTGCATCCCCACTGCTTCTGCGTGTAGCCTTTAAAAAAGGCCTCATACAGGTCTTTGCCGACAAAACGCAGCGCCTGCTCCTCGAAAGTCTGGGGGTTCTCGATGGACGTATCCGCTTGCGCCTCAATAAAAGCGCGGGCCTCTTCCGGCCGCAGGGCTTTACCGAAGAACTGATTAATGGTGTGCAGATTGATGGGCAGTGAAAACACCTGGCCCTTGGCCGTGGTTTTCACGCGGTTCACAAACGGCTTAAACGTACTGAACCGGTTTACATACCGCCAAACCTCCTCATCGTCCGTGTGGAAAATATGCGGGCCATAGACGTGCACCATCACATTGGTATCGGCATCACGCTCGGTGTGGCAGTTGCCGCCGATATGATCCCGCGCATCGAGAATGGTGACTGTGTGGCCGGCCTCAGCGAGTTCACGGCCGATGACTGCGCAGGAGAAACCTGCGCCTATCAATAGAACTAACTTATTCATCTCCACTCCTGGCTTTAAGCAAAGTGAGCAGTTCACCCATCTGTTCTTCAAGGGAATGTAATCTGCGGTTCTGATTTTCAATCCTGCGCTGTTGGTTCTGACATATCGCCGATAGATAGGTAAAATATATTTCTGGATCGAACTCAAAATCCTTCCCTTTCTTCACCGGCCTATCAGAGAAAAAACCGTCACTACGGCCCAGAATTTTGGCAAGGCTTTGATTAGCTTCCGCGTAACGATCAAATATTGCTTTTCTTGTTTCATAACTAACAAAAAAAACACCATCCTCACCCAACTCAATAAGACCAGCATCCCGAATTACCCCAACAAATTCACCTGGCAAAACCGAACCAACTCTTCCACGATTATACAAAGAAACTAACTTACTTAATGTGGAACCAAGTGATTCATGAACGTTACTGTACTTATCAAACGAAGCGCAGTAATCAACACCAAAATACTTGCAAAAATAGTTAACTATTCCACCATCATTCAAAACGTCATCATAAGAGAAAACATCCAGAACCCCCTCAGAATAAAGCCAACTATCAACAATATCTTGGAACTCAAAAAGTCTTTTGTTTCTTTCAACATATTGATCTGGGGTCATTATATATGTCTCAGCATTAGTCTTATGCTTTAATGCCCACTGTTTATATGCAGACTCAACCCACTCATCTTGCCTTCGAAGCACCAATACAAATTTAATTGATTTAAAATATTTAGATCGCTCCACATACCTTAAAAAATAATTTGCAATCTCTCTCGAGTTATACCCCATAGAGAACGCTTCATTAGACCAGATTGCCTTATCAAAAACTTGAGACTTTTTTCCTAGTTCATGCTCCAGAGCACCAAAGGCTTCATTTAAAACTTTAATATCGCAAACATCGCCCTGACTGATGATAGGCGTATTTACCAAAATTTCCTGTAGACGAATGCCTAACGGTAGCACTCCACTATTCATCAACCTTTCTTTTTCGTTATCTAGGAAGGATTGTAGCGCCGTCGTACCAGTTTTCCCCATACCTATATGAATAATGAGCTCCATACACACCCTACCCTATACACTCGGAAAAGCTGAAAAAAGTTAGTTATTTCAAAAAATCAAAAATCCGCCTATAAAAAAACAGGGCGCGAAAATAATATTTGCTAGCGTATTTCAACCGCTTGGAACCTACAGGAAGAACATTTTTTACGTACGGCTTCAAAAACCGCCTAAAACGCTCTTCCTTACTCAGCCGAACGACTGGACTCTCATGATGAACGTTGCTATCTCTCAGACGTTTACTAATGAGGTTTTTCACCCGCTCTTCATACCAAGGAGTCTCCCCGAGAGCAGCCCAGTAAAGCTCTGCAAAATCCACCCCCGGATTGTCCCAAGGCTTCTGATCGCCCGCGAAATGCACCATAGATGGCGCCCTTCTGGCTTCGAGAAAACGGGAGAAGGTCGAGAACTTCAACCCCGGGAAAAACTCATACGTATTTCCATTACCGTGGAAAACGTTCCAGTTTAACGGCAAAAAATGCACTCGACCCTCAAACACCTTATTCATGATGTCCTGATCGAGAAACCAATACACTTTCTCTGTCAGCACTTTGATAAGACGGGAGTATGTATCCTCTTCGCGCATTTTCTCGAGATTGAACAAAATCAAACCGGCCTGGAAGTAGTCGTCCGGGTTTCTCATGCCAAGGTACTTTCGAAGATACTCCCCGGCCTCCAAGGCGCCCGTGTGGTGGTCGGAAATCGCCCGAAACCTGACAAAACCCTCCATCACGATGTCCTTAACTGCGGCAATGAGGTTATCACCAAGCTCAGTTTGGAAGAGTTTGGCAACATCATCGTTGACAACGGTATCCGCATCAATAAACAGCACTTTGGATTGTTCGACGAAAATTTTCGGTATGAACAGCCGAGCATAGGTGGCCGGGCTAAAATGCGCCCGGGTGTGAACGTGCTTGATTTCGTCAAAAGCATTAACATTGAAGAATCGGAGATAAACGTTTTGACGGCTTTCCACCAGCTTCAGAAGCCGCTCCTTATTCCTCAGGGAGACTCCATTTTCCAGAATCAGAATGTCATAATTTTTGTCAGAAGACGCGTTGTTGACAATCGATTGGATAAGCGCACCGCCCGAGTGCGCGTAATTGTTGTCGAAACAAATAACGATTGGATGGTTCTTGGAAGAAAACCAAGGCTTCACACCGCCATTGAATGACTCTTTCTGAACGAAGGTTCTCTGAAGCTCTTTAATCACCCACTCATTTTTGTGATGGGTAAAATAAATTCCCAATAGCCGCTCAGAAATATGTCCGAACACCCGACATTGCTGCTGAGTGTAGTTCTGCAATGAGATGACCTCTTCAAGCTCTCTCATAATTCCAAACAGCCATTCTGAGTACTGCTCGAATATCCTACGCTTCATAACAAACATATTGGTATAATAACCAAATGGGCTTTCATTGTATTCTTTTACCGCCCCGTAATATTCAGGATGCTGTTTCAGCAGAACATCAATCGCCGCCTGATAGTCTTCAATAAAAAGATCCTGTGATTTCCGATAATGATCATAGTTATCACGGCTGCCTGCCTTTCGAACATCCCACTGTTTCGGCAGAAGCACATCATGCTGGGTTAGGAGACTTTTGATGGCCTGCTCATTGAGCCCATGCTTCTTCTGGTACGCGTCGTTAATTTCCTTATCAACCACCACACCCCAATTGTCTTCCTGTAACTCGGTTTCAGTCTGGAAGGATAAATGTCGGCGATAATGCATTAAACCAAGATAATCATTTTCGCCTGCATTCTTCCACATCCAATAATGTGCAGTCAGCTCGCAATAATAGGGATTTTTAAAGGAAATATTATCTCCGGTATCATCACCCGGGCATCCAATATCGTTGGGATTGTTCGCTTTGCCAACATGAATCGGCTGAAAGACAGCGTCTTTCAAAAACGCACTTTCTTTGTGGTGGCAAGTAAAAATCTTAACTGACTTTGACATATCCAATCCCTGTAGCTATCAAGTAAAACCAAACTACCATTTATAGGCGAACTTCTTCTCAACGTGCTTATTCAAGTACACCGACAAACCCAACGATATCGCTATCGCCAAATGCGCCAAAAGCACATTTGCGAATTCTCCATACCCTTTGAACGGGAGCAAAAAATAGATCACCGGCGTGTGTAGCAAATACACACTGAACGACAGCTCTCCGAGACGGCGAATAGCTGAATTTTCTAATAGCTGAAATGTCCAGCCCTGAGAGAATGGGAGGCACATCACGCCCACCGCAACCAAAATGGTTGCCACAATGTATTGCCACTTTGTGGGTGAATAGCCAATCACAAACGCTGCAATGATGACAAATACTGCAGCTGACAATACATTTAACACAGGTACGTTCAGGCGAACTTTCATTCTTTCGAAAAACTTATACACAAGAACACCTAAGGACATCCCGAAAACGCATCGCCAAACGCCAGAAGAAAACGCGAGATATTGCCCCCCCCCTCCGTCTTTGACGCTAATATCTGGCTGAATAAGAACGCTTGCCCCTAATACCACAAGAGGCACAGCAAAAATCCAAGATCGAAAAAAGGCAAGCATAACTAAAGAGCCCGCCCACATTTCAACAGAAATCGACCAGCTTGGTTGGTTAACTGATCCATAATTGCCAAAAAGGCCAAGGGAACTCAGAAGCGCACTATCCAGTGCAACCCCTTTAACCGAGTTATGAACCTTAACCCAACCTGGTAGAAGGATGCCTTGTGTTAGCAAAAATGCAACAAAGACTAGCACTAGGGTAACAATATGAGTTGGCCACAATCTAAAAAATCGAACTAAAACAAAGTTCTTAATTGGCCGCTCCGATTCGTCAAATCGATGCTTGTAGGCATGATAAAGCACAATTCCCGAAAGAATAAAAAAAACATCAACTGCATAAGCTCCGTTTTTTATTGGAGAATAGCTATCTTGCCAACCCAAAATGTGACCAAAGGAATGGGAGTACGCCACACTGAGCGCGAGCAAGCCACGTAACCCATCCAGCGCTGGGAGCCGCTTTGGCAATACACGGGACGCGCTTTTTGCCTCCGTGAACCTCATAAACAAATAACCCTGTCGCAAAGCCGATTAATCTGATTTTCCGAGTGTGAGACCAAGACAATGGTCTGGTCGGAACTCATTTTCCGGGTCATTTCAGACTCGGCCTTTTCACGGAAGCCCCTATCACCCACGCTCAGAATTTCATCCAGCAAAAGCACGTCCGGTGTCATAAATACGGAAACAGAAAAGCCAAGCCGAGAGCGCATGCCGGACGAATAGGTTTTTACAGGCTCGTCGATAAAGTCGCCCAGTTCGCTGAATGCAACGATATCGGTCATTCTGGCCTCTACTTGCCGACGGGTATAACCCAGTAGCATTCCGTTCATAATGGCGTTGTCACGGCCCGGTAACTCCGGATCAAATCCAGCCTGCAGAGCCAACAAAGACACAGACACTCCATAGTTGATGACCCGGCCCTGATCCGGCCGAATAATGCCAGCCATCACCCGAAGCAGGGTCGATTTTCCAGCGCCGTTGCGGCCTACAATCCCAAGCGTTTCCCCTTGGCGAAGATCAAAACTCACGTTTTTCAGGGCCTGGAAGTACTCGGGCTTTTGCAGTAGACCGCCCCGGCGCTTATAGCGGACGCCAACGTCACACAGAGACAGGACTGTATCGTTCTGAGGATGCATCACGGACAATTACTCAAGAACTACGCGCGGATAAATTGGCGCCAACCGACGGTAGGCGGCCAGCAGGACCAATAACGTCAACCCAGAGCCGAGCATCACCCATCCCAGGGATGACCACACCGGCCATTGCTGGTCGAGCAGGACGACTCGATACTGCTCCAGCAGAGTTGCCATGGGGTTGAGGAAAAATACTGTTCGCCATCGATCGGGGACAATGTCAGTGTTGTAAAATACTGCACTCATAAACATCACAAACTGGAGACCCGTTGGAATCAAATTGGCAATATCGCGGGCGAACGGAATAATCATGGCGACAGCGGCAGACACAACCACCGTGAGAATCAGTTGCGTCACGATCACAGGAACCAGACCTACCCAGTGCCAACCCGGGTACAAACCGTACAGCATCAGAAATAGAAATAGCATTCCAAAGACGAGTAGCTGCTTCCCCGCCGTTTGGACAATCATCACGAGGGGGAAGAACATCGGCGAGATGCGAACCTGATGCATTAGCCCACTGCCGGCAATAATGGACCCGGAAGCAAGCTGTACCGTTTTGGCAAACCACTGGAACGGCACCAGGCCGGACAAAAGATACACCACAAAATTATCGCCCCCCCGGTTTAGCAGCAAACCAAAAACCACGTAGAACACCGCCATATAGAGCAACGGATCGATGATCCACCAGAGGTAGCGAAGATAATTCTGGTTGGCCTCACTCTTTAAATTCAGCCGAGCTTTCGTCCAGACCAATTCTATGAACTGCAGCATACCCCGGCGCTGAGGCGGGTTCACACGATGAGCCGTCGCTCGGCTATCGCCACCAAGCGTGCTCTCCAGCCAGGCATTACCGTATTCGCGCGCCAGTCGGAGCGTTTTGGCCAAACGCCGGTCGCCAAGGTTTTCCGCCGCTACAGCGGCACGCATATACCCGGCGGCGTGATTGGCAAAGCGCTCCCGCATCATGGACCAACGCGTCAGGGCTTCTGCCCAGCGTTCTTGCTGCATTGCGAGTTCGGCGTATTGCTGCCAGCCGCGAGGCCGGTCGGGAAAAAGCTCTCGCACACGCTGGTTTACCTTAGCCGCCTCATCGAAGCGGCCCAGCGTCGCCAGCACGTCTGTGAGCCTGGCATAACCGGCCATGTCATCTGGAAACGCGTCCACTACTGTCCTGAGCTTTTCCAACGCGAGATCGGCTTGCTGCTCAACTATATGCAGCTCGGCCCACTGAAGAAGCACATTAGGATTCCCGGGGAACGCCTGCTTCGCATGCTCAAGCAACGCTTCGCTCTGCGCATAATTTTTCAACTCACGCTCGGCAATAGCACCCTGCACCCATCCCGGCGCATGCTGAGGGTAAAGCTTTCTGACCAGCGCCCAGCGACTGGCTGCCTCATCCCAGGCCCGATCATTGGCGGCACTCACAGCCCATTGACTCAGGCTGCCTGCATCCGGCGTGGTTCGTTCGTTCAAATCGGCTTGCACGCCCACTCCAGCTGGTTCTCTACGATGCATTAGATAAGGTCTCACTCCGTCTCGCCATGTTAGCGCGTATTAGGATGTCAACAGCGAGTTCGCAGATAATTAGCGATCTGCTCCGAATCCCAATATTTCAGGTACGCCTTTTTCAACACTTCTAGCGAAATACACAGAGTACTCTGAAGCGAGCAACTATCATTCGTTTAAAGGCATGAGGTTCATGTTTCCAAACGCCCTGCAGTCTTTCGACAGGTTGGTGAGTGTACGTAAACTTTCCCCACACGCAAGGGGTTAATCTTTTTTTAACACAAAATCAATTACTTAAAACCGTTAAAAGTTGTAAAGTGATGAAATAAACTTCCTGGGATTCTATCTTAAGCGATGAAGAACTTTCTGACACTCAAACGACTTGAAAGCCTCCTGAATCTGCTTGAGAATGCTATAGAATTAGCCCCAGCCCAGACAGGATTCCCTAACCTTCATAATAAGCCGGTGGACCGTCGCCAGTGCATGATTTCCTATTAGCAATTCTTCATAAAGCCTTTCACCAGGACAAGTGTCGGCGACCTTTTGCAGTCTCGCCCAAGGCAGACCGAACCTAACTGCCTGCCACTTCCGAAATGTGAATAAAAATTGTCTTCGGTCGATTTGAAACTGGCGTGTATGGAAAACTTGATTGGTACCGGCGAGAATCCGCTGTTTTGCGTCAGTTGCAAAATATACTATGTCATAAACTCAGAAGTACCAACCGCCAGCTGCGACAAAGAACGGATTCAGGACATTTTCCTTGCCGTACTTCAGCGGCTCACCTTCCAGGGTCTCTATGCGCCCACCCGCGGCCAAAAGGACCGCATGGGCAGCCGCCGTATCCCACTCACAGGTCGGACCTAGGCGCGGGTATATGTCGGCGTGCCCCTCGGCGATCCGACAGAATTTGAGTGAGCTGCCCGCCTGAACCAACTCATGTTCGCCCAGAGTGTCTATGAACTGCCGCGTCTCCTCGTTCAGGTGGTTCTTACTGGCGACCACCCGCTTCGCATCCTTTGGCTCGGCGACCCGGATGCGATGAACCTTCCCAGTGCGGTCCCGTTTGTAGGCGCCCTCGCCCACGAGCCCCCAATACGCCTCCTTAAGCGCCGGAGCAGTGACAACGCCCATAACGGGCTCGCCATTTTCGATCAGGGCAATATTGACGGTGAATTCGCCCGTACGTTGGGTGAAATCCTTGGTGCCATCAATTGGATCAATGAGCCAGAACCGATGCCAATGTCTACGCTCTTCCCAGGGAATGCTCTTCCCTTCTTCGGACAGTATCGGAATATCCCGACTGATGTTACGCAAGCCCCGCACAATCTCTTCATGACTGGCGACATCGGCTGCCGTAATCGGGGATTTATCGTCCTTGTACTGGACCTTGAAGTCAGACTCATAGATGTGAAGGACTTTTTCACTGGCGGCATCCGCCACCTTGATAACATCCGGGAGGATGGAGCTGTAATGCATCGGTGGTGCTTCCTGCTTCTGAGTTTGAATCTATGGTATCAAAATTCACCACAGGTCCCGCAGTGATCTGAGAAGAAAATTACCGCTTAGATGTCCACCTCTTCGTAGAGCTCGGGCACCTCAGCCTGCCAACCGAAGGTCTCGTGGATACGTTTACGCATCGTGTCGCTGGCGACCATTTCGCCATGGGTCACATACACTTTTTCAGGCTTCAGACTACCCTGCTCCAGCCAGGCGAGTATCTCCCGATAGTCTCCGTGCGCGGAGAGCGAGTCCAGGTTGTGGATCTCTGCCTTTACAGGCCAGTACTCACCATGAATTTTCACCTTGTCTGCGCCGCTTACCAGAGCGTCGCCCCGCGTTCCGGGCGCCTGGAAGCCGGCGAATACGACGCTGTTCCTGGGATTGGGCAGAAGCGTTTTCAGGTGATGCAGCACTCGACCGCCGGACGCCATGCCACTGGCCGAAATGATGATGCAGGGATAACGAACCCCATCCAGTTCAATGGACTGATCGACGGTTCTGACGAATTCGGTTTTGTCGTCAATCAATTCGCACTGGAGGGTATTGAGCTTATGTTCTTTATGGTGCTTACAGAAAATTTCTGTGGCTTTGATGGCCATCGGACTGTTCAGGAACACTGGTAGTTTGGGAATGCGCCCCTCCCCCATCAGCTTATGCACCACGTACAGAAGCATCTGGGCTCGACCAACCGCAAATGCCGGCATCAGCACAATACCGCCACGACCAGCCGTTCGGGTAACAATATCTTCCAGTTCCTTTTCCGGATCCGAGTCCCGATGTTCCCTGTCGCCGTAGGTGGATTCACAAATCAGCACATCGGCTTTCTGGAGAGGCTCCGGCGGACGCATGATCAGGTCATGCTGACGCCCTACATCACCACTGAAGACAATCGTACGGGACGACTCACGATGAGTGACATGGACACAGGAGGAGCCGAGAATATGGCCGGCCGGCGTAAAACTCACTTCAAAGCCTTTAACCGGCTGAAAGGCCTCATGATAGTGGAGAGACTCAAAATGCTTCAGAGCTTCCCATGCGTCTTTCTCCGTAAACAATGGCTCCGGCTTTTCATGTTTGGAGAATTTTTTCCGGAACGCGTACTTGGCATCTTCCTCCTGCAGAAAGCCGGCATCGGGCAGAAGGACTTTGCACAACTCGTGGGTGGCCTTGGTGCAATAGATTTTGCCTTTGAATCCATTCTTGACCAAAGCCGGCAAATAACCGGAATGATCGATGTGTGCATGGGTCAGAACCACGGCATCAATGGTTGACGGATCGACCGGAAATTTTGCCCAGTTCCTGCGCCGAAGGGTTTTCACGCCCTGGTACATGCCGCAATCAATCAACAGGCGGTGTTTTTCGTCAGACAGCAGATAGCGGGAACCAGTGACCGTTCCGGTGCCACCGAGAAAGCGAAGTTTCATACCGAGTCCCTTTTTTGATACTGGTTCGGGGAAGCTTAACGCATAATCAGGGGGTGGGCGCCAGACCGGGGTCAAAATGAGAGGCGGCAACCTCTAAACCATTATACAGTTACTGAGTTTGTATCCGGAATCCCGCCCCTTGCACGACGACTTTAGCTTTGGCCTGGAACTAAAAATTACCGTTCCGGAAATGCTGGACTAGCATGGCGAGGAAAATTGCCATGAAACCAGAATCTCGGCAAAGGCCTATTTGAGCTGTTTTTTTGATATGTAATCCAGTCTCTCTCCATTGCCTTTTCATAGCCTAGAACGTCTAAAAACCAGGACCCAGAAAACACTAAAAAAGCAAGAACTAACAAAAGCCCATACCCTGGGAATCGAACGTCCAAACCATTTCTTTCTGATCGGTTTTCATTGGGTAGTGAAATAGCCCAAAACAACGAGAGAATCAGTAGGCCGATTAACATCGAGCCAGGCGCTAAAAACACAGCAGAAACACCAGCATGAAATAGAGCCGCCGAGACTGAAGCTAAAAAGGCAATCAACACACTGCCATCAGGATTTAAACCCGCTCGAGTCAGCGAGAATTTGGGCAGTAAATTGCGGAAAGCAAATGCACAGAGCACCCCCAATCCCATTATTGAGAGCCACCCATATTCCGCGGCCCACATCAGATACATGTTATGAGGGTGACCGAATTTTGGGGCTGCTTTATAGGTATCGGTGATCGTGTCATGCCACAACCAAGCTTGGGAACCCATCCCAAAGGGAAAGTTCTGCAGACTCATAGCCCAAGCTTCTTGCCATAATGGCCATCGCCCAGAGCTAGCACTCTTGATTCCACGAACCTGGATTTCATCAAAGACGATACTTGGAATCAGAACTGATAAAACAAGCCAGGCGAGCATTCCCCAGAACGCAAATCTCAAAAGGCTCTTTAACCAAGGTAGGGTGGCCTTTCCCATGAACAACCAAACAATAACACAAGAAAACACGATACCAAGAATAGAGCCTCTGGAAGATGACAGGAGCAAGATCCACCACCAAATCGCTGCGGTAGATTCAACTCCGATCCGCCACAATTTATTGCCTTTCAGCTTATCCACTGAAAGAAACAACGGAAACAGTGGCAAAAGCCATGTCGCAACGTGACTCCAATATCGAATATTTACAAAACCCCAAGGAATAACATCATCAATTTTCGCGAAATTATCAGTAATCGCAAAAAAGTATACAGTGATCGTCATTGCGCCATAAAAAAAACACGCAAAGAAAGCAATAATGAAAAAAACATCTAAGCAAAAAGAAATGGATCCAACAACTAAAATGGTTCTCCCGAACAACACAAAACAAAGAAAATACAGTACGTAAAGGCCTGACTCAATTAATGAAAATGGCGTCTCAGAAAAAAGAAATGCACCAATAAAAAACGCGGACATTAGAACATACAGAGGCATTAGATCTCTGAGAATATACGATACACCCGATTTATAGGTAAGGATAAGTAGGCATGCTGCGGGGAGGAAAACCAACAAGAAGCACAGCAACACCCTTTGATCCGCATATCCTCCAAAAACCGAAGGTATAAAATCAATGAATAGTACATAAAGAAAGACTAGCAACGAAACAACCAGAAAACCGAGCCCCACAAGCTTTCCGGCTAAGTCATCAAAATTCCTGTCAAAATTCATTAGTTTTGGCTTAGACATCATTATTTTTTTAGTCTTCAAACGGTTTTTTAGAGTAAACGTTTACTTTTTATCGCTAAAAGTTCAAAAACAAAATAGATGCCTTAGACAAATAGAAAAAACCTCCGCCGAGGCGGAGGTTTTTTTACAGCTAGCTAACTAGCTAAGCCATTTCAAATATCGAAGGGCTTAGCTTAGGATGCCGGACAACCTGCAGGAGCGTAGCTGTCTTTCCAACCATCGGTGCCATCAGTCTTGCCAGTAATAGCACATGACCAGTTTCCTGACGCTGTCCGAGTCAGAGTCACGACCGCACCAGCTACTGCAGCTGAAGAATCGCCGCCCATGAACGCCTCAATTGTCGGTGCAGCAGTATCACCGGCAGAGATCGTAACACCGTTGGTACCACTATTAGGATCGAGCAGATTGGATTTGTCAGCATCATAGCCCAATGCGATTTTAATAGGCGTCGTGGACAAATCGTCGCTATAACCTTCAACAATCGTCGCGCCCCGCATCAGCGCATCTTCAACGTTGGTTTTCAGACTGCTTACTTCGCCTACAACACGGCTAACCTGGGAGCGGGCAATATAGTCCTGATACTGAGGGATCGCGATGGCAGCCAGGATACCAATGATCGCCACAACGATCATCAGTTCGATCAGCGTAAAACCTTTCTGAGCGTGATTGATTTGCATGTTTTTCATTATCGACCTCGTTTGTCGTTGATCAACTCGTCATGGCCCGGGTCGAAGATTCCACCCCGACCGGTTTTGAGCCTGACGAGAGTAGAGCATTCTTCGTGCCAATTATGAGAGAACAAATTTCCGCCAGCAAATTCAGTAGCCTGGAGGCTTTCGTGAAATCCATCACACGATTGCACTCAAGGCGAATACCGCCAAACAGGGTCACCCTCTGACGTTTTTCGTCACCTTCATTTTCACGTCATGTAGCCTGAAAGCAGAAGTGGCCCATTGAATCAGATCAACAAAAAGCGTCATCGTCTTTCCAAAGCAACCCAGTCCATCTAAACTCTGATCAATTCACCCATTCCGGTTTCAGACACTTACAACGCATTTCTGACCTCATTTATGGCGACAAACAAATCCAACGTGACGCTCACAGGCCTGGCCCGCCGCTTTGTTGACGACGGCATCCTTGATGAAGATACGGCCAAGGACGCATTCATCCAGGCATCCCAGAATCGCATTCCACTGATTACCTACCTCACACAGAACAACCTGGCCGACAGCGGAAAGCTGGCATTTTCAGCGGCCATGGAATTCGGGATGTCAGTCCTGGACCTCGATGCCTTCCTCCCCGAGATGCTCCCGGAGAAGGCGGTCGATGAGAAGCTGATCCGGAAACACAACGCCTTGCCTCTTTATAAGCGAGGAAATCGACTCTTTATCGCCGTCTCCGACCCGACCAACATCCAGGCTCTGGATGAGATCAAGTTCAACACGGGGCTGAGTACCGATGCGATTCTCGTCGACGAAGCGAAACTCCGGGCAGCTATTGATCGATATCTTGAATCCCAGGACACCTCCATGGGAGATCTGGAGGACGCAGATCTCGAGGGCGTGGAAACAGAGGGGGGTGAACAGGAGGATGAAGGCACCGTTACCGCCAGCGAGGTTGATGACGCCCCTATCGTGAAATACGTCAACAAAATGCTGCTTGATGCAATTCGGGGCGGAGCCTCCGACATTCACTTCGAGCCGTACGAAAAGATCTACCGTGTTCGTTACCGGACTGACGGCATTCTGAAGGAAGTCTCACGACCCTCTATCAAACTGGCCCCCAAGATTTCAGCCCGCGTAAAAATTATGGCTCAGCTGGATATTTCCGAGCGGCGGGTTCCCCAGGACGGCCGGATTAAAATGAAGCTGTCCAAGACCAAGGCCATCGATTTCCGGGTCAACACCCTCCCGACGCTCTGGGGAGAAAAGATCGTTCTGCGGATTCTCGATCCGAGCCAGGCAAAGCTGGGTATCGATGTGCTTGGCTACGAACCGGATCAGAAGGAAATGTACCTGGCGGCACTGGAACAGCCCCAAGGCATGATTCTTGTGACCGGCCCCACAGGCTCGGGTAAGACCGTTTCCCTCTACACCGGATTGAACATTCTGAACACCAATGAACGCAATATCTCGACGGCGGAAGACCCGGCGGAGATCAACCTGGAGGGCATCAACCAGGTCAACGTAAATACGAAAGTCGGGCTCGGGTTCGCCGAAGCTCTTCGGGCGTTCCTGCGTCAGGATCCGGACGTCATCATGGTGGGTGAGATCCGGGATCTCGAAACGGCTAACATTGCCATCAAGGCAGCCCAGACCGGGCACTTGGTTCTGTCTACCCTCCACACAAACAGCGCTGCCGAAACCCTGACCCGGATGATGAACATGGGGGTACCGGCCTTCAACATCGCCACATCGGTCAGCCTGATCATTGCTCAGCGCCTCGGGCGCCGACTGTGCAACAGTTGCAAGGAAGCAGCAGACATTCCCCAGGACGTGCTTTTGAAGGAGGGGTTCACACAAGAACAAATTGATACAGGCTTCACGTTGTACCGCCCCACGGGCTGTGATAAATGCAATGGAGGATACAAAGGTCGCGTCGGTATTTATGAGGTGGTCAAGATAACCGATGAGCTGGCGAACATGATTATGGAAGAGGCCAGCTCCATCCAAATTGCAAAACAGGCTCAGGCAGAAGGCTTCCAGAACTTGCGCCAGTCCGCCCTCCTGAAAGTCATTCAGGGCGTGACAAGCCTTGAGGAAGCAAATCGCGTGACGAAGGATTAAGCATGGCAGAAAAAGCTCAGAAGTTAGACTCCTTCATCTGGGAAGGCAAAGACCGCAAGGGCAACAAGACCAAGGGAGAGCTGACAGGTGCCAATCTGGCACTGGTCAAGGCCCAGCTCCGTAAACAGGGCATTATTCCGGACAAGGTCAAGAAAAAGCCTAAGCCATTGTTTGGCGGTAGCAAAAAGATCACGCCATTTGATATTGCTATGCTCACTCGCCAGTTGGCGACAATGATGAAAGCAGGCGTCCCTCTTGTACAAAGTTTCGATATCGTCGCTGACGGTCTCGAAAACAAAGGGCTTCAGGAGCTCGTGACCAATATTCGCAACGACATTGCCTCAGGGACAAGTTTCGCAGGTGCGTTGCGCAAACACCCGAAGCACTTTGATGATCTCTACTGCAATTTGGTCGACTCCGGTGAAAAAGCTGGTGCCCTGGAACAAATGTTGGACCGAATTGCCACTTACCTTGAGAAAACCGAAATTCTCAAGAAAAAGGTCAAGAAGGCAATGACCTACCCTGTGGCAGTAATTGTTGTGGCAATCATCGTGACCGCCATTCTTTTGGTCAAGGTAGTTCCACAATTTGAGAGCCTTTTTAAAGGATTTGGTGCGGATCTACCGGTATTTACCCAGATGGTCGTGCGTCTTTCCGAATGGCTACAAAGCTGGTGGTTTGTCGTGCTTTTAAGCATTGTTGGTGTAATCTTCGTATTCAAGGAAATGCGCCGACGGTCCCAAAAATTTTCAGATTTGGTTGACAAATACATCCTCAAGATGCCTGTTGTCGGCGAGATTTTGGATAAGTCAGCTGTAGCAAAATTTGGACGAGTACTATCCACAACATTTGCCGCAGGGGTCCCGTTGGTCGATGCTCTCGATTCCGTCGCAGGTGCGACAGGAAATGCGGTGTATCGAGAAGCGATTAATCGAATCAAAAGCGACGTATCCAGCGGTACTCAACTTCAGGCGTCTATGCGTCAACAAGACATTTTCCCCGTCATGGCCGTTCAGCTAACAGCCATCGGCGAAGAATCGGGTAATCTCGACGAAATGCTGGCAAAGGTAGCGGAGCACTACGAGGCCGTCGTCGACGACATGGTCGATAACCTCACGGCCCTTATGGAACCGATGATCATGGCGGTTCTGGGTGTCCTGGTTGGCGGTCTCATCATCGCCATGTACCTGCCAATCTTCCAGATGGGACAGGTTGTGGGTTGATGGCACTACTGGATGTATTTTTCGCCACACCCTGGCTGCTGTACCTGACTATCACACTGGTTTCACTCTGCATAGGCAGCTTCCTGAATGTCGTCATTCTGAGGCTGCCGAAGATGATGCATCAGGAGTGGCGATGCCAGTGTGAAGAGTTCCTGGAGGTTCCGGAAAAGGACCGCAAGACTGAGGCGCCGGTAACGCTGTCAAAGCCGGCTTCAACTTGCCCTTCCTGTGGTCATCGGATCCGGGCCTGGGAAAACATTCCTGTTGTCAGCTATCTGGTGCTTCGTGGTAAGTGTGCCTCGTGCAAAACCGGGATTTCCCCACGCTACCCGCTCATTGAGGCACTGACCGCCATTTTCTCCGTGGTTACGGTTGCGGTTCTCGGGGCGAACACCACCGCCCTCTGGGCCCTGGTACTCGTCTGGTGTCTGATCGCCCTGACAGTGATCGATTTCGACACCCAGCTGCTGCCGGACAACATCACCCTGCCCCTGCTTTGGCTGGGCCTGATCCTCAACTATTTCGGCGGCCTGACCGAGTTTACCAACGCCTTCTGGGGTGCGGTTGCCGGTTATCTGTCGCTCTGGTCCGTGTACTGGCTGTTCAAGCTGGTGACCGGAAAGGAAGGCATGGGCCACGGAGACTTCAAATTGCTGGCCGCGCTCGGTGCCTGGCTCGGATGGCAATTGCTGCCCGCGGTTATCCTGATGTCGTCGGTCGTCGGCGCCGTGGTTGGTATTGCCCTGATGGTTTTCCGCAAGCATGGTCGCGAGGTTCCGATTCCGTTCGGGCCATACCTGGCTGCCGCGGGTCTGTTGTGCCTGTGGTTCGGCCCCCAGATCAAGACCTTCTGGTTTGCCTTCCTCGGAGTCTGATTGATGGTTGTCGTTGGTCTGACGGGAGGCATCGGATCCGGAAAATCCACGGTGGCGAGGCTGTTTGGCAGCCTCGGGGTCCACTGGGTGGATGCGGATGATGTTGCCCGAGAGGTGGTGGAGCCGGGAACCCCGGCACTGGCCAGCATCGCAGAGCATTTCGGTACCGGGATTCTCCTGCCTGAGGGCAGCCTGGATCGCGCTGGGCTCCGGCAGATTGTGTTCAATGATCCATCAGAACGTGCCTGGCTGGAGTCGCTGCTGCATCCCATCATCCGGGACGAGTTGATACGCCAGCTACGACCGGCCGATTATGAGCTGCCCTATACACTCCTGGTTTCACCGTTGTTGCTGGAGACCGACCAGCACAATCTGGTTAACCGTATTGTCGTGGTCGACGTGCCGGTGTCCGTTCAGATCGAGCGCACCATGGCTCGGGATGCTAATGCGCGGGATCAGGTGGAACGGATCGTTGCCGCCCAGATTTCCCGGGAGAAACGTCTTGAGCGGGCCGACGATGTCATCGACAATGATCGTCCGATGAACGAAGTGGAGCGCCAGGTTCTTGATCTGCACAACCGTTTCCTGGTGGATTTTGACTGAAAAATTTCGGCCGCTGGCCCCCGCCGGCTTTGCATGTTTTCTGTCACTGATGACCCTGCCGGCGTTTGCTGCCGAACCGGTGTTCGACATCCGGGAACAGCCGATTTCCGAGCGTCTCTCACCTGAGAACGCCCCGCTCATCGACTACACCTTCACGCCGGATGAATACTGGGCGGAACCGCGGGATACCTACTGGACCAGCTTTACCGACTGGGTTATCCGCCAGGAACGTATCCAGGGCCCCCGCATACAGAGGCTCGGCGCCTGGGCTGATCGGACACTGTCCGGTTCCACCCAGTCCCTGCCGAACAACGAAAGCTACCTTCGTCTCGGCTTTGCCACCAAGTCGGAATACAGCAACCCCGCACAGTTTGAACCGGAAGCCCGTTTTCGCCTGGACATCCCAACCACCCGCCGCAAACTCCGGCTCGTCATTGAGAGCGAGAGCGAGGAGCAGATCCCCCTGGAGGAGCGCCAGCGGGATCGACAACTGACGGAACCTGACCGCACCAGCACCCAGGCCACAGGCGCACTGCGGTATCTGACCCTGGTGGGTGATGCCATCAACTTTTCCACGGACATTGGCGGTCGTTTACGGTTGCCCCCGGACGCTTTCTGGCGCATGACCGCCCGCAAATCCTGGCAGCCCGGCCCGATCTGGACCTTTGGCACTCGCCAACGGGTCTACTATTACCATCAAAGCGGATGGGGTGCCCGGACCTGGTTCGGCGCAAGCCGGTACCTGAGCGATGGCTGGGACTTCTCCTCGTCGTCGGAGCTGGAATGGGTGCACAGTGACCGGAAATTCAAGGCAGCCCAGATCCTCGCGATCCGTAAGCAGTTGAATAGCCGCTCCCGGTTGATTCCCCGGATCGGGGTGTTGGGTGAAAGTCAGCCTTCCTGGCGGACGACGTCCGTTTTCGCAGACTTGACCTGGCGCTATCGGGTGTACAGCGACTGGCTTTACGCCGAACTTATTCCCGGGCTGGAATTTCCGCGGGATGAAAACTTTACCGACCAGGCATCGCTTCTTTTCAGGATCGAAATGTATTTCTCCGGCACCATCGGACAACGCTGACCATGCCCAGACACCTAGCCAGACCTTCAGACGAAGCCCTCTCCTTAACGCCGGTGGCCATCACTCACTCATGCTTCAAGGATAAGTTCGGCGTACCCCGCCAGCCAGGCCTGACGAAGCATGCGCACGCAGAACTGGTCATCCAGGCGCCCTTTGATCGGGAAGACGCGTTTCGAGGACTGGAAACCGCCAGCCATCTCTGGCTGATTTTCCAGTTTCACGAGGCTGTGCGCGCGGAGTGGCGACCGGTTGTGCGTCCGCCTCGCCTGGGTGGAAACCGGAAGATGGGCGTGTTTGCCAGTCGCTCTCCCTTCCGGCCAAACAGCCTTGGCCTGTCGGTCGTCCGGAATGAGGGTCTGATTAGAAAAGAGGGCAAGCTGGTCCTCAAGATCAGTGACCACGATCTGATCGAAGGTACACCGATTCTCGATATCAAACCCTACCTTCCGTTCGCCGATGCCCTGCCCGAAGCCAGTCTCGGCTGGGCTGGCGCGCCCCCGACCGAGCGGTTGCCGGTGCGATTTCTGGAGGAAGCAGAAGTTCAGCTTGCCGGGCTCTCCGGAGATGCCTATCCGGATCTCAGAGCCTTGATAGAAGATGTGGTGGGCTACGATCCCAGGCCTTCTTTTCGCCGTGGCCGGGACGAGGAGCGTATTTACGGCGCTCATCTTTACGACCTCAATGTCCGATTCCGCTTCGTGACGGAGGAAAGCGATAAACGTGTCGAAGTCCTGACGGTCTGTTAAACTCGGTTGGTGATTTTGTAGTCGACACAGGGAAGTTGCGTCTTGCCTTCAAACCGGTTTCTAAAGCGATGGGGCGTCCGACCGCTGGCCGCCAGATTGCTCGTCTACGTACTGCTTTTCAGCCTTGTCCTGTCCCTGGCAGCGACGGGTGTCCAGATGATTGGCGAGTTTGACCGACGCAAGAACGATCTGATGAACACCCAGACCAAGGCGGCTGAACTGGTATCGGGCGGCATGAGCAACAACCTCTGGCTGATGAATTTCAGTGAGGTGGCCAACAGCCTTGATGACATGAAGGCCGTCCCTGCCATCCAGTACGCCCAGGTGGCTACAACGACCGGCGAGGAATTTTCCACCGGCACCTACCCCAGTGGGCGGGTCATCTCCCAGACCTTTCCCCTGATTTTCGATCGCTCCAGCTTCCAGGAGCCCCAACGGGTCGGCACGCTTACCCTGGTCTCTTCCGTCGAGCAGATCCACAAAGACCTCCGTGGCACCGCGCTTCTGACACTGCTATTCGTGTCTCTGGTCGTGATGCTGGGAACCCTGGGACTGCTGCTCATCGTACGTTTTACCCTGTCACGGCACCTCGAGGCCATGGCGGACTACGCGGCGAAGCTGAATCTGGACGCCCTGGTCGAGCCCCTTCGCCTGAGGCGTAAAGCGCCCCGCGCGCCGGACGAGCTGTCGGAACTGGAACAGGCGCTGAACAAGATGCGCCTGCAGATTCTGGAGGACACCCGCTCCCTCCGGCAGACGACGCTGCAATCCCAGGGAGAGCGGGACGAGGCCGTACGCGCCAATCACGCCAAGAATCAGTTTCTGGCGAACGTAAGCCACGAACTGCGTATTCCTCTGCAATCGGTCCTGGGCTACGCCAACCTGCTCACCGACACCCCGCTTGACCAGGAACAGCGGGACTATGTGAACACACTGTTGAACGCATCGGAATCACTCTCCGCCATCATCAACGACCTGCTGGACATTTCCAGCATGGAAGCCGGCAAACTGGTTCTGGACCAGATTCCGTTTGACCTGCGGGAAACCCTGAACGACCTGGTGCACATGCTGGGCAGCCGGGCCCGGGAGAAGGGGCTGGCACTGGAGTTACGAATCGACGAAAACCTCCCCTGGGCACTGCAGGGCGATCCGGTTCGCATTCGGCAGATTCTGCTGAACCTCGTCTCCAACGCGATCAAATTCACTGACTCGGGCCACGTACTGATCAGCATCGAGGTACTCGGGCGCCGGGACGAAAAGGCCAGGCTCCGGCTTTCGGTGGAAGACACCGGGGTAGGTATCAATCCGGAGGACATTCCGCTGGTCTATGAGCCCTATGTACAGCTTGGCCAGCAGTTCCAGCGGCAACTGCCGGGGGCGGGACTGGGTTTGACCATCTGTCGCCAGCTGGTGCAGCTGATGGACGGCTCACTGGATCTGGAAAGCCGCCCGGGCGAGGGATCCACCTTCTGGGTAGAGTTAACCCTGCCAATTGCGCCCGAAAGTTCGGCACGGGTTCGGCCGGACACCCGCATGGTCCGTGACCGCCGGATTCTGGTGGTGGATTCCTACGAACTCTCCCGGAAAATCACACTGGAAATGCTGTCGCGCTATAACGTTCACATTGAAGCGGTCAAATCCGCCGGGGAAGCGCTGACCTCAATACGGCAGGCGTTTGACAGCAGGGAACCGTTCGATGCCATCGTCCTTGATGGCTTTGTGCCGGACATGGACAGCGACCTGCTCTGTCGCCAGATCCGGGGCAACCCTCAGTGGAGTAATATGCGCCTTCTGATCCTCTCGTCCAACCCGCAGCGGGGCGATGCCGAGCACTTCCGCCAGGCAGGTGCCGATGCGTTTCTAAGCAAGTCACTGCGCGAATCCTGCCTGATGCCGATTCTGAACCAGCTGTTCTCGGACGCCCATAATAACGAACGCCGGTTCCTGACCCGCTTCTCCCTGCAGGCGGTCACCGATACCACCGAGCGACGTGAATTGCCCTGTGGCCGCATGAAGGTGCTTCTGGTGGAAGACAATCCGGTCAACCGGACGCTGACCCGGCGGCTTCTGGAAAAGCTCGGGTGCGATGTCATGACCGCCAACGATGGCGAGGCCGCGGCCGCACTCTGGCAATGGCATCCGTTTGATCTGATCTTCATGGATTGCGTGATGCCGAAAGTCGACGGTTTTGAGGCAACCCGAAGACTCCGTGAGTGGGAAGCCAGCCACCACACCCGCCATGTCCCGGTGGTGGCCCTGACCGCGAGCGCCATGGAAGAGGACGAGGAAAGATGCCGCCGTGCAGGCATGGATTCCTTCGTTGCGAAGCCTGTCAATATTGAAATGTTGCGGGCAGTACTGGAACAATACTGCCCCGCATCGGCAGCATCGTGAATCCAGTCGCTGTCTGCCGGCTTCGAGTCATCAACCTGAAAAAATCGCCATGTTTGTGCAATGCCCCACCTGTAAGCAATCCGTAGAATGGTCCGAAGATAACCGGTACCGGCCCTTCTGCTCTGAGCGCTGCAAGCTGATCGATCTCGGTGCCTGGGCAAATGAGGAATACCGGGTACCGTCCGAAGACGAGGACGCGCTGTCCGACGCGTATCAACAATCCGAAAACAGGAAGGTAGAAGAATGAAAGTCTCCCGTGTTTCAGTAATCCTGATTACCCTGGCCTCGGCACCGTTCGCGTATGCGGGTGATGTCGACCTGAGCCTGACCAACAACTCCGTCAAGGGACAAGTGGATTTCTTCGGCTCAAACAACGATACCCAACTGGGCGCTGGCTACACCTATCACGAGGGAAGCCGCCACATTGTCAACCTGGACTTCCACGCCCAGGGTCGTACTGCGCTTGGCAATCTGCCGACAACAGCGGGCATCGGCGTCAAGGGCATTGCCTGGGATGACCATAAACTGGATGGCGGCGCACTGGGCATCGGCGGCTATGCCACCGTGAACCTGCCTCGTGTGCCGGGCCTGTCCTTCACTGGCTCACTGCATTACGCGCCGAGCATTCTGTCCTTCGGTGAATCCGATGACATGACCAACCTGGAACTGCGAGGCAGTTACCGGGTCATTCGCAACGCTGAGGTGTTTGCCGGCTATCGGTACCTCAACACCGATCTGGATGCCCCCTACCGGGGCGATATCAATCTGGACGAAGGCGTTCTGGCCGGCATCAAGGTTTATTTCTGACCCATAAGACCGGGGCCCGGATCCATGGGCCCCGGTTTCGTGCCTTTCTTCACGATTTCTCCCCCCTTGCGCTGTTAGACTGGGTCCTCCGAATTCCTAGCACGGATGGCCTCACATGTATTGGAAACTGGGACTGTGTCTGTCTCTGTCGACCGCTCTTCTGACCGGCTGCGGCAGCGGCGAGCAGGCGATAAGTGGCGCACGAAGCGAGCCGAATGACTTCGCCGGGGTCAAGAACCCTGTCGATGACTTCAGCAACAGCAGCACCGGTGACTCCACCAACAATAGCGATCTGGCGTCCAACGAAGTCCGTATCACCATGGAAGTTCCCGGCAGTGTGGCGCCCGACGGCGAACTGACACGCCGTCAGCTTCGGATCGTCCAGCCAGATACCGTCAGCGTCTACGTTACCAACACGGCCCTCCAGAAGGTAAGCAGCGTCAAGACCACGACCCGCCTGGACTCGGCCGGCTACACCATCATTGCCTTTGAGAATGGTCAGCCGCTGGCGCCCAATGTGGTCATCGATGCGACTTACGGCAATGCCCGGATGAGGGCCCTCGCCGCCGATTCCGATCGGGACATCAAGGTGAATCCTTTCTCGGAATACCTCGTGCGCTATGGTCTGGCCAACTACACGCCAGGCGAACTCGGGAGCATCCTGGACTGTGTTAACGATGCGTCCGGCCAGCTGTGCCTGAACAAGTACGTCTGGTCCACCCTGGCCGACCAGATCCAGGATTTCGAGATCGACATCCCTGAAACCGCGACCGTGCAATCCGCCCTCGATCTTCTGCATCAGCGGGGTGACTTCGCCCATTACGTGTCGGCAATGGCGGATTACGCCCTGCTCGACGAGGACTCCTCCGGAAAGATCAGCGCCAGTTCCGCTGATTACAATTCCGTTTTTCTCGGTGTCGGGCTGGGCCAATCCTTCGCGGAACCCATTATCAGCGGCGCCGGACAGTGGACGGTGCAAACCGCCCAGGAGGAATGCTTGCCAGATTCCGACGGTAACTGTGCTGCATATGTCTACCCCGCTCTGACGCTCGCGAGTTTTGACGCCTTCAGTATCCGGGTAACGTCTCTCGCCACGGACATTCCCTATGACCGGGCTCTGCTGCTGCACGCCGATAGTAATCAGTTTTTCCTCAGGGGCTCGGAATACTGGGAAAGAAACACCCACTCATCCTCACCCGGCGCGGCCACATTGAAAGGTGACACCCGGCTTCTGGCAGGCCGTTCGCTCTACCAGAGCATCACCGGGCGTGGCAGCTCCCGGATAACCGGCTGGACGAGAAACCCCTACTATCTGGACGCCTTCACCAGCACGCCGGTCGACAGCACCGTTGGACCTGATCGGGTGCTTGCCGGTTATTTCGACGCGGGCAAGACGATCGAACTGGAGGTGAATGGCGATCAACTGCGCCGCAAGCAGACGCTCGAAAAGAACTATCAGTCGATTTTCGAGCTGCACCTGTTACGTCCGGCCGGGAATGACACGTTCGATCCGTCGGTCATCCAGAACAAGGACTATAACGCCCTGTACCTGTCCACCCGCTTCAACGATCCGAACAGCGCATCCACGCCCCTGGCCTTCGAAAGCGGCCTGGGCACCTGGTCGATTGACGGATCCGGCAATATCACCCAGGCGCTGCAACTCTCAACCGTTCGACAGGACGATAGCGGTACGGTGACAAAGAGCGAAGCGGGAACCATAAATGATCAGTGGCTAGTAACCGCCCGAAAATCGCGACTCAGCAAGGAAGATAAACAAATTGGTCGTCTCAATCTTGACCAAAATACGCCTGCGAAGGATTTCGCGAGCCCAGACGTTGGAATGGGGGCGAGTACGCCCACGGGCTCACTGCTTGCTTTCAATCTCGACGACAGCCCGGTGGGCGATGGCCTGCTGATTGCTGCGCCACAGCCTTCCTCAGGGGCCCCAACGTCCGGACGCTATCGTTTGCAAGGCGTGGCTCTGGGCCTGTCTTCCAGTGCCAATCACCTGCGACACTTCGATAATGCTGTCCTGACGCTCCAGTCTGACACTGCAACACTGACTGGCGAGGTCCTTTCAGTGATTAATACCATCTCCGGCAATCAGGTGGCCCCGCCGGCCTCTTCGTCCATCGACCAGACGTTTTTCTACACCCATAGCGGAGCCATCAATGGCCAAGTGTCATTCACCAGCGGCAACTTCATTCTGGATGGTTTTTATACCGACGATCACTCTCAACTGTTCCTGCGACTGCGCGATACCAACAGCGGCGAGCAGGCCGTCGGACTGGTGATGGCCACGCGGCTGCCCTGAGCCCTGACCTCGAATTGGATCCAATCGGAGATTCGCCCGTATAACCTGTTATAATCATTGTCATATCGGTTCTGACGAGAGGTTTTATGTCTGCAGGAAAACGGGCCCTGTTGCTGATACTGCCACTTATCGCATTTGCGATCGGAGGCGGTTTCTATGTGCCGGTACCGAATTCTGATTTTGATACCAACGGCAGTATCGCACTGGCATCAAAAGACCTTCCGCGGTTGCCTGACTGGGCCCGGGAACCCCTGCCGGATTTCAGCCAGATCAGGGACACCACCGAGAAAAAGGCCGCTTTCTTCTCATTCCTCTACCCCCGTATCGTTCTGGCGAATTCCCGGGTGCTGATTGAGCGGAACTATATGATGCAATTGAGGCAGAAGTCCTCCCTGACGGCTCGCGAGAAAAAGTGGCTCCAGGGCCAGGCAGACCGCCTGAAGATTGATGCAGCACCGGGCAGCGAGGAACAATGGCAACTGCTTGAAAAGCGGCTCGATGTGATTCCACCGTCCCTGATCATGGCCCAGGCCGCCAATGAGTCTGCCTGGGGAACCTCTCGCTTCGCGAGGAAAGGCAACAACCTGTTCGGTCAATGGTGCTTCAGCACGGGTTGCGGCCTGGTACCCAAACACCGGGTTGAAGGCGCAAATCACGAGGTGGCGCGATTTTCATCTCCCTATGGCTCCATCAGGGCCTACATTCAGAACCTGAACCGGCACGCCACTTATCAATCGCTTCGTGAGATCCGGATCCAGGATCGTGAGCAGCAGCGTCCTTTGTCAGGCATCGAAATGGCTCAAGGCCTCCTTGGCTATTCCGAACGCGGGAAGGAATATGTAAAAGAAATCCGGGGCATGATCCACTACAACAACCTGGAGTTCTACGATGATGATTTTCGGGCGACGGTCAAGGATCACAACCTCGCCACCCTCCAGCAGCTGGTATCGACTCGCTCTGAGGATCGACTGCTGCCCGGTAATACCGCGTTGTCCGATAACGCGGAAGGCTGACCCCTTCTCAACAACGTTCAAGACCGAGATTCAATCGAATGCTAGATAGCCTGCCTGCGCCGCTGAAGGGAACCCTGGCGGCCTTGTCGATCCTGCTTAACACCCTTGTCCTGCTCCCCGTACTCCTGGTTGTTGCCCTGATAAAGCTCGCGATCCCCGCACACTCGCTCCGCAAAGCCTGTACCCGCATTCTCAACTGGATTGCCAGGATCTGGATCGGGTTCAACAACCTGCTGATGGACCTTCTTCACAAGGTACGCTGGGATGTGCGTGGCGTTGACAACCTCAGTCGCGAGCACTGGTATTTTGTCACCTGCAATCACCAGAGCTGGGCAGATATTCCGGCCATCCAGTACGTCATGAACAGCCGCATTCCCCTGTTGAAATTTTTCCTCAAGAAGGAACTCATCTGGGTGCCCTTGCTGGGGGTCGCATGGTGGGCACTGGATTTTCCGTTCATGCATCGCCACACCAAGGAACAAATTGCCAAACGGCCGGAACTGAAGGGTAAGGATATCGAAGCGACCAAGGCAGCTTGTGAGAAATTCCGGTACACGCCTGTCACCATTTTCAATTTCATGGAAGGCACCCGATTTACCGATGAAAAGCACCGCCGCCAGAAATCACCCTACACTCACCTGCTGAAGCCCCGGGCCGGCGGAACCGCGTTTGTGCTCGGCGCGATGGGCGACATGATCCATACCATGCTGGATATCACGATCGTTTATCCGGGGACTCACACCGGGTTCTGGGACTACCTCTGCGGCAGGATCCGACACATCATTGTGGATATTCAGGTGCGGGAAATTCCCACCCGCTTTCTGGGGATGGACTATGAGAATAACCGGGAAATCCGGACCGAATTCCAGCGCTGGATCGGTGAACTATGGGCCGAGAAAGACCAGCGGATCGGCGAACTGAAAGCTACAGCAGCCCTAACTCCCGAGCCCGTACAATAGCTTGGGTCCTGGACCGGACCTCCAGCTTGGCGTTGATCCGCCGGGCATGGGTTTTCACTGTATGCAGGGAAATGTGGAGCTTATCCGCAATTTCCTGATTCGAAAGCCCCTGGGCGATCAGTTCCAGGACCCCCTGCTCCCGCTCACTGATCGGTTCCTGCAGGGTATCAGCGTTCCCGTCTTCCGAACGCAGGCCGAACAGTTCCGCCAGTGACTGCTTGAATCGGGAGTCGGGCAACTGATCGTTGCACTTTTCCATCAATCCCTGAAGCTCGCCCCGCAATTCGGCAAATGGACTGATGAAATGCTCTGGCGTGGCTTCTTCGACCACCGCGACCAACGCTTTTCGGGCAGGGGCTAGTCCCTTCTCCTCGTGGAGAAGTACGGCATCCAGCAACTTCACGTGCAGCTCCACGCCCCAGGGAATAGTCTCCTGATATTGCCGCGCTGTCTTTAGCAGGGTTTCCCGTGCCCGGACAAGATCGCCCCGGGAAAGGTGTATTCGCACCTCGAGGCAGTCCAGCAATCCGGGCATCATCGGGAACAACTCCGGCACGCACCC
This sequence comes from Marinobacter koreensis, assembly GCF_023156285.1. GTDB lineage: Bacteria > Pseudomonadota > Gammaproteobacteria > Pseudomonadales > Oleiphilaceae > Marinobacter > Marinobacter koreensis. The sequence goes on along the minus strand of NZ_JAKZAJ010000001.1, from coordinate 576,918 downwards.
GGCGTCCCGGTATGGCTGCAATCGCTGTAGGGCGTGGAAGGCGCTGTCTGGTTGGCCCTGGGCCAGCCAGCAACTGGCCTTGAGTGCTTCGAGTACCGGCACAAACAGGGATTCGTCGACTTGCCAGGAGTGCATCGTCCGCTCGGCCCGACCAATCCAGACGAAGGCATCGTCAAGGCGCTGCTGGGCACGGCAGATCAGAACCCGTATCGCCATGGCCAGCAACAGACCCAGATCCCGGGTCTGCTCTGCATGGCGACCGCAGAGCACCAGCAGACGGTCCGCTTCGTCGAACCGGCCCTGGTGCCACAGGACCAGAACCAGATTCAGCTGCAGCCGTGTTTCTCCAATCCGTGCGGGCCGCGCCAGTTCCTGAATCGCGGTATCCAAGCCGGTCCGCAGCAATTGCTCCGCATGTCTTAGCGCCCCCTTGCCCAGCTCGATCCGGGCATGGGAATACACGGCTAACGCCTCCGAACCGGAGTCGCCCGCCTCCCGAGCCAATCGGGAGGCTGCGCGATTGGCGTCCCTGGCATCCTGGAATCGGCCTGCTGCACACAGGGCACTGGAACGGACCATTTGCGTTACCAACTGGCCTTGCGGTGACAGCGTGTCGTCAGCCAGTGCCTGGTCCGCGAAGTCCAGCGCCGGCTGAACCTTGCCCTCACCCCGAAGGATAAAGGCCTGCAAGGCGGCGAGACGCGCAGCATGTTGGGAGCGTTCCTCATCAGCAAGGCCATCAATCAGAGCGCGGGCCTGTCGGAACTGACCGCCGATGGCGTGGACCCAACTGTAAACGATGCGCAGCCGCCCGCTGTGCTCAAGAAGCCTGGGAGGCAGGCTCTTCCTGAGCCGGAGCAAGGATGCCGTGTCCTGCCCCAGCAACAAAGCTTCGGAACTCTCTGACGCAATCCGGATGACCTCGTCACCATCACCGGCAAGCAGCGCATAACGCAGCGCCTCGGGAAACTGCTGCTGCCGACTGAACCAGCGACTGGCAATCACCATACGCTCGCTGTAGCCCGCCATGGCCTGTGTCTGCAACCATTCCTGCAACAAGGGATTCAGACGATACCAGCGACCTCTGCCGGGCATAGACCGAATCGGTAGCCCCCGCTCGCACATCTCGGAAGGCGGCATCGTTGCCTCGGCCAGACATTCCTGCAGGATGGAGAAGAGATCGTCGGAACACAGCTCCAGTTCGGCCACGGCCCGAATGGAACGACTCTGCGCCGACGTAAGCTGGCCCAGAACCGTGTCCCTGAGGAAGCGCTCGACACTCGCACATTCCTGGAGGGGTTTGCGATCAGGGCCACGCTGTAGTTCCCGCCGGTAAAGCGCAAGAGGCGTCGGCCAGCCCTCGGTCAGGTCGTACAAGCGGTCGATCGCCACACTTGTCAGCCCCCCTCCGTCGGGTGACTGCCTGAAAAATTCGAAGGTCTCAGAGCGACTGAACTCCAGGAATTCCGAAGCAATCCGGACGAACCGATTCTCCAACTCCAGATTGTGAGTTTCAAAGGGCAGATGACACCGGGAAGCGACAATCAGGCAGAGGCTCTTCGGGAGATCCCGGCATAACTGATGAACCAGTGCGGTTGCCGCCGGGTTGGTCAACGACTGGAACGAATCCAGAACGAGTACCTGGAGTGCTGAATCGGACTGCCGCGACCAGGCGACCAGCAACATGGCCAGGGCGTCGGAAAAACTGGCACCACCTTGCAGGGCGCTCTCCAGCTCCTCGGGCAACTCCAGTGCCATGGATAACAGTGTGAGAAAGCGAACCGGCGCGTTCTCCTGATTGGTCAGGGAAATCCAGCGCAGCCCACCAGAATCGCTCTCTCGCGATTTCATCGCACTGAGGATGGAGCAGGATTTTCCGAATCCGCTCGGTGCTTCGACAAAGACGGTGGTCGCAGGACGGATTGCTTCTGCAAGCTGGGCATCCAGGTTCGGCCTTGCCATAAAATCCGAGGGAAGATCAGGCACCTTCACGCGCTGACGTAACAGGTCCCGAACCAGTTCCCCTCGCTGGAGTCCCTTGTTCGCAGACTGGAATTCGTCGTTGGCGGCTCGACCGTCACTGAATGGTTTCACGCACTGCCCCATGTTCAAACCGAACCGCGATAGCAAGAAGTACCGCAACCGGTATTGGATATGCCCAATGACTTTTGATTGGCGTCCTGCTTCGGGTACGCCTTTAGTATTAGAGGAAGGTTAAACCAAGTGGGGGCACGCCTGCAAAACTTTGACGTGTAACAAATTGTTTGAGCGCCGTTTTTTTAACAGCATTGGCTCTCAACACAAAAAAAGGCGGACCAGATGGTCCGCCTTCGCTACTCGAGGTTCAGGAACGCTTACCGCGTTCCCGCCCTGCGCAGGGCCGCAGGTGTGTAATCACGGGAACTGCGCTTGATACCGAACTCGTAGGGATCGGCTTCCTCGTTCGTCAGACCCAGCGCCAGATAACGACCGGACAAGCGATCGTAGAGAACTTCGATCGCGTACCAGGGCACTACCTGATCGTAGAACTGCACTGCATGAGCTTCCGCAACACGCCACAGCTCGCCCCGGCCATCGTAGTGGTCGATGACCGCTGCCTGCCAGGAGTCTTCGTCGATGTAGAAGTCTCGCTGGGCGTATACGTGGCGCTCGCCCTTCTTCAGGGTCGCACGAACATGCCATACCCGATGCAGCTCGTAACGGGTGTACTCCTGATTGATGTGGCCAGCCTTGATGATCTGATCGTAGTTAAGATTGCGATCCATCAGCTTGTAGGAGTTGTAGGGGATATACATCTCCTGCTTGCCAACCAGTTGCCAGTTGTACTTGTCGGGCGCGCCGTTGTACATGTCGAAGTTGTCCGAGGTACGCATGCCGTCGGCAGCGGTACCCGGTCCGTCATAGGCAACCTGCGGGGCGCGACGCACACGACGCTGACCCGCGTTGTAGATCCACGCACGACGGGGCTCGGCCACCTGGTCAATGGTCTCGTGAACCAGCAGCACGTTACCCGCCAGACGAGCCGGTGCCGTAATAGCCTGCTTGAAGTAGAACAGAACGTTGGGATCGTCACCCGGCTTGTAATCCGTCAGGTAGGTCCGCCAGGTCAGCTCGTCCTGGAAGCGGACGACGGAGTAATCTCCGTCAACCGTCGGGGTCACCTGGCCCACGTTACGCTGAACCGATCCACCCCGGTAGCGGGTGATATGGTTCCAGATGACTTCCAGACCATTCTTGGGAATGGGGAAAGGCGTGGCACTCTCGTAGTTGCCCAGGCCATTACCGTCCTTGATCAGCTCGGTCTTGGTCGCGTTCTCCACGGTCTGCTTCATGACGTCATCAGGGTAAGCAGCCGTACGGTGCGTTTCATAGACCGGCATGAAGTAATCGTCGTACTTCTTGATCATGGCAACCTGACCGGGCGAAAGCTTGTCTTTGTACTGGTCAACATTGCTCTGATCAATCACGAACTTGGGCTTCTCCTCCGGGAAAGGATTGACGTAGATACCATCGCCTCTGTATCCCGCAGGCGGTGTCGTCAGACCACCCGTCCAGGCCGGGATAGCACCGCCATTACCGGCTTTCTCGGCGCCCATCGGCGTCAGGGTATCCCCCAGCTTCGCCGCTTCTGCCGCAGAAACCGCACCCCAGGCCTGGCCGGCACACAAACTGGCAGCCAGAACACCCGTGGTCAGTAGTTTCTTGTTCAATTTCATTTAAGTTACCTCGTTGAACGAATTCTTGCCGGTTCAGAAGGAGTAGGACACGCTCGCGGTTACGAAATCACGGTCGGTCAACTCGTTATACGGTTTGCCGCCGAAAAAGTTCGTGTACCCGATGTTGCCGGTAATCTTGTTCTGGTAAACCGCCTGCAGGGACAGACCAATTGCCTTGCTGCCTTCGTTGAAAGCACCACCCGGCTGCGGGCTGTAACCCTGGACGTCGTGACTCCAGGCCAGCTGCGGAGACAGGTTGATACCGGCGATGGCATTCGGATAGTCCCAGACGAACCGGGCACGGTAGCCCCAGGAGAAGGCTGTGGTGTAGCCATCCGTAGTACAGTAGGAGTCATTCAGGTTCAACTCTGCACAGCCACCGCCAACTCGGGTACCGACACCGAAAGTACCTGAACGACCATAAAGTGCCTCGTCTGTATTCGGAAGGTCATGAACGTAAGTTGCGCCGAATTCCGTGATGAACGACAGCCGGCTGGCACCCATGACCTGATCGAAGAACTTGATGAGAGTGAACTGGGCCTGTGACACCTTGAAGCGGTCATAACCCTTGACCACCTGACCGCTCAGATCAGCACCGCCGGCCTCAGCCTCACGCTGATCCTGAAGAAGACTCGCATTATCTCCAGTGACCGGATTTTCGATTTGCGCGCCTCCATATAGCAGCTCGAAGGCGTTCCACTGAAGCGGTAGGTTTTCACGGAAGCTGTACTCGGCACCCAGAGACCACCCCCCCGGAGTAGTGGTGTTGATACTGATACCGTAAAGATCAATATTCTCGGGATACTCAATAAAGTAGGACGGGAACTGAACACCGTTCGCCGGATCATTAACCCGGCCGCTGACGTAGGGAAGCCTGCTATTGTATTTGATGTAGTAGAAACCCAGCTCGGAGTCGTTCAACTCAGGCACATACCAACGTACGGCAACACCAAACTGGTCTTTTTCATCCGCCTCTCGATCACCCTCACGCGGCGCGATAAAACCCTGCGCATACGCCTGTGAGTCAGGCAACTGCCCAGCCAGAAGAACCGGTCCACAACCATCAGCAGCAAAATCGTTGGTGGAGAAGAAGGTACCGCAGTCATCCGGACGCACGGGCTCCCAGTCTGTCTGGACAAAAGTCTCGACCGTGACATTCTGGGTAATCCCCGCCGAACCATAGAACATTTCGACTGGCAGCAGTGCGTCTTTCAGCTGGGAACCCGGAGCGCGGAACGCAGGAACGTCGATGGGGTTGATGGTATTGATACCGCCCTGAATGAACGTACTTTCGCCCCAGCTCACCACCTGCTTACCGTAACGCAAACTCACCGGAACATTCCCGAAGTACCAGTCAGAGAAGACGTAGGCATCCAGAATCTCACCGCCGGAGGCATTGTCCTTGGCCTGGTCATTCAGTTCCCGCTGCTGGCCAACATAATCCACGGCCCGGCTTTCATCCTTGAGCTCGAAGTCATACCAGTACCGACCGCGCAACAGACCACCAACGCGGGTGAGCATGTCACTGTCCACGGAATAATCCAGGAACAGCTCGCTGTTGCCCTTCACAATCTTGGAATAGGTATCCCACTGATCGAAATTAAGGTTGCCGTCGTCGTAGTTATTGGTCGAGGCACCCACCGTGGTATTGGCATACTCCGGGCCGAGATTGCCTTGAGCAATCAAGCGGCTATCCCTGTCCTCAACACGCCAACCCACACCCGCAGACAGCGTCGTATTGAACTGGGCTTCCACATCTCCCATGTAGAAAGAGTAGGCAGAGGCCTGACCCGATACGGTGGCCGCGATCGCCGCCGCCAGCGGCAATTTGGTCCAACGCTGCCATTGCTGAGTTTTTCTTGTCATTGGAAGGCTACTCCATTGTTGTTCTGAGTCGCTGCTCTGATTATTGGTGTTCACGATGTATTGGAGGCTTCATGCACAGTGCTCGTGATGGTGGCACTATAGCTAACGGAATCGGAGGCTTTGATCAGTCAAAAGTATGATTTTGCTTTTCATCCCCAACAGCCGCCCGGTTTTCTCGCACTGAAAATCACTATAGACAACAAATGGATCGCCAACCAGATTCGATAGCTTCCGAACGCAAGAGGGCGGCCGGATGCGTCTTTCCGGCCGCCCTCTTTGAAACGCCTGGCGTAAAACCTGGCGCGATCAGAGCATCTCGATCGCCATTGCGGTTGCTTCGCCCCCACCGATACAGAGAGCCGCAACACCTTTTTTCTTGCCATAGTGCTTCAGAGCATACATCAAGGTAACCAGCAGGCGGGACCCCGTAGACCCGACCGGATGGCCCTGGGCGCAAGCTCCGCCATGAACATTCACCTTATCCGGATCCAGCCCCAACTCCTTGATCGGCATCATGGCGACCATGGCGAACGCTTCATTGATCTCGAACAGGTCCACGTCATCTTTCGACCAGCCTGTCTTCGCGAACAGCGTTTCCATCGCAGCTACGGGCGCACAGGTAAACTCGGACGGATGCTGGGACTGCGTGCTGTGACCGACAATTCTCGCCAGCGGCTTCAAGCCCCGCTTCTCGGCTTCGGACTCACGCATCAACACCAGCGCGGACGCACCATCTGAAATGGACGACGCATTGGCCGCCGTAACCGTGCCATCCTTCTTGAACGCCGGGCGCAGAGTCGGAATCTTGTCCAGGTTGGCCGTCAAAGGCTGTTCGTCGTCCTCGACCACAACCTCACCCTTCCGGGTCTTCACGGTCACCGGGATAATTTCGTCCTTCAACAGCCCTTCCTTGATCGCTTTTTGTGCGCGCTTCAGGGAGTTGATGGCGTAGTTGTCCATCTCTTCGCGGGTATACCCCTTCTTATCCGCCATATCCTGGGCAAAAGCACCCATCAGCCGACCGGTTTCAGCGTCCTCAAGGCCATCCAGGAACATGTGATCCTGAGCGGCATCTCCCGGTCCCATGCGATACCCTTTGCGCGCATTGAGCAACAGGTAGGGCGCATTGGACATGCTCTCCATGCCACCGGCGACCATAATGTCGTTGCTGCCGGCCTTAATCAGGTCATGGGCAAACATGGCGGCCTTCATGCCGGAACCACAGAGCTTATTAATTGTGGTCGCCCCGGTATGGTCCGGAAGCCCGGCCTTGCGCATGGCCTGCCGGGCCGGGCCCTGCTTCAGACCCGCCGGCAAAACGTTGCCCATAATGACTTCCTGGATGTCTGCCGGCTGCAGACCCGCGCGACGGACCGCCTCCTGAATGGAAATCGCACCCAGCTCCGGCGCGGATACGTCAACCAGGCTGCCCTGGAAACCGCCCATCGGCGTGCGGACGCCACTGACGATGACTACGTTGTCGTTGCTCATAAAATCTCTCCAGATTGTTTCGTTCTTCTCATTCAACAGCGCGCCCGGACGGCAGACGTGCTGGCTTCAGGGTTTGTGTGGTGCTTCGAGGTATTCCCGTGATTGCATTTCCAGCAAACGGGACTCCGTGCGTTCGAATTCGAATCCAAGACGACCGCCGGCATACAATTCGGTGATCGGCGCAGCGGCGGACATGATGACTTTCACGTTGCGATCGTAAAATTCGTCGATCATGTTGATGAAACGGCGAGCCTGATCGTCCTTGTCCCCACCGAGGACGGGCACGTTGCTGACAATGATGGCGTGGAACTGACGGGCGATCTCGATGTAATCGTTCTGGCTCCGGGGACCGTCACAGACATCTTTGAAATCAAACCAGACCACGTCGTCAGCGTGGGCCTGAGCCGGAATCTTCCGACCGTTAATTTCCATGGTTTTGCTGTGTTTTGCGGCTTCCACCGCCAGGTTATCAAAGCTCTGCCGAAGGCTCCGACTCGCTTCCTCGTCCAAGGGAAAATGGTAAAGCTCAGCTTGTTCGAGGGTCCGGAGGCGATAGTCGACGCCACCATCGACGTTCACGACATCGGTGTGCTTCTTCACGAGGGCAATCGCGGGCAGGAAACGCTGACGCTGCAGCCCATCCTTATAAAGGCCATCCGGAACGATGTTGGAGGTGCAAACCAGCGTGACGCCCCGACTGAAGAGCCCGCCCATCAGCGTGGCCAGGATCATCGCGTCCCCGATATCGGAAACAAAGAATTCGTCGAAACAGATCACGCGGGCTTCGTCCGCAAACTTTTTGGCGACGATATCCAGAGGGTTCTTCTCACCCTTCAGAGATTTCAGCTCGTTGTGAACCCGCTGCATAAAGCGGTGAAAATGTACCCGCATCTTCCGGTCGAACGGCAGGGACTCATAGAAGGTATCCATGAGATAGGTTTTACCGCGGCCAACGCCGCCCCAGAAATACAGCCCCTTGACGGGCGTTTCCTTGCCCTTCTTCAGTTTGCGGCGAATTTTGGCCATCGCTTTGTTACGTTCACTTTCAGCGTCCACCAGTTTGTCGTACAGTGACTGAAGACGTTTGACGGCATCTTCCTGCGCCGCGTCCCTGTGAAAATCCGGGCGTTCAAGATCCTTTTGGTACCGTTGCCAAGGAGTCAGGTTCGCACTGGTTTCAGAGGACATCGATGCTGTCATTAAGGTGATCCCGGAGGTTGAACGTGAATTTGGGCGCGGTATTGTCGCTCATTTCGCATTTTTTGGCCATTCGGAACCACCACAAGAGCAATACGACGATTGTTGCACCCCCGGAACGTGGGCGCCCGATGCTCCGTCGCGTTATACTTCGGCAAGGAGCTTGGCTCATTTCCAGCAAAAAGGACGACACAGCATATGACGAACCTGATTCTGGCAGCGCTTGCCGCGTTGGTTGTTGGCATTGTTATCGGGGTTCTGGTGGGCCGGTCCGGCCAGGGCCAGACACTGCGACAGCGCCGCGCAGAGCAGCAGATCGAAGAGTTGCGGAGTGAATTCACCCGCTATCAGGCGCAGGTGAACGAGCACTTCATGGAGTCGGCCCATCTGCTGCGCCGGTTCAACGACGCTTACCGGGACGTCAACCAGCATATGGCTCGTGGCGCGAATCGCCTGTGTAACGATGAGGACTGGATGGAGGAACTTCAGCAGGAGACGTCGAAGAAACGGCTGGAGGAAGTCCGGGAAGACGCACCGGCGGAACCACCTCGCGATTACGCTCCGAAAACCGATCCGGAGGCCAAGGGCACGCTTGCCGAGGATTTCGGGCTGGATAAGGAGAAGAAGGCTTCTCAGGCCTGAGCTGATGTTTCAAGACTGGGAGGTCCGGAGTATGAGCGGGCGGGGCTCTGGCTCCCAAAACCCGCTCCTTGCGGCACATCCTTGTGGCGCTTGAGCTCCGCCATCCATGGCTCCGCACAGTTTTGGGAGCCAACGCCCCACCCGCTTATCCAAACTTCCGGGGGTAGCCTCCTTACACCGGATTGTCGCAATCGATAAACTGGTGCTTCACTCCGAACTCTTTTTCCAATGCCTTCCCTAATGCCTGCACGCCATAACGCTCAGTCGCGTGATGGCCTGCGGCAAAATAGTGGATACCGCATTCCCGCGCGGTGTGTGTCGTCGGCTCGGAGATTTCGCCGCTGATGTACGCATCCAGACCGGCATCCAGAGCCTTTTCGATAAAGCCCTGAGCCGCGCCCGTGCACCAGCCGACCTTGCGGATTTTCTCCGGGCCTTCCCCCACCCAGAGGGGCTCGCGGTGGAGTTTTCGGGCAAGGTGTAGTGCGAAACCCTGAGGGCTCATGGCCTCAGCCAGCTCGCCTTCCCAGACCAGACCGCCAAGCGGGCGAGGGTTTCTGATGTCGAGTACATTGGCCAGCTGACGGTTGTTGCCATAATCCGGGTGGTCGTCCAGCGGAAGATGATAGGCCACGAGGTTGATGTCGTTGTCGAGGAGTTGTTTCAGGCGGTCTCGCTTCATACCCCGGATTCGCTGGTCTTCACCCTTCCAGAAATAGCCGTGGTGAACCAGGATCATATCGGCATTGGCGTCGATGGCGGCTTCAATCAGGGCTTTTGAGGCGGTTACACCGGAGACGATGCTGCTGACCTCTTCCTTCCCTTCCACCTGAAGGCCATTCGGGCAGTAATCCTGGAAATTCTCAGGCTGCAGCCAGCCATTAATAGTCCGCAGGATATCGTTTCGGGCTGCCATGGTGCTCCTCCTCGTAACCTTTTGAGTTGGGAGTCGACGGCAGGCGGGGAGGGCCTTCCGGGAACCGCTACGAGCACATCCATGTGCGCTTGTTTCGGGCCATCCATGGCCCTCTACATTCCCGGAAGGCCCTCCCCGCCTACCTCTGCGAGCCATTCAGTGTTAGATAGACTGAAGACCCTTGATTAGTGCATCGTTTTGCTCAGCGGTACCGATCGTGATTCGCAGGAACTCGCTGATTCGGGGCTTGTTGAAGTGCCGGACAATGATGCCCTGTTCCCTCAGACTTTTTGCCAGCGCCTCGCCAGAGTGCTCTTTGTGTCGGGCGAAGACGAAATTGGCTTTGGACGGGAGCACTTCAAAGCCCATGAGTTCCAGTGCTTCGGTGACACGCTCACGCTCACTGATGACACCATCACAGGATTTACGGAACCAGGCTTCGTCCTCGTACGCAGCCTTCGCGCCAGCCAGGGCCAGCCGGTCCAGCGGATAACTGTTGAAGCTGTTTTTCACGCGATTCAGGGCTTCAATCAGATCCCTATGACCAACCGCAAAGCCAACCCGCAGACCTGCCAATGAGCGGGCCTTGGACAACGTCTGGCTGACCAGCAGGTTCGGGTATTGATCCACCAGCGTGATCGCACTCTCCCCACCAAAATCCACGTAGGCTTCGTCAACCACGACCACGCGGTCGGGGTTGGCCTTGAGGATGGTTTCGACCTGCTCCAGCGGAAGGTAACGACCGGTCGGTGCATTCGGGTTCGGGAATATCACCCCGCCATTGGGCTGACGGTAGTCCTCCGGATCGATTTCAAAGCTGTCCGTGAGCGGGACCGGCTTGCCCTCGATTTTGTAGAGGCCACAGTAAACCGGGTAGAAACTGTAGGTCACGTCCGGAAACAGGATGGGCTCACCGTGCTGGAACAGGCCATAGAAAATATGGGCCAGCACTTCGTCCGAGCCATTTCCCAGAAACACCTGATCCCGAGTAACTCCGTGATACTCCGCAATTGTCTCGCGCAGGGCCTCGCCCTCGGGATCCGGGTACAGCCTGAGCCCATCGTTCAGCTCGGCTTTGATCGCCTCGATCACTTTTGGTGAGGGACCAAACGGATTTTCGTTGGTATTGAGCTTGACCAGGTTCGCCATTTTGGGCTGCTCGCCCGGAACATAGGGAACCAGGTCATTAACCAGAGGACTCCAGAATCGACTCATGACTCACCACCCTTGATCCGGTATTCCGCGGACCGGGCGTGTGCTGTCAGCCCTTCGCCACGAGCCAGAACCGAGGCTACCCGGCCCATCCGGTCGGCGCCCACTGCGCTGAAACCGATCAGTGACGAGCGCTTCTGGAAATCGTAAACGCCCAGCGGTGACGAGAACCGGGCGGTGCCACTGGTCGGCAGCACGTGATTGGGACCGGCACAGTAGTCGCCAAGGGCTTCGGCCGTGTAGCGGCCCATAAAGATGGCACCAGCGTGGCGGATGTCTTCCAACATCGCCTCGGGGTCTTCCACGGACAGCTCCAGGTGCTCGGGAGCGACGCGGTTGGAGACGTCGGCGGCTTCTTTGAGATCCGAAACCTGAATCAGGGCAGCGCGATCGGCCATGGAGGTGCGAATGATGTCGGCCCGCTCCATGGTTGGCAGCAATCTTTTGATGCTCGCTTCCACCGCATCCAGAAAGGCACCATCCGGGCTGATCAGAATGCTCTGCGCCTGCTCATCGTGCTCCGCCTGGGAAAACAGATCCATGGCAATCCAGTCCGGATCGGTCTTGCCGTCGGAAATCACGAGGATCTCGGACGGTCCGGCAATCATATCGATCCCAACCACGCCAAACACTTCCCGCTTGGCAGTCGCCACGAAAATGTTGCCGGGCCCGACAATCTTGTCGACGGAGGGAATAGTATCGGTGCCGTAAGCCAGTGCCCCGACGGCCTGGGCGCCACCTATGGTGAACACCCGATCCACACCAGCAATCGCGGCCGCCGCCAGAACCATGCCGTTCACCACCCCGTCCGGAGTGGGAACCACCATGATGACTTCACCAACGCCTGCCACTTTCGCCGGTATGGCGTTCATCAAAACAGACGAGGGATACGCCGCCTTGCCACCGGGCACATACAGCCCTGCCCGATCCAGCGGTGTCACCTTCTGGCCAAGCACCGTGCCGTCGGCGTCCTCGTACTGCCAGGACTTCTGGTTCTGACGTTCGTGGTAATCCCGAACCCTCTCGGCCGCCTGCTCCAGCGCCACACGCTGATCTTCAGGAATGGCCTTGAGGGATTGCTGCAGCCGCGCGTTATCCATTTCCAGCTCAGCCACAGAACCAACCGACAACCGATCAAACTTCTCGGTAAACTCCAGGACGGCCCGGTCCCCCCGGGTCTTCACCTCGTGCAGGATGTGACGGACCGACTCGTTCACCTGATGATCCACGCTGTCGTCCCAGGCCAGCAGCTTGGCCAGCGCACTGTCAAAGTCACTCTGGGAGGCGTTTAATCGCTTTATGGTCAGGTCAGTCATTTCGCTTTTCCTGTTTCAGGAGAACATTGCTTCAGTGGTAATAGGATGGCCTAGAAAAGTTTGCAAAGCAGATCGGGGACGGCTTTCCAAAACTGTGCGGAGCCAGGGATGGCGGAGCTCAAGCGCCACAGGGACGTGCTTGAGCGGGTTTTGGAAAGCCGTGCCCGGTCTGCTCCAACCCCGAAGCCAGCGGGCCCCGGAGTCTTATTCGGCAACGCGACGCTTTTCTACCGCCGCAGACATCTTCTCGATTATGGGGTTAATCCGACCATGTTTCATCTTCATGGACGCCCGATTCACCACCAGACGGCTGCTGATGTGCTCAATCAAATCCCGCGCCTCAAGCCCATTCGCCTTGAGCGTATTACCGGTATCGACAATGTCCACGATCTCGTCGGCCAGCCCGAGGATCGGCGCCAGTTCCATCGCCCCGTAGAGCTTGATGATATCCGCCTGGCGCCCCTGCGAGGAATAGTACCTTCGAGCCAGATTGACGAACTTGGTGGCCACCTTGATTCGACCATTGGGTGGAGTTTGCCCCTTGGGACCGGCAGTCATCAGGCGGCAACGGGAGATATTCAGATCCAGTGGCTCATACAACCCCTCGGCTCCATGCTCCATCAGGACATCCTTGCCGGTCACGCCCAGGTCCGCCCCACCGTATTGCACGTAGGTGGGAACATCCGTGGCCCGGATGATCAGCACACGAACATCGGGATCCGTAGTCGGAAACACCAGCTTGCGGGATTTTTTCACATCGTCGACCAGCTCAATACCAGCTTCCGCCAGCAATGGCAGGGTTTCATCGAGGATTCGCCCCTTCGACAAAGCGATGGTGATGGAATCTGTCATGCGTCCTTCCGGTTTCCCGTCTGTGTCTGTCACGCTGGCAGTCGCCTGATACTGGCGCCCAGCAACTGCAATTTTTCTTCAATGCACTCGTAACCGCGGTCGATGTGATAGATGCGGTCAACAATGGTGTCGCCGTCGGCGACCAGGCCGGCGATCACCAGGCTGGCCGAAGCACGCAGGTCCGTCGCCATTACCGGCGCCCCGGTCAGATGCTCAACGCCCTTGATGATGGCGGCATTGCCTTCCAGGGTAATATCGGCGCCCATTCGCCCCAGCTCCTGAAGGTGCATGAACCGATTTTCGAACACCGTCTCCACGATGGTGCCTGAACCTTCCGCCACCGCATTCATGGCCGCAAACTGGGCCTGCATATCGGTTGGAAATGCCGGATAGGGCGCTGTCCGCAAGCTGACCGCTTTCGGACGATTGCCTTTCATGTCCAGCTCAATCCAGGTGTCGCCGGTGGTAATGTGTGCTCCCGCCTCTTCGAGCTTCAGCAGGACCGCCTCGAGCAGATCCTCACGGGTATCCTTGAGCTTGACCCGCCCCCCGGTCGCTGCTGCTGCCACCAGGTAGGTTCCTGTCTCGATGCGGTCAGGCAGCACGTCGTAATGACATCCGTGCAACCGCTCAACGCCGTTGATTTCGATGGTTGCTGTACCGTGGCCCTTGATATCAGCGCCCATGGCAATCAGGCATTCCGCCAGATCCACGACTTCCGGCTCACGGGCGGCGTTCTCGAGAATGGTTTTGCCATCCGCCAGCGCCGCCGCCATCATCAGGTTCTCGGTACCGGTCACGGTGACGGTGTCCAGGAAAATATGAGCGCCTTTCAGCCGACCGTTGGTTTTGGCCTTGATGTAACCATTCTCGACCCGCACATCCGCTCCCATCATCTCCAATCCATGGATATGGAGATTGACCGGCCGACTGCCGATCGCACAACCACCCGGTAGCGAAACTTCAGCTTCACCAAAGTGGGCGACCAGAGGCCCCAGAACCAGAATGGATGCCCGCATGGTCTTCACCAGCTCATACGGCGCGTGGAAATGCTTGATGGTGTTGGCGTGAATCTCCACGCTCATCTTTTCATCAATCATCAATTCCACACCCATACGACCGAGCAGCTCGATCATGGTCGTGATGTCATGCAGGTGCGGCAGGTTGCCCACCGTTACCGGCTCATCCGCCAGCAGGGTGGCAGCGAGGATCGGCAGGGCGGCGTTTTTGGCACCGGAGATACGAATTTCACCATCGAGGGGTTTGCGCCCCCGAATCAGGAGTTTGTCCACAATAGAAGTCCTGTGTCTTGCGGGCGCGTCAGCCCTGGCGCTCAGCCCATTCTGCCGGCGTAAAAGCTCGCGGATGCAGAGCGTGAATGGTGCCATCCATTATGTGCTGGAACAGCGCCTTGTTGATCAATTGCTGCCGCTTGATGGTCGGCAGGCCTTCGAATACCTCACCGACGACGACAACCATGTAATGGGTCCCGTCAACTTGAACCTGAACCTCACAACCGGGCAGGGCTTCTTTGACCAGTTCAGTGACTTCGGCGGCGTCCATAGAGCATCCTCAGGTGTTTTAAAAATTGAGGGGCGAGATTGTAACCAATTAGTGGGCGCGGGTCAGCTGACTGTCCAGATTACTGAGCGCCGCGAGCGAGGCCAGTCGATCGTTCATACCCCGGAAAGACAGAGCAACTCCGAGGCTGGCAGCCAGACGCTGCCAGCATAAAAGCATGGAAAGCACCGCACTGTGAGCGGTTCCGAGGCCGGACAGATCAACAACCAGGTCCTTGCCCGCTTCCCGGATCCGGCGCTCGCCCTGGTAGCGGAGCGCCACGACCGAGGTCAGGTCCACGGTTCCGGTGATCTGCAGAACGCCATCGGTAAGCTCCGCCTGTGCTCCGGTCGCCGTCATGACTTGTTTACTTCCTTGTCCAGGTTCAGGGAGTTGACCGCATCGCTCCAGCCGTCAATGACCGCTTGCACCTGGCCATGATTCTGCTCCATTTCCTGACTGAAACGATCCCGGAACGCCAGACCGATATTCACACCCTCGACGATGACATTTTCCATCATCCACTGGCCACCAGCCTCCTTCCGGTACATGGAGTAGGTGACCGGGTAACGATTACCAGAGGCACTGATAACCTCCATCTGAACAGAGGCACGGTCATCGTTCTGGGGCAGGATGGTGGCCTCCTGCACGACAATTTCAAAATTCTCGGCGCTGACCAGAGCCTGGGCGTAACTATCGAACAGGCTTCGCTTGAACTTTTCAACAAACTCGTTCCGCTGTTCGGGTGTTGTCTGCCGCGCATAGCGTCCCATCACACGGGCCGCGATACGCCGGAAATCGACAAAGTCACTCAGGGCCTCATCCATGCTCTTGTAGAACGCTTCCGGATCCTTCTCATACAACCCCCTCTCCTCGTTCAACTTCTTGACGAGGCGCTGGGTGTTGGCGTCGACGTAATTCCGGAGGTCTTCGGCCTCATCCGCCTGAACCTGGCCAACAAAGAAGGCCATCAAAGCAATGAACAGTACCATGCGTTTTGTCAGGGTAAGCATCAGGTTCTCCTGCAAATATCCTGTATCGTACCGGTGGATCAGCGCCCCGAAGCGAAGTTACTGATCAACCGTTCGAGATTCATCGCCGACTGGGTCGTGTAGAAGGTATCTCCCGGCTTCAGGGAGTCCATATCGCCGCCCACCGATACATCAATGTACTGCTCGCCGAGCAGCCCGGATGTACGTATAACTGCTGCGCTGTCGGTGGGTATGTTGTCGACGTCCGAATTAATGGCCATCTTCACACGGGCCTGGAACGTCTTTTTGTCCAGCGTTATGGAATCGATGGTTCCGATGGTGACCCCTGCCATCGAAATCCGCCCCCGAGGCGTCAGACCGCCTGTGTCGTTGAAGTTCGCGTACAGCGTGTAGGTGCTTTCAGCAGCCTTGGGAGACAGGCCACTGACCTGCAGCGCCATGAACAGCAAGGCCGCCAGGCCCGCAATCATAAACAGGCCAACAATGCTTTCTACGGTTCTTTGTGCCATTTCCGGCTCCCGTTATTCCAGATCAGAAGTTGCCGAACATTACGGCGGTCAATACAAAATCCAGGCCCAGCACGGCAAGTGAGGAATACACCACCGTTTTCGTGGTAGCCGAGCTGATGCCTGCAGAGGTGGGGACACAGTCATACCCCTGGTAAACGGCAATCCAGGCGCAGACAAAGCCAAAGACGACACTCTTGATGACACCATTGAGCACATCATCCACAAATTCCACGGAAGACTGCATGTTGCCCCAGAAGGAGCCGTCGTATACCCCGAGCCACTCCACGCCCACCAGCATTCCGCCCCAGATGCCAACGACGGAGAAAATCAGCGCCAGTACCGGCATGGTGTAAAAACCCGCCCACAGCCGTGGTGAAATCACGCGCCGGAGGGGATCAACACCCATCATTTCCATGCTTGAGAGTTGCTCGGTGGCTTTCATCAATCCGATCTCGGCGGTCAGGGCCGAGCCGGCTCGCCCCGCAAACAACAACGCCGTCACCACCGGCCCGAGCTCCCGGACCAGTGTCAGCGCAATCATCTGGCCGATGGCCGACTCGGAGCCGTAGTCACTCAGAATGGTATAGCCCTGAAGCCCCAGCACCATTCCGATGAACAGGCCGGACACCACAACGATCGCCAGTGACAGGACACCCACCGAGTAGATCTGGCGCACCAGAAGCGGAAATCCGACAGCCGGCTTCGGAACGCCCCGAAGGACCCCGAACAGGAACTGGCCAGAGCGGCCAAAGGAGACGACCACATCGATGCCTGTCCGGCCGAGGGCTCTTACATGATCCAACATCAGACCTTCCCCCCCAGACCAAAGTCTGTTGTCGCATCCTCAGCAGGATAGTGAAACGGCACCGGACCGTCTGGCTGCCCCTGCAGGAATTGCTGGACCCGCTCCGATTCATGGGCACGCAACTCTTCCGGCGTGCCCTGCCCGATCACCTTGCCATCCGCAATGATGCAGGCGAAATGGCAGATACTCAGGGATTCCGTGACATCGTGAGACACCAGAACGCTGGTCAGGCCCATGGAACTGTTCAGGTCACGGATCAATTTGACAAGAACCCCCATGGCAATCGGGTCCTGGCCGGTAAACGGCTCGTCGTACATGATCAATTCAGGATCCAGTGCGATACTCCGCGCCAGGGCCACCCGTCGGGTCATCCCCCCGGATAGCTCGGAGGGCATCAGATCCCGGGCACCGCGCAGCCCGACCGCCTCGAGTTTCATCAGGACAATGTCCCGGATCATATCCTCCGGCAGATTGGTGTGCACGCGGATCGGAAAGGCCACGTTTTCGAACACACTCAGGTCGGTAAACAGCGCGCCGCTCTGGAACAACATGCCCATTTTCTGCCGGAGAGCATACAGAGCCGTCCGCTTGAGTCTGGGCACCTCGTGGCCATCCACCCGGATGCTGCCGCTATCCGGCCGAAGCTGGCCACCGATCAGCTTGAGCAGGGTTGTTTTTCCCGTGCCGCTCGGCCCCATGATGGCAGTAACCTTGCCACGCGGAATGTCCAGCGAAATACCATCAAAAATACGGCGACCGGACCGCGAGAACACCACGTTTTCCAGAGAAATATATGCGCTCGAACCCATAGTCAGTCCTTACAAAAGAGCGGGTACATTATTCGAAGGTGGCGGGAACCTCAACGTCTTGGTTCCAAAATGTACCGATAGTCACCGATGGTTTCACTGAACTTTACGTAACAGGGCCGCGCTGGATGCGTAAAATGTTATACTCCGCCGACCTTTTCAGTTATCTCACGGAACCTCAAATTGAAGGCATACCATTGGCCATGACATCAGAGAATCGCAAACACTTTCGAACTTCCGCAGTCCGAGCCATCCAAATCGAAAAAAAGGCGATCGAAGCGCTGGAAGGCCGTATTGACGAAGATTTCATCCAGGCATGCGAAGTCATTATGCAGTGCAAGGGTCGGGTAGTGGTCACCGGCATGGGAAAATCCGGCCATATTGGCAACAAGATAGCCGCAACACTCGCCAGCACCGGCACGCCGGCTTTCTTTGTCCACCCCGGCGAAGCCAGTCACGGAGACCTTGGCATGATCACCAGCCAGGATGTGGTCATCGCCATATCGAACAGCGGCAACACCAGCGAAGTCGTCACGATCCTGCCTTTGATCAAACGCATGGGCGCGCCCCTCATCAGCATGACCGGCAATCGTGATTCCGTGCTGTCAAGGGAAGCCGTCGCCAATCTGGATGTGAGCGTCGAAGCGGAAGCCTGCCCGCTGGGACTGGCACCCACCTCCAGCACCACAGCCACGCTGGTCATGGGGGATGCTCTTGCCGTTGCATTACTTGAAGCCCGTGGTTTCAGCGCCGAGGATTTCGCTTTTTCCCACCCTGGTGGCAGCCTTGGCCGGCGACTGCTGCTCAGGGTTTCAGACATCATGCACACTGGTGATCGAATACCGGTGGTCACTGAAGGGACGACACTGAGCGGAGCCCTGCTGGAGATTTCCCAGAAAGGGCTGGGCATGACCACGGTGGTGGACGCCAAAGGACGATTCTCCGGAGTTTTCACTGACGGCGACCTCCGAAGGACTCTTGACAAGTCGATCGACATCCACAATACGGCCATCGAGCAGGTTATGACGCGGAACGGCAAAACCATTGCTGCCGACCAACTCGCGGCCGAGGCACTGAAGATCATGGAAGACATGAAAATCAATGCATTACCGGTCACCGGTGACAACGGCGAACTGGTCGGCGCCATCAACATGCACGATCTGCTCCGTGCCGGGGTAATCTGATGACAGTCCGACCGTCCCTCAGCTCCGACTGGCCGCAAGCCCTGATCCACAAGGCCGCCCGGATCCGGCTGATCGCACTGGATGTCGACGGTATCATGAGTGATGGCAAACTCTACTTCAGTGCCACCGGCGATGAACTGAAAAGCTTCAACATCCTGGACGGTTTGGGCCTGAAACAGCTCATGGCGGCAGGCATCACCGTTGCGGTAATTACCGGACGTCGCTCTCCCCTGACCGAGAAGCGCATGACCGACCTCGGCATTCCTCATCTGATGCAGGGCCGGGAAGACAAGAGACAGGCACTGGACGAACTGGTTCGGGACATGAATATCCAACCCGACGAGATTGCGTACATGGGCGATGACCTCCCTGACCTGCCAGCACTTCGCTTCGCCGGACTCGGCATCACCGTCCCCAACGGGTACTGGCTGGTGCGACAGCATGCAGATTATTGCACCAGCGCCGCAGGAGGCAGCGGGGCTGTGAGGGAGGCCTGTGACCTGATCCTGACCGCACAGAACAAGCTTGAAGCGGCTCTCGCGTGCTACCTGGAGACCGACGCATGATCCGGCCGCTGGGATCGCTGCTCCAGCTCTCGGAACGCCCGGTGATCCGGACCGCTGCGCTGGTAGCTATCCTTGCCGCCACCGCGTTGCTGCTCTGGCGCAGCGGCGACCAGCCTGTAACGGACACGACCAACGCAGAACTGAGAGGCCCGGCAGAACCTGACGGCTTCGTTGTCGATGGCCGATACACCGAATACGATCAGGCTGGGAACCTCGATGTCCGGTTTTCCAGCCCACGGATCGAGCAGTTCGAAGACGGCAACCTGACCACCATGGAGGCACCGGAAGCGGAGCTTTTCGGGGACCCGGACACACTTCCCTGGAAGGTAAAAGCGGAGCATGGCAGTCTGTTGCAGGATTCGAACCTGCTCTACCTGACCGGAAACGTCAGGGTCACCCGCCAGATCGGTCAGCGGACGGCGACGCTGGAGACCACGAAACTGACGCTCGACAATGACCAGAACATCATCTATACCGACGCGCCAGTGACCATTACTGACAATGTCGGCGTAACCCGTTCCAAGGGTATGAAAGCCTGGATCAACGACCGCATCCTGGAGCTCAACTCCCAGGTGGAAGGACGCTATGAAACTGCTCGATAAACCCATTTCCCTGCTGGCGATCGCAATGCTGTCGTCGCTTGTGGCACTCCCTGCATGGGCGTTCGACCTGGATTCGGACATTCCCATTAAAGTAAATGCCGACCACGCCCGACTGGACGACAATCAGGGCATTGCAACCTACACCGGCGACGTCATCCTGACCCAGGGCGAAACCCGCCTCGATGCCGATCGGGTTGTCCTGTTTCGCAATGCCGAGGGCCTTAATCGTATTGAGGCGACCGGCAACCCGGCCCACTACCGACAGCCAACCCGTGATGGCAACGGAGAAACCGACGCACGTGCAACCAACATCACCTGGTCGGCACAGGACAAACAACTCACCTTTGAAAAAGATGCCGTCATCAAGCAGAACGGCAACGTTTTCCGGGGCGACCTGATTCATTACGATACCGTTCAACGGGTGGTTACCGCCCAGGGCTCTCCGGATAACGGATCCGGCAGTGGTCGCGTCGAAATGGTCATTCAGCCCCGCAGCACCAAAAAGGGATCCGATGGCAGTTCTCAGAGCCAGTAACCTGGCAAAAAGCTACAAGCAGAAAAAAGTGGTGATCGACGTCTCCCTGGAAATCCAGAGCGGAGAAATCGTTGGTCTCCTCGGGCCCAATGGCGCCGGGAAAACCACCTGTTTCTACATGATCGTCGGACTGGTTCCTGCCGACAACGGGCGGATTACCATCGACAGTAAGGACATCACGCCACTTCCGATGCATGGACGGGCACGCAAGGGTATCGGATACCTGCCCCAGGAAGCTTCTGTTTTCCGCAAACTGAGTGTGCGCGACAACATCATGGCCATCCTGGAAACCCGGAAGGGCCTTAACCGCGCAGATCGCGAGGCGCGACTCGAGGAACTGCTAGCCGAATTCCACATCACCCACATCCGTGACAGCCTGGGAATGGCGCTGTCTGGCGGCGAACGGAGGCGGGTGGAGATTGCCAGGGCACTGGCCATGGAGCCCGCCTTTATCCTGCTGGATGAGCCTTTCGCCGGTGTCGATCCGATTTCCGTGAGCGACATCAAGCACATTATCCGGCACCTTCGGGACAAGGGCATCGGCGTCCTGATCACCGATCACAACGTCCGGGAAACCCTGGACATCTGCGAAAACGCCTACATTGTTTCCGGCGGCCATATCATCGCATCCGGGAGCGCGGAAGACATCCTCGCCAACCAGCAGGTGAAAGAAGTGTACCTCGGTAATGAATTCCGGCTCTGACCACCATTGGCTGATTGTCTTGCCGGCGTGTAACAAGTAAACTCGGCAAAGAACTTGCTTACCCGCCCAAGTAGCGGGCAAACATAGCATTTTTTCATAAATTCCAACGATGTAGAGCGCCAATGCGTGACGGATCCTGAATCATGGTGATGAAAGCGTCCTTACAGCTGAAGCTGGGCCAGAGCCTGACAATGACGCCCCAGCTCCAGCAGGCTATCCGGCTTCTACAACTTTCCACCCTGGATCTGCAACAGGAAATCCAGCAGGCCCTCGAGTCCAACCCCATGCTGGAGACGTCCGAAGAGGACGAGCACTCTGAATCACCGGAGGATGGCCAGGATTCCGAGCCAACGGCCAGCGACTCTTCCTCAGAGGAATCTGCGGAAGGACAGGATGACTGGGACGTCAGCGAGTCCGGTCCGGACTGGTCCACCGAGAATGACACGCCTGACAATATCCCGGACGATTTACCCGTGGATACGGCATGGGACGACATCTACCAATCAGCCCCTGCCCCGGCAGCCCGCTCGGATGAGGACGGCGAACAGGACTTCGAGAGCCGCAACTCCGCGACGGAAACACTGCACGATCACCTGGAATGGCAACTCAATCTCACGCCGCTGAGCGAACGAGACCAGGCCGTTGCCCACGCGCTTCTGGATGCCGTGGATGACCGTGGTTATCTGACCAGTTCGCTGGAGGAGATTCACGCCGGCCTGGCGGATGAAACCGATGAGGATCCACTGGAACTCGATGAAGTAGAGGCGGTGCTTCACCGCCTGCAGCATTTCGATCCGCCCGGCGTGTTCGCCCGGGACCTGCAGGAATGCCTGCTGATCCAGTTGAACCAGCTTCCACCGGATACACCCTGGCTGCCCCAGGCGCGACTGGTCATTACCCACTACATCAACCTGCTTGGCAACCGCGACTATGCCCAATTGCTGCGTCGCAGCCGTCTCAAGGAGGACCAGCTTCGGGAAGTACTGGCTCTGATTACAGGCCTCAATCCGCGTCCCGGGGACGTTCTGGATCAGGGTGAGCCCGACTATGTCATTCCCGACGTTATCGTCCGCAAACACCATGGACGCTGGCGGGTTGAGCTGAACCCGGAAATTGCCCCGCGCATCCGGGTCAATGCCAGCTATGCGTCGCTGATTCGCCGCGCCGACAGCAGTGCAGACAACACCTACCTCAGGGATCAGTTGCAGGAAGCAAAGTGGTTTATCAAGAGCCTTCAGAGCCGGAATGAAACCCTGCTGAAAGTGGCGACCCGTATCGTTGAACATCAGCAGGGATTCCTCGACCACGGTGAAGAGGCGATGAAACCGCTCATTCTCTCGGATATCGCCCAAGCCGTGGAGATGCATGAATCCACCATTTCCCGGGTAACGACCCAGAAATACATGCACACCCCCAGGGGCATCTTCGAATTGAAGTATTTCTTCTCCAGCCACGTCAGTACCGACGAAGGCGGAGAATGTTCCTCAACGGCTATCCGCGCGATGATCAAGAAACTGATTGCGGCGGAAACTCCCAAAAAGCCATTGAGTGACAGTAAAATTGCAGCCATGCTAGGAGAACAGGGCATCAAGGTGGCAAGACGCACCGTGGCCAAGTATCGGGAGGCAATGCATATACCGCCTTCCAACGAAAGAAAACGACTGGTGTAAAAACAGGAGAGACGCCTATGCAACTCAATATTTCAGGCCATCACGTAGAATTGACTCCCTCCCTCAAGGACTATGTCACCGAGAAGTTCAACAAGCTCGAGCGCCACTTTGACCACATTTCCAACTGCCAGGTGACCCTGGAGGTCGACAAAGTGCGTCAGATTGCCGAGGGGACGCTGCACGTGGTTGGCGGTGATATTCACGCAAAGGCGGAAGACAGCGACATGTACGCTGCTATTGATGGCCTGATCGACAAGCTTGATCGCCAGATACTCAAGCACAAAGAAAAGAACGTAGACCGGATGCACGGAAACGGCCAGCGCTAACTGGCGGTTCCCATGCCTGTCATGCCACAGCGCTGCGGCACTTGAGGTGCCGCAGCCTTTTTTTTACGGAAACGCAGTCGATCCATGAGCGACACATCCCTGACCATAGACACCATCCTTGCGCCTGAGCTCACCCTTTGCCGGGTGCCGGCCTCCAGCAAGAAGCGGGTTCTGGAGTTCATCGCTGAACAGATCCACGAGCAGGACGAATCCCTGAACGATGTCCAGATCTTCAACAATCTGATTTCCAGAGAACGTCTGGGCAGTACCGGCATCGGCCAGGGCATCGCCATTCCCCACTGCAGGCTTGAAGGCCTGGATCGGGTCATCGGGGTCTTGCTGACGCTGGAGGAAAGCGTCGAGTTCGATGCCATCGACAACCAGCCTGTCGACCTGGTCTTCGCCCTGATCGTTCCCAAGGAAGCGACCAGCGAACACCTCGAACTGCTGAGCCAGCTGGCCGAGAAATTCAACGAGCGTTCGTTTTGCAATGCGCTTCGCGAGTGCGAAGACGCCAGGACACTGTATGAGCGAATGACAGCCGCAAGCGGCTGAAATCCACTGGACAGGAGGCAACGGGACATGAAGCTGATCATTGTCAGTGGTCGTTCAGGCTCGGGCAAGAGTACCGCGCTGCATGTACTGGAAGACCTTGGCTTCTACTGCATCGACAACCTGCCCATCGGTCTGTTGTTTCCGCTGACCCAGGAAGCCGCCACCAAGGCAACGACCGATCGCCTGGGCCGTATGGCGGTCAGCATCGATGCCCGCAACCTGTCGGGTGAGATTGCCAATTTCGAGGATATCTACAGCCAGTTGCAGGAAACCGGCGTCACCATTGAGATCATCTTCCTTGATGCCGATGAACAATCCCTGCTGCAACGGTTTCATGCCACCCGTCGCAAACATCCCCTCAGCGATGATCGGACCTCCCTGAGAGAGGCCATCAGCAACGAGAAAAATTTGCTGGAGCCCCTGTCCAAACTGGCGGATCTCTACGTTAACACCGCTGGCATGTCGATCTACGAACTTCGCGACCAGATCAAGCAGCGGGTCGTGGGCCGCAAGGGACAGGAACTGGCCCTGTTATTCCAGTCATTTGGCTACAAGCATGGCGTGCCACTGGATTCGGATTATGTCTTTGATGTCCGCTGCCTGCCGAATCCCTACTGGGATACCAGCCTCAGGAAATACGTGGGCACCGACCAGCCCGTCATCGAGTTTCTTGAGCGCGAACCGGCCACCCGTGCCATGGTCGATGATCTGACCGGATTTCTGGCAACCTGGCTACCGTCGTTCGCCGACAGCAATCGCAGCTACATGACCATTTCCATCGGTTGCACGGGCGGACAACACCGATCGGTTTACGTGTGTGAGCAACTGGGTCGATTTTTTCGGGAACATTACAGCAATGTGCAGGTTCGGCATTCCGAATTACCGCACCTGCAAGCTCGAGAAGAGATCTGAGCCACTATGATCCGCCGTCCAGTCACCATTATCAACAAACTGGGTCTGCACGCCCGCGCAACCGCCAAGCTGGTGGCCACTGCATCGAATTTCGACTCATCACTTCGTATCGCCCGCAACGACCGGGAAGTCGACGCAAAAAACATCATGCAGGTCATGATGCTGGCGGCCAGCCAGGGAACCGAGGTGGAACTCATCGCCGAGGGGCCCGATGAAGAAGAGGCTGTCGAAGCGCTGGTCGAACTGATCGACGATTATTTTGGCGAGGGTGAATGACCGATATCCTGGAAAAGGGTCAGGCCAAACAGCGTCTTCGTTCACTCAGTGAGGCGCTGGACAGCGGCGCACTCAAACAGGTCGCCCGGATACTGAACGGGGGCCTGAGCCCGAGCGACATTGCCCACCTGCTGGAATCTTCCCCGCCCCGACAGCGTGCCCTGCTCTGGAACCTGGTCGAGAAAGATCTCGAAGGTGAGGTTCTCCAGTATCTGAGCGACGATATCCGTGGCTATTTCCTGAGTCAGCTCAATGCCCAGGAACTGGCGGATATCATCGAGGATTTCGAATCCGACGATCTCGCCGACCTCCTGCAGCAACTTCCGGACACGGTCATCCAGGAAGTGCTCGATACCATGGACGAGCAGGACCGCCAACGGGTGGAAGAAGTCCTCTCCTACCCGGAGGACACGGCCGGCGGCCTGATGAACACGGACACCATCACGGTTCGTCCGGACATCAGCATTGACGTCGTGCTCCGTTACCTGCGACTGCATCGAAGCCTGCCGCCCATGACCGACAGCCTGATTGTTGTCAGCCGTCGGGATGAGTTCATCGGCATACTCCCGATTACCCGGATCCTGGTATCAAGCCCGACAGCCACTGTCCGCGAGGTGATGGACACCGATATAGAACCGGTCCCGGTGACCCTCTCCGATACCAAGGTCGCCACGCTGTTCGAACGCTACGACCTGATCTCTGCGCCGGTGGTCAACGATCAGGGCCGTCTGCTCGGCCGGATTACCATTGATGACGTGGTCGACGTTATCCGGGAGGATGCCGATCACTCGTTGATGAGCATGGCGGGCCTGGACGAAGACGAGGATACCTTTGCTCCGGTCTGGAAGACTACCCGGCGCCGTGCGGTGTGGCTCGGCATCAACCTGCTTACCGCGTTCATTGCCTCTGCGGTGATCGGCCTGTTTGAGGCCACGATCAGCAAGGTCGTCGCCCTCGCCGTTCTGATGCCGATTGTCGCCAGCATGGGCGGAATTGCCGGCAGCCAGACACTGACACTGGTCATCCGCGGCATGGCCGTCGGACAGATCAGCGGTGCAAACGTGAGCTGGCTGCTGAACCGGGAATTCATGGTGGGCGCCCTCAATGGGCTCTTCTGGGCGGTCGTGGTGGCCTCCGCCGCCGCAGCCTGGTTCCAGGACATGCTGATTGGCGGGATTATCGCCGCGGCACTGGTCATCAACCTGATTGCGGCGGCCTTTGTCGGTACCGTCCTCCCCCTGTTTCTCAAATCGCGAAACATTGACCCGGCACTGGCGGGCAGCGTTATTCTGACAACGGTGACCGACGTTGTGGGATTTATGGCCTTTCTGGGCCTGGCGACATTTTTCTATTCCTGACAAGCAGATAACACCATGATCGAGCAACACGACGACGAACATCCCGAGGATCTGGGCCCCAGCAAATCACAGATCAAGCGCGAAATGCAGGCGCTGCAGGCACTGGGCAAGCGAATGCTCGACCTGAGTGACGAACAGATGGCCAACCTCCCGATCAGCGACACCCTGCGGGCGGCTATCGTTGAATCACGACGGATTCGCCAGCACGAAGCCCGGCGCCGCCACCTTCACTACATCGGCAAGATTCTCAGACAGGAAGACGATCCGGAGGCGATCGAGCGAGGCCTTTCCGCGTTCGATGCGGGCAGCACCGAGCATACCCGTCGTCACCACCTGGCTGAGCGCTGGCGCGACCGGATGATAAGTGAGGGAGATGCAGCCGTGGGCCAGTTTATCGATTATTGTCCCTCGGCGGACGTGCAGCATCTGCGCAACCTGGCCAGAAACGCCCGGAAGGACGCCGAGAAACAGAAAAATACCGGCCAGGCCAAAAAACTGTTCCGCTACCTTCGGGAATGCATTGACGACATTGAATGACCGCCTGGGTCAGGAGCGCTATAGCCGTCGATGTGCCCACACCGGCATTTTCTCGCGCACGGCTTTCAATCGCTCACGGTCGAGTTCGGTTGTTACCAGCCCCGCGCCATCTTCGGTCAGCTCCGCCCGAACCTCACCCCAGGGGTCGCAGATCAGGCTGTGGCCGTAGGTGCGGCGTTGCTCACTGTTGTACCCACCCTGCCCGGGCGCAACCACCCAGACCTGGTTCTCGATCGCCCGTGCCCGGATAAGCGCATGCCAATGGGCATTGCCGGTATACCAGGTGAAGGCACTGGGCAGGGAGATCCACTCGGCGCCGCGTTCACGAAGTTCACGAAACAGCTCCGGAAACCTCAGATCGTAGCAGATCGCCATGCCAAGGCGACCCACCGGAGTATCCACCGTCACGACCCGGTCACCCGGCTCGAAGGTATCCGACTCCCGATACTGGCCATGGGCGTCTTCCACGCTGGCATCGAACAGATGGATTTTGTCGTAGCGTGCCACTTCCCGGCCGCTGTCATCGACCACCAGGCTTGACGCCCGGACCCGCCCACCAATCCAGCTGCCGTCCGGGCGCCGTGCCATGGGCAAGGAGCCACCGACGATCCATAAGCCGAGTTCTTTCGCCCGCTGACCTAGGAAATCCCGGATCACCGGATGATCTCCGGATTCGACCGCACCACAGGACACCATGTCGGACGTCGACATCAACGCGAAATTCTCCGGCAACACCGCCACCCGTGCGCCCTGGCGGGCAGCCTGATTCAGCAGTTGCGCGGCCATCGAGAGATTCGATTCCAGCGATGCACCACTGACCATCTGGATTGCAGCGACGCCGCCTTGTGATGGATGGGGCATGGACACCTCCTACGCGGTTTTACTTGCCATTATCGAACACCCGGCGCAGTTCCACCTTGGGGTCACTCCAGGTTCCGGTGACACTGTAGGAGGCACTGGTCAGTTTGCTCAAAGGATCGCCCAGAACCTTGTCGAGGACAAAGAGCGCTCCACCCACGGGCGCTGCGGCGCCCATCAAAAGGGCTGCCAGCGGCAGGTTCTGCGTCAATGGCAGAACCACCACCAGTCCCATGTCCAGGGTCTCCGCACCAAGGTCGGTTGTGCCGCTCAACTTGAATGCACCGGAAGGTCCGACGATCTGGAGCTCCGGATCAAGGGTCACGAGACCGTTGATGATCTGGGCCTTGCCCGAAATGGCGTCAAAAGCCACACCCCGTTCGTACAGATCGGAAAAATCCAGCTTCAGTCGACGCCAGAGCGTGTCAGTGTTGAGCAGATTAAAAATGCGGAAAACCTGGGCTGTGTTGTTTTTCTGCAGGATAATGCCGTCATCCAGGCGCAGCCGGACGGATCCGCTCAGCTTTCGGAGCGAGAACGCATCGGGCCGGCCAGGCCAATCCACGTCCAGTTCGATGTCAGTCTTCTTGTTGGTCAGCGGGATGTCGGCGCCAAACAGTTTCTGGAGATCCGCCAGCGCCCCACCGGTGACCGAGCCGTCAAAGCGGCTCACCTGACGGTCGCTGACAACGCTCCAGGTCAGGTCTCCCAGCAGGGTCAGGGAGTCCAGTCGCCCCTGGATACTGTTGACCTTGAGACGATAAGGCTCCGGGCGCAATTGGAAAGACCAGCTTCCCAGGGTGTTGTCGTTCACCTGAAGCTTGGCAATGCTCACATCGACATCCGGCCAACGGCCCATGTTCAGCGACCGGAAGGCCTTGAGCTGTTCGTCCAGCGGCAGCGAATCCGGTTCGGTACCGGATGCACTGTCGTCCCGGGCGAGACGCACGTTTTCAAAGTCTGCCTTGACCGGATCGTCGTTTTTCGGAATCACCACCCGACCGGTGGCCCGATCGGATTCGGTCGTCACTACCCATCGATCGGACAGTGTCAGGGAACTGATATCGATGTTTTTCAGGACACTCTGCCCCAGGTGCAGGCTACCGAAGGTCAGGTCGAATCCGGTTTTTTTCCATAACACGTCAAAATCGGCGCGGTCCTGCCAGGTTCCGCGAACCCTCACGCCGTCTTTGGCGGTCGGGTCTATGTTCACTGTCAGCGGCGTCTTTTCTGACGCCGCTTTCGCAAGTGGCTCAGGCCAATTTACCTTCAACCCGTCCAGTGACGACGTCACCCGGATTCCGGAGGTGGTCTCCGCATCCACCGAGAGATCCGCCACATAGTTCAGCTTGCCGGTTACACCAAGTCCGTCCAGCGCTTCCAGTCCGGCTTGCCTGAAGACCCGGGGGACCTCCAGGCGACCGCTCTGGCGGATTCCAAGCCGGTTATTGCCGTCACCCAATCGCAGACTGACGGTTACCGGTTCACCAAAAAACGTTGCCTTGATGGGAGCGCCAGAGAAACCGTCTTTGGTCCGGTAGGTCACGTCCCCCTGGATGTCCTTCCAGATCAGGTTGGCATCGGGGTAGGACACAGATCCATTGTCGGTTCGGACCCTTGCCGTCACCTCTGTGGGACGATCCGGGGCCAGCGGAATGCTCAGACCGAGATCCAGGCCGAACCGCCCCCCATAAACCAGTCCGTTTGCAGCACTGCCGGCCATTTCCCCCAGGGGCGTCTGGTCAAGCCAGAAGCGGATGGCCTCTCCCGGCACCTCTGTGGATGCATCCACCTGAATCGTCGAACCGCCTTCGGCAGGAAGCACCTGGACATGGCTCGGTGACAACGACAACCCGCCGGTCTCGCCGGCAGTCAACCGAACGTCAGTCTTGCCGTTGTGTACCTCGACACGACCACGGGCGCCGGTCACTGCCGGCCATCGCTCGTCATACCGGACAGAAGCATTGTCGAATTCGTACCACATAGAGGAGACGAAGGCGCCATGGGGCGCATTCCGTCCGATAGGACCATGGCCGTAATACACACCGGACGTGATATCCGCTTTGGTGATGGATGTTGTCAGCCACTCATACAGACCCGGATCGACCGCTTTGACCGGGACGAAGTCCGCAAGCATGGACGCCTGTCCGTTTTCCACGCCGACACGCAGCCCAAGATTATCCTCGCCGTCTTTCTCCAGCCTGAGGTCAAATGCCCCCGTTAGCTGGGTCCTATCGCCATAACGCATACCGATGTTATGGGAGAAGACCCGGGTGGTCTCGTCAGAGAGCTGCCAGGCCACCGTCCCCTGCATATCGGAAAGGGACCAGTCATCCCCGAAAAGCATCGGAAATCCAAGCATGACCGGTCCGTGCCCTGGTTCCAGCTGCACGAAACCGGATGTAGCATCCAACGCAATTTGTCCGTACAGACCGGACGCGCCGGGTGCGCCTCCATAGGCGTCCACTGCAACATTATTCAGATGCCCGGCCATGGCAAATCCACCGCTTCCGGTGAGACTGAGATGTACCTTGTCCAGTGCCCCGCTGGGCTTGTAGTGATTGAGGGCACGGTCCGCCGCACCCGGCAGCAAAGGCAACGCCGTGAAGAGCCGTCGCAGGGGCTCCAGGGGCAGAGAATCTGCGACAAGCTCCAGATCCGCCCCCTTCTTCGGCATCACCCGGACGCTGAAGGGAGGGACGGAGGTTTTGTCCCACCGCCATTGCAGGTCCCTGATGTGCCACTCGCCCGAACCCGGCTCTTGGTTCCCCGGGCCGCCGGAGGTCCGACGCCAGCCGAAGTGTGCCCGGATATCTTCAATGGGTGCCAGCGACTGCTGACCGGTCCCAAGCTGCAGGTACGGCGTCTGCACCGATCCGCTGATCTGTTCCAGGATGCCATCGCGAAACGTCAGCCAGGCCCGGCCACCCAGATCAAAACCTTCGATCCGGATTCCGCGCCAGTCATACGCTTCCGCGAAACTGTCGAAGAGCCGGCCGGAGGTGACATCCAGGTAGAGCTGTCCGGTGAAGTCGCCCCGGAAGAACTGGCGCCCCACCAGCGAAAAACTGGCCAACTGTTCGGTGGTCCCGGCGCGCATGGCCCTCCCGGATGCCCGGAACAGGCCACGGCTGTATACCAGATCAAGCTGGGGGATATCGAGATAGCGGACGTTGTCCGAGTTGTCTCGAATGCGAAGATGCAGGCGGGTCAGCTTGACGTAGGGATCGGAGAGCCACTCCCCGGCCAGACCCAGCAGATCCTGCAAGCGTGTCTGGGCTGGCGCAGGCAGCTGAACCCCCTTCACACTGACATTGCCACTCGGAGCCTGGGTCAGGGTCAGATCCAGGCCGTCGGCTTCAAACTCCTCAAATACCAGTCGGGCGCGTAGCAGTGAGGCCAGGAACGATGGCCGGATCCTGAGGTGCTGTAAACGTGCAACGGTTTCAGCAGATTCGGGCTCGGCCACCGAAATATCCTGGGCCAGGAACGTCGGATCCAGCCAGTTCCAGCGGGCGGACAGGGCACCGATTGTGACCTGCTTGCCGGTGCGGATGGACAGTTGGTGAGCGAGGTCGTCGCGAAAGCTGTCGATGTTGCTGGTGAGCTGGCGCCCAATGCCGGCGTAGAGGGCAAACAGCAAAAGTATGCCCAGAAGCAGCCACCAGATCAGACTGGCAAGTCGGGAGGCCCACCTGACCGGACCGGACTCGGCGGGGAGGTCCGGCAGTGACGGCCCGTGATCGTCAGAAGACATGGGTTTGCTAGGCTCCCAACCTCAATTCAGGGCGGGATTCAGAGCAGAACCACATCGTATTGTTCCTGACTGTAGAAGGGTTCGACCTGGAAGCGAATGGTCTTGCTGATGAAGGTTTCCAGATCTGCGACGTTGTCCGATTCCTCGTCGAGGAGGCGGTCCACAACACTCTGGGAGGCCATGACAAGATAATTTTCGGCTTCATAGGCCCGATTGACCCGGAGGATTTCCCGGAAGATTTCGTAGCAGACGGTCTCCGAGGTCTTCAGGAAGCCGCGCCCGTCACAGATCGGACAGGGTTCGCACAGGACCTGCCCGAGACTTTCGGTGGTCCGCTTTCGCGTCATTTCCACCAGGCCCAATTCCGAAACGCCGGTAATCTTGGTTTTGGCGTGATCCCGTTCGAGCATCTTTTCCAGCATCCGATGCACCTGACGCTGATGCTCGGAGTCTTCCATGTCGATGAAATCGATGATGATAATGCCACCAAGGTTACGCAGGCGCAGCTGGCGACTGATGGCACGTGCCGCTTCCAGGTTCGTTTTAAAGATGGTTTCTTCAAGGTTCCGGTGGCCAACAAACGCACCGGTGTTGATATCAATGGTGGTCATCGCCTCGGTCTGGTCAATGATCACATAACCACCGGACTTTAGCTGTACTTTTCGACTGAGGGCCTTCTGGATCTCGTCCTCGACCGAGTAGAGGTCGAATATAGGGCGCTCGCCCGGGTAATACTCCACCTTGTCGGAAAATTCGGTCACGAACTCCTCAACGAACTCCATGACGCGCTGATAACTCTCGCGACTGTCGATCCTGACCTTTTCGGTCTGGGGGCGCACCAGATCCCGGATCGTGCGAATGAACAGGGGCAGGTCCTGGTAAACCACAGAAGGTGCCTGGACCCGCGCGATCCTCTCCTGGATGGACTGACTCAGGCGATGCAGGTACTTCATGTCGCCGATCAGATCATCCGCCGGTGCAGCCTCTGCCGCTGTGCGGATTATGTAACCGCCCTGCACCTCGGTCTGTTCCGACGACGCCTGCTCGAGCAGACTCTTCAGACGTTCACGCTCATTATCGTCTTCGATGCGCTGGGAGATACCGATATGACTGACGCCAGGCATGAACACCAGGTATCGGGACGGGATGGAAAGCTGGGTGGTAAGCCGTGCGCCTTTGGTTCCAATGGGATCCTTGGTGACCTGAACCACCAGCGACTGGCCTTCCCGCAGCAGCGTTCGGATATCCGGGACCGTTTTGGGCCCTTCGGACAATTCCTCAGAACCGGGCTGGCTAACGACAACGTCGGAGGCATGGATGAACGCCGCCCGCTCCAGGCCGATGTCGACGAAAGCCGCCTCCATGCCCGGAAGAACCCTGACGACCTTGCCTTTGTAGATATTGCCGACAATGCCCTTGCGGCTGGTCCGCTCGATATAGGCTTCCTGCAACATGCCGTTCTCGACCAGGGCGACCCGGGTTTCCACAGGCGTCACGTTGATCAGGATCTCTTCACTCATTTCAGGCTCTCCAGACTGCGTGGCCAGTTCTTCCAGACCGGGAAACCGGCATCGGCCAGAAGTGCCGCAGTTTCCTGCAAAGGCAAGCCCACTACCGCACTGTAACTCCCCCGGAGTTCCTCTACAAAAATACCACCAAGGCCCTGGATTCCATAACTTCCTGCCTTGTCCATGGGCTCCCCACTGTCTACGTAAGCTGCAATTTCCTCATCGGCGAGGCGCCGGAAGCGTACATCGGTGGTTACCAGACAGGTATGGCAGTCGGAACCGTTGGCCAGTGCCACGCCCGTCATCACCTGATGGACCTGCCCCGAAAGACGCTGCAACGTCTCGCAGGCATCCGCCCGATCACGTGGCTTGCCAAGTATGTGTCCATCAAGGACCACCGAAGTGTCCGAGCCGATGACCCATGCCCCGGAACTGTGACGGGCCACCGCCAGTGCCTTCTCCCGGGCGAGACGCTCCACGTAGTCGCTGGAGGCTTCGTTCACTCTCGGGGTCTCGTCGACATCGGCGGGCTGAGTATCAAAGCTGACGCCGATTTGCCTCAGCAACTCGGCGCGACGGGGAGAACGGGATGCCAGGATAAATCTCTCCACGATCACCCCAGCTTCCGGTTGAGGTTATCCAGAATCACCGAGACGATGGGCCAGATCAAGGCACTGGTTGCCGCAGGCCAAAGGTAACTGAAACCGGTATTTTCAGCCCCGAGCAGCTGCTTGATAAAGTGCACCAGCATCTGGTTGATACCCAGTACCAGGAAGACCATCAGGCATTGCTGGGCCAGCGGATACATCCTCAATCGCTGGTGCATGGTAAGAACGAGGAAGGCAATCACACCCATGGCCATACCGTTGACGCCCAACGGCGTCGATTCGAGCACATCAAGAAGCAGTCCCAGGCACCATGCCAGCAGGATGCCGAACTGGGCTGGCGCCCGGAATGTCCAATAGAACACGATCAGGCCGAGCCACTCGGGACGAAACTGGAACCACTCAACCGGGAAGAGCGAAATACTCAGGACCAGTGCCAGGAGCACTGACAACGCAAACACCGGATAACTGATCACCGATAACATCAACCAGCCTCCCCGTTCGCAGCGCCTTCACTTTCCGGCTCCGCCGGGTTATCCCCTTCCGGAGGGAACACCACCAACACGAGCCTGCTCTGATTCAACTCCGCCTTGGGCCTGGCCTTGATAGACACAAAGGGCTCGCCCGGTTCTTGGGAGATACTGGCGACCTCGGCCACCGGGTAGCCTCTGGGGAATCGCCCTCCCAGCCCGGAACTGACCAGCAGGTCACCTTCGCGGATATCCGCGGTATCCGGCACATGCACCAGGTCGAGAGTATTCGGATCTCCGGTACCCAGCAAAATGGCCCGCAAGCCATTCCGCACTACCTCAACCGGAACGGCGTGACTGCTGTCCGATACCAGCAAGACCCGGGACGTAACCTGGCTGGTCTGGATAACCTGCCCCATCAAACCATGGGCATCCAGTATGGCCTGTCCCGGCTTGACGCCGTCACTGGATCCTTTGTTGATAACGATCTCATGGGAAAAGGGATCGGGCGACACGCCCACGACCTCACCGACAATGACCCGGTCGTCCAGGACATCGGAGGAATTCATCAAGCGACGAAGCTCGTTGTTTTCAGACGCAAGCGCCGCATATTTGAGCGCCCGGCGCTCCAGGATAAGGAGCCGTGCCTTGAGATCCTCGTTCTCCTGCTGAAGATCGTCCTTGGAAACGAACAGCCCGGAGAACCAGCTGTGGAATTGGGAAGGCGCATTGCCAAGCCAGTACACAGGCGCGAGACCAGTCGCGAGTGTACTGCGCACTTCAGCAACCCGGTCGAAACGAGCATCGGCAACGATTAACGCTGCCGATACAAGTATGACCAGAAACAGTCTGAAGCCTGGAACGGGCCCCTGAACAAAGATCGTTTTAATGGCTCTCCCTCCCCATGGGGCTTACCCCTCCTGGGAGAACATTCCGATGCCACCGCGATCAATGACTTCCAGCGCTTTGCCGCCTCCCCGAGCCACACAGGTCAGAGGATCCTCGGCAATGATCACCGGCAGACCGGTTTCTTCGCTGATCAGCTTGTCCAGGCCGCGCAGCAACGCACCGCCGCCGGTCAGTACGATACCTCGTTCCGCGATGTCCGATGCCAGTTCCGGTGGAGACTGCTCCAGAGCGCTCTTGACGGTCTGGACGATCTGGGCAAGGGATTCCTGGAGGGCATCGAGAATTTCTTCGCTGTTCAGGGTGAACGCCCGGGGAACGCCCTCGGCCAGGTTACGGCCGCGAACGTCAATCTCACGAACCTCCAGGCCCTCGTAGGCACAACCAATCTCATGCTTGATGCGCTCTGCAGTCGAATCCCCGATCAGGCTGCCGTAATTGCGGCGAACGTAGGTCACGATGGCTTCGTCGAACTTGTCACCGCCAACACGCACCGACTCGGCGTACACAATGCCATTAAGGGAGATGATGGCGATTTCGGTGGTCCCGCCGCCGATGTCAACGATCATCGAGCCACTTGCTTCCTCGACCGGAAGGCCGGCACCGATGGCAGCCGCCATAGGCTCTTCGATCAGGAATACCTCACGAGCGCCGGCACCGAGCGCGGATTCGCGGATCGCCTTGCGCTCCACCTGGGTCGATTTACTCGGAACACAGACCAGAACGCGCGGGCTCGGAGTAATAAAGCTGTTCTCGTGCACTTTGTGAATAAAGTGCTGAAGCATCTTTTCGGTGACCACGAAATCCGCGATGACGCCGTCTTTCATCGGACGAATCGCCGTGATGTTGCCCGGTGTCCGGCCCAGCATACGCTTGGCTTCGGCACCGACGGCAGCAACCATCTTCTGCGAGTTATTGGTGCGGATGGCGACCACGGACGGTTCATTGAGAACAATGCCGCGTTCGCGGACGTAGATCAGGGTGTTCGCGGTGCCCAGGTCGATGGACAGGTCGCTGGAGAAAATGCCTCGGAGTCTTTTGATTAACATTCGTGTCGTTTCAACCTGAGAGTTGCGGTTGCAGAAAAGAATGCGGCAACTTTAGCAGTGAGCACCTACTCAGGCAAGGCGCCATACGGGCCCAGGGCTTACCATTCTCACATTTCCCGAATTCTTTCAGGCCCTCCCGTGATTGTTCGAATCTGTTACCATAGCCGATTGTTTCTGACTTCGGTGAAGGGGCGCTTGGAGCTTGGTGCAGGAATGCTCGGGGGATGGCTTTCCAAAACACGCTCCTTGCGGCACGTCCCTGTGACGCTTGGGCTCCGCCATCCTTGGCTCCGCACAGTTTTGGAAAGCCATCCCCCAAGCATTCACGAGCTTGTGAGTTACCTTTCATCAGAAAGA
Organism: Marinobacter koreensis; assembly: GCF_023156285.1. Classification (GTDB taxonomy): domain Bacteria; phylum Pseudomonadota; class Gammaproteobacteria; order Pseudomonadales; family Oleiphilaceae; genus Marinobacter; species Marinobacter koreensis. The sequence goes on along the minus strand of NZ_JAKZAJ010000001.1, from coordinate 540,304 downwards.
ACAGGCACCGACTCAACTTGACATTAAATAATCTTCACAGACTGGAGGCCACGTGAGCATTTCCCGCGAGGACATTGAAAAAGTTGCCGTGCTCGCCCGCATCAAGGTGGACGAGGAGCAGGTTTCGGCGCTGGAAAAGGATCTGGGCAATATCCTGGACCTGGTGGACCAACTGAGTGCCGCCGATACGGATTCGGTCGAGCCCATGGCACACCCGCTGGATGCGGTTCAGCGACTGCGGCCGGACGAGGTCACCGAGACCAATCAGCGGGACGCGTTCCAGGCCATCGCGCCTGCGACCGAGGACGGGCTTTATCTCGTGCCGAAGGTCATTGAGTGATTCCCGCGGGAACCGAACACCGGACGATCTGAATACCAGCGATTTCAGGACTCATCATGCATAACAAATCTGTAGCAGAGCTTTCCCGGGAACTGGAGAGCGGCAAGATTTCTAGCGTGGAACTGACCCATCAGTTCCTGGACCGTCTGAAACAGGAAGACGGCAAATACAACAGCTTTATTACCATCACCGAAGAACAGGCACTGGCTGAGGCCAAAGCCGCTGACGAGATGCGGGCGGCGGGCAAGGCGACGGCCTGGACCGGGGTGCCTTTTGCCCACAAGGACATTTTCTGCACCAACGGCGTTCGCACCACCTGTGGCTCCAAGATGCTGGAGAACTTTGTGCCGCCTTACGATGCGACGGTAACCGGGAAGTTCCGACAGGCCGGCGCCGTATGTCTGGGCAAGACCAACATGGACGAATTCGCCATGGGGTCCTCCAACGAGTCCAGCTATTTCGGTGCCGTGACCAACCCCTGGGGCCTGGCCTCCGGCCAGAAGCGGGTACCGGGTGGTTCCTCCGGCGGCTCTGCGGCGGCGGTGGCAGCGCGCCTGGTACCAGCCGCGACCGCGACCGATACCGGTGGCTCTATCCGCCAGCCGGCGGCACTGTGCGGCGTGACCGGGCTGAAGCCCACCTACGGCCGGGTCTCCCGGTACGGCATGATCGCCTTTGCTTCCTCCCTGGACCAGGGCGGCACCATGGCGCGGACCGCCGAAGATAACGCGCTGATGCTGAACGTGATGGCGGGCTTTGATCCGAAGGATTCCACTTCCATCGATCGTGAGGTACCGGATTACACCGCGACCCTGAACGAGCCGCTGAAAGGCCTCAGAATCGGCCTGCCAAAAGAGTACTTCAGCGATCAGCTGTCCCCGGCGATGGAGGAGCAGGTCCGCAACGCGGTGAAAGAATACGAGAAGCTGGGCGCGACGGTGAAAGAGGTATCCCTGCCGAACGCGAAACTGGCGATTGCCGCCTACTACGTGATCGCGCCTGCGGAGGCTTCCGCAAACCTGTCCCGGTTCGACGGGGTGCGATACGGCTACCGCTGCGAGGACCCGAAGGATCTGATGGACATGTACACCCGGACCCGGGCCGAAGGTTTCGGGGCCGAGGTGAAGCGCCGGATTCTGGTGGGCACCTATGCCCTCTCCCACGGTTACTACGATGCCTACTACCTGAAGGCCCAGAAGGTTCGCCGCCTGATCCAGCAGGATTTCGCCAAGGCCTTCCAGGACGTGGACGTGCTGATGAGCCCCACCTCCCCGTCTCCGGCGTTCATCCAGGGTGAGAAGACCAACGATCCGGTGACCATGTACCTGGAGGACATCTTCACCATCGCCATTAACCTCGCGGGCCTACCGGCCATGTCGGTACCGGCGGGTTTTGTCGACGGCCTGCCCGTTGGCCTGCAGATCATCGGCAATCATTTCGCCGAGGCCCGGCTACTGAACGCCGCCCACCAATTCCAGCAGGTGACCGACTGGCACCAGCGTGAACCCCAATAAGCCCGAGAGAGGAGACGAACACATGCAGTGGGATATCGTGATCGGGCTGGAAATTCACGTTCAGCTCGCCACCAGAACCAAGATCTTTTCCGGCTCCAGCACCGCCTATGGCGCCGAGCCCAACACCCAGGCCAACGCCGTTGATCTGGCCATGCCGGGCACCCTGCCGGTACCAAACGAGAATGCGTTCCGCTACGCGGTAATGTTCGGTTTGGCCGTCAATGCTGAAATCGGCCGCCGCTCCATGTTTGAACGGAAGAACTACTTCTACCCGGATCTGCCGAAAGGGTACCAGACCACCCAACTGGAGCAGCCGATTGTCGGCCCCGGCTATGTCGATGTCGACCTGGCCAACGGCGAGACCAAACGGATTCGCATTCACCACGCCCACCTCGAGGAAGATGCCGGGAAATCCCTGCACGAGGACTACCATGGCATGTCCGGCATCGATCTGAACCGCGCGGGAACTCCGCTGATCGAGGTGGTCACCGAGCCGGATATGAACAGCGCCGAAGAAGCCGTCGCCTTCGCCCGCAAACTTCACAGCCTCGTGACCTCGCTCGGCATCTGCGATGGCGACATGTCCCAGGGCTCCATGCGCTTTGACGTCAACATCTCCCTGAAGCCCAAGGGCTCCGACCAGCTTGGCACGCGCACCGAGACCAAGAACCTGAACTCCTTCCGGTTCATGGAACAGGCCATTGCCCACGAGGTGGAACGGCAGATGGACATTCTCGAAGACGGCGGCCGTATCGTGCAGGAAACCCGCCTGTACAACGGCGACCGCGACGAGTCACGTTCCATGCGAACCAAAGAGGAAGCCAACGACTACCGCTACTTCCCCTGCCCGGACCTGCTGCCGGTGGTGATCGACGATGACTTCATCGAAGACGCCCGCAGCCACCTGCCGGAATTGCCGGACGCCCTCAAGGCGCGCTTCAAGGAGCAATATGGCCTGAACGACTACGACGCCGGCCTGCTGTCCGGTGACGCCAAACTCGCCGCGTTCTTCGAAGAAGCCGCCGAGCACGGAAAAGACGCAAAACTCGCCGCCAACTGGATCCAGGGCGAGTTTTCTGCCCGTCTGAAAGCCGAAGACAAGTCCGTGGCTGAATCACCAATCTCCGGCGCGCAGCTCGGCGATCTGGTAGTCCGCATTGCCGACAACACGGTCTCCTCCGCCGGCGCCAAGAAGGTTTTCGAGGCCCTCTGGACCGGTGAGAACGACAACGTGGATGCCATCATCGATGCCAAGGGCCTGAAGCAGGTCTCTGATACTGGCGCTCTGGAGGCTATGGTGGATGAGGTTCTGGCCGGCATGCCGGATCAGGTTGCGCAGTACCAGAACGAGGAAGACCCCAAGAAGCGCAAGAAGATGCTTGGAGGCTTTATGGGGCCGTTGATGAAGGCCTCTAAAGGCCAGGGGAACCCGAAACTTTTCAACGAGATTCTTGTTAAGAAGCTTGGGGGGTAATCCGTTGGCTCTGGGTCGTGTTTTTACTGCGGCCCTAGCCTTTCTGGTTTGGGGTATCGCACGGGTGGGTCAGGCCTTCCAAAACTCGCTCCTTCGGCACGTCCCTGTGACGCTTGAGCTCCGCCATCCATGGCTCCGCACAGTTTTGGAAGGCCTGACCCACCCGCGCTTGCCAAATTCAGAGTGATAGTCCGACAAATCGTGCCTGCTACAACGGCTCAGTTTCGCTACGGCATTTTTGGATGCTGACAATCACTGGAAGTTGCGAGGCCTTGGCAGGCAGTGCCTCCCAAAAATGTTGAAGGCCAGGGATGGCCTGAAACAAGCGCACATGGACGTGCTCGTAGCGGTTTTTGGGAGGCACTGCCTGCCAAGGCCTTCCCGCAAAACTCAAAGGCCAGGAGCCACACTCACAACCAATCAAACAAGCCGCCCCCAGAGATCGTGCTCATCAGCATGCTCCACAACGGCCTGGACGATCTGACCAGGAGCCAGGTCGGTCTCGCCATTGAGGTAAACCATGCCGTCGATTTCCGGCGCATCCGCCTTGGAACGGCCGATGGCACCCTCCTCGTCGACTTCGTCAATGAGGACGTCGATGGTCTTGCCGATTTTGGCCTGCAGACGGGCCGCTGAGATCTGCGCCTGTTTCTCCATGAAACGGGCCAGGCGCTCCTCTTTCACTTCTTCAGGAACCGCCGCTTCCAGCTCATTGGCCTTGGCACCCTCAACGGCGCTGTACTTGAACGCTCCCACACGATCGAGCTGAGCCTCATCCAGCCAGTCGAGAAGGTACTGGAAGTCCTCCTCGGTCTCGCCCGGGAAGCCGACAATGAAGGTGGATCGGATGGTAAGTTCCGGGCAGATATCCCGCCACTTTCTGATGCGCTCCAGCGTCTTGCTGTCGTGGGCGGGGCGCTTCATGGCCTTGAGGACTCTGGGGCTGGCGTGCTGGAACGGGATATCCAGATACGGCAGGATCTTGCCTTCGGCCATTAACGGGATGATGTCGTCCACGTGCGGGTATGGATAAACGTAGTGTAAACGCACCCAGACACCGAGTTCGCCCAGGGCTTCGCACAGGGCCTGCATCCGGGTTTTCAGCGGCCGGCCCTGCCAGAAGCCGGTGCGGTATTTGACGTCCACACCGTAAGCGGACGTGTCCTGGGAAATAACCAGTAACTCCTTCACACCGGCATCGACCAGCCGTTGGGCCTCATCCATCACGTCGCCGATCGGGCGACTGACCAGATCACCGCGCATAGAAGGGATGATGCAGAACGTACAGCGGTGATTGCAGCCTTCGGAAATCTTGAGGTAGGCGTAGTGCCGTGGCGTCAGCTTGATACCCTGGGGCGGAACCAGATCCAGGAACGGGTCGTGCTGCTTCTCTTTAGGCGGCACGTACTGGTGAACCGCGCCAACCACTTCTTCATAGGCGTGAGGACCGGAAACCGCCAATACACCCGGGTGGGTTTCGCGAATGCGCTCCGCTTCCACTCCCATACACCCGGTCACGATAACCTTTCCGTTCTCGGCAATCGCCTCTCCGATCGCGTCCAGGGATTCCTGCTTGGCCGCGTCGATAAAACCACAGGTGTTCACCACCACAACATCGGCATCGTCATAGGTCGGGACGACATCATAGCCATCCAGCCGAAGCTGGGTAAGAATCCTTTCGGAGTCCACCAGGGCCTTGGGACAGCCAAGACTGATAAAGCCGACTTTACCGCCACTGGGCGCTGTGTTCTGAGTTTTTTCGGTCATAGTGTTCGCGGAAATCCCGGAGCGGCAGACTGTTCGCCGCCGTAATGAATGGAAGCGCATAGTTTACCGCAGGTGGACAGCCAACTGCAGCCTGCTCTATTCACAAACAAAACTGATCTACGTCATAATTTGTGACGCTTTGTTCAGAAAAAAATCACGTAACTGCAACAATAGACGTCAGATTTCTTGCTGATCACATTTTAAACACATACACTTTACAGGTTGTAAGTGTTTTTTCTGGAAGGGTTTTATGGGGAAAGTAGCCTCTTTTCAGACCAACCAAGCCAAAAGAGTCCGAATGAAAAGCGTCGCAGCGAAACCCAATCTGCGCAATCAACAGCGCGTCGATGTCTCCACCGACATCACCATCGAGAAACCGGATGGTGCATGTCTGACCTGCACAGTCTCAAACCTTTCCCGCACGGGTGTCATGGTGTCTTGCAACATGGAAGCGGTCAGACAGCTCATTCCCGGGAAAAAAGCGCCCGCCCCGGGGCACTGGATCTCGGTGAAAACCCGCTTCTCGGTTCCGGTTCTGCCAACCCAGCCCGTCTCCGTCATCGCCGATGGCAACATTGTTCACCTGCGCCGTGTGGCAAGGGATGAATTCCACCTGGGCATTCAGTTTGCCGAATTTGAAGGCAACGGCTTTGATTATGTGGATCGGTACGTCTCGGAGCTGCTCTCCGATTCCAGAAACCTCACCTGAGCCAAAGGCCCCTGCATAGATTCCCTGACGCCCACAGGGCTATAGTTTTATAGCACATTGCTCTAACCCACCACCTTCTTATGCCCTCTGACAATCTGGTATAGTTGTCGACGCAATTTATCCAGCCATCAAGGCCCAATCATCGGCAACGGATGACCATGACCACATACAACCTCACGCACCTGAAACAGCTGGAAGCGGAAAGTATTCACATTATCCGTGAAGTGGCAGCCGAGTTTGACAACCCGGCCATGCTCTACTCCATCGGCAAAGACTCCGCTGTGATGCTGCACCTGGCACGCAAGGCCTTTTACCCCGGCAAGATTCCTTTCCCACTGCTGCACGTGGACACGACCTGGAAGTTCCGGGAGATGATTGAGTTCCGCGACCGCAAGGCGAAGGAATACGGTCTGGACCTGATCGTTCACATCAATGAGGAAGGCGTAAAGCAGGGTGTCGGCCCCTTTACGCATGGCAGCGCCAAGCACACGGATATCATGAAGACCCAGTCCCTCAAGCAGGCGCTCAACAAGTACAAGTTCGACGCTGCTTTCGGTGGCGCTCGCCGGGACGAGGAAAAGTCCCGCGCCAAAGAACGGGTCTACTCTTTCCGGGACGAACACCATCGTTGGGATCCCAAGAACCAGCGTCCTGAGCTCTGGAACATCTACAACGGCAAGATCAACAAGGGCGAAAGCATTCGGGTCTTTCCGCTGTCCAACTGGACCGAGCTCGATATCTGGCAGTACATCTATCTCGAGAACATCGAGATCGTTCCGCTGTACTACGCCGCGAAGCGACCGGTCGTTGAGCGCGATGGCACCCTGATCATGGTGGACGATGACCGGATGCCCCTGAAAGAGGGCGAAAAGCCGATGATGAAATCCGTCCGCTTCCGGACCCTCGGCTGTTATCCCCTGACCGGCGCCATCGAATCCGAAGCGGATACCCTGCCGGAAATCATCCAGGAAATGTTGCTGGCCACCAGTTCCGAACGTCAGGGACGCGTGATTGATCATGACTCGGCCGGATCCATGGAACAGAAGAAGCGGGAAGGGTATTTCTAAGATGTCACACCAGTCCGATCTGATTGCAGAAGATATTCAGGCCTACCTGAAACAGCATGAGAACAAGGAACTGCTCCGTCTGCTCACCTGCGGCAGCGTAGACGACGGCAAAAGCACCCTGATTGGTCGCCTGCTTCACGACACCAAAATGATCTACGAAGATCACCTGGCCAGCCTGAAGAGCGACAGTGCCAAGATGGGTACCACGGGCGAAAAGCTGGACCTGGCCCTACTGGTAGATGGCCTGCAGGCGGAAAGGGAACAGGGCATCACCATCGACGTTGCCTATCGTTACTTCTCCACCGACAAGCGCAAGTTCATCATTGCGGACACACCGGGCCACGAGCAGTACACCCGCAACATGGCTACCGGGGCTTCCACCGCACAACTGGCCATCCTGATGATCGATGCGCGCCATGGCGTGCTGACTCAGACCCGCCGGCATTCCTACATTGCGTCCCTGCTCGGCATCCGCCACATCGTGGTTGCCGTGAACAAAATGGACCTGGTGGATTTCAGCGAAGAGCGATTCAATGAAATCAAGGACGAGTACCTGGCCTTTGCCGCCAAACTGGGCCTCAAGGACATCCGGTTCGTGCCAATCTCGGCTCTCGAGGGTGACAACGTCGTGAACAAGAGCGCGAATACGCCCTGGTTCACCGGTCAGCCACTCATGGAAATACTGGAAACCGTTGAAGTCTCCCGGGACAAGAATCTGGAGCATTTCCGTTTCCCGGTACAATATGTGAATCGCCCGAATCTGGATTTCCGCGGGTTCTGCGGCACGATCGCGTCCGGTGTCATTCGCCCGGGGGATGCCGTCATGGCACTTCCCTCAAAGCGCACCAGCCGGGTCAAGGAAGTCATCACCTTTGAAGGCGCCATCGACGAAGCGTATATCGATCAGGCGGTCACCCTGACGCTCGAAGATGAAATCGATATCAGCCGCGGCGACATGCTGGTGAAGCCGGAAGACGAACCGGAAGTCGGCAATCGCTTCAACGCCAACATCGTATGGATGACCGACGCCCCGCTGGAAACAGGTCGACTCTACGACATCAAGCTCGGGCCGACGTTCACCTCCGGCACGGTGAAGAGCATTCATCACCAGACCGACGTAAACACCCTGGAGCAGCAGGCCAATCCGTCGTCCCTGCAGCTCAACGAAATCGGACTGTGCGAACTGACCCTGAACCAGCCGATTGCGTTCGATGCCTATCCCCGGAATCACGCGACCGGCAGCTTCATCGTGATCGACCGCCTCACCAATGTGACGATCGGCGCCGGCATGATTGCCGGACTGGCCGACGGCAGCGAGTCGCTGGATCCGGTAACGCCTGAGGAACGGGAACGCCGCCTTGCCCAGAAGCCCGCCATCATTGGCTGCAATGGCAAGCAGGCACCTGCACTGGCCCTGGCCGTCGAACGGGCACTGTTTGATCAGGGCAAAACCGCAGTGGTCCTGAGCGAAGAAAGCGCCGGCGACGCAGACGAACGCCGTCGTGCCGCGCAGGTGCTGACAGCGCACGGCCTGATTGCCATCGTGGTCAATCTTGGAACCGATGTGGCCAACGCTGCTGCGAGCGCCGACAGCGATCAGGACATCCCCGGCTCTGTCAGCGAACTGGTACAGGAACTGATCCGCGGAAAGCGCATCTGACCGCCGGCATTCCTGTTCACCCCCAGCTACCATTGCCCCCGTCGAGTGATCGCGGGGGCAATTTTTTGCCTATGAAAGCCAGCAGACGCCCATGCCGCTTCTGTGGCAGAATCTCTCCCCCTGATCATCACCTCCAAGCGTTTGCCAACAGGAGACGTTACCCATGGCCATCAAACACCTCCGCACCTCCTTTGCCAGCCAGTACCAGCCGGGCCAGCCCGCCCGCCTGAACAGTGGCGAAGCCCTGCAGGAACCGGGTGGTGACTACGAGGCCCTACACAAGCAGATGAAACGTCTGTTCAACAGCAAGCCGGGCAAGAAGTACGGCCGGTTCTCCGAAGACCTCGGGGAATGCCCGTTCAGCAGCTGGCTCAAGGATTATCTGGAAGACAAACAAAGCTTCGGCGCGATGACTGACCGTCTGTTCGCCCAATGGCAGGAGCTACTGACGGGCTGTCAGGAGGAATTCGATGGCCACCTGATGATTGTCCACGAGGCTCTGGCGGACGCCGATGTGGTGTACCTGTTGATCGTAGAGACCGACAGCGCGATGCGCTTCGATGGCAATCAGGTTCTGGACGCCACGGATGTGCTCAGTCTTTCCCGACTGAATCTGGCCGTCAGGATCGAGCTGGATGACTGGCTGGGTGACAATGGCAGCGAAAATTACCTGACCCTGGTTCATGGTCGAGGCACCGGTGAGGCGGGCGACCTGTTTATCCGACTGGCCGGCTTTACCAACAATGTGGATGTCGAAAAGGAAACCATGACGTTCCTCGATGCCGTGGAAGCCTTTGCCAAGAATTCCGAGCCGGAGAAGGCCGGCGAGGTCCGCTCCCGTGCCTACGAATTCTGCAAGGAGCAGCATTCGCTGGGTGAGCCGGTGGAAATTGAGGCGCTGTCGGGCTATCTGGACGAAAACGAGCCTCAGCGTTTCAAGGAATTTGCGAGCCAGAATGCCGAGCTTCCGGAAACCGGTGTTCTGCATCCGGACCACCGGAAGGTCAAGAAGCTGATTCGTATTGCCGGTTCTGGTGGCGGCATGAGTGTGTCGTTCTCGTCCGACCTGGTGAACCAGGCGGTTTACTATGATCGCGACAAGGATGCGCTGACTATTACCCGCTTGCCCAAAGCATTGCGGGAGCAGTTGCAGCGGTATCTGGAGACTCGCGAGGAATGATAAAGCTTTGGGGGCGGGCCTGATGGTGGGTTAGTGTGTCTTTGGAAAAAGAACTCGCTTTGCTCGGACATCTTTTTCTGGCAGAAACACTAACCCACCACCAGGCCGACCGAGCTTAAGAGAGAAGCTCTATCGAATCAGCCGTCAGTTGCCGGAACCTTTAACTCGTCATCCCACCGCGGGCGATTAGCCCTTTGTTTCCGGACTTCCTGCATCCAGCCGACACCATCGACCAGCTCACCGGTTTCCGGATCGATGGGCGGGTATGGCAAGTTGCGGTCGTCACAGTAGCGCTTGACCGTCGGCTGGCACCAGCAGAACAGCAGGCGGTTGTATTCCTCATCCAGCAAGCGGCGCCGGTCGAACATACCGGCCAGCTTTCGCTGGCGTTGGGCTTCGGAGAGGATAATGGCGCAGGCGGAAGAGACGTTGAGGGACTCGACCATGCCCATCATGGGGATCACGATGTGTTCATCCGCCTGCTCTGCTGCTCCCGAACTGACGCCGTCTACTTCGTTGCCCATGATGACCGTGCAAGGAACGGTGTAATCGACTTCTCGGAAATCCACCGCGCGATCGGAAAGTTGGGCAGCGTAGAGCTTGTGACCCTGAGCCTTGAGGTCGGCAACGGCCTCGTCCATGGTCGGATGAGTGTGGGTCGTGATCCAGTTGTAGCTGCCACCGGCAGTCTTCCGGAAGGCCCGGAAGCCTTCCTTTGGCCAGACAACATGCATGTTGGCCAGGCCGAATGCATCGCAGGAGCGGATGATCGCCGAGAGATTTCGCGGTTTATGCACCTGGTCGGTCAACACGCGCAAATCAGGTTGTCGGGTATCCAGGGTTTGTTTGATTCGGGCAAGGCGTTCAGGGGTCATGTTTTTCTGTGAGTTAAGGGCCACTTTGACACAGCCCTCAATCCAATCAATGCTATGTCAGCGAATACTCAAGGCTCTGGAAGCGCTTGGCGGGTGGCTGTCCAAAACTGTGCGGAGCCATGGATGGCGGAGCTCAAGCGTCACATGGACGTGCCGAAGGAGCGGGTTTTGGACAGCCACCCGCCAAGTGCTTCATGCACCGAGCGCAATGGACGACGCATAATATCACATAGTGGTAGCAACAAGCCGAGACAAAGGTGGTTGCAGAATAATCACCCCGTTATAATACCCAGTTCCTTTTTGCCAGCGCCAAGCGGCACCTTTGCCAATCCCGGCGCACCATCCATCAGATTACGTGAGACCCATGGCCAAGAAGCTGTACATCAAAACCCACGGCTGTCAGATGAACGAGTACGATTCTGCCCGCATGGCAGACCTGCTCAAGACCGGTGAAACCGTTGAAATGGCGGACACTCCGGAGGAAGCCGATATCCTGCTGCTGAACACCTGCTCGATTCGGGAGAAAGCACAGGAAAAGGTCTTTCATCAACTCGGTCGCTGGAAATCCCTCAAGAACAGCAAGCCGGATCTCATCATCGGTGTGGGCGGTTGTGTCGCCAGTCAGGAAGGACAAGCCATCATCGACCGGGCGCCCTACGTGGACATGGTATTCGGCCCCCAGACACTCCACCGTCTCCCGGATATGATCACCGAAATCCGCACCAAGGGTAACGGCGTCGGAGTTGTCGACGTAAGCTTTCCAGAGATCGAAAAATTCGACAACCTGCCGGAGCCAGGCGCAGACGGGCCGTCTGCCTTCGTCTCCATCATGGAGGGCTGCAGCAAGTACTGCACTTTTTGTGTGGTGCCCTATACCCGTGGCGAGGAAGTCAGCCGGCCGGTGGACGATGTCATTGCCGAAGTCGCCCATCTGGCCAGCCAGAACGTACGCGAGGTCAACCTGCTGGGGCAGAATGTCAACGCCTATCGCGGTGAAACCCACGACGGTGACACCATGGACCTGGCCGAGCTGATCGAACTGATTGCCACCATCGACGGAATCGACCGCATCCGCTATACCACGTCTCACCCGGTGGAATTCTCCGATGCCCTGATCGATGTTTACGAGCGGGTTCCGGAACTGGTCAGCCACCTGCACCTCCCGGTCCAGAGCGGCTCCGATCGGATCCTGGCGGCAATGAAGCGCGGCCATACAGCCCTGGAATACAAATCCAAGCTTCGTCGTCTGCGGAAAATCCGGCCGGACATCAGCTTCTCGTCTGATTTCATCGTGGGTTTCCCGGGCGAGACCGACAAGGATTTCGAAGACACCATGAAACTGATCAACGACATCGGTTTCGATGTGTCCTTCAGCTTCGTCTACAGCGCGCGCCCCGGGACGCCCGCGTCCGATCTGCCGGATGACACCCCCATGGAAGTCAAGAAAAAGCGCCTGGCGATCCTGCAGCAGCGGATCAACCAGCAGGCCATGGACATCAGCCGCAAGATGGTCGGCACCACCCAGCGGATTCTGGTGACAGGCCTGTCCAAGAAAGACCCGGGCGAATACGCCGGCCGAACCGAGAACAACCGGATCGTGAACTTCCGGCACGAGAATCCGGAGGTGGTCGGGAACTTTATTGACGTGGAGATTGCAGAGGCTTATCCCAACTCGCTAAGGGGTGTGCCCTCTAACTCGAACCTGTATTAAAGCTGGGATCGTATTTGCCCCAGCCCCGGGCCTGAAGCCGGACTATGAAACACGTGCTCCCTGAACCCGGGGAGCAAACCAATACGGAGCAAGATTGAACACACACGACACAAGACAATTCGACCTGCACCCGGTAGACCAGCGCCGGCTCGCCACCCTGTGTGGCCAGTTTGATGAAAACCTCAAGATGATCGAAAAGCGCCTTGAGGTAAAAATCGGTCGCCGGGGACACCACTTCCGTGTTGAAGGATCGACCGAGAACGTCGCGGCAGCGGTCGAGGTGGTGCGACACCTTTACCGCGAAACCGAAGCCAGCGACGACATTCCACCGGACACTGTGCACCTGTTCATCCGGGAAACCGGCCTGGAGCGACTGCCCGACGACGTACCCTACGACGAAGGAGCCGTGACGGTCATCAAGACGCCGAAGCTCACAGCCAAGCCCCGGGGGCGAAACCAGCAGAAATATGTGCACAACATCCGCACCCACGACATCAACTTCGGTATCGGCCCTGCCGGCACCGGGAAGACGTGGCTCGCGGTCGCATGCGCTGTCGAGGCGTTGAAAGACGAACAGGTCAAACGCATCCTTCTGGTCCGGCCTGCGGTTGAGGCGGGCGAAAAACTGGGCTTCCTCCCCGGCGACCTGGCCCAGAAGGTGGATCCCTACCTTCGACCGCTTTACGATGCCCTTTATGAAATGCTGGGCTTCGATCAGGTCACCCGACTGATCGAGAAGAGCGTGATCGAGATCGCACCGCTGGCCTTCATGCGCGGCCGCACCCTGAACAATTCGTTCATCATCCTGGACGAAAGCCAGAACACCACCCGGGAACAGATGAAAATGTTCCTGACCCGGATCGGCTTCGGCTCTACTGCAGTGATCACCGGCGATACCACCCAGGTGGACCTGCCGCGCGGTCAGAACTCCGGCCTGATTCACGCGGCCAACGTACTGAGCAAAGTTTCCGGCATCGGATTCACACGGTTTGATGCCAAGGATGTGGTCCGTCATCCCCTGGTGCAGCGTATTGTTGAAGCCTACGATTCCTTCGATGACGGGAGTGCGACAGGACAGTGAGCGACCTTACCGTTGACTTCCAGAATGTCTATGAGGGGGAAAACGTCCCGGACGAGTCCCTTTTCCAGAAATGGGCGGAGTCTGCCTGGTTGGGCCAGGACCCTGCCGAGGTGACGATCCGGATCGTCGGCGCACTGGAGAGCCAGGGACTGAATCACGAGTATCGAGGGAAGGACAAACCGACCAATGTATTGTCCTTCCCATTTGAAGCGCCAGCGGGTATAACGATCCCATTGGCGGGAGATCTCGTCATTTGTGCGCCTGTTGTCGAAAGAGAAGCGATTGAGCAGCACAAGGCGTCAGAGGCACACTGGGCGCATATGGTCGTGCACGGGATGCTGCATCTCCAGGGCTACGATCACATTGAGGATCAGGATGCAGAGGTCATGGAAGCCCTCGAGATCCGGCTGATGCACCGGCTCGGATACAGCAATCCTTACGAAGCAGAGGAAACGGAACCAGACTCATGAGCGACGATCAGTCGAGTCGCAGCCAGGGCAACAAGTCCTGGCTGGAACGTATATCACAGGCCTTTTCCAGCGGGCCTGAGTCCGTAGAGGACGTGCTGGAAATCCTGCGGGACGCCGAGTCCCAGAGCATCATCGATGCGGATGCCATGAGCATCATCGAGGGGGCGATGCAGGTCATCGACATGCGGGTTGATGAAATCATGATCCCCCGCTCCCAGATGGTCACCGTGAAAGCCTCCCAGGAGCCCAAGGAGTTTCTCGGAGAAATCATCTCCTCTGCCCACAGCCGGTTTCCGGTCATCGGCGACAGCCAGGACGACGTTATCGGTATCCTGCTGGCCAAAGACCTCCTACCCCTGGCACTGAACAATGAAGTCAACTGGAACCGCATCCGGGAAATCCTGCGACCGCCCACGTTCGTTCCGGAAAGCAAACGCCTCAACCAGTTGCTGAAGGAGTTCAAGGAAAACCGCAATCACATGGCCATTGTGGTGGATGAATACGGCGGTACTGCCGGCCTGATTACCATCGAAGACGTGCTTGAACAGATTGTTGGCGAAATCGAGGATGAGCACGACTTCGACGAGGAAACCAACATCAAGGCTCGAGGAGACGGCACTTTTGCGGTCAAGGCGGCCACATCGATTGAAGACTTCAATGAATTTTTCCAGACGGATCTCGACGAGGAGGAATTCGACACCATCGGTGGCGTCGTCCTCAAAGAATTCGGTCACCTGCCCAGACGCGGGGAAACGGTTGAATTCGGCGGTTTGCGCTTTACTATTGCCAACGCCGATAACCGTGTCATCCGTCTGTTGCAGGTAAATCGCAGTGAGTCATGATTCCACACTTTCCGCTCTGAACACGCACCTGAGCAGGAACCGTTGGCTGGGCGCCATCACGCTGGTCGTGGCCGGTGCCCTGCAAACCCTGACCTTCTCTCCGTTCAACTGGTGGTGGCTCGGGCCGGTCTCCATCGCACTCATCCTGCTGGTCACTGTGCCACTGCCCTCCCGGAAACTGTTCAGGGCGGGCTGGCTCACGGGACTTGGCCTCTTCGCTACCGGCGCAAGCTGGGTCTATATCAGTATCAGCAAATACGGCAACACCCCCATCCCGGTTGCCGTGCTTCTGACCGTGCTCTTTGTCATGGGCCTGGCACTGTTCCACGGGCTTGCCTTCTGGTTCTGGGGCAAACTGGCTAAATCCAGTCCGGTCCGACGGCTGATTCTGTTTCCGGCAATCTGGGTATTGGGTGACTGGCTGAGAAGCTGGTTACTGACCGGTTTCCCGTGGCTGTATCTGGGTACCGCGCATACCGATGGCCCGTTGGCCGGGCTGGCCCCGCTCACCGGTGTCCATGGCATTACTTTCTGGATCACACTGACCGGGGCTGCGGCTTACGGAGTCGCCTGGCTGCTGTTTCAGCGGAGGAAAACCCTGGCTGCGGTCACGGCCGTGGTTGCGATCCTCCCCTGGCTCGCCACACCCGCACTGAACCGTATCCACTGGACGAAGCTGAGCGACCAGCCCATCCAGTTTGCGGCCATGCAGGGCAATATCCCGCAACTGATCAAATGGGATCCCGAGTTTCTCAAGCAGCAGATCGTCACCTACCTGACAATGACCGAGGACTACTGGGATACCGATCTGATTCTCTGGCCGGAAACCGCCATTCCGCTGCCGCAGGACCAGGCCGGCGCGATCATCGAACACATCAACAAGAAACTTGGCAAGAACAGCACGCTGATAACGGGTATTCCCTGGTACGGCTTCAGCGAGCAACGGGAAGGCTTCACCTATCGAAACAGTATCATGGCCATCGGCAACGGCGAAGGCATGTACTACAAGCAGAAACTCGTTCCTTTTGGCGAATACGTGCCGCTGGAGGGCCTGCTCCGTGGCCTGATCGGTTTCTTCGATCTGCCGATGAGCAGCTTCAGTCCCGGGCCGGCCTACCAAAAACCACTGGAGGCCAACGGGCTCAAAGTCCGCCCCTTCATCTGTTACGAAGTGGCCTATCCCGATTTCGTGGCCTCCAACAGTTGGGGCAGCGATTTACTGCTGACGATCAGCAACGACGGCTGGTTCGGCGATTCCATTGGCCCGCTTCAACACCTTCAGATCGCCCGGATGAGCGCCCTCGAAACCGGGCGCTACATGTTGAGGGGAACCAACAACGGGGTGACCGCGGTGATCGACAACAAGGGGCGGATTACCGGCCGACTTCCACATTTCGAACGCGCCACACTGACCGGCAAAGTCTACGCCGCCAGCGGCAATACGCCCTATATGGAAACCGGCTCCTGGCCGGTCCTGATTCTGGCGGCCATTCTGGTCGTTTTTGTCCGGGAGCGGGACATTCCGCCCGTCCGCTAGCTCTCTTTCCTCGGCCAGCGACTGGTCACCCGTTCGTAGTAATGGGATCCACAGGCCTCGCAGGGCTCCAGGTGACTGGTCGCGGTCAGGCACCGCATGTGACCGCAGTTGAGGCAACGGAACATGCCGGCCGTGGCCACTTCGCCGGAAATGTAGTGGCCGGCATCTTCGTTTTCGAGCTTCTGTCGAAGCTCCAGGTTGTCAATCAGAGTCTGGTCAGCGACAGACAGCAGACTGTCGGTCAACTGGTGTTCCAGCAGCGACATGTCCAGCTGCAACCACTCCTTTAAGCCCTCGCCGGTCTCATCGACAAAATGCAGCAGGTGCTCCAGATCACGCTTCAGGTAGGCGCCAAGCAGGTCCGCCTCCTCGCGGGTCATCTCTTCAAGTTCGTACTCGAATTCCACCGCATCCTGGATTTCCTGATCCAGGGTTTTCAGGGAGGTCTGCTGTACCTGCCGCAACCCGAACTGCACCCGCTCGAGCATCCTGTCGTAGGCTTCCAGTGCCTTTCCGGAAAGGTGATTGCGCTCGCTTTCGCTCATAACTGCTCCTCATGAAAAAAACACCGCTCTGATGACTATCATGGCACAGTATTCCCGGAATGGCAGACTACCTGTAAGGTCGAGTGTGCGTTAGAATGTTCGGCCCTTTCGAACATCTTTCTGAACACAGGGTAACTTTGGCAATGGCAGGAATGGACGAGCAATACAATCCCCGTGACGTAGAACGGAACGCCCGAGAATTCTGGGAAAAGAACGACACATTCAAAGTGAAGGAAGAGCCCGGCAAGCCCAAATACTACTGCCTGTCCATGTTCCCCTACCCCAGCGGCAAACTGCATATGGGGCACGTCCGCAACTACACCATTGGTGACGTCATCTCCCGCTACCAGCGCATGCAGGGCAAGAACGTCATGCAGCCCATGGGCTGGGATGCCTTCGGCCTGCCCGCCGAAAATGCCGCCATCGCCAACAAGACAGCGCCCGCCAAGTGGACCCGTTCGAACATCGACTACATGAAGAGCCAGCTCAAGCAGCTGGGATTCGGTTATGACTGGAGCCGGGAACTGGCCACCTGCGATCCGGATTATTACCGGTGGGAACAGTGGTTCTTCGCACGGCTTTACGAGAAAGGCCTGGTATACAAGAAAATGTCCACCGTGAACTGGGATCCGGTGGACCAGACCGTTCTGGCCAATGAACAGGTCGTGGACGGCCGCGGCTGGCGCTCCGGTGCCCTGGTGGAACAGAAGAAGATTCCCCAGTGGTTCATTCGCATCACCGACTATGCCGAGGAGCTGCTGAACGATCTCGACGAGCTGGAAGACTGGCCCGAGCAGGTCAAGACCATGCAGCGCAACTGGATCGGCAAATCCGTTGGCACCGAACTGACGTTCCCCCTGAAAGACCGGGACAGCGGACTGACCGTTTACACCACCCGCCCCGACACACTCATGGGCGTGAGTTACATGGCCGTGGCGGCTGAGCATCCCCTGGCCAAGGAAGCGGCGGAACGCCATCGCGACGTTGCCGAGTTCGTCGATGAGTGCCGCAATAGCAAGGTTGCCGAGGCCGAACTGGCCACCATGGAAAAGAAGGGTATCGATACCGGATTCAAGGCGATTCACCCCCTCACCCAGGAAGAAATTCCGGTCTGGATCGCCAATTTTGTGCTGACCGACTATGGTACCGGCGCACTGATGGCCGTTCCCGGACATGACGAACGGGACCACGAATTTGCCCTGAAATATCGCCTGCCGATCAAGCAGGTTATCGCGCCGAATGACAGCCGCGACATCGATGTTCAGGAGAAGGCGTTTACCGAGAAGGGCGTCCTGGTTTCCTCGGGTAAATACAGCGGACTGACCAGCGAGGAAGCCTTCGACGAAATCGCTGCCTACCTGGAAGCGAACGGCATTGGCAAACGCACCGTCAACTATCGGTTGCGCGATTGGGGGGTTTCCCGTCAACGGTATTGGGGCGCCCCGATTCCGATGATGACGCTGGAAGACGGTACCGAAATGCCGGTGCCGGATGACAAACTGCCGGTGCGTCTGCCGGAAGACGTCGAAATGGACGGCGTCCAGTCTCCGATCAAAGCCGATCCCGAATGGTGCAAAACCGAATACAACGGCCAGTCGGCAACCCTGGAGACCGATACCTTCGACACCTTCATGGAGTCTTCCTGGTATTACGCGCGTTTCTGCAGCCCCAACTACGATAAAGGCATGCTGGACCCGGCTGCGGCCAACTACTGGCTGCCGGTGGATCAGTACATCGGCGGCATCGAGCACGCCATCCTGCACCTGCTCTACGCCCGCTTCTTCCATAAGCTGCTTCGGGATGTGGGGCTGGTGACCAGCTCCGAGCCGTTCAACCGTCTGCTCTGCCAGGGCATGGTGCTGGCTGAAACCTACTATCGCAACGATGCCAATGGCGGCAAGACCTGGTTCAACCCTGCCGATGTCACCACTGAGAAGGACAGCAAGGGCCAGGTGACCCGCGCCGTATTGAAGTCCGACGGCGAGCCGGTGGAGATCGGCGGCGTGACGAAAATGTCCAAGTCCAAAAACAACGGCATCGATCCTCAGGCGATCATTGATGAATACGGGGCCGATACCGTGCGCCTGTTCATGATGTTCGCCGCTCCACCGGAGCAGTCCCTGGAGTGGTCTGACAGCGGTGTAGAAGGGGCACACCGGTTCCTCAAACGCCTGTGGCGCATGGTTCATGAGCATGCTGCCAGCGGGCCGGCGCCAACCCTCGACGCAGCCGCACTGACGGATCCGCAGAAGGACCTTCGGCGCAAGACGCACGAAACCATAGCTAAGGTCAGCGACGACATCAGCCGGCGACTGACCTTCAACACCGCTATCGCAGCGGTGATGGAGCTGCTCAACGACGTCGGCAAGCTTGCAGGAGATGAGCCTCAGAGCCGCGCGGTACGCCAGGAGGCCCTGAATATCGCAGTTCTGGTGCTCTCACCGATAGCGCCCCACATCTGCCACCAGCTTTGGCAGAGCCTCGGACACGAGACACCGGTGGTCGAAGCCTCCTGGCCTGAGGCGGATGCGAAAGCCATGGTTCGCAGTCAGATCCAGGTGGTACTTCAGGTCAATGGCAAGGTTCGGGCGAAAGAGGACGTGCCAGCTGACATTGCCAAAGATGATCTCGAGAAACTGGCGCTGGAGAACGAGAACGTGATGCGCTTTACGGAAGGGAAAACCGTCCGCAAGGTTATCGTGGTCCCCGGGAAACTTGTGAACGTGGTGGCCAATTGACATGTCACAGCCCCCTGCCCTGAAGATCCGCACCGGTCGGCTGATATTCGCGTTGGCTCTCGTCAGCATTGTCAGTGGCTGTGGTTTTCAGTTGCGGGGGACATCACCGGTGCCCGAGGCGGTCCAGCCTCTGATGGTGAAATGCAGCTCGCAGATTCCCGACAGCCTGTGCCTGTCGCTGAAACGGCAACTGGAACTGGGTGGTGTAAAAGTCGCGGGTAAAGGTGACGAGGCCTACACGCTCAACCTGGGTGATTTCGGCCAGGACCGAAGGGCCTCTGCGATCACCGTAAGGGCAGGAGCCGCCGAATACATGCTCACGCAAACGGTGCACATCGACCTGATCAGCCCGGACCATGTTCCTCTGATCGCCGATACGGCACTGAGCGTTCGCGAGAGCTACCGGTACGATGAAACCAACGTACTGGCAAAACAGCGTGAGCAGGATGAGCTGGAGCAACGCCTGTATGACCGCCTGGCCCAGCAGATCCTGTTCCGCCTGGCACCGCTGACGCCATCCCGGATCGACTCACTCCGGGAGGAATACCAGTCTGCGCAAACACCGGAAACAGAAAACGCCGGGCCACAATGAAGACTCAGCCCGCCCAGCTTCCACAGCTGCTCAAGAAAGGCCTGGCACCGGTTTACCTGGTTTCGGGAGACGAGCCTCTGCTGGTTCAGGAATGCTGCGACCAGATTCGCCAGGCTGCCCGACAGGCCGGCTTTGAAGACCGCCTGACCTTTCATGCGGATCAGCATCTCGATTGGAGCAAAGTCTCCGACGAATGCAACGCAATGTCCCTGTTTGCCGAAAAACGGCGGATTGAAATACACCTGCCAACCGGAAAGCTCGGGGATGGCCGGAATGTGATGGAAAGAGTGCTTCAGCAGCCTCCGGAAGACATCGTTTTGCTGTTGATCAGCACCCGTCTCGACTCGGCGGAAACCAAACGGAAATGGTATCGGGAGCTTCAGGGCAAAGGCGTTCACGTTCCAGTCTGGCCAATCGACGCCGATAAGTTTCAGGGCTGGCTTCAGCAGCGGGCCAATCGTCATGGCCTGAGCCTGACGCGTGGCGCTCTGTCGATGCTGGCCGAGCGCCTGGAGGGCAATCTGTTGGCCGCCAGTCAGGAACTTGATCGACTATCATTGCTGACCAACGGCAATACTGTAGACGAAGAAACCATAGAACAAGCTGTTCAGGACAGCTCACGTTTCAACGGTTTCGAACTGGTTCAGGAACTGTTGGCCGGGCGGGCGCAACACGCCGGCAAGATCATCGGCGTCCTTCAGCAGGAAGGCGAAAACCCGCTTGGTCTGTTGGCCGTACTGCACCGCGACCTCAGCATTCTGGCCGAACTGCAGTCCACACCGGCCGCCCGCGAGAATCCGTCAGCCTTTCTCAAAAAGCGCGGCGTATTCCAGCCCCAGAGAGCGCGTATTCTTGAGCGCGCTGGCCGCCGGGTAACATCCCCCCAGCTATTGGAAGCCCTTCGCCTGTGCAGCCAGATAGATCGCGCCGCCAAAGGGTTTGACGAGCTTTCCCCGTGGCAGCATCTGCGAGATCTGTCGGTATTGTTGGCTGCAAAAGCCTGACCTGCGTCAATCGTCGGGAAAACACTCCGCTTTCAGCTCTTGACAGTTTTTCACATTCCGGCGCATTGTAGCCTCACCGATTGTTCAAGGAGGTGCAACAGATGAGTCTTCAAGATGATTTGAAAAAGCTGTCCGACAAGATCAAGCAGTACCGGGATGAGGCCCGGGTTCAGCTTCACCTGGCGCGGGAAGACGTCAAGGACGAGTGGGACGATCTTGAGCAGGATTGGGAGCGATTCCGCAACAAGATCGATCAGGTGTTGCACGACGCGGAAGGCGCTTCCAGGGAAGCCCGTGAAACCGCCGAAAAATTGGGCGAAGACCTGAAAACCGGTTATCAGAACATCCGCAACAAACTCAAGTAATGTGTTAACGGGTTAACATAACGCCACAGTTTTACAACACAAAGGCTCTGCCGAACGGAGCCTTTGTGCCATACTTCTCATTACTGGTGAACGAAGCGTCATATTTTTGACCCAAAGAACCTCGAAGCCGTACCGATACGGCCCGATGGGACAGTGCGCTTCAGAACACTGAGAGGTATAAATGGCGTATGAAAAAGCTGCTGATTTCCGTCTCCTCCCTCGCGCTGCTGGTCTCGGCCTCGCTTGTTATTGGCCAGAACACCCGGTTCAGCGATCCCAATGCCGTCATCAAGGATCAATTCTGGGGCAACCTTTACGCTGAAGGTGGCCACTCCTTTTTCTGCGACACCCCGTTCACGTCCAAGGGCTTCACCCTGACCGACGGCTATGTGTATCCACTGGCAGACATCCGAAGCGCCCTGAATTGCGGCACCTCACGGCAATGCGAACAGGATAACCGGTATCGCCAGATCGCTTCGGACCTGCACAATATGGTACCGGTTCGGAGCCGTATCGAGATGCAGAGACGTAACATCCGATACGATGACGTGGGTAATGTTGCCCAGCCGGACGATTGCGGCATACGCGCAAGCGCCCAGTTCTTTGAACCTCCGAAGAGGGTCAAGGGTGATGTCGCCCGAACCGTCGCCTATATGGTCGACACCTACGGGCTGCCCTGGCTCGGCGCACCGCCCGTTTTCAAGGACTGGAACCGTATTGACCCACCGGACGATACCGAACTCACCCGTCATCGCCGGATTGCCGAAATACAGGGTAATGAAAACCCCTTTGTCACCGATCCCGACCGCATGAACCAGCTCTGACCAGCTGCCTCTGGGTCACCACGCCCCACGGTTTCACGCATAAAAAAAGGCAGGTCGTATCAACCTGCCTTTTCATCGCATAAATGACCTCAGAACTCGTCTGCGGTCAACGCCATCATGGCGTCGCCGCCACTGCGAATCCCTTCGGCCAGGGAAACCGTCTTGGGCAACAGGCGGTCAAAGTAAAAGCGGGCTGTTTTCACCTTGCCCGAGTAGAAGCCCGAGCTGTCACTCTCCGCCTTGGGTGCGGCCGCCTTCACCATTCGAGCCCACATGTAGCCCAAAGCTGTCAGGCCAAAGAGATCCAGATAATCCACCGATGCCGCACCGATTGCGTCCGGCGACGCGGCCGCCTGCTTCAGCACATGCTCAGTGACATCATCCAGGCGCTCCACGGCAGCGGCGAGCGGCTCCAGGAAAGGCTTGAGATGCTCATCGGCACTGTTTTCCTCCAGGAAGTTGGCAACATCCTGTGCAAACAGTTCGTACAACTTGCCCTGACTGCCGACCACTTTACGACCCATCAAATCGAGCGCCTGGATGCCATTGGTTCCCTCGTAGATCTGGGTGATCCGGCAATCACGTACCAGTTGCTCCTGACCCCATTCCCGAATGAACCCGTGACCGCCAAAGACCTGCTGACCGAGGATGCATGCCTCAAGGCCACGATCGGTCAGGAACGCCTTCGCAACGGGCGTCAGTAACGCAACCATGCCTTCGGCGTGCTTGCGACGCTCGTCGTCATCCGCGTACTTGGAGATGTCCAGCCACTGCGCCACGTAGGTGGAGAACGCACGTCCACCTTCAACATAGCCTTTCATGGTCAGCAGCATCCGACGTACATCCGGATGCACGATGATCGGATCTGCCGCTTTCTCCGGCTGCTGGGCACCGGTGGGCGCGCGACTCTGAATGCGGTCCAGCGCATATTCGCGGGCACTCTGCAGGGAGGCTTCCGCGGCACCAATACCCTGGATACCGACCCCCAGACGCTCGTAGTTCATCATGGTGAACATGGCTGCCAGGCCTTTATTCTCCTCGCCAACGAGCCAGCCTTTGGCGCCGTCAAAGTTCATGACGCAGGTGGCAGAGCCCTTGATTCCCATCTTCTTCTCGATTGAGCCACAGCTGAAGCTATTGCGCTCACCCAGGGAGCCGTCGTCGTTCACCAGGAACTTGGGCACCAGGAACAGGGAAATGCCCTTGGGCCCTTTGGGGGCGTCCGGCAGCTTGGCCAGCACCAGGTGGATAATATTCTCCGCCATATCGTGCTCGCCCCAGGTAATAAAGATCTTGGTGCCGGTCACGTTGAAGGAGCCATCATCATTGGGCTCGGCCTTGCTGCGGATAATACCCAGATCCGTACCGGCATGGGGCTCGGTGAGATCCATGGCACCGGACCACACGCCGGAATACATATTGGGGAGATACTTTTCTTTCAGCTCCTGACTGCCGTGAGCGTCCAGGGCGAGACAGGCACCGGCGGTCAACATGGGCGCAAGACCAAAGGCCATGTTGGCACCCTGCATCATTTCCTCGAATTGCGCTACGAGGGTCTTCGGCATCCCCATGCCGCCGAACTCGGGATTACCGCCCAGTCCGTTCCAACCACCCTCAACGATGGTCTGATAGGCTTCCTTGAAACCCTCCGGAGCAGTCACCTCACCGTCATTCCATTTGCTGCCCTGCTCGTCACCCTCGCGATTGAGCGGCGCCAACACACCACTGGTGATCTTGCCCGCTTCTTCGAGGATCGCATCGGCGGTCTCCGGGTCCACGTTTTCCGCTACCTTCGGCAGCGATGCCCACAACGACGGTGCATCGAACACTTCGTTCAGAACAAATCGGATGTCACGTAACGGTGCCTGATAATCAGCCATGTAAAACTCTCCAAAAATCCCAGTCAGTCTTTGCAGGTGTACCCTGACCCGGCGTTGGTACGGGGCCACCTGTTCGGCTATGTGTCCGCTGAATATTGTTCTTTGTGAGGCCGGTAGTTTACCTCAAAAGTCCGTCCGGACTCATGAAAAAAGCCCGGCTCTGCGAGCACGGGCTTTTTCTTACATCCGTTTCAGGACAGTGCCCGCACCTCAGAGGGCGAAGGCTTCTTCCGGCATGTCCAGAAGCGTATCCGCACCCGCCAGCATAGTCTCGGCGTGGGCCTTGGACCGCGGCAGCATACGCTTGAAGTAGAAGCGTGCTGTCTGGATCTTGGCGTTGTAGAACATTTCTTCAGTGGTACCTTCGACCATCTTGTCGAGGGCAACTTTGGCCATACGCGCCCACAGGTAGGCAAATACGGCGTAACCGGAGTACATCAGGTAATCCACAGACGCCGCGCCAACTTCTTCGCGGTTCTTCATGGCAGCCATACCAACCTTGGTGGTCAGCTCGCCCCACTCCTTGTTGATCGCCGCCAGCGGCTCGATGAATTCCTTCAACTGTTCGTTATCCGCATTTTCTTTGCAGAACACATGTACCAGCTTGGTGAAGCCCTTGAGGGATTCGCCCTGGGTCATCAGCACCTTGCGGCCCAACAGGTCCAGCGCCTGAATACCGGTGGTACCTTCGTAGATCATGCCGATACGCGCATCACGCACGTTCTGCTCCATGCCCCACTCGGAGATGAAACCGTGGCCGCCGAACACCTGCATACCCAGGTTGGCAGACTCGTAACCGATCTCGGTCAGGAAGGCCTTGGCAATCGGTGTCAGGAAGCCGAGCAGGCCATCCGCTGCCTTGCGCTCTTCCTCGGTTTTGCCACTGTGAACCACGTCCACTTGCTGGCCGGCAAGATAGATCAGGGCACGTGCGCCTTCGGCGACCGCTTTCTGGGTCAGCAGCATACGACGAACGTCCGGATGCACAATGATCGGATCGGCAATGCCTTCCGGATTCTTCGGTCCACTCAGGGAGCGCATGGCAAGACGATCTTTGGAATAGGTCAGTGAGCCCTGGAAACCAAGCTCAGCGGCACCCAACCCCTGAATCGCGGTTCCGATACGCGCCGTGTTCATGAAGGTGAACATGCAGTTCAGGCCCTTGTTCTCGGGACCAATCAGCCAGCCCTTGGCGCCGTCGAAGTTCATGACACAGGTAGCGTTACCATGGATGCCCATCTTGTGCTCCAGGGAGCCACAGGAAACGGCGTTACGCTCACCTGCAGAACCGTCTTCGTTCGGCAGCTGCTTGGGCACGATGAACAGGGAAATACCCTTGGTGCCTTCCGGAGCACCCGGGAGACGCGCCAGGACGATATGAACGATATTCTCGGCCATGTCGTGCTCACCGGCGGAGATGAAGATCTTGGTACCGGTGATGCTGTAGGTGCCGTCGGCATTCGGCTCGGCCTTGGTGCGCAAGGTACCCAGATCGGACCCACAATGCGGCTCGGTCAGACACATGGTGCCGGTCCACTCACCGCTGATCAGCTTGGTCAGGTAGGTCTGCTTCTGTTCTTCGGTACCATGCGCCTCGATCGTATTGGTCGCACCGTGACTCAGACCGGGGTACATGCCCCAGGACCAGTTTGCCGTTCCAACCATCTCGCTGATGACCAGGCCGATGGAATGCGGAAGTCCCTGACCGCCGTAGTTGGGATCGGCGGTCATGGACGGCCAGCCACCCTCTACATACTGCTGATAGGCTTCCTTGAAACCGGTCGGTGTCTTCACCCCGTCCTCGCTCCAGGTACAGCCTTCTTTGTCACCCACCTGATTCAGCGGAGACAGCACCTGCTCACAGAACTTTGCACCTTCCTGGATAATGGCGTCCACCATATCCGGAGTCGCGTCTTCCGCGCCTTCCAGGCTGGCGTAATGCTGCTCGCTGTTCAGCAGCTCGTTCATGACAAATTTGATATCACGCAGGGGCGCTTTGTATTCAGGCATGGAATCCACCTCAGTTTTCGGTCTCAGCTGACAACAGGTTTACAGCCTCAGGCCTTGGTTTGCTCAGACACCACAACGACCCGCGCCGTGGCGTTAATTAAACACTTGTTTGAAACATACGTTTAGAGGCAATGAATTGTCAATAGCCGAAATGAAAATTTGTGTCGTATGGCCATGCGGAAACCAGGCTCTGACGGCAGGGCCAGGCGCTGATAGAGGAACGATCTGTAGGTTGGAAGATGCAGGTCAGGCGTAGAGAGAGGGTGGCAACAAGGACGCCCCGGATCCGTTCGGGTTCTCACCCAGTCCGGCCACGTCCTGATACACATTTCTGGCTCGGCGCGAGGATTCCGAACCAGACTCGGCGCCCGGAGCTGACGACGTCTCCGGCGCAGAGTCGGGCTCGCCCTTCCCTGGTTCGGCTTTGCCCGAACCCTGCGTTGCAAGCTCTGATTGAGCCTCCAGCATGGTTTGCATCGCCTGGGCTGCAACGGCTCGATCCTGACCGGATGGCTGTGCAGGCGCGAGGGCCGCGGCGCGGACGATCCGCATTTTCTCCAGTGTCGCCTGGGGATTTCCCTCTACCGGGGACACATCGACCGGCACTTCGCCACCTATAGCGTACTGGGCACCATCCGGCCCTCTCTGATAGGTGAACGACATCGAACCGGCATACTGGCCCCCAACAGACTGGTGAGCTGCCTCATGCGCCCGAACCTCGCGGTCCCGTGACTTCAATCTGGACAGCAGCTTGAGTTCGGATTGGTCCAGACCGGACGCCTGCGCCCCCTCGACTGAGCGCACGCACTCCCTGCCACCTTTCTCTTCAGTACCAGGAAACGATTGGGAGCCCGCCTGGTCAGTACCGGCAGGTTGTTGTGATACGGAAGAATTATCAGATCCGGCGGGCCGCGATGTCGGATAGGTGACACCACCCGCCGGCAGCATTGGGGGAAGGGAGGAAAGTGCGCTCACGACGCCGGTTTCAGGCCATGATGTCCAGCAGCGTTCCCAGCGTCTCGTCGGCCGTTTTAACCACTTGCGCCGAGGCCTCTACGCTCCGCTGGTAGAGCTTCATGTCAATGATGGGTTCGACCAGGCCGCCCGCGCCGTCGGCCGTTCCCTGGGGACCATCCACGCCACCACGGGCAATCTTCCGGGCGGCACTGTCCATACCGATCATCCCGTCCTGAATGCCCTGAACACCGATTCCGAGCGTGTTGTTGATCATCACTGACACTCCAATGACAGATTATTGGCTCTATTTAGCCACAAACCTGTTCAATTTTCAAACAGCGGTGCCACGGTGAGAGACTCCGCCAGAACCGGCGGCGCCGGCTCGTCGAGCCAGGGCAACACGCCCAGACGGGGCGCACCAAGATGATTTGTCAGGTAATCCAGTGTTTCCCGCTCGCAAGCCATCGGTTCCTGTTCGGGGCGGTTCGCAACCCAGCCTGCGATAGCAAGACCATCCGCTCTTATCGCCTCTGCGGTCAACAGTGCATGATTGATACAACCCAGCTTCAGTGCCACCACCAGAATCACCGGCACGCCAAGCTCCCGGGGCACTACCGAATAGGTTTCACGATCGTTCAGAGGCACCCGCCAACCACCGGCCCCCTCAATCAACATAAGATCGGCGGGCTGCATTTGCAGACCACGGCAAAACCCGACAAGACGCTGGGCAGACAGTCCTTTCCCCGCCTGCTGGGCTGCAACATGGGGTGCAATTGCCGGCTGGAGGGCGATAGGATTGATCCGGTCGTACGAGAGCTTTTCGGTGATGGCCTGCTGTAGTATGAGGGCGTCTTCATTCCGCAGACCATCGGGCATCTGGTCGCAGCCGGAGGCGATCGGCTTCATGGCAACGGTACGTTTACCGAGGGCTTTTGCGGCCTCAAGAATGGCCGCAGACACCATGGTCTTGCCAACGCCGGTGTCGGTTCCGGTCACAAAATAGGTTTTCCTGGCCATGCAAGAATGGTCCCTTCGTCAGGAGGATTGCGGTGGATGATAGTGCAGAGGTGATTATACCGACGCGGCTGCCGGAACAGACAGGGTTGGCCGGCAGTACGACAGCGCGACCAACAGTTTTTCAACGTCCGCCATTGTGTGTGCGGCACTCAGCGTCACCCGTAATCGGGCCTCTCCAGCCGGCACCGTTGGCGGACGTATGGCGGTCACCAGGAAGCCCCGCGCTTCAAGCGCCCGACTGAGCCCAAGCGCAGACTCATTGTCACCCACCATCAACGGCTGGATCGGCGTGTGCGACGCCATCAATTCGAAACCAAGTTCACTGGCGCCGGCACGAAAACGGGCAATCAACTCATCCAGGTGTGACCGCAGGTGGTCGCCCTGCTCAATCACATCGAGACTGTTGATCGTTGCCCTGGCCACTGCCGGCGGCATGGCCGTCGTGTAGATATAGGTTCGGGCCTTCTGGACCAGATAGTCCATGAGCAGTTCCGAACCGGCCACAAATGCGCCACTGGTACCGACAGCCTTACCCAGGGTACCGATCAGAACCGGCACATCCTGCTCCGTGAGCCCTGCATCGAGAACACTACCCCGCCCCTCCGGACCCAGCACGCCAATACCGTGTGCATCATCGACCACCAACAACGCATCGTTCTCGCGACAAAGACGGGCCAACTCCCGCAACGGTGCGACATCGCCGTCCATGCTGAACACGCCATCGGTAACCACCAGCTTGTGACCCGACGTCTCACGGAGCATGGATTCGAGGGCGTTCACATCACCGTGCGGATAACGCTGAATCCGGGCACGACTGAGAATACAACCGTCGATGATCGACGCATGGTTGAGGCTGTCCGAGAAAATCGTGTCACCACGACCGGCCAACGCCGAAATCACGCCCATATTCGCCATGTAGCCCGTGGAAAAAAACAACGCCGCACTGCGACGGGTAAAGGCTGCCAGACGCTGCTCCAATTCATGATGAGCCTCATGATGGCCACAGATCAGGTGAGATGCCGCGCCGCCCAGACCGGTTTCCGGGAGGGCATTTCGCAAGGCTTCAATGTTGGCAGGATGATTGGCCAGACCAAGGTAATCGTTGCTACAGAAGGACAGCAGCCGGTTACCATCAGCCGTCAGTTCGGGTCGCTGGGGACCAGAAACCAGCCTCCTGGTCCGATACAACCCGGCCTGCTTTCGTTCTTCAATCTCTCGTGCAAAATCACGCATCACTTAAGCCCATATTGGATCGGAAGACGACTACTTGGCCCGGGTTATCGGCAGGGAGGCCCTTCCAGGAATGTGTGAAGCCATGGACGGCTTCACTCAAGCGCACATGGATGTGCTCGTAGCGGTTCCTGGAAGGGCCTCCCTGCCGATAGCATGCTCCAAAGTCGCCCCGCTATCAGGCCGACTCCCGGGTCGCGTCGTAAAACAGGTGGCGGGTTGCCTCATGCTCTACCGCCTCGACAATCGCATCTTCCTCCTGCTCCTCGGTCGCACATTGCTCCCGCTGCTCCGGCCGGATTCCCAGCTTACGGAAGAGCTGCATGTCCGAATCCGCCTCCGGATTGGAGGTGGTCAGCAGTTTCTCTCCATAAAATATGGAGTTGGCTCCCGCCATGAAGCATAGCGCCTGCATCTGCTCGTTCATCTGCTCGCGGCCGGCCGAAAGCCGAACGTGGGAAGCGGGCATCATGATGCGAGCCACTGCAATGATTCGGATAAACTCGAACGGATCCAGATCCTCGACATTCTCCAGGGGTGTCCCCTTCACCTTGACCAGCATATTCACCGGAACACTTTCCGGGTGCTGGGGCAGATTGGCCAGCTGGACCAAAAGCCCAACCCGGTCATCCTCTTCTTCCCCCATGCCCATGATGCCGCCACAGCAGACTTTCATGCCCGCCTTTCGAACGTTGTCCAGTGTGTCCAGACGATCCTGATAGGTCCGGGTGGTAATGATGTGGTTGTAGAACTTCTCGGAGGTATCGAGGTTGTGGTTGTAATAGTCCAGCCCGGCGTCCGCCAGCTCCCTGGCCTGGCTCTCTTCCAGCATCCCCAGGGTCATACAGGTCTCAAGCCCCAGCGACTTGACCTGTCGGATCATATCCAGCACATAAGGCATATCCTTCCGGGCCGGACTCCGCCAGGCGGCGCCCATGCAGAAGCGCGATGCGCCCTTCTCCCGGGCTGCCCGGGCCTCGGCCACCACCTTCTCGATCTCCAGAAGCTTTTCCTTTTCCAGGCCGGTGTTGTAATGACCGCTCTGGGGGCAGTACTTGCAGTCCTCCGGGCAGGCACCGGTCTTGATCGACAACAAGGTGCTCACCTGCACCTCATTAGGGTCGAAATGGGCTCGGTGCACCGTCTGGGCACGGAACAGAAGATCATTGAACGGCAGCTCAAAAAGAGCCCGGGCCTCTTGTAGGGTCCAATCGTGACGCAGTTCAGTAGCGGTCATAGTTCAGTCCTGTTAACCTTTCCCGGTCTCTGGGTTTACGGATAAACAGATGATAAAGGGACTGCCACCGCTGTCAACCTTGATAGGACTAAAGGTTAACAGCAGACCAACAGCCGGGCGTTGCGTCGCCTGCCTGGATACCAATGCATTCAATGGACTGTGCACACCATGCCGGCTTGAACTTCCCGTTAACCGCTTTGGCTGCCGCCGTTGCGGGCTTCCCCTGCCGGAATCAGCGATGCCGCGCTCTTGCGGTGAATGCCTGCTCGACCCACCACCGTTTATCAGGGCCCGGATTCCCTGGCAATACCGGTTTCCGGTCGATGGAATGATCGGTCGTTACAAATACCGGGGAGACCGGAAATTCGGACGCCCGCTCATAGAGGATTTTTCCCGTTTTCTCGAACAGGACCTGAGAGAAGAACCATCCCCGGAAACCCTCGCCCTTGTGCCGGCACCCATGCACCCCGGGCGTCGCCGGCAACGCGGCTTTAACCATGCCGATGACATTGCCGAGGGCCTCGCAAAACACCTGACGCTCCCGATTCATGCCGGACTTATCCGGCGGGCACGGCGGACAACGCCCCAGAGAGCGCTGACACGGGCACAGAGACTGGATAATCTGCGGGATGTGTTCGAGGTCTCCCATGAACCGCCGTCAGACATTGCGATTGTCGATGATGTGGTGACGACCGGCGCAACGGCGAGAGTGATGGCAGCAAACCTCCTGGAAGCCGGTGCGCGGCACGTCGAGATCTGGGCCCTGGCGCGAACGCCCGCCCAGGGCCAGTACGACGGCTAATTCAACAGCTGCCGGACCTCATCGGCCAGAGCCAGGCAAGACGTCAGGCCGGGGGATTCAATGCCGAACAGGTTCACCAGACCCGGAATGCCATGATCGTTCGGGCCGTCGACGCGAAAATCCCGGAAGCCATCGTCCGGCCCTCCCAGTTTCGGCCTTATCCCCGCATAAGCCGGTTGAAGTCGGGATGCATCCAGATCCGGCCACCAACGCCGGATCCCCGCCTCGAACCGATGAACGCGCTGGGGATCCACGAAATAACGTTCCTCCGAAACCCATTCGACATCCGGCCCAAAGCGGGCCTGGCCCGCCAGATCCAGGGTCAGGTGAACACCCAGACCGCCCGGCTCCGGAACGGGATAGATAAGAGTGTCGAAGGGGTGCCGACCCGAATAGGAAAAATAGACACCTCGCGCCAGCCATTGGCGGGGCTGCCAGGCGTTTGGTAAGCCATCCCAGTGGCCGGCCAGTCGGGGTGCTCCCAGACCTGCGGCATTAACGACCCGGTCGGCACGGAGAACGCAGGACGACGCACCTCCAACGGTCAGACGATGACCAGTCGGATCGGACACCCCACTGAGAACCGGCGCATTCAACGCCAGTTGTCCGCCATGGTCCTCGAGGTCCCCAAGCAGCGACAGCATGAGGCCATGAGAATCCACGATGCCCGTTTCCGGCGACCACAGGGCCGCGTCGGCCCGGATACCCGGGAGCCGCCGGGCCAGATTGAGGCCCGCCACCCCGGTCAGCATCACCCCGTTGCACGCCGCTTTTCGCTGAATATCTTCGAGCATAGCGGCCTGTTCCGCCGACGTGGCGACGATCCATTTGCCACATTGGCGGTATCCGACCTGATGCCGCCGGCAATACTCGTAGAGAGCCCGACGACCGGCCATACAAAGGCGCGCCTTCAGGGACCCCTCCGGGTAGTAAATGCCCGCATGGATCACCTCGCTGTTGCGTGAGGATATCCCCGAACCGAAGCGGTCGGCCGCCTCCAGCACAATCACATCCTGCCCGGCCAACGCCAGTGCGCGGCCAACAGCCAGACCAACTACGCCTGCACCGATCACAACCGTCTGTGTTTTCAGTACTTCTCCCATTGGGTTATCCGATACTCCTGCGCGCCTGTTCGACAACTTACCCTGTTGATCCCGATCCTGGAACCGTCAACATTCCTCATCCGCGAGCATTACGGGCCACCCCCTGAACAGGTATAATCGGCCAAATTTTCCGCGGTTTGCAGTCACTATGCCCGATGTTTCCAGCCATCCCTACGACCAACTGACGCCGGACCTGATTCTTGACGCCGTCGAGGCCGCCGGGGTCGCCGTCAATGGCCGGCTGTTCGCACTGAACAGTTATGAGAACCGGGTGTACCAGATTGGTGTTGAGGACGCACCCTCTGTCATAGCCAAGTTCTACCGGCCCGGCCGATGGTCCGAAGCGGCAATCCGGGAGGAGCATGCGTTCAGTCTTGAACTGCAGGAAGCGGGCATTCCGGTCGTTGCGCCGGTGCCCCTGGCCAATGGGGACACGCTGGGATCGGAGGGAGGATTTCTCTTTGCGATCTTCCCGCAGCGAGGCGGACAGGCACCGGACACCAGCGTAACGGACACGCTTTACCGACTGGGCCAGTGGCTCGGGCAACTTCACAACATCGGCGCTCGACACACTTTTGAGCACCGGCCGTCTTTTTCCCTGCTTCAGGGACTGGCTGCCAATAACCAACTGCTGATCGAGGGTGACTGGGTACCCCGGGATCTTCGCCCGGCGTGGGACAGCCTGATTCCTGAGCTCACCAAACTCTGCGCTGCGCGCATTGAAGAGGCCGGCCCCGTCGACACGCTTCGTCTGCATGGCGATTGCCATGCCGGAAACATCCTGTGCCGGGAGGAACAGATGCTGTTCGTTGATCTTGACGATTGCCGTTCCGGGCCTGCAATCCAGGACATGTGGCTGCTGCTCAACGGGGAAGACAACGAACGGGGCGCCCAACTGGGAGAGCTTCTGGAAGGTTATGAAATGTTCCGCGACTTCAACCGGCGGGAACGCCACCTTATTGAGCCGTTCCGCTGCTACCGGCAAATCGCCCACTGCGCCTGGCTGGCGAAACGCTGGGACGACCCGGCCTTTCCCCGGTTCTTTCCGTGGTTTGGCCAGGCCCGGTTCTGGTCCGATCAGATCCTGGCGCTCCGGGAACAGATCGCGGCGCTGCAATCTTCGGCCATCAGCATTCCCGGTCAATACTGATTTCATCCATTCATCATTGAGGTAGGCATGAGCCAGACCGAAGCACGCTTTACCGTCCGCAGCCTGATCCTGACCGCCCTGGTGTCGGTGATCGGCACCATACTGGCCCTCGAGGTCGCCGGCCGGATTGATCATTCCGACAACAAGGATCATGTGCCTGTCGGCGACTTCCAGGCCATCCACGTTGCGCCCGGAGAGGATTTCCGGATGTCTCCAAAGGCCTCGGAACTGCATGCCGCCTGTGAAGATGGCTACCTGGCCATCGCCGCCGACGAGGATCCGTCATTCCTCGGCATCCTGGTGGACTACAAGAATCGTGGCGTACGCTGTACCCGCCCATCGCCAACCGCGCCCGCCGTTCCGAAGCAGGAGCCCGCCAATGAGTGAGGGTCCGAAGACGCCGGAGCAAACCACGGACCGCCTGTTTGCCACCGAACGCAAGCCGGAAGACTTCCGGTTCGACGCGTCCGTCGCCCGGGTCTTCCCGGACATGATCCGTCGCTCGGTGCCCGGCTACACCACGATCATTCCGATGATCGAAGTGATCACGGAGCAATACGCCCAGCCGGACTCCCACTGCTACGATCTGGGCTGTTCCCTGGGCGCCTCGACCCTGGCCATGCGCCATGGCATCCGGCACGATGACTGCCGCCTGTTCGGTGTCGACAACTCGGATGCCATGATCGAACGTTGCGAGCACTATGTGGCGCTGGACGATTCATCGGTACCGGTGACGCTTCGGTGCGAGGACATACTCACGACCGAGCTGAGCAACGCCTCGGTAACGACGCTTAATTTCACGCTCCAGTTCGTACCGCCGGAACAACGTACCGATCTCCTGACCCGTATTGCGTCAGCGACCCGGCCCGGAGGTGTCCTGATCCTGTCGGAGAAGATTCGCTTCGAGTCCGACGCCGAACAGGACATACAAACCCGCCTGCATCACGAGTTCAAACGGGCCAACGGCTACTCGGATCTGGAAATCAGCCAGAAGCGGACGGCCATCGAGCAGGTACTGATTCCCGAGACCCTGGCCGCCCATCGGGAGCGACTGCTGAGTGCAGGATTCGAGCGGGTGGTGCTTTGGTACCAATGCTTCAATTTTGTATCCATGCTGGCCATCAAGGCCGACTGACATCCGACCCTTACCATGACCCGATTTGACTGGCAGTCCACTTTCAATCCTGTACTGAACGCCCTCGACAAGGACGGCCTTCAGGACTGGGCAGAGCTGCTCAGGGAGCAGTTCCGGCACAAGTTTGATGATCATCCCCACGGCGACCTGGGACGCTGGCAGGACGCACTGGCATCGCTCCCCGCCCTGGGCCCGGCGAACGCCGGCCTCAACACCTCCGCAGTTACTCTGGAGGCGCCGAGTCCCCTATCTGCTTCGATCCGCGAGCAAATTGAACGAGGACTCAGGGGGCTCATGCCCTGGCGCAAAGGTCCTTTCCGGTTCTTCGGCATCGACATCGATACCGAATGGCGATCGGACTGGAAATGGGATCGGGTCGCGCCCCACCTCTCGGACCTGAACGGTCGACAGATTCTGGATGTGGGCTGTGGCTCGGGCTATCACTGCTGGCGTATGTACGGTGCCGGCGCCCGACGGGTCATCGGCATTGATCCGGGCCTGCTGTTCCTGTTCCAGTTCCTGGCCGTTAAAAACTATCTTGGCGACGTGCCTGTGGATCTCCTGCCGGTGCGGATGGAAGACCTTCCGACTGGACTGGAAGCGTTCGATACCACGTTTTCAATGGGCGTGCTCTATCATCGCCGCTCACCACTGGACCACCTCCTGGAATTGAAAGGCACGTTGCGCCGCGGCGGGGAACTGGTGCTGGAAACTCTGGTCGTGGACGGCCCCGAGGGCTACAGCCTGATGCCAGAGGATCGTTATGGCCAGATGCGTAACGTCTGGTTCCTGCCCAGTTGCGATACGCTGCTGCGCTGGTTACAACGGACCGGTTTCCGGGATGCCCGGGTGGTGGATGTCTCGGTGACCACCACCGAGGAGCAACGCTCGACAGACTGGATGCGATTCAACTCACTTCAGGATTTCCTGGATCCGGAGGACCCCTCCCGGACCATTGAAGGCTATCCGGGGCCAAAACGCGCAACGGTTATTGCGACCAAGCCCTGAAACGCAAAGACCCCGCAACTGCGGGGTCTTTGAAAGCAACCGAGCGATCACCCACCAAACGGGTGGCGCAGTGTAATCGTCTCGATCCGGTCCGGACCGGTAGAGATGATGTCGATCGGCGCCTCGATCTGCTCCTCCAGGAAACGGATATAAGCCTTGGCATTCTCCGGAAGCTGGTCAATGCTGGTGAGGCCAACGGTGCTCTCGCTCCAGCCCGGCAGTTCCTCGTATACCGGCTCGATGTCCTTGTAGCTGTCGCAACCGATAGGCGGACGGAAGATTTCGCCATTCGGAGTCTTGTATCCCACGCAGACCTTCACGGTTTCCAGACCGTCGAGCACGTCCAGTTTGGTCAGGCAGATGCCGGAGACACTGTTGATCTGGATCGCGTGGCGCAGCGCCACAGCGTCAAACCAGCCACAACGACGTGAACGGCCGGTGGTCGTACCAACTTCGTTACCCTTAACCGCAAGGTGCTTACCCATGTCGTCAAACAATTCGGTCGGAAACGGACCCGAACCCACCCGGGTGGTGTAGGCCTTGGTGATACCCAGCACATAGTCCAGGAACAGCGGGCCAAATCCGGAACCGGTTGCGGTGCCACCAGCCGTGGTGTTGGATGACGTCACGTACGGGTAGGTTCCAAGATCGATATCCAGCAGTGAGCCCTGGGCACCCTCAAACAGGATATTTTCACCACGCTTGCGGAGGTCGTGAATAATGTCGGTCACGTCCGCGGACATGGGCAGGATTTCCTCACCCATCTGGTGCAACTCTTCCAGAGCCGCGTCGATGTCTTCGGCCTCTTCCTTGTAGTATTCAGTCAGGACGAAGTTGTGGTAGGCCATGATTTCCCGCAGCTTTTCTTCAAAGTCGGCGGGATTGCAGAGATCACCCAGACGAACGCCGCGCCGGGAGACCTTGTCTTCATAGGCC
Organism: Marinobacter koreensis; assembly: GCF_023156285.1. GTDB lineage: Bacteria > Pseudomonadota > Gammaproteobacteria > Pseudomonadales > Oleiphilaceae > Marinobacter > Marinobacter koreensis. The sequence continues at coordinate 503,544 of NZ_JAKZAJ010000001.1, read as the reverse complement.
GGACCAATGCCACGACCAGTGGTACCGATCTTGTCGTTACCGCGGGCCCGCTCGCGAGCCTGGTCGATTCGTACGTGGGTACGAAGAATGATCGGACAGGCGAGACTGATTTTCAGGCGCTCTCTCACTGCGACGCCATTGCTCTCGAGCTCCCGAACCTCTCTCAACAGCGCTTCCGGAGAGAGCACAACCCCGTTCCCGATCAGGCACTGGACATCCTGGCGAAGGATTCCGGAAGGAATAAGGTGCAGAGCCGTCTTCTTACCCTCGATCACCAGGGTATGACCGGCGTTATGGCCACCCTGAAACCGAACCACAGCCGATACTTTGTCGGTCAACAGGTCGACGATCTTACCTTTGCCTTCGTCACCCCATTGGGTGCCCAGCACAACAACATTCTTACCCATGATTCGCTCTCGATTCAGTCCAGAGATTCGACGACCCACTGGCCATCTTTTTTAACCAATTGCCGGTCACACCCTCGAGTGGCCGGATTGCAACCTTCATCCTCGGGCAATGCCCGGACCACTGCTTCGGTCAGCCGCAGTCCCGATATGACGCCTTCCAGGGCAGGATCCTGGTCGGCTGGGGCCCATATCGCTCCCTGCCTCTGGACCACACGCTCCCCCAGGGAGACCAGCGCTCGAATGTCCAGGCTGAAACCGGTTGCAGGACGCGCGCGGCCAAAATCGCTTCCGATCGCATCGTATCGGCCACCCTTGGCCACCGAATCCCCATGGCCAGGCACATAGGCGGCAAACACCAGGCCGGTATGGTAGTTGTATCCCCGGAGCTCACAGAAATCGAACCCGAAACTGATCTCAGGAAAATCACGGGCGAGCATCCGGGACACACGCTCCAATTGATCCAGGGCACTGTCGAGTGCTTCGGAGGCACCGCTGAGAACCTGACGCGCCTCGTCCAGCGCTTCCGGGCCACCGCTGACCCGGGCCAGCCGACGCAATCGGCTGCCAGCCGAGCCCTCCGGACATTCACCCAGCAACTCATCGAGCTCGGGCACGGACTTACGGGCCATCGCATCAAAAATCGCGGCTTCGGTATCACGGTCGAACTCGGCCTCGCCAACCAGGCTCTCGTAAATGGCGACGTGGGCCAGATCCAGGTGGATACGAGGCAGCCCCGCGACTCGCAATGTCTCCAGCATGAGGCTGATCACTTCCATGTCCGCAGATTCGGAGGCACTACCAAACAGTTCACAGCCTGCCTGAATGGGCGTACGGCCGGTCAGCATGTGGCGGGGGCGGGTATGCAGCACATGCCCGGCATAGCAAAGTCGGGTAATCCCTTCCTCGCCCAGGGTATGGGCGTCGATACGGGCAGCCTGGGGGGTCATGTCCGCACGGACTCCCATCATGCGCCCCGTGAGCTGATCCGTCAGTTTGAAGGTCTGCAGCTCCAGGTCATGACCGGTACCGGTAAACAATGACTCCAGGTATTCAATGAGCGGCGGGATCACCAGCTGGTAGCCCCAGCGCTGGCACGTATCCATTACATCCCGTCGAAGCGATTCGATCCGTCCGGCCAGCGGCGGCAGAATGTCCTCTACCCCGTCCGGCAGTAACCAGCGATCAGATACTGTCATGAGATTCCGTTGGCTGTGGTGTCCGCGACGACCGGTTGGCCTGCACGGACGCTCAGGATTTGTGACGTAGTCGGCGTCCGGAAAAACCCGAAACAAAACCGACCGAATTCTACACGGTTGTCAGGCACAAAAAAACCGGAATACCGCAGCATTCCGGTTCTCTAAACAGGGCACCCTCAGTTGGAGGCGCCCCTGGGGCTCTTCAGGAACTTCAGGAAGTCGCTGTCAGAATCGATGACCATCACGTCATCCTTGTTTGCAAACGCCTTCTGATAGGCTGACAGACTCCGGTAAAAGCTATAGAAATCCGGATCCTTGCTGTAGGCATCGGCGTAAATCTTGGCCGCCGTACCGTCACCTTCACCCCGGGTTTTCTCGGACTTGGCGAAGGCTTCAGCCAGGATGACGGTCTTCTGGCGATCCGCATCAGCCCGGATGCCCTCGGCCGCTTCCTTACCGCGGGAGCGGAATTCCTGGGCCAGTTTTTCCCGTTCCGTAGACATCCTGCGGTAAACGTTCTGACTCACCTGCTTGGGCAGCTCGATTGCCTTGACGCGGATATCAAGCACCCGAATGCCGAATTCCGAAATCGACGTTTCGTTCACCTGGTCACGTAGCGTATGCATCAGCTCGTCCCGCTGGCCGGTGACCACTTCATGCATCGTACGAACGCCGAACTCGTTACGCAGGCCGTTGTCGATGCGGGAGGACAGCAACGACTGTGCGCTGAACTCATTACCGCCGGTCGCCCGGTAGAAGGTATCGACATCGCTGATTTGCCAGGCGATGTAAGAATCGACATCAAGCGGCTTCTTTTCCACTGTCAGATACTGCCGGGACGGCAGATCCATGGTCAGTACCCGAACATCGAATTGCCGCACCTGGTCGATCACCGGCACCTTGAAATGAATGCCCGGACCGACGTTGGTCTCAATCAGTTCACCAAAGCGCAACAGCACGCCCCGGTGAGTTTCAGGAATGATGTAAACACTGGAGGTGACCACCAGAACAACGATCAAGGCCCCAGCAAGACCGATAATACTTTTCGGACCCATTGATTATCTCCCCGTCCTGGAATTGGCACTTTGACGATTGCGCAGTTCGCGCAGCACCTGGTCTGTCACCGACTGGATGTCGACCTGGCCAGATGCGTTACCGGAACCACCCGAGCTACTGCTCTGGCTGGAAGAACCCGACCGGCCCTTCATCATCTGATCCAGGGGCAGATACATCATGTTGCTGGAAGACTTGGTGTCGACCAACACCTTGCTGGTATTGGACATGACGTTCTCCATCGCCTGCAGGTACATGCGCTCACGGGTAACGCCCGGCGCCTGCGAGTAGGCTTCCAGCAAATCCAGATAACGCGCCGTCTCACCCTTGGCGGACTCGGTCACCCGGGATTTATAGGCGTTTGCTTCCTCGACCAACCGCTGGGCCTGACCCCGAGCTTCCGGCACAATCTTGTTCCGGTAGGTCTCGGCCTCTTCAACGAGACGCTGCTCGTCCTCCCGGGCCCGCTGGACTTCACGGAACGCGTCCTGAACCGCAGCAGGCGGCTGTGTGCTTTCAACGTTCACCCGAATGATCTGAAGTCCGGCACCATACTCCTGGAGAAACGCCTGCAGGCGCTGTTCCACGTTGATCGCCAGTTCCGCACGCCCTTCGGTCAGCACGGCATCCATGGTGGCGTTGCCCACCTCGTGACGCAGGGCACTATCGGTGGCGAATGCCAGCGCCTGATTGGAATCACGTACGTTCAACACGTAGTCCCGGGCGTTACTCACCCGGTACTGGACCTGAAGGTCCACGGAAACGAGGTTCTCATCCTGGGTCAGCATCTGACCCTGGGACTCTGCGGTGCGCACACTGGTGACCCGCACCTTGTAGACGTCATCAATGAGAGGCACCTTGAAACGAAGACCGGGATCCTCGGTTCTGGAATACTCACCGAAACGAAGAACGACAGCACGCTCCTGCTCGTCAACGGTATAGAAAGACTGATAGATCACGTAGCCAACAACGAGAATGACTGCGATTGCCAGAATGGCACCGTAGCCACCCGCGCTACCACCGGTATTCCCGCCGCCGGACTTGCCGCCTTTACCGCCCAGCATGCGATTCAGCTTGTCGAGGCCTTTTTTCAGCGCCTCGTCGAGGTCTGGCGGTCCCTGATCATTGCCGCGACGACCGCCCCCGGTTCCCCAGGGATCGTTGTCATTACGGTTTCCACCCGGTTCATTCCAGGCCATAGTGCTCTCCGTTCCTTATCATGTCGAATGGCTGCAAATACTAGGGATTTATCAACGCCCCGGCAATAGCTGCCAGCTCAAGCCCGGCTCTCATCAAGCCGGACCTCATGCTCCTTCATTCCCGCCCGGCTCAGCAACTGGAGCCAGTCGCGGTTTTGCAATCTCACCTCCACCACGCTCTCGCCGGTGTCACGGTGGTCTTCACTCAGTACCGATCCGGCTTCATGCAGCAGCGCCCGGAGTTTCCCGTCGGTCGGCCCGAGCAGCACAAAATAGTGGACAACGTCTTCCGCCAGCCGCTCAACGACCGCATCGAACAGGATGTCGATCCCATCGCCGGTCACCGCTGAAACCCAAACCCTCACCGGAATCCCTTCTTCGTTCCGGTCAATGCGGGGCACAAAACCGTCCAGAAGATCGATTTTGTTGAACACCTGTAATACGGGGATTTCGTCCGCACCGATCTCTGCCAGCACGCCCTCAACCTGATCGATGTTGTCATCCCGACGGTGGTCATGACAATCGATAACGTGCAGCAACAGACTCGCTTCCGTCGTTTCTTCCAGAGTGGCCCGGAATGCTTCGACCAGTTTGTGGGGCAAATGCCGGATGAAGCCGACCGTGTCCGCCAATACGACCGGCCCGATGTCAGGAAGTTCAAGACGACGGAGAGTGGGATCCAGTGTGGCGAACAACTGGTTAGCGGCATAGACCGTCGAGGTGGTCAGTCGGTTGAACAGCGTTGATTTGCCGGCGTTCGTGTAACCCACCAGCGACACGGTAGGAATATCCGCCCGATGACGCGCCCGACGCCCCTGGTTACGCTGACGACGAACCTTCTCAAGGCGCTTGTGGATCGACTTGATCCGCTCCCGGAGCAGACGGCGGTCGGTTTCCAGCTGGGTCTCGCCGGGCCCGCGGAGACCGATACCACCCTTCTGACGCTCAAGGTGCGTCCAGCCCCGAACCAGCCGGGTCGACATGTGCTCCAGCTGGGCCAGTTCGACCTGGAGTTTCCCTTCGTGCGTTCGTGCCCTCTGGGCAAAAATGTCCAGGATCACCCCGGTCCGGTCCAGGACACGGCACTTGAGTTCCCGCTCGATGTTGCGTTCCTGGCTCGGGCTCAACGCGTGATTGAACAGAACCACGTCCGCCTCGTAGGCCGCGATCGCATCCCGAATTTCTTCAAGCTTGCCCTCACCAACAAACAGGCGAGGGCTCGGCTGCTTCCGGGAACCGGTAACCACGACAACCGGCTCTACACCGGCCGACGTGACCAGCTCACGAAACTCATCGGGATCTTCCACATCATCGTGGGCGGTAAATTCGATGTGGACCAGCACCGCCCTTTCACCAACATCGGGACGCTCAAACAAAGGGTAACAACTCCAGGATCACAAAAGCTCAAAGGCCAAAAAAGAAACACCCGCGCTCCTCGAACCGATTACGGCTCTCGGAAACGCGGGTGGCAAAACCTGCTTTACCGGACAGATCAGTCCTCGGACTCACCTTCACCTGCCGGGTTCTGCGGCGGAACGCGAACGTTACGAGCAGGCACCACTGTAGAAATTGCGTGCTTGTAGACCATCTGGCTGACAGTATTTTTCAGCAGAATCACGAACTGGTCGAAAGATTCAATCTGGCCCTGGAGCTTGATGCCATTGACCAGAAAGATGGAAACCGGGATGCGTTCCTTGCGCAAGGCATTCAGGTAAGGGTCTTGTAACGAGTGCCCTTTTGACATGTGTATTCTCCTGTTTTGAGTAATTGCAGATCGTCATTTTTCAGATTTTAATGTGGTGCGTTGTCCGATTTTTTTCAAGGCTGTCGCGACCATAAGTTTATCGTCACTGTCCAGCCAATGGACATCGGACCATTTGCGCAACCAGGTGAGCTGACGCTTCGCCAACTGTCGCGTTGCCGCCACACCGGAATTTACAAATGCTTCATAATTCGTCACGCCTGACAAATACGCCCAGGCTTGTCGGTACCCGACGCAGCGCATCGAGGGCATTTCCGAATGAAGGTCGCCCCGGGCCTTGAGACCCCGAACCTCGTCCAGAAAACCCGCCTCCAGCATCAGCCGGAAACGGCGTTCGATCCGCTCATGGAGGTCCGCACGCGCCCGGGGAGCCACCGCAAGCTGCGTTACAGTATACGGTAGCACATCGCCTTCGTCTGCCTGCCAACGCGTGAAATAGGTGTAATCCTCGACGCCTCCCGCCGGATCAGGGGCATTAACGTCCGGCCCCGCCTGCCAGAACGATGAAATGGGTTTCCCGGTCAGGCGAATGACTTCTACTGCCCTCATCAGACGCTGCCGGTTATTGGGATGGATCATACGGGCCGCAACCGGATCGATCCGTTCAAGCTCTTCGTGGAGCGCCTGCCAGCCCTGTTCATTGGCTTCCCGCTCAATCCCGGCCCGAAGTTCCGCATTGGCTGAAGGCAAGCCAGACATGCCATGCATCAGAGCCTTGAAATACATCATGGTCCCGCCCACCAGGAGAGGAATCCGCCCCTGTTTGGTGATGCTCGCCATTTCCGCCAATGCATCACGCCGAAAATCCGCAGCCGAGTACGTCTCCGCCGGATCGCAGATATCGATCAGACGATGCGGTGCCCGGGCCAGCTCCTCGGCAGAGGGCTTGGCCGTACCAATATCCATGCCCCGGTAAATCAGTGCCGAATCCACGCTGATAATCTCGCAGGGCAGGTGCTCACAAAGGGCCAAAGCCAGGTCCGTCTTGCCGGAGGCAGTGGGTCCCATCAGGAAGATGGCAGGCGGGCGTTGCTCCGGGGCATTCTGTTCTGTCATCCGCTCGACCTATCGCCCCCGCAGGAAAAGCTTGTCCAGTTCGCTCAACGTGACCAGTGTCCAGGTCGGCCGGCCGTGATTGCACTGCCCGCTCCGCTCGGTTGCCTCCATATCCCGCAACAGCGAGTTCATTTCCGGTATGGTCAACTGTCGGTTGGCCCGAACCGAACCATGGCACGCCATGGTGCCCAACAGCTCATGGGTGACCGCTTCGACACGGTCGCTCTGACCGTGCTCGATAAGGTCAGCCAGCACATCCCGGACAAGCTGCTCGGTATCGGCGCCACGCAGCAGTGCGGGAACCTGGCGCACCGCCAGGGTTTCCGGTCCGATCCGCTCAATCTGCAGCCCCAGCTGATGCAGTTCCTCACCGTGGATCTCCGCGAGCGCCGCCTCTTTCTGGCTGACCGCAAGCGATACCGGCACCAGCAGAGGCTGACTCTTGAGATCCTGCTCCGCCAGCGCCCGCTTCATTCGTTCATAGGTAATCCGTTCATGGGCGGCGTGCATATCGACCACCACCATCCCGGCGCGACTCTGGGCCAGGATGTAGATACCGTGGAGCTGGGCAATGGCGTATCCGAGTGGGGGTTCGTCACCGGCATCCGCCGGCGGCGTTGGCGCGGTTTCCGGCAGGTTTGAAACCGGGCGCGCTGGCTGCTCGGTAACGCCACCACCGCCATTGAGCGACTGGTAAAACGCCATCTGGTCACTGGCCTGCCATTCCTGCCTTGGCGGATTCGGGTTCCAGTTGCCACCGGCGCCGGAGTACCCGCTTGGCGCCCCTGACATCGCGCCACCAACCTCGGCCCCGGCGCCGGCCATTGAATCCACCAGGGCCCCCTGAGCCGCAGTTTCGCGACCGACAGACTGGGCAACCGCCCCGCGCAGATGATCATCGGGCCGGACATCCGCCAAGGCCCGGTGCAGGGTTCGAAAAATAAAGTCGTGTACCAGACGGCCATCCCGGAAACGCACTTCGTGTTTCGTGGGATGGACATTGACGTCCACGGTCGCCGGGTCGACTTCCAGATACAGCACGAACGCGGGATGGCGGTTGTTGTAGAGCACATCCCGATAGGCCTGCCGGACTGCGTGAGCGACGAGCTTGTCCCGGATCACACGGCCATTTACAAAGAAATACTGCAGGTCGGCCTGGCTCCGGGAAAACGTCGGCAGCGCCACCCAGCCCCAGAGCCGAAGACCGGTTGCTTCGGCATCGATCACCACAGCGTTGTCGATAAACTGCTGACCACACAGCGCGCCGATCCGCCGCTCCCGGTCCAGCGAGGATTCCGCCGGCCTCAGGCTCTGAACCACTCGCTGGTTGTGGCGGAGGGTGAATCCTGCGTCGAAGCGACTCAGCGCCTGGCGACGGACACACTCCTCAACATGATTGAATTCGGTCTTTTCAGTGCGCAGAAATTTTCGCCGTGCAGGCGTGTTGAAGAAGAGATCACGAACCTCCACGGTAGTCCCGACCGGGTGCGCCGCCGGAGAAATGCGAGCGTCCATCTCCCGCCCCTCGACTTCCACCCGGGAGGCGGCCTCCTGAAACTCGGTCCGGGAGGTCAGGGTCAGCCGGGAAACCGAACTGATACTGGCCAGGGCCTCGCCACGGAACCCCAGCGACGCCACGGACTCGAGATCCTCAAGGCTGGTAATCTTGCTGGTTGCGTGTCGGCTCAGAGCCAGCGGAAGGTCGTCCTCACCAATCCCGCACCCGCTGTCCCGGACGCGAATCAGCTTGGCACCGCCCTGTTCGATTTCCACATCGACCCGCGCAGCGCCGGCGTCCAGCGCATTTTCAACCAACTCTTTGACGACCGATGCGGGACGCTCCACCACCTCGCCGGCGGCGATCTGGTTTGCCAGCCGCGGCGAGAGCAAATGAATGTGGGGCATGTTTCGGGAAAACCTCTTGATCAGGATGCAGGAATACGAATGGTTTGCCCTACCATAACACGGTCATCACTCAAGCCGTTAAAGCGCATCAACTCGTTGACGGAAACCTCGTTTTCCCGTGCCACCTGCGACAGTGTATCGCCCCGCTGGATGCGGTACTGACTGATCCCGTCACTGACGTCGCCATGCTTTTTCTTCCAGGCGAGAAGCGTCCCCGGCGGGGGCGTTTTCCGGAAATATTCATCGATACCGCTGACAACCGCGTTGGCAATCCGGTTACGGTACCACTCCGTCGACAGGTTCTTTTCCTCCCGCGGATTGGAGATAAAGCCGGACTCGACCAGAATTGATGGGATGTCCGGGGATTTGAGCACCACGAACGCGGCCTGCTCTACCCGGGATTTATGCAGTTTTGCCACATCGTCCAGATTGCTGAGTACGGAACCGCCGACGCCGAGGCTGGCATTGATACTCGCCGTCATTGAAAGGTCCAGTAGCACTCCCGCCAGCATATCGTCCTTGCCATCAAGCGAAACGCCTCCGGTGCCGCCAATCAGATCCGAGCGGTTTTCCGATTGCGCCAGCCATCGCGCTGTCTCACTGGTGGCACCTCGCTGCGACAGGGCAAACACCGAGGCACCCCTCGGCTGCGGCGTACGGAAGGCATCGGCATGAATCGATACAAACAGGTCGGCGTTGTACTTCCGCGCCAGCACCGTGCGGTTCCGAAGCCCGACATAGTAGTCTCCGGTACGCGTGAGCTTGGCGGTATAACCAGGTTTCTGATTAATGATCGCAGCGACCTTCTTCGCCAGCTTCAGAACGATATCCTTTTCCTTGGTACCGTGCGGACCACTCGCGCCGGGGTCCTCCCCGCCGTGGCCGGGATCCACCACCACAACCACATCGCGCTTGCCGGTGGCATCCTGGGTGACCGTTGGCTGTGTGGCTTTCTCGATCCGTGTACCGTTCTCGTCAATGAGGTCCACAACCAGCCTGTGGCCATACTGCTGGTTGGGCTCCAACTGGAAACTACGTGGTTTGACGGCGCTTTTCAGATCCAGGACGACCCTGAGATCGTGACCGTGTCTCGGCGCACTCCGAATCTGGCGGATCGGACTTCCGGAGAGGTCCAGAGCGTCCAGATTCGTCTTCAGAGACGCGTTCTTCAAATCGATGACCAGACGGTCAGGTCCGCTCAGGGCAAAGACGTTGTGTTCCACCGGTCCGGTCAGATCCAGCACCAGGCGAGTGTGATCGGGGGCAGGCCAGATACGCGCATCCTTTATACGATCGCCCGCCCAGGCATTCAGCACCAGCAAACTACCGGCGATAAACACAAGGGCCCTCAAAATACCACGATTCTTCCAGTCCATACCGCTATACCTGCAGACTTGAGACATACCCGACCGTCAATGATGCGGCCCGATCAATTCCAGTTCATTCATCAGGTGAGCCCCGCGAGCCGACCGCGCGCGGAGGACAACAGAACGCCCCTCACCTTCCCGCTCGAGATGGATTTCCAGGTCGGGCTCGGGCAAAACACCCTGCCCCCGCTCCGGCCACTCGACCAGGCACAGATTCTCGTCCGAGAAATAATCCCGGATCCCCATGTATTCCAGCTCTTCCGGATCTCCGAGCCGATAAAGATCAAAATGATAGGCTCTCGGCTTGAGATGCTCGTACGGCTCTACCAGGGTATAGGTCGGACTTTTGACCGCCCCTTCATGGCCCAGGCCGTGCATTACGCCGCGGCTCAGGGTCGTCTTGCCCATTCCCAGATCGCCCTCTAGAAAAACCACCAGGCCGCATTCCGATTCAACAGCCCGTCGCGCCAGTTCGCGGCCAAGTTGTTCCGTCTCTGCTTCGCCGTCCAGAAACAGGCGTCGCTCATTCCCGTAAATGGTCATCAATCCTCCTGCAAACCGGGTACAGGAAACTCAATCGGGCGGAAGACTGCCGGCAGGGCATCAATCACGTCCGCCGGTATCATCCCCATGTATCCTTTGTCCCGGGAAGCCAGGTTCGCCGCCTCCAGATGAGCACAAGCCCCGAGTGTGGCGGCTCTGGACATATCGTCCAGCTGTCCGGCCAGTGCGCCAATAACACCTGCCAGAACATCCCCCATGCCGCCGGTCGCCATTCCCGGGTTGCCACCGCCGACAATATCCACCGTTTCTCCGCCCCGGGCTATCACCGTACCTGCGCCTTTCAGCAAGACGGTTCCACCAAAGGTGCTCTGGAGCTTTCTTGCCGCCGAGACCCGATCGTTCTCCACCTCGGCAACCGAGCAGCCCAACAGCCGTGCGGCTTCGCCCGGATGCGGCGTCAGAATCTGCCGATCGGACAGGACAGCGACCCGCGCGGCCATCAGATTCAGCGCGTCGGCATCCAGCACCCTGGGCTTCTCGGACGCCAGCACCTGCTGAAGCATCTGCTGCCCCCAGGATCCGGTACCGATGCCCGGACCACACACCACCACCGACGCAGCTTCCAGCATGGGACCAAGCTCGGAGCCGTGAATAATCCCGTGAGCCATGACCGAGGGGCACCGGGCCAGTGCCGCCGACACGTGTTCTGGTCGAGTGGCCAGGGTAACCAGGCCGGCCCCGGACCTGGACGCAGCCTCAGCCGCCATCAATCCGGCTCCGCCAAATCCGCGTTCACCGGCAATCACCAGCACATGGCCAAACCGCCCTTTGTGAGCGTTGGCCGGCCGCGCAGGCAACCAGGAACCGATCCGGTCGAGAAAGCGCAGGCAGGCCAGGGGCGTTTGACCGCTGCCCCCGAGAGCGTCCGCGGTTCCGAGCGCATCAAACAAGATCTCACCACATACGGCGGCTCCCTGTCCGGTAAACAGCCCGGCCTTGAGACCAATAAACGTTACCGTCAGGTCTGCCCGGACCACGTCGCCTGCCGCAGCCCCTGTGGTTGCATTCAGTCCGGAGGGTAAATCCACGGCCAGCACTGGTACCGGGACATCATTGGTTCGCCGGATCAAGTCGGCAAACACACCCCGAGGCGCGCCGGATACGCCTGTTCCGAGCATGGCATCGACGATCAGCCGGGCCTGTTCGAACAACCTCCCCAACTCGGACTCATCAAGGTCATCAAGTTCCCGGACCACCACACCATCGGACAACGCCTTTTGCCAGGCCTTGCGGGCGTCTCCCGCCAGTTTCTCGGTAGGTGCCACTGCAATACAGTGCACCTCCAGCCCATGACGATGGGCATTGGCTGCCACCAGATAGCCATCGCCACCATTGTTGCCGGCACCACAAAGAACCAGCAACGGACTGATGTCCGGCCACCGGCCCATCAAACGACGGAAGGCAGCGCGGGCCGCGCCCTGCATCAGCTCGAAACCGTCAACGCCCAGCTCATCGATCACAAACCGGTCGATCTGCCGAACGGCATCGGCGGAGTAGAGGTCGTCTGGTAGACTATGCGGAGATTGTGGCGGCATGAGCCAGAGCTCCCGTTACAGAAACCGGTTTAAGAAAATTGGCCAGATCTCTGTAAAGCATAGCAAAACAGCGAAAAAGGTCATAACTTAATCAGATTAAAGATCCATTGGATGATTTTCTCGCCCACCCCCCGTGCATTGCCCCATGAATGACCTGACGCCAGAACAACCGCCAACCCCACCACTGGCCGACCTGCCCGGCACCATTCGTCAGTGGGCCAGGGAGCTCGGCTTTGCGGATGCAGGCATTACCCTTCCCGACACCGGAGAGCATGCCCGATACCTGAAAAGCTGGCTGGCAAGCGGTTATCAGGGTGAGATGGAATACATGGGCCACCACGGCAACAAGCGCTACACGCCCACAGCATTGGTACCGGGGACGGCCCGGGTCATTTCGGTCCGCATGGACTACCTGCCACTTCCCGACAGCCCGAAACAAGTACTCACTAACCGTGAGACCGCCTATGTCACGCGCTATGCCCTTGGTCGGGATTACCACAAGCTGATGCGCAAGCGGCTCGCGACCCTGGCCAAATGGATCGACGACGCTGTCGCCGGCTATGACCATCGCGCCTTTGTCGACAGTGCGCCGGTTCTTGAACGGGCACTGGCGCAACGGGCCGGCCTGGGCTGGATAGGCAAGAACAACATGCTGATTCACCCGAAAGCCGGTTCGTTCTTCTTCCTCGGGGAGATTTTCACCAGCGCCCCGCTGCCAGTGGACCCGCCCTTCGAGAGCGATCACTGCGGCAGCTGTTCGGCGTGCCTGGAGGTCTGCCCGACAGACGCGTTTGTGGGCCCCCACTTACTCGATGCCCGCCGCTGCATCAGCTACCTGACCATCGAGCTGAAGGGCTCTATCCCGGAAGAGCTGCGCCCACTCATGGGCAATCGGGTCTTCGGGTGTGACGATTGCCAGCTGGTCTGCCCCTGGAACAAGTTCAGCAAACCCACCGATGAGCAGGACTTCCAGCCAAGGCACGGCCTGGACAATACGTCATTGGCTGAGCTGTTTCTCTGGTCCGAGACCGAGTTCCTGAACCGCACGGAAGGTTCCGCGATCCGTCGGACGGGCTATGAGGGCTGGCTACGGAATCTTGCAGTTGGCCTTGGCAATGCTCCCTCAACCATCCCGGTGATCGAGGCGCTCAAACAGCGGGCCGACCACCCTTCTGATCTGGTCAGGGAGCATGTCCAGTGGGCGCTCGCCCGCCACGGCATTACACTTTGAAGAAATTTTCCCGGTAGTGGCGCAACTCATTGATGGAATCACGGATGTCATCAAGGGCAAGATGGCTGCCTTTTTTCTTGACCCCATCCAACACGTCGGGGCGCCAGCGACGGGCCAGTTCCTTGATGGTAGAAACGTCCAGGTTCCGGTAATGGAAGAAGGATTCGAGTTCCGGCATGTATTTCACCAGGAAGCGGCGGTCCTGGCCGATGCTGTTACCGCATAAGGGGGACTCGCCCGCACCCAGGTGTTTGTTCAGGAACGCCAGCGTCTGCTGCTCCGCTTCGGCCTCGTCGATGGTACTTTCCTTGACCCGTTGGGTCAGGCCGCTGGCACCGTGGGTTCTGGTGCACCACTCGTCCATGGCATCCAGCAGACTGTCCGGCTGATGGACGGCGATGACGGGGCCTTCGGCGATAATGTTCAATTCAGCGTCAGTAATGATCGTGGCCATTTCGATGATCCGCTCTTTTTCCGGATCCAGGCCGGTCATTTCCAGGTCGATCCATACGAGGCGATTGCCTTCAGACATCTTTTCCTAACCTTCTGGTCTGGGTGACGGCTTGAGGCGACCTCAAGCCCGAAATTGGACACTATGGTCGCGCCAACCCTCAACATAGTAAAGCGGCCCACCATTGATTCCAGTATGATGGCACGGACCACAAGGAACATTCACGGCATTCTCTGATTCATCTATGGCAAAACGGCGACTGAACAAACAGCAGCAATGGCGTATCCAGAAAATCCAGCAGGAACGGGCCGCCCGTGCGGCACGGAAGGAAAAAGCCATTGAGCAACAGACCGAGGCCGGAGAACTGGGGCAGGAACAGGAAGGTCTGATCATTGCCCACTATGGTCAACAGCTGGATGTCGAAGCACTTGAGGGTCAGGACCGGGGTACCGTGTTCCGGTGCTTCGTGCGTGCCAATATCGACAACCTTGTGACCGGTGACAAGGTAATCTGGCGACCGGGCAAAAACGACGCCGGCGTGATTGTCGCCCGGTGCGACCGTCGGAACCTGCTACAACGCCCTGACAACTTCGGGGCATTGAAGCCTGTGGCAGCGAACATCGATCACATCATTCTGGTCATTGCACCGGAGCCCGAACCCCACGACAACCTGATCGACCGGTATCTCGTTGCCTCAGAGACCACCGATATCCCGGCGGTGATCCTGCTCAACAAGACCGACCTCATCACCGACGCCAATTGCGATGCCATTGAACAACTGCTTCATCGCTACGAGTCTCTCGGATACGAGGTGGTGCGCACGTCCGCCGCCGAAGCCGGAGACCAGCCTTCCCCGGAGGTCACTGCCCTGGTGAAGGATCAGACAAGTGTTTTCGTTGGCCAGTCCGGGGTGGGCAAATCCTCGATCATCCAGACCCTGCTGCCCGATGAATCGCTGCGGGTGGGCGCAGTCTCAGAGAGCACCGGCAAGGGGATCCATACCACCACGACCGCCAAACTGTTCCACCTGCCCCTGGGCGGGGATCTTATCGATTCGCCGGGCATTCGGGAGTTCGGTCTCTGGCACATGACGCCGCAGGAAATCGAGTACGGTTTTCGGGAAATCCGCGAGCTCATCGGAACGTGCAAGTTCCGGAACTGCCGCCACATGGGGGACCCGGGGTGCGCGCTGGAGGCAGCGGCGGCCGAGGGCCGGATCAGCCCGGAGCGTCTCCGGAGCTTTCACCGGATCCTGGCCGACATGGCCGAGCAACAGTCCCGTGGGCTCACGATCGACTAGGCAACAATCCGGCGCGCCGCTTACCAGTTGAGCTCGCCGGGCGCGGGCTTCGGCTTGTCCTGCTGCCAGTCACCCGCTTTGAGTTTGTCCATCGCCTGCTGGGCTTCGGCATCGGTGGGGCGGGTCAGATCAATCACCGGCACATCGCCACCACCGGCGCTGTGCTGGATGTCCTCGGCGGTCTTCTTATTGAGCACGATAATGGAAATCCGTCGATTCACCGGTGCGGTGGGATTTTCCTTGTCGAAAAGCACTGAATCGGACAAACCGACCACCCGGGCGATCTGCTCAGGCCGCACACCACCAGCCACAAGGGCCCGCCGTGCGGTATTGGCCCGATCTGCCGACAACTCCCAGTTGGTGTACCCCGGTCGCCCATTGAAAGGCGTCGCATCGGTATGCCCCGTAATACTGAGTTTGTTGTTCACCGAGCCCAGGGTCTTGGCCAACTCGAACAGGATCTCCTGGGAATAATACTTGAGCTCGGCCCGCCCACTGTCGAACATCGGTCGCCCGGAGCGGTCGACAATCTGAATGCGCAGCCCTTCATCGGTAATGTCGATGAGGAGCTGATCCTTGAACTCCTGAAGGGTCTTGTTCTGCTCAATCCGCTGCTTGAGCTCCTGGAAAAGCTCCTGCATGCGTCGTTTTTCAAGTGTGTCGGAGAGCTGGTCGACGACTTCGTCCTTGATCTGAACCTGGCTGTCTGCGACGTCCTGGGTGGCCTCATTCACCACAGACGCGCTGCCCTCGAGATCGACGGGATTGGGAGAGCCGCCTTCGGTGAAACCCACCGGATCCCGAAAATACCCTTCAACCGCCAACTTCTGTTCCGGACTGGCGGTGGAAGTGAGCCAGAGCACCAGAAAGAACGCCATCATGGCCGTGGCAAAATCGGCAAACGCGACCTTCCAGGAACCGCCATGGTGACCACCAACGACCTTTTTCTTGCGTTTGATGATGATCGGCTGATCTTCACCCGCCATGCTTCAGCTCCCGACGCCTATCACGAGGATCACTTCGAACGGACATGATCGTTGAGTTCCTGGAAACCCGGGCGCTTGTCGGTGGGCAAGGCCTTGCGGCCGAATTCGATTGCCATTTGCGGCGCCTGGCCGGAGACCGTCGCCACCAGGGCCGCCTTGACGCATTCGTAGGCTTTCAACTCGTATTTACAGGCATGTTCCAGAGCAATGGATGCAGGACCCACGAATCCATAGCCCATAAAGATACCCATAAACGTACCGACCAGGGCCGCTGCCACACTGTGGCCGATTTTTTCCGGCCCCTCCGACATGAAATTCATGGTGACAACGATGCCCAGCACTGCTGCCACGATACCCAGTCCCGGCAACGCGTCTGCAATCTTGTTAACGGCATGAGCCGGTTCCTCCAGCTCGTGCTGACGACTGTCGATCTCGTTCTCCATCATGCCTTCGAGCTCATGGGTGGCCATATTGCCAGCACTGATGATGCGCAGGTAGTCGGTAATGAAGGCCAGCAGATCCTTGGATTTCATGACGGCGGGATAGCGACTGAAGATCTGACTGGACTCGGGATTGTCGATATCTTCCTCAATCGACATCACGCCCTGCTTTCGGGACTTGTCGAAGATCTCATACATCAGGCTGAGCAGGTCCATGTAAAAAGCCTTGTTGTAGGGTGATCCGGTAATCAGCCGCATACCCTTGCTGAACACTTCCTTGACGGTATGCATTGGATTGGCAATCACAAACGACCCCAGTGCCGCACCGAAAATGATCAGGACTTCCGTGGGCTGCCACAGAACCATGAGATTACCGCCGTGCAGGGTGAAACCGCCCAGTACACAGGCCACAACAACAATCGAACCAATAATCAGCAACATGGGATACTTCGCAAACCTTATGGTTATGTAATCGGCTTCTGCCAGACGCCAGCGCGCAAAAAACTTTCTGATAATAGCAAGGAGCCGCAGGAACCGCGAAGCCGTGAAACAATTTCTATACACGCCCGCGGATTTGGTAAACTTCCGCACCCTGAAATCAAAGGTATCGTTTTAATGCTCGATAAACTGTTCGTACTGAGCCAGTACGTCACACCCCAACTGGCCGTCTCACGCCTTGCCGGGAGACTGGCGGATAACGACCGCACCCCGGCACTGAAAAACCGCGTGATCAAATGGTTTATCGACCGCTATGGCGTAAACATGAGTGAAGCAGCGGAACCGGACTTCACCGCGTATCCGAGCTTCAACGCCTTTTTTACCCGTGCCCTCAAACCCGGCATCCGGCCCGTTGCAGATGGCGATGAGGTCGTGGTGAGCCCGGTCGACGGAGCCATCTCGCAGCTCGGCTCGGTCACCGGCGACCGCGTCTTCCAGGCCAAGGGCCAGTCGTTCAGCCTGATCGAGCTGCTGGGTGGCGATAACCAGCGCGCCCAACCCTTTGCCGGAGGCGAGTTCGCGACAATCTATCTGTCTCCGAAGGATTATCATCGCATCCATATGCCGATGGCCGGCACCCTGCGGGAGATGGTTTACGTGCCGGGCAAGCTGTTCTCCGTCAACCCGGTGACGGCTGAGAATGTCCCGAACCTGTTCGCCCGCAACGAACGCGTTGCCTGCATCTTCGACACCGACGCCGGACCCATGGCCATGGTTCTGGTGGGAGCCATGATCGTCGGCAGCGTCGAAACCACCTGGTCTGGCGTCGTCGCTCCGGGGAACGGACTGGTTACAGCCTCGGTCTACGAGGGCGAGCAGGCAATCCAGTTTGGCAAGGGCGAAGAAATGGGACGTTTCCGTCTGGGATCAACGGTGATCATGGTCATGCCGAAAGGCAGTGTGCACTGGAACGACGATCAACAGGCGGGCAAAACCGTCAGAATGGGTGAAGCCTTCGGCAGGAAAGCCTGACGAGTTCAGGCTTCCTCAAGCGGAAACGTCAACACCTCGGCAATGTCCGTGAGACCGAGTTTGAGCATCAGCAGCCGATCCAGCCCCAGCGCCACTCCGGCACACTCCGGCAGCCCGTGGTCCAGTGCCGCCAGGAACGCGTCATCGATCGCCATCTCAGGCTTTCCTGACGCGCGCCTGATCCGGTTATCCGCCTGGAACCGTTGCCGCTGCTCTTCCGGGTTGGTCAGCTCCCAGTAGCCGTTACACAGCTCGATACCCTTCAGATAAAGCTCGAAGCGGTGTGCGACCGGAACCCCGCTCTCAACCGAGACCTTCGCGAGCGAAGCCTGGGATGCCGGATAGGACGTGATAAAGACGGGTCTTTCCTGCCCAAGGTTGGGCTCGACCGCAAAGCTCATCAAAAGGTCCAGACAACCATCTCGGCCAAGCCCCGCCAACTGTTCCGGTTCAAGCCATTCCTCGCAGCGACGGCGCAGGGTGCGATCGGATGCTTCAAACGGGTCCACGTGAGCCCATGCAATCATGGCATCCCGATAGGAAAGCGTATCCGGGCGTTCGCACTGGAGCCAGTTGCAGACCAGGTCCGCCACTTCCCCCATCAGCTCGTCGTCACTGAAACCCGGCCGGTACCACTCAAGCATCGAGAACTCCGGGTTGTGACGACGGCCTCGCTCGCCATCGCGAAACACCCTGGAAACCTGATAAATCGCCCCAGCCCCTGCGGCCAGAAGCCGTTTCATGTGATATTCAGGCGATGTCTGCAACCAGCCTACTTGCACGCCTGGCGCGGACACGGTCACAGCGACAGGGTCAAGATTGGGATCGGTCACACCAAATCGGCCGAGCGCAGGCGTCTCGACTTCAAGGACCCCTCTTTCAGCAAAAAAGCCGCGCACAAAGGCCAGTTGCTGTGCGCGGCTTTTCAGGACGGCCAATGACGCATGGGGGCGCCAGGCCGGCTGTTCACTCATGGCTAATCAGCTGCTTTTGACGCGGTTAACGTATTCACCGGAGCGGGTATCCACCTTGAGGACCTCGCCAATAGTGATAAACAAAGGCACGTTCACCACCGCACCGGTCGACAGGGTTGCCGGCTTGGAACCGCCCTGCGCCGTATCACCCTTCATGCCGGGGTCCGTGTCCACAACCTCGAGCTCGACAAAGTTGGGCGGGGTGACCGTGAGAGGTGAGCCGTTGTAGAGGGTCACGGTGTAAACGTCCTGCTCCTTGAGCCACTTCACCGTATCGCCGACCGCCTTGGCGTCCGCCGGGAACTGCTCAAAGGAACCGTCGGTCGCCATGAAATGCCAGAATTCACCATCGCTGTACAGGTATTCCATGTCCTGATCGATCACGTCCGCCGACTCCAGGGTTTCCCCGGACTTGAACGTCCGCTCCCACACCCGGTTGGTCATCAGGTTACGCAGCTTCACCCGGTTGAATGCCTGACCCTTACCGGGCTTTACGAACTCGTTTTCCAGAATGATGCAGGGGTCTCCGTCGAGCAAAACCTTAAGACCGCCGCGGAATTCATTGGTAGAATATGAAGCCATGAAATGTCCACCTGACAGTATGTCGTTTAAATTTGAAAGGTCGCTATGATACAGCGAACCCCCGCCCGTATAGAAGCCCAAGAGCTTGAAGTCGCCTCGGGCAGCTGGCAGACGTTGCTATCCCGATCCATCACCACTCCGGAATCACTGCTTGAGCGCCTGGGCCTGGACGCACAGGCATGGTTTGATGGAGCGTCCGACGGGCACCGCCTGTTTCCGATACGGGTTCCCGAACCGTTTCTGATGCGCATGGAGTACGGTAACGCCCACGATCCGCTGTTGCTACAGGTGCTGCCCCGCAAGGAGGAGCGGGAGAATCGCGACGGATTTGTGCGCGATCCTCTGGCGGAGAACGAAGCCATCCAGACTACCGGACTGATCCGGAAATACCGGAGTCGTGCCTTGCTGATGGTGACGGGCCAGTGCGCCATCAATTGTCGCTACTGTTTCCGGCGTCACTTCCCCTATGACGAGCAGCGTCTGACCCCCGAAGACAGACAAAGGGTCCTGAGGACACTGGAACAGAGCCCCGAGCTCAACGAGGTCATATTCAGCGGTGGCGACCCGCTGGCCGTGAACGATCGATTGCTGTCGCAATGGGCCCGGGATATCGCCCGGATCCCGCATATCCGCAGGCTCAGACTCCATACCCGCCTGCCGGTGGTTATCCCACAGCGGGTCTGCGACACACTTTTGCAGTGGATCCGGGAATCGGATCTGCAGATTGTTATTGTGTTACACGTTAACCATCCTGCCGAGCTTGACGGGCCAACCTACCGGGCCCTGGCCGATCTCCGGGCCGCCGGCGCGACTCTGCTGAATCAGAGTGTCATACTGAGGGATGTCAACGACCGTTCGGAAGTGCTGGCGGCACTCAGCGAACGCCTGTTCGATGCGGGTGTCATACCTTATTACCTGCATGCATTCGATCCTGTCGCCGGCGCCCACCATTTCGATGTCAGCGACGACAAGGCCCGTCGGCTGGTACGAGAGCTGCTCGACCAACTCCCGGGCTTTCTGGTGCCAAAACTTGTCCGGGAAATTCCGGGGCGAACAAGCAAGACACCGCTGGACCTGTTCCCGTGACATCGCGCACAGAAAACACGCGTTCGGGACTTGTCAAAGATTGTCAACACGTGATCTTCTCGCTTTTTGATAATGGTTTGCTATTTTAAAGTCGAGTAGTGTTTAACGATAAAAACATGTATTTACGGCGTTTTCCTGAATAACGTGCAGCAAAGGCCGACCGATGCTGTTCATGGAGGTAAACTCCGGGATATTCACCGTGGTCCGAGATTGGCGCGCACTCATGGAAGGCAATACCCTGAAAAACGAGCTGAAAGTTCCCGAGCAGAAAACGTCCAGCCTGTCGTTCAGCGACACCAGCCCAAAGGCATTCCGCCAGTGGGTAAGCCAGCTGCCCATGGCCAATATCGGTGAGGTATCGCGGCAGCTCTATCACGCCATTATCGAAGTGAACCAGCTTTTCATCGCACCGCATCAAAGGCTTCAGTTACTGGAAATGCTCCGGGACAAGATCCACTTCGTGTGCAAGGAACTCTCCCGCCATTTTCTGGGGCTTGCGGTTGCGCTCCCCGAGAAGCAGCGCAAGGTCGCCAACCTGTCCCAGGCACTGCAACTGCACCTGGCCGGTGGCTACAAACTGTGCCTTGTGGAGCTGATCGACAATGGCGGGACGGACAAACACCGGAAACCGGTCGTCATGGCTATTCACCGGGCGATCTCGGAGCTTTCGGCAACGATATTGCGCTCCCACCAGCTCTATTGTCCAAGCCCGGCCAACAGTTGGCTGGAGTGTCACCACCTCTACCGGTATGCGCACCAGAAGGGGCTCGCTGCAGCCTCCGTTGACGACGACACACTGGGACACCGAAGGGCGAGTACCATTGCAGACAGCTACAAGCGGATTCTGCTGCTGGGCTGCGCCCGCCCGAACCAACTGAGACAGTCAGAACTCGAACAGGTATACGACCTGTTCGAGACCTGGACCGACCACACCGACTGCGGACCGGACATCGGCCAGGACAGCCTGTTTGTCATCAACATGGAGAAGGACAATCCGCCAATCTACCGCAGCCTGCTCGACACCGTTCCGGGAGAGGAAAGCTACGGTTTCGATACCCGGGAACTTTCAGCCCTGGTCTCAGAGACGCTCGAGGCGCGCCGCGAGGGCCGGCGGGAAGATTCGCCACTGTCGGTTCCCGCCAAGATCAACGACATGCTCCTGCTGCACCTGAGCCAGGCCCTGGGCATCCTTGCCAAACGCAATTTCAACCGCATTGCCAGCCAGGGCAAGCTGGAAATCTGCGTCGGTCTTACCGCTGCTCACTATTTCATAGCTGGAGAGAAAACCTTCACCGAATTTGTCAGTGGCAACGACAACGGCCATGGAGACGATGAGAACCGGTTCGTGCGTGCCTCACGCCAGCGCGAAGATGCCTGGTCCGGCGCTCACGATGCAGGCCCCAGCGAAGACCGCCTCTACTCGGCAGATACTCCGATTAATTTCAGGGGCGCCCGGGGAACAACGCCCCAGAATGAGGCGGATCGAAACCGTCCCGGCTCCCACCATGCCTACCTGATTAACACCAGCCCCGGTGGATACTGTGTGGGTTGGGAATCCAATGTCCCCATCTCCCTGCAGGCCGGCGAAGTGCTGGGCGTACGGGAACAGCGCACCCACCCCTGGAGTGTTGCTGTGGTCCGCTGGATTCGCCAGGTGAAGAACCAGGGAACCCAGGTGGGAATCGAGCTGCTCGCCCCCAGTGCATCGCCCTGTGGCGTGCGTCTGATCCAGAAAATCGGCAACAGCAGTGAGTACCTTCGCGGCCTGCTTCTTCCGGAAATCAGTGTGGTTAATCAGTCTGCCACCCTGATCACGCCCCGCCTTCCATTCCAGTCCGGCAGCCGTATTTCCCTGCTGCACGATGGCCGGGACGACCAGGGAACCCTGGGACGCAAGGTTTCCTCCACGGGCAGTATCAGCCAGTTCGAGCTGAAGCTTCAGCATAGCCGGTTACAAGCTTCGGAGGATCGTCCGGACGATAGCGGCGCCAGCGAAGACGAATTCGATTCGCTATGGCCGTCCCTTTGATGCGAGAACTGTGTTGCTCTCGCGGATAGCAGGGTTGTTATTAGCTACTAACCCCTGCATCATTCTGCTTACGTAATCAGCCGGTGCCAACACTGCCATCAACCGGCGCCGCCAACGAGTAGCTTGAGACGTTTTCCGAATGCAGAAAAAGAACGCCACCGTACACCTCCTGATTCTTGATCCATCCCAGAACGACGCTGAATCGCTGGTCAGCCTTCTTCGCAACTCCGGGAAGGCGACGCGGGCTCATCGCATCACTTCTGAAGAAGATCTGGAAGAAGTTCTCAAGACCGGGAACTGGGACCTGCTGCTTGCCCGTGACAGCGACGACGAGTTCACGGCGGACGAAGCCCTGGCAACCATCCGGCGTATGGACAAGGACATTCCCTTCATACTGCTGACCTCCGAGGAAAGCCCCGAACGCACCGTTGGTATGATGAAGGCTGGTGCCCAGGACACGGTACCGGCAGAGTATTCCGATATGCTGATGCTGGTGGTCAACCGGGAACTGGCAGCGCTGGAGGAACGGCGTCGCCGGCGGGTGCTCGAATCCCATCTTCGGGAAGCGGAACAGCGGTGCCAGTTGCTTCTGGAGAGTTCCAAAGATGCGATTGCCTACATCAACGATGGCATGCACATCTATGCCAACCAGTCGTATATGGATTTTCTCGGCTACGACGACATCGACGAGCTGATCTGTATTCCCGTTCTGGACACCCTGACGCCCGAAAGTCAGGAACAGTACAAACAGTTCATGAAGTCCTTTGTCGAAAAGGGCGAAGACGGCATGACCCTTAACTGTACGGCCCGGCGCAGTGACGACCAGGAGTTCAACGTGAGCATGTCAGTGTCCGCGGCCACTTACGACGGGGAAGCCTGTACACAGATCGTATTACAACCGGAACACAACGACGCCGAGCTGGAAGAAAAGCTGCGACAGATCAGTAGCCAGGATTTGTTGACCGGACTTTACAACCGCCAGCATATGATGAGTGCGCTGGGCGAAGCGATCGCGCGAGCGGGGAAGGAAAACGAAACCGGAGCACTCGCCTACATCGCCCTCGACAATTTCATCACCATGAAAAGCCAGGTCGGCATTGCCGGTGCCGATCTTCTGTTGGGAGATCTGGCATCACTGCTCAAGGAAACGGCGGCTGAAAACATGACGCTCGCCCGCCTCAGTGACGACGCCTTCAGTATGATGTGCCAGCCATGCGATGAAAAGGCCATGGCAGAGCAGGCGGAAAAAGTACGGAAGGCGGTCGAGGATCACCTGTTCGACATTGATGGCCGCACAATCCCCCTGACGGTCAGCATCGGTGTCGCGGCCATTACCGAGAACTCGCCCAAGGCAGAGGAGCTGCTCGGACGCGCGCACACGGCATCCGCCGATGTTCGCAAGCAAGAAGGCCAACAGCAGGGTAACGGAGTCCTCGTATACAACCCGGCAGAATATGAATCCCTGGACACCTCGAACTCTGTGGAGGCCATTCAGAAAGCCCTTGACGACAACCGTTTCCGGCTGCTGTTTCAGCCCATCATCAACCTTCGTGGCGAGGGAGAGGAACATTACGAGGCCTTCGTGCGGATGCTCGACAAGGACGACAAGGAAGTATCCCCGTATGACTTCCTGCCACCTTCCGGGCCTTCAGACACGGCCATCAAGATCGATCGCTGGGTCATTCTCCAGACCATCAAGCAGCTGGCCAGCCATCGATCCCGTGGCCACGACACCCGGCTGTTCCTGAATGTTACCGCCGAAACGCTCCAGGACAAGACCTTTACGCCCTGGCTGAGCGTGGCCCTGAAAGCCGCCCGCCTGCCCGGTGACTCACTGATCTTCCAACTCCGGGAAGGCGATGTGAACAATTTCATGAAACAGGCCAAGGACTTCGCCAAATCGGTTCACGAGCTGCACTGTAAGGTCTCGATCTCGCAGTTCGGTTGCAGCCTGAATCCGTTCAACACCTTCAAACACGTAGACGCGGATTACGTAAAAATCGACGGATCCTTCACGGAAGAAATGCAGAAAACCGACGAAGCCAAGGAGCAGGTGAAGGAAATGGTCAAGAGCCTGCAGTCCTCCGGCAAGCTGACGATCATTCCGCTGGTGGAGAACGCCGGTATCCTGGCCACACTCTGGCAGGCCGGCGTCAACTACATCCAGGGCTATTACCTGCAGGCACCGGTTCCGGAGATGAACTACGATTTCGGCGACAACTGATACGCGGGTCCGACAAAAAACGGCGCCCCGGGGAGCGCCGTTTTCGGTTCTGTACCGCTAATAATCCTACAGTCCCGATTGCTGGATCGACTGGTTGGTTTCGCTCTCGCGGAATCCGATCAGGTACAGGATGGCATCCAGCCCCAGCGTGGAAATCGAGTGACGGGCGGACTCCTTGACCAGGGGCTTGGCCCGGAAGGCCACTCCCAGCCCCGCCTGACTCAGCATCGGTAAATCGTTGGCACCGTCTCCCACGGCAATAACCTGCTCCCGGGAGATGTGTTCCTTCCTGGCGATTTCCAGCAGCAGCTCCGCCTTACGCTTACCGTCTACAATCTGGCCAGACACCCGACCGGTCACCTTGCCGTTCTCGATTTCCAGTTCGTTGGCGTAGACATAGTCGATGCCAAGCTTTGCCTGCAGGTGCCTCGCAAAGTAGGTGAAACCGCCGGACAGGATGGCTGTGCGGTAGCCCAGGCCTTTGAGACTGCGGATAAGATGCTCGGCCCCCTCTGTCAACCTCAGGCGGCCGGCAATGCCTTCAAGTACCGATTCATCAAGCCCTTTCAGCAGGGCCAGACGCTCGGCAAAGCTCTGACTGAAATCCAGCTCCCCCTGCATGGCCCGCTCGGTAATCTCCGCCACCTGATCGCCAACGCCCGCTTCCCTGGCAAGCTCATCGATAACTTCCGCCTCGATAAGAGTGGAGTCCATATCGAATACCACCAGACGCCTGTTCCGACGGAAGATAGAGTCCTCCTGAAAGGCAATATCAACGTTCATTTCACCAGCAATGTGCAGAAAATCGGCGCGCAGTTCTTCCAGGTCTTCAGCGGTACCGCGTACCGAAAACTCCACACAGGCAATCCGGTTATCGCCAGGATTGAGCGACGGGCGTGCAGACAGGCGACTGATGTTGTCGATGTTAAGGCCGTGTCGGGCGGTGATTGCCGAGACCTTGGCGATCTGTTCGGCCTTGATATCCCGGGACAGGAGCGTGACGATGTAGCAGGCACGATTACGGCCGGCCGCCCACGCCTGATATTCTTCTACGGTAATCGGCGCAAAATGCACCTGAAGATCCAGCGCATGCAACCGGAACAGCAGGTCACGGATGACCGGTGAGGACTTGGACTCATCCGGGATCTCGATCAGGATTCCCCAGGTCAGGTGGTCGTGAATCACCGCCTGACCGATGTCCAGAATCCGGACGTCGTATTGCCCCATGATGCCCGTGATTTCCGAGGTGAGTCCGGGCTTATCGCGTCCCGATACGTTAATCAGTACCAGCTCACTCACTGTCGCCGCTCTCCTCTTGCCCCGCCTGCGTGGCAGTGGCTATCACGTCAATGGCATCGACCCGCTGAAGCCCCCGTGGCAGTTTGTGGCCACGACGCCCGCGTTCTCCGAGGTAATGCTCAAGGTCACTGAATTTCAATCCCATCTTGCGCTTGCCGGCCCGGATTTCGATCAGGTCGTCCTGAGCAAAGACCGCCACGGCCACCACATACTCCTCGCGGTTCTGGACGCGGGCAGACGGAATACTGATGATCTTGTTGCCTTTCCCCTTGGCCAGTTCCGGCAGCTCGCTGAGCGGGAAAACCAGCATCCGGCCTTCATTGGAAATGGCCGCCAGGTACAACGGACTCTCCGAACGGGGTACCGAAACCGGAGGCATGATCCTCGCGCCCTTCGGCACACTGACAACGGCTTTGCCATTGCGGTTCTTGCTGATCATGTCGTTCAGACTGGTCACGAAGCCATATCCGCCATCGGTAACCAACAGCACCTTACCGGACGGCTCGCCCAGGAGAAGCCCGGAGAAAGTCGCGCCGGAGGGCGGATTGATACGCCCGGTCAGCGGCTCGCCCTGACCCCTGGCTGATGGCAGGGTGTGCGCCAGCAGCGAGTATGCGCGTCCGGTGGAATCCAGGAAGATCGCCTGCTGGTTGTTACGCCCCCGGGCGGCCAGTGCAAACCGGTCACCGGCCTTGTAACTCAGCCCTTCCGGTTCGATATCGTGCCCCTTGGCGGCACGGACCCAGCCTTTCTCGGACAGGACAACCGTCACCGGATCGTTGGAGACGAGGTCGACTTCACTGAATGCCCGCGCTTCTTCGCGCTCCACAATGGGTGAGCGGCGGTCGTCGCCAAAGGCTTCCGCATCCTGCTGGAGTTCCGTCTTGATCAGCTCGCGCAAACGGTCCTCGGATCCGAGAATGGACTGCAGTTCGTCACGCTCCGCCGAGAGCTCGTCCTGCTCGCCCCGGATCTTCATTTCTTCCAGCTTCGCCAGATGACGCAGCTTCAACTCCAGGATCGCCTCGGCCTGTTCCGGCGACAGCCCGAAACGGGCCATCAGCTCATCCTTGGGCTTGTCCTCGTACCGGATGATCTCGATGACTTCGTCGATATTCAGGTAGGCCACCAGAAGGCCTTCCAGAATGTGCAGACGGGCCAGGACCTTGTCCAGCCGATGCTGAAGGCGTCGCACCACCGTTGTGCGGCGGAAGGCCAACCATTCGGTCAGGACGGAATGTAGCCCCTTCACACCCGGGCGGCCATCGTTTCCGATAACGTTGATGTTCACCCGATAGGTCTTTTCCAGGTCTGTACTGGCAAAGAGGTGGGCCATCAGCCCATCCAGGTCCACACGGTTGGATCGGGGCACAATCACCAGGCGGGTGGGGTTTTCATGATCAGACTCGTCACGCAGATCCGCCACCATGGGCAGTTTCTTGGTCTGCATCTGCTGGGCAATCTGCTCCAGCACGCGATTTCCGGACACCTGATGTGGCAGATCCGTGACCACCACTTCACCATTTTCGCGCGTCCAGCGGGCCCGCATCCGGAGTGATCCGCGACCGGTTTCGTACATCTGGCGAATGTCACGACGTGGGGTAATCACCTCGGCATGAGTCGGGAAATCCGGGCCTTTGATGTGCTCGCAGAGATCGTCCACGGTGGCGTCCGGCTGATCCAGCAAATGGATACAGGCGGAAGCAACTTCCCGGACATTGTGGGGCGGGATGTCCGTCGCCATGCCGACGGCAATGCCAGTGGTTCCATTGAGCAGCACGTGGGGCAAGCGCGCTGGCAGGATGGCAGGTTCTTCCATCGTGCCGTCAAAATTGGGCACCCAATCCACTGTGCCCTGCCCCAGTTCACCCAGCAGAACGTCCGCAAACGGCGCCAGGCGGGATTCGGTATAACGCATGGCGGCAAAGGACTTGGGATCGTCCGGAGATCCCCAGTTTCCCTGCCCGTCTACCAGCGGATAGCGATAGGAGAACGGCTGGGCCATCAACACCATGGCCTCGTAGCAGGCACTGTCGCCGTGAGGATGGAACTTGCCCAGTACATCCCCGACCGTGCGGGCCGATTTCTTGTACTTGGAGGTGGATTTCAGCCCCAGCTCCGACATGGCGTAAACGATTCGCCGCTGAACCGGCTTCAGCCCATCCCCGACATTGGGCAGGGCCCGGTCGAGGATGACGTACATGGAGTAATCAAGGTAGGCCTTTTCCGTGTAATCCCTGAGCGAGACGCGCTCAAAGCCTTCATCAGTGGTTTGAAATTCTGGCATGTATGCCTCTTGTTTACCTGGACTGCCGGTTTATCTGGACTGGCAGTGATGCTACCTTTTGCGCCCGCGAAATACACGGGATATGTGCGAGCGCACATTATATGGACGGCAATCCGGATACTCCAATCCCGTGCAATCGTGAAAACGCCAATAGCGGAATTCCCGAATGGAGAGACGGTAACCCTGACCGTATTCTCGTCGATGGTAAGTGATTGAGCGTTTTCTTTCCCGGACGAGCGGAACATTATGAGACAGAACCTCAAAGCCTGTGGGCAGGCCATGGTGACGGCCCTGGTCAATGCGGTACTGGCCGTGGCACTGATGCTGCTCGTTGAATTCGCGATCAGCGGCAACTTTGTTGTTCCAACAACCTACCTCTGGGCAGGTCTGCTGATCTGGATCGTTATCTTTGCCGGACAGTTCTGGCGGCAGCGTTACCTTTGCAGAAACTGTACCTCCAACGAGGAATCGCCTCGTTCTTCCTCGTAAACCCGGCCAAATTGACTCATATCATAACGCCTCGCGCAGCTTCCTCGTTTTGTCAATGTTTTCGGAGCGTTGACGCATCCAGCTGCTATGCTGTCTTCAGAACAGCAGACATTGCGAGGACAGCATGCAGGTGTTTCGTCATCTTGGTCTCCGAACCAAAATCGCTCTCCCTTTTGGCATCACTGCCGCGGCCCTGATCGTAATCGGGATTCTGAACGCACTGACGGTCCGGGAACTCATCTCGGATACCAATCGAATTGCCACCAATTACCTGCCCTCTGTCAGCAAGATTCTCAATGGTGACCGAGATCTGTATCAGGCTTACGTGGCACAGATCCGGTTGGTTGATGCAATGTCCAACGACGAGGACACCGAAGCCTTCCTCGAAAGCTTCAACGAAAATGCCCAGCAGGCCCGCGACCGTTTTGACCAGGCATCGGACCTGCTCTCAGGCTCGGGAGCGGCAAGCATTATTCAGGGCTTCGATGATGCGTTCAGTCGCTGGGAAGGGTCAGCGCGAAAGGTGATGCAGACCGCGCTCAATGGCTCTCCTGAAGAGGCCAGAACACTCGCAGAGAGCGAGACAGCCGCACTGTTCAGCAACCTGCGGGATTATTACGACAAGCTCGGCGCGCTCGCTGACGAACAGGCCGCAAACCGCGCAAAGGATTCCGCGCAGGAGGGCATGTCCAGCTCAATCACCACGGGCACTGTCACTGTTCTGGCGATCATTCTGAGTCTCGTCCTGTTCCTGTTCTTCATGCGACTGATCATTGGCTCCATCAGTGCAGTACGCCGTCAGCTCGACGCGATCGCACAGGGCAAAGGCGACCTTACCCAGCGCATTCCTGTCGAAGTAAAGGATGACCTTGGCCGACTGGCCGACAGTTTCAACCAGGTCCTCGCCAATCTTCAGAGCATGATCCGGTCAATCCAGGAACTCAGTAACGGGCTTGGTGACGGCGCCGGTCGACTGGCCACCGCGGCCCAGGAGAACAACGACGGCGTGAGCCGGCAGACCGATTCCATTGCCATGGTGGCCACCGCCATCAACGAAATGCAGAGTGCCATCGAGGAAGTGGCCGGCAACGCCTCGCGGGCGGCCGAGATCACCCGGGAGGCTGAGCAGAAGGGCCGCGACAATGCTCGCATCATCGGAGATTCCTCCAGGCAGGTGCACAGCCTGGCAGCCCAGACGGCCAAGGCGGCCGAAGCGATCCGGAAGCTATCGGAAGATTCCGATAACATCACGTCGGTACTGGATGTGATCCGGGGCATTGCCGAGCAGACCAACCTGCTCGCCCTTAACGCGGCCATAGAGGCGGCCAGAGCCGGCGAACAGGGACGCGGCTTTGCGGTTGTGGCTGATGAGGTCAGAACACTGGCGCAAAGAACCCAGCAGTCTACGGAAGACATCCAGACCATGATCACGGCTCTGCAAGGCGGCGTATCGGAAGTGGTGTCCGTCATGGAGGTGGGCAGTCGCGAAGCCGGAGAAACCGAGAAGCTGGCAACCGAGGCCGAAAGCGGGCTTCAGGCCATCCTCGAAGGCATTGCCGATATCAGCGATGCCAACACCAGCGTTGCGTCCGCCACGGAACAGCAGACCCAGGTTGTGGACGAGATCAATCGAAGCATTACGGAAATCAACGATCTGGCGTCAGACAGCGCCAAACGTTCGCGGGAGATCGACGAGATCAGCCAGTCGTTGCACGGTTACGCAAGCGACCTGGAGCAACAGACAGGCCGATTCCGGGTGTGACTCCCGAAATCGGCCCATTGTACCTGCTGCTTACTGTCGTATGCCTTCAACAGAAATGATCATATCCACCGTTTCGGAAGCGGGGCCCAGGTCCATCGGGATGCCGAAATCCTTCAGCCGCAGTTCCGTTTCCGCTTCGAAGCCCATGCGGTAACCGCCCCAGGGATCTGATCCATGCCCGATCATCTCGGCATCGAGCGTGATTTCCCTGGTGACGCCCCGGAGCGTGAGATCGCCGACGATGTCTGCTTCGCCATCTCCCTGCATCTCGATTCGTTTGCTCTTGAAGGATGCTTGCGGGTATTCATCGACGTACAGGAAGTCCTCACTCCGGAGATGCTTGTCCCGCTCTGCGTGATTCGAGTCGACGCTGGCCGTGTCAATCGTCACCGATACCGAACTCTTCTCGGGGTTTTCCGCATCGTAGGTGAACTGGCCGTCAAATTCGTTAAAACGACCATAAAGCCAGCTGTAGCCCAGATGAGAAATCTTGAACATGATGAACTGATGGTCGCCCTTGGTATCGAACTGATAGGTGCCGCTGCCATTGTCTTCCGCCGCTGACGCAACGCCCGTCAACGCGAGTGAAACCGCAGATGCCAGAATGAGCTTTTTCATGGTGATCTCCTTTTTCATCAATGTCAGTCCCTGACTGGGACAGCCTTAAGACAGCAATTTCCAACTCTATAGACCGAGCATACGCCGTAGCGTTTGGTCCCGATCAACCCAGTGATGCTTGAGCGCGCCAAGCGCATGCAATCCGGCCAGGAAGACCAGCCCAAGGGTTGACCAGTAATGAATGCTTCCAGCGATGTCTTCCAGATGATTGATGTTGCCCGTCACCGACGGGACGTCGAACCAACCGAATACACTGATCGAGGACCCATCGGCCGTTGTGATCAGGTATCCACTGCCCATCGCGACAAACAGCAGCAGGTACAGAGCCCCGTGTGCAACCCGGGCCATGACCTTCTCGACCCGGGAATGACCGGAAACGGGATCCGGGGCAGAATCGGTCAGGCGCCACGCCACCCGTGCAAGCACGACCAGGAACAAAAGAATGCCAAAACTCCGGTGCAGGTCAGGGCCGCGCTGATACCACGCGTGGTAGTAAGTCAGATCCACCATCCAGGTGCCCAGCACAAACAAGCCAAGCACGGTTGCGGCCACAACCCAATGCGCTGTCACAGCTACCGCACCATAACGCGTTGAATCATTTCGCCATTGCATACGAATCCGACTGCTCCCTGTCACGTTGATCTGCATAGTCTAAAAAGAGGCGTTCCCACAGCAAACCAAAATCTTTTGCTGTGGCTCATCAGAATTTCTGATCGATATTCGCCTATCCCTTTAGTCTTATACGGGTTTTACGGATTGTTGAATTTCATCGCGGCGATAAACTTTAAGTATTCTTGAAAACCATCGTGACAAGCGACTGTGAGGCATAACATGGAACTGGAATTCGACGAGAACGTGGTTGTTCCCAGCAACAACTGATGTTTCGGGCGGCCAGCGCGCCGCCCTCCCTTCGAGTTAGCACTGACTGCCCCCTTTGGATACAAACCGTTTCGCGTTTGTATATGAAACGGTGGTAATAATCCCTGTTTTTTGGCAAGCTTCTTACAACGTACCCCGGTGAGCTGATCGCCGCTTTTACGTACGTGTTTCAGACAGTTCGGGCCTGACTGTTGCCCGTTGTGTTCGTCAAACTAGCCAGAAACTCTATGTCGCGACCCTTGCCTGAAAAGCTGACAGCGCCGGAGCTGGATCTGCTGTCCCCTATGCTGAACCAGGAAGGTAGCGGCTGGACCGCAGATTTTCGAGGACTCACCCTCAGAACCGCACTCCAGCCTATTTACAGCATTTCCCACAAACGTATTGTTGGCTACGAGGCCCTGATACGGGCTTTCGATACGGACAACGCACCAGTCCTGCCGGTCCAGCTCTTCCAGCTCCCCGCATCAGAAGCAGAGAACCTGCTGCTTGACCGCCTGTGTCGCTATCTTCACATCCGCAACTACAGCTGTATCAAGGACGAGCTCAACTGGCTGTTTCTGAACGTGTCACCCCGGGTGGCCGCGGGCGCCAATAACTCCGACTCATTCTTCGGTCAACTGCTGAAGAAAACCGGGCTGCCACCACACCGGATCGTTATGGAAATTGTCGAGCAGCCGACGGATAACGCGGAGCGGCTGAGGGAAACCGTCGCTTACTACAAGGATCTGGGTTGCCTGACGGCGATCGACGACTTCGGCGCCGGACATTCAAACTTCGAACGTATCTGGAACCTGTCACCGGATATCGTCAAACTCGACCGAACCCTTCTGACCCGCGCAACAGAGGACCACAAGGCCCGGCAGATCCTGAATGGCATCGTATCCCTTCTGCATCAATCGGCCTGCCTGGTGTTACTGGAAGGCGTCGAAACGTACGATCAGGCGATGATTGCCATCGATGCGGGCGTGGACTTCGTGCAGGGTTACTATTTCCGGAAGCCCAGCATCGAGCTAGAAGGCATTGATATCCAGCCGGCGGATTTTGATCACCTGCTGAGAGATTACAAGCAGCAGACCCAGGTAACGCTGGACCCGACCCGCCAACTGGTCAGTTTTTTCGACGGCTTTTTCCACACCGCCATTGATCGGCTATGCTCCGGTGCTGGTATGCAGCAAGCCTGCAGCGAACTGCTGAATCATCCGGCGGTATCCCGCTGCTACCTGGTTAATGCCGAGGGCATCCAGATTGAAGACACTCTGATTTCGGACGCCGGTGTCCGAAACCAGGACCCGAGATTCAAACCACTCGAAAGCACAACCAGTGCTGACTGGTACCGCCAGCATTACCTCCGACAGGCCATTGCCCAGCCAGAGCAATTGCAGGTAACCGCACCCTACCTGTGCGTCACGGGGGCCTACATGTGCGTTACCATGTCTCAGGGGTTCTACGACAACGGCCAACTCAGAGTGCTGTGTTGCGACATCCTCTCCAACCCGGTAGAAACCGACATCAGTAGAAGCTGATCCCGTACACAAGCCCGATAACAAGAACGGTCAGCAACCCGATGAAAATATTCATGGGCAGCCCAACCCTGAGGAAATCAGCGAACCGATAGCCGCCCGGCCCGAACACCATCATGTTGGTCTGATAGCCCAAGGGTGTGGCAAAACTGGCCGATGCCGCCATCATTACGGCGATCACGAACGGCTCGGCCGGCACCCCCATAACCGTCGTCATCGACAACACCACGGGAATCACCAGCACGGCAGCGGCGTTGTTGGTCACCACTTCCGTCAGCACGGAGACGGCAAAATACACCATCAGGATGCTAAGGAGAACGTGGCCCTGGCTCAGGCCCATAATGGTCCCGGCCAAAAAGGTAGCGGCGCCGGTTTCCTCCAGCGCTGCCCCCAGCGCAAACGACGCCGCGATGGTCAGGATCACCGGCACATCGACCGCTTTCTGAGCCTGGCCGGCGGAGCAGCATCCACTGAGAATCATCAGGGCAGCACCGGACAGAGCCGCATTGAGCATGGTCATTACCCCGCAGGCCGCCAGGCTCACCACCACGAGAAGAATCAGCCAGGCCAGCCAGGCCCGGTCGTGTCGTGGCGTCTCGGTATCAAGATCGTTGATGAGAAGGAAATCCCGGTTGTATCGCTGCCGGCTGACAAACGCAGGCCGCGCCTCCAGCAACAGCACATCCCCCGGTTTCAGACGGATATTGCCCAGGTTGCCAGATACCCGCTGCCCCCCTCTGGCCACAGCAAGCACCACCGCACCATAGCGATCCCGGAAACGGGCATCGCGGATGGTCAGCCCGAGAACATCTGACTGGGGCGACAGAGCCGCCTCCACCAGTCTCCGTTCCGCACGGTCTTTACTCAGGCTGGGTTCGTCTTCGTGCACCGAAGGGACAATGCCCGGAATCCGCAAAAGATCGGAAATCGCCTGCGTATCTCCGGCGAACACCAGCCGGTCACCGCCCAGGAGGCGTTCTTCCGAGGGCACAGCCGTCACAACGCTGCCATCCCGCTCGATCTCAACCAGATACAGACGCTCAAGCTCCCGCAATCCGGCCTCGCCCACGCTTTTGCCAACAAGAGGCCCATTGGGCGAGACCGCCACCTCCAACGTGAATTCCCGCATGGAACCGAACTTCTGCTGATCCTTGCGGTCTGGCAGCATCCGGGGCAGAACCAGCAGCATCACGGCCAGGCCGATCACGGCGACCGGCAATCCGACACTGGTAATCGAGAAGATGGAGAAGCCGGCACTTCCGGTCAGTTGCTGATACTGGCCATTTACCACCAGGTTGGTACTGGTCCCGACCAACGTAAGAGTGCCCCCGAGGATCGCCGAATAGCTCAAGGGAATCATGAGCTTGGAGGGAGCAATGCCGATGCGACGGGACCAGCTGTGAACAGCGGGAATCATGGTGGCCACCACGGGGGTATTGTTCAGGAAGCCACTCAGCAGGGAAACGGGAAAGGCGATACGGGCCTGGGCACTGCGGACGGTTTTCGGGGAACGGAGCAGATACCGAACCACCAGGTCGACACCGCCGGAATGATGAATACCCGCGGCCACGACGAACATGGCAGCCACGGTAATCAGACCACTGTTACTGAACCCGGACAGCGCCTGGGCCGGCGATATAATGCCACTGGTGCTCAGAACGACCAGCACCCCCATCATCACCATATGGGGGGCAAATCGTCCGGAGCTCATCATCAGCAGTGCGCCAGCCGCCAGTGCCAGAGAAAACCAGCCTTGCCAGTCCATGTACGGTATTCCCGGTCATAAAAACTGGCAGGATAACGGCTTTGATGAAGACTTAAAAAGAATAATGGGCGATTTTTAAAGCGCCAAAAAGAATATCAAACGGCCACGTCCGCCATGTTGCCGTAGGTTTCGAGCCAGGCCCTGCGATCGGACGCCCGCTTCTTGCCAAGCAACATATCCATACGCTCTTCGGTCTGGTCGCCATCCTCAAGGGTGAGCATGACCAGCCTGCGGGTATCCGGCGCCATGGTGGTCTCGCGCAACTGCAACGGGTTCATCTCGCCAAGGCCCTTGAATCGGGTGACGGAGATCTTGCCGCGTCGCTTTTCCGCCTCGAGGCGGTCAATGATGCCCTGCTTCTCATGCTCATCCAGGGCGTAGAAGGTCTCCTTGCCCAGGTCCACCCGGTACAGCGGCGGCATCGCGACGAACACGTGGCCGGCGGCGACCAGTGGACGGAAATGTTTCACGAACAGGGCGCACAGTAGTGTCGCAATGTGCAGGCCGTCCGAATCGGCGTCCGCCAGGATGCAGACCTTGTTGTAGCGCAGTCCGGCAAGATCGTCCGATCCCGGATCCACACCAATGGCCACGGCAATGTCGTGAACTTCCTGGGACGCCAGGATCTCACCGGAGTCCACTTCCCAGGTGTTGAGAATTTTGCCCCGCAGCGGCATGACCGCCTGGAACTCCCGGTCACGGGCCTGTTTGGCCGATCCACCGGCCGAGTCCCCTTCCACCAGAAACAGTTCCGAGCGGGCAGTATCACCACCGGAACAATCCGCCAGTTTGCCCGGCAAGGCAGGCCCGGAGGTCACCTTCTTTCGCGCGACCTTCTTGCTCGCGCGCAGCCGGCGCTGGGCGTTGTTGATGAACAGCTCCGCCAGTGCCTCGGCAATGTCCGTGTGCTGGTTCAGCCACAGGCTGAACGCGTCCTTGACCACCCCGGAGATAAAACTCGCCGCTTCCCGGGAGGACAAACGCTCCTTGGTCTGGCCGGAGAACTGGGGCTCCTGCATCTTGAATGAGAGCACGTAGGCAACCCGCTCCCAGATGTCTTCCGGGGACAACTTGACGCCCCGGGGCAGCAGGTTCCTGAACTCGCAGAACTCCCGCATGGCCTCCAGCAGCCCGGTCCGCAGACCATTGACGTGTGTGCCACCCTGGGCCGTCGGGATCAGGTTGACGTAGCTTTCCATGACCGTCTCGCCACCCTCAGGCAACCACTGGATCGCCCAGTCCACGGCCTCGCTGTTGCCGGAGAAGGAACCGGTGAACGGTTCAAGGGGCACCGCCTCAATATCCGCAAGCGCGGTACGCAGATAGTCGCGCAGGCCGTCCTCGTAAAACCATTCGTCCTTTTCACCGGACTTTTCCTGGAGGAAGGTTACCGTCAGCCCCGGGCACAACACAGCCTTCGCCCTCAGGTTGTGCTTCAGACGGCTGATGGAGAAATTCGGGCTGTCAAAATACTTGGGATCCGGTTTGAAACGCAGGCGGGTTCCGGTGTTTCGCTTGCCAACGGTGTCGATCACTTCAAGGTCGGTCGCCTTCTCACCATCAGCAAAGGTCATCCGGTGCAGCTGCCCGTCGCGCTTGATAGTGACTTCAAGCTCGGTTGACAGGGCATTGACGACGGAGACGCCCACCCCGTGCAGACCACCTGAGAAGTTGTAATTGCCCTGGGAGAATTTGCCACCGGCATGGAGCCGGGTAAGGATCAGCTCAACCCCCGGCAACCCCTCTTCCTTGTGCAGGTCCACGGGCATGCCACGGCCATCGTCCTCAACGCTGAGAGAACCGTCGTCGTGGAGTACCACATCAATCCGGCGGGCGTGGCCTGCCAGCGCTTCGTCGACGCTGTTATCGATGACTTCCTGAGCCAGGTGATTGGGCCGGGAGGTGTCCGTATACATGCCCGGGCGTTTACGCACCGGGTCCAGACCACTCAGAACTTCAATGGCGTCGGCGTTGTACTGTTGCTGGCTCATAGGCAGGACGAGACTCCGCAATGGATCAGAAATTCTGAGCCATAGCTTAGGGATTCACCGGGAAAGATCAACGGTTGTTTTGTGTTCCGATCGAAAGATCAGGGGCGCAACAGCAACGGAGAATCACCGATGCCCGTCACCCGTATGGCGTTCCAGTTGCCCGGTTCAACCGCCAGTACCGCGCAGGGTGAGGTCATAACCTGGGCCAGGATGGCATCCTTGGGAGGAGAGCGGACCTCGGCCCGAATATCCAGGACATCGCCGTGGATCTCAGCGGACGTCAGCCGGACGCCATAGCCCGAGGTCGATTTCTTCCCGAGGGTTACGAACAACAGAAACTCCCGCTCCAGGTCAACGTTACGGAGCTGCTGGGTTGCCAGGTTCTGGGCAGGAAGCCCCAGATACTTCGACAGCTGCGCATCGGAAGTGACCAGCAAAAGGCCGGGACCGGTCAGCCCGCAATGACTGGATTCGGTCACCTGACGCACCTTGGCCGGCGCAGAGACGATATCCGGCGTGCTGGCCGCACAACCGGCCAGGCCCACCATACAAAATGTGGCAGCAGCGACGACCGCTGATCGCACCATACGACGCACGTTCACTCTCCTGACAGCCTCTTCAAGGGTCTAACAAAGTCATCTTCCGGGATCAGCCGGTAACCTGCAAAATCCGGTCGGGGCAGCACGTCCGGCGTTGCCGCTGAAATGGTCGGGCGACTGAAACCGGTCGTCATCCGGATGTTGGTCAGATCGGTGTTCTGGTCCACATGGATGGCCTCCCGCAACCCCGAGACCGGATACTCGGCGCAGGCCTCGCCCGGCTGGCAGATAATGCCATCGTTATCCAGATCGGTCCCGGCCACCAGGAAGTAATCCCCGGGTGTCACCTCGGATTGGGTCTGTACGCCGTCGCCGTTTTCCAGCGGGAAGCTGAACTGGTACTCGCCGTTTTCAACCGTGGCGGCTACCTGTGCCTCCGCCTGATATAAACCTTTTGCGTCAGGTGTCGTATCTACAAGTAGAACAAAATGAACACCGGCATTGCGCTGCTGCTCGTCGGTGACCACTTGGGCGGATACGGGGATATCTAAAGTCCGCTGCTGATCTGTTGTATAAGAGACTGATACAGACGCCTGAAGTGGCACATTGGGATCTAGGTTTTGAGGATTGGTCAATGCGAAAGTCAACTCTGGATTCGCGCCGGAATTGTTGACAGATACCGACAACCAGTTCGGATAAGAACCGACTGTTAAGCCGGTCACGGATGAAGACGCCCCCACCGGATTTAGCGTTACAATTTCAGAAATCCGCTCCGAGTTGAGACTGACATAATAAGGTGTGGGAGAAAGGACGGTGATGGAAGGGTTTTCAAGAGCCGTGGCTACAGCCTTTCCCGCATCAATTAGTCCATAACCAAATTCGGGGGTCTTAGAACCAGCGGATCCATTAGTCAGTCTCCCTGCCATAAGCCATGATTCGAGGTCATTAACAACGTCGAGGTTTGGCTTTGCCTCCTTCATTAGAGCAAAGACGCCAGAGACGTGGGGAGCAGCCATGGACGTTCCCTGCAAACCTATGTAAGCGGGTTCAAAATACCCGCCATCACCTAAGATCGCGCTGCTGCTAAGAACAAGGTCTGCTTTGCCATCAAAATTTGCATCTCGCGAACCATCTCCACCTGGTCCAGCCAGATCAATCCTATCTCCGTAATTCGAGTAACTAGCCAAATTCCCTGCAGCATCTACCGCACTCACCCCGAACACCGAACGTGACGCTCCTGGATAGGTTGGAACATTGCTACGGTCATTACCGGCAGCTGCGACGACTATGATGTTATTGGCCTTGAGGTTTGCCAATTTGGCTTCCAGTTCCTGATCATACGGAAGTCCACCGAGACTCAAATTGACGATATCCGCACCACTATTGCTAGCAACCCAGTCTAGGGCTCGATACAGGTCTTTCAGGGATCCACTTCCCCCCTCTCCCAACACCCGTACCGGGATAAGAGAAGCGTTGAAAGCGATTCCCGTTCCACCTTCATCGTTATTACCGTCTCCAGCGATCGTCCCAGCAACATGAGTACCATGAAAAACGTTGCTACCAACTGCATTGCCTGGATCAGCAGGAATATCATCAGGGCCAAGACTCCCGAAAATAGCAGTGTTAACATCATCATTGTCGTAAGGCTCAGATACAAAATCTGAACCAGGAAGAACTAACAAATTGCCACTCAACTCCGGATGCCAAGCCGAAGGGGACTTGAAAACCCCTGTATCAAGCACCGCAACCTTGACACTGCTGGCTCCATTTGGCGCCAACTGCCATGAGGCCGGCACGTTAATCAGACCATAATGCCACTGCTCCTTGTAAAGCGGCTCATTAACAGCTGTTTGCGGACTTCCGACGGCCTGCGAGTGCATCACATAATTGGGCGTAACTCGGTCAATGCCGGACTTCTTTCGCAGGGCAGAAACCCAATTTAGAGTCGCATCCTGCCTTTCAACCGTTCCGGAGAACTGCCGCGGCGACATCTGAACCAACCAATGATGGTCATCTAACTGCCTGGCATTTGAAGCATCAAGAGCGGAAAGTGCTGCAACGCCCTGAGCACCGGAGGTTTGCATTGAAACGATCGCTTCAGACGGAACAAACTCAAATCGCGGCCAATCGAACGACAGGGTTAAAGATTGACTGAAAGGCATCTTCGTCAAAACATATCGCACCGGTCCAGCGTCGTTAACATCCGTTTCAATATCGACTGAGTAATTGCCCGAAGTGTAACTCCCATCGCTTGGCAAGGTTATTGATGCCAATAACTTAGGTAAGGCTGGATTACTCGGATCCGTTGTTGGATCCGTAGAATCAGAAGAAATCTCTGCGCCAGTGGAAGGATCGCGTAAAACCACCCGAACTTGGTGGGTTGTGGCTAAGTCAAAGGTTTGAACCCTTACCGTATCGCCAGGCGCCAAAGCTATGGAATACCGATCCACGCTATCCATAGCATAGTCGTCGTAAGGGTTGCCAACAGCCCT
Organism: Marinobacter koreensis; assembly: GCF_023156285.1. Classification (GTDB taxonomy): domain Bacteria; phylum Pseudomonadota; class Gammaproteobacteria; order Pseudomonadales; family Oleiphilaceae; genus Marinobacter; species Marinobacter koreensis. The sequence continues at coordinate 463,086 of NZ_JAKZAJ010000001.1, read as the reverse complement.
AGCACCGGAGTCAGCACTGACATAACCACCCAAGACCACTGAACTAGGTAGCAACTGCCGTTCAGCATCCGAATTCAACGGCGAATCTATACTCGGGTCGCTACTGAAAGACAGGAAATCCGAGGTATCCTGATCGACCCGGGTATTCGCTTCGATCCCGATCGACCCCGCCACCACCGTCTGGGGCGTCGTGGTCCCATTGCCATCATCGGCCGTTGAATCTCCACCACCGCCGCCACCACAACCGGACAAAGCCAGGACAGAGACGAGTACGGACCCACCCAAAACGTCGCGAACAACCATAACAACCTTACCTCGATGACGGCTTACCCCGGGTGCGGGACTACCCTCATTGTAGAACCAAACAATGACAAATACCTGTCATTCCGCACAGCCCGGATGCAAAAAGCCGGACCTCGCAGGGTCCGGCTTTTTGGCAAGGCTCGCAAGCCTTACAACGCGTAGAACAGCATTGGCACAAAGGCCACCAGCAGCAGCGTCGGCCCCATCACCGCCAGCGGGAGCAGCAATCGCTGGTAACGGTGCCAGAAGGAGCCGGTACGCTCCGCCGCCAGCACCTCCGTCTCTCCAACGACCTGCCGGGTCAACAGATGGTTGAGAGCGACTGGCGGGCTCAGGTAACCAAGCTCGAAGGCCACGAGGCAGACCAGCCAGAAATGGAGGGGATCGATACCCAGATGGATCGCTGGCTGGGCAATCGTGGCAGAGACCAGAATCACGGCACCAAACGGATCCATCACCATACCGATGAAGGTCAGCATGACGACGATCACCAGCATGGCGATCCAGGGACTGGTCAGATGCTCGGGGAACAGAACGTGCACGATCTCCGAACGCTCCAGGATACCGCCCATGCAGATGGAGAAACCGATCAGGGCCAGGAGAGCTCCGATGTGCACCGCAGAATCACTGGCGGCGGCTGAACTCCGGTTCCAGAAGGCCTGCAACCGGGTCTCTTCATCTTCACGATTCGATTTCCGGGCATCGAGCATCACCAGCGCCAGCATGACCAACGGCAGAATCAGGGGCGCACTGTATTCATTGAATTTCAGCCCGAGAATGATCCAGATTGCCAGAATCACCAGACCGCCGACGAGCGCATAGGGAATCAGCGGCCGCAATTCACCAATCGCCCGTGTCAACGCGCCAGGAGCCGGCCTGGGTTTCCAGTTGCCTTCCGTCTTGCAAACCACGAATGAAAACAGGGTCGCCGACATGATGAAGATCCAGAAACCCCAGCTGTACATTTCGGTGGTAGTGACTTCCTTGTTCAGGGCTGCAACGACCACAATCAGCAGGCACGGATTCAGCACCACACCCAGGCTGCCCGACATGGCCGTGGTGGCCAAGGACAGCTGGCGACCGGCACCGGCACGACGGAGCTCGTCGTAGACCACGCCACCGACGGCCAGGATGAAGATCCCCGAGGCGCCGGTAAACGCCGTGGGGAACGCGGTGCTGAAGATGATCACCGAAGCCAGCAGGGGCGCCGGCAGGTTGAACGGTTTGATGACATTCAGCAGCAACTCCGGCAGCTGGGTCTGCTTGAGCATCATCCCCACCAGCACATACAGGCCGATGTTGATGAACATCGACGACAGGTTGGTCATCATGCCGAAGTAAATGGCCAGACCGGAGGCATACCCATCCACCAGGAAGAAGTAACTCATCGCAATCAGGCCCATCGCACAATACAGCGGTATGACCAGACCGGACGAGAACGACAGCGAACCGGAACTGATCCGCGAAGGCACATAGATGAAGCGTGCGGCGTTGATGACCATGAAGAGACCGAACACCATGACCCAGGCGTACTGCAGCTCCATGGTGCCGCCTGACTCCGGCGACGTCGTGAGCTTGCCCAGATAGGCATTCAGCGAAACCACCATCAAGCCATTGACCACAAACTGCACACCCTGGCTCAGGCGCCATTCGGCCCGGTTCCTGGGCAGGCGCAGCGCGATGTGGTCCGTATCCAGGGCGGCAATGGCCGCGGCCATTGCAAACATGGCAATGAAGAGGAACTTGGTCAGTTCAATGTTGTCCAGCAGGAAGTGTGCGATCCCCTGCTCCACCGCCTTGTAGACAGCGAGCGCGGCGGTAGCATGCTTCAGATTTTGCTCGTAGAGCGCATACTTCTGCTGGCACAGCTCCAGGTTGCTCTCCAGCGACTTGCGAATGGCCGCAGGATTGGGCGGCGAACTGAACAGGTCGTCCGGGTCCGGCTTGTAGGCCTGGACCCGTTTGGCGACTTCCGCATCGATGTCACGGTGCAGATCACAGGCCGGTTCCTTGGCATCGGGGTCAAGCAGGTAGTAATTCGGCCAGGTCTGCTCTCCCACCCACAGCAGGCGGGAATGCAGCGAACTCCCCATACCCAGCAGCAGCGTGAACAGCAGGAGCAGCAGGAGCAGGGCCCCGTGCAGCCGATGCACGGGGTACAGGGTTTTCGCGGCCGGGACCGTCAGCGTTCGCCAGTTCATGTTCGCACCGTCCTGTTATTCGCGGTTGGCCGCAGTACACTCTGCAGCAGACGGATTACTGGCACAGCGGATCTTGCTCAGCAGACCGAGCATTTTCGGATCGTAGACATCCGGTGCACCGTTCTTGCCATCACGCATTTCCAGACGGTTCTGACGGAACATTTCCTGATAACCGCGAATGTCCTTCTCGGGAATGCGGATCCACACATCGTCCGGAATGGCGCTTTCCTGTTTCTTGATCAGGTCCATCGCCTGGGGAAACATATTCCAGGCCACTTCCCGGGATTGCTGCGCGGTCTTCTCATCCATCACACCGTCACGAGCAATAATTTGCATGGTCAGCTGAGCCAGCGGATAGTCGACGACCCCACCCTTGTCGCCAATACCCTTGTAGAGCTCCAGGGCCTCGTAGGCAAAGGCCGGCGCGTACGCGGTATCAACGGATCCGTTATTGAATTTACCTGCAAAGTTGGTGATGTCCGAAGGAACGACGGTGGCCTTCACAAAGTTCACCATGTGGATGGCGTCTTTCTGGTAATCCAGGGTCGCCATGCGCTTGCCGGCCAGTTCGCCGGCGGTATCGATGCTCCGATCGTTTACGAACAGGTAACCGGCGCCAACCGGAATGATACCCAGCACTTCATAGCCATTCTGCTTCATCAGGGGCGCCGCCTTGGGCTGCGCAAGAGTCGCGAGCAGGGTTTTCAGGTTGTCGTAGGTCGGAATGGCACCAACCGCACTGATACTGCCGGTGAACCGGTTGAAGGGGCGGGTTCGCAGGTCTGTGGCTGCCACCACGTCGCACTGGCCGGCGTTGAAGTCGCCCACGGCGACGCCTTCATCCGTATAGGGCTTCAGCTGGAAGTCAACGCCGTGACTCTTCATCTCCAGCGCGTAGTCCTTGGCCATGTTATAGAAGTCACCGTTGGCACCGATGACATCGAACACACACATGGAAACAGTCTGTGCAGAAGCCAGTGGTGCGGCGGCAACCAGTGCCAGTGCAGTAAGGGACTTGCGGATCATAACGACCTCCGGGTCATTTTCTTGTTTATGGGTAATCGGATCGGGATGGATGACCTGCTCAGAGCAGGTCATCCAGGTTCATGGTTTCGACATTCTCGGTATCACGCTCCGGGCTCATCTTTCCGAAGAAGCTCTGGGGCGTCCGGTAACCGTAATGCTCGGTCCAGTATTTGTCGGAGGAGAACTGGATGACGCCCCGGGCAACGGTGTCCACAAGACGGTACTCATCCCAGACGTCCACAGTTGCATCAGAATCGGCAAACTCGGAGATGGCTTCTTTCAGCTTGTCGGGGCGACCAAAGGTTTCAGCGGCGACCGCCTTGAGAGCCAGGGATGCACGGAAACCTTTCTGGATACCCAGTTCTACGCTGTGATCCATAACCACCCAGGGATCGGGTGACAAATCAGGGCGAGTATCGGGCAGGAGGAGCCAGACAAGTGCGCGGATGGCATTGGGCAAACCGCCCCACTTCTTGTCATCCACACAGGTGGCGGCGCGTTCTGCCTGAGGCGCAATATTCCGGGGAATGCCCGCCATGGCGCCGGAATTGGCATCATTCACGATGGCCTGCATGCCGGTCAGAAGTCCCAAAAGGAAGGTCAGTTCATCCTGTTCATTGAACAGGAACGGGCACTCGAGTGGTTCGGCAGCCGGATCGAAATCGTACGCCGCCATGGCCCGTTTGAAGGCCTTATAGCGACGCTCTGCGGTCTTGGCGTACAAACGCTTGGCCTCTTCACGGGCATCCTTGGCCGCCGGAACGTTGCCTTCGTAATCCGCCCGCAGATAGGACAGCTCAGCTTCCCAGGCCCGATATTCCATACAGTTGCCTGCCAGCAACATAAGCAGCGAACCGGTACTGTCCGGCGCATCCGTTACCCGTGAAAACGAATACAGCAACGGGTCCACACCCTCACCCAGCGCGCAAGCCAGCTGCGGGTCGGACATCTGCATCACGTAGGGAGTGGCTTCCTGCTCGGAATAATTGGAGAGAACAACACCGGTGGTGGAGTAGATGGGATTCGCGGAACAGCCGGCAAGCATGACGGCCGCACCCACAAGCAGAAGCTTGAGATGCGCCACACACTGGCGGCCGGTTTCAATAACCAGTCGGTACATCATAATTCGCCCTGTTTCACGTTGTTTTTATTGGATCTGGATGACAGCGTCAGATTATTGCTGTTATGCCGAGGCAATACTGTGAAGCATCGCGCGCTCCGCGGGTTGCGCCGTCTCCAGTCAACGGTTACAAGAATGCGTTGAAAATTGTCCGACCAAAATGGCTGGTTTGCCGAAACCGACATGCCGATCAGGCCAATGGCCTTCTGGGAAAGGTATTCTTTGGTTATTTTTTGATCTGGCGCACAGAAATTACTAAAGATTCATCATCGCCATTACCTGATCCGTCAGGCCGTCCAGGGTCAGGCCGCCCCGCTCGGGTTTATACCAGGTTACAGTCCAACTCAGGGCGCCGGTCAGCATACGGCGCACCACAAACGGATCTGCCTGAAGATCGCCCTGCTTCCGCAAGGTGCCAAGAACCTCGAGCCAGAGTGCCTCGTAGATATCCCGGAGCTTCAGGACCTCCGCCTGCGAATCCGCCGACAGGCTACGCCACTCGAATACGAGAACCGCCATGGCCTCGCCCGTCTGGCCGTTGATGGATTCCAGCTCCACCCGGACCAGCGCCCGAAGCTTTTCCCGTGGCGCATCCACCGCCTCGACGGCCGCCTCCATCAGCGCGGTATTCAGCCGGATCGTTTCAACCATCACCGCCTTCAGGATGTCTTCTTTCGTGCGGAAATGGTGAAACAGACTGCCGGACTGTATGCCAACAGCCGCCGCAAGATCCCTCACGGTAGTGCGCTCATAGCCCTTGTCCCTGAAAAGACGGGCTGCCTCCCTCAATAACCGTCCACGGGCACCATCGGGATCGGAGACGAGATTTTCACGGACGAGTTTCTGCAGGATCGGTGTTTGTTTCACGAGACGGTTCCGGTCAGCGGGAAGGAAGGCCCATTTTACCTGAGACTTGCCTGTTTACAAACCAAGCGCTTGCTTGGTATCGTCTTTCCAACACAGTTCAGCCCGGCGGATGCGGGCATAACGAACAAGGTAACCTTCATGTCAGACAACTCTGGTAAAACCGTCCGGATCGGCTGCTCCGCTGCCTTTTGGGGCGATACGGAAACCGCCGCCGCCCAACTGGTCCGTTACGGCAACATCGATTACCTCGTCGCGGACTACCTGGCCGAAATCACCATGTCGATCATGGCGGGCCAGAAGATGAAGGATCCGTCCCAGGGCTATGCACGGGATTTCGTCCAGACGGTGATGGGCCCCCTGCTCGCCGAGATCAAAGAGAAAGGTATCCGGGTGCTGGCGAACGCGGGAGGCGTTAACCCGGAAGCCTGCCGCGATGCGCTCCAGGCTCTGTGCGACAAAGCCGGGGTCGATCTGAAAATTGCCCTGGTGCTCGGGGATGACCTGCTGCCTCAAAAGAAGTCGCTGGCAGACGATGGCACGCGGGAAATGACCACCGGCGACCAGATGCCCGGGATGATGGTGAGCCTGAACGCCTATCTCGGGGCTCCCGGACTGGTAACGGCCCTCGAACAGGGAGCGGACATCGTCATTACCGGCCGGGTCGCCGACAGCGCACTGGTGCTGGCGCCGCTGGTGCACGAATTCAACTGGTCGTGGGACGACTACGACAGACTGGCCCAGGGAAGCCTGGCCGGCCATCTACTGGAATGTGGCGCCCAGGCCACTGGTGGCAACTTCACGGACTGGCAGGATGTGGCCGATGGCTACGCGGACATGGGTTTTCCCATCGCCGAGGTCGGTGCCGATGGGGCCTTTACCATCACCAAGCCTGAAGGAACCGGGGGCAGAGTCAGTCGGGGGACCGTGGGCGAGCAGCTGGTATACGAAATAGCGGATCCCAGGGCCTACCTGTTGCCGGATGTGAGCTGCGACTTCAGTCAGGTCACACTCGAAGAGACCGGCCCGGACCGGGTCTCTGTCCAGGGGGCTCGTGGCCGGGCTCCTACCGACACCTACAAGGCATCCGGCACCTGGCCGGACGGCTTCAAGTGCACCGTCACCTTCCTGCTCGCCGGGCTGGACGCAAGGGCGAAAGCACAAACGGTGGCGGAAGCCATCCTGGCCAAGACCTCCCGGCTTTTCCGGGAGCGGGGCCTGCCGGACTACAGTGAAACCAGCATCGAACTGCTGGGCACCGAAACCACCTATGGCTCCCACGCCCGTTGCCAGAACTGTCGGGAGGTGGTCGTTAAAATCAGTACGGCGCACCCCAAAAAAGAGGCCCTGGCCCTGTTCTCCCGGGAAATCGCGCAGGCTGCCACGGGTATGGCACCAGGTATCACCGGTATTGTCGGTGGACGCCCGACGGTTTGGCCGAAAATCCGGCTGTATTCCTGCCTTGTGCCGAAAACCCGGGTCCAGGTCTCGGTCGACCTCAATGGCGAACAAACCGACGTTCCTGTAGAAACCGCTGGCGGCTTCGACGCGGCTCAACTCCCTGAGCTGGCACCGCCCCCCGGCGGAACCGACGGCGATACCGTCGTGCCACTGATCGAACTTGCCTGGGCTCGCAGCGGCGACAAGGGAGACCACTGCAACATCGGTGTTATTGCCCGCGAACCTGACTATCTCCCCTACATCTCGGCTGCCCTGACCGAACAGGCTGTCGCCGACTGGATGGGCCATACTCTCAACACCGAATCCGGAAAGGTTACCCGGTGGTTCATGCCGGGCCTTAATGCCTTCAACTTCCTGCTGGAGCACAGCCTCGGCGGCGGCGGTGTCGCGAGTCTGCGAATCGATCCGCAGGGCAAAGCCTTTGCCCAGCAGCTTCTGGAGTTCCCGGTACCCGTCCCTGCAGGCCTGATTGCACGTTAAACAGACAAGGAACTTTCGCGAATGAATTATCAATCCATCTTCAGACCGGACCTGTTCCGGGATCAGGTATTCATTGTCACCGGAGGCGGCTCTGGCATCGGTCGCTGCACCGCCCATGAGCTGGCTGCGCTGGGGGCCAAGGTCGCACTGGTAGGCCGCAAGGCCGAAAAGGTCGAGGCAGTCAAGGTAGAGATCATTGAAGACGGCGGCATGGCCAGCGCCCACGTCTGCGACATTCGAGAGGAAGACGCGGTCAAGGCGACGGTCAGGGACATCATCTCTGAACACGGCGGCCTGAATGGGCTGGTGAATAACGCGGGTGGCCAGTTTCAGGCGCCATTGACCGGCATCAGCCAGAAAGGCTGGGAGACCGTGGTGCGAACCAATCTCACCGGTGGCTTTCTGATGGCCCGTGAAGCCTACACCCAGGCACTCAGCAAAACCGGCGGTGCGATCGTCAATATCGTTGCCGACATGTGGGGCGGCATGCCCGGCATGGGCCATTCAGGGGCAGCCCGCGCCGGCATGGTGAACTTCACCCAGACTGCGGCCGTGGAATGGGGGGCCTCCGGCGTCCGAGTCAATGCCGTGGCCCCTGGCTGGATTGCCTCCTCCGGCATGGACAACTACCCGGCGCAGATGCGTGACTGGATCCGAGGCCTTGGCGACAACGTTCCCATCAAACGCATGGGCACCGAGTCCGAGGTCAGCGCCGCCATCTGTTTCCTGCTCAGTCCGGGCGCGGCCTTTGTCAGTGGTGATTGTCTCCGTATCGATGGAGCGGCGTCTCAGGGCGGCCGGGTATGGCCCCTGCCCAAGGCGAAGAACAACGAACCCTTCAACGGCTTCCACCGGGCCTACACGCCCAAAGTGCTGAGCGACGACTGAGGCACCCCATGCAGATACTGGAAACATCCGTCAATCCGCAATCCGCCGAGTTTCGAGCCAACACCGAGGCCATGGATGCTCACATCCAGACGTTTCGGGATGCGGAACAAAAGGTGCTGAACCTGGCCGAATCGGCCCGCGAAAAATTCACCAAACGGGGCAAACTTCTGCCCCGGGACCGGATCAACCGCTTACTGGACAGGGGCAGCGAGTTCCTCGAGCTCTGCTCACTGGCCGGCTACAAGATGCACGATGACAAAGACGGCTCCCAGGCGGGCGGTGGCATCATTGCCGGCATCGGCACCGTCGAGGGCGTCCGGTGCCTGGTGGTGGCAAGCAACAGCGCCATCAAGGGCGGCACCATCACCCCCGCTGGCCTCGACAAGACCTTGCGACTCCAGCAGATCGCCATGGAAAACAAGCTGCCAGTGGTGTCCCTGTCCGAATCCGGCGGCGCCAACCTGAACTACGCCACCGACATCTTCGTCCTCGGCGCCCGCGGTTTCGCCAACCAGGCCCGTATGTCCGCCGCAGGCATTCCTCAGATCACCGTCGTCCATGGCAATGCGACCGCCGGCGGCGCCTATCAGCCGGGCCTCTCGGATTATGTGATTACTGTGCGGGAACAGGCCAAGATGTTCCTGGCCGGCCCGCCCCTTTTGAAGGCGGCCACGGGGGAAGTCGCTACCGACGAGGAGCTTGGTGGCGCCGAGATGCACGCCACCGTTGCCGGCACCGCCGAGTACCTGGCCGAAGACGACGCCGATGGTATCCGTCAGGCCCGCGAAATTCTTGGCGCCCTGCCCTGGAACGAAAACCTGCCACCCCGGCGGGAACCGGACTGGGAAGCGCCGCTTCACCCGGCGGAAGAACTCCTCGGGATCATTCCAGCCGAGTCCAAGAAGCCCTATGACGTCCGGGAAATCCTCGCGCGAATCGCCGATGGGTCCCGGTTCCTGGACTTCAAGAACGGTTACGACGACCAGACCGTCTGCGGCACCATCCGGATCGAGGGCCACTCGGTCGGCATCATCGGCAACAACGGCCCGATCACACCCGCCGGCTCTACCAAGGCTGCCCAGTTCATTCAACTGTGCGACCAGGCCGGCACGCCGATCCTGTTCCTGCACAACACCACCGGTTTCATGGTGGGCACCCATTCGGAGCAGAACGGAATCATCAAGCACGGGTCAAAAATGATTCAGGCCGTGGCCAACTGCCGGGTGCCCAAGATCGCCATTGTCGTGGGCGGCTCCTACGGCGCCGGCAACTACGCCATGTGCGGCCGGGGGCTCGATCCCCGCTTCATCTTCGCCTGGCCGAACAGCCGCACAGCGGTGATGGGCCCGGCCCAGGCGGGCAAGGTGATGCGCATCGTGGCGGAGGACAAGCAGCGCCGGGGCGGCATGGAACCGGACGCCAAAACCCTGGACTTCCTGGAACAGGCCACGGCGAAGAAACTGGAGGAAGGTTCAACGGCACTGTACGGAACCGCTCGACTTTGGGATGACGGGCTGATCGACCCACGGGATACCCGGCGGGTACTGGCTCTGGTGCTATCAATCTGCCGGGAAGCCGAGCAGCGGCAGTTGCGGCCCAACAGTTTTGGGGTGGCGCGTTTTTAACCTTCGATTTGCTTGTTGGGCCTTGGCACAGGACTGCGAGCTTTGGAGCAGGCACTGTCTGGGAAGTGCCATCAGGCCACGAGTTAACTTTAGCCAGTAAAAACTGACCAGATTCCAGAATTCAGAATATAAAGAACGATTGGACAGAAAATAACCTGAAAGTAGCACTGAGCATGAAAATATAAAGCGGCTGTGGGGAGGGGCCTTCAGAAAATGTGGAGGGCCAAGGACGGCCCGAAACAAGCGCACACGGACGTGCTTGTAGCGGTTTTCTGAAGGCCCCTCCCCACAGCCGCGCCCCAAATTGTCGGACCTGCACCAACAGAGGCAGACACGGACTAACAAAACGGAGAACAAGAACGTGAAATTCACAGCCGAACACGAAGCCCTCAGAAAGACCGTCCGGGACTTTGTCGAAAAGGAAATTAACCCCTACTGCGACGAATGGGAAGAAGCCGGAGAGTTTCCTATTCATGACCTGTTCAAGAAGCTGGGCAACCTCGGCATCCTGGGCATCCAGAAACCTGAAGAGTACGGCGGCATGGGCCTGGATTACAGCTACAACCTGGTGGCTGCCGAGGAACTGGGCACCGCCCTGTGTGGTGGCGTACCCCTGGCCATCGGCGTGCAGACCGATATGTGTACGCCCGCCCTCGCCCGCTTTGGCTCTGACGAACTCAAACGGGACTTCCTGGCGCCGGCGATCGCGGGTGACATGGTCGGCTGTATCGGTGTCAGCGAAGTGGGTGCTGGTTCAGACGTAGCGGGCCTGAAGACTAACGCCAGGAAAGACGGCGACGACTACATCATTAACGGCTCGAAGATGTGGATCACCAACTCGCCCAAGGCGGACTTCATCTGCCTGCTCGCCAACACCAGCGACGACAAACCCCACAAGAACAAATCCCTGATCGTGGTGCCCATGAACTCACCGGGCATCACCTTCAGCCCGCACCTGAACAAGCTGGGCATGCGTTCCTCGGAAACCGCACAGATCTTCTTCGACGATGTTCGTGTGCCCCAACGTAACCGGATCGGGGCCGAGGGTACCGGCTTCATGATGCAGATGCTGCAGTTCCAGGAAGAACGGATGTGGGGCGCGGCCAACGTGATCAAGGCGCTGGAAGTCTGCGTCGACAAGACCATCGAGTACTGTCGGGAGCGCAAGACCTTCGGTCAGCCGCTGCTCGATAACCAGTACATCCATTTCCGCATGGCCGAACTGCAGACCGAGATCGAAGCCCTTCGGGCGTTGACCTACCAGGCCTGCGAGCTGCACATCGCCGGCAAGGATGTGACCAAACTGGCGTCCATGGCCAAGCTGAAGGCCGGCCGCCTCGGGCGTGAAGTCACCGACGGCTGCCTGCAGTTCTGGGGCGGCAATGGCTACATGTGGGACAACCCTCTGTCACGGGCCTACCGGGATGTGCGACTGGTATCGATCGGCGGCGGAGCCGACGAAATCATGCTCGGGATTATCTGCAAGCTGATGGGTATTTTGCCTGGAAAGCGTAAAGACTGAAGTCCGGATTCTGGTGGAAGGGTTGCCAGGCGGGGGAGGTTTGCGGGACACGCTGTGAATACGTCCTTGTAAGCTTGAGCGCAGCATCCCTGCTGCGCACATTCCCGCAAACCTCCCCCGCCCGGCAACGTCCGACAAAGTAATTGGAGTTAGCACATGGAACAGTTACCGCATTGCGAGACCCTGCTCCTCGAAAAACACGGCCCGGCCCTGCTTTTGACCATCAACCGGCCTGACGTCCGAAACGCCATGAGCCTTCAGATGGTCGCCGAGCTGTCGACGATTTTTAACCAGATCGAACAGGACAACACCATCCGGGCAGTCGTGATCCGGGGAAAGGACGGCCACTTCTGTGCCGGCGGTGATATCAAGGACATGGCCGGAGCGCGGGGACAAAAGGCAGAGGAAGGTCAGCACGACCCGTTCTACAAACTGAATCGGGCCTTTGGCCACATGATTCAGCAAGTCAACGAGTCTTCAAAGGTGGTGATAGCGGTGACCGAGGGTGCTGTCATGGGCGGCGGTTTCGGCCTCGCCTGCGTGTCCGATGTCGCCATTGCCGGGCCTACTGCAAAGTTTGGAATGCCGGAGACCTCCTTGGGCGTGATACCAGCTCAGATTGCACCCTTCGTCGTCGAACGAATCGGCCTCACTCAGGCCCGGCGACTGGCGTTGCTCGGTTTACGGATCGACGCCAGGGAAGCCTGCGCCCTCGGCATCGTGCATCAGACCGCGGAAAGCGAAAGTGAGCTGGAGGAGTTGCTCCAGCAGGCACTCGACAGAGTCCGCCTGTGCGCCCCCAACGCCACTGCCGAGACCAAGGCATTGCTGCACCGGGTCGGCCACGAGCCCATGAACAAACTGCTCGACAGCGCAGCCGAAAAGTTCGCCGAAGCCATACGTGGCCCGGAAGGCGCCGAGGGGACGATGGCGTTCGTGCAAAAAAGAAAACCCAACTGGGCAGACGGATCCGAATGATTGCGAAGCGACTGCTGGGGCGGGTATGGCCGGAAAATGTAGAGGGCCATGGATGGCCCGAAACAAGCGCACAGGGATGTGCTCGTAGCGGTTTTCCGGCCATACCCGGCACAGCAGGCGCGGCCTTACTCCCAAGCATGAGAAAAACGATATGCTCACCAAACTCCTGATAGCCAACCGAGGCGAAATCGCAGTCCGGGTGATCCGCACCGCCAAGTCCCTGGGCTATCGAACAGTCGCGGTTTACTCCGAGGCCGACGCCAGCGCCCTGCACGTGGAACTGGCGGACGAGGCCGTCTGCATCGGCCCGGCCCCGGCCTCCCAGTCTTATCTCAACATGGACGCCATTCTCGACGCCGCCGGCAAAACCGGCGCTGACTGCGTCCACCCCGGTTACGGCTTCCTCTCCGAAAACGCCGGTTTTGCCAAAGCCTGCAAAGACGCCGGACTGGTGTTTGTCGGCCCACCCGAAGCCGCCATTGACCTCATGGGCAGTAAACGACGATCCAAAATTGCCATGCAGGAAGCGGGTGTTCCGGTTGTTCCAGGATACGAAGGCAACAATGCCGGTGACGACGAACTCATCCAGGCAGCGGCCGATATCGGGTTTCCGCTGATGGTCAAAGCCTCTGCCGGAGGCGGAGGCCGGGGCATGCGCCGGGTTGATTCGGAGGCAGAGCTGGCAGACAGCCTCCGGCGGGCGCGGTCTGAAGCCAGGCAGTCCTTTGGCGACGACGAACTGATTCTTGAGAAAGCAGTCATCGAACCCCGGCACGTCGAGATCCAGGTCTTCGCAGACCGGCACGGCAACGCCGTCTATCTCGGTGAACGTGACTGCTCCGTCCAGCGCCGCCACCAGAAAGTCGTCGAGGAAGCGCCCTCTCCCTTCGTTACTCCCGAACTGCGGGAAGCCATGGGCAAAGCCGCCGTGAAAGCGGCCCTGGCCTGCCAGTACGAAGGCGCCGGCACCGTGGAATTCCTGGTGGACAAGGACCGCAATTTCTATTTTCTGGAGATGAACACCCGGCTTCAGGTCGAGCATCCGGTTACCGAACTCATCACTGGCCAGGATCTGGTGGCGTGGCAACTTGCGGTGGCCGAAGGCCGCCCCCTGCCACTCAGCCAGTCGGAGATACAGTTGAGCGGACACGCCATCGAAGTGCGGCTGTATGCCGAGGATCCGGCCGGCGAATTCACGCCGCAGACCGGGCAGCTGTACCAGTTCGAACCCGCAGCGGGCGAGGGGGTGCGATACGACGCCGGGGTTCGTTCCGGCGACATCATAAGCCCTCACTACGATCCCATGCTTGCCAAAATCATTGCCTGGGGCGATAACCGCGACGAGGCCCGCCGTCGTCTGGTTCGTGCGCTGGAAGACACCACGGTGTTCGGCGTCACCACCAACCGTTATTTCCTGAGCCGGATCGTCGCCAATGAGACGTTCGGCGCCGGACAGGCCACCACCGCCTTTCTGGATCAGGATTTCCGGGACGATCCCTCACTGTCCCCCCACGAACTGTCCATACGTGAGCTGGCACTGAGCGCCGCCATCCTGAGCCGCTCCGGAACCGGGGGAGAAGGCTGGAGCAATGCGCCCTCCACGGTAACGCCGATGACACTGGAAACCGGTCATCGCACCATCGAGCTTCTCGTGCGACACAGTGCCGAGGGTGTCTCGGTCAGCCACGGAGAGAGCCGATACGATCTTCGACTGGGGGACGATCGGGATGGCCGCTTGTGCATCATCGACAACGGCGTACGTCAGACTTGCCAATATCACCGGCACTCGGATTCCCTATATTTGCATGCGCTCGGTCGATCCTGGTGCGTCCGCGATGTGACGCACCAGCCCGCCGCCGGTAAGGACGGTGCGGGCAGCGGACGGCTGCTGGCAACAATGGATGGCGCCGTAACGGAAGTTCTCGTCCAGGAAGGGGATGCCGTTCAACAGGGACAACCGCTGGTCGTCCTGGAAGCCATGAAGCTGGAACACCCGGTCAAGGCCGACTGTGATGGTGTGGTGGCCGGCATTCACGCGGTGGCCGGCGACCAGGTCAGCCGCAATCAGTTGCTGGTAGAGATTGCCACGACCGGGGATGCCGAACCGACAAAACAATGAAGTGAACGTATCATGAGCCAAGACAATGTCTCCGCCCGCGACCTGGTCCGAAGCCTGCCGGGTGTTCTGCGCCGCCTGCCATCCATTGCCAAAGGGCTCTACTATTATTCCGTCAAGGACGATGACGCAGATCTCACACTGGGCAGGCTGGTGGAGCAGAACGCGGAGAAACACGGGCAACGCCCGGCCATCCTGTTCAACGATCTCAGTGTGACCTGGCGCGAGCTTAACGACTGGAGCAACCGGATTGCCCAGTACCTGAATGACCAGGGGCTCCAGAAAGGCGACGCCATTGCCGTCCTGCTCGAAAACCGGCCTGAATTATTGGCGGTGGTCGCCGGCGCAGCCAAAATCGGCGTGGCCTGCGCCATGCTCAACACCTCCCAGAAAGGCAAGGTGCTGGCCCACAGCATCAATCTGATTCAGCCAAGAATGATTGTGGCGGGAGAAGAATTGGTGGCACCTTTGAAGGCCATCCGGAAAGACATCCACCCCGACCATCCGCAACCGTTCCAGTTCCTCGCCAACACCAACACCCTGAACGTTTTCGGAGAGGCTCCGGCGGGTTTCACCAACATGGCCGAACACGTCAGTGCCCGGTCCAGTAGCCCCGTTCACCTGAATGATCCCCCCACCATGGGCGATACGGCGGTCTACCTGTACACCTCCGGAACAACCGGGTTGCCCAAGGCGGCGCCGGGATCCCACAAGAAATTCGTTCGGGCCTATGGCGGCTTTGGCCTGATGTCGCTGGCCATGGGGCCGGAGGACGTCCTGTATTGCACCTTGCCGCTTTACCACGGTACCGCCCTGCTGGTGTGCTGGGGCTCAGTCCTGGCCGGCGGATCCGCCATTGCCCTGCGCCGAAAGTTTTCGGCAAGCGCCTTCTGGGACGATGTCCGCCATTATCACGCAACCACCTTCGGATACGTCGGCGAGCTGTGTCGCTACCTGCTCAATCAGCCACCCAGCGACCAGGACCGCAACCACTCCCTCACCAAGATGATCGGCAACGGCCTTCGCCCCTCCATCTGGCGCGAATTCAAGGAACGGTTCGGGATCGAGACCGTGGCGGAACTCTATGCCTCGTCCGAGGGCAACATCGGTTTCAGCAACTTTTTCAACATGGACAATACCGTCGGCTTCTCCACCGCGCCCTACAAGCTGGTGAAGTACCACGAAGGCACACGGGATCCGATCCGTAACGAGAAAGGTCGCCTGGAAGAAGCGAAAAAAGGCGAACCCGGTTTGCTGATCGGAGAAATCAACAAGAAATGGGCCTTTGAAGGCTATACCCAGAAAGAGGCCACGGAAAAATCCATTCTCCGGAACGCGTTCAAGAAAGGCGATGCCTGGTTCAACACTGGCGATGTGTTACGGGAGATTGGCTGGCGACACCTGCAGTTTGTCGACCGGATGGGCGACACCTTCCGCTGGAAGGGGGAAAACGTATCAACCACAGAGGTGGAGAACATCATCGACGGATCCGGCCTGGTGCAGGAAGCCATCGTCTACGGGGTGGAAATCCCCGGCACCAACGGCAAGGCCGGAATGGTCACCCTGGTACCCCAGAACGGCGGGACCGACTTCGATCCCAACGCTCTGGCCCGGTATCTCCAGGATAACCTTCCGCCCTACGCGGTCCCGGTCTTCGTTCGGGTCACCCACGAAATCGAGAAAACCGGAACGTTCAAATACCGGAAAGTGGACATCCAGAAGGCCGGTTTTACCCTGGAACGTCCCCACGAGGAAGTGTACGCGTGGCTACCCGGCACGGCTGGCTACACGCGACTCACTCCCGACCTGGCTTCGCAGATCGAGAGCGGCGACCTCCGGTTCTGAGTGGCGCCTCAGGCGCCAACCTTCAGCACCACTTTCCCGGTCGCCTTGCGGCCGGTCAAAGCGCCCAGCGCATCCACGTAGTCTTTAAACTCGTAAACCGCGCTCACCTTCGGATCAATCTTGCCCTCGGAGAACAGCTTCATCAGATCCATCATATTCTGGGCGCTGACCTCCGGCTCGCGACGGGTAAAGTCGCCCCAGAATACGCCGACGACGGAGCAGCCCTTGAGCAACATCAGGTTGGCTGGAATCTTGGGAATGTCACCGGCGGCAAAACCGATGATCAGATGGCGACCATTCCATGCCATGGCCCGCAAGGCCTGCTCGGTGAACTCGCCGCCAACCGGGTCGTAGATCACATCGACGCCTTTGCCCTTGGTCAGCTTCTTGGCGGTCTCCTTGAGCGGCTCTTCGGTGTAGTTGATCAGCTCGTCAGCACCGGCTTCCCTGGCTATCGCCAGTTTTTCAGCAGAACTGGCCGCCGCAATAACCCGGGCACCCATGGCTTTTCCGAGCTCCACTGTCGCAAGCCCGACCCCCCCACTGGCCCCCAGTACCAGCAGCGTTTCTCCCGGCTGCAGATTCGCGCGCTGCTTCAGGGCATGGTAGGAAGTGCCGTAAACCATGGTGAAGGCAGCCGCCTTTTCATCCGACATCCCGTCAGGCACCGGCAACAGATTCTGCTCCGGCACGATGACCTCTTCCGCAAATGCACCGTAACCGGTCAAACCAGCGACGCGGTCGCCTGGTTTGAAACGGGTTACCTGGTCACCAATCTCAATCACCTCCCCGGCCATTTCACCACCCGGAGAGAACGGCAGAGGGGGCTTGATCTGGTATTTATTTTCGATAATCAGGGTATCCGGAAAGTTCAGACCGGCCGCCTTGACCCGCACCTTGACACCGCGGCTCTTGACCTCCGGGCTGGGGACGTCTTCGATAACAAGTTTCTCGGCGGGACCGTATTCCTTGCAGAGGATGGCTTTCATGGATTCTCCTGACACTGTTTGTTGTAGGGTCGGCCCAGACCGACCCATTTGATATGAATCAAACTAAACAGACTCAGGCCATGAAGCAAATCAGGTTCTTTTATCCTGAAAAATAAATGTTGCTTATAACGACCACCCTCACCATCCGCATCCTAGAGCAGTGATCCTGCGTAAATCAGCGCTCCCAACAGGGCAATCCCTGCAGCCATCAGGCCAAACCTGAGGCCGGGCGAAAATGCCTGAGGCCGGGAAGTCGCTGCGCCAGACTCCTCGTCGTGATTGACCAGCTTCTGATCGTGGCTGGACTGGCGGATCAGCTCGATCATCTCTTCGCATTGCGACTCGGTGAACTCGGACGGATTGAATATTTGCAGACCATTACGCTCCAGAAAACGACGCACGTCGCTGGACAGGGGCACGTATTTCATTGACCAGCTGGTGAAGGTTGGCGTTTCCAGAGGCCCCTGCATCAGGGTAAAGATGTTCCGATGCCGCTCATCCTGCTTGATCCGTTCAAACGTCTCGAGCACATCGGATTCCTCCCCCTCCAGATACTGGAAGAAACGCCCGTCACCGTAATAAAGCCCACCGACGAGATGGGACCGGGCGTTGTTTCGGCGCGACGTCAGCAGAATTCGCGCTACGTGGGGTTCGACACCCTGGTTAACCGGCTTATCTTCGAACGTGGCTTCACTGGCGTAGGCCAGACGCATCAGGGGCATGATTGACTCCGGACAGTAGGTAATAAAGTACGCGGTGTGCATGATACGTGGACACATGCTTTGCCGGATCACACTGCTGACGCGCCCAACAGCAGGCCTACAGATGAATCCGGCGTCGAATTACGCTATCCTTCGCGCACCCGGCTCGGGCACACCCCTGTCCATTTCCCATCCCCGCCAGGACGAATCATGTTCGACATCATCTATATCCTTGAAATGATTGGCATCGTCGCCTTCGCCATCTCGGGGATGATTGTCGCACGATCAAAGAACATGGATCCCGTCGGCGTGTTCACCATCGGATTCATCACCGCCCTCGGTGGCGGCACGTTGCGCGACCTGATGATGGACAATCACCCCCTGTACTGGATCAAGCATCAGGAGCAGCCCATCCTGATCCTGGTGATGGCGATCATCTTCAGCTACTGGCGCCGCGCGGAGAAACTGAAAGCGTCCCGGATCGTCTTTCCAGATGCAATCGGCCTGGGCATTTTCTCGATCCTGGGTGCGCAGCTGGCGCTGGATCTTGGCCACTCGTGGTTTATTGCCTCGCTTCTGGGAGTGATGACCGGAACCTTTGGAGGCGCGCTGCGGGATACGCTCTGCAACGAAGTTCCGTTCATTTTCCGCAAGGACCAGATCTACGCGTCGATCTCCTTCGCCGGATGCTGGCTGTATTTTGTGTGTCAGTGGCTACTGGCCAGCGAGACCCTGGCGCTCACCATTGGCCTGCTCTTCATCGTGATCGTACGCATGCTGGCCGTCCGTTTCGACATCCGCCTGCAACGGGACCCGTCGCAGCACTGAACACATTACAGTTGCTTTGAACCACCAATCATCTCTTGGCGAACGACTGCTCAGACGGTAACATTGCCGACTTTTCACGCAGTTCGACGATTTTCCGGCTCGACCAATCCCAAAATTCAACTTCCAGCATCCTGCGAGGCAGACATCCGTCATGCTTGAACGACTGTTTCAACTCCAGGCCCACGGCACCACGGTTCGTAAAGAGCTGCTGGCGGGCGTCACCACCTTCCTCACCATGGCCTACATCATTGTGGTCAATCCCAGTGTCCTCTCATCCACCGGGATGGATTTCGGCGCCATTTTCGTGGCGACCTGTCTGGCTGCCACCATCGGCACGCTGATCATGGGACTTTGGGCCAATTACCCGATCGCCCTCGCTCCGGGTATGGGGCTGAACGCGTTTTTCGCCTTCTCGGTCGTCGGCAGCATGGGCTACAGCTGGCAGGTCGCGCTGGGCGCGGTGTTCATGTCCGGCCTGATTTTCTTCCTGCTCAGCATCCTCAAGGTCCGGGAATGGATCATCAACAGCATCCCGATGTCCCTGCGTTTCGGCATATCCGCCGGCATCGGCTTCTTCCTGGCCCTGATTGCCCTGAAGAATGCGGGCATCGTGGTTGACCATCCGGCCACACTGGTTGGCCTCGGCGACATCAAGACGCCGGAAAGCCTCTTGTTCTTCGGCGGGTTCGTGCTGATCTGCGCCCTGTCCTACCGCCGGGTTACCGGCGCGGTGATGATCGGCATCCTGGCTGTTACCATCATTGCCATGATGATGGGCATGGTTGAGTACAACGGCTTCTTCTCGGCTCCGCCGAGCGTTGCGCCCACGTTCATGCAGCTGGACATTGCCGGCGCCCTGAACATCGGCATGATCAGCATCATTTTCGCGTTCCTGTTCGTGGACCTGTTCGATACCTCCGGCACACTGATTGGCGCAGCCCACCGCGGCGGCCTGCTCGACAAAGACGGCAAACTGCCGCGCCTTGGCCGGGCCCTCATGTCCGATTCCGTGGCCACCATGTCCGGTGCCGCCCTTGGTACGTCCACCACCACCAGCTACATCGAGTCCACCGCCGGTATTGCCGCCGGCGGTCGCACCGGGCTGACAGCTGTCGTGGTCGCTGCACTGTTCCTGGCCAGCCTGGTCCTTTCTCCGATCGCCAGCATCATTCCTCCCTACGCAACCGCACCGGCTCTGCTGTACGTGGCTGTGCTGATGGCCAGCGGACTGAAACAAATCGATTGGGATGACATCACGGATGCCGCACCCGCCATCGTGACGGCCCTCGCCATGCCGTTAACCTTTTCCATTGCCAACGGTATCGCACTCGGCTTTATCACCTACGCTGTGATCAAGGGGATTTCCGGACGCTGGTCGCACCTCAACGCAAGCGTGGTGACCATTGCCGTCGTATTCATCCTGAAATTCATGTTCCTGGACGCCGCCTGAGCGGCGTCCTGACCGGTTGGTGTCATTACCATGGATTACTTTTCCGAGAGCATCAAAAAGGCGATTCGAACCGTTCCGGACTGGCCCAAGCCCGGCGTATCCTTTCGCGACATTACCACCGTTCTGCAAGACAAGACGGCCTTCCGAAAGCTGATTGACGCCTTCGTGCACCGGTATCACGGAGAGGAAATCGATGCCGTCGCTGCGGTCGATGCCCGCGGTTTCATCATCGGCTCGGCTCTCGCCTACGAACTGAACGCCTCCCTCGTTCTGGTCCGTAAGAAAGGCAAACTGCCTTTCGATACGTTGGTTGAGGACTACGAACTCGAGTATGGAACAGCCTCGGTGGAGCTCCATAAAGATGCCTTCAAACCGGGTGACAAGGTGGTACTGGTGGATGATCTGATTGCCACCGGTGGCACCATGCTGGCGGCCTCCCGGCTGATCCGGCGCATCGGTGCCGAGATTGTCGAGGTCGCGGCCATGATTGACCTCCCCGATCTCGGTGGCTCCCGCAAGCTGCAGGAAGAAGGGCTTCCGGTCTATACTGTGTGCTCCTTCGAAGGTGACTGAACACAGGCAACAGGAGGCGGTCATGCCCGACTACCAGCACCACTGGAAAGACAGCACCCCGGTGCATCTACCCCTGGGCAAGATCGTCTGCGTTGGCCGGAATTACGCCGAGCACGCTCGCGAGCTCAACAACCCGGTTCCTGACGAACCACTGTTATTCATCAAACCGGCTACCGCAGCGGTTCACATCACCCGACCCATCGACCTTCCCCGGGGCCGGGGTGAAGTCCATTTCGAGACCGAGCTGGCGGTATTGATCGGCCGGCCACTGACCGCGGCGTCCGCCAGTGAGGTGGAATCCGCCATCCTCGGCTATGGTCTCGCTCTGGATCTGACCCTCCGGGACGTTCAGAGCCAGCTCAAGGAAAAAGGCCATCCCTGGGAACGCGCCAAAGCCTTCGACGGCGCCTGCCCCCTGTCGCCATTCGTCGCAGCGGACAAGCTCCCCAGGGACAACATTCACTTCTCCCTGGATATTGACGGCAAACGTCGCCAGACGGGCGATACCCGGGACATGCTCAATCCAATTGTCCCATTGATCGCTCACATGAGCAGCCAGTTCTCATTAATGCCGGGTGATGTGATACTGACAGGCACGCCCCGGGGCGTCGGCCCCCTTTCATCGGGCCAGACACTGACCCTGGAACTTGAGGACTTGCTGTTCCTGCAAACACAGGTAACCTGAGACACAGTCGTCGGCCACAACCGATGTTCCACTTGAACGGGTATTGGACGAAAACGTTGTATGGCCAAGAAACCGGTTACCTCCCGCACAGGACGTTTCTTCAAGCTTGCCGGCATGACCGCCTCCGTGGCAGGCCAGTATGCCGGCCAGCGCGCACGAAAGCTGCTCGGCGGTGAAAACGACGAAGGCGCCCAGAGCGAGAGCTACACCCGCATGGCCGGGCAGATTGCCGATACGCTGGGCGAACTCAAAGGTGCGGTCATGAAGGTCGGCCAGATCGCCTCACAGACACAGGACTTCCTGCCACGGGAATTTTCCGAAGCACTGGAGAAGCTCCAGAAAGAAGCGCCCCCGATGCCGTTTGACGTTATCGTCGAACAGATCGAATCGGAGCTCGGCAAGCCTCTGGGAGACCTTTTCGAATACCTGCAGGAAGCGCCCTACGCATCCGCCAGTATTGGCCAGGTTCACCGCGGCCGCCTGCATGACGGCACGGACGTCATCGTCAAGGTGCAGTATCCGGGCGTCGACGAGTCCTGCGATTCCGACCTCAAGCAGCTGCGGACGGCGCTTCGCCTCGGCGGGCTACTGAAGATGCCAAAGAAAAGCGTCGACCAGCTCTTCGCGGAAATCCGGGAACGGCTCCAGGAAGAACTCGACTACGAGAACGAAGCCCGAAATATCGGTTTGTTCCGGGAGTTTCACATGGATCAGCCCTGGGTGCTGATTCCCGAGGTGGTCGACAGTCATTCCACCCGCCGGGTGCTGACGATGGAACTGGTGGAAGGCGATCACATCAGTCAGGTCACCCCCGACCGGTATGACCAGGACACCATCAACCTCATCGGCCACCGCATCTTCACGCTCATGGCCGACCAGCTCTTCCGGTTCCAGTGTATTCACGGCGACCCGCACGCCGGTAATTTTGCCTACCGGCCCGATGGCACCATCATCCTGTACGACTTCGGATGCGTGAAAAAGCTGAAGCCGGAGATCGTGGAGGCTTACCGCAAGGCCCTCTCTGCTGCGCTGGCCGGCGACTATCAGGCCCTGGATGGCCATCTTATAGACCTCGGCGCCCGGGTGGAGAATCAGCCCGCGGTGGATGAAGCCTACTACGCCATGTGGCGGGACATTCTCATCGTCCCATTCCTTGACGACGAACCTTACGATTTCGCCGAAGCGGACATCCACAAGCGGGTCGCGGCAAAAACCAGCACGGTGTTCAAGTACCTGGATTACTTCAAGCCGCCGGTGGAAAGCATCTTCATCGACCGGATGATCGCCGGTCATTACTGGATGCTAAAGCGGCTGGGGGTTCAGGCAGCGTTCCGGGAAGAACTGGAGAAATACCTCAAGGGTTGAGGACCGAGTGCTGTCGGGGAGGGCCTTCCAAAACTGTGCGGAGCCATGGATGGCGGAGCTCAAGCGTCACATGGACGTGCCGCAAGGAGCGTGTTTTGGAAGGCCCTCCCCGACAGCGCTCCCTGCTCCGTGGTCAGGAGATACTGTCAATCCAGTCCCGTACTCCCTCCGAGGCACCCTTGCGTATCACCCGCGCACGGGAAACAGACGCCGGCTCTCCGGGATCGATCACGGTGATGGGCACATCGAAACCAACCTCGTGAACGAGACCAGCAGCCGGGTAGACCTGCAGTGACGTACCGACGATCAGCAGATGGTCTGCCGTGCGGACCACCTCCGCTGCCGCCTCCAGCATGGGGACTTCTTCACCGAACCACACAATATGAGGCCGTAGCTGGGTGCCGCGCTCGCAGCGATCGCCCGGTTTGATATCGCCGTAACCGATGTCGTAGACCAGTTCCGGGAAGCCGGTACTGCGTGCCTTGGTGAGTTCGCCGTGGAGGTGCAGGACCTGGCTTGAGCCGCCCCGTTCATGCAGGTCATCGACATTCTGGGTGACAATCGTTACCCGGTATCGGCGTTCCAGCTCTGCCAGCAGGCGATGGGCCTGGTTGGGGACCGCCGATTTCAGTTGGTGCCGCCGGTCATTGTAGAACCTTAGCACCAACTCCGGATTGCGTTCGAAGGCTTCTGGTGTAGCAACGTCATACACACTGTGCTGCTCCCACAGACCGCCATTGTCCCGGAATGTGGAGAGGCCGCTTTCGGCGCTGATGCCAGCGCCGGTGAGTACGACAATACGATCCTGCATCAGTCGAAGATTTTGCCCGGGTTCATGATGCCGTTGGGATCGAACACCTGCTTGATCCCTCTGAGATAGACGATTTCCGCTTCACTGCGAGTGTACTGCAGATAAGGCTTCTTGGTCATTCCGACACCGTGCTCGGCGGACACACTGCCCTCGTAGCGCTGAACGATCTCGAACACCCACTTGTTCACCTGCTGGCACTTTTCGAAGAAATCCTCCTTCGCCATGTCCTCCGGCTTGAGAATATTCAGGTGCAGGTTGCCATCGCCAATGTGGCCAAACCAGATGATCTCGAAGTCCGGGTAATGCTCGGTTACCACACTGTCGATTTCCTGCAGGAATCCCGGAACCCGTGAAACCACGACGGAAATGTCGTTCTTGTAGGGAATCCGGGGAGCGATGGATTCGGAGATCCGCTCCCGCAGCTGCCACAGGTTCTGCGCCTGGGTCTCGCTCTGACTGATCACGCCGTCAAGCACCCAACCGGCTTCGACGCACTCTTCGAACAGAGCCATCGCGTCATCCATCACCTGATCGGAGACGGCTTCAAATTCGAGCAGCGCGTAATACGGGGCTTCGGTTTCGAACGGTGCCTGCACCTGGCCGTGGGCCAGGACATGTTGCATGGCCTGGTGGGAGAAGAATTCGTAAGCGGTCAGATCCAGTTTCTTCTGGAAGGACTGCAGCACGTCCATGGTATTGGTCAGGTCATTCAGGCCGAGCACCAGAACCGTCAGGTCATCCGGCTTGCGGGTGAGTTTCATGGTGGCTTCGGTGATAAAGCCCAGGGTGCCTTCGGCGCCTATGAACAGGTGGCGCAGGTCATAACCGGTGTTGTTCTTGGCCAGGTCCTTGTTCAGGTCGATCACGTCCCCTTTTCCGGTCACGACCTTGAGCCCGGCAACCCAGTCACGGCTCATGCCATAACGGATAACCTTGATACCACCGGCATTGGTCGACAGGTTTCCGCCAAGTTGACTGGAACCGGCCGAGGCAAAATCCACCGGATAATACAGCCCGTTTTCTTCGGCAAACTGTTGCAGCTGCTCGGTCACCACGCCCGCCTGACACCTCACTGTTCGATCACTGGGATTGAACTCAAGAATGCGGTTCATATTGTCGAACGCCACAACCACTTCGCCGTTTGCAGCAACGGCGCCGGCACTCAGGCCGGTTCGGCCACCCGAAGGCACCAGAGCCACCTGATTGTCGTTGGCGAATGCCACCAGTGCCTGAACTTGCTCGGTGGTCTTCGGCAGCACAATCGCCAGGGGCTTGGGCGGATAGATCTTGGTCCAGTCCTTTCCATAGGTATCGAGATCAGCGGGATCAGTCAGGACCTTACCGGGAGCGTCGCCTGCAGCAACCAGGTCTTTGAGGGCGGCAATGATCTGTTCGGAATTCATGAATACGTCAGTCTCGTCAGGGTTGGGCCAGAGCCTGTTGATACGGGATTCACAGGGAATTGATAAAGGCAAACCGGCGCGCTGTGAAAGTCTGCGTTTATGGTATCATACCGCCCCTGTTCTGTGAGCCGGGCTGACGATCCCCGGCTTCAGGTCATTTAATACGACGAAAGGTTCGGAAGCTAGCCCATGTCAAATACGTCTCTCGAAAAGAGCAAAATCCGGATCCTGCTGCTGGAAGGCGTGCATCAATCTGCCATTGATACCCTGAATGCCGCGGGTTACACCAATATCGAGTATCTGACCCATTCACTGGGCGAGGAAGAGCTGATCGAGAAGATCGCCGATGTGCATTTCGTCGGTCTGCGCTCCCGCACCCAGCTGACAGAGAAAGTATTTGAGGCCGCCCAGAAGTTGGTCGCGGTCGGTTGCTTCTGTATCGGGACGAACCAGGTGGACCTCAAGGCGGCGACCCGTCGCGGTATTGCGGTGTTCAATGCGCCTTTCTCCAACACCCGTTCCGTGGCAGAGCTGGTGCTGGCCCAGGCCATCCTGCTGCTCCGCGGTGTGCCCGAGAAAAACGCCAAGGCACACCGGGGCGAGTGGCAGAAATCCGCCAAGAACAGTTTCGAAATCCGCGGCAAGAAGCTCGGTATTATCGGCTACGGCAACATCGGCACCCAGTTCAGTGTCCTGGCCGAGAGCCTGGGCATGGACGTCTACTTCTACGACGTGGTGTCCAAGCTGTCCATTGGTAACGCCACACAGGTCGGCACCATGCAGGAACTGCTGAACATCGCCGACGTGGTATCGCTGCACGTGCCAGAGACGCCGGCCACCAAATACATGTTCAAGGCCGAGCAGTTCGCTCAGATGAAGCCGGGCAGCATTTTCATGAATGCCTCCCGCGGGACCGTCGTGGACATTGATGCGCTGGCCGACGCCCTCGCCTCGGGCAAACTGTTGGGCGCTGCCGTTGACGTATTCCCGGTTGAACCCAAGTCCAACCAGGAAGAGTTTGTCTCGCCGCTGCGCGAATTCGACAACGTGATCCTGACTCCGCACGTGGGCGGCTCCACCATGGAAGCGCAGGAGAATATCGGTCGCGAAGTCGCTGAGAAGCTGGCCATGTACAGCGATAACGGCACCTCCGTGTCGTCCGTCAACTTCCCGGAAGTGGCCCTGCCGTCGCACCCCAACCAGCATCGCCTCCTGCACATTCACGAAAACGTGCCGGGCGTTATGTCCGAAATCAACCAGGTGTTCTCGGAGAACGAGATCAACGTCTGCGGACAGTATCTGCAGACCAAGGAAGAGATTGGTTACGTGGTCGTGGATGTGGACAAAGCCTACGGCGAGCTGGCCCTTGAAAAGCTTAGCCAGGTCAAGGGCACCATTCGCTGCCGCGTATTGTTCTGAGGGACGGGAACAGACCGGCCATCAAAAAAACCGGCGCCACGGCGTCGGTTTTTTTGCGTCTGGACTGGAAAAATTAAGCCTGTTTTAAGAATGGCCGGCTAAGCTGGCCAACTTTCTGGACCTGTGTGACACCTGTATGCCCGACCATTCTTCCAGCCAGACCTCTACGCTCTCCGGTTTGATCAGCCAGACATCTGCCTACCCATGGCAATGGAAGCTTCTTGTCGCCTGGGCCGCCTTCCTGACCGGGATCGCCATTTTTCAGGCGTTTGACCTGGACTTTCGCGTTGCCGATTTCCTGTACAGCCTGGAAGGCCATCAGTGGGCCTTCAAACATCAGTACCTGTTTGAAACTGTTCTGCACAATGACGCCCGCGGGCTCAGCAAGGCCATGGGTGGAATCGTGATCATTGCGCTGATTTTCGTGTCCGTGACCAAACGCGCCATCCGCTGGCGACGACCGTTACTGTACCTGTTTCTGGCAGTGGGACTGTCAACGCTGGCCGTGTCAGTCATCAAGCACCTGGTGCCCATGGACTGTCCCTGGAACCTGATGCGCT
The DNA here is from genome assembly GCF_023156285.1 of Marinobacter koreensis. Taxonomy (GTDB): domain Bacteria; phylum Pseudomonadota; class Gammaproteobacteria; order Pseudomonadales; family Oleiphilaceae; genus Marinobacter; species Marinobacter koreensis. The sequence continues at coordinate 435,873 of NZ_JAKZAJ010000001.1, read as the reverse complement.
ACGGGGGCGACCAGCCCTTCGTCGGTCTCCTGGCGACGCGACCGGACACCATGCCGGACACGGCCTGTTTCCCTGCCGGTCACGCCAGTGCCGGCTATGCCTGGATCGCCCTGTATTTTTTCCTGGCAGCCTGGCGCCCCCGCTGGCGTTTCCTGGGGCTTGCAACAGGGCTGCTAATGGGGCTTGTTTTCGGCATTGCGCAGCAATTCCGGGGCGCACACTTTCTGTCTCACGATCTGTGGACGCTGATGATCTGCTGGACCATAAGCTTCAGCCTCGCAAGCCTGTTACTGCCTGGAACCGAAACAACGGGAAGGGGAACGGAAAAGGAATAAACCCGGCAGTCAAACCAGGGACTGCGCGGATCCGACAGGCCAACCGGACGGAGTGCCGGCTGGCCTGTAAGCGGACATTCTGAATTTACTGCATCGGCACCAGCGTCAACTCGACGCGGCGATTCTGCTCTCGCCCGGCAGCGGTGTCGTTGGAAGCCACAGGATAGCGCTCACCGTAGCCTACCGCACGGGTCCGCCGCGGCTCGATACCCTGATTCAACAGGAAATCGCGAACAGACGCCGCACGCTTCTCGCTCAACAGCTGGTTGTAGCTGTCGGAGCCGGAGCTATCCGTGTGGCCCTCGATCTGGATGATGGTCTTGTCGTATTCCTTCAGCACCAGCGCCACGGATTCCAGCGTGTTCGAGAAGGAAGGCTTGATAGACGCCTGGTTCAGGTCGAAGGTGATATTCCCCGGCATGACCAGCTGAATCTGATCGCCATTCCGGACAACCCGAACGCCGGAGCCTTCCAGCTTGCGGCGAAGCTCGGCTTCCTGCTTGTCCATGTAGTAACCGATACCACCACCGATGGCAGCACCGCTGGCAGCACCGATCAACGCGCCCTTACCCCGGTCGCTCTTACTTGAAGTCGCAGCACCGACCACCGCGCCACCAATTGCACCGATCACACTGCCTTTGGTCGCGTTGGACGTCTTCTCCTCGCCGGTGTAGGGATCGTAGGTCATACAGCCAGTGACGCCATAGGCGGCGATGACGCATGCAAGAATGGTTTTTTTCACAGCTTTCTCCTGTGCGTTATTGAACAGGTTTGGTGAGCGGCGACCTGTCTTGGGCCTGAGCCGCATCCGCCCCGGTGTTGGTGAACGTATCAATGATGGTATTGAATACCTGTGCCTGCAAATCCTGGGCTTCATTCACTAGATGATGACGTCCGTCCGGGATTCTCAGTTCCTCAATCGAGGAGAATTTATTCCGGATGATCCGGAGGTTGTGCTGCCAGTCCACGGTCCTGTCCTTTTCCCCCTGCACAACGGTCACCGGGAAATCGACTGGACGCGCCGATTCAATATGCGGCACCCACTGTCGAAGAGCCGTGACCCAGTCCACATGGACTGCCCTTGCCTGGAGTGGATCGTGCTCACGCAGAAAACGCAGGAAACGCGTATTCCCGCTGTTTTCCGCGAACGCCCGACGCCAGCGAGTGATAAAGGGCTTCACCACCGTATGGAGGACTCTGGCGCCCAGCCATCCCATGGGGCGAACCAGCGGCGCAAGCAGAACCACCCGCTTGAAGTCGGATGAATGTTGATCATGATGATTGGACAGAAGGTAATCGATCAGAATCGCCCCGCCAGTACTCTGACCGACAGCGAACCATGGATCCCGTACCTTTCCCCGGACGTGACGAATCACTGCCGACAGGACCTCCTGGTACTCAAGGAAGCTGCCAATGGCCGCAGGCGTTCCGCTGGAAAGTCCATGACCGGGCTGATCGTAGGCAAGCACATCCAGGCCTGCGCCCAGACACCGGTCGATCAGTTGGCTGTAAAGGCCCACGTGATCAAAGTAACCGTGCAGAATAAACACGGTACCGCGACTGGCGGAAGACCCGGATAAGCGATAATAATGCACCATCACCTGATGTTCGCCCGCCTGAACATAGCCCTGGTGGTAGTGGACATCCGGATGTTCGACCCAGAGATCGAGCCCGTAAAACCGGCAATAAGCGACCATTTCGTTGCTCAGGGGACGCTCATCCCCGGGATTGAAGGGCTCCAGCCGCTCGAGTAACGAGTGCCTGTTCCAATCCGGGATTTCTATGGTATCTGTTTTCCAGTACACGTAGAGTTAAACGCCTGTCATGGTTCGAAAATAGGCTGATAAGGCTGACATCCTATCGCATAGCGGGAGTAGAGCACAGATGTTCCAACCTCTTCTTGAGGCCGGTTTACGGCAAACCATGAGCCGACTGGTTCGTCCGATCCTCAGCCCTCGGGTGCCGGTCGCGCTTCAGCGTCGCCTCATCCGGCAGGCCTACCGCAGTTCGACGCCACCCCGTGGCTGTCGGTTCGAACACGACACCCTCGCCGACATTCCAGTCCTTCGAACCCGTGCGTCGAACGCCGGGACGGGCATCGTACTTTACCTCCACGGCGGTGCGTTCATGATCGGCTCGCCCGATACCCACCGTGGCCTCACAGGCCATCTGGCAAAGGCCAGCGAGTGTGAAATCGTGACACCGGATTACCGGCTGGCGCCGGAACATCCGTTTCCCGCCGCTCTTGAAGATGCCCACGATGTCTATCTGGCCCTGATTGCCGAGGGCGTTGCACCCGAGCAGATTGCACTGGCGGGGGACTCCGCCGGTGCCGGCCTGTGTGTGGCGCTGGCCATGCACCTGAGAGATCGGGGCGAGCCGCTCCCCGCTTCGCTGACCCTGTTTTCACCCTGGGCCGATCTGACCCAGAAACAGCTCTACTCGCCTGAGAGGGAACCCGTCATTCAGCAGGCCTGGACTGACAAAGCCGCCAGACTCTATGCCGGTGCCGAAGCCCTTGATCACCCGTTGATCTCGATCGTGTACGGCGATTTCAGAAGTTTACCGCCAATGCTGATTCAGGTAGGCAGCGAGGAAATATTGCTCAACGATGCGGTGCGACTGAAGGATGCGGCTGAGCGGGACGGCGTGCTTGCTCGTCTGGAGATCTACAACAGTCTCTGGCACGTTTTCCAGGTGCACGCCGGTCAGCTTGATCGTGCCACCGACGCCATCCGGACCGCGGCTGATCACATCAGATCACATCTGAAAGGCTGACCTCCCCCCGGATCAGTGCCTCTTTTCGGGCTCTCGGCCAGCGCTTGATGTGCCATTCGAGGCGCGAGGCCCGCTGCCGGTCTCCAGCCGCTTCGGTGAATACCAGTTCCAGAGGACCTTTTCCACGGAGGCTCCGGGCGCCCCTCGGAGCGCCAGCGGAGTGCTCGGCAAATCGCCGCTGCACATCGGTGGAGATGCCGGTGTAAAGCGCACCGCCGGCGGTACGCACCATATAAAGAAACCAGTCACCGTTCATGGACCAGCCCGTCTTCCCGCACTTTCACTTTTCGTTGCTGCAGCCAGAGCCCGCCCATGATCAACGCCAGACCAATGTAGGTAGAGACCAGGATCATTTCCCCGAGGATGAAATAAATGAACACCAGGGACAGGAACGGGGAAATGAAAATCAGGTTGCTGACCCGGGACGTGTTTTCGGCCTTTTTCATGGCATAGGACCAGAGCACAAAAGCCACCCCCATCTCGAAAACCCCGACATAGATCGCGGCCAGGATTGACCCGCCACCCGGCAGACTGTAACCGGCGGTCAGACCACACACCACAGCGATCACGGGCAGGCCGAACAGGAAATTCAGGAACAGCCCGACCACCGGGTCGCGATCATCCCGGGTTGCAATGATCCAGTAGGACGCCCAGATCACGGTACTCCCCAGCGCCAGGATAACGCCGAGCGGATCCGAGAACGACAGCGAGGTGATATTGCCACGCGTGGCAATAACGACAACACCGGCATAGCAGACCAGCCCGGCAGCGATGTCGATCCGGCGCAAACGCTGCCCGAGAAAGGGAACGGACAGGTAAGCCAGCACAAGCGCCCAGGTATAGTTCAGGGGCTGGGCTTCCTGTGCCGGCAGGCGGTCAAAGGCACCAAACAGGACAAAATAATACAGGCACGGATTAATCAGCCCCATCCCGATCGACTGCAGGTATTGCCGTCGGGATAACGAGAAAACCAGCCCCCAACGCCCCTGCGCTTTCAGAATAAGCGCCATCACGACGACCGACGCTGCACAGGCAATCAACAGCATCTGAACCGGCGCCAGGTCCCGAAGCGCCAGTTTGAATGCCGTGGCAACGGTCGACCACAGCAGAACCGTTGCAAGACCGAACAGCATCGCCTGTTTCTGGTTTGCCATGAAGATGAACTCCGTCGCAGCGGGAAGCTCTCCGCCGAATATGTTAGCTTAGGGCTGGTTCACCACCTCAGTAACCCGGGTCTGGAGAGAAGGACATGCATACCCACCGCCTCTGGCTGCCGCTACTGGCGAGCCTTGTTATTGCCCTGGCCGGCTGCTCCGATTCGGAAACCGGCAAGACGCGAGACTCATCAGAGGCGTCATCCGAGGATTTTCCGGTGACCTGGCGTTTCGCCCTCGAAGAAATCGAGGGCAGTGTACAACACGCCTACGCCCAGGCGCTAAAAACCAGGATCGAAGCGAATTCCGACGGCCGGATCATCGTCGACGTATTCCCCTACGGCTCCCTCGGCACCTCCTCACAGCTGACCGAACTGGTCCGCAACGGGTCGGTCAACATGGCATTCGCCTCACCGGGCCACCTTTCGGACAGCGTCCCCGAAACCGGTGTATTCCTGCTTCACTTTCTGGTTCCGGACAACGACGACGTTGCCAGGCGCCTGTTTACCGACCCATCGCTGACCGAACTGTTTGCACCCGCCTACCAGGACGGCAATCTGACGCTGCTCGGTTTTGTGCCCGAGGGCTGGATGGCCTGGACCGCGAACAAGCCATTGCGCACACCAAGCGATTTCCAGGGAATGCGGTTCCGCACCATGACCTCCGACATGTCGGCAGAGGCGTTCCGGGCCTACGGTGCAGACACGGTCAAAACACCCTACTCCAAAGTCTACAGCGAGCTGCAGTTACGTCAGCTCGACGGCCAGACCAACCCGGTTTTTGCCATTGAGGAAATGAATTTCTACGAAGTACAGAGCACCATGACCCAGGCAAGAGCGACTCAGTTCGTCTCCTCCGTGGTGGCCAATCCGGACTGGTACGAGGGCCTTCCGGCACGGCAGCAAGAGTGGCTGGAGCAATCCATTCGCGAACTGGTCAAACAGGCCTGGGACATCCAGAAAGACCTGAATCAGACCCGGCTGGAAGCCATCACCACAGACGGACAGATCCGCGTCGTGACACTGACCGACGAGGAACGTGCTACCTTCCGGCAAGCCAGTCAGCCCACCTACCAGTACTACCTGGAACAGAACGGCGCTCGAGGGGAGCAAATTCTCTCAACCATCCGGGGGATGGTTGAGACTCTCACCGAAACTCCGGAATCAGACGGGGCTGGCAACACTGACGGGAACTGATGCCGGGCAGGCGCCATGTTGCGCCAGTATCTCCATCCCCCTGGCCGTCAGATCACTGATAAACCGGAACTGGTCCCGCGGCTCCAGCGGATAGGCCTTGACCCGATAGGTCATTCCCCACGGATGCTGGGCGACCACCACTGAAATCGGCTTCATCGTCTTGGTATAGGGGGAGGTAAACGCCACGTCCCTTAGCAGGGTCATGACACTGCGAACATCGTGGCCTGCCGTCAGGTGGAATTCCGCCACACACATCAGGTTGTCGGTGCCATCATTCCCGTTCGCGATCAGGGCATTCCAGAGGGTCGAGTGGGGAATGAGTACCACGGTGTCGTCCGGGGTCACGATCTCCGCTGCCCGGGTTCCGATGGAGCGCACCTCGCCGTACTTGCCATTCACCTCGATCCAGTCGCCCGGCCGATACGGCATCTCGTAGAGGGTAACGATGCCGGCGATCAGGCTGTTGGCGTAGTCCTTGAACGCGAATCCCAGCGCCAGACCCAGAGTCCCGAAAATGGCGACCATATTCTCGAAAGACGGTTCGATCAGGATCGGGACCACCACGACGATGGTCACGATGATGATGACCAACCTGAGCAGAGGCACGGAGGCCAGCAGATACAGCCGGGGCTTGCCACCCAACCGGCCGGCGACGCCAGGTACCAGTTTCTGGATCAGGAAAATCAACAGCGCTGCAGCAGCAACGACAACGGCCGCTTCCACCATCGCCTGGGATGTAACGGTCGAAAACAGACCTTTCAGACCCCCGAACGTTTCTTCCATGTTACCCCCCTAAAAGTCATCGACCGGATAACCCCAGCTCATCAGGTGGCGACGAACCGTCGGATACCCCAACGGCGTGACCCGCCAGTGTCCCGAAGCATCGCCCCTCTCAATAATGTCCGCCCGGACCAGACGCGACAGGGCCAGCTGCAAAGGCGCTCCCTTCACACCTGAGACCATTTCCAGACGCTCCTGATCCAGACCGTCGTGCAGTAACAGTGCGTGGAGAATAAACCCGATGGCGCGGTCGTAGCTCTGCAGCATCGTCGGAAGACTGAGCTGGTCCATGTGCACCACCCAACACTCCCGATACTTGCCCGATTCCTCCGTCGTCGGATCGTCCGCTTCGGCGCTTTCTTCCGGTCGGGCCCGAAGCGCGTGCTGCCAGACCGCCAGTGCCACACCGGGATTGCCCCTCGAAGCAATCGCCAGATCACGAAGAAAACCGGCGTGTTTGCGCCGGACACCATCATCGGGGTCATCAATGGGCAGGACATACAGGCCATCATCGGCCATTCGCGCCACCAATGGCCGATGCTCCCGCAGTGCCGCCAGATTGCCAAACCACCGCCCCAGACGCTCCGCATCCAGCGGCGCCGGTGTCAGAGGGCCCAGGTGCGCATCCGGCAGGTATCTGGACCAGAACTGCCAGCACCAGCTGGAGCAGCCAATGATGCCCTGCCCCGTCTCACCGGCAGCCATACGGCTCAGCAACTCCGGAATCAGCGCGAGCCCGGCCGGGTGCCGCAGCCAGAAATCGCCCAGTTCGGGTATGACCCAGTCACCGGAAAGATCCTGTTCATCCCACCACTGCCGGGCCTGCGCTTGAGTCATACACAGATCCTCGGGCGGAGCCACCAACCGCCACGGGGCCGGAGCAGCCTCCGAAGGCTCCAAAGTGGGTAATCGGACCAGCGATTCACGCAAACCGGAGAACGGCGGTGCAACAATCAGGGCAACGTCGCGATTGAACGCGCCGGTGGTTCTGAGGGTCTCAAGCGACGCGACAAGCGTTCGGGCCTGCGCAAAAAAATCGGGATAGGGCGCGATGCGCTCGCGCTGCCACTCAGACAGAACAGGCAGGTCGTCCAGACTCTGGAAGGGCTCTTCTTCCGGTGTGATCCCCTGCCGGAGCTGCGCCATCAGATGCCGTATCGCACCCTTGACCGTTCGCCTGACAGAGGTCTCGGGTACCCGCCAGCTTTCCATCGTGATGAGCTGGCCGAGTGGCGAGCCCTCGCTGTCTGCTCCGTTTTCGTCCTTCAAACAGAAGACTCCTGAAATGCCATGTTGTTATTCCGGAACCAGCCAGTCCAGTTCGTGGCGAATCCCCAGTCCGTCGGCGCCCGAAACCTCGTCGAGCATTGCGGCAAAGCGGTCGTCGAATCCCCATGGCGGATTGACGATCAACATGCCGGAACCGGTCATGCCCCGTTCCGGTGGATGGTTGAGGTGTATTTCGCTCACAAGGATTTTCCGGACCGGTCCTGCTGTAAGCGCTTCTTTCAACTGCTTTTCCAATCCAGACGTCAGAACCGGGTACCAGATAAGATAGACCCCATGACGACATTTCTGCCACGCTCTTTGCAGGGTTTCGGCAACGGCAATGTAGTCGGATTTGATCTCATAGGACGGATCAATCAGGGCCAGCAGCCGAGGCTGCTTCGGGGGCAATTGGCCAAGCAGGCCTTTCAGACCGTCTTCCCGCAACACCCGAACCTTCCGACCGGCCCAGTTGGCGAGCTGCTCACCCTCCGACGGGTGTAACTCAAACGCGGTCAACGCATCATCGGCGCGGAGAAACTGGCGGAACCACTCCGGCGAGCCGGGATAGGTGGCTAACCGGCCATCGTCGGCGTTCAGACGTCCAAGCAGGCCCAGCACCGGCTGCCAGTCCGGTGATCTGAGGTGCTCACGCCGTTGCCAGAGCCTCTGTACGCCCCCTTCCGCTTCACCGGTTTTCTTCGCACGTTCACTGCCAAGGTCATACATCGCGCTGCCCGCATGGGTGTCGAAATAGGCGATGGCGGACGCCTTGGTCTGCATCATCGACAGAGCCAGCGTCAGCGCCGCGTGCTTTTGGATATCGGCAAAATTGCCCGCGTGAAAGGCGTGAAGATAACTGAGCATGAAGAAAGCCCCTGAAAACTGACATTTAGCCCCAGTGAAACAGCACAGGCAAGTCCGATCCCCGAATCCATCCGTACACGGCGTTTATTCCTGAGAGTTCAGGCTGTTATGCTTTTGCCAAATCCACCAGGAGAGTACCCATTGCGATCCCGCACCAGCAACCAGGACACCATTGACCAGCTTTATGGCCTGATCGCCAACGAGGAGGACGCCCGTGTCTGCAAGGACATTCCGGATGAAGCCTGCCGGGAAGTCCCCCGCAATTTTTTCCTGATTCTGGCCAGCAACGTCCTGACCAAACTCGGCGATCTTCTGATCAGCCCGAAAACGGTACTCGCCTGGCTGATCAGCGCGGTCGGTGCGCCGGCGCTGGTGGCCTGGCTGGTTCCTATCCGGGAATCCGGATCCATGGTGCCACAGATGGTGATCGCAGCCTGGGTTCGCAAGAAAGCGATACGCAAGTGGTTCTGGACGCTGGGCAGCTTTGGCCAGGCCGCCAGCGTGGTGGCAATGGCAGCCAGCGTCTGGTTTCTCGACGGTTACAGTGCCGGCGGCGGTTTGATTGCCGCGCTGGTGGTGTTCTCACTGGCCCGGGGCTTCTGCTCGGTGTCCATGAAAGATGTCCAGGGCAAGTGCATCCCCAAAACCCGCCGGGGGCGGCTGTCCGGGCTGGCCACCACCGTCGGCGGCACAGCCACCGTGGTGATGACCGCATTGCTGTTCTGGAATCGGGGCGAGCCCTCCCTCACCTTCTACGCCACTCTGCTGCTCCTGGCGGCGGTGCTCTGGGTCATCGCCGGATTTCTGTTCGCCAACGTCGAAGAATACGCAGGGGAAACCGGTGGCGGTGCCAACGCCATGACAGAGGCCATCCGTAGCCTGTCCCTGCTCCGGGACGATGCCCCCTTCCGGCATTTCGTCATCACCCGGGCCCTGCTCCTGTGCTCGGCTCTGGCATCGCCATACTTCGTGGTGCTGGCACAGCGGGAATCCGATATCGGCTGGATGCTGGGCGTGTTTTTGCTGGCCAGTAGCCTCGCCAGTTCACTGAGCGCGAGCTTCTGGGGCTGGGCCGCTGATACCTCCAGCAGGCGGGTAATGATACGGGGCGCTGCCATGGCGAGCGCGGTCTGTCTGGGAGTCGGCTTTACCGCCCTGGTTGCCGGGCCAGACATGGGCAGCGTCTGGTTCTACCCCGCCGCCTTTTTCGTACTCAGTATTGCCCATGCAGGTGTTCGCCTCGGCCGGAAGACCTATCTCGTGGATATGGCGGGCGGCAACAAGCGGACCGATTACACGGCGGTCAGTAACACGGTCATTGGTGTTCTCTTGTTGGTAACCGGCGGCCTCACCGCCTGGATTTCCACACTGTCTGAGGTCGCCGTCATCCTTGTGCTCGGCTTTATGGGACTAGCGGGGCTTATCAGTGCCGTCAGGTTAAAAGAAGTCACTGATATGTGACTCAAACGCCCCTGATCCTCGGCAGACCTACCAATGCCCTGTCAAACAATTTGCGTGACACTCGTCACAACTGACAAGAATAAAGCAATCTTCTTGGGCCAAACACCTGCCAATCGCGGGTAAAAGGTATCCGGAATCGTCAGTTCGACACGGACATGTCCTTTCACGACGTTGGTTTTATATCCATGTGAGGATCGAACATGCGAACAGACACAATCACTCAGACGTTTCACGCCGACCGTTTGGTCCATACTGCGATTGGATGGTATGCGATGACGCGGGAAGCTTATGACCTCGGTCCGTTCCAGTCGCGCCAGGAGGCGAATGACGCCCTGGTTCGTCACATACGGATGCACAAGGGGCTCAACACCCGTGCCGCCAGCGACGAGTTCTGTGGCATTGGCCTGCACGACACCGATTTCTGTGCGAAGAGCAACTGCGCCCGCTGCGCGGAAGCCAATATTCTGCGTTCCAGCACACTCAGGGCATCGTGAGTCAGCAGAGCGAAAGGGAAGGACCCCGCACCTCGTTATTTCCCAGGGAACGACTTGGATGGCTCCTGGGCGTATCAACCTTCTTTATGACCAGCCTTTTTGCCGTTCTTTGGGTTAGCAACGCGGCAAGTTGAATCAAAAAATCCCGGCCTAATGAGCCGGGATTTTTTTGGTTCTGAAAAACGCGAAAAGGCCCTCCAGTCTGGAGGGCCTTTTTACTTAGGGCAGGGTTACATCCGTCTTGCTGGCGCAGACCGCCTGTACATTCACTTCGTTCAACAGAGACAGCAGTGACGGTGCGAAGGACACTTCAACGCTGTCGAACCGTCGATCGGTCTGGAACACCAGGAAGTTTTTATCGGCGCCGCCGAGCAGCCCCGAAGCGCCCAGCAAGTCCAGATCCAGAACGCCCGTACCGGTGCTTTCCTCCTGGATCACGCCATTTAGGAGCGTGCGGACAACCAGGTTGCCACCAAATAGATCCGCCTGGAGCAGCTGCGGGCTTTCGTTAAACGCAATACCAATGGCGTTGCTGCCCGGGTATGCAAAACCCGACGTCGCAGCGACCCGTAAATGGACCGTCGACAGGCCCAGAAGATCAACGCCATTCAGCATGGTTGCGGAGTTTTCCAGGTCGTCGTCCACCACATTCCCCGGCGCATCCACATCACACAGCAGGCCCAGCCCCAACAGACAGTCTGACCGGTCTTTCGAGGCAATCGCCTGAATATCCGTGTCGCTGGCCAGCATCGGGGAATACTGTTCTCCGGATACGGCACAGGCGTACTGGGCATCGTTTACCAGGTCACACGCGTCGCCGATGCCATCGCCGTCGGTATCGGCCTGATTCGAATTTGGGACAAGTGGACAGTTGTCACTTGGCATACCAACGTCAGCTATCCCATCGCCATCCGTGTCCGCGTCGCACACGTCGCCGACGCCGTCACTGTCGAGATCTTCCTGCCCCGGGTTGGCTGTAGAAGGGCAATTATCAGTACTGTTGGGAATGCCGTCGGAATCATCATCACTTTCACAGGCATCGCCAATACCGTCACCGTCTGAAACCCCGTTATTATCCTCTTGGCCCGGATTTGCGACCAACGGACAGTTATCCAGCTTGTCGCCGTTACCATCCACATTATTCACGCCGTCGCCATCAGTGTCGGTATCACAGGCATCTCCGATGTTATCGCCATCCAGATCCGACTGACCCTGGTTGGCGGTCAGAGGGCAGTTATCGCCGCCACTGCCTGCCACAATGGTCGAGAAGGTGCCGTCCCCATTGTCGGTTTTATCAGCAACACCGTCGCCGTCCGAATCCGTGTCGCAGGCATCACCATACAGGTCACGATCGACGTTGGACTGGTCGGCATTAGCGACGGTCGGACAGTTATCGGCACCGTTGAGAATGCCATCGCCATCCACGTCATCAGAATTGAGAATGTCCGTATCGCAGGCATCGTCGATGCCGTCTGCATCGGCGTCGACGCCCTGATTGACGGTTGCCGGACAGGAGTCCTGATTGTCCGGGATGCCATCACCATCGGAATCGAAGACCTGGGTGTCTCCGGCGACGGTGCCACCGTCGGTAGAGGACAGATCACCACTATTGGCGCGGCAACCGACCAATCCGAGGAACAAGGCCAGCATAAGCCCCAGCGGAAGACTCATTGTTGTTGTGTTCATGACTGATCACCTCCCTCAGAGATCACATTGAACTCGACACGCCGGTTGCGTTCCCGGCCGTCTTCGGTGTCGTTGCTGCGGATAGGTTTGGTTTCGCCGTAGCCCCGGGCGATCAACCGGGATGGAGCGACCCCCAGGTCGATGAGGTAATTCCGGACGGCCTCGGCGCGCTTCTGCGACAGTTTCTGGTTGTAGTCCGCGCCGCCCACGCTGTCGGTGTGGCCCGCCAACTCGACCTTCAGATCCTGCTGTCCTTTCAGGGCTTCCGACGCCCGTACAAGGATGTCCCGCGCATTAGCGGTTAACCGGTCGGAGTTGAATTCAAAGGTGACTCCCTGAAGGACAACACTCTGGGCCTTGTCGGTCTTGACGCAGCCAACGGCATCGACTTCCAGGCCTTCCAGGGTATTCGGGCACTGATCGACGCCATCGACGACACCGTCGTTATCGGAGTCAGCGAGCTCCTGAACCCGCTCCTTTTCAACTACCACCGGTTTCTCGATGTATTTGACCTTTTCCACAATCTGCCGCCGGGTGGCGCCTATGGGAACCGTGATGCCCGCTGCGAAATGGAGGTCGGACTGGCCGCCGTCGAAACTGTCGTAGACGTAACGCGCTTCCGCCCGGAGGCGTAGCCCTGAGTCGGACAATGGCGAGGACAGAAAGCCAAATCCGACGTTGCCATAGCCGCCGAATTCACTGGCGCTGTTGTTCGCCACATCGTTACGGGAAACCCCCAGGCCCGCGAGTGCAAACGGGGTGAATGGTGCGTTTCCGAAAAGGCGGTAGGCGATATCGGCACCCAGGCCCTGCTGGTAATAGTCGGTGACACCGGCCTTGCCGGTTTCGATGACACCGGTAAACAACGTCGGCTCCAGCCACCAGGATTCGTCGAGGCGCGCCCCGTAGGTGGCCCTCACGCCCATACCGTATTCGTCGGTACGGCTGTCATCCGGCACCATGTAGACACCGAGCAGAGACATCTCGCTCTCGTGCTGCACCGTTTCAGCCTTGCTCGCCGGAGCCACCCAGATCAGACAGCTTGCGACAGTTGCACAGCTCAGTTTCCAACTTCGCCTCATATTTATTGCCCCTTTTGTTTTGGTTTCCGTACAGGGTTCCAGCGATGGTTTTACCGCCACGTATCCCTCGGTGGCAGATTAGGCCATTAGGCACACTCAGGATTTGGCCGACATTTCCAGGAACTGCGTCACATTAACCAGTAAGAAAAAAGGAGAAGGTGGGAAAAGCGAACACGAAATATCAGGTTGTCAGACAGTTAGGCCGGGTGCCTATCGCCTAGATAGGCAGGTGGGATAAGGTGCTGCGGGCATCTACCCGCGACAATTTTCACATTGTTTGACAATCAGAAATGGTAAGGAGGGTCTTCAGACGACTTTCCCTTCGTTCAGGGCCAAAGCCCCCTTCACTATGCGGTAGATAACCCATATCGATATGCCCAGCAGGATAAACCAGCCGATGATGATGCCGGCGGTGACAACGCCGATGACGGTCCACAGCAAGCCGATCCAGAAGGTACGGATCTGCCACTGGAAGTGACGCTCGATCCAGGTATTGCGAACGTCGTCCAGCTTGACGTAATTGATGATGACACCCACAAGACCGGTAATGCCGCCAACAAAGAAGGAAAGGGCCTGCAGGATATACACCAGCACCGCGATGTTACGGGCCGGGTCCGACCGGCGCCGCACCGGATCGGAATCTGCGGGAATATACTCGGGATCGGACATGGGCTGCTTCCTGGCTGACTTACTCTACCAGCTTAACATAGCCAGCCCGGAACACCGGAACATCAGTGATGCTCCGGACGGTATCCCAGGCGGAATCCACCCCAGTGCCTGCCGTTGACATAGATCGGTACAGACAGGTCGTGCATGATCTCACCGGTGTCCCGCCGGTAGGTCTGGAGCAGCATGTTTTCCGTGTGACTGCCACAGCGGATACCGGTCCGATCATTGAACAACCGCTTGCTTCGGCTCTTGACCAGATCCACCTCCGGGTTGCCGGTGGGCGGATGGGAAAAATCCCGGTTATGGGTCGGCACATAACCGTCCGGCGCGCAGGCGATCGCAAAAACCAGGGCCTCGTGGGAGTCCTTCACGGGTTCCTGTATGGCCGGAAGCGCCTGGTCCGTGAACTGGTCAAACCGGCTGGCATACTTGGTCGGATGCGTATTGGGAATGGCATCGCGGGATTTGTCGAACAGTGCACTTTCGGTCAGGCGGCCATCAGCGATGGCGTGTTCGAACAACTCGCCAATCCGGCGGGCGCCGTCCCGGGCCTGATCGTAGAAGAACCGGTGGTAACTCGCCTCACTGTTCAGGGCAAAGGCCGCGTTGGCCTTTTCCGCCAGTTCCATCAGGGTAGCCGCCTGTTCCGCCAGCGATGCGACGCTGGTATCACTCTCGGAAATCTGGTCGCGAACCGTCTCGATGGCCGAAAAGACCTGTGCCAGGCTCTGCTCATTGGTCTGGTCGATCTCGGCAATTCTCTGGACCTGTTGCTGGACCCGATCCGACTGATCCCGGATCTGATCCAGACGCTCGCCGACGCTCTCCACCGATACCAGCCCTTCGTCGATGCTTTTGGCAAGATCTTCGATGCGGGAGACGATGAGCGTGGTGTCCGAGCGAATTTCTTCCAGTGTTTCGGCCACTTCGCTGGTTGCCTGGGCGGTTCTCCCGGCGAGCTGCCGAACCTCATCAGCGACCACGGCAAATCCCCGGCCCTGCTCACCAGCCCGGGCGGCCTCGATGGCGGCATTCAGCGCCAACAGGTTGGTCTGCTCGGCAATGCCCTGGATGGTGGTGGTTACACCCTGAATCTTGTTGGATTTTTCATTCAACTCCTGAATCAGCCGCAGGTTCTCACCCGACTGTTGATGAACCTGGCGAACACTCTCAATAGCGCTGACCAGGGCCTCCCGACCTTCGCTGCTGGTCACACTCGCCTGATGCGCCATGGTGGCGGCATCTGTGGCCTGAGTAGACGATTCCCGCACCGTTTCAGTGATGTGGCCGGCGTGACTCGCCATTTGCGCGGTTTCTTCCACCTGTCGGTCCAGTCGCAGCTTCACCTGATCGGCTGCAAAGGAGACCTGGGCCGCCGAGATCGCGTTACGGTCAGCACTGTCAGACAGGGTTTCGACCAGCGCCCGGCCAGAGGCCGCATCCGAGAGAAGTCCGGCACATTTCAGCCGCAGCGGATGATCATCCGGAAGGGAGCCATCGTTGAGGCCGTCGATGCCCCGCTCGGCAGGCTCCAGCACCCGGACCACCAGGTACACACTGGCGACCACCAATCCCAGGATCACGCCAACCAGCAGTGAAATGGGGTCCAGTCCTAACACAGGCGCCACGAACACCCCCGCCACTGCCAACACACTGGCAACCACCAGTCCCCAGACTGCCGTTGAGCGCTCAAGTAAACCCATAACAACCTCATAATTATTGTTCTGTCTGCTTTCATCTTGTTATTGAAGGCCATCAAGGAGAGTAATAAATTGATATGAGTTAATAACTCATACTTTAGTGCACGTACATCGCACACTGCCTTTCAGGGTATAGCGGCAGGAATTACAAATTCTGAAGGAAAGAGATGAGTTTCCCGCGAAACCGAATTATGACTACGGGCTCGCGGAAAACTGTAAATTTGAAACAACTATGCTACTCAGCGGGCTTTCTTTAATTACAACACTCCACAATTACAGACGGCGGTCTGAGCTTGATACCTAATCAATCGGCTGGCCGTTCGCGTAGTAAGCACTGTGTTCCGAATGCTCTACAAATCCCATATTAATCATTTGACTTACGAACGGGTCCGCCTCCATGTCGCCGATATCAGCAAAATCAGTCAACTCGTAGTGGCGCCATTCGTCGAAACGCTTCTGAACAGCAGAAACCTCAGCAACAATACGCGAAGCCTTCCAGTTCACGCCCGCTCCCTTGACTTTCAGAGAAGCGGGAACGGCGAGTTCTGGAATCCATTCCAACGCAATACCGCGGTCAGCACTGAGAAAGGTTTGAATCTTCAAGCACGGGCTCTGTTGCCACGCCCCGGTTCTATCAAGATCATCCTCTCCAAAGCCCAGCATCTTAGGACTCCCCAGGACCGCCAAGGTCCGCCAGTCCTGGTCCTTTCCAAGGATATGCAGATCCGCTGGCTCATAGGCGATGCCTCGCTTCGCCTTAGCAAATAATTTGTTCATCGCGACCCTACCGTTAGGCAGGCGATGCCACAACGCAACCTGTCCAGACGTCGGGTTTTCCCAAGCCACTTCGCCCTGATATCGCCAGAAAATTAGGCGCTGTTCAGCGTGCTGAGGATTTTCATACTCGACTTTCACGGCCTGCTGCGGTGTGGCAATGCACTCAGAGGCAACCACCGCTTGGCAAAAAGCCGAAACGACCATCAGACTGGTTATCCATAAAAACCGCTTCATAAAAAATCCCTATAAAACCCCTAAACTGCCCCCTCTGAACGAGGGGGCAAGACCTGCTAAACGCTACGGCAGCAAACCTGCACTGTGAGCCATGACATGGAACAGAACATTCTGTTCGATGGTGCCTGTGACCAAATCCGCACCAGGGCCGCGGGCAAAAACAGCGACGTCTTCAGCAGCGTGGGTTTCAGATCCAAGCGGCACCAGAGCCTCCTGATGAAAGCCGGCCTGAGTTGTGTCAATATTACTCAAGTCCTTACGACCCGCATCGGCTGGCATACCGTAGCGATCATCCGCGTCGGTCGCGGCACCAATATCGGCAAACCCGAGCCCATTCGCATAGCCCACCGTCGTATATGGCAAATCATCACCCGCCAGAGTGGGTTCAGACTCCGCTTGACCACTGCTGTCATTGCCAATCACTTTGCCTAGAATGGGATTACCTCGGGTCGGATAGCCGGCAATAGTGAAAACATGACTATGGTCGGCGGTCACCATGATCAACGTATTTTCAGGGTCTGTTTTTTCCATTGCCTCCTTCACCGCCTTCGACAGTTCCACCGCGTCAGTCAGGGCACTATAGGCGCTACCGGCATGGTGGCCATGGTCAATTCGACCCGCTTCGACCATCAGAAAGTAACCATTGGCGTTACTGGATAACAGATCTATCGCCTTGCCAGTCATCTCGTGCAACGATGGCTCACCCGCAATGTCATTCTGCCGATCTGCCTCATACTGCATATGCGAGCTATTGAAAAGACCAAGAACCTTGGATGTACCAGCTGAGAGCGCGTCGAATTCCGCCTGGGTTTGCACGTACAGGCCCTGCGGATACTTAGCTTTCCACTCATCAACCAGGTTTCGACCATCGGTGCGCTTGCCCGAACTGCCCTCAATGTCGGTCACATTGTTTGGGAGAAAATTGCGTCGCCCTCCGCCCATAGCAACGTCGATACCATCGCCAGCCGCAAACTCCACCAACTGCGCTGCAATGTCCTTGCAACCACTTGGAGCTGAATATTCCCAGTTACGCTCTGGAGTCTTGGCGTATACCGCACCTGGAGTTGCATGGGTTATCCGAGCCGTCGTCACAATACCCGTTGACTTGCCGCTGTTTTCCGCAAGCTCAGCCAACGTGGTCAACTCCTTTCCCTGGCTGGAGGCACAATCCGCTCGAACAACATCCTCGGAAACACTCAGCACGCCCGCTTTGGATTTCACCCCGGTCATCAGCGCTGTCATGGTGCCGGCGGAATCAGGTGTCTGCTGGTTGGTGTTATAGGTTTTCACAAGCCCTGAAAACGGTAGCTTCTCAAAGCTCAGGCGATGCTCTTCTCCACTGCCCCCTTGCATCTGACCTTCCAGAATCCGGGCGGCCGTGATCGTCGAAATCCCCATGCCATCGCCGACAAACAGGATCACATTCTTTGCCGCACCCGGTTGATGGTTGACTGTACGCTCCGAGGCCAGCTCCACATTCTGCTGGGCATCCTGATACCAGGCGCTCTGTGCCTGCGCCTCGGGCACAGTAAGCTCAGTGACATCCGATTCTTTGTCGCTGTTGCCGCAAGCACTGAGAAACGCTGTGGCGATGGTGACAAAGCTCAGTTTGGTAATCTGTTTCATGACGTTCATCCTTTTCTGCATCCGTCTTACTTCGCAGTGTCGAGACCCATCGCCCGGGTCATGACGTGATAAATCTGGTTTTGCTCCATATCACCCTGCACCAGATAGGCATCGGCGCCGATGGCATGAATCGAGACGTCTTCACCCGCGTGTGTTTCAGATCCCAGTGGCACGAGCGCTTCCTGATGGTAGCCTGGCTGCCTTGTATCGATACCTGTAAGATCTTTACGGCCCTCATCTACGGGACTTCCGTATCGGGCATCCGCATCCGTTGTGCTCCCGAGGTCAGCGTAGCCGAGACCATTTGTATAACTGACGGTTGTGTATGGAAGGTTGTCACTGGCCGGTTCCGGGCTGGTTTTAGGCTGGCCACTGCTGTCGTTAGAGATGACCTTGCCCAAAATCGGGTTACCACGGGTGGGGTAACCAGCAATTGTAAAAACATGGCTGTGATCGGCCGTTACCAGAATCAGGGTGTCTTCCAGGTCTACTTTGTCCACGGCGGCCTGAACAGCCTCGGAAAAGGCAATGGTGTCGGTCAATGCACTGTATGCACTGCCAGCATGGTGCCCGTGGTCAATGCGACCACCCTCCACCATCAGGAAAAAGCCATC
This sequence comes from Marinobacter koreensis, assembly GCF_023156285.1. Taxonomy (GTDB): domain Bacteria; phylum Pseudomonadota; class Gammaproteobacteria; order Pseudomonadales; family Oleiphilaceae; genus Marinobacter; species Marinobacter koreensis. The sequence goes on along the minus strand of NZ_JAKZAJ010000001.1, from coordinate 417,154 downwards.
ATCATCTTTCTGAAGCACATCAATCGCTTTCGCGGTCATGGCCGCCAACGAAGGTTCTCCAGCGATATCGTTCATACGATCAGCGGCATACTGCATGTGCGAGCTATTAAACAGTCCAAACACCCGTCGGGCATCACTTGGAATGGCATCAAATCCTGCCTGATCTTCGACGTAGACACCGTCAGGGTGGTTCGTGCGCCATTCGGTCGTTAGATCCCGGCCATCCTTGCGTTTCCCGGAAGAGCCCTCTATATCTGTCACGGAGTTCGGCAGAAAATTCCGACGACCCCCGCCAAACGCCACGTCAATACCGTTGCCGATATCAAAGGAAACCAGCTGGTCCGCAATATCCTTGCACCCATCTGGTGCTTCATATTCCCAGTTTCGCTCTGCAACTTTGGCGTATGCACCTGCGGGCGTAGCGTGGGTCAGGCGTGCCGTGGTTACGATCCCTGTTGCGCGACCCGAGGCCTCGGCTCGCTCCAAGGCCGTCGTCAATTCATGACCTTGGCTGCCCGGGCAGTCCCCACGCAGAACGTCTTCACTGACATTAATAATGCCTGCTTTAGTTTTAACGCCGGACATCATCGCTGTGACCGTACCTGCAGAGTCCGGGGTCTGCTGGTTTGTGTTATAGGTTTTAGCCAAACCGCTGTAAGGGAACTTCTCAAAGCTGAGATAGTTTTCCTCACCAGTTCCGCCTTTCATCTGCCCGTCCAGAATTCGAGCGGCGGTAAGTGTGGAGACGCCCATTCCGTCACCAATGAATAAAATGACGTTTTTGGCAGGGCGAGCTGTACGGTCAGAGTTCAGTCTTTGCTGAAGCGTTGCCTGAGCGCTGGTATACCAGTTGCTACCACTCTGGTAAGTCGGCAGGTCCGCATAGGCGCTTGCGCTTACGACTGACGCCAACAGCAGGCTTATCGCACGCTTATCCATAAGTTGCTCCCGTCTCAATTATTTGTGTGCTGCTTTAATGAAATGAACTTGGCGCCAGTAAGCGTCAAAACCTGTCAAAGCGAGCGGAAATCGAATTGTTTGTCTCACGCTGTTCACTTTTGTCAGTGACATGATTACGACGCAGCCTCTGGCCATTAGAGAGTTGCACTTCAACGTGTCATTTCAGTGACTTATAGGTGACGAAAAAATGAAAGGAGGCAATTGTTAATAGCGTTGCGTCAGTTTGTGATTGAGCGGAGCGCGGCAAGCGACGGGACCGGAACGGTTGGTCTGACTCCGGCTAGAGCGCCGGAGTCCGGTGCGTGTTTAGGGGGGGGAATGGAGCAATCCTCAGGTCAGGACTACTGCGTCATGTTGTCGTAGCTATTCTTGGCGTCCTCGCCGGCTTCATCCATAGCATCGCCCATGTCGTCGGCCGCATCCTTGGCGCCCTCCTTCAGCTCACCGACCGCGCCTTCATCCTGCCCGGTTGCTTCTTCGACGGTTTCCTCGGTGCTATCGGCGGCATTTTCGGCCATGTCACTGGCATTTTCCGCAGCCTGATCCATATCAACGCCTTCGTTGTCTTCAGAACCACAGGCGACAAGACCAAGCGCCGTTGCGAAAACCAATCCAGTCATAAGTCGACGTTTCACAGGGTGTCCCTCCTTTGTGTGTCAATGTCGAGGTACACAGGGTGAGGCAACGCCAACTGGAGGGCAATTACGTGGCGATTACGGTTGAGTCAGGACATTTCCCGCCCGGGGCGACCATCCGTCGATGGTCATGATGTGATCAAGCTCGAGCATGGCACCACGGCCAAGCATCACGAAATCGCTTCCTGCCCGGCTGAACACATCCCGAATAACGTCGTGGGCGATGCATACCTGCCCGGCTCCGTCGCGGTAAATGATTTCTGCCATCCTTCCGGTTGTTCGATATTCCTGGAGCGTGTCCTGGATAAGCCTTTGCGGCTCCCGGTCCGGTTCAGCCTGGAAAGTCATGGTCTGGTCGTCCCTGCGGCGGCACTTTCTGCGTGTTGTTCTTGTTAACTCCACCAAGTCTGGCTCAGCTTCACTGAATCTTCCAGAAGACAGCCCTTTGTCATTTTGAGCCAAAGACTTTTACATCTTCGTCGCCTGTTGCATTGATAGATTGTCCGACATAAATTCAGATAACGATCAACACACGGAGAACAGGACATGAACGCCAAGGTCAACCCTGCGATCGATTCGCACAAGGCAACAGCCCCGGCCAATACCGACGAATCCGGCAAAGGGGGCGACTGGAAAGACCCGAAACGCTATCTCTGGTTGCTGGGCCCCGCCCTGCCGGGCATCGGCCTGGCGGCGCTGACCGGCTACGCGGTTGCCCCGAAAAAGCTCAAGGCACTGGCCTGGACAGGCCCGGCTCTGGTGCACGGCATTATTCCGGCACTGGACCGCGCCATCGGCGAAGATCAGAGCAACCCACCGGAATCCGCCGTCAAGTCACTGGAGCAGGACAAGTACTACGACCGGATCGTCAAGGCCTTCATTCCTACCCAGTACGCCATGACCTTCATGGGGGCCTGGCTTGCCAGCCGGAAAAAGACGCCCCTGGAGGACAAGATCGGCCTGACCCTCACCGTAGGGGCCATCAATGGTGTCGGTATTAATACAGCTCACGAACTCGGCCACAAGTCGAACAAATTCAACAAGCTGATGGCGATGGCAGCGTTAGCGCCGACCGCCTACACCCACTTTGTCGTGGAACACAATTTCGGACATCACAAACGTATGGCAACGCCGGAGGACCCCGCCAGCAGCCGGATGGGCGAGAGCTTCTGGAAGTTCCTCCCACGCACGGTGATGGGTGGCATCAAATCATCCATAAAAATCGAGAAGGCCCGTCTTGCCCGCAAGGGCAAGTCCTTCTGGAGCCTGGATAATGAGCTGCTCCAGGGCTGGGCCATGAGCGCCGGCTTCTTTGGCGCCACCACACTGGTATGCGGCCCTCGCGCGGTGCCGTTCCTGGCCGCCCAGGCAGTCTATGGAGCCAGCCTGCTGGAGAGCGTCAACTACATCGAGCATTACGGACTGCTGCGTCAGAAAGACAAGAACGGAAAATACGAGCGGACCAAACCCGAGCACAGCTGGAACAGCAACCACATTGTCACCAACCTGTTCCTGTACCAACTGCAGCGGCATTCCGATCACCATGCCCACCCAACACGGAGCTTCCAGGCCCTGCGACACTTTGAGAACGCGCCGCAATTGCCTGGCGGTTATGCTTCAATGCTGCTACCGGCCTACGTTCCCAAGTGGTGGTATGAGGAAATGGACAAGCGGGTGATCGATCATTACGAGGGAGATCTGAGCAAGATCAACTGGGATCCGGACCGGAAGGATGAGCTGATGGCGAAGTACGCCGATTATGCCGCCAAGGTGGCTGCCGAAGCGGAAAACCGCCGCCAAGGGCAGTCTGAGTCTGACGCGGCCTAACGCATCACCTTGTCTGCAGGCGGGCAATTGCCTCCTTCCTTCCGGGACACGCCGTGAATACATCCGTGTAGGCTTGAGCGCAGCATCCCTGCTGCGCACAGTCCCGGAAGGAAGGAGGCGGATGCCCGCTCAGGCTGCGGAGTTATTTTCCTCTAAAAACAGCTTCCCGCCTTTCGAGGAACGACTGAATCCCTTCTTTGACATCGTCACTGGCCATCACCGGCTGCAGATCCGGGAACAGGCGCTGTTTTGCCACTTCCTGCCCCTGACTCACCGCGATTTTTGACGACTTGAGGCTTCCCTGAACACCCAGTGGTGCCGCCTTCGCAATCTTCTCAGCGATTTCCAGGGCTCTGTCGAACTGCTCGCCGGGCTCGACCAGCTCCTGAATCAGTCCCCAGTGATAGGCCTGGTCGGCCGTCCACTCATCCCCGGTCAGCAGGTAACGCTGGGCATTGCCCCAGCCGATTTCACGCTGCAGGCGAATCGTAGCGCCGCCACAGGCAAAGATGCCCCGCTTAACTTCCAGTTGCGCGAAGCGCGTGCCTTTGGCGGCGACTCTGACATCGGTGTTGAGCATCATTTCGACACCGCAGGTGAAACAGATCCCCTGAGCCGCGAAGACGACCGGCTTGGACAGGCCATCTCCGGTGACATGAAACGGATCAAGCTCCCCTTCCCCCGGCTCAATACCTTTACCGTTAGCGAACACCCCGGCCCAGTCGTCCAGTTGCAGGCCGCTGGTGAAATGGTCACCCTCGGCGTACATCAAACCCACACGAAGCGCCGGATCGTGCTCGAGCTGGTAATAGGCCGCCGCGATTTCGTGGTACATCGCCCGGTTCATGGCGTTCATTTTTTCCGGACGGTTCAGCCCAATCAGCAGGATGTGGCCTTTCTTTTCGACATTTACCAGTGACATGGTTACTCCCTCGGATATCAGAACCAGTCGGCCTGCATGTTGAGACAGGTATCGTCCTGATTGCGGAGCAGAACCAGATCCTGGGCAACGGTGGGCAACTCCCAGTGGAAGAAATACTGGGCAGCCTGGAGTTTGCCGTTGTAGAAGTTCCGCTCCTCGTCACTGGACGCGTTCACCACAGCTTTGGCGGCGACGTTGGCCTGGCGCAGCCACATCCAGGCAACGGTAATGTGCCCAAACAGGTGCAGGTAACAGGAGGCATTGGCAAGCACGGCGTCCGGATTGCCGCCACCCATCAACGATTTGCCCAGGCTCTGGGTCACTTTGACGGCCTGCTGGAGGGTTTCACTCAACGACAGCGCCCATTGCTGGCAACGGTCCGTGGTGGCTGCTTCGAGGTCCACCTGCATTTCCTGCATCAACAATTGCATACCGTGGCTCTGATCCTGCCAGATTTTCCGGCCGAGCAGATCCAGGGCCTGGATACCGTTGGTACCTTCGTGGATCGGATTCAGACGATTATCCCGCCAGCATTGCTCCACCGGGTACTCGCGGGTGTATCCCGCACCACCGTATACCTGGATCGCCAGATCGTTGGCTTTGGGTCCGTACTCGGAGGGCCAGGCTTTCATCACCGGCGTAAGCAGATCGAGCAGCTTTCCTGCTTCGACGCGTTTCTGCTCATCGGGATGGGTATTCTGGTCATCCACCAGCCGGGCACCATAAAGACACAAGGCCAGGCCACCCTCACTGTAGGCCTTCTGGGCCAGAAGCATCCGGCGAACATCGGCGTGCTCGATGATCGGCACCTGCGGGCTTTCCGGATTTTTCTCGGAGGGCTTGCGGCCCTGCAGACGGTCCCTGGCGTACTCCAGGCTGTGCATATAGCCCCGATAACCAATGACCGCCGCGCCAAAACCCACACCCAGACGCGCTTCGTTCATCATCTGGAACATGTACTTCAGGCCCTGGTGAGGTTCACCCACCAGATAACCGTGACACGGGGCATCGTCGCCGAAGCTCAGGGCGGTGGAGGTGGTGCCCCGGTAACCCATCTTGTGGATGAGTCCGGCCAGGCTGACGCCGTTGCGTTCTCCGGGATTACCCTCTGCGTCCACCCGGAATTTAGGCACGATGAACAGGGAGATACCCTTGACGCCCGCGGGCGCGCCTTTGATCTTGGCGAGGACCATGTGAACGATGTTCTCGGTGAGGGACTGCTCGCCACCGGAAATGTAGATCTTCGCGCCCTTGATCAGGTAATGGCCTTCTTCCGTCGGGCTGGCTGAGGTGCGGATGTCCGCCAGGCTGGATCCGGCGTGGGGCTCGGTCAGCGCCATGGTGCCGGTAAAGCGGCCGGTCAGCATGTGCGGAAGGAAGGTTGCCTGCTGCTGGTCGTTGCCGAAAATCCGAATCAGGTTGGCGGCGGCAGTCGTCAGGAACGGGTAGCCTGCCGTCCCGGGATTGGCGGCGGTAAAGAAGCCGTTGCAGGCGGCCATGACGGATTCCGGCAACTGCATGCCGCCGAGTTCATAGTCATAACGGCCAGCGATGAAGCCGGCTTCGGAATAGGCATCGAAGGCCTTTTTGACCTGCGGGAGCATTTTTACCTGTCCGTCTTCGAAACGGGGCTCGTCCTTGTCCGCGGCACTGTTGTGGGTGGCAAATTCTTCGCGGGCCATTTTGTCGGCCGTTTCAATGACGGCGTCGAAGGTGTCTTTGTTGTGCTCGCTGAACCGGTCGCGCTGAATCAGGGATTCGGTGTCGAGGACTTCGTAGAGTTGGAACGCCAGGTCGCGGCGATCAATCAGCGTGTCTGTCATGCATGGTCTCCTGTTTATTGCCGCCTAGATTGGCACAACCGGCGCTTGTGTTAAAACCGGCATTTCTGACATATTCTTGGTCAATGCCGCCAACACAGCGCCAGACCGCTCGGGCCACGACGGAAGGGGCGCCAGAAACCCGCCGTGAACACATCCCTGTGGGCTTGTATGCAGCTTCCCTGCTGCACACAGTTTCTGGCGCCCCTCCCGCCGCGACCCTGATTCGGAGGACACATGTACACTGTTTCAATCATAGGTTTCGATGGCGCACTGGCGAGCGCCGTCACCGGCATCATCGATCTGTTCCGGCTGGCAGGGGTGACCTGGGCGCGGATTCACGGCGACGAGCCCCAGCCCTGGTTCCGCACACGCCTGCTGACCCGGGACGGCGAACCGTGCAAATGCATCAATGGGCTTACGCTGGTCAGCGATGGCGCGTGGAACGAGCCCGATCGCGACGACAGCGATCTGATCATCATTCCAACCATTGGTGCCCCGATCGAGAAAGTATTGGCCGGCAATTCTCAGCTGATCGAGTGGCTGGGGAACTTCCGGACCCGGGAGACGCCGAACGTTCACGTCGCCAGCAATTGCACCGGGGCCTTTTTTCTCGCCGAAGCTGGCCTGCTCAATGGCCGGGAGGCGACGACCCACTGGGGATTCAGCAACCAGTTTCGGGAGCGTTACCCGGCTGTGCAGCTTCATCCGGAAAAGCTGGTGACGGTGGATGGCCCCGTCGCCTGTGCCGGCGGCGGTATGGCCTGGTGGGATCTGGGGGTCTATCTGGTGGAACGTTTCGCCGGCCCCCAGGTTGCCCGGGAGCTGGCGAAAGCGTTTGTGATCGACGCGGGACGCAGCAGCCAGGCACCCTACAGTGTTCTTCAGGCCAAACGCTACCACTCCGACGCCGTCATTCTCGCACTCCAGGACTGGCTGGACGATCACTTTCGGGAATCCCTGTCCCTGCCTGCACTGGCCGCAAGAGCGGGGCTGTCCGAACGATCACTGCTCCGGCGGTTCCGGCAGGCCACCGGCGATACACCCAACACCTATTTACAGTTACTTCGGGTGGAAAGTGCCCGCCGACAACTCGAGTCTTCCGGGCGGAGTATCGACGCCATTACCCGGGATATCGGGTACGAGGACATCAGTTCATTTTCACGTCTGTTCCGGAAACACACCGGGTTGTCACCCGGCGCCTACCGGGCGCGATTCGGTCGTTAGGCGATACATTTCTGGCCCGGCTTATGCTTCATAAATGCTTGAAGGCCACACGGCCCGGGAAAACGTATATTTTCCTGACACCGGTGTAACAGTGGGGAGGTAGTTTTCCATGCAGGCACCAACCAGACAAACTCAGGCTGATGTTCTTAGCCGTCTGTACGACATGAAGCAGAAGCAGCTGGCGCAGGCCCTGCAGCAAGGCAACTCGCTACGCTGCCAGGTGTTGGAAGCCGAAGCACAAGCGATTTTCAAGGCACTGGAATCGATTCGCTGAGCTGAACCGCCAACAGAAACAGGTGCCCAAAAGTGACGCCAACATGCCCGCCAGCGTCACCATTGGAAGCCAGACGCCCAGCTCGTTAAAGCTGAGCTGCGATTTCCGTTCCCTGACGGATGGCCCGTTTTGCATCCAGTTCCTCGGCAACATCCGCGCCGCCAATCAGGTGTGTTTTCACTCCGGAGGCGGTCAAACTGTCAAACAGTTCCCGGTAAGGCTCCTGGCCCGCACAAATAACGACATTATCAACGGCCAGCACCCTGCTTTCGGTGACTTTGCCCTCCTTGTCGGTCAGGGAAATATGCAAGCCCTCGTCGTCAATTCGCTCGTATCGACAGCCCCGCAACATCTCCACGTCCCGATGTTTCAAGCTGCTCCGGTGAACCCAGCCCGAGGTTTTGCCCAGGCCGCCTCCGACCTTGCCGGTTTTCCGCTGCATCAGATAGATCTTGCGGGGTGACGGCGTCGGTTTTCGTTCGGCCAGGCCTCCGGGGCCCTCGAATTCAGGGTTTACGCCCCATTCTGCCTGCCAGTCGGCGACAGCGACCTGTTCGCCTTCGGGTTGATGGCTGGCGTCATGAGTCAGGAATTCGCTGACATCAAAGCCAATGCCTCCGGCACCAATGACCGCTACGGTTTCGCCCACCGGTTTGTTGTCACGAAGCACGTCGAGGTAACCAAGTACTTTAGGATGGTCGATACCCTCAATGCTGGGGGTTCGAGGCTTCACGCCGGTGGCAATCACCACATCATCGAACCCCTGCTCGACCAGGGCGCCTGCATCGACCCGGGTGCCGAGTTTCAGGTCTATCTCCAGCAACTCGATCTGGCGCTGGTAGTAGCGCAGGGTTTCGTAGAACTCCTCTTTGCCCGGGATGCGCTTGGCGTAATTGAACTGGCCGCCGATCCGGTCATCCGCTTCGAACAGGGTGACCTTATGACCACGTTTTGCCGCCGTGGTTGCCGCTGCCAGACCGGCCGGGCCTGCGCCGACGACGGCGACCCGACGAGCTACCGGCGCTACCGTCAACACCAGCTCGGTTTCATGGCAGGCCCGCGGATTCACCAGGCACGACGCCCGTTTGGCCTGGAACACGTGGTCCAGGCATGCCTGGTTGCAGGCAATACAGGTATTGATCTCATCACTGCGGCCCTGCTCTGCCTTGCGCACAAACTCGCTGTCCGCCAGCAGGGGCCGGGCCATGGAAACCATATCCGCCTTGCCGGCCGCGAGAATCTCCTCACCTTTTTCCGGCGTGTTGATCCGGTTGGTGGTGCACACGGGAATATCCACTTCACCGTAGAACTTGGCGGTGACATCCGCGAAGCCACCGCGTGGCACCGAGGTGACAATGGTGGGTACCCGCGCCTCATGCCAGCCGATACCGGTATTTATGATAGTGGCACCCGCCCGCTCAATGGCCTTGCCCAGCGTAACGATCTGGTCCCAGGTCTGTCCGCCTTCGACCAGGTCCAGCATGGAAAGCCGATAGATGATAATGAATTCCGGACCGACAGCGTCGCGGATGCGTCGGACAATTTCCACGGGCAGACGCATGCGATTCTCGTAGGGACCACCCCACTTGTCCGTTCGCTTATTCGTCCGCTCACACAGGAACTGGTTGATGAAATAACCCTCGGAGCCCATCACCTCGACGCCGTCGTAGCCTGCAAACTTTGCCAGTTTTGCGGCGTTGACGAAGTCGTCGATCTGCCGCTCGACGCCCTTCGTGGACAGGGCACGCGCCTTGAACGGACTGATCGGTGCCTTGGTTGCAGAAGCCGAGACGATCAGCGGCTGATAGCCATAACGCCCCGCATGCAGCAGTTGCAGGCAGATTTTTCCTCCGGCCTCGTGAACCGCGCCGGTGACATGCCGGTGCAGGAACGCCGTTACCCTGTTGTTCATTGTGGAAGACAGCGGTGCCAACTGGCCGACGAGGTTGGGCGAGAAACCGCCGGTTACCATGAGCCCGACACCCCCTTCCGCCCGCTCGGCGAAATACCGGGCAAATTTGTGGATGTTCCAGAAACGGTCTTCGAGGCCGGTATGCATCGACCCCATCAGAACCCGGTTCTTGAGCTCGGTAAATCCAAGATCGAGGGGTTTCAGCAGGTTGGGATACATTTCGCTCATGGAGGGCTCTCTCATGGAAAATTTATCGCGAGTATACACTTGATCAATGGCAAGTTGACTTGACCTTGCGGACGGTCCACGTATCATCAAATCCCAAGTTCGATTGACGGAGCAACCAATGACCGGAAGGTCCTTCGGCTGCAAACAGACCATTCGCCCGCCCATCACGGCTGATATCGCCCGCCACCGCGGTCGTCTACCCTATTTCCCGGACCCACCCTTCGCCTGATTCCAGGCTTTCGGTGTCATCCTGCGGGCCAAGCCCCATGCAGGCTCTCCATCCGGAAGCTAGACTTCTGCACACACGCCTGTATTTATACGTGAAAGAAAAAAACCGATAACGAGGTTGCGATGTCGCTACCGCTGGTTGTTATGCTGCCTTTTCTGGGGGCGATCGCTGCGCCCCTGTTTGCCCAGGGAGGACGAACGGCAATTGCCATCGCCTCGTCCGTACCCGCGCTGATCGCCCTGGCGGCGCTCTATCCTCAGTGGCAGGTTCTTGCCGACGGCGGTGTGGTCCTGTTCCACCAGCCCTGGCTGCCGGCGCTGGGCCTGTCCCTGAGTTTCCGGCTAGACGGTCTGTCACTGCTGTTCGCCCTGCTCATCCTGATCATCGGTCTGCTGATCATTCTCTACTCCCGGTATTACCTGAAGCCGAAGGAGAATATCGCCAAATTCTACGCCCTGCTTCTATGCTTCAAGGGCGCCATGCTGGGCATCGTGATGTCCAGCAACCTGCTGCTGATGCTGATTTTCTGGGAACTCACCAGCCTGGTGTCGTTCCTGCTGATCGGTTTCTGGACCCACAAGCAGGATGCCCGGCGAGGCGCACGCATGGCTCTGGCGGTCACCGGTGGTGGCGGACTGGCCTTGCTGGCGGGCATCCTGATCATCGGCAACATTGTGGGCAGTTTCGAGCTGGACGACGTTCTGGCAGCGGGCGATCAGATCAAGGCCCATGCCATGTACCCGGTTGTCCTGACCCTGGTATTGCTCGGCGCCTTCACCAAATCGGCCCAGTTCCCCTTTCATTTCTGGTTGCCACACGCCATGCAGGCGCCCACGCCGGTATCGGCTTACCTGCACTCGGCCACCATGGTCAAGGCAGGCATCTTCCTGATGGCAAGGCTGTATCCGGCACTGGCAGGCACGGAACAGTGGTTCTACATGGTCAGTTTCACCGGCATGGCCACCTTGCTGCTCGGGGCCTACACCGCGATGCTCAAGCATGATCTCAAAGGGCTCCTGGCCTACTCGACCGTCAGCCATCTGGGCCTCATCACCCTGCTGTTCGGAATGGGGACAAAGCTGGCCGCAGTGGCAGCGGTGTTTCACGTCATCAACCACGCCACCTTCAAGGCATCCCTGTTCATGGCCGCGGGTATTATTGACCACGAGACCGGTACCCGGGACATGCGTCGAATCAACGGCCTGTGGCGTTACATGCCGCACACGGCCACACTGGCAATGGTCGCCGCCTCCTCCATGGCGGGGGTACCCTTGCTGAACGGATTCCTGAGCAAGGAAATGTTCTTTGCCGAGTCCCTGGACCTGAACCTGCCAGGTCTCTGGGCCTGGTTGCCCCCGATCATCGCGACCCTGGCGGGCATCTTCTCGGTGGCGTACTCGGTACGCTTCGTCCACGACGTTTTCTTCAACGGCAAGCCGGTGGATCTGCCGGTATTCCCGCCGCACGAACCGCCCCGCTACATGAAGATACCGGTGGAGATACTGGTGTTCGCCTGTGTGATGGTGGGCATCTTCCCGGCCATATCCGTTGGCCCGCTTCTCTTCGCGGCGGCATCGGCCACGCTGGGCGGAGATGTGCCTGATTACCATCTCACGTTTGCCCACGGTCTGAACCTTCCATTGCTGATGAGCTTCGTGGCGTTTTTCGGTGGATTGCTGATGTACAGCCAGCGGCAGCGCTTCTTCGACTTCCACGCCCGGTTCAAGGAAATCGATGAGAAAGCCGTCTTCGAAGCGGCTGTGGCTCGCGTGACAGAAGCGGCCAATCGTCTGACGGCCCGGCTCGAAAATGGCTCGCTTCAGCGCTACGCGATGCTTCTTGTGCTCAGCGTCATCGTGATCGCGGCAGCCCCGCTGGCCAATCTCGGACTCTTTATCGGCGCAAATGGACTGACGCCCGTGGACGCGCCTACCGGCATTGCCGTGGCGGTATTGATCATTGCCGCCATCATGACTGCCGTCATGCATCGGGAGCGTTTCTACGCACTGGTGCTACTGAGCGTTGTCGGGCTGATTGTGGCCCTCGGGTTCGCCCGCTTCTCGGCACCGGACCTGGCCATGACTCAGCTGTCCGTTGAAGTCGTCACTATCGTGCTGCTGATGCTGGCGCTCTACTACATGCCGTCCTGGACACCCATCGAAAGCAGTTCCGGCAGGCGCCTCCGGGATCTTCTCATCGCACTGGTCGCCGGCGGTGGGATGACACTGATCACCCTGGCCATGCTGACGCGTCCGTTCAGTTCAATCTCGGACTTTTTCCTGGCCAACAGCAAACCGGAAGGTGGCGGTACCAATGTGGTCAACGTGATCCTGGTGGACTTCCGGGGCTTCGATACCCTGGGTGAAATCACGGTACTGGCCATCGCCGCGCTGGGCATCTACGCGATGTTGAAAAATACTGCCCTGACCCCGCCACCGGGCGATGGCCAGGGCCATCCATGGACCCGGGATACCCATCCGATGATGCTTCGTCAGATCGCCCGGCCAATGCTCCCGTTGGCCCTGATGGTCTCCGTGTACATCTTCCTGAGGGGCCACAACCTGCCTGGCGGCGGTTTCATTGCCGGCCTGGTCACCTCAGTGGCGCTGATCCTGCAATACGTCGCCAGCGGGATGGACTGGACCGAAGACCGGATCCCGTTCAAATACCACAACATGATCGGCCTGGGCCTGCTGTTTGCGGTCATCGCCGGAGCCGGCAGCCTGGCCTTCAGCTACCCGTTCCTGACCTCGACGTTCGGCCATATACACTGGCCCTTCGTGGGTGAATTTGAACTGGCATCGGCCATGATCTTTGATCTGGGGGTTTATCTGACCGTTATCGGCGCAACCCTGCTGGCACTGGTCAGCATCGGCCGCCTCTCCCCGCATTCCGCCATCAAACCCGGACCGGAGGCCAACTGATGGAACTCGTGTTTGCCCTGGCCATTGGAACCCTGACCGCCTCGGGCGTCTATCTGTTGCTCCGCGCGCGCACCTTCCCGGTCGTCGTCGGGCTGACGCTGCTGTCCTACGGCGTCAATCTGTTCCTGTTTTCCACCGGCCGCCTGGCGACCGGCGCCCAACCGATTATAGGCAGCACGGAGAGCTACACCGACCCGCTGCCTCAGGCCCTTGTCCTGACCGCGATCGTGATCGGCTTTGCCATGACGGCCTTTGTCGTCGTGCTTTCCCTCCGAAGCCTCGCGGACCATGACGACGATCACGTCAACGGAGACCAGTCCTCGTCGGAACCGGACTCGGCAGCGCCGGAAAAACGGGAGGGCCACGACCAATGAATCAATGGCTGATCGCACCGATCCTGATCCCGCTACTTGGCGGTATCCTGCAAGTCTTCATGGGCTATGCGCCCATCAGCCTGCGCCGGACTCTGGCCCTCGCGACCACGGTACTGCTTCTGGTCGCCACGATTGTGCTGCTCCTGCTTGCCAATGACGGGCAATACCGCCTCTACGCCTTCGGCAACTGGCAGCCGCCCTTCGGCATCGTCCTGGTGCTGGATCGCCTCGCGGCGCTGATGCTGGTACTGACTGCGGTTCTCGCTCTGTTCTGCCACCTGTTTTCCCTGGGTGGCTACGACGAGGGCAACCGGCAGTTCCACGGACTTTTCCTGTTCCAGCTCATGGGCCTGAACATCGCCTTCCTCACCGGCGACCTGTTCAATCTGTTCGTGGCCTTCGAGGTGCTCCTGATCGCATCCTACGGTCTGCTGATGCATGGTGGTGGAACCGCCCGCACCATCCCGGGGCTGCACTATGTCGTGCTCAACCTGGTGGGATCGGCACTGTTCCTGATCAGTGTCGGCATGATCTACAGCGTGACCGGCACCCTCAACATGGCCGACCTGGCGCTCCGGATTCCGGATCTTCAGGGCGCAGACCTCGAACTTGTGAAAGCTGGCGGCCTTATGCTGCTGGTGGTCTTCGGCCTGAAAGCAGCGGTCCTGCCTCTGAGTTTCTGGCTGCCAAAGGCCTACGCGAGGGCATCGGCTCCCGTCGCTGCCCTGTTTGCGGTGATGACTAAGGTGGGGATATACGCCATTCTCAGAGTCTACCTGCTGGTGTTCGGTAACCACGCCGGTCCGCTGGCCAACCTGGGCATGGACTGGCTGTTCCCGCTGGCACTCGTTACCCTCGCGATGGGGGTTATCGGCGCGCTCGGCGCCCAGAGCCTCAAGACCCTGGTCGCCTGGCAGGTGGTTATTTCCGTGGGTACTCTTCTGGCGCCCATCGCGCTGGGCTCCAACGCCGGTATATCGGCGGCGCTGTTCTATCTGTTGAGCACCACCTGGACCGTCGGAGGGCTTTTCCTGCTCTCCGAACTGGTGGCCAGCCAGCGCGGTAGCGCCGGTGACCGGATCGTGACCGCACCGCCGATGCAGAACCGGACACTGCTGAGCGTGTTCTTCCTGGTTGGTGCAGTTGCCGCCGCCGGACTGCCGCCCCTGAGTGGATTCTTTTCCAAGGTGCTCATTCTGCAATCGGTCACCTCTGGCTCCGAGATGGCCTGGCTCTGGGGCATTCTGCTGGTCGGCAGTTTCTTTACTGTGATTGCCTACAGCAGGGCCGGCAGCATCGTGTTCTGGCGCACCGTCGGTGGACACATTGAGGACCCGCCCCGCCTGGGCGGCGAAGTACGGGCGGCAACCGGCGCCCTGGTAGCCTTGAGCGTGATCATCGTCGCCTTTGCCGGGCCGATCAATGAGTACACGGACGCCACTGCCGCGCAGCTGCAGGATAGACAGGGGTATGTGCAGATCCTGCAAACGCCCATGGTTCAGGAGGACAACTGATGCTGGATCGACTGACATTCCCGCAGCCCTGGCTCAGTCTAAGCCTGTTCCTGATCTGGCAGTTCCTGAGCGAAGGCGTTAGTGGGGGCAGTGTCGTCCTCGGCCTGGTCCTGGCCTGGGCCATTCCCCAGTTGACCCAGGGATTCTGGCCCGAACGCCCGTCGTTGCTTAAATGGTGGCGAATGCCGGGTTACCTCGTGCATGTTCTCAGGGATATTGTGGTCGCCAGCTTCGAGGTCGCCGCCCTCATCCTGTCAGCACGGCGGCCCCGCTCCGCGTTCGTGGTCTATCCGCTGGAGCTGACCGATCCCCTGGCCATTACCGTGCTGGCCGGAACTATCTCCCTCACACCCGGCACCGTGACCGTGGACGTCAGCGATGACCACAAATCGCTGCTCATTCACGCCCTCGATGCCGAGAGTGACGAGGAAGTGATCCACAGCATCCGCAACCGCTACGAACGACGCCTGCTGGAGATGTTCGAATGATGATCGTCGCCCTCTACCTCACCATTGCCATGGTCACACTGGCGGCCCTGCTGAACGTTTACCGACTGATCAAGGGACCCAACGCCACCGACCGGGTGCTGGCGCTGGACACCCTCTACATCAATGCCATTGCGCTGATTATCCTGCTGAGCGTGACGCTGGGGACCCGCATGTACCTGGAGGCAGCCTTGCTGATCGCCGTGATGGGCTTCGTCGGGACCGTCGCCATGGCGAAATACCTCAAGCGCGGCAGCGTGATTGAATAGGAGGAACAATGATGCATCCAGTTGCGGAATATGCCATCAGCGCCCTGCTCCTGATCGGTGGCGCCTTCACCCTGGTCGGAGCCATTGGCCTTGCGCGCCTGCCCGATTTCTTCAGCCGGCTCCATGGCCCGACCAAGGCGACCACACTGGGCGTCGGGGCCATCATGCTCAGCTCGGTGATCTATTTCAGCGCGTCCGGCGAAGGAATAGGCGTGTCGGAAATTCTGGTGACAGTCTTCCTGTTCATCACTGCACCGGTCAGCGCCAACATTCTCGCCAAAGCCGCCATGCACATCGATGTTCCGCCTGCTGAGGGCACGCGCGGAAATCCCTGGGACCAGTAGGCGGGCGACGGGAAATTTGTCATTGGCCTGACAGGATTTTGCCGTATAGTAGGTCGCCCAAACGTCTTCAGGAGGCAAACTCATGCTGAAAGTGAACGAGTATTTCGACGGCAGAGCCAAGTCGATCGGTTTCCAGACTGCAACCCTGCCGGCAACGGTTGGCGTTATCAGCCCGGGCGAATTCGAGTTCGGCACGACCAAAAAAGAAACCATGACCATCATCAGTGGCGCACTGACGGTGCTGTTGCCGGGCATGAATGAATGGATGACCTACGGGGCCGGTGAAAGCTTCGATGTAGCCGGTCAGGCAAGCTTCAAGGCAAAAACCGATATCGACACCGCTTACCTCTGTACCTACGAATAACATCCAGATTCGCAGAGCGTACCCATCCTGTTAATTTGAAAGGGTATGTTCTGCGATTTTTTGCCTCTCACCGGTTCCCGTTTCTGCCAATCTGTGTCAGATTTAACACTCTCGACGCAATAACAACCAGAAGCAGAGAAAGAGGACCACAACATGGCACAGACCCGAATTCTGTCCCCGGCGAATAACGCTTACGAGTACCCGCTGCTTATCAAAAACCTCCTGCTCTCGGGCCCACGTTACAACCCCGACCAGGAAATTCATTACGCGAACCGCAGCAAATACACCTACACCACCCTCGTCGAGCGAATCCATCGCCTCGCCAATGCGCTCACAGACGCCGGTGTCAAACCGGGTGATACTGTCGCCGTTATGGACTGGGACACTCCACGTTACCTGGAATGCTTTTTCGCAATTCCGATGATCGGCGCGGTCCTGCACACAATCAACGTGCGACTGTCACCGGAGCAGATTGTCTACACCATGAACCACGCTGAAGACGATGTGGTGCTGGTGCACGATGACTTCCTGCCCATCCTCGAAGCCGTAAAAGGCGAGATCAAAACGGTCAAGAGCTACATCCAGCTCACCGATAACGACGCGCCGAAAGAGGCGGCCCTCGATACCGCCGGCGAATACGAAAGCCTGCTGGCCAAGGCTGACTCACACTTCGACTTCCCGGACTTTGACGAGAACAGTGTTGCCACGACGTTCTACACCACTGGCACGACCGGCAACCCCAAGGGCGTCTATTTCAGCCACAGGCAACTGGTCCTGCATACACTGGCGCAGGTTGGCTCCCTCGGCTTCTCCGATGAAATGCCCCTGATGCGCTCCAACTCTGTCTATATGCCGGTGACACCGATGTTCCATGTGCACGCATGGGGCGTTCCCTACGCCGCAACCATGATGGGCATCAAGCAGGTGTATCCTGGCCGCTACGAGCCTGAACTTCTGGTGGACCTGCTCAAGGAACACAAGGTCACCTTCTCCCACTGCGTACCGACCATCATGCAGATGATGATGGCCACGGAGTCCATCAAAACCGCGGACCTCAGCAACTGGCACGTCCTGATCGGCGGCAGCGCGCTGACCAAGGGACTCTGTGATGCGGGCGCCAAACTGGGCATTCGCATGTATACCGGTTACGGCATGTCGGAGACCTGCCCGCTGCTGAGCACCACCTATCTGAAGCCCGAAGATCTGGAACTTCCGCTGGAGCAGCAGACCGACCAGAGGGTAAAAACCGGTATTGCCGTGCCCCTGGTGGATCTGGAAATCGTTGATCCGTCGGGCAACCCAGTTGCGCACGATGGCGAAGCCAAGGGTGAGGTGGTTGCCCGCGCGCCCTGGCTCACCCAGAGCTACTTCAAGGAGCCCGAGAAAGGCGAAGAGCTGTGGCAAGGCGGCTGGCTGCACACCGGTGACGTGGCAAGTATGGAGCCCGACAACACCCTGACCATCAAGGATCGCATCAAGGATGTCATCAAGACCGGTGGTGAATGGTTGTCGTCACTGGATCTGGAGAACCTGATAAGCCAGCACCCGGCGGTCGCCGGCGCTGCGGTGGTGGGTGTGCCCGATGAAAAATGGGGTGAGCGGCCCTACGCCCTGGTGACCCTGAAACCGGGCGAGGACGCCTCGCTGGAAGACATCCAGAAGCACCTGCAACAGTTCGTCGAGAAGGGCGACATCAACAAGTGGGCGATTCCGGAACAGATGGATTTTGTAGACGACATCCCGAAAACCAGCGTCGGCAAGATCAACAAGAAACTGATCCGGGATCAGTTGAAAGACTGATCAACCAGCAGGACATCCCCGGGGCCGACGAGGTCCCGGGGCTTCCCATTCAGACTCCGGCGAACGTGAAATCCACCTCAGGCTTCCTGCCATCGACAATATCGGCCAGAGCCGCAGCCGACCCGCAGGAATGCGTCCAGCCGAGGGTGCCGTGCCCGGTGTTCAGGTACAGATTGGCAAAATGACTCTTGCCAATGTATGGCACGTTTGAGGGTGTGGTGGGCCGCAGACCGGTCCAGAATTCGGCTTTGTCCCAGTCGCCGGCTTCCGGCATCACTTCCGCGGTACGTCTCACAATGGCCCGGCAGCGGGTCAGATTCAGCTGCCGGCTGTAACCATTCAGCTCGGCCGTTCCGGCCACGCGTAGACGGTCTCCCAGCCGTGAGTAGACCAGTTTGTACTCGTCGTCCGTCAGGCTCACATTAAACGCGGCCTCTTCATTCTTGACCGGGACGGTAATCGAATAGCCCTTGGCCGGATAGATGTTCAGCGAGAGCCCGAGTTGCCGGGCCAGAATGGCACTGAAGCTGCCCAGGCAAAGGACATAGGAGTCCGCACGTAAGGTTTCGTGGTGGCCCGCATTGAGAATCTGGACGCCCAACAACCGTTCGCCCGCGTGGTCGAACCCGACGATATCGGTGTTGTAGAGGAAGTTGACCCCGGCTTGCTGACAGCGATCGGCCAGCGCCTGGGTGAATTTCCGGGCATCGCCTGATTCGTCCTCGCTAGTGTAGGTAGCGCCTGCAATACGGTGTTTGATCGGATTCAGCGCAGGCTCCAGTTCAACCGCCCGGTTGGCGTCGATGATCTGCCGGTCGCAGCCCAGATCCTGCATGATGCGGGTCGGCTCGATGGCGCCGTCGAATTCTTCCGGATTGGTGTAGAAGTGGAGAATGCCCTTTTCCAGATGATCGTATTCCAGTCCCAGTTCCTTCCTCAGAGCCTGGAGTTGTGCCCGGCTGTAGGTTCCGAGATTGACCATCTGGCGGATATTATGGGCCGCTTTCGACGAGGTGCATTCGCTGAGAAACGAGAGAGCCCAGCGCCATTGGGCCGGGTCCAGGCGCGGCTTGAACAACAGCGGCGCGTCTGCTTTCGTCAGCCATTTAAGCACTTTCAATGGCGCCGAGGGGTTGGCCCAGGGCTCGGCATGGGACACGGAAATCTGGCCGCCGTTGGCGTAACTGGTTTCGAGGCCGGCCCGGCTCTGACGATCCACCACCGTGACCTGATGTCCCTGCTTCTGCAAAAACCAGGCGGTGGTCGTACCGACAACACCCGCGCCCAACACCAGAATGTGCATGCTTGCCTCCGATCAAAGAACTCCCTGCGCCTCGTTCGACGAGACGCCCAGGGAGTTCGCATATTCATGAGAGTTCGGGGAACTGACTGCCCGTGTCCTATTGTAACGCGGGCAGTCGGGGTTTGCGCGTTAGACCATCAGCCACCGGCGCGCTTGACCGTCCAGCCTTTCTGTTCCAGCAGGGGCACCAGAAGATCACGCTGATCGCCCTGAATCTCCACCACGCCGTCCTTGACCGTCCCGCCTGTCCCGCACTTGCCCTTCAGGACCTTGGCGAAGGCCTTGAGCTCCTTGTCGTCCAGGGGAATGCCGGTGATGAGGGTGACACCCTTGCCTTTGCGGCCCTTGGTCTCCCGGCTGACACGAACGATGCCGTCGCCCGCCGGACGCGCGGGTGCACCGCAGGTGCACTGATCCATCGGGTTCCGGCATTCCGGGCACATCCGGCCCTGCTCGGTTGAATAGACCAGGCCGCCAGTCCGCTTCTTCATAATGCCTCCGGATTCACTGCTTATTCGACGCCCGGAGGGTACTTCGAAAACATTTCCGAAACCACTTCATCAATCAACTTGCTGCGGGTCTCCGGTGACTGGCTCTCGCGCAGATAGCGGCGACTGGCCGCCCGCCAGACCACCTGATCGGTCTTGTTGTCAACCAGCTCGATCACCAGCTTGCCTTCCGTGACCTGGCGAGCGGGCGGTGGGGCGGCCATTGCCCAGCCGAAGTGGCCCGTTCCGAAACCGAAGCCCAGCCCGACACCACTCTGATCGAGGCGCTCTTCCTCGACAATCTGCCAGTTCACCAGCAAATCCGCCTCCGATTCAGAAACCTGACGCATGGCCTTGCGAGCCAGCTCCCGATCGACTGCCTTCCGCACCCGATTGCCATCCAGTGACACGAACGAGGATTTGCCTGCATCCGGGGCGAACGCCCAGCTCGCGTAATTTCCGAAAACCACCGAGTCGTTGTAATCGGTGACCACGTTACTGGCACATCCGGTGAGTGCGATGGCAAATATTACCCAAATAAAACTGCGCATTGCGATTGCTCCTTGGGTCGATGAACAGGTCGAGCGTATTTCACAAGTATACGCCCGCTACACGAACCTTGATGGCACTCCGGTCCGTTACCTTTCCAGATCGTAATGCAGTTGGCCGGCCTCACAAAAGGACTTGAGGGCTTTCACTTTTTCATCAGGCACCAGGACATCTGCCGTCACCGACGTCCCATAGTCGATCGAGTCAACCTGGGCTCCATTCACCTCGCACCAGTGCCGCAGTGGCTGTTCGTCGGCGAAAGACATGGTCACCCGAACCCTTGTCATCGGCTGATGAACAACCCTGTCCACCGCCGACAGGACACTCTCCGCCGCTCCGGCGTAGGCCCGGACCAGACCTCCTGCACCCAGCTTGATCCCGCCAAAATAGCGAATGACCATCACCAGCACGTCCCCCATATCCTTGTGCTGAATGACATTGAGAATCGGCTTTCCGGCGGTGCCCGAAGGCTCTCCGTCGTCGTTCATCGCTGCCTCCGCAGCCGAGCCGGGACGGCCGATCTGGTAGGCCCAGCAGATGTGGCGGGCGTCCGGATGATCGCGATGCGCCTGTTCGAGCCACTGGTGAACCTCATCCCGCGAGGTAACCGGTGCCACTCGGGCAATAAAGCGACTTTTCTTCACCTCCGTCTCCCGCTCAAGGTATCCTGCAGGGACGGGATAATCTTTGCTCATAATGTGAGGTGCCCTATGTCAGCAGAAGAAAACGGCAGTCCGGGGACCGCGCCACCGGCAAAAGTCCGAAAAGCGGCCTGCGGCATCCGCTTTGACGAGGATGAACTGCAGGAGGGTATCGACTTCTCCGGCGCCGCGGATCTTAAACCATGCGATGAGGATCGTCAGGAGACCGTTGACTCACGCAGCCGTAAACACCGGCAACCGGATTGCGACTCTTAGGCCACCGGACTCATCGTTGCTGGCTCCGATTCGACCATCGTGCGCATTGACGATGTCCCTGGCAATGGCAAGGCCTAGCCCCCATCCGGAACCACCCCGCGACTTGTCAGCCCTGAAAAAGGGCTCGAACAGGTGGGGAAGCGTACTCTCTTCCGCACCCGGGCCCTGATCCCGGATATCGATACACACCCACTGCTGTTCGACGGCCACACGAATCTGCACGGATTTTCCGGGCGGCGTGTGATCCAGGGCATTCTGCAGGATGTTGTCGAAAGCCCTCTGGAGCAGCCCGGCGTCACCCAGCACGGTGACCCCGGACGCTTCGTCCGTGGCCGACAACTGACAGTCCACCCCCTGGTGTTCGGCGTAGTCGGCGGCGTCCCGTAGCACCTGATTGATCAACCGGACCGGTTTGACCGGTTCACGCGCGATGTCACCGCCCTTCTCTGCCACCCGATACAGCGACAGTATCTGGGAGGTCATGGCCTCAAGGCGCTCGTTCTGACGCAGGATGCTGGCGATCAGGGCCTCGTCCGCGCCACTGTCACTGGCCAGCTCAATTGCGATCCGCTGCCTCGTGAGAGGCGTCCTCAGGTCGTGGGAGATATCCCGTAACAGGCCTTTCTGACGCTCCAGCAGATCGCAGAGCTGATCCGTCATGACATTGAAGGCGGTTGCCAGCAGCCCCACCTCATCCCGGCGGCCTGCGATCTTCTGGCTGACACGAAGCTGGTTCTTGCCAGCGGCAATCTCCCGGGCAGTGGACTCCATGTGCTTGAGTGGACGCGACACCAGGCGCGCAATCCACCAGCAGGCCAGGGTAATCAGGATGAAGGCAAATCCGAGCTCCAGGGTGCGGAAGAATCGGGGATCCAGCCACCCGTCACCACTGGCCCGTGGCCAGGCAATCAACCGGTATTCATCCGAGATCCTGATCACGGCAGGCTTTTGGGGATACCAGGCGGAATTCATGCGTTCACGAATGGGTTTCGGGAGCGAGTCGTCGTGCTCATCCCGCTGGATCAACACCAGATGCAGATCCAGTCGTTCGCCCTGGGCCCGGAGGAAACGCCAGGCATCGCCCCGGCCTTTCTGTTCACGGATGGCGATGGCCTTCTGGGCAAGATCCTGCAGACCGACCTGGCGTTCAATGGCCTGGCGCTCACGATCGAGCAGATAGCGGGTCGCGAGATTGCTGGACACCACGGTCACTGCCATGGCCAGCCAGATGGACAGGAAAATCCGCCAGAACAGGGGGAAAGAGAGGCGGCGCTTCACATCGGCACCCGGTAACTGTAGCCCAGCCCACGCACCGTCTCGATCCGGGGAGGATCGTCGTTACCAAGTTTCTTTCGCAGATTACTGATGTGCATATCCAGGGTCCGGTCATAGGCCTCCAGGCGGCGGCCCAGGGCCCACTGCATCAAATCGGTCTTGCGTACGACACTGCCGGCGTGTGCCAGTAGCACCTGGAGGACCTCGTATTCAGTGGCGGTCAGTTCGAGGGGTTCACCGTTCTGGTAGATCCGGCGATTTGCCGTCTCCAGCCGGAGATCACCATATTCCCGGGTGCCATTGACCTCGGATTTCTGATCCCAGGCAATACGCCGTAACAGGGCCTGGAGGCGTGCTACCAGCTCCCTGGGGTTGCAGGGTTTGGGAATGTAATCGTCGGCACCCACTTCAAAACCGACAATCCGGTCGGTCTCATCTCCCCGGGCCGTCAACAGAACCACCGGCAAATGGGTCTCTGCCCTCAACGAGCGGAGCACTTCCAGCCCGTTCATGTCCGGCAGCATGATATCCAGCACCACAATGTCACAGTCCTGGCCCATGGCCAGCGCCAGACCATCCCGGCCATTGGCCGCTTCCCGAACATCAAATCCCTGGTTCGACAGGTAACGGGCCAGCAACTCCCTCAGCTCCTCGTCGTCCTCCACCAGTAACACGCGGTTCTGCATCGTCCAACCTCCCATTGCGATGGCAGCAGTCTAACACGGTGTCTTGCCGGTGCTGATTTTCCGGATTTGTGCTTTGCATAACCTTTACAGAGCCCTGACGTGGCTTGACGAAGGCCGGGGTTACCATGCTCCCGTGAACAAAACGCCGATTGAACGGTTCCACCATGAGGAAAACCCATGAACAGACGTAAACTCTCCACGATGGCAGCAGGCGCCCTGGCCTCTGCATTGTTAATTGCCAGCCCGCTGGCCCTGGCAGACCACCATGGCAAGGACGCCTATGGCAAACGCGATATGTCGCAAGTGTGCGAAGACTTCCGTGAAGGCACGGGCAAATTCAGTCCGGAGGCGCGACAGGAGCGGCGTGAAAAATACCGGGCGGAAGCGGACAAGCGACATGCCGAGATGGCTGACCGCCTGAAGCTTGACAAGGAACAGCGCAAGGTCTGGGACGAGATGCAGATGGAGCGTCGGCAGCAGCACGAGGCGCGCGCCGAGAAATGGCGGGAACGACTGGCCGAGCGCTGCGCAAACCAGGATCAGTAATCGCTAGTGATCAGACCGCGGCTTCTGACGTATGGTATCGGGAACACTCCGAGGAAGTTTCCGCACCATGTCAGAAGCCGTCCCCTTTGAACTCGAGACCTGCCAACGGATTTCGGATCTGCCGAAAGACGTCTGGGAGCAGTTTGCAGGCCGGGACAACCCCTTCCTTCGCTACGAATTCTTTCAGAGCCTGGAGGAATCCGGTTGCACAACCGCCGACACCGGATGGCAACCCAGCCACCTGATCTTCCGGGAAGGCGAAGACGTTGTCGGTGTGGCGCCGGCTTACCTGAAGTATCACTCCATGGGTGAATACGTGTTTGACTGGGCCTGGGCTGACGCCTACCAGCGTTATGGCCTGCCCTATTACCCCAAGCTCCTGATTGCCGTCCCCTTCACACCTTCCCGGGGACCGCGGCTGATGCTGGCCGATCATGTCCGGAATGCTCTGGCGCCACCGGCGCTGTCTTCAGGACTGGACACGCTTTGCGAAGAAATCGGAGCACATTCGTGGCACCTCCTGTTTCCGGACGAGGCCGATCAGGCCCTGCTGCATGAACCGGAAGAACTGCATCGGATCGGCTGTCAGTTCCACTGGCATAACCGCGACTACCGCCATTTCGATGACTTTCTTGCCACGCTGACTTCCCGCAAGCGCAAGTCCATCCGTCGGGAACGGAGACAGGTGGCTGAACAGGGCATCACGTTCAGACGATTCAGCGGACAAGGCCTCCCGGACACCATCCTTTCGGCTTTCTATGTGTTCTACCAGGCCACTTACCTGAAACGGGGCCAGCGCCCCTACCTCAACAAGCGGTTCTTCCAACTGTTACGGGATCGTTTACCAGAGCACCTGGAAATAGTCATGGCCGTGAAGGAGGACCGGATGATCGCCGGTGCCCTGTTCCTCACCGGGGGCGACACACTCTACGGGCGCTATTGGGGGTGCCTGGATGAATTCGATCACCTGCATTTCGAGACCTGTTATTACCAGGGTATCGAAATGGCCATCGAGCTGGGTCTCACCCGTTTCGATGCCGGCGCCCAGGGCGAGCACAAACTGGTGCGCGGCTTCGAACCGACGCTCACCCACTCCTGGCACGGCATCCTGCATGAGGGATTCCGGGAACCTATCCGGGAGTTCACGCTGGAGGAAGCCGCCCAGGTTCGCGCCTATCTGCGCGAAGCCGAAACCCTTCTGCCCTATCGCCAACAGGCGCCGGATTAACTTCTATACTGAGGGAACCGATCCGCGAACAGGGGTCAAAAAGGACGGCTCATCATGGATACCCAGTTCCTGCCCGCGATCATCACTACCGGACATGGCCTTCTGATCCTGGCAGGCGTGTCCCTGATCATTGCCCTGTCGGCGCTTGTATACGCTTCCCGTGTACGCCAGCAGCACGACGAGAGACTGGAGGTACTTCGAGAGAAGGCCGACACACTCTGGCGTGAAATCGACGACATTCGGGTCGCCCACTTCAACAGCCCGATGTCCTCTGCCGGCGGCACGACGGACGCCCTCATGGGCAATGCCTACCAGACGGAAAAGGCCGCCTACCAGACCATATGGCCACAACTCTGGCAACTGTATGACCGGACAGGACAGTTTCTCAGGACCGTCGAGGCCGGGGAACCGGTCGGAGACCTGCGTCTTGAAGCCCGCAATGCTGCGCTGGAGGCCCGGCAGGGACTGAATCGCCACCGGCCCTTCTGCAGCGAAAAAGTGGAACAGTTGATCAGCCGGCTCGTGGATACAGAAATCAAGGCTCACCTCGCTGCCAGTCAGTATCTTGATCTGCTGAAAGAGGTGTCGACCCATCCATCCGACCATGACCGGCAACTCATGCAGGAGAAGTGTGACTCGCTGCATGAACACGATGCCCGGGCGCTGATGAATTCGCTTGCCGAGGAAATCCGGAACCGGATGCTTCGCTAGCGACGCTGGCCTGCAACGACAGCGAGAGTGTCCCTCTGCAATTGGGTGAGATAGTCACTGATTTGGACCGGAACCGGTTCGGCAGGCTCCAGGCCCAACAGCGGATCAGGCAGTGACGCGATGGCCTGTTGCGCGCCGTCAACCTGTGAGGCCAGTGAGCCCACCACTTCAGGTAGTATCCGGCCATCTTCCATGATCGGTTCCAGCAGCGGCTGCCCCTCGGCCTTCTCCATTCGGCCAGCTACAGTGTCCCGGACAATTCGCCCGTCGTCACCCAGAACCCGGAAGACCTGTTTGCGCCCCGGAAATGAGACCTTTCCCGAGGAACTCTTCATCTTCGGCTCGCCGGCATACTCCGTCAGCTTGTAAGCCAGTTCCAGAGCCGGGGCGTCCACCGCCACACCAATAGCGGTGCCAACGCCGAAGCCATCGATCGGCGCTTCCTCTGCCAGCAGGCGGGCAATCCGGTATTCGTCCAGACCACCGCTGGCCATGATCCTGATCTCCGGAAAACCTCCATCGTCCAGAATCCTCCGGCAGTCCCTCGCCTCTGCGGCGAGATCGCCGGAGTCCAGACGAATGGCCCCGATTTTGGCGGCAGGATCCTCACGTAACCATGACACAACGCGCTGGACCGCACGTCGGCTGTCGTAGGTATCGACCAGCAAGGTGGTACCCGGATACAGGCGGGCATACACCTTGAAGGCTTCCAGCTCGTCCGGATAGGCCTGGACAAAGCTGTGGGCCATGGTGCCATTGACGTCCATGTCAAAGTCCAGCCCGGCCAGTACGTTGCTGGTGGCCGACAGACCGGCCAGGCGGAACGCCCGAACGCTCCGGTGACCGGCATCAATGCCATGCATGCGCCGTAGCCCGAAATCCACGACAGGACGTCCGTCGGCCGCCAGCGCCAAACGCACCGCTTTGGTGGCCAGCACCGATTCCAGGTGAACGTAATTCATGATCAGGCTTTCCAGGATCTGGGCCTCTGCAATCGGCGCTTCGATTTCCAGCAGCGGCTCCTGGGGAAACAGTGGGGTTCCCTCTGGAACCGCGTGCAGGCTGCCACTGAAGCGGAAAGAACGCAGCCACTCCAGGAAGCCGGGCTGAAACCGGTTGAGCTGTTTCAGGCGCTCGATGTGATCCTCAGAAAACCGCAGGCCCTCGAGCACTTCAGCGATGTTGCGCTGACCACAGGCCAGGACGAAGTTGCGGTTTTCAGGCAGATCGCGGAAGAACAGGCTGAACACGGCCCGGTCCTGCATCCCTTCATGCCAGTAGGCCTGCGCCATGGCGAGCTCGTACAGGTCGACAAGCAAGGGAAGATCCTGTTGGTGCATCATCAGGAGACCTCCCAACGGGTTACCCGCGACATACTGATCCAGGACTAGCTGTTGGTAATTCGGAACCCGATTTTCAGCACCACCTGATAATGGCCGACTTTGCCGTCGACGATGTGGCCTCGGGTTTCCATCACCTCGAACCACTCCATATGCTTCACGCTTTTGCCGCACTCGGCCACGGCGTTCTCGATGGCCTCCTCAATACTCGTTTTCGAGGAACCGACGATCTCTACTTTTTTGTAGACATGGTGATCTGACATAGGGTATCTCCCAGTAATTGGAGCATGTACCTTGAGACTAGAAGACGGGGGCGCCGCCATCAAATAGCGGCCGGGCAACAACCATGAAAAGAACCGTGAAGCGAAGTGCCGCCTGGTTTCTCGCCAGCCTTACGATCCTGATGACCGGCCCCCTGCTCATGGCGGTCAGCGGCGGCCTGCACGGTGCCGAAAGCTGGCAGACCGCCAGCCGCGAGAGTGCGGATATTGCGCCCAAACCTGAGGCATTCGACGATGCTGTCATCCAGGTATACGGGGCAAGAGCCTGGAGCTGGCGAGGATACTTTGCGGTCCATACCTGGATTGCCACCAAGAAAAAGGGGGCGACACAATACCGGGTCCACGAGGTAACCGGCTGGCGTCACTACGTGGTCAGTTCGCGCCCATCGATACCGGATCGCCGCTGGTACGGTGCCGAGCCCACCCTCTACGCTGACATCCGAGGCAAAGCAGCGGCAAAGCTGATTCCCGAAATCTACCAAGCCGTCCAACGATACCCATACCCCACGGAATACGAAGCCTGGCCGGGCCCCAACAGCAATACCTTTACCGCCTGGGTAATTCGGGACGTTCCGGGGCTAGAGGTCGCCCTGCCCAATCATGCCATCGGCAAGGATTACCTGGGTGACCGTCTGATTGCGGCCGTACCGGGTGGAAGCGGCTACCAGTTCAGCCTCGGAGGCTATTTTGGTTTGCTGGCAGGCGTTCGCGAGGGACTGGAAGTCAACATTCTGGGGTTATCACTGGGGATCAACCCGATGGCTCTGGGCATCAAACTACCGGGCCTTGGCGAGCTGGCGTTGAGAAACCCCAACACCATGGCGGAAGCCGCTGACTGATTACAGGAGAAAATAACGAACCAGGCCAGCGGCGGCGATACCCGCCGCAATGGCCGGCAGCGGCTTGCGCACCACAAGCATGGTTACCGCTGTCACTGAAAGGGCTGCGACCGCCCCTGCATCCCCGCTGAATGCCATAGGCACGATAATGGCAATCAGCACCGAACTGGCCATGGTGTTGATAAAGCTCTCTATTCGTGGACTGATCCGAACGAATGACATGGCGAACACCCCGCCAAAGCGGGTTGCGAGGGTCACCAGGGTCATGATTGCAATGACCAGAAGAACGCCGGAATCGGCCGTCGAGAGGCTCATGCTGTTGTTTCTCCACTGCTCGTGGTGGATTTCCGGTCGGTCCAGAAGAAGCCGACCATTCCCCCCGCAAGGGCCCCGGTGACTACATGGGTGTTGGGTGGCAGCCATTTCCACGCTGCGAGTGAGGCCGCCCCGGCAACGGTCCAGGCAACCAGAACACGGGGAGACTTGTTACCTCCCAGTGCCATCGCCAGCAGGAAACACCCGAGCACCATATCCAGCCCAAGGCTCTTGGGGTCGGACAGCAAACCTCCGAAATACGCCCCCAGCCAGGTCCCGAAAATCCAGGCCAGCCAGAGTGCGAGCCCACCACCAATAATCACCTCCAGATTGCGCCGGCCACTCTGGTATTCCTGGGCCGAAACCGCCCAGTTCGCATCGGTGAGCAGCAGCAGTAATCCGTATCGTTTACCGGGAGCAACATCCCTGAGCATGGGGTACAGGGACGCCCCCATCAGAAGGTGACGGGAATTGATGGCAAAAACCACCGCCACCAGCGGCAGCAGGGAAATTTCATTACCCCAGAGTTCGAGAGCGGCAAACTGCGACGCACCGGCGAACACGGCGGTGCTCATCAGGATGGTCTCCAGCGGCGTCAGTCCCTTCTGGGTAGCCGCCAGGCCGAACGCAGCGCCGAATGCCACCACGAATAACGAGATGGGCAACAGCCGGAAGAATTCGCTGCGGATCTTCCGGGGTTCGAGACAGTAGGGATAGGAGCGATCAGACATCATAGGAAGCTAAGCCGGAACCTCTCGCATGCGTATAAGCAGAAACCCGTACCCCGAAAAAATTTATCGCCTTTGATCAGAGGCTTGCTTGAGTTTCTCAGGTAATTGGCAAATTGTAACCCACCCAAACGTTGACGTTAACGTCAATCAACGCTAGGTTGTTTTTGTCCGGCCCCACAAGGGCACCCCGACGCAATCCATCGGGCAGGGACACCAGAAATCGAGCAGCCGGCCACAAGCCGGACGACAAGAACAAAACAGCCATCTACCGCCGCGATCCGGCAGGTGGAGGAGGATTTCGACATGCCTTATTCTGCATACCCCGGGTCCAAACGCCCTTCCCGTTTTGCTGACCGTTTCCACAGGCTCGCACGCGCTATCGACTTTGCCACGACACCTGGCACCGGAAGGGTCGCCGATCCTGGCTCCTGATCCCCTCGGCCAAGTCTGACCTGTAACTGATTCCGGCACCTGCTCAGGCGCCCTGGCGCCCGTGCCCTCATGTATATGGAAACGGTGAAAACCATGAACGTATTCAGTCACCCCGAATTCGACAATCACGAACACCTGTCTTTTTTCTGCGATCCGGAAACCGGCCTGAAAGCCATCGTTGCCATCCATAACACCTCCCGGGGCCCTGCCCTCGGTGGCTGCAGGATGTACCCCTACGCCACAGACGAAGAAGCCCTCAGGGATGTCCTTCGCCTGTCCCGAGGCATGACCTACAAATCCGCCCTCGCCAATCTCGATCTGGGCGGCGGTAAGTCCGTCATCATCGGGGATCCTCGCAAACACAAGACCGAGGCCCTGATGGAAGCCATGGGCAGACACCTGGAAAGCCTCGGCGGCCGCTACAGTGCGGCGGAAGACTCGGGCACGAGCGTCGCGGATCTGAGAGTAATGGGCCGGCACACGCGTTACGTGGCAGGCATCGCCAACCGGACCGGTTTTGACGGCAATCCCAGTAACGGCGATCCATCCCCGGCCACGGCCTACGGTACCTTCATTGGCCTGAAAGCGGCGGTACGGCACAAACTCGGCCAGGACGATCTGACCGGACTGAAGGTCGCTATCCAGGGCGTCGGCAATGTCGGTTTTCGCCTTGCCAGACATCTACGTGAAGCCGGTGCGGAGCTCTGGGTCCACGACATCCATCAGGACAATCTCCAGCGCGCCGTGGACGAACTGGACGCAAAACCCGCGTCCGCCGAAGACATCCTGTTCCTGCCGGTGGACGTGGTGGCACCGTGCGCCATGGGGGCAGTTCTCAACGACGCCAGCATTCCCGAACTGAAGGCAGGCATCATCGCCGGTGCCGCCAATAACCTGCTGGACCGTCCGGAGCACGATGCCATGCTCAAACAGCAGGGCATCCTGTACGCGCCGGACTTTGCCATCAACGCCGGAGGCATCATTGATGTGTTCTACGAACGCACCGGCGCGACACCGGATACGGTTCGCAAACACGTCGAAACCATCGGCGACACCCTGACCGAAATTTTCAATCGCTCTGACCGGACCGGGCTTCCCACCGGTGACATTGCCAACGAACTGGCAGAGGAGCGATTCCAGAAGCACACCGCGGGTGCTGGGCTGGCGCCCATGCGGTTGGCTGGCACCGGTTAACCTGACACTGGTGCTCTCCCTTGGGAGCCACAGGCTCTGTGGCTCCCTCTTTTCCCTGACAACAACAAGTACTGCAGGAGACTGTCATGTCTGTCACTTCATCCGGTTCCGCCACCTACAGCGGGGCACTTGAGGGTTCCAGCGCCAAGCGCGGACTCTGGTCATCACGACTCGCCTTCATACTCGCCGCCACGGGCTCGGCGGTGGGGCTCGGCAATATCTGGAAGTTTCCCTACATCACCGGTGAAAACGGCGGCGGCGCATTCGTCTTGATGTATCTGCTGTGTATCGCCGTGGTTGGCATTCCCATCATGATGGCGGAGGTCATGATCGGACGCCGGGGCGGTCACAACCCCGTCAAAAGCCTGCAACTGATCGCCGAGCGGGACCGCCTCAAGCCCGCGTGGAAGCTGGTGGGCGCCATCGGCATCCTGGCCGGTTTCCTGATTCTCTCGTTTTATTCGGTAATCGGCGGCTGGGCCGTTTCCTACGTCGGCACCGCCGCCAGCGGCCAGCTGACCGGTCAGTCGGCCGATGCCATCGGTGCGATCTTCTCCGGCCTGCTGTCGGATCCGCTCACCCTTCTACTCTGGCACAGTGTGTTCATGGCCCTGGTCATGGTCGTCGTGGCGAAAGGTGTTCACTCAGGCCTGGAAAGGGCGGTAACCCTGCTCATGCCGGCCCTGTTCGTTCTGTTGCTGATCATGGTCGGCTACGCGATGACCTCCGGCGGCTTCGCCAAAGGGGCGGCCTTCCTGTTTGAGCCGGACTTCTCGAAGCTGACAACCACAGGCCTCCTGGTCGCGCTTGGGCATGCCTTTTTCACCCTCAGCCTCGGCATGGCGGTAATGATCGCCTACGGCTCGTATCTGCCCAAGGGCATTTCCATCGCGAAAACCTCAATCACGGTTTCGATCATTGATACGGGTGTCGCTCTGCTTGCGGGGCTGGCCATCTTCCCGGTGGTATTCGCCAACGGTCTTGAACCTGGTGCCGGTCCCGGCCTGATCTTCCAGACCCTGCCGCTGGCCTTCGGTCAGATGCCGTTTGGCAGCTTTTTCGGCACCCTGTTCTTCGTCCTGCTGATCTTTGCCGCCTGGACATCCGGCATCTCCCTGCTGGAACCGATCGTGGAGTGGCTCGAAGAACGCAAGGGGATGAACCGGACCATCAGCACCCTGATGGCAGGGATCGTGTGCTGGGCCCTGGGCATTGCCTCGATTCTGTCCCTGAACCTGTGGTCCGATGTCACCCCCCTTGGCTTCATCCCGATGCTCGAAGGCAAGACCATCTTCGACCTACTGGACTTCTTCACCGCAAACATCCTGCTGCCGCTCGGTGGCCTCGCAGTCGCGGTGTTCGCCGGCTGGGCGATGTCACGCAAGGCCATGGAGAAGGAACTCGCCCTGTCCGCACCAGCGTTCAAGCTCTGGTACGTGACCGTGCGATTTGTCACGCCGATCGCCGTGGCAACGGTCTTTATCTACAACCTCCTCTGAGGCTGGGCGGGGAGCGGTTCGTCCGCTCCCCGCAACCTCGACTTTCGTCGCCGTTGCGCCGGTCCGACAAACATCTGTCCCCTTCTGACCGGACAAGAGCGTACAAAGCCTCGTACTGTGTCGGGCGATCCTGATCAATAAGTGAGGCTTTCACGATGTCTGCAGTCACCGCATCCTTCCCGGTCCGTCGCCAGGACTTCGGATTCGACGATGTACCCCGCCACTGGGTCGATAACGATCCGTTCATGACCCACCTGTTCAATGCCCTGTCGGCGTTGTTCCCGGATGGCGAGCGCTATTTCGTGGCCAGCGTCCGGGCCGTTCGGGAGAAGGTTCAGGATCCGCAACTGCAGAAGGACATCAGTGCGTTTATCGGACAGGAAGCCATGCACGCCAGGGAACACGGGCATTTCAACGAGGGCGCCATCCGCAACGGCTTTGATATCAAGAAGCTGGAAGGATGGACCCGGGGATTCCTGTCGGTCAAGGATCTCCCGCTATTGAAAAGCGAACGGGTACATCTGGCCGGCACGGTCGCCCTGGAACACTTTACCGGTATCCTCTCGGCCCAGCTCCTGCGCCGGGAAGACCTCGTAGAGGCGATCGATCCGACCATGCGAACCCTCTGGGCCTGGCACTGCGTCGAGGAAAACGAGCACAAGGCGGTGGCCTTTGACACCTACCAGCAGGTGTTCGGAAAGGGACCAGCGGACTATGCAATCCGGATGGGAACCATGGCACTGGCCACGGTTCTGGTGATGGTCGCCATTCACGCCTTTATCGTGGAGCTCATGCGGGAAGACGGGGAACTGGCCAACCTGAAGTCCTGGGCCCGAGGCCTGAATCGGCTTTGGGGGCGCCGGGGCATGTTTACTGCAATCGTGCCGGAGTACCTGGATTACTTCCGGCCGGATTTTCACCCCTGGCAGCACGACACCAATTTCCTGCTCCGCAAATGGCGCAAAACCCTGGGTTTTGCCTGATCCGGTTCAGAGACGCTCAAGCGCCGCGCGCAAGGTCTCCCCGATGCGCGCGTTGAGCTTCAGGTCCACCAGCTCCTCGGCCCGGGTGCGGCCGAGGTTCAGCGTGGCCATGGGTTTGTTCCACTCCTTCGCGTAACGGCAGAAACGGAATCCGGAATAGACCATCAGCGACGAGCCAACCACCAGCAGTCCATCACTGGCTTGCAACACGTCCAGGGCAGACATTACACGTTGCTTCGGGACATAGTCGCCAAAGAACACCACGTCCGGCTTGAGTATGCCGCTGCACTTCGGGCAATCCGCCACCCGGAAATCGGCAAAGTCCACGTCAAGATCCGCACAACGGTCATGGACCTCATCCCGTGAGCACCGATAGCCGCAACTCATACACAGTACTTCATCGGCACGACCGTGCAGATCCAGAACCCCGTGGGTACCCGCTTTCTGGTGCAGCCGGTCCACGTTCTGGGTGACCACCAGGTTGCTGTGATTGAGCAGTTCCAGATCGGCGATGTGGAAATGGGACGGATTGGGCGTGGCATTCCGCATCACCGGCCAGCCGATCAGGCTGCGCCCCCAGTACCGTTGCCGGGTGTGATCACTCGTCATGAAATCCTGGTGCTGGACCGGTTGCTTGCGTTTCCAGGCACCATCTCCGTCCCGGTAATCAGGAATGCCGGAATCGGTGCTGACGCCTGCCCCGGTCAGTATCAGGAGCCTGGGGTGGCGATGAATGAACTGCGCAAGCTGCTCACCCGCGTCGGCGGGATCAAGAGTCACCAGCGGCTCACCAGTGTCCGGCAGGCGCTGGCTGGCGCTGAAAGGGCGGGTTCGGTGCGTGGTTACAGGCATACGAACGTTATACGACTCAATCCGGTTTTCGGGCTACGTATACGGTATTGAACGATTCCCTGTTCTGGAACGGGTTAAAGAATGTCACGACGTGACACTCGACATCAATGAACACCTCCCGGAGCACAGCCATGAACCCGGGATCCTCACCCTCGTTGGACCACATGGCGAATATGCCCCGGGGTTTGAGCTGGCGAGCCATGCGGCGGATGTTGTCGGTGGTGTAGAAGCTGGCGTTGGAATCGTGCAGGAGCGCACGGGGCGAATGGTCAATGTCGAGCAGGATGGCGTCGAACTGCCTGCCGGGCTGATCCGGGTCGAATCCGCCGGTCTCCGGCTCGGCAACGGCGAGATCGAAGAAACTGCCATGGACGTAACGGCTTCGGGCATCCGCATTGATCTCGCCCCCCAGTGGAACGAGCT
Source organism: Marinobacter koreensis (assembly GCF_023156285.1). Taxonomy (GTDB): domain Bacteria; phylum Pseudomonadota; class Gammaproteobacteria; order Pseudomonadales; family Oleiphilaceae; genus Marinobacter; species Marinobacter koreensis. The sequence goes on along the minus strand of NZ_JAKZAJ010000001.1, from coordinate 382,454 downwards.
CCCGCTGATGCCAGCCGATTACCGGTTCGAGGTATTCGACGATCAGCAGTTCGCCCACGCGTTCGTGCTTGAGGGCGGCAACCGCCGTGTACCCAAGGCCCAGGCCACCCACCACCACGCTGAGATTCTCACCCTCGCAGACATTCAGGCCGAGGTCCGAGAGTGCCACTTCGGCGTCCACGAACATGCTGGACATGAGAAATTCATCGCCGAGCTTTACCTCGAAGATGTCGCGATCACCAATCGCCGGAATGCGACGGCGACGGAGGGTAATCTCCCCGATTTCCGACGGCTGGCTGTCAATTTGCTCGAAAAGCAGTCCCATTGATTCTGGCTCTTCTGGTTGGTCTGAGTTAAGGGAACCTCTGAACAGATGGAGTTTTCCGCCGCCCTAGACTGGTGCAATCGCCGATGGGCAGGGCTTTCCAAAACCCGCTCCTTCGGCCCCCCTCCGGGGTCCAGCCAGCAATCACAGATTGCTGTCGTTCGGCTGTCGCATGAAGCTTCGCTTCATAAACGCTCGGCCTCACCCATGGGGCGCTTGAGCTACGCCATCCATGGCTCCGCACAGTTTTGGAAAGCCCTGCCCACCGGCTCCTGATTCTACTCCCCTGAACCGGACGGGTTCTTCAGGCAGCTCTTAAGGATTTCTCGCATTTTTTCTGCGCCCAGTTTTTCCATCAGCTCGATGTTACGGTCGGGAATTCCTTCTACATCCGGATAACTGTCGATCGCCGCTTCCAGACTGGCTTCGCGCAGCAGGTGCAGCATCGGGAACGGAGACCGGTTGGTGTAATTTTCCGCCGCATCCGGCTCGGTGCCTTCAAACCGGTAATCCGGATGAAAACTGGCAATCTGGTAGATGCCTTCCATATCGAGATATGCCAACAGACCGTCAGCCGCATCCAGAAACTCATTGTAGGCCCCAAAGTCCTGCAAAACGCCCGGATGCACCAGAAGTGTGGTTTCGATCTCTTGCTCGTCGTCCAGACGTTGTAGCTCTGAGTGCAGTGCCTGCAGCAACTCGTCTTCGGTCTGAGCGTCCGTTACTACAAACCGCACCCGGCTCCGGACCAGTTCCCGTTTGGCGAACGGGCACAGGTTGTAGCCGACAACCACGTCTTCGACCCATTTGCGGGTGGCGTTAATAATATCGGTTTCGTTCACGTGTTCTCCCAATTTCCAGAGAGGCCTACTCACAGTTATGAGCGGACGGGTGGGTAGGCCTGTCCAAAACTGTGCGAAGCCATGGATGGCGGAGCTCAAGCGTCACATGGACGTGCCGAAGGAGCGGGTTTTGGACAGGCCTACCCACCTGTCCGCAAACTCCCAAGGGTCGCATCACCGAACTCAGAGATACCCCTGACTCCGAAGATAATCATCATAGCTCCCACTAAAATCGGTAACCCCATCCGCCTTCAGCTCAATGATCCGGGTCGCCAGCGAAGACACAAACTCCCGGTCGTGGCTGACGAAAATCAGCGTCCCCGGATAGTTCTCCAGCGCCAGGTTCAGCGCCTCGATGGATTCCATGTCCAGGTGGTTGGTCGGCTCATCCATCAGCATCACGTTGGGCTTCTGCAGGATCAGCTTGCCGAACAGCATGCGCCCCTGCTCACCCCCGGAAATCACCTTGACCGATTTGCCGATGTCGTCACCGGAGAACAGCATTCGCCCAAGCGTGCCGCGGACCAGTTGCTCGCCGCCCTTGGTCCACTGGGCCATCCAGTCTGTCAGTGTTTCATCATCGGCAAAATCCGCCGTGTGGTCCTGGGCAAAGTAGCCAACCTCGGCACTGTCGGTCCATTTCACCTCGCCGGCATCCGGCTCGTAGGCGCCGGCCATGCACTGGAGCAGCGTGGTCTTGCCGATGCCATTCGGGCCAATGATGGCTACCCGCTCGCCGGCCTCGATCTGAACGTTGAGTTTGTTGAACAGGGGTTCACCATCAAAGCCCTTGGTCAGGTCCTTGAGAGTAACGGCCTGACGGTGCAGCTTCTTGCCCTGTTCGAACCGGATAAACGGACTGACACGGCTGGACGGCTTGACCTCTTCCAGCTGGATCTTGTCGATCTGCCGGGCCCGGGAGGTGGCCTGCTTGGCCTTGGAGGCGTTGGCCGAGAAGCGGCTGACGAACTGTTGCAGTTCGGCAATCTGCGCCTTCTTCTTGGCGTTGTCCGCCAGCATACGCTCACGGGCCTGGGTGGCGGCCGTCATGTATTCATCGTAATTTCCCGGGAACAGGCGCAGCTCGCCGTAATCCAGATCCGCCATGTGGGTACAGACACTGTTCAGAAAGTGGCGGTCGTGGGAAATGATGATCATGGTGCTGTTGCGGGCCACCAGGATGTTTTCCAGCCAGCGGATGGTGTTGATGTCCAGGTGGTTGGTGGGCTCGTCCAGCAGCAATACGTCCGGGTCGGAGAACAGCGCCTGGGCCAGCAGCACCCGAAGCTTCCAGCCGGGTGCCAGGGCACTCATCGGGCCATTATGGTCCTCAAGCGGAATTTCCAGCCCGAGCAGCAGCTCGCCCGCCCGGGACTCTGCGGTATAACCGTCCATTTCGGCAAACCGGACCTCCAGGTCCGCCACGGCCATGCCATCTTCTTCGCTCATTTCAGCCAGTGAATAGATCCGGTCCCGCTCCTTTTTCACCTGCCAGAGTTCCTCATGGCCCATGATCACGGTGTCCATGACCGTGCAGTCCTCGTAGGCAAACTGGTCCTGCCGAAGTTTCCCCAGACGGGTATTGGGCTCGAGCATGACCTGGCCGGCGGAAGGCTCAAGATCCCCGCCGAGGATTTTCATCAGGGTGGACTTGCCACAACCGTTGGCGCCGATCAGGCCATAACGGTTGCCATTGCCAAACTTCGCGGACACATTTTCAAAAAGGGGCCTGGCCCCGAACTGCATGGTGATATTTGCGGTGGAGATCAAGAAACAAACCTATCAACGTGGGGCCGGTCAGGCGCCGGCGAGAGAAAGCCGGCATTGTACAGGTTTGGAGGGAACAGCGTGAGGCCGCAGAAACACGGATAAAAACCGCTTGCCTACGGCGGGCGGTCCGGGCAGCATTTCCCTCTCCGCAGTGTTCACTCAACGACCATAAAGGATACGAATCATGGCACAGGCAACCGCACGCCACATTCTGGTAGACAGCGAAGCGAAGTGTGAAGAACTGAAAAAGGCGATTGAAGGCGGTCAGGACTTCGCCGAAGTCGCCAAACAGCATTCATCCTGCCCATCCGGCCGCAATGGCGGTGATCTGGGCTCATTCGGGCCGGGCCAGATGGTGCCGGAATTCGACAAGGCGGTGTTCAACAGCGAATCGAACACCGTGATCGGGCCGATCAAGACCCAGTTTGGTTACCACCTGCTGGAAGTAACCTCCCGCAGCTGATCGATACCGGGATCAGGAGCCGAGCGTCCAGGGGTTCTGGGTGATCGGCTCAGCCCCCTTCTCGGTCACGATGACCGTCTCGCTACAGCCAATACCCCACTGCCCCGGCACCCGCAGGCAGATTGGCAGATGGAAGACCATTCCCGGCGCAAATTCGGTGTTTCCCCCCTTGGCAATGAAACCGGAACCCTCTACCCAGGACGGAGGAAACTGGGCCCCCACGGTGTAACCGTAAACCCCTGAAAAAAACACTTTCCCGGCCAGGGGCTGCAGAGCCAGCTCCGCCCTTTGCGCGGCCTCGTCAAAGGTCACGCCCGGACGGACGGTTTCCAGCAGAGCATCCACAATCCGGCGACAGCCATCGAATACCCGGCGCATCTCGGAGCTCGGAGTGCCGCCCGCCACAATGGTTTGCATCATGGGGGCCGTGTATCTTTGCCAGGCGGCACCGAACTCCAGGAAAACCGGATCGCCTTCCTGAACCACCGTTCGCTTGTGGTTGCAATGGATCACGCTGCTCCGACGGCCCGTGGTGACGATCGGCTGCATGCTCATGAATTCGCTGCCCGCCTCGATCAGCGCCTTGGCACCGGCTGCCGCGATCTCATTGTCGGTCACACCGGGCCGGACAGCCGCACAGGCGGCCTGCAACCCGACCCCCGTAATCCTTGCGCTTTCCCGCAGGTAGTCCAGTTCCGCAGGCGATTTGACGATGCGGATACGCTTCAGCAGTCCGCCATTGTTGACGAAGCGCACCCCGGGAAGCCGGGCCTTCAACCCCTCCAGGACGCCCTGCCGCAGGGATCCATGCCAAGCATCGATCGCGACGGTTTCGACACCATCGTTGAGGATCTGGACCAGGGGCTCAAGCACTTCCCCAATGCCTTCCCAACGGTAGCCGCTTACCCTCGCAACTCGCGTGGTCACCATCGCCGGCCCCATCTCAATCGATGGCACCTGCAGCAGCATATCGTCCTGGGTAACAGCCAGGGCCACGTGGACGGACACTTCAAACGTGCTATATCCGGTCAGATAAAAAATATCCGCCGGGTCGGTCAGCAGCAGCGCGCCGTAGTCCGCATCGGCCATACCATCCCGGACCCGTCTCAGGCGCTGATTGTATTCCGACTCCGGGAACGGGCACTCTATTCCTCTGAGTTGTGAGGACAGGGATTTCTGGTAGGCATTGAAGTCCATAGGAGCTCTCCTCACGGCATATACTAGGAAGATTGGACCCAAATCGGGTCCAGTACAAATTTCCGACCCGGAGAACAAGGGGATTCAATGGATGACCAGGCAAAGGGCAGCCGCCCCGTCGAGGTAAGTGTCCAGCTGGGCGCCCTCACAAGTGTCGCGACGGACCCCCAGGTGGCCGTGAGAGTAGGTCACGTGGTCGCGTCACTGGTCAATGGTGTTGGCGGGGAGCCCCTGATGCAGCTGCAACTGCTGCATCAGTCACGCAGCCTGTTATTCGATCTGGGGGATACCGGGCGCATGCCCCTCCGTTCGGCACACCAGGTCAGCGATGTCTTCATCACCCATTGTCATGCGGACCACATCGGCGGTTTCCTGTGGTTCCTGCGCAGCCGGATCGGCCACTTTCCACCCTGCCGCCTGTTCGGCCCTCCGGGATTGATGGAGCACGTTTCGGGCATGATCCGCGGCGTCCTGTGGGACAGAATCGAAGACCGGGGGCCGGTGTTCGAAGTCAATGAATGGCACGGCGACCGTCTCAAGCGTTGGCGTACACGGGTAGGCGACAGCACTCCAACACCACTGGAGGATCAGCCAACGCCGGGAGGGGTGCTGCACAGTGAGCCGGCTTTTCAGGTTCGGGCCGCGCTACTGGATCATGGTACGCCGGTACTGGCCTACACCTTCGAACCCTTCGGCAAACTCCAGGTTCGTACTGAACAACTCAGAGCCGGCAACTTCGAGCCCGGGCCCTGGCTTCACGATCTGAAGATGGCCGTCCTGCAGGAACGCCCCGATACCCTGATCTCGCCCGACCGGCATTCCACGTTCCGCGCCGGCGACCTTGCCCGAAAGCTGCTGATACAGGCTCCCGGTGAATCAATTGCCTACGCGACCGATTTTGCCGAGAGCCCCCGGAATCTGCGCAAAGTGGCCGATCTGGCAAAGGGAGCGCACACGCTGTTCTGCGAGGCTTCGTTTATGGTGAAAGATCGCGACCAGGCGCACCGGACCCATCACCTCACGACCGAAGCCTGCGCCCGGATCGCCAACGAAGCACAGGTCCGCCAACTGATCGCCTTTCACTTTTCCCATCGCTACCAGCGGCGACGGGAGGTCCTTTACCGCGAACTCGGACAATTTACTGACCGCCTGACAGTGCCGGGTTGAGGAACCGGGCGATCTGGGCACCAATGTTGTCCACCGGTTCGGTGATAGCCTGCTGGATGCTTCGGGTGACCACCCGGGTAAATGCCGAACCGGCATCGCTTTCCAGGAAATCCAGGTACAGCTTCAGCTCCTGGTTGCTGAAATTCTGGTAGGTGTACAGGTAGCTGTCATAAACCTGCTGACCGACAACGCCCTGAAGCACACCTCGCTGGCTCTCGATTCTCTGGCGGGTCTGCGCCGCAGAGGAATCATCCCCGTTCAGAGCGGACATGGCGGACGCCAGGCTCAGCTGCAGAGCGACCGCCGTGTCCACGGCACTTTCGGTTGCCCGGGAGGCCCGATCGAAGCGATCAAAGAGTTTGGCGCGGTCTGTGCCTTCGAAGCGTTTGTTCAGCGCCGGCGCCTGCTGCCGGATCTTCGGCCATACCGAGGGTGCAGAGGCGGCGATTTCGGCCCTGGAGAGCTTGCCGGCCAGCGGTGTTTCATACCAGTCCTGGACAGACTGAAGCTGTTCGGCAGAAAGCGACCGGCCCAGATCGTCCAGAATTCGCTGTTCAATATCCTCGGCCCGGATGCTGCTGCTCACGACCTGACCAATCGCATCCGCTACAACCGCAGGCACCTGGTCATTCTGCTGCAGGCCCTGACGGATACCCCGGCTCATCATCGCGGGGTATTGAGCGACTATGTCGTCGATCGGCGACGCCTCCAGAACCTGTCGGGGCGTGGTCGCTGCCTCAGCCACGCCGTCACCAACGAGCAAGGCAGCGAATAAAAGAGGTTTAACTAGGGTGGCAAATCGCATTTCACTATCATCCTGAATTGAGAACATGCCGTTTATGGCACGCAGGTCGGCGCTTCGGCAAGCGATAATGGACAGGGACAGATGACGGTTTGGTAGGAAAAATGGGCAAGTCCCGCTCCCGGCGTAATCGCCGGCTGACGAAACAGCTCGAGGTCTGGCGCCGCCGGGCCCGATGGTATGGATGGCCAGTGCTGGGCCTGCTGGTGGCGATCTGGGCATCGCTCCGTTTCAGCCTGCTGGAACCGGGCCCACCCAACGATCCCGAGAACCTGTGCGAGATTTTCCGGGAACACACCGTCTGGTACGACTATGCCCGCCAATCCCGGGACAAATGGGGCACGCCGATCGCGACGCAGATGGCGTTTGTTTACTACGAGTCGTCCTTCCGCAGTCACGCCAGGCCACCCAGATCGGTCCTTTGGGGATTCATTCCCTGGACCCGACCCACGACGGCTTTCGGCTACGCCCAGGCCCTCGATCCTGCATGGCGGGACTACCTGAAGGCCAATGGCGGAAGCTGGCTGACCGTTCGATCCGATATGGAGTACGCGCTGGATTTTGTCGGCTGGTACAACCGCCGGAGTCATGACCGGCTTGGCATTCCACTGACTGCCCCCAGACAGCTCTACCTTGCTTACCATGAAGGCCGGAGCGGCTACGCCAGTGGTTCCTATCGTTCGAAACCCGCTTTGCAGTCGCTGGCCAGCCGGGTGCGGGCCCGCGCCTTTCGATACGACAACCAGTTGCAGCAGTGCGAACAGGAATTCCAGTGCTGGCACTGGTACCAGTTCTGGCCCTTCTGCTCGGCCGAAAGCTGATCAGAGCGTCGGACTGACTTCGATCACCGATTCCAGGGCCCGCAACCGGTCCACCAGAAACTCCATGACAATCCGCACCCGCGCCATCTGCTGGGTGTCCTGATTGACGTGCAGCCAGAGATCCACACTTTCGCCCTCCAGGGGATCGGACAACCGGCGCAGTTCCCGTGCGCTCTCACCGATATAACAGGGTAAGACCGCCAGTCCCGCACCAGCCCGCGCCAGCGATACCATCGACTGAAGGCTGTTACATCGAATAAAGGAAGACACGTTTTTCAGATGCTTGCGATACCAGCGCCCGGTCGCCAGCTGGCTGAAGGTTTCGTCCGGAACGATCCAGAGGCAGGCCTCCGGCCGGTTCTCGATGTCCATATCACGGTTTCGCCGGCAGTAGCGGGCAGAGCCGTAGACCGCCGACTCGACTGCCGCGATTCGCTCACCCTCCAGGGTTGCCTGGGGTTTGTTTTCGGGACGCAAGGTCAGATCGGCTTCCCGATGGCTGAGGTTGGCCACGTCGTTGTCCGTGAGCACTTCCAGTTCGATGTCCGGATACTCACGAACCAGCTCCGCCAGAATCGGACTGAGGAGCTCATTCATCATCATATCCTCGGCCGCGATCCGGACCTTTCCGACCGGGGCAGAATCTCCCCCGACCAGCTTGCGCTGGAGGTTTTCCATATCGGTGGCCAGTCGTTCAGCCTCCCGAAAGGCCATTTCTCCAACGGGCGTCAGCTGCAATCCATCCCGGTTGCGCTCAAAAAATTGCACACCCAGCGCCTCTTCCATCTGGTCAAGTCGCCGTAAAACAGTGGTTTGGTGCACACCCAGTAATTCACCGGCCTTTGCAAGCGTTCCACCTATTGCAAGAGCCCTTATATATCGAAGATAATCCCAGTCCATAATTACTGCATATTTGCAACGCGGATACGGATTTTAACGTATTCAAGCTGCAAAAAAGAATCCTTAGAATAGTTTGTAAATTAAAGATAGATCGCTAATCAATCCACCAGATAGTAAAGGAGGAAGGCGCTATGACTCAGAACCATATCGCAACCGTTCAACCCCTGCCGTCCAGTATCCTCCACAACAGTGCTGAGGTCAGGCGCCAGTATACCCGTGCTGCTGCAAAGCAGGCGGTGCAGTTTATCAGTCGCAAGGTTCGAGTTTTCAACCGCAGGACCGCGGAGATGACTCAGGACATGACTCAGGTCCAGGGCGGCCACTGATTCGCACAGCGCAATCGGGCACCAGACCAAAGAAAACGCCGGCAGATTGCCGGCGTTTTTCGTTTGGATGCAGTTCCATTCGCTCAGATATCCCAGACGACCTTGGTGTTCCTCGCAAACCAGTCATCCATACGGGCATTGTAGAAGGCCTCGATCACGTTTCGCTTGATCTTCATCGTCGGTGTCAGCATGCCGTTTTCCATGGTCCACGGTTCCTTCACCACGGCCAGAAATGCGACTTTCTCGTGGGATTCACAGGCCATATTGACGGCATCCAGCTCTGCCGCCAGTTCCCGTTCCAGCTCCGCCCTGTCCGCGCCATTGGCGAGCGCCGACCTTAGCTCGTCGGACAGCAACACCATCATGCACGGCTGTGGCTGGTTGGCACCGGCAACGCAGACGACTTCCGCGCCCGGATGATTGAACCGGTTCTCGATGGGAACCGGCACCACATACTTCCCTTTCGCGGTCTTGAACAGATCCTTGACCCGTCCGGTTATCCGCAGGGAGCCGTCCGAATCGATCTCGCCCATGTCCCCGGTTTTCAGGAAGCCATCCTCGGTAATGTCTTCCCGGGTTTTCTCTTCGTTACGGAAATACCCCAGCATTTGACCGGGGCTCCGGACCTGGACCTCCCCGCCCTCGCCGATCCGGTGCTCCACTCCGGGATTGGGCACACCAACATACCCTGCCCGGGCGGCGCCGGGGCGATTGGCGTGAGAGTAGCCAAAATTCTCGGACATGCCGTACACCTCGAGCAGCTCAAGCCCCAGGTTGCGATACCAGGCAATGATATCCGCGGAGAGCGGCGCCGCTCCGGTAAGCGCCGCCCGGCAATGATCCAGCCCCAATTGACGAAGCACCTTTTTCTTGACGAGGGAACCCAGAATCGGAAGGTTGAACAGCAGTTTCTGTTTCCGGGGCGGCAGCTTCGCATTGATGCCCAGATAGAACTTCATCCACAGGCGAGGCACGGAGAAAAACAGGGTCGGCCGGGCACGCTGCAGGTCTTCCTGGAACGTATCAAGGGAATTGGCAAAGTAAAGGTGGAAGCCGTAGTAGAGCGACTGGGTCTCGACGGCAGCCCGCTCCGCCACGTGGGCGAGGGGCAGGTACGAGAGCATTCGTTCTTCGGTCCCGACGGGAAACAGTTGCTGCAACCCCTCCGCCACCGACACCATGTTGCGGAAACTGTGCATCACGCCTTTTGGCCGGCCGGTACTGCCGGAAGTGTAAACAATGGTGGCCAGATCATCCGGATCCGGCCAACGGGGCGTTTCAGGCTCCTGACGTTCAATGATCCCCTGCCATGTCGGCGTGTCGTTGCGCGGCGACAGTGGTAGCGAAACCACGGGCAGATCCTCGGGCAAATGCAGTTTTATATCGTTCCAGCCATCCGCTGTACCGTCCATCTTGCCAAGGAACAGCAACTTTGCCTGGCTGTGATCAAGAATGTAGGCGGCGGTTTCGCCATTGAGGGTCGGATAAAGGGGAACACTGACATGGCCCGCAGCCCAGATGGCAAGATCCGCGAGGATCCAGTGGGCTGAATTCTTACCCAGAATGGCAATGCTGCTGTGTGCCGGCAACCCCAGGCTGATCAGATAGCCGGCCATCCGGGACACCTGGTCTGCCGCCTGGGCCCAGGTGATATCTTCCACCCGTCCATCAGGATACGGCTGAGTCAGGTAAACACTGTCCGGCGTATGCTCAGCCCAGTGAAAGAAACAGTGCAACGAGGTCTGTCTGCTAGAATCTTCCGCCATGCGCAATTCCTTATAATTGTTGTCCAGCCAGTGCGGAGCGAAGGCTGTTTATTGTTATGAATCCCGATTCATAGTAGCCCAGTTCCTCGTTTGCTCAATAGCATTTACCACCGTTTGTGATAACCAATTCTCCGCAGGCGCCCGGAACAGGATCGTCCGACGTGACATACGTCAAAACTGGTCTAGAGTGAGGGAAGACGCGTATGCAATAGCATCACTGCAGGAGGTGGCTATGAAAACGTCGACTCGTTCATTTCTGATTTTTCCCGCCTGGGGCCTGATTCTTGTCGGTTCGGGCGCGTTCCTTTATTGCGCCTACGCCGGATTGCTCGGTTCCTGACAACCTCTATCGACGGAACCGCGTTTCCAGGACCACGGCGGAGTTCGTCCGTTCGACGCCCTCCAGATTTCCTATATCGTCCAGCACCTTGCTCAGAGCTTCGAGGGAGCTGGCCTGGACGATGGCAATGAGGTCGTACTCCCCACTGACTGAAAAAAGCTGCGAGACCTGGCGGATGCCTTCGAGTGCGGTATTCGTCCGGGCCGTCAGTTTCTGCACAACCTTGATGGAGACATGGGCCTCGACCTGACTGGCCAGATAATCTCCACCCAGGTCAACCGAATAGCCCCGGATCACACCGGTCCGTTCAAGACGGGCCAGACGGTTCTGAACGGTAGAGCGGGACACGTGAAGCGCCTTGGCCAGGTCCGTCACGCTGGCCCGGGCGTTTTGCCGGAGCAGTGCCAGCAGCTTCTCGTCTTGCGCATTGATCATTTTGCCACCCAAAATTTTCATTTTGACAAAATAATAGATCATTTCGATCGTTTTGAAACTGCAAACCGGCAGAAAGGCACCGCATACTGGCGCAAAACACTGCAGGAAGCTCTGGCCATGCTTATCAGACCGGTTGCCCCCAAAGATCTGGACGCCCTATACCGGATTGCCGACGAATCCGGCCCCGGCTTTACCTCCCTGATGCCCGATCGGGATGCGCTCTTGCGCAAGATCGAGCACTCGGTCGAGAGCTTTGCCCGAGAGGTCGAGACTCCCTCCGATGAGCACTATCTGTTTGTGCTCGAGGATCCGGCGACCGGTGCGATCATGGGAACCACCGGCATCGAAGCCTGCGCCGGCCAGACCCGCCCGCTTTATCACTTTCACCATAATACGGTGGTCCACCATTCCCGTGAGCTTGGCCTGAGAAAACAGGTCGATACGCTGACCCGATGCAATCACTACACGGGCTGCACCGAGATCTGTTCGCTGTATCTCCGTCCCGACTTCCGGCGGGCCAATGCCGGCAAGCTGCTGTCGCGGGTCCGCTTCCTGTTCATGGCCCAGCACCCGGAGCGGTTTTCCAGCACGGTGATCGCCGAAATGCGAGGGGTATCGGATGCCGCCGGACAGTCTCCATTCTGGAGTTGGTTGCGGGAACATTTTGTCGACATGGAGTTTGCTTCGGCGACCAGTCTGGTGGGCTCCGGCTATACCGATTTCATTGACGAACTCATGCCCGCCGCCCCGCTTTATACCCATCTCATGAGCCGCGACGCGCGGGCGGTCATTGGGCAGGTACATCCGCACACTCGGCCTGCACTTCGCATGCTGGAGCGGGAAGGCTTCCGTCCTCGCGGCTTCGTGGACCTGTTCGATGCGGGGCCAACCGTTGAGGCGGAATTGCGCCAGATCGGCAGTATTCGCCAGTCACGGCGTGCCTCGGTCATTCTGGATGCCAACGCCGTCGATGCTCCGCATGACCTGATGGCTCCGATGATCGTGGCAAACGGCCGGCTGTCGGATTTTCGGGCCACGCTCACGGAGCATGGCAACCTGCTTCCCACGGGCGAGTCCGTGAAGATCGCTTCCCATCTGGCCGAAAATCTTGGCCTTGAAGCCGACGGCGTTGTCTGGAGTCTGCCACTGCAACCCAATAGCGCATCGCGGCCCCACGAACAGCCCGTTGCACCAAACATGAACGCACACCGTTTTGGAGAAAGACAGCATGCACACTGACCGCCACGAGCTTTTCAGCCAACTCTGGGAGCAGTACCGGTCTGTCACGCCCTCTGCCGAACGGGTTCACCAGCTGCTCGCGGAACGGGAATCCCGGCCAATTGTGAACGATCACATCGCGCTGAGAACATTCAACCTTGACCCCGTGGGCCTCGACGCTCTGGCAGAGCCCTTTCTGGCGCTCGGGTACCAGCCCGGCGGCGAATACCATTTCGAGGCCAAAAAACTGTACGCCCGCCACTATGAGCACCCGGACCAGGACGCGCCGAAGGTGTTCATCTCAGAACTTCTGGTGGAGAAATTTCCAGATCCGATCCAGGCGATCATCCGGAACCTGGTGTCCGAAGTTGATCCCGAGCGGGTCCGGCGATCAGAGTTCCCGTATTCGGGCCGTCCGTGGCAGGTCAGTCACGAGACCTACCGGATGCTTTCGGAAGTCAGCGAATACGCCGCCTGGCTGGCTGCATGGGGCTATCGGGCGAACCACTTTACGGTCAGCATCAATCACCTGAACAGCATCCGGTCGGTCGTCGAGATGAATCAGCTTCTGAAAGACCATGGATTCACCGTGAACGATTCCGGAGGTGAAGTGAAAGGCTCTCCGGAAGAGTTGCTGGAACAATCATCAACCATGGCCGACCGGGTGCCCGTGACGTTTACCGACAGGGAGGCCGTGATCCCCAGCTGTTTCTATGAGTTTGCCCGCCGCTACCCCAAAGCGGATGGACAGCTTTATACCGGATTCGTGGCCGCATCGGCGGACAAGATTTTCGAAAGTACCCACGAGCGTCGAAGCTGAGTCAGGACCACCCCTGCTCACCGAGCAGGGGCACAAACCGCACGCCACCGAGGTCCTGCCTGGAATAGGTGTCCTCGGAAAGTCGGGTAATGCGCAACAGGGACTGGGACACCTGCCCCGATCCGACCGGGATCACGAGATGCCCCCCAATCGCCAGCTGGCATTTGAGCGCTTCCGGTACCACCGGCGCGCCTGCTGCTACGGCGATACCATCGAACGGCGCCTCTTCCGGCCACCCCAGCGTCCCGTCTCCACAGCGCACACGGACGTTATCGAACCCCTCATTCGCCAGGTTTTCCCGGGCCTGCTGCGCCAGCTCCGGAATCCGCTCGATGCTGAACACCTCGCCGGCAATGCAGGCCAGGACAGCGGCGGCATAACCGGATCCCGTGCCGATATCCAGTACCTTTTCGCCGCCAGTGAGGTCAAGGGCATCCACCATCAACGCCACGATGTAGGGCTGGGAAATGGTTTGACCGGATCCGATCGGAAGCGGCCCGTCGGCATAGGCTTCCGCCTTCAGATTCTCAGGCACAAACGCCTCGCGATGAACCCGACGCATCGCCTCGACCACCCGCGGTGCATCAATCCCCCGGCTTACGATCTGATAGTCCACCATCGATTGTCGCCATGACTGAAAATCCGTATCGGATGCCATATCGCCCTCCGGAACTTACTTTCCGTTACGAACCGAAAATGTTTTACAACAGTGAAACCGACGTCCCATGTCTACTTTTTAGGCAGTGCAATCGATCTTCACAACCGAAGATGCCCAAAAACAACAAGAATCCGCAACGGCAGCCATGAACGGAGGCCCCTGTTGCGCAGGAGGTAATCATGTCCGCATCCGTCAACCATCTGGAAAGCCGCCTGTTTGACGGCTCCGAATTGTTGGAAGACATCATGCCCTCGGCCATTACCCTGGCCATGATGCTGAGACACCGTAAGTTCGCCAGCTGGCTCCGAACCGAATTCGACGGCTACCAGGACCGGGAATCCGCCCCTCCCTACCGCCGGCAACAGCCAGGCCATATTGTGGCCAAATCACCCCAGTACGGATGGATACCGGCACCCATCGAGGAAGAACAAAAGGCCCAATTTGGTCGCCTTGATCTGGTGGAAGGGACCAAAGAGCTTGAGCAGATCTGCCTGAGCTGCAAGAAAGGCAGTGGGCACCGGGTGCCGCTTGAAGCGGACGACCTGGAACGACTGCAGAAGGGACTGAACCTGAACGCCGACCTGGCCATTTCGGTCAGCCGACAGACCTACAGCGATCTGCTCCGCACCGTGCGCGCTGCCATCTGCCTCTGGACCCGGGCCGTCATGGCCGAAGGTATTGAGGGCGAGCACAACCATTACGAGAAGGAAGAGCGGGCCCGCGTCGCCCACCTGGACACCCCGGAGGTCTTCTGGCGGCAGGCGATGGAGCAGCTGGAGGATCTCGGGATGCCGGACATCAAGGAAGTCGGCTTTTTCGGACGCGTATTTGGCCGGGCCAGCTAGTCCCGGCCCCGCCAATCCTCAAAAATCGAGGACACTGACTACCCCGACGCAACTGACAACCAACAGGACCACGCCGAGGACCCGGAAGAAGACGGGAGTTTCGGCCTTGAGCATCCTTTCATGGGCGTACAGGCCGATGAAATGCCCGACCGTGGCGCAGGGAAGCAGCCACAGGTGGTGGATGAGCTGCAGATCCACGCCCGCCCATATGAACGCGCCAAGCTTGATCAGAACGAGGATGAACCAGAGGGCAAACAGGGTGTCCCTCAGCTTCTCCTTCGGAAGATGCTGGGCTGCCACGGCAATAACCAGCGGCGCACCGATCAGCGACGTGCCGCTGATATAGCCGCCCACCATCAGGAAGACCGTATCAACCGTCCGGCTGCCACTCCGGAACGGTTTGTTGAGGATGTACGAGATGGAATAGACCGCCACAATCACAAAGATAATGGCGCTCAGGACATTCCCCGGCAACGTAATCAGACCGAAGACCCCGATGAGTTTGGGCACGATCATAATGCCCAGAATGCGCCAGAGGTACGCCCAGTCTACGGTGCCCGTATGCTCTGCCCCCTGTTGATCCGGGCGTTTGCGATTGTTCATCCAGATGGTCAGGGACGAAAAGATCAACAGATGTACCGCGATGATGGGCAGGAACACGAGTGGTTGATCGTAAATCAGCAGAAGGAACGGCAACGAAAGCACGGCGCCGCCAAAGCCCAGACCGGAGCGGACAAAGCCGCTCCAGATAAAGGCCAGGCCAATCAGCACATACTGGATGACACTCAGATCCGACATTGATGTTTTTTCCCGATTAACACTGCAGATATCGCTCCCCGCGCCGATACATTAAAAGGCACAACGCCGGACGGCTTGAAAGGGAACCCGGAGGATACGCATGGCCCTGTCCTGGAAGCAAAAATTCTACCTGTTGATCGCCGCCACCTTCGTGGGGCTGGCCGTCGTCCTGTTGACGTCGCTGAGTGGTCTCAGCAAGGTCTCGGACGCCTACGAAGCACGTGGAGAGGCACGGAACTACGAAGCCGCATCCCTGACACTCCTGACCGACTGGCTGACCGTCGAGCGCGTCAGCGAAGAGCTGAACACAGACATGGTGGACGATTACCTGAACCGTCTGGCGTCACTCAAACAGCAATCGGAGGAACTGGCCCGGAACGCAGGATCATTGCCGGACCCGGCCATCGGCGGGATGGCTGACAGCATTCGTAAAGCCATGGCCCAGTATACCGGACTCCGCAGGCAGTGGCTGGAAACGAGCCAGCAACTTGGCCTCACCCACACGGACGGCCTGAAAGCGAAGCTTGCCGGTTATGTGAATGATGATCTCCGGCAAATCAGCATTTCCCTGTTCGATAACGACATCAACACCATCTCATCGAGCTACCGGGACTACCTCGAAACCTACGACCCGGCCTACGCCAAAACCATCCGGGACACCCTCGAACACATGACCGGTGTGGTGCAGGAAATGGACTGGCAGGACAACGTGATTGGCCAGGCCGTACTGGGCTTCGAGAAAGCCTTCAACGAGGCTCAGGCGGTCATTGGCAAGCTGTCCGGCATGGAAACCGAACTCCAGGCCCTGGGGAAAACGATCCAGAGCCGGATTACCAGTCAGGATGAAGCGCTGCGCAACGGCCTGATCATCCGCACCGGGACCACCGCTGAGCAGGCCCGCAGCACCGCAACCTGGTTCGTAGTCACGATTGCCGCGGCTGTGCTGGCCGGGCTCGTACTGACACTGACGGCGGCGTCAAGGACACTGGTCCGGCGCCTCGATGAAGTGGTCGGCCTGCTGAGCCGCGTCGCCTCCGGCGATCTCAGCCAGCGGCTTAAAACGGGTCGCAACGCGAGGGACGAATTCAACCGTCTGGGCAGTGCCGCCAATCAGATGCTGGATGATATGTCCGCCGTTATTGGCCAGGTGATTACCGGCAACCAGACCCTGGCCGAGCTGCAGGCCGAACTGAATTCCCTGATCGCACAAATGGGCCGGAATGGCGAACAGGTGGAAGACGAAACCGAGCAGACCGCCACCGCCGTTCAGGAAATCTCCCACACGGCCGTCGAAATCGCCCAATATACCCAATCGGTCAACGATTCCGCCCAGAACGCCAACGCCGCTGCGCAGGAGGGCGCCCAAGTCATCAAGCGCAGCGCCGACAGCATGAGCGCACTGGCTGAACGGATTCAGCAAACCCACACCCAGATCGGTCAGCTTGGCAAGACCGGGGAAAAGGTGAATTCCATCGTCGATGTGATCAATGGTCTGGCGGAACAGACCAATCTCCTGGCCCTGAACGCCGCCATCGAGGCCGCACGGGCCGGAGAGGCCGGCCGAGGCTTCTCCGTGGTTGCGGATGAAGTGCGCTCACTGGCCGAGAAGACCGTGTCAGCGACCAATGGTATCGCCGAGATCGTGAGCTCACTGAACAAGGAAACCAGTGCCATTACCCGACTGATGGAGGAAGGCCTGGCGTCGGCCGATCAGGGCGAGAAGAGTGCGGAAGAAGCTGCCGGTGCCATTGACCGGATCGGCGGCGCGATCAATCAACTGGCCGGCGACATGAACCAGGTGGTGTCCTCCATCGAAGGCATCTCCACCACTACGGAAGAGATTGCCCAGAAAGTCGAGCAGATCCATGGCCATACCCGGGAAACCGGAGATATACGCCAGCAACTGAACGCCCACGTAGAACGGCTTTCCAGCCAGACCCGGGAACTGACGGCTTCCTCGCAGCGTTTCACGCTACAGGGCTGACGTACCGGCTTGCCCTCACGGGCAGCGCAGAGTAGGATCACCAATACTGTACAAATAAACAGTATTGGTGATCCCATGAAAACCCGAGGTACGGCCCGGAATCCGGCCAACCGATTCCAACCCATTGCGACCGATCGTACTTTCGACGACGGCTGGTACCAGGATCCGGACGACGAGCTTTGCCCGGATTCGGTGGCCACCGAGGTGATGCGGGAAACCGTGACGTCCATCATCAGCCGCAACCAGTCACCGGATGTACCGTTCGACCAGTCGATCAATCCCTACCGTGGTTGCGAACACGCCTGCATTTACTGCTTCGCCAGACCCACCCATGCCTATTGGGACCTGTCGCCGGGGCTGGATTTCGAAACCCGACTGATCGCCAAGCCCAATGCCGCTCGCAAGCTGAGGGAGACGTTCGACAAGCCGGGCTACAGGCCCTCGCCCATCGCCCTGGGAATGAACACCGATGCCTACCAGCCCATCGAACGGGAGCACCGAATCACCCGTTCACTGCTCGAAGTCATGCGGGACTATCACCATCCGGTTTCCATTATTACCAAGGGCGGGCTCATTCTCCGGGACCTTGACCTTCTGACCGAACTCGCCAGTGACAATCTGTGCTCTGTGCGGATCAGTCTCACCACCCTGGATAACGACCTGAAACGACGCATGGAGCCCCGGACCGCCGCGCCTGCCACCCGACTGGCGCTGATCCGGAAGCTGTCGGCCGCCGGTGTGCCCGTCGGCATCATTCTCGGCCCGGTCATCCCTTTTGTGAACGATCACGAAATCGAGGAAATACTGGAGGCAGCCTCAGAAGCCGGCGCCCGGCAAGCCAGCTGGATTATGCTACGTTTACCCTATGAGCTGGACGAACTGTTTCAGGGCTGGCTCCAGAGGCATTTTCCGGAACGGGCCAGCCACGTGATGAACCGGATCCGGGACCTGCGAGGCGGGCGCAGCTACGATTCAACGTTTGGTCGCCGGATGACAGGTACGGGCCCCTATGCAGAGCTTATCCGTCAGCGCTTCAGGCAGCGGGCAAGGAAGCTGGGACTGAACCTCCACCAGTCCGAACCGCTGCGGACCGACCTCTTCCGGCGACCAGGCGGCGAGCAGATGGTGCTCTGGTAAACCCCGCCTGAAGGGCAAGGCGCCCCCGACCAGGGGCAAGGGAGTTGACGCCATGGATATCGGGAAACGCAGATGGCGATGGGCGTTCACTTTACTCGCCATTTTGCTTGGCATTGCCAGCCGTGCCTCCGGAGCACCGGAACAATCCCTGGTGGAACGCATCGAAGCCCTGCAGGCGGGCTATCCCGTGCAGGTCCTCGGCGACCCGATCCTTGCCCGGCAAACCTTGCAGCGATTCTATGAGAACCGGGGCTACCGGTTGGCCTGGGTCCGGGAATCCCGCCGGCAAGCGCTGGCGGACGCGATCGAACGCCTGCCCCGGGATGGACTGAATCCGGCAGACTACCACGGCGAACTGCTTCAGGAGCTGGTCCGGCGGCCGGAAGCAACGCTTTCAGAGGAACTGATTGCCGATCGCGACCTTCTGTTTACGGACGCGTTTCTGCTCGCGGGCTCCCATCTCGCTGACGGTAAGGTCAATCCGGAATCCATTCATGCCGAATGGACGCTGACGGGACGCAAAACCGACATTGTTCCGCTTCTGTCCAGAGCGCTGGATACCGGAACCCTGGCACAAACCCTGGACGATCTCCGCCCCCGAAATGCCGACTACCTGAAGCTGGTCCAGGCCCGTGAACGTCTGTCGCGACTGCTCGGTCAGCCCTGGCTGCCCATTCCGGACGGCCCATCCATTCGTCCGGGAGACACAGACACCCGACTGCCCGTCATCCACCAACGCCTGATCGCTCTGGAAGATCTGTCCGCCAGTGCCTCTACCGCCTCCGATCTCTACGATGGGGAATTGGAAGCCGCCCTCCCTGACTTCCAGGCCCGTCACGGCCTGGAACCGGACGGCATCATCGGCCGCCAGACCCTCGACGCACTGAACCGGATGCCGGTTGAACGAATTCGACAGATTGATGCATCACTGGAGCGCTGGCGCTGGCTCCCCCGCTCACTGGGGGATACCTATGTACTCGTGAATATCGCAGGGTTCCGGCTTCAGATGGTGAAGAAAGGCAGAGAGGTACTGCACAGTCGTGTGATTGTGGGCCGCCCCTACCGGCAGACGCCGGTCTTCTCGGACCGGATACGCTACCTCGTGTTCAATCCGACCTGGACCGTACCGCGCAAACTGATGGTTGAGGATCAGCTGCCCGAAATACGCCGCGATCCGGGTTACCTGGACCGGCTGGGCATCGAGGTTTTTGAGGGCTGGGGAGCGGATCGGCGCAAAGTCGATCCCCGATCCGTGGACTGGGCTGCGCTCTCGAAGAATCATTTCCCTTATCAGCTGGTTCAGGGCCCGGGGCCACAGAACGCCCTCGGCCGCATCAAATTCATGTTCCCCAACCGCTACGACGTCTACCTTCATGACACGCCCGGACGATACCTGTTCGGTCGACAGGAACGTACGTTCAGTTCCGGCTGCATTCGCGTGGAGAAACCTTTCGAACTGGCTGACCAACTCCTGGCCAACGGCATGGACTGGAGCAGGCAGAGAATTGACGTGCTCGTGGCGACCGGCGAGACGACCACGGTTGTGCTGCCACTACCGATCCCCATCCATATCCAGTACTGGACCGCCTGGGTCGATGAACAGGGGCGTCTGCAGTTCCGGGACGACATCTATCACCGGGATGGTCGTCTGCTCAATGAGTTGCGGCACTCCGCGTTGGCAGACGGACAGCTTCCCACTCCTGTCGTCGTTTCCCATGCCTCCACAGCCGAAAGGAGGATACACAAAACCCATTGACTAAATTATTTTTAAGAATAAGGTAATATCAAAACAAAATATAAAGCGGAGGCGATCATCATGAACTCCTTTCTCCACGTGACATTGGCGGCCGTGCTTGCAATGGCCGCAACCAGTGCCTCAGCCGCCGAAAGCGGCAATCCGGACCGGGGCGCAACCCTGGCAACTCAGGGCGACGGCAGCGGGGCTCCCTGTACGGCCTGTCACGGGGCCGATGGCGCCGGCAACAACGCCGGTGGTTTTCCCCGTCTGGCGGGGCTGGACGCCGACTATCTGTTCAAACAGATGGTGGACATGAATGCAGGAAAACGGACCAGCCCTGTCATGCAGCCCAACATCGACAACTTTGACGAACAGCAACTCAGAGATCTGGCCGCGTACTACGCCGGCATGCCAGTTCCGAAAACATCGACAGCAACCTCGGTAGATGCGTCGGTGATGGCCATGGGCAGCAAACTCGTCAATGAAGGCGACTGGGACAACTACGTGCCGCCCTGCTCCACCTGCCACGGCCCGGGTAATCATGGCGTCGGCCACGTGTTCCCTGCCATCGCGGGCCAACACCCCAACTACATCCGCTCCCAGCTCCAGGCCTGGCAGAACAACCAGCGAAATAACGATCCGAATCAGCTGATGACGGCCATCGCCGAGCGGCTGAGCCAGGAGCAGATTGACGCTGTCGCCGCCTATCTGGGCAGCCAGAACGCCACGAACCCGTAAAAGGAGGCCGAGCCATGACACTGAAACAGACTCTTTCCCTGCTCGCCGGCCTGATCGTCGCAAGCCCGGTTGCACTGGCTGAACCGGAGGTGCCGGTCAACCTTCCCAAATTCAAGGAAGGACAGTACGTCCATCACGCGCCCACCGTGGAGGATCTGAAAAACGACGACTCCATCAATCCGGAACTGAAAAAGGTCATTCTCAAAGGCCGGGACATGTTCATGAACACCCAGCAGTTCCGGGGCAAGTACGTCTTCAACGACCTGAACTGCAAGTCCTGCCATCTTGGTGAAGGTCGAATGAACTGGTCCGCGCCAATCTGGCCTGCAGCCACGACCCTGCCCGACTACCGGGGCAAGAACCATCACGTCAATTCCCTGGAAGAGCGGATTGCCGGGTGCTTCTCCTTTTCCATGAACGGAAAGCCACCGGCCTACGGCAGCGACGATATGCTGGCCATGGTTGCTTATCATCAATGGCTGGCCAAAGGGGCGCCGGTATACGAGAAAAACATTGGCGGACGCGGCTTCAGCCACCTCGGCCGGGAAGCGCCGGAAAAGCTGGATTTCGAGCGCGGCAAAGCCGTCTACCAGGAGAACTGTGCCATCTGTCACGGTGAGAATGGCCAGGGACAGCGAAAGGACGGAGAGGTCGTGTTCCCTCCACTCTGGGGTGACGGCTCCTACAATTGGGGCGCCGGCATGACCCGGGTCTTCACGGCGGCGTCGTTCATCAAGAACAACATGCCACTGGGCAAACCCGGCTCGCTGTCCGATGAGGAAGCCTGGCAGGTAGCCAACTTCATCAATTCCCACGAGCGGCCGCAGGATCCGCGCTACACGGGTGACGTGAAGGAAACCCGCGAGAAGTACATGAACTTCCACAAATACACGAACTATGGAACAGTAGTAAACGGCACGTTGCTGGGCGACCACGACAACACAGGCACCAAGCCTTTCCTCAAACCGGATGTATTGAGGCCCAGAACGTTTGAATAGCGTCCGCGGGAGGTAAGGCACAGGCAAGGAGACACCATGCCACGCTTACTGCCTTTCCTCCCGGCCATACTGGCGTTAGCGGGCTGTCAGTCCCTGGTCCCGGGCGGGAACAGGGACATCCCGGAAGATACGGTCCTCCTGAGTGCCCGGCATTGCCTCAGCGAATACATCCAGGACCTCGAAAAAGTTCAGTTTGGCCCCTGTCTGAAAGTTGTCTCGGTGGATGGCAAGGCGCCAATCGTCAACGACGAGGGTTTCATCGCCCTTCCGGTCGCCACCGACATTCATCTAGAAACCAGCTGCGTCTACCGCCACGCGGACGGCTCCCCGATCCCGGCAACCACCGAAACCGCCTCTTTCCGGATAACGCCCGACACTTTCAAAAAGGGCGGAAGGCGCTGGTACCTTCATGCACAAACACAGGCGCGGGGTGTGGTAGGGTGTGAGCCAACACTGGCACCATCCGTCTATCCGACCTATAAGACGAACTGATTCCGTGACCCGCCAACCACTACTGTCAGGACATGACCGAACGCTGCGCCTGGACGACAGCCGCGTACTGGCGTTTTCGGATCTCGGAGAACCCACCGGTTACCCCATCGTTTTCGGTCACGGCATGCCGGGCTCCCGGCTGGAAGGCCAGTTTTTCCACGAGCGCGGCCGGCGCCACGGCTTCCGGATCATCACACCGGATCGCCCCGGCATCGGCGGCTCGGATTACCAGAAACATCGAAACCTGCTGGACTACCCGGATGATATCCGGCAATTAGTCGATGCACTGGGCATTGACCGTTTCATCCACGTCGGATGGTCCAGCGGAGGCTCCCGTACCATCGCC
This sequence comes from Marinobacter koreensis, assembly GCF_023156285.1. Classification (GTDB taxonomy): domain Bacteria; phylum Pseudomonadota; class Gammaproteobacteria; order Pseudomonadales; family Oleiphilaceae; genus Marinobacter; species Marinobacter koreensis. The sequence goes on along the minus strand of NZ_JAKZAJ010000001.1, from coordinate 359,528 downwards.
TGCGCTTATGCACTGGCCGACCGCATGGATCTGGGGGTTTGCCTGTCCGGTTACACCAATTTCAGCGAATTCCCGGGCCGCCACAGCTTTCTCGAGGGTACACGCTGGCCCGGTCCAAAGCTGGCTCGCCTGAGCCCCGCGCTGGTCCGGCTGGCAGTGAGAATCGTCGTGCGTCTGTCACGGCACCATCCGGGCCTCTACATGCGCGAGGCCGAAAGCCTCGTCAGCGAGGAAGATCGCCGCCTGCTGCACCATTTCCTGAAGGGGGAAACCTTTCGGAAAGACCAGCTGGTCTGCCTGGAGAGCGGAGGCACGGCGATCGCTACAGACCTGCTGACCGAACTGGAGGACTGGGGCTTTCGCCTGGCCAGCGTACAGGTCCCCATTCTGATCTATCAGGGCGAGAACGATCCCTTTGTGCCGGTGGATTATGCCCGCCACCTCGCGGAGAATCTGCCCTCGGGCGACCTGACCCTGATGCCGGATGCCGGCCACCTGTATCCCCTGTCCGGTGAATTTCAGGACCAGTTGTTCGAGCGACTGGCGGACTACCTGATCAATGACAAAGAACGACGGAACACCGCAACATGACCAACAAAGTGGCGATTCATTACTGCACCGGATGCCGGTGGCTTCTGCGCTCAGCCTGGATGGCCCAGGAACTGCTGACCACGTTCGAAGGTGACATCTCGGAGCTGAGCCTTCACCCGGGCAGCGGGGGCATTTTCGAAGTCTGGGTGAACGATCAACGCGTCTGGTCCCGCAAGGAGGACGGAGGCTTTCCTGAAATCACGCAACTCAAGCAGCGAGTCCGGGACCAGATCGATCCCGAGAAATCGCTGGGGCACTCGGACCGGAAAGCGTAGCGAGCCCCCGGAGCTCACTGGGAACCTCAGACCGTCACTCAGCCGGGGCGCCTTCTCCGAAAAACCGCTGCATCTCTGCGACAACCTCGTCCGGCGCCTCTTCCGGAAGGAAATGACCGCAATCGAGAGCCCGGCCTTGAACCGAGCGGGCGTACCCCCGCCATACCGACAGCACATCATAGGTTCTGTTCACGAACCCCTTGCTGCCCCAGAGTACCTGCAGTGGACAACGGATCAGCCGCCCGGCCTTTCGATCTTCCCGGTCGTGTACGAGATCAATCGTAGCGGCGGCCCGGTAATCCTCGCAGCTGGCGTGAATGGTTTCGAAGTGCGAGAAACAGCGGACGTAATCGGCCACTGTCTCGGGATCGAACTCGGCCCCTGGTGCGGACCAGCGCCGGAGCTTTTCACGCAGGTAATAGTCCGGATCCTGGCCGATCATGTGCTCCGGCAATCCATCCGGCTGAATCAGGAAAAACCAGTGGTAATATCCGGTCGCGAAAGCCTGATCCGTGTGCTCGAACATGTGCAGGGTGGGCGCAATATCCATCACACTGGCCCGCTCGACGAGATCCGGGAAGTCCAGGCAAAGGCGATGAGTCACGCGGGCCCCGCGATCGTGACCGGCCACGCCAAAACGCTCATAGCCAAACGTGCGCATGACCGCCACCATGTCCGCGGCCATCCGCCGCTTGCTGTAGGTGATATGCGCCGGATCGGAATCCGGTTTGCTGCTGTCACCGTATCCCCGCAGGTCCGGACAGATCACATGGAAGTCCCCGGCGAGCGCGGGGGCAACCCGATGCCACATCCGGTGATTTTCCGGGTAACCATGCAGCAGGAGCAGCGGCCGTCCCGTTCCGGCATGAGCCACATTGATACGGACATCGCCGCTTTCGATCTGTCGGTATTCGAATTGCCCCCAAACACCCATGGCCGCCTCCATTCTGTACGATTTTGATGTCAACGTTATCGCGCAGATCAATGCCAGAGCACCATACGACCAATCGGGAACGCCACTGAACTGCTATGCTCAGAACAGCCACCAACAGGAGCCGGAATGTCCGCTGACTTCAGTATTGTCTGGCTGGGATCCCTTGCCAGTCTGTTTGCCGGCCTCGCCACAGGCATCGGCGCACTTGCCGTGTTCGTGATACGGACGCTGACCCACAAACTGCAGGACGGCATGCTGGCGGCGGCCGCCGGCGTCATGCTGGCCGCCTCGTTTTTCTCACTGATACAACCTGGCCTGGACTACGGGGAGATGCTCACCGGCCACACCTGGATCGCGGCCATCATCGTTATTATCGGCCTTCTTTCCGGTGCCGGCGCGCTCTATTACATCCACCAGCGACTGCCGCACGAGCACTTTGAGCTTGGTCCGGAAGGGCCGGATGCGTCCCACATCCGCCGTATCTGGCTGTTTGTCATTGCCATCACCCTGCACAATTTCCCGGAAGGCATGGCCGTGGGCGTCGGCTTTGCCGGAGGTGACGTTCACAACGGCTATATGCTCGCCACGGGCATTGGCCTGCAAAACATTCCCGAGGGTCTGGCCGTTGCATTTTCCCTGCTGGCGATTGATTACTCCCGGATCCGGGCCTTCACCATCGCGCTGCTGTCGGGGCTGGCGGAGCCCATCGGTGGGGTGTTCGGCGCCACTCTGGTGTGGCTGGCCGAACCGGTCATGCCCTGGACCCTCGGTTTTGCGGCAGGCGCCATGCTGTTCATCATCAGCAACGAAATCATTCCCGAAACACACCACCGGGAATGGAAAACCATGTCGACGTTTTCCCTGATGGGTGGATTCGCAGTGATGATGTTCCTGGACGCCACCCTTGGCTGAGCAGAAACTCAGGCGACGGAAGCCAGGCTCCAGACACTGGACAACACCTCAATGGCTTCCGCGATCACCGGCTCGTCCTGCCGGTCGCGGTGCCATATAAAGCTCAGGGCACAGGGCAACTGAACGCCTTCGACCACCACCAATCCGCGCTCCTGCCGCTCTGCCATGGCCAGAGCGTCCCGAGCCAGGCTCAGCCCCACCCCGGCGCGCACCAGATCCAGCATGCAGGCCTCCTGATCCACCTGGGCAACGCCGTTGGGTGAGAGGCCCAGCGGGTCCAGCGTTCCCTTCAACAGGCGATGATGGACCGAGTTCTCCGGTGTCGTTATCCAGGGCATGGCCGCCAGCGACGGCCAGTCCGAGGACAGAATCCGACTCCCCCAACCCGGAGGCGCCACGACGTAATAGTGAAACGAAGCCAGCTCCCGATGCACCACTTCCGGTATCTGAGGGCCAGGGCCAATGCCCGGAGGCGCGAGGAAATAGCCCACGTCCAACCGCCCATCACGGACCTGCTCCAATACGCTGCCACTCATGCCCTGCCGCAACTCCGTTTCCAGTTGGGGCGCCCGCTCAACCAACCGGTGCAGGAACGCCCCGAGGCGGATGAACTCCGGGTCCACAATGGTACCGATCCGCAGCCGCCCCCGAACGGTGCTGTGCAGTGCCCGGGCATTCTGGTCAAACGCGGCCATGGCGGCCAGCGCCTTCTCCGCTGAGGGCAACAGTGCCTGACCATCCGGAGTCAGCACCAGCCCCTGGGGCTTGCGCTGGAACAGCTGAAGATCCAGCTCATCCTGTAGCTGCTTGAGTTTCAGGCTGACCGCCGGCTGGGTCAGATGGAGACGTTCAGCCGCCCGGGACACACTGCCTTCCCGGGCGACGGTGACAAAGGCTCGCAGGCTCTGAAGCGGATGCACAATCGGGACTCCTGGATTCGGACCAATATAAAAAAATCTTATATCCAGCTTTTGAAAATCTCAATTGATTCACGCCTCAATCCCGCCTAGCCTGAATGATCAAAGTTTCACCATCGACGAATGGAGACGGCCCGGAAGCGGACATAACCCACTCCTGGAACGATTCCCACGCAGAAAAACAGAGGCAAGCATGACCAACGCGACGATCCAGCATTATATTAATGGCGAAATATCATCCGGCGTTTCCAACCGGAGCCAGGACGTCTACAACCCGGCCACAGGCAAGGTCAGTGGCCAGGTCGCACTCGCGAATCACGCCGACGTTGACGCCGCTGTCGCTTCTGCCGAAGCGGCGTTTCCCGCATGGGCGGACACCCCTCCCATCCGGCGCGCACGGGTCATGTTCAAATTCCTCGAACTGCTCAACAAGCACAAGGATGACCTTGCCCGTGCCATCACCGCCGAGCATGGCAAGGTATTTACCGACGCCCAGGGCGAAGTGGCCCGGGGTATCGACATCGTGGAGTTTGCGTGCGGGATCCCCCAACTGCTCAAGGGAGACTACACCGAGCAGGTCAGCACCGGCATCGACAACTGGACCACTCGCCAGCCTCTGGGCGTCGTTGCTGGTGTTACACCATTCAACTTCCCGGCCATGGTACCCATGTGGATGTTCCCGGTTGCCATTGCCGCCGGTAACACCTTCATCCTGAAGCCCAGCCCACTGGACCCGAGCGCTTCCTTGATGATTGCGGACCTGCTGAAGCAGGCCGGTTTGCCCGATGGCGTGTTCAATGTGGTCCAGGGCGACAAGGACGCCGTCGAAGCACTGATCGAGCACCCTACCGTTCAGGCTCTGAGCTTTGTTGGCTCCACGCCGATTGCCAACCTGCTTTATGAGAAAGGTGCCAAACACGGCAAGCGCATCCAGGCCCTCGGCGGCGCCAAGAACCACATGGTGGTGATGCCCGATGCCGATCTGGACAAAGCGGTAGACGCACTGATCGGCGCCGCCTACGGCAGTGCCGGCGAGCGGTGTATGGCGATCAGTGTCGCCGTTTTGGTGGGTGACGTTGCTGACGAGATTGTGCCGAAACTGGCCGAGCGGGCGAAGGCCCTGAAGGTCAAGAATGGCGAAGAACTGGATGCGGAAATGGGGCCGATCGTTACCGCAGCAGCACACGACCGGATCACCGGCTACATTGAAAAAGGGGTCAGCGAAGGCGCCGATCTCGTCGTCGATGGCCGTGACTTCGACGCCTCCACCACCGGTGAAGGCTGCGAGAACGGTTTCTGGATGGGCGGCACGCTGTTCGACAACGTGACACCGGAAATGACCATCTATAAAGAAGAAATCTTCGGACCGGTTCTTGTTTGTGTACGGGTGCCGGACATCGGCACGGCCATTAAGCTGATCAATGACCACGAGTTCGGCAATGGTGTCAGCTGCTTCACGGAAAGCGGCAACGTCGCCCGCGAGTTCGGACGCCGTATCCAGGTGGGCATGGTCGGCATCAACGTGCCCATTCCGGTCCCGATGGCCTGGCACGGATTTGGTGGCTGGAAGCGTTCCCTGTTCGGGGACACCCATGCCTACGGTGAGGAAGGCGTGAAGTTCTACACGCGTCAGAAATCGATCATGCAGCGTTGGTCCGACTCCATCGATGCCGGCGCAGAGTTTGTGATGCCCACCGCCAAATAACCCTCACAGCGGGAGAACGCCATGTCCGACAACAAAAAGGCACAGGGACACGTGGAACAGTTCGATTACATCATCGTGGGCGCCGGCACCGCCGGCTGCCTGCTCGCCAACCGGCTGAGCGCCGATCCGAACAACCGGGTCCTGCTGATCGAAGCCGGTGGCCGGGACAACTATCACTGGATCCATATTCCGGTGGGTTACCTGTACTGCATCGACAACCCCAGAACGGACTGGCGCTTCCGCACCGAACCGGACCCCGGGCTGAACGGCCGCTCGCTGATTTACCCCCGGGGCAAAACCCTCGGCGGCTGCTCCAGCATCAACGGCATGCTTTACATCCGTGGACAGGCACGGGACTACGATCAATGGGCCCAGATCACGGGTGAAGATGCCTGGACCTGGGACAACTGCCTGCCGGATTTCATGCGCCACGAGGACCACTACCGGCTGGACGCCGGTGGCGATGCCGATCCGGATCACGACAAGTATCACGGCCACGGCGGGGAATGGCGGGTCGAACACCAGCGACTGAAATGGAAAGTACTGGAGGATTTCGCGGAGGCCTGTGTCGAGTCGGGCATCCCACGAACCCGGGATTTCAACCGGGGCGACAACGAGGGTGTCGACTATTTCGAGGTTAACCAGCGCTCCGGCTGGCGCTGGAACGCCTCCAAGGCGTTTCTCCGGGAGTCGGAAAAGCGCTCCAACCTCACGCTCTGGCACTCCACCCATGTGCTCGGCCTGGAAACCGACACCTCCGGGCAGGAACCACGCTGTACCGGGGTGCGCGTCGAGCGTGGCGGTGATGGCGAGCAAATTGCACGGGCAACCCGTGAAGTCATCCTGTCGGCAGGCGCCATCGGATCCCCTCAGCTGCTGCAACTGTCCGGAATCGGCCCGGCGGACCTCCTGAAGGCGCATGACATCCCGGTCGTGCTGGATTTGCCGGGTGTCGGCGAAAACCTCCAGGATCACCTGCAGATCCGTTCGGTCTACAAGATCCAGGGTGCCACCACCCTCAACACCATGGCGAACTCCCTGATTGGCAAGGCCCGCATTGGCCTGGAGTACCTGCTCACCCGGTCAGGACCGATGAGCATGGCGCCGTCTCAGCTGTGCCTGTTCACGCGCAGTTCCGAGGAGTATGAGCACGCCAACATCGAATACCACGTTCAGCCGCTCAGCCTGGATGCCTTCGGCCAGCCCCTGCATCCGTTCCCGGCGATCACCGCCAGCGTCTGCAACCTGAACCCGACCAGCCGGGGCACCGTTCGCATCCGTAGTGCTGATCCCAAGGAGGCGCCGGCGATTGCTCCCAATTACCTGAGTACCCCGGAAGACCGGAAGGTGGCGGCAGACTCCCTCCGGGTCACCCGCCGGATTGCGTCACAACCCGCGTTCTCGAAATACCAGCCGGAAGAATACAAACCCGGCGTCCAGTACCAGACGGACGAAGAGCTGACCAAGCTCGCCGGCGACATTGGCACGACCATTTTCCACCCGGTGGGCACCACAAGAATGGGCCGGGCCGACGACACCATGGCGGTGGTGGACCCACACCTGCGGGTACGGGGCATGGCAGGGCTGCGCGTCGTAGATGCGGGCATCATGCCCACGATCACCAGCGGTAACACCAACTCCCCCACCCTGATGATTGCGGAGAAAGCCGCCCGCTGGATACTGGCAAACGACTAGGTCTGTGAAGTAGTTGCCTTTTAAAGGTTTTTCGGGAACGACGGGCTGATAAACTTGGCAGCCCGTTGCGCGACAAAGGACCGACCCGACATGACACTCGCTACCTGGCTGACCGTTGTGACCATTTGCATTCTCGGTGCCATGTCACCCGGCCCGTCTCTGGCGCTGGTCCTCAAGCAGACCCTGAGCGGAGGACGTCGCAATGGCGTCACCACGGCTTTGTCCCACGGGCTCGGAGTGGGTATCTATGCCTTCCTGAGCATTCTCGGCCTGGCCGCCATCATCACCGCATCGCCCACCGCGTTCGGCATTCTGCAATGGGGCGGAGCCCTGTATCTGGCCTGGCTGGGTGTGAAGGGACTGACTGCCCGGTCACAGGCGGACAGTGAACTGCCTGACGCACCAACCACCAAGAGCGCGGCAAGGGACGGGTTCCTGATTGCCTTCTTCAACCCGAAAATCGCGGTGTTCTTCCTGGCCCTGTTCAGCCAGGTGGTGGGAACCGATACCAGTCTGCTCGCCAAGTTCGGCTATGCTGCCACAGCCCTGGTCATCGACACCAGCTGGTACCTGATTGTCGCCTGGCTGTTCTCCAATCCGAAATGGCTCGCCGCCCTCAAACGCCGCGCGGTCTGGTTCGAGAGAATCTTCGGAGCGGTCCTTCTTGGCCTTGCCGGTCGCCTTGTCCTCGGTATTCTGAACGGCAAATAGTCCTTAGCCGGCAAGGGCGACGATGTCCGGATATTCCCGGGTCCAGCTGCCCTGTGGCTCCTCTCCGTCAGACAGCGCACAGGCTTCATTCACCATAGCGGTCGCCACGGTTTCGGCCTTGATCGCGCGATATTTGTCCAATGGGCCAAGCAACACCCGGTTGATAAGCGGCATCGCCATCTGACCGAGCTCCTCACCCTTTCGGTGCTCCTGTCGGTCGCCGAGCAGCAGACTGGGATGATAGATCGACAGGTAGGGATAACCCAGTTCCCGAACAGCATCCTCCAGCTCCCCTTTCACCCGATTATAGAAAATCGTGGACGAGGATGACGCACCAATGGCCGACATCAGGATCAGTGCCCGGGCGCCCTGCTCCCGGGCGAGTCGGGCTGCGGCCAATGGATAACCGTAATCCACCTCCCGGAACCTGGCCTGGGATCCGGCGGTCCGGATGGTGGTGCCCAGACAGCAGATGAGGGCGTCCACCGCAAAAAGATCCGCGTGACTGTCCAGCGAATCGAAATCGACCTGATGCTGAATGAGCCTGGGATGCTCCAGTTCAAGAGGACGGCGAACCAGCACCGTCACCGACTCGATTTCTTCTCGGGCAAGCAGCCCCTGAACCACCAGGTGGCCGGTCAAACCGGTTGCTCCCAAAACCATCGCCTTCATGATTCAGAATCCTTTTGTCGCTTCAATGCAATGTCAGGGGCCGTCGAGCGTCCGGACGTACGCGCCCTGCTATCAGGCTAACATTCAGGCCCCGTTAAAGCTCATCCGACGCCACCAGGGTGATCAAAATTTATCCAGATCGAAGTTCTTTGACTATGATCAAGAAACACCGATCCAAACACCGCTCTCCCGGGAGCCAGGAGGTCGAGGATCATGGTCGAACGCTTACGTTACCCTGGAGGTCTTCGCCTCCTGCTCACCCCGAACCGTTCCCTGAGCTGGCGCGGAAATGTTCGGATCTGGCTTTTGCTGGCTCTGGTCTCCGGGATCATCGCCGGTGGTTGGGCTCTGGCTGGCGTCTGGTTCATACTGCCCTTTGCCGGACTGGAATTGATGGGCGTCGCCGCTGGCATCTACGTTACCTCCCGAAACTGCCAGCGCAAAGAGGTGGTGACTATTGAGGGAGACACGATTCACATAGAATCCGGCCTGAACCGCAAGGAACATGACTGGATCCTGCCGGTCCGCAATACACGCCTGGAATCCTTCCCCCCCAACACACCTTTCGACTGCCACAGAGTCCGTCTGGCCAACAGGCAACAACAGATCCCACTGGGCGATTTTCTCAACAACGCCGACACCGATGCCCTGGTGCATGCACTGAAAGCCAGGGGCATCAATATTCTCCAGACGGAACAACAACCAACCGTCGGCATCTGGTTCTGATCACATCACGAGCCCCGGCAGACTACTGATACTGGGCGACAATGCGGTCAAGTTCGCCAGCGCTTCGGGCCTCATCCAGCGCCCTCTGCAGGTCGGTGACAACCGCCGGATCCGTTTCCTTACTCATGGCCAGGTACATAGGGGTTTCCCGGAACACCAGAACCGGCCGCAGCCCCTCGATATCATATTCGTCTTTGGCAACCAGCGGCCCCACCAGTCCATCGGTTACCCAGAGATCCACTTCCCCGAGTACCAGGCGCCGGGGATTGACGTCGCCGGATACGCTCATCACCACGTTGTACCCGTGATCGGCCAGGTACTCCGACATGACATCGCCCTTGTACCCGCCAATGCGCAGGTCTTTCGCATCTTCCAGTGACGACAGTTTTATATTGGAATCCGGCGCCGCAAAGAGCGTCCATTTTATCGAGGCCAGCGGGCCGACCCACTGGAACAGGTCTTCCCGTTCATCCGTCCGTGCGGTACAGAACAGGCCGTGATTCTTACGACCCTGAACCCAGTCATAGGCGTAACTCCAGGCCCGCATTTTCATGACGTAGTCATAGTCCACCCGGGAGAGCATGGCTTTCACCATATCCGTACAGATACCGGAGATGTCGTCCTCGTTGTGGGCATAGGACTTGCCGTTGGTGGCGGTGTTGTAAGGCGGATAGTTTTCTGTGTAGATGTGCAGTTTGCCGCCGGCACTGGCCGATGAACTGCCCATGGCCAGGGCCACCAGCCCCATGACCGCCAACAAGGTGCGGCGTGACCGGCTACCAAAAATGAAGGTCGAAATGCGCATTCGATGTGTTCCTCCGCAGAGTGGATCAGGCCTGACCGGCACAAGGATTTGTCACCTTTTGCCAATCAATATGGTCGTTTATGCCAATCGAAACGGTATGATCCCGCGTTCAGATCACAAAGTCAGTGACAAAAAGTATCTCCGGCCCTCACTGGTCGAAATCCGGCACCATTGGTCCGCATCCACAATCACGACAATGTGTTGCATTCCGTCCAAAGGGGTGAAAAGGTAAAGCGCGTTACGCCACAAGAATAAATCACGAGGATGAACGATGGATTTCGTAAGGACACCGGAAAAGCGCTTCGAGCGTCTGCTCGACTATCCCTTCGCCCCGAACTACCTCAACATTGGCGAGATGCGCATGCACTACGTGGACGAGGGCCCTGAAACCGCCAGCCCCGTCCTCATGATGCACGGCGAGCCGTCCTGGTCGTACCTGTACCGACACATGATCCCGGTGTGTGCAGCTGCTGGCCACCGGGTGATTGCTCCGGACCTGATCGGCTTCGGCAAATCCGACAAGCCGACCCGAATCGAGGATTATTCCTACCAGGCGCACATGGACTGGATGCAGGCGTTCATTGACGGCCTCGAACTCGACAACATCACCCTCGTCTGCCAGGACTGGGGATCGCTGCTCGGGCTCCGCCTGGCGGCGGAAAACCCCGATCGTTTCCGGGCCATCGTGGTGGGCAACGGCATGCTTCCCACTGGTGACCAGAGGGTTCCGAAAGCCTTCCGGATCTGGCGTGCGTTTGCCCTGCACAGCCCCTGGTTCCCGATTGCCCGCATCATCAATACAGGATCGTTCCGGACCCTCGGACCCGATGAGCGACGGGCCTACGATGCGCCTTTCCCCAACAAATCGTTCAAGGCCGGCGCCAGGGCGTTCCCGGCGCTGGTTCCCATGTCACCGAATGACCCCGCCAGCGAACCTAATCGAAAGGCCTGGAAAGTGCTGGAGCAATGGCAAAAGCCATTCCTGACCACCTTCAGCAATGGCGATCCGATAACTCGTGGCGGCGATCACTATATGCAGCAGCGGATTCCGGGGGCCGCCAATCAGCCGCATATCACGCTGACGGGCGGACACTTCCTGCAGGAAGACTCCCCGGTCGACTTTGCCAATGCGATTAACGACTTGCTCAAGCGGATGGATACCGCTTAAGACGCACGGGCAGCCTTTGGCCTGGCCGTCACCAGACCGACCCCGGTGATGGCCACCAGCCCCCCAAGAATAGCAACCGGGCCAAGCCGCTCATCGAAAAGAAGGAAGGCCTCAAGCGCGGTCACCGGGGGCACCAGATAGAACAGGCTCGCCACCTGGGAGGCCGCTCCCCGGCGAATCAGCCACATCAGGATCAGAATGGCGCTGACCGACAGACCGAAGACCAGCCAGCCAAGGGCCAGCTGGAATTGGAGCGTCCACTGCACGTCGCGGGTTTCCAGCGTGAAGGCCCCGATACCGAACACCGTCGCCGCGGCGGCATACTGGATCATCGTTCCGGCCACCAGATCCACACCGGTTCCGAAGCGTTTCTGGTAGACAGTGCCCAGAGAAATACCGACCAGCGCCAGCAGTGCCCATACCAGAGTGAGCGGCGGGATACCGGCATCTGTGGAGGGAGTGCCAAGCTTTTCCACCAGCACCAGCGCCACCCCCAGCAGACCGAGCCCAAGCCCGGCCCACTGCCGGCCGGACACCGGTTCCCGGAGAAAGACCACAGCCGCTAGCGCCGTCACCAGAGGTTGCAGCCCCACGATGAGTGACACCACGCCCGCAGGCATGCCCTGGTCAATGGCGTAAAACACGCCCCCTAGATAAAAGCCGTGCACCAGAACACCGGTCACCGCCAGATGACCGGCACCACGCCAGCCCGGCCATCGGGATTTCATAGCCACCGCCAGGATCCCCAGGGGGATCAGCGTCAGCAACATGCGAATCAGCAGAAGCGTGAAGGGCTCTGCGTAGGGCAGCCCGAATTTCCCGCCAATAAATCCGGTGCTCCACAGCCAGACAAACAGCGCGGGCACGAAGAACGAATAGAAAACCGGTGGCATGGTGGCTGGTCCATCTCTCTGACAGGGGCAAGCCACCAGTGTACAGATTTAACAGGTAGCCAGACAGAAACAGAGCCATCGCCAATGAACGGTACAGTTGCCCCGTTACTGATCCGGCAAACGGACATCCACCGTCGGCGGCTGTCCAAACCAGTCGCCTTGCCAGGTTACCCGTGCCGGTTCACCCTGCCTTGGTTCGACGGTTACCGTGACCGGCCCGAACGCCGTCGGTGCCGGCCCGAAACGGATCGGCCGATCCTGCTCCAGCCAACGGCGGGGCAGCCCGGAACAGAGCACCAGGCGATCGCCCTCTTCCCGGACAAAACAGTGACGGATCATCAACACCCATTCGGCCGCGGCCCAGACATGATGACCATCGCCCATACAGCCGCCTCCCGTCCCGGGATGGATCGCTTCCGGCCACTGCCCCGTGGGCGAGGCAAGATCGGCCACCGCGTCCATCAACTGCTCGTGACGCCGGTCGCCCGCGCGCAACAGAACCTGGGCCACATGCAGAGTGAGGTAGGCATTGAGTCCGGAATGAATCATGTCCTGGTAAAAGGCACCATTCACAAAGCACCGATCCAGCAGGAATTCCACGCAGTCCAGCAGCCGGGGATCGTTCGGTTCAGCCTGCTGGGTGGGGTATCCGAAGGCCAGGGATCCAATGGCACCTGCGTCCAGCCGGCGGTAGGGCGAGGCGGGCATACCGGGGCGCCCCAACCTCTTTTCGCAAGTCGCGAGACTCCGGTCGACGGCGCTGGAGAACGCCCTGGCAGTCTCGGCAAACTCCCTACTGGCTCTGTCGTCCGAGCCCTTCAGGAGTTTCGAGGCGGCTTCAAGCCCGGCGATGCCCCAGAAGTCATCCCAGTAGTAATAATCATTGGGGCCCAGATGCTCGGCACTGAAACCGGCCGGGAGCAATCCCGCATGGGGCTGTTCGAGATTCTCGCGGAGTCGCTTGTTGCCAATCCATCGTCCGCCCTTGCGCACGGCCTCTTTCCAGTGCTCAGGCAACGGCTGGCCGGTCAGTGCGCAGAAACGCTCCATGATCCAGAGCACTTCACCGTTGGCATCCCATTCCCCTTCCTGGGAGCGGAAATAGCCATCCCGCATCTGACGGGTTTCAAAGCGATTCAACGCCCGCTCCGCACGTTCGGTCAGGCCAGCGCATAACAGCGCATGGACGATGAACGCCGCATCGCGAAACCAGAATCGCTTGTAGGTGTAGGGCCCTGGATAGACGTCGGCCGGCGAATGGAGGATCAGAGAATTGATTGCGGCCTGGTACAGCGCCTGGTACCGGTCATCCGGACAATCCAGCCGAGCCACTTTGTCCTGCTCCTGAAACCACGCGTCGGGACCGATGATCGCTGCGTCGGAATCAGTCAGCGGAACACTCACGGTCAACGAGCATGGCTCCCCGGCGCGGACGGGGAACAATGCAGCAGCGGTCACCATACCCACATCACACTGTCCCTGAGTCTCCTCGCTCCGGTCTTTCAGATGGATGTGCACATCGCCCTGGTGATAATCGGAAACGTGGTGAGACGCGACGGCCTGGCTGAATCGAACGGTATGTTTGTCGTCCACAAACCAGCCGTCGCGATCCGCCCGGAGCTGGACCCGGTGCACGAAGCTCACGCCCTCCGGATTGGCAGGCCGAAGCGATACCACCAGCGATCCGGAGACCTTTGAGTCTGCCTCCAGCGTCATCTTGCACACCGGCTGGCCATCCGCTACTTCAACCCGGCTGCGAGTGATGAGGCGCAGCCCGTCCTCCTCGGTTTCAGTCACGATCGTCGGAATGCCCCCGGGTTCCTGCCATTGACGACAGTACCGGGCCCTGGATGGCAGCAGGCAACGGCCGTCGTCGGCCAACAGCCAGCCATCAAGGGACCAGCCGTCGTAAAACGGCGTCAACAATCCCCGGGGATCGACAATGGGGAGCTCATCCACATCCGGCTGCCCTACGGCAGTCCAGTTGCGATTGGTCAGATTGATGTGTGTGATGGAAAAGGCACGGGGTACAAAGGCCTTGTCGAGTGGATCGAACTGACGTTCCACCCAATAAGGCCACACCCAGTCCAGATTGTGCTGGATGACCCGGCTGTTGATCAGTCCGCGGGCATGAAAGACCACCCCCGCCCTTAACAGTTCGATGGGTTCACCAACTTCCGACGGCTGGGCAAAGCCGTGCAGTTTGCTCAGTAACGCAATCGGGTCCAGAAAGCCGTGCCGACGGGCCACCCGCTTCACGATGAAACGCCAGGGGAACCATCTCAGCCAGCTCATTCGGAATCCTCCTTCGTCGTAGGCTCTGTTTCCATGCGATACCGCGCCAGGGCACGTCGGGCGAGACGATTGAGGAAGGCCACCGCCAGAACCGTGCCAATAAAGCCCGCGCCGTAGATTGCCCACTCCAGGGGCGTTCTTGCCGTCTCTCGCGCCCCCATTGTGGACAGATCCGCAGCAATGGAGCCGATGTAGACGTTATGAAGGGAAAACGGGATCACACCAAGAAACGTCCCGGCCACAAACCCCGGGAACGAGAAGCTGGTCAAACCGAACAGGTAATTCGACAACTTCCCGGGGAAAAAGGGCACCAGACGCGTCAGCAGGACAATCTTCCAGCCGTGGGGGGCCATCTCGTCGGTGACCATCGACAGCTTCGCCCGGTTTCGAATGTAGATATGCGCGCTTTCGCCAAACATGTGTCTTGCGATCAGGAATGCCAGGGCGGCGCCCAGCGTGGTTCCTATGACCACATAAGCGGTCCCCGGCAAGACACCGAAAACAAAGCCGGCTCCGGTTGTCAGCAAAATGCCCGGCAACAGCAGCAACATGGCCAGCGCCATCAGAACGATGAACAGAACCGCAGCCCAGGCGCCCTGGCGATCAATCCACTGGAGCAGTGCCACGATCTGGTGGTGGACACCAAATGCATAGAGTGCTGCCACAAGGAGCCCCACCCCCAGAGCACTGCCGACTATCCACAGGAGGGGAGAGGCAATCCAGCTGGCTCGTTGTTTCGGTTCGGACTCTGACACCAGATTCTCCACCCGTTGCCAATTGGGACGCGCGTTGAAAAGCGCTCCAGCCGATCACCAGACTAACGCGACCCGGCGGTCACCACCAAAGGGCACAACCTGTGGAAGTCACTTACACCGCTCTCACTGGCTGGCAAGAATGCCCTGTAGCTTTTCGGTCAGTTCAACCGCTTCGCTGCCCAGCGGAGTCAGGTAACCGCCGTCTTTCTGACTGATCAGGCCCTTCGAAAACAGGCTCTCGGCAGCACGTACGGTCTCGGGGGCGGCCGAATGACTGTGAACCTTGATACCTTCCTGGGTGGACGTAGAAGGGAACTGGAGCAAGAGATTGAGTTCGGAAAGGTGGTTCGGAGAGAATGGCATGCTATTTCCTTTTATGATTGGACTGCTTTCAGTCTAGGCTCAGGTGGACACATGGCAAGAACACGGATGCTCCAACGATGACAGATCACAAGGGAAATTTCACCGAGGCCCCTCTGCGGCCCTTTCGGCACCTGAGCGTGTACCTGTCAGGACTGGTCAAGGGCCGGCTATGGCTCAAGGTTCTGATTGGCATGGGACTGGGCCTGATCACCGGAACGCTCCTGGGGCCATCCGTCGGCCTGGTGTCCCCCGCCACTGGCACGCTCATCGGTAACTGGCTGGCATTTCCGGGACAACTGTTCCTTGCGACAATCCAGATGATCGTGATCCCACTGGTTGTTGCCTCTGTGATCCGGGGCCTGGCGGCCAGTGAAAACCTGGACCAGCTGCGCAAACTGGGCGTTCGGGTTTCGGCGTTCTTCGTCGTAACCACTGCGCTGGCCGCATCCATCGGCCTCTGGATCGGAGACTTGATCAGTCCGGGTGACATGATGACGGGCCTGATGGCGCCGCCCGCCCCGGCAGAAGGCCAGGAACTCGCTCAGACGGTACCCGCCCTCGGCGACCTGCCCGGTACCCTGATCGGTTTGCTGCCTGGCAACCCGCTGGACGCGATGGTCCAGGGACAGATGCTGCAGATCGTCATTTTCTCGATCATCGTCGGCATCGCACTGGTCACCATGGCACCGGAGAAATCCCGCCCGATGCTGGATCTGCTCGATTCTCTTCAGCAGATCTGCATGACGGTGGTGAAATGGGCGATGCGGCTCGCCCCGTTCGCGGTATTCGGGCTAATGGCCCAACTCACTACCACGATCGGTTTCAGGTCCATGATCGGCATGGCCGCCTATGTAATGACAGTCCTGATTGCCCTGCTAGTACTCATGGCCGTATACCTGGTATTTCTCAAGGTAGCCGTCGGCCAACCGCCCCTGAAATTCCTTAAAGATACCCGGGACGTTCTGCTGCTGGCCTTCTCCACATCCAGCTCCGCCGCGGTCATGCCCCTGTCTATCCGGACAGCCGAGGACAAACTGGGGGTACGCCCCTCGATTGCGGAATTTGTGATTCCACTGGGGGCCACCATCAACATGAACGGCACGGCCCTGTATCAGGCAGTGGCCACCGTATTCCTGGCCCAGGTCTATGGCATCGACCTGGGCATGGGCAGCCTGGCACTGGTGGTGGCCATGGCTGTGGGCGCATCGATCGGTTCGCCGGCCACCCCTGGCGTGGGAATTGTGATCCTGGCCATGGTCCTGGATACCGTGGGCGTGCCAGCTTCCGGCATTGCCCTGATCATGGGCGTGGACCGCATACTGGACATGTGCCGGACCAGCATCAACGTGACTGGCGACCTGGTGACCTGCCGGCTTATGGAAAACTGGTCTGGCACCAGGCTGTCACAGCAACCGGCCACAGAGTAACCTGCCGCTGCATTTCGTAACGAATATTGAGAGTCTGGCCCTTTGCGTCACTCGTTCATACTGAAATAATGATAGGCCATTGATATTCCGCGATTGACCGCCTGGTTCAAACCATGACACGACGATCAGACTTCACTCTCCCCACTGCCGTTGCTCTCTGTCTGATGCTAACGGCCCTGCCGGCGGCTGGAGGGGGAATCAAACGGATAGTCCACCCTGACGGCACCGTCGAGTTCACCAATAGCACAGACTCCGACGCACCTATCGCCTCGACCGCCAGTGCGACGGTCTATCGCTACAAGGACGAAAATGGCGTTGTGTCCTACAGCGGAGTGCGTCCCCGTTCGGCGAAGTTCGATGTCATCCGCTTTCACTGTTACGCCTGCGATCCCGATTCCACCATTGACTGGCGCAAGACACCGCTGTTCCTGAAACCCTATCGCCAGGAAATCCGTACGGCTGCGCGGGAATTCGACGTCGACCCGGCCCTCGTCCGTGCCGTGATCCATGCGGAGTCCGGCTTCAATGCCGATGCGGTATCGCCCAGAGGCGCGCAGGGACTGATGCAACTGATGCCCGGCACCGCACGGGAACTGGGTGTTTCTAACGCCCTGGCAGCGGCCGACAATATCCGGGGTGGGGTCAGCTATCTGGCCCAGATGCTTCGGAAGTTTGGTGGCAACGTCCGTCTGGCCACGGCTGCCTACAACGCTGGTCCGGGAGCGGTCACCCGCTACAAGGGCGTTCCTCCGTACGCCGAGACCAAGGCCTACGTCGAGCGCGTGGGTATCCTTCGGGACCGGTACGCCGCCAACTGACCGGAACCGGCAATGTGCACATAAAAAATCCCCCGGACAGGCCCTCTGTCCGGGGGATTTTCAGTTGGCGTTGCTGTTACTCGGCAGACGCAATCAGGCTGGCGTTACCGCCTGCAGCCGTCGTATCGACACACAGATGCCGTTCGATCACGAAGCGCTGGTCCAGCGTATGCTCGGTGATGATCGGCAGCAAGGCGCCATCACGCTTGGCCAGGGCCTGACGGTACTGTTTCAGCAAAGGCTTCTCGGCCACACTCACCGCCGCCTCGAAACCGGACAGCTCGGTCAGGGCATCCGGATCCAGAACACCATCGATCGCCGCAATTGGCAGACCGGCCTTGACCGCATCCGACACTTTTTTCTCGGCCTCGGGCGCAATCACGACAACCTGGTTTCCCTGGGAAAGCGCGGTTGCCGCCTGCTCCATGGCTGAATCCGCATCGGGGCCCAGGCAGAGCACGACACCGCGAGGGTGGAATGACAGATGGTTCTGCTCACCGGTGGGCCCTTGCATTTCCAGATAGCCCTTATCCATTGGCGCGGGAACGTCACCGAAGAACGGCTTCAGTGTCTCTTGGCGCGCCTCCGGCTTGGGTGCCTTGATCGCCGCCACCTGATCAATCAGCTTCTGGACCTTGCCCACACCGATGACCTTGTCGCTGGAGCTGGACGGTCTCTCGATGGTCTCGCCCTTGAGGAAACGGCGGACATACAGCGGACCACCGGCCTTCGGACCGGTGCCGGAGAGACCCTCACCACCGAATGGCTGGGACCCGACAATGGCGCCGATCTGGTTCCGATTCACGTAGGTATTACCCACGTGGATCCGGCTGGCAATATGCTCGATCCGGCGATCCACCCGGCTGTGAATACCGAAGGTCAGCCCGTAGCCCTTGGCATTGACCGCATCGACCACCTTGTCGATGTCCTTGGCCTCGAAGGTTGCCACATGTAGGACCGGACCGAAGATCTCTTCTTCCATCTCCTCAATGCCGCTGACTCGCAGCACGGCGGGCGACACAAAACGACCCTTGCCGGGTACGTCGATTTTCTTCAACAGTTTGCCGGCCTGCTCGAACTTGTTGCAGTGATCAACGATCTTCTTCTGCGAGGGCTCATCAATGACCGGTCCCACATCGGTGGACAGCTGCCATGGATCGCCGATGCCCAGCTCTTCCATTGCGCCGTAGAGCATCTCCAGAAGGTGATCGGCAATGTCTTTCTGGACATAGAGCACCCGCAATGCGGAGCAGCGCTGACCCGCGCTCTGGAACGACGACGCCAGCACGTCCCGGACAACCTGCTCGGGTAACGCCGTCGAATCGACGATCATGGCGTTCAGGCCACCGGTTTCCGCCACAAGGGGGGCGTCCGGCGCCATGTTCTCGGTCATGGCCTCGTTGATTCGCTGGGCGGTGGCAATGGAGCCGGTGAAACACACGCCCGCCACCCGGGTATCCGAAGTCAGCGCAGAGCCTACCGTCGAACCGGTGCCCGGTACCAGCTGGATCGCATCCCGCGGAATGCCCGCCTCATGCATCAGCTCAACCGCCCGCACAGCCAGCAGTGAGGTGCTCTCCGCCGGCTTGGCGACGACCGCATTGCCCGCTGCCAGGTTCGCCAGAATCTGGCCGGTAAAGATCGCCAGCGGGAAGTTCCAGGGCGAGATACAGCACATCACGCCGCGCGCCTCGCCATCCTGTTCATAGCGGATGCCTTCGTTGGCGTAGAACATGGCGAAGTCCACGGCTTCGCGAATTTCCGCAACCGCATCCAGCAGGGACTTGCCCGCCTCCCGGGTGGTCAATGCGAACAGCTCATGGGCATTGGCCTCATAGAGATCACCCACCTTGCGAACACAGGCAGCCCGTTCCTCCGCCGACCGGGCCGACCAGCTTTTGAAGCCCTCCTGTGCCGCATCCAGCGCTGCATTGATGTCGGCCTCGGAGGTGAAGGTAATGTGCCCCACCAGATCATCTGGATCCGCCGGATTGCGAACCTCATGGACGTCGTCGCTGGAAGACTCGACAGCGAGAATAGGACCACCCTTCCATTGATGCTCCCGGAACTTGCCACGCCCCTCTTCAATCTCGGCCACGGTGACCGGATCGGTGATATCCCAGCCCTTGGAGTTACGACGCTGGTCTCCGAAGATCCTGGCAGGCGGAGTGATGGCTTTGCTCGAGATGTCCTTGCCCAGGGCGACCACGGCGTCGATCGGATCCCTCGCAATCTCCTCCGGGGTAATGCTGGTATCGACAATCTGGTTCACGAAAGAGCTGTTGGCACCGTTCTCCAACAGGCGGCGGACAAGGTAGGCCAGCAGGTCCTTGTGGGCACCGACCGGCGCGTAGATCCGGCAGGGGACGCCACTGTCCTGGAGCACCTGGTCATGCAGGGACTCACCCATGCCGTGCAGGCGCTGGAATTCGAACTTCGAGCGGTCAAGATCCTTGGCCAGCTCCAGTACCGCCGACACCGAATGGGCATTGTGGGTAGCAAACTGCGGGTAGATCCGGTCGGTCATGCCCATCAGTTGTTTGGCGCAGGACAGGTAGGAAACGTCACTGCATGCCTTGCGGGTAAACACCGGGAAGTCACTCAGGCCCATGACCTGGGCACGCTTGATCTCAGCGTCCCAGTAGGCGCCTTTCACCAAGCGTACCATGATGCGGCGGTCCAGCTTCTCAGACAACGCGTACAGCCAGTCCAGAGTCTGGGCGGAGCGCTTTCCGAACGCCTGAACCACGACGCCGAAACCTTCCCAGTCCTTGAGCTCGGGATCGGACAGGATCGCTTCGATGACGTCGAGGGACAGATCGAGACGATCCTGCTCTTCGGCGTCGATGTTGAAGCCCATGTTCGCGGCAGCGGCTTTTTTAGCCAGTTTCAGTGCCCGGGGCATCAGTTCGTTCATCACCCGCTCTTTCTGGCCATACTCGTAGCGGGCCAGCAGCGCCGAGAGTTTTACGGAGATGCCCGGGTTGGTACGGACATCGCCTTTGCAATTCTTGCTGATGCTATCAATGGCATTGGAGTAGGACTGGTAATAGCGCTGGGCGTCTGCATCCGTGCGGGCGGCTTCGCCGAGCATGTCGTAGGAATAGGTGTAGCCACGCTCAACATAGGACTTCCCACGGTCCTGGGCTTCCTCGATGTCACGCCCCAGGACAAACTGGCGGCCCATTTCTTTCATTGCCTGGCCGGCCACTGTGCGAACCACCGGCTCGCCCATGCGCTTGACCAGCTTGCGCAAGGTCTCGCCAACACTCTGCCGCTCGGAATCTTTGAGCAGATTGCTGGTCATGAGCAGAGCCACGGTCGCGGAATTGATCATGCCGGACTTGGCCTTGCCAACATGCGCACCCCAGTTGCCGGAGGTGATCTTGTCTTCAATCAGGTCGTGAATGGTCAGATTATCCGGGACCCGAAGCAATGCCTCGGCCAGGCACATCAGCGCAACGCCTTCCTTGGTGGTCAGTCCATACTCCGCCAGGAATTTCTCCATGATGGTCGGGCTGGCATTGTTGCGGACGCTTCTCACCAGGTCTGCGGCACGGGCGGAAATGGCCTCGCGCTCTGCCTGGGACAACTGAGCGTCAGCAATCAGTTGATGAATGACCTCATACTCGTCCGCCAGGTAGTTCCTGCGGATGGCCTGACGGCTTTCCTCAAGCGTTGGAGTCGCTGATTGCTGCGGTCCCATGATCGTACCCTCCTCGTTGTTTGTCTCTTAACCGCATTTTAGCGAAGCTCGTGCAAGCCATTTTCCTATTAGGTCCGGGTTTTGGCAGACGTTGTTCTTTTTTTGAAACAGAAAAATGTATATTTTTACTGCCTATCCACTAAAATTGGTTATTTCGACTTTTGGCCAGGATTTGTACTGGTGTTCTGAAAGGATAGCAGCCATGACAGAACTCGACAGGATCGACCTATCGATCATTCGGGAATTACAGAGAAACGGCCGGATCACGGTAACCGATCTGGCCTCCAGGGTTGGCCTGTCCAAAACGCCCTGCCAGGTCCGGATGCGCCGTCTGGAAGAACAGGGGTACATCACCGGTTACACCGCACTGCTGAACCAGACCAAACTGGGACTCGCCCATATTGCCTTCGCCCAGGTCACGCTCAACGACACCAGCAGCAGAGCCCTGGCCGCCTTCAATGAAGCGGTGCGGCAGATCTCGGCGGTCGAACAATGCCACATGATGGCGGCGAATTTTGATTATCTGCTAAAAATCCGGACCCGTAACATGGCCGAGTATCGGCAAGTACTCGGTGAGCAGGTCTCCAGCCTGCCACATGTGCTGCAAACGAGTACTTTCGTGGTTATGGAAAGCGTGAAAGACGCCGGGCTCTAGGCCGGCTCAGGGATAAATCAGGGCTGACCTCAGCCGGCAAGTGCCAGACCGAGCTCTTTGCGGTAGAGGACGTTGCCGATACCCAATACGATTCGCTCAACCGATACGTCTTCCGACACAGGACTCTCCGGCCGATTCTCCATGATCAACACCGCACGGAGCAGGTCAAGCAGACGGATAACCAAATCGATCGTAGCGAAATCGTCTGGCGCTGCCGCCATTTCACGAACCACATACGCCCTTGCCGACTCCACTACATGCGCCTGATTCCTGTTTAACCGGGAGGTATTCAGTGACTTGAGCGATTCGAACCGCTCTTCCCGTTCCCGACGAATCGCCTCCATACACAACTCGCGGGAATGTGCGGGCGAGTCCGCCCGGCGGAGAAGACCGGCGAGTCGGAAGTCAACGGTACCTTCGTGACGCTGCTCCTCGAATTCCTGCTCCAGGGATTCCCGGGCTTGCGGCAGGTATTTGCGCACGGCCTGCTCCCTCGCTTCGACCAGATCATCCAGGGACGCGGCACTGACCATGCCGCTCATCACCTGCACGCAATAAGTGAGATGTTCCCACAGGTCCGGCGTGATGCGATCGGGATGGTCGGGCAGCAGGCGGGCAACCGCCGCGAAATGGAAGTACAGGCTGGTCACTTCCCGTTCGGCGAGACCGGAGGTACGGACCACCTCCGGTATACCGATCCGCCGAATGTCCTTCAGCAGCCGGGGAAAAAGAATCAGGACATAATGCCTGGCGCCCTCGGTGAGATTCCCGACAACGCGCTCATGACCTGCTTGATCGGTCACTTTCCGGTATCCTCCTTCAGCCGGGTCACAACGGCTCTTACTGTTACCATAGCCCAAAAGCCGGGGGAGTGACGATGCAAAAACCGGAAATCCGGGGCGACATAGTCCACGTCACCCGGGATGCGGTGGGCAATATCCTGGTGATTGACGATCGCAAACATCGGGTGCTCAGCTTCGACTCGGTGTTTGAACAGAGCAAGATCGCCCGCGCCGCGCCCCACGTGCCGGTACATGAATACAGCCGTGCCATGCTGTTACCCGCTGCGTTCGCGACGCCGGAGCACGTCACTGTGCTGGGCATGGGCGGCGGAGCCCTCGCCCACGGCCTGTACCACCTGTTCCCGGACTGTGCCGTGCATGTGGTCGAACTCCGTCCGAAAGTCGTCGAAGTGGCCCGTGAATGGTTCGGGTTGCCGCAGTCGGACCGCCTTGAGATCACCCTCGGCGATGCCCGCAAAGTTGTGGCGGATCTGCCCCCGGCCAGCACCCGGATGATATTTACCGATCTTTACGGCGCCGACCGGATGAGCCCGGCCCAGGCCCAGCGCCGGTTCATCAAGGATTGCAGTCATGCCCTGAGCGACGACGGCTGGCTGATCCTCAATTACCACCGCCCGCCGGACGAAACCAGCCCTCTGTACCGGGAACTGGTGAGGCAATTCCCCTGCCTGCTGTACTTCAGAAGCCGGACCAACAACACCGTGATCTACGGCTGCAAGGAGCCCTTCTACCCCTGGCCGCTGGATCTGCCTCATCTGGCGACACTGGAGTCCCAATTGCCGATTGCGTGGCGCAAGCTGATGAAGAAACTGATGATTGCGGAGGTCTGAGGTTCTGAACCGATTTCAAAGGCGCTTGAGATACCCCGCCCCCAACTGCGCCATCTGACGGCGAATCCAGCGGACCCGCTCCCATACATAAGACGTGGGCTGATCCACACGCAGTATCCGCGGATTGGGGAGCACGGCGGCCAGCATGGCCGCCTGGGTCTGCGACAACTGACTCGCCGGGATCCCGAAAAAGGCCTGACTGGCCGCACCAACGCCATAAATACCGGGGCCGAATTCGGCGACGTTCAGGTACACCTCCAGAATCCGCTGTTTGGACCAGAACGCTTCAAGCGTGAGCGCAAGCCCCGCTTCCAATGCTTTCCGGACGAAGCTCCGGCCGTTCCAGAGGAACAGATTCTTGGCCGTTTGCTGGGTGATGGTGCTCGCCCCCCGAAGTCCATCCCCGTCGATATACTCCGACACCGCATGCCGAATGGCGCGAAAATCCACGCCCCAATGGTCGGGAAACCGCTGATCCTCACTGGCGACCACCGCCAGCGGCATCCAGGCCGATATGCGCTCATAGGGGACCCATTCCTGGCGGACATCCTCAGACGGGTTGCTCACCTTGTAAGTCAGCATGAACGCCGAGGTTGGCGGGTTCACGAAACGGAACAAAAGCACCAGGCCCATCACGAGCAACAGCAGACCCAGAACGAACCAGGCCACCCAGCGAAGTATCTTGGCAGACATCAATCGGGATCTCTCCTTCGGAAAGCGCTCAATCTACCACCCAGGCCGGCAAAGGCCTTCAGCAATGACTCGGAGATTAATAAACCCTAAGACAGCGGCAAGCAAATCCGAACACAGAATCGGTAGCCTGTCGTGACAGATTCCCAATGTGATTTCGGAGCACAGAATCCATGATCCACCTGCTGACCTCCATCCCGATCCGTGCCCTGTTTGCGAGACTGTTTTCACTCCTCTTTTTCGGCCTGGCGTTCTGCCTGATCTCAGCGACGGCCATTGATCTGTTTGAACAGCTGGGCGCGGGGCTTGAGCTGATCCAGGTTCTGATCAAGGCCGTTAATGGCAGCATTATTGCCCTTGCCGTATACGAGCTGGCGATGGTGATACGATCGGAATACAGCGGGCATTCCGAATCCCACGACGTCATCACCATGCTCAGGCGCACACTTCCCCGTTTTATTGGAACCGCGTGCGTTGCGATGTCACTGGAAGGCCTGATCATGATCATCAAGTACAGTCAGCTGGAGCTGGCAGGCAACCTTTATTACCCGGTCGCGATTATTGTCAGCACAGCCCTGTTACTCGCGGCGCTGGGCGTCTTCCTGAGACTGGCCCCCAGAACCGAGGATTAACCGGTCAGGAAATTACCGGGACCGGTTTCGCACGCCAGGACAGGGGTTTCCGAACGGTCCTTCAGGGACACCCCAGAGATCTCCATTCGCCGGGCTTCCTGCAGCAGATACACGGCCCGGCGACTCGCCTCCCCGACATCCAGTCCGGCCGGCCGGATGTTGGAAATGCAGTTACGTTCCGCATCGGTCCGACCTATCTGCGGTGCCCAGGTCAGATAAAGCCCCAGACTGTCAGGGGAACTGAGCCCCGGGCGCTCACCGATGAGAACCAATACTGCCCGGGCATTCACAAGATCGCCAATTTCATCCCCAACCGCTACCCGGGCCTGTTCAACCACCGTGATTGGCGCCAGGGACCACACCTCTTCAGACGCATCCAGTTGTGAAAACAAGGCCGCCAGAAAGGGACCGGTATTGTTCTGGACAGCAAACGACGACAGACCATCGGCTACCACGATGGCCAGGTCCACCGGCGATGAGGCGGATGCTTCCGGAGCATGCAACCTGGACCGGGAGTCTTCATCAAGACGGCGCCCCAGATCAGGACGCTGCAGATAGGTCACCCGATCGACGGCCTGGCTGTGCAGACGCAGCGGCGCCTGCCCCGAGATCTGTTCGATTTGCTCGCACAAGGTCGTCATATCCAGGGCCAGATGCACAGCATCGCGGGCCTGGGCATGGGCAAGCTGGAAGGCCAGCAACTCACTCGTCGGGAGGCTGACTCCAGCGCGTCCCAGCCCGATCCGGGCATCGGTATAGGCTCTCAGTCTGCGCCAGGGATTGAGGGTGACCGCTGGGGGTAATGCTTTTTTATGCTCAGCCATGCCCGACTCCTGTCCCATCCGAAGGCAGGCGCTTCAATGCCGTCACAAATCGTTCCGGCAAACCCTCCATCAAGGAGCCTGTCCCGCTCTGGATGATCTGCATGTCCACCAGCCAGCGCTCAAATTCCGGTGCAGGCCTGAGACCGAGGACCTGTCGCACATACAGCGCATCGTGAAATGAGGTGGTCTGGTAGTTCAGCATGATGTCGTCCGATCCGGGGATGCCCATGATGAAGTTGCACCCGGCCACACCCAGCAGGGTCAGCAAGTTATCCATGTCGTTCTGGTCGGCTTCCGCATGGTTGGTGTAGCAGATGTCACAACCCATGGGCAGGCCCAGCAACTTGCCACAGAAATGATCCTCCAGGCCGGCCCGGATGATTTCCTTGCCATCAAACAGGTATTCGGGACCGATAAAACCGACGACGGTATTTACCAGCAGTGGCTCAAACTTGCGGGCAACGGCGTAGGCACGGGCCTCGCAGGTCTGCTGATCCAGCCCGTGATGGGCGCCTGCGGAGAGGGCACTGCCCTGCCCGGTCTCGAAATACATCACATTGTCCCCCACCGTTCCACGATTGAGTGCCAATGCCGCATCCTGCGCCTCGTTTAACAACGACAGATTCACGCCGAAGCTGCGGTTCGTCGCCTCGGTACCGCCAACGGACTGGAACACGAGATCCACTGGCGCGCCCTGTTCGATCGCCTCGAGCGTATTGGTCACGTGTGTCAGCACACAGGACTGGGTTGGAATGGCATATTCACGGATCACGTCATTAACCAGATTGAGCAACCGGATGCTCTGGGACACATTATCGGTAGCGGGATTGATGCCTATCACGGCGTCCCCGTTTCCGTAGAGCAGCCCATCCAGGATACTGGCCGCAATGCCGGTAACGTCATCGGTGGGGTGGTTGGGCTGCAGCCGGGTGGACAACCGCCCGGGCTGGCCAATGGAGCTGCGAAAGGCGGTGTGGACACGACATTTTTTTGCAACCAGGATCAGGTCCTGGTTGCGCATCAGCTTGCTCACCGCCGCGACCATTTCCGGTGTCAGTCCGGGGCGAAGGTCGGTCAGTACCTCCGGCGTGGCATCATCGCTGAGCAGCCAGTTCCGGAAGTCACCCACCGTCAGATGCGCAATGGGTTCGAAAGGGCTCAATTGATGATCGTCCAGAATCAGGCGGGTAATTTCGTCGGTTTCGTAGGGGATCAGTGCTTCGTTCAGAAACGCTTTCAGGGGCACCTCGGCGAGGGCCATCTGCGCAACGACCCGTTCCTCGGCAGACCGAGCCATCACACCGGCCAACCGGTCCCCAGACCGAGCCGGCGTCGCTCTCGCCATCAGCTCCGCCAGCCCGCCGAAACGATACACCCGCTGCCCCAGGGTATAGCGATAAGCCTTGCCCATCCGTGCCCGCCTCCTGTAAAACGTCAGCATCCGCAGCCGGATCCTGACGACCTGCCCTGACAAGCACTATGAAACTTTCCCGGATTCTCAGCAACCAGAACGGCATCAGCCGACGGGATGCCAACCGATTGCTGGCATCGGGTCGGATTTACGTCGATGGCGGCGTTTGCCGGGATGGGACAAGCGACATCAGCCGATTCCGGGAGGTTCGGATCGACAACGATATCCTCCAACGGGCAGAACCGGCCTATTACCTCATGCTTCACAAACCCGCCGGTTACCTCAGCGCCACCACTGACCCCGTCCATCCGACCGTGCTGGACCTGATCGATGAAAGGCTCCGCCCCCACCTCCACATTGGCGGTCGCCTCGACCGGGCCAGCACGGGGCTTCTGATCCTCAGCAGCGATGGACAATGGTCCCGTCGTTTGACCGAACCCCGGATCAAGATACCCAAGGTCTACCGGGTGACCACGGAATGGCCGGTTACGAAAGAGGCGGTTGAACGATTCGCCGAAGGCATCTGGTTTGCCTACGAGGGACTGACCACTTCACCGGCGAAGCTGGAGCAGCTGGGAGAGTTTGAAGCGCGGGTCACGATCTATGAGGGGCGTTACCACCAGGTGAAGCGTATGTTTCGTGCCGTTGGTAACCGGGTAACATCCCTGCACCGGGAAAGGATGGGCGATCTGGTTCTTGGAACGGATCTGGCCCCGGGACAGTATCGACCACTGACCCGGGACGAGATTGATTCAGTAACCTAGCCAGACGGCTCAGGCCCGGCTCAGGAACTTGCGCTCCTCGACATTGATCTTGATCCGATCGCCGGTGGAAATGTGCTCGGGCACCTGCACCACCAGACCGGTGGTGAGCCGTGCAGGCTTGGTACGCGCGGTCGCAGAGCCGCCTTTCACCGATGGATCGGTCTCCTCAATCTGAAGTTCCACCGTCGGCGGCAGATCCAGCGCCACGGGCGCATCGCTCACCAGAATGACCATCAGGCCCTGGGTGTCTTCGTTGATAAACAACAGCTCGTCTTCGATGGCTTCCCGATTCAGCATGTACTGGGTGAAATCTTCTGAGTCCATGAACACGTATTCATCGCCGTCGGCGTAGGAAAAGGTCGCCGGCCGCCGTACCAGATCTGCCAGATTGAGCATGTCGGAATCCTTGAAGGTTTCGTCCAGCTTCTGGTTAGTGACGACGTCGTACATACGCATCCGATACAGACTGCCACCGGCACGGCCCTGGGGGACGGAACGCTCGATATCCTTGACGAAATAGACGCGGCCCTCGTATTCGATGGCCTGATTTTTTTTGATCTCGCTGGCTTTTGGCATGTCTAATGATTCCGGAAAAGGTGAACAACAGGGCTGCTGATATACCACGACTCGGCCCGATAATCGATAGGAGCCACCATGAGCAAGATACAAATCGACATTGTTTCCGACATCGCCTGCCCCTGGTGTGCCATTGGCTATGCCAGGCTGGAGAAGGCGATGGAAGAGCTGGCCTCCGAGCATGAATTCGTCATTCAGTGGCATGCCTTCGAACTGAACCCGGACCCCGAGGGTGACGGCGAGCCGATCCTCCCGGCTCTGGCCCGGAAGTATGGTCGGACTGAAGACGAAATGCGCGCGAATCAGTCCCAGATGATGGCGATCGCAAAGGATCTGGGCCTCAACTTCGAGAAGATGCAGGAACGACACACCCGCAACACTTTCGATGCACATCGGCTGGTGAAGTGGGCGGCGGAACAGGGCCAGCAGACCGAGATGAAAAAAGCGTTGTTCTACGCCTATTTCGGCGAGGCCGAAAACGTCTCTGATCCCGAGATTCTTGTCCGGTGCGCCCGGAGTATCGGGCTCGACGAAGACGAGGCCAGAAAAATACTCGCATCCGATGCCTATACAGACATCGTCCGAGAGGATGAGGCGACCTATCAACAGGCCGGCATTTCCTCGGTCCCCGCTTTCATTATCAACCAGAAATACCTTATCTCGGGCGCACAGGAGCCCAAGACACTGGTTTCGGCCTTCCGCGAGATCGCTGAAGAGGCTGCCTGACCGACGACCGCTCGTCCGGCACCGTTGCTGGGCGAGCGGTTCAACCTGCAGCAATCACTCCCGTTCCAAGGGCCATTGCCGCAACCCCAAGTCCCCGAGCCAGCTTTTGGCCTCCGGGCATGATTTTCTCCAGCAGGACCACCAGGGCAATTGCTGCTATCACAGCCAGATCCATGACCCCACCCACGAACAACAGGGCCATCAGGGCACCGCAACATCCGACACAGTATCCCCCGTGAACGATGCCCATCCGGAAAGCACCCCGTAACCCGGGACGCCAATGCTGAGAGATAAAAAACAAAGGCCCTCGGCAATGTCGCAAACAGGCCTGTTTCAGGTGGGAAAACTGGTAAAGGCCGACACCAATCAACGTCATTCCGCTGAACATTGCGCTCTGACTCCGCATCATGGGACTGAGCAGGGCCTGTTCATCAAGCAGCCACTGCAGCGAGGTGGCCAACAGCGAAAAAACGGCCCAGATCACAAGATAGCCTGCCGTAAACAGCCAGGCTCCCAACGATGCGTGAGACAGCCGATTCTTTCTCGCCACCTGACGATACAGCAGGACCATGGGCACGGCGCTGGGCGTCATCATGGCAATCATCATAACCATCCACATAACCAACATCATGCCAAAATACGACGGTGCCCAGTGCCGAAAAGTCATCAGCCCTCCGGTCCCGCCTACAGACATATCTGCCGCCAGCCCGAACAGATACCACCAACTCAACGCTGTGAGCGCGATCAGGCCGACCATCGTGACAACGGATTCCCGGGACAGCCACCGCGCGCGCAAAGCGGTCATCTTCGCCTCACCGATGAACACCGGTGGGGCCGATATCCAGATGCGACAGGTGGCAATGCGATGCATCGAGTTTCATCGGAATTCCGGCATGAGCGTCGGTGTGTCCGCTGGCCACCTCTGCGATGGCATACTCGAACCCATTCGGCAAATCAATCCGTGCGCGATGAGCTTCCCCGGAAACCGGATTGATAATGGGCTCTCCGGCCGCCTCCACCAGATCCGCAACACGAACCTTGGCGTGACGCCCCTCCACGTCACAGGACACATCGATCGGACAGAATATCGGATCGTGCATATGGGTCATCGTGCTGGCAAACACATTGAAAAAGGTCGCCCCCGGTTCCGAGGTATCCCCGGAAAGGATGGCCATAATGGCATCCCGCTGCTCCGGCGTTGCCCGCTCATCCACAAAGGCCTGTGCCTGCCCATTGCCCTCATGAATGGCCCCGGGCCATTTCAGCGTCATGGCAAAAGATAGCCCGTCAAGGGACGTATCCCCCAAATACCCCTCCTCGATCTTGACCGCGGCAAACGCCTGGCAGTCACCGTGAGTCGGCCGCCCCATAAACTGACACGGACAACCCAGATCACAGTTACAGTTTACGAATTCAAGCCCTTTAATTCTCCAGTCTACTTTATTCATCTCCGTTACTCCCTCAGGTAACGCAGCCTCTAATTTTGAGCTTAGTACCGCCCGCTTCCGTCCACCATCCGCTTCAGCCATTGCATTAGACTGATTTCGCCCCAACGAAAACAGATTATGCCCTTGGGAAGTAAACGCTGATCGCTCCTGTCCCTGGGGCAAAACAGAACCGTTCTAAGGATTCGCTCGAATACCTGAATCCAAACCAACGACCAAGGAGAACCCTATGAAAGCCACGTTTATTGGTCTCGGTATCATGGGCAGTCGGATGGCCAACAACCTGCTCAAGCAAGACGGCATCACGCTAACGGTCTTCAACCGGTCGTCCGAGGCCATGGCGCCGCTCAAGGATGCCGGCGCCCTGACTGCAGACTCCGCCCGGGATGCCGTTGCTGACGCAGAGGTGGTATTCACCATGCTCAGCGCGCCTGAGGTAGTCGAACAAGTCGCTTTTGGCGACCTGGGCTTTGTCGAGGCGATGAGTGACGGCGCTCTCTGGGTTAATTGCTCTACGGTAAACCCATCGTTTACCCGCGAATGCGCGCAACGGGCCCAGGCCCGGGGATTGCGGTTTCTGGACGCCCCGGTGGCCGGGACCAAAATGCCCGCAGAGACTGGCGAGCTCACGTTCCTGCTCGGTGGCGAATCCGACGATGTCGAGCAGGTTCGTCCGCTGCTGGAACATATGGGCCAGAAGATCCTGCACGTCGGAGAGTCCGGCCAGGGCAGCGCTTTCAAGATGCTCGTCAACGCGCTGCTTGCCCAGAACATGCTGGTGTACTCCGAAACCGCACTACTCGGTGAGAAACTCGGTTTCAGCCGGGATTTCCTGATGGATACGCTTCCCAACCTGCCGGTTACGGCGCCCTTCCTGAAGGGCAAGGCCGGGCTGATCAAGGATGCCGATTATGACGCCCAGTTTCCGCTGGAACTGATGCTCAAGGATCTGCATCTGCTGGACCTGACCGCGTATGAAGAGAAGCAGCCCCTGTTCCTCGCCGGCCTTGCCAAATCCGTCTATGGCCAGGCGAACAGCGCAGGACACGGACGCGACGATTTTGCAGCGGTGTTTGATTACCTCCAGAAGCTTGGCTAGTCTCCAGAACTTACCTCAACAAAAATAAGGACATGCCATGGCTTTTGCAGACGTAAACGGTCAACGCCTCTACTACGAAGATACCGGCGGTAGCGGCCCGGCCCTTGTGTTTTCCCACGGGCTGATGATGGACCATGAAATGTTCGCGCCGCAGGTGGAGGCCTTCCGAGACCGTTATCGCTGCATCGTCTGGGATGAGCGGGGACACGGGCAGACTGCGGTCGAAGCCCCCTCTCCGTTCTCCTACTATGACTCGGCCGACGATCTGGCCGCGCTCCTTGATCATCTGGGTGTCGAAAAAGCCATACTCGCCGGCATGTCCCAGGGTGGCTTTCTCTCGCTGCGATGCGCCCTGACCCACCCGGACAAGGTCCAGGGCCTGATTCTTCTGGATACCCAGGCTGGCAAGGAACTGGAAGAGAAAATCCCCGCCTATCAGGCGCTGATTGGCACCTTCATGGAACACGGACTGACACCGGAAATCGGAACCACCATTGCCCAGATCATTCTGGGCAGCGATTTCGAGGATGCCGACTACTGGAAGTCCAAATGGAAAAGCATGTCCGCCGCGAACGTGGGCAATAACTTCCAGACACTGGCTGGCCGGGATGACGTCACGGAACGCCTGCCGGAGATCCGGTGCCCGGCCCTGGTCGTTCATGGCGAGGCCGACATCGCCATCCCGATGGAACGGGCGGAGATTCTGGCCAACGGATTGCCCGATGCGACACTCGTGACGGTCCCCGGAGCAGGCCACGCCGCCAACCTGTCCCATCCGCGGCCAGTCAATGCTGCCATTTCCGAGTTCCTGGACAGGGTGGCATCGGCGAGTTGAAAACCAGTTACTTCCGACGGCGTTTCAACATTGCCAGCAAACCCGGCCGGCTCATCATGGCCTTGCTGGCAGTGGCCGCACTGGGCGGTGCCTATTATCTGATGCATGAGGGCCTGAACCAGTTGTCTCAGGCCCGTCAGCTCGAGCGCCTGCCAGAAACGCCGATCGGGGCCCTGGCCGAAGGCCCCTATGCGATTGCCGGCAAGGTCAGTGACCGATCCAGCACGGTCACAACGCCCTACTCGACCCAAAAGGCCGTTTACGTCCGCTACAAGCTCGAAGAGGAATACCGGGATTCGGATGGGGATCGCCACGTTCGTACACTGGATTCCGGCGAATGGGGCGGGCCTTTTGTCCTCGAAGACGACAGCGGATCGGTTTCAATCGACACGGACTTTCCCGAATCCGGTATCGAGTGGCACCTGAAGCGATCATACTACCGGGAGGTTGGCGACCGGATGTACTCGGAGTGGGCACTGGTTCCGGGTGATCACGCTCGGGTTGTCGGACGTTATCAGCCGACAGACCGGGAGTTTGTGTTCCGCGACCTGTCCCGATTCAGCCTGCCACCCATGGTGTCCAGCCAATCGCTGGAGGTGGACGGGGGCGACCGACTGTTCAGTGCTGCCATCCGCATTTCCATTGCCACCGGTCTGCTCGCACTGGGACTGGCCCTGACACTGACCGCCCTGAATATCCACCGGTTCTGGATCTATGTCATCACCCTCTCAGTGGTCGTCACCGGTGGGCTCTCCACTCTGGGCATCGCCCGGCTCAACGCGGAATGGTCCGCCATAGCCTCGCTGTACGAAACACGCTTCGACGCACTGGAATCGTCCCGACAGAATCCCCTGCTATTGGCCGACGTCGCGGCTCTGGAGCAACTGATCCGGCGCAGCACCAGCGGCTGGCTCGATCAGTGGATGTTCCAGCGCGTTGTTGAAAACCGCCTGCCCGTTCCACCACTCGATGACAATACTGCAGCAATGGCACAGCAGATCGTCGAACGACAACCCCACGGGCACTACCAGCATAGCTGGATCAGCTGGGCCCTGACCCTGGCCAGCTTTATTCTTGCGATTGCCCTGCTCTACCTGGCAATCCGGGCCGTCCAGTTCAAACGCCTGATGGAAGCGGTCCCTACCAGCAGCACCCGGGGCCTGAGTTTCGGGCTTTCGGAACTCAAGGGCATGGTCGATACCGACGATGCGTTTCCACCGTTGAGGGACCCGCTGACCGACCAGAAATGCATTGCCTTCGACTACAAGGTGGAGGAACGACGTGGATCCGGTAAAGACGAAAAGTGGCACACCATTGAGCACACCTCAGAATGCGTGCCCTTCTGGCTGGAAGATTCCGAGGGCCAGGTTCTGATCCAGCCTGAAGGCGCTGACATCGAATACCCCCGTATCCATTCGGAAACCCGCGGTGACCGGCGATACACCGTGCGCTTCCTCGATACCCTGATCAACGTCTATTGCATCGGGTTTGCCGGTCTGGATCGGGACAGACCCGACCACCTGACGATCCAGCAGGACGATGGCACTCCCTTCCTGATCAGCGCCAACAAGGAAGACGACATTATCCTGGACCGGGGCGCCCGGGGATTCGTTGGCGTTGCCCTCAGCCTGGGACTCTTCCTCTTTGCCGCAACGGCCCTGATGGCATCGGATGGCAATTTCAGTCCGGATAACCTCATTCTGTCTGCCCTGACCGTACCGGTTGTACTGTGCCTGTACATTGGCATCCTCCACTACAACGACATTATCTTCCTGAAAAACCGTGTTGAGCGGGCCCGTGCCAACATCGATACCATCCTGCAGCAACGGCACGATCTGTGGCCCAACCTGGAAAAGGCGGTAAAAGGCTATCTTGCCCACGAGAAAAAATTGCTGGAGGCCATCGGCAGACTCCGCTCAGCAGATCCGTCAGCCCTTGGTGCCCAGGGCAAAACAGACCAACTGATCGGTTTCGAGCAGCAGGTAACCGCGGCACTTCAGGCCAGAATCGAGAACTATCCGGACTTGAAGGGCAACACGGTGGTTCAACAGTTCATGGCGATGATGGCGGAAACGGAGAACTACCTCGCACTGCTCAGAAACAGCTACACCGAGAGTGCGAAGATCTACAACACCCGGATACAGTCGCTGCCGGATATCATCCTTGCCAAACTGTTCCGGTTCAAAAGTGCGCCCCCGGGCCTGGGGGCGCGGATATCGAGAGATTGATCGACCAGGGAGGACGGATTAATCCGTGAGTCCCAGGTTCTTGGCGTCCTGCTCGATGCATTTCTCAAGCAGCGCCAGGTACTCTGCCTTGGCCTTCACCTTGGTTTGCTTGTGCGCCCGCAGATCCAGCGTGCGGAAATGCTGGGCAATCTGGTTTGCCCGTTCCACCAACTGTTCAGGAGCCACTGTTTCATCAAGGAATCCGGCCGTCACGGCATCCTTCGGGCTGAAGATCTCAGCGTTTACGACCGACCGATAGAAATGGGACGGGGTCAGGCGATGGCGGGCGATCTCGATGCCTGCGTGGTGCATGGTCATCCCGATGGCTACCTCATTCAGGCCCAGCTTGAAACTGCCTTCAACGCCCACACGGTAATCCACGGAGAGAAGAATGAATGCGCCTTTGGCGATCGCATGACCACTACAGGCACCGATGACCGGCAGCGGGAAACCAGCGAGGCGATGTGCCAGAGTGGATCCCACCTTGACCAGGGTTGCCGCCTCCTTTGGACCTTTCTGCATTTCCTTCAGATCGTACCCGCCCGAGAAGATGCCCGGCTGACCGGTCAGGATGACCACCGCCTTGTCCTGCTCCGCGCGGTCAAGAGCGCCGTTAAGAGCCTCAAACACCTCGTGGCTCAGTGCATTGGCCTTGCCATTGCTGAGGGTTATCGTGGCTACACCGTCATTCAGTTCGTACGTCACAAGTTCTGTCACCGGGCTCTCCTTTCGGCTTCCGCTCAATAAAGTGAGTGTTTGTTAACTTATTGAAGAGAGATTGTCGGCGACCTTCCGACGAGATTCAATCCCGAAGCCGGTTTGATGTGTGATTTTCAAACACCCACAAAAAAGGTCGTCCCGTGGGACGACCTTTTCATTCCTGAACGAAGTATCAGGCAGACTGGCGACGACGAGCCATGGCGAGACCCAGCACTCCAAGCCCCAGAAGGCCAAGGGTGCCCGGCTCAGGTACGGCAACATTTACATCATCGAGGAGATTACCGATGGTGCTGGTATTCGTGGTAGTGAACGTCAGCCTGGTCGACTCTGAGAAGGCTGCAAAGGTGGTGCTGAATACTTTCCACTCTCCTACGACGTGATCACTCATCAACCAGTTCAAGGCATCACCGCCTGTGCCCTGATCGGAAATCGAAACGTTAAAGCTCTCGTCGTTGCTCTGGCGGGCACGATAGGCAAAGCTCAAACCGTAGGTTTGCCCAACGGTGGTAGCAAAGTCCTGGTAAATACCAAAAAGGCTGTTCGAGGACGGGTGGGCGTTCAGCTCAGCCAGCTGTTCACCTTCATAGGCCGCTACGCCATTCAGATCGTTCCAGATTTCAATGTTCGTGTTATTTACGGTCTCCCAACCGTCAACATCCGCAGAGCTGAAGTAGTTCCAAGTGCCAGCTGCAACGTCCGGATTCTCGAACCCACCGTTCACAATCAGGTTGGCAGAGGCGGGAGCGGCGACCGCGAGCGAGAAGCCCAGGGCACCGAGTGCTGCGATACGAGTGATAAACGACATGGGATACTTCCTTTTCCAGCGACGAATTGCTAACTGTCGCTTACAACTGCAACCTCAGTACCACCGCTCCTTTTCGCTTTGATAATCAGAATGTTAAGTGAAAGCACCTCACCCTCACGTTTTGATGCTGTAAATTAACCTGACATGCCTGTTCATCGGACTTTACAGTTTTTACCCGCCCAGTTACTCACAGAATCTGTGGATAACTGTGTGGGTAGAGACAGGAAATCCCGACCCAGAGCGCTTGAAACGGGTCTTTCCGGGATATGACGGAAAAGTGACCGAACTACTCCCGTTCGATCAGCCGGGCCCGCAGTCTGGGTAGATGAGAGGGGTAATGTTTCTGGACATAGGTCACCAATCCCTCTCGCACA
This sequence comes from Marinobacter koreensis, assembly GCF_023156285.1. Classification (GTDB taxonomy): domain Bacteria; phylum Pseudomonadota; class Gammaproteobacteria; order Pseudomonadales; family Oleiphilaceae; genus Marinobacter; species Marinobacter koreensis. Next base: position 322,743 of record NZ_JAKZAJ010000001.1, on the reverse strand, counting down.
GCACAGCGCAGGTCCCAGTTCCTGCTGGAGTCGGGCGCACTCATCAGGAACCGGATCTGCATAGCCTGGTCGCTGGAATCCGTCACCTGGACCGTCGCAACCTTTCCGTCCCACTGATCGGATTCATCCAGTATGCGTTCGAACTCCTCTCTCAATGGTTGCACCGGCATCGTGTAATCCACCCAGATAAAGACGGTTCCGAGAAGGTCGGCACTCTTTCGGGACCAGTTCTGGAAGGGGTTCTCGATAAACCATTGCAGCGGCACCACAAGACGCCGCAGGTCCCAGACCCGCAGCACAACATACGTCGCCGTGACTTCTTCCACCCAACACCACTCCCCCTGGACGTAAAGTACATCGTCAATGCGGAATGGCTGGGTCAGCGCAATCTGCATACCTGCGAGCAGATTGCTCAGTACCGGTCGGGCCGCAAAGCCCAGAATGATACCGCCCACACCGGCCGAGGCGAGCACACTCGCCCCGACCTGGCGGACCGATTCGAACGTCATCAGGGCAGCGCCGAAACCGATAATCATAATCAGGATATTGAGACAGCGAACGAGGAACCGGGTCTGGGTTTCGACCTTCCTGGCGCGTTGCCACTGGCCCTCCAGCACCGGATTCAGGGTAACAATCACCTCTCCAATCGCCGAGGTGAGTCTGACAGCCGCCCAGGTCATCGCCAGAATCAGCAACAGTGTGTTGGTCTGGCGGATGCCGGAGAGCAGAGGAAGGTCGTCCGGCGCAGCACTGAGAGCGCCGCTGAGTGCCAGCAGACACAACACCGCTCCAAGCGCCCGCGCCGACGCATCCAGGAACAATCTTGGAACCGTGCGGGATTCGGTAAAGTGCCGGAACAACGCAAGGGTCAGTCGATAAACCACATAGGTAGCCACCACAGCCAACAAGGCTGACAGACCAGGCAGCCACCAGGCTTCAATAGCCTTCTCCAGTGATTCCATCATTGCGCCTCTCCGCTTCCTGAACCGGTCCCTTTCAAACTAGCGCATAGATGTTCCCGACGACAGGGCCAGGACACGGCTACAAAGCAGTTCAACAGACGGTTCGACGCTGAGAGAAGGACAGCGTTGGTACAACCCCGTCGCGAGTGTGCAGGTTGAGCGAGTGCAATAGGGTTGCGCCAACCGATAGCGAGACTAGCAAATGCGCGGCAGCTGTTCCCCGGAGAGTCGATCGACGATCCGGGTGCCGCCAATTAGGCTTTCTGCGGTTACCTGACCAGCCCGCCCCTCCTGAAAGCGGCCGATCTCGACCGCCGCTTTACTCACTCTATGGCACCGGAGTATAGCGAGCGCCCGATCGACGTCCTCCGGCGCGACAACCGCCATAAAGCGGCCTTCGTTGGCGACATGCAAAGGGTCCAGCCCCAAAAGCTCACAGACAGCGGAAACGTCCTCGCGCACCGGGATATCCGCTTCCTGTATCCGGGCAGCCAGGCCCGCGGTTTCAGCGACTTCCACCAGCCCACTGGCCAGACCGCCCCGGGTCAGGTCCCGAAGGCAACGGACGGCGATGCCTTCATGGAGCAGCGCCAGGACCGGAGAGGCAATGGACGCGCAGTCGCTCTCAATCGCCGATTCCAGGTCCAGTTTCTCCCGCGCAGCCATCACCGCAATGCCATGACGACCGATATCACCGCTGAGCAGCACTCGATCCCCTGACCGTACCTGACCGGGTTCAACTGGATCCGCCGCAACGATTCGCCCCACGCCGGCCGTGTTGATATAGAGCCCATCGGCCTTACCACGCTCCACGACTTTCAGGTCACCGGTAACGATCCGAACCCCCGCTTTCCGGGCAGCGCTGGCCATGGAATCGATAACCTGCCGGAGGGTGGTCAGCGGCAAGCCTTCCTCCAGGATAAACCCCGCACTCAGGTACTGCGGCTCGGCGCCACACATAGCCAGATCGTTGACCGTGCCGTGGACGGCCATGGCTCCGATATCGGAGCCCGGGAAAAACAACGGCCTGACCACATAGGAATCGGTGGTGAAGGCCATGGCTCCGGCCATATCCAACACGGCACCGTCGTGCTGGCGCTCCAGCCAGGGATTATCAAAGGCCGGGCGAAAGAGGCTATCCAGCAACCGCGCCGTCGCCCGCCCTCCGCCACCATGGGCCATGGTCACGACGTCCTGACCGTCGACGGTCACCGGACAGTGGATATCACTCATCGGACGGGCCTCCAGCGTGCCGGCGATAACGGTAATAGGCAGCGCAGGCCCCCTCCTCGGACACCATGGTCACCCCCAAAGGCTGCTCAGGGGTGCAGCGGGTGCCAAAGGCCGGGCACTGGTCGGGCCGGATTTCGCCCCGTAACACCGCACCACTGGCGCACTCACCGACAACCTCTTCCCGGTCGCTCACCTCACCGAAGCGGGCTTCGGCGTCAAAGGTCCGGTACTCCGGGGAAAGCCCAAGGCCGCTCTCGGGAATACCACCCATTCCTCGCCACTGTCGGGGAACCACCTGGAATACCGTCTCCATCACCTGCTGGGCCAGCTGATTGCCGGGGCGGCGCACCGCCCGGCTGTACTGATTCTCGACACGATGCTCCCCCTGCTCCAGCTGGCTGATGCAGCGATAGACCCCTTCCAGGATATCCAGTGGTTCGAAACCGGTCACCACGATCGGCACCCGGTATTGATCGGCAATCGGCTCGTATTCCCCGTAGCCGGTAACCGTGCAGACATGCCCGGCGGCCAGAAAACCCTGAATCCGGTTGCCCGGACGCTCAAGCAGAGCACGGATCGCCGGGGGAACCAGAACTTGCGAGACCAGTACCGAGAAATTCACAAGCCCTTCCCGCTCGGCCTGGTAGACGGCCATGGCGTTGGCCGGGGCGGTGGTCTCGAAGCCAACCGCGAAGAAAACCACCTCGCAATCCGGGTGTTCGCGAGCAACCGCGAGCGCCTCCAGCGGCGAATAGACCACCCGGACATCGGCGCCCCGGGCGCGGGCGGCGGCAAGGTCCGATTGTGTTCCGGGTACGCGCAACATATCTCCGAAGGTGCAGAGGACGACGCCCGGTGTGGCGGCAATTTCCAGAGCCTTGTCGATGTAATCAATCGGGGTCACACACACCGGACAACCAGGCCCATGGATCAGGGTGATTTCTTCCGGCAAGAGTTGGTCAATGCCGAAGCGAACAATGGCGTTGGTCTGTCCGCCGCACACTTCCATCAACGTCCAGGGGCGCGTGGTAATGCGGGTGATCGCCTCGGCATAGGCCCGGGCAGCTTCTGGCGTACGATACTCGTCTCGGTATTTCATGGCTCCAGCATGTCCAGATACTCGAAAACCCGTTCGGCCTCGCGGGCATCCACGATCGTGATCGCGAAACCGACGTGCACCAATACGTAGTCGTCGGGCCGGACCTCCGGAACGTAGGCCAGATTAACCGACTTGACCACACCGCCGAAATCCACCCGCCCCTGCCGGGTGAGTGGATCATCGCCTTCAATACTGATCACGCGTCCCGGTACGGCCAGGCACATGTCGCCTCTCCCTTCTGGTTCAATCGGGCAGCCCAGGCGAGCTGCCCCAGAGCCAGGCCACCATCGTTGATCGGCACCTGACATGACCAGAACACCCGAAAGCCCTCGTCTTGCAGGTTCCGTATGGCCGAGTCCAGCAGGTAACTGTTCTGAAAGCACCCGCCCCCAAGGACAATATGGGATAACTGGAACTGCTTCGCGACGCGGATAATGAGGTCCACCAGACCGGCATGGAAGGCCGTGGCAATGTCTGATACCGAAGCGCCACGGGCAATGTCCGCCAGCACCCCTTCTATCGCCGGCTCCCAGTCCACCTGCCAAGGGCAGTCGGTGTCCGGAGCTGACAGGCCGAATCGGTAGCGCTGCGGCGTTCCCTCACGATCGATACTGGCTTCCAGCTCTGCCGCCGCCTGGCCTTCGTAACTGGCCTTCTGACAGATTCCTGCAAGTGCCGCCACGGCGTCAAATAACCGGCCAACACTGGAGGTTTGAGGAGCGTTGACGCCCGCCTTGAGCGCCTGCACCAGCAATCTCCTCTCCGCCCGGGCAAAATCACTCACCGGAGGCAACGACTCCCACTCGATCAGGCCCTCGCCCTTCAACGCATGTAACAGCCCAATGGCTGAACGCCGTGGCTCCCGCATCGCCGCTTCGCCACCGGGCAGGCGAAACGGCCTCATGTGTGCCAGACGCTGGTAGCCCCGGGAGTCCAGCCGCAGGAATTCTCCGCCCCAGAGCGTGTCGTCGTCGCCAAAGCCACTGCCATCCCAGGCCACGCCCAGTACCGGCTCATTGAGCCCATGTTCGGCGATGACCGCCGCAACGTGAGCCACGTGGTGCTGAACCGCGCAATGTGTCGATCCGAACGCCAGGGCCCGGCCGGTGGTGAAGTAATCCGGATGACGGTCATGTGCCCAACACTGTGGCCGTGTAGCAAACAGTGTTTGCAGACTGTCCACCGTGCGATCAAATCCATCCCGCCCCAAAGCGCTGTCCATATCTCCCAGATGCGGGCTCAATACCACGCCACTGTCAGTGCTCAGCGCCACGGTGGTTTTCAGGTGGCCACCGGCCGCCCCCCAGCCTGGTGATGCCCGGAAAGGCAGGGCCAGATTCGGCGAGTAGCCACGCGCCCGGCGGAGCAACTGCAGATGCCCAGCCGTTACGCGGGCGACGGAATCATCCAGAGGCCGCACGATCGGCCGGTCGTGTATCAGAAAACCATCGGCGATATCGCCGAGGCGTGCCCGCGCATCCTCGTTGTCGTACGCGATCGGTTCTCCGTTCCGGTTGCCGCTCGTGGCGACAACCGGAAACCCGAGTTCGCCGAGCAACAGCTCATGCAGTGGGGTAGAAGGCAGCATCACGCCCAGCTCTGACAGGCGTGGGGCCAGATTGTCAGCCAGACCATGGCTGCGCATTCGCAACAACACAATCGGCCGCTCCTGGCCAGTGAGCAATTGACGCTCTGCCGACGAAACGCGCCGGATCCGTTGCAGCGCTTCCAGGGAGCCGAACATCACCGCCAGGGGCTTGTCGGGCCGCTGTTTTCTCACCCGTAAAGTCTGAACCGCCCTGGCATTGCGGGCGTCCACCAGAAGCTGATAACCACCCAGCCCCTTGAGCGCAAGAATTTTGCCCGCCGACAGAGCCTCAACCGCCTCCGCCAATGCAGCCTCATCCTGCGTAACGACGTCACCGTCAGGTCCGCAGAAGGAAAGACGCGGGCCGCAATCGGGACACGCCGTCGCCTCGGCATGAAAGCGACGGCTGGCAGGGTCCTGGTACTCAGCGAGACATCGACGGCACATCTGAAAGTGCCTCATCGCGGTATTCGCCCGATCGTAGGGCAATGCCTCCATCAGGCTGAACCGGGGACCGCAGTCCGTGCAATTGATGAAGGGATAGCGATAGCGCCGGTTATCAGGGTCCTTCAGTTCCTGCAAACAGTGCGGACACGGTGCCCAGTCTGCAGGTAACTGCACCGCAGTCTCGCCTCGAGTCTGGCTTTCCCGGATACTGAACGCCCGGAACGCCCCGCTTCGGACCACGGGGACCGCACGAATATCGTCAACACGGGCGTTGGCTGGCGCCTGATGCCTCAGCGCGGAGATCAGCCGCTCAAGTAACAGGGGAGCGCCTTCCGCCTCGATTTCCACCCCCTCCGGTGAGTTTCCAACCCATCCGGACAGCCCCAACTCCGTTGCCTGACGATAGACAAAGGGGCGGAAACCCACGCCCTGAACAACACCACGAACGCTGATCCGCCAGCGATTCAGGAACGGCTCGGCAGTATTTGCCTGAGTCACGGAAGCCCCTCGTCGTCCGTCTCCAGTTCCAGACTCTGCAACAGGACATCCTGGGCGTTGGGATCATGAATGTCGGCCGAAGCCTCGATCCGTAAACGGGCATGTTCGGCGCAGGTATCCGCCGCTTCCTGCACAAAGTGCTCGGTGAAGTGGTCCGGAGACATGTGGCAAAGCGCCCCCAACCAGACCGAAACCTCGACAACGCGCCCGGCTTTTTCTTCAGCGCAGATGTTCTGAAGCTTATGGATCAGGTTTTTGACCAGCGCAGTTTCATGCATGCCCACCCTCCTGCGTAATGGCATCAAGTAGAGCCTCGGCAACCCGGGGAATCGCCGCATCCACGGCTGCCGAGAGCCCTTCACCCGCTTCAAACGTGGCAGCCTCCACCGCGAACACACGGCAGACCGGAGGCAGCGTATCCAGCGCCCGAGCCAGCTCAACCGCTTCGGACAGTCCCAACGCGTGGGAGGAGTAGTTCCCACCCAGCGATGGCAGGGGTTTGGTGCGCGCATCGAAATCCCGGACACTGCCAGGCTCGAGCCCCATGACTGCAGCGTCGACCAGATACACCGCTTCGGCCCCTTCCAGACAGTCCATCAATCCCGACACTTCGCCGCTGTGTTCAACGGCACTGACGGACTCCGGCAAGCGATCCTGAAGCGCCTGAACCACCAGAGGCCCAAGTGCGTCATCCCCACGATCCCGGTTGCCAACACCGATTATCCTGACAGGCCTGAGCGGTTCATTCATGGCGAACATCCAGCTTCAGAAAATGAGTGGCACAGGAAATACAGGGGTCGTAATTCCGGATCGTCTGCTCACAGCGTTCGCGCAACGCATCGGCGGGCAAATCGAGCCAGTTGCCCACCATTTCCTTCAGATCGGCCTCGATGCTGGGCTGATTCTGCGATGTGGGAGGCACGATCTGGGCCTCCTGGATCTGGCCCTCTGCATTCAACCGATAGCGGTGGAACAACAGCCCCCTTGGTGCCTCGGTGCACCCGAACCCTTCCGAGGCCCTCGGCTGATGGGCGACGAAGGGCTGGACGGGTTCTTCATAGGCTTCGATCAGGCGCAGCGCTTCATCGCAGGCGTACAGCACTTCAATGCTGCGGACCACGATACTCTGGAAGGGGTTGGCGCAGGTGGGCCCCAGGCCCGCGTCGTTGGCGGCTTCCCGTGCCAGAGGGGAAAGCTGGTCAAAATTGAGGCTGTAGCGCGCCAGAGGGCCGACCAGGTAGCAGTCGTGCTCTCTCAAGTGCGAATGCAACGCCGTCGAACGCTGGACGTGGGACTCCACGAAGTGCTGATTGTAGTCCTCAACAGCGATATCCAGACCACGATTGGAGATGATTCGCCCAGCATTCATGGGGTACTCATCTGGATGGTGCAGCGCCACCAGGTGGTAGTCACGTTCGGCTTCCGGGATGTCCAGGCCAGCCGTCCAGCGTACCGTTGCCAATGCATCTTCACGAGCCTGTTTCAGGGTTTCCGCGAGGGGCGCCAGTTCCTTCCGGGTCGGGGTCCGATAGAACCCACCCACCCGGACATTGATGGGATGAATTTCCCGGCCACCTACCAGTGCCATGATGGCGTTCCCGGCTTTCTTCAGGGCCAGGCCCCGCTTGACGACATCGGGGTAATCCCTGGCCATATCCACCGCTCCGGCGTAGCCGAGAAAATCCGGTGCATGGAGCATGTAGATGTGTAGGGCATGGCTTTCAATCCATTCACCGCAATACAGCAGCCGACGCAATGCCCGGAGCGGTCCGTCCACCTCAATACCCAGTGCGTTTTCCATCGCGTTGACCGAGCTCATCTGGTAGGCGACCGGGCAGATACCGCAGATGCGGGCGGTGACATCCGGAGCCTCCGAATAATCCCGTCCGCGCAGCAGCCCCTCGAAAAAGCGCGGCGGTTCGAAAATCCGCAATTCGGCGTTACTGACCCGACCATCCCGAATCGTCACACTGAGGGCCCCCTCACCCTCCACTCTCGCCAGGTAATTCACCTTGATGGTCTTACGACTCATGACGCTTACTCTCCTCACGGAACGGCTCGGCCCAGGCATTAAAGGTCCGATAAAAGCGCAGGCGTTCCGACCGGTTCATACCCAGCTGATCCAGGCGTTCGCTCAGAGCCGCCGCATTGGGATTTTCCTTGGGGCCATAGCAACCATAGCAGCCGCGATTGTAGGATGGGCACAGGGCGTTGCAGCCGCTGTGGGTCACCGGCCCCAGGCAAGGTGTGCTATGAGCGACCGTCACGCAGACATTGCCCTTGAGCTTGCAATCAAGGCAAACGCTGTGTGCGGGTGTGACCGGGCGCCGGCCGCGCAAAAACGCGGAAACAACCTCCAGCAACTGTGTCTTGCTGATCGGACAGCCGCGCAGTTCAAAGTCTACCGCTACGTGATCGGAAATGGGCGTGGATGAGGACAGGGTTTCAATGTATTCAGGATGGGCATAGACGGCTGCGATGAACTCGTCGATGTCGGCGAAGTTACGCAACGCCTGGATTCCACCGGCCGTTGCACAGGCGCCGATCGTGACCAGGGTTCGTGAGCGCCGGCGCACCTCCTGGATACGTTCGGCATCGTGGGCGGTGGTGATCGAGCCCTCTACCAGTGACAAATCATAGGTACCCCGAATCTGGCTGCGGGTGGCTTCCGGGAAATAGGCAATTTCCAGGGCGTCAGCAACGCGCAGAAGCTCGTCCTCACAATCCAGCAGGCTCAGCTGGCAGCCATCGCACGAGGCAAATTTCCAGACCGCCAACCGGGGCTTGTGATCCGCAGCAGCCATATCAGAACTCCTTGAGACTCAGCAGCCCGCGAAGCCGATCGAACGACAGTACCGGGCCGTCCTTGCAGACAAACGTCGAACCGAACTGGCAGTGGCCGCAGTGTCCCAGTGCACATTTCATGTTCCGTTCCATGGACAGGTAAATTGATTGATCATCAACACCGGCATCGCGCAGCGCGCTCGCAGTAAACCGCATCATGATTTCCGGACCGCAGACCATGGCCACGGTATCTTCCGGGTCGAATGCGAGTGTTGGCACCAGCGCAGGAACGACGCCGACCTTGCCAATCCAATCGCTGCCCGCGTGATCCACCGTGATGTGAACATCAAAATCGGGCAGCCGGTTCCAGGCGTCCAACTGCTCACGAAAGAGAATGTCGTCCGGGCTACGCGTTCCATAGAGCAACACAACGCGACCGTATCGCTCCCGGTTATTCAGTACGTGGTATATCGCCGGCCTTAGCGGTGCCAGCCCCAACCCACCGGCGATGATCAGCAGATCCGAGCCTTCCGCGGCGGCCAGCGGCCATCCGGTTCCAAAAGGGCCTCGCAACCCCACGGTTGCCATCGGCCTCAACGTGGCCAGCTGTCTGGATGCCGGGCCCACGGCACGCACCGTATGCACCAGGCGATCGGTCTGGCCGGGATCGCCGCTGAGGCTGATGGGGATTTCACCGACGCCAAAGACATACAGCATATTGAACTGCCCCGGTGCAAAGGCCCCTTTACTTGCTTGCCCGGGCTCCAGCTCCAGCGTCCAGGTTGTCTCGAGTTCCTGCTTTCGCCTCAGAACCCGGACCGGCTCAGGCATCCACGCATCCGGTGAATTCACGGTTGCTGCTCCGGCGCGCCATACACATCCAGAATCTGCATCTGCGTTGCGTTGAGCCGGCTGGTGAGGATCGGAAGTAACCGCTTCAGTACGGCGTAACCCAGGGCCGGGTCATCGTCGCATTTTTTCCGCAAGCAGTGGGCATCCATCGCAATGGCCCTGGTCAGACTCATGGCACGAGCGTCGGAAGCCCAGTGGTAGGGCGGCAACACCCAGGAGATTCCCACTACATCACCATCATGGAGCGTCTGGAAGCTCACTGGCGATTTCCCGGGCACCGCCAGCTCAAGCGCCACTTGCCCATGGCGAATAAGATACAGGTAATCGGCGTTCTCGCCCTGGTGGAACAGGTATTCCCCCGGATCAAAGCGGACATTTCGCGCGCACCCGCACATCAGGTCGCAAAATTCGCTGTCCAGACCCTGAAAGAACGGATGTTCACATACGAGCTGGGCGATGCTTTTCATGTCTGTTCTCCTGGCGAGCTATCGCCCTGAATGGCACGCACTTCCTCGGTAAGATCGATGCCTACGGGGCACCAGGTGATGCATCGGCCACAGCCCACGCAGCCCGACGTGCCAAACTGATCCACCCAGGTGGCCAGCTTGTGAGTCATCCACTGACGGTAACGGGACCGGGTCGAGTTGCGCACACTCCCGCCATGGATGTAGGAAAAATCGGCATTGAAACAGGAATCCCAACGCCGGCTGCTTTCCGCGGTCACGCCCTCAAGATCGGAGGTGTCTTCCATAGTGGTGCAAAAACACGTTGGGCAAACCATGGTGCAGTTGGCGCAACTCAGACATCGCTCGGCAACGTCGTCCCACCGCGCATGTTCCAGGTTGTCCATCAACAGGGCCGGTATGTCGGTTTTCGGCATACTGCGGCCCATATTTCGGCGAGTTCGTTCAACCACGTCCCGGGCTGCTGAAAAATGGGCATCGGTGGCCAACTCTCCGGGCAATTCGGACAGGATCTCGGCGCCCTCTGCTGAGCCTGACTGAATCAGGAAATGGTGGGTGTCACTGTCCAGCAATTCGGTCAGTACCAGATCGTATCCGCTTTTAACATCCGGCCCCGTGTTCATCGAATCGCAAAAGCAGGTACCGCCCGCCTCGGAACAATTCAGCGCGACCAGAAAGGCCTGCTCGCGGCGCCGACGATAGTGCGGATCGGCATGGTTGTCTTCCATTAAAACCCGATCCTGAATGGTGATCGCCGCAAGTTCGCACGCCCGCACGCCAATAAATGCGTAACGGGGTGCTTCATCCCGGACCGGCTCAAAGTGTAGACGGTCCTCATTAACAACCGTTGCCTGCCACAGTCCAACCCGGGGCGGATGCAGAAATTGCTTCCAGCTATGCGGCCCCACCGCATAGCCAAACAGGGCCTGATCGTTGCGACGCTTGAGCCGGTAGTGGCCGCCGTCCTGCTCATCGGTCCACCCGGCGGGAAGCTCTTCAACCCGGGAGAGCTCGTCATACACGATGGCCTGGTCGCGAACTCTTGGCCCCACCACCTGATACCCTCGCCTGGCCAATGCATCCAGCAGACATTGCAGGCCATCCAGAGAGATGACTGAAGAAACTCCGTGATCGTCCATGCCCGAACCTGCTATTGATGGCGATAAAGCTATCGCGCGTCCAACCGTTGCCTGACACAAGCTTTAGCTCAGTGGGCATGTCTGTCAATGCCGGAACGCCCTGAGCAGACGCCGCAAAAAATCCGAAGCGCTCTTGCCCGGCAGCGCGGCCAGTGTCAAGATTCCCGGAATTATCAGCAATTTATGCCTTACAAGGAGACTGTCATGGGAAGCAAACTGATCGGGCTGGTATTGCTTGTGGTGGGTATCGGCCTGCTCTATTTCGGGTACCAGGCCAGTCAATCCGTTGGCAATCAGCTGACCGAAACGCTGACCGGTCGTTTTACCGACGAAACCATGTGGTACCTGATCGGCGGAGCGGCGGCGGCCGTAGCCGGCGCCTTCCTCACCTTCGTCAAGAAATAATGCGAGTCAGGCCAGGCTCTGGAAGGCTTCTTTCACATGGGTTGCCAGGGCGTCATTCAGGGGATTGGAACCGCGGCGGACCAACGCAAGGCGGTATGAACCAATCTCCGGAAGGTGTTCACTGACAACCTGTTTCAACGGTGCCCGTACAAGGCTCTCAGGGAAAGGCGCGACGGCCAGGTCCGCCATCATGGCGGCCTCCTGCCCTGAGCAATGTTCGCAGGTGTAGGCAATCCGGTAAGGCACGCCGGCCCGATCCAGGGCTCTCAGCGTCATCCGCCGCCAGGCACAGCCCTCGTGTGCCAGGGCAAGCGGAAGAGGTGAGCGCTGAAACGCAGACGATTCCTCACGCCCCGCCCACACCAGCGGCTCCTGGTGAACGATTTCGCCCCGCACCTCCCTGGCCTCATCGGCAACCGTCACCAGGACCATATCCAGCTTACCGGCATCGAGGCGGGCAATGTTCTGCTTACTGGAGCCAACGACAACGTTCACCAACACTGCCGGATACGACCGTGCGAACTGCGCCAGGACCTCGGGCAGAATCCGGGTGCCCACATCGTCGGAGGTACCGATACCCACACGGCCCTCAAGCTCCGGAGCGATGAAATGCTGCACGGCCTCTTCATTCAGACGCAATAGCCGACGGGCGTAGTCCAGCAGGATTTCGCCTTCGGTGGTGAGCGTGACCTGACGAGGCTCCCGGACAAACAAGGTCTTACCGAGATTTCGTTCCAGCTGCTTGATCTGCATGCTCAGCGCGGACGGCGTTCTGTGAACCACCCGGGCAGCTTCAGTAAAAGTCCCACACTCCGAAATCGCCACAAAGCTTCGGAGCACGTCATTGTCCAGTAACGGCAAGTTCACGCGATTCAGTTCCTATAAACAGCTATTGGCATGAACCAGTTTAAGCAAAACTGAAGGCATAGTTAAATTCTTTTCGTTTGCCTGAAGGCAATATCAAGCCCACCATATACGTGTGGCAAACCGCTGGAACCCGTTCGGCTTCCGGCGGTGCTGGTTGACATGTACCGGTAAACAGAGCAAAGACAGGTGACGACAATGCCAGGCATCCGAAGCAACCCCCAGAAACAGGCATCAGGGCTTCTTTCTTCCTGGGTGACAAGTTACTCGCGTCGTCAGCAGTTCCGGAGAATGGCGAAATCCCTGCTCGCCGAGAAAGATGACATCCTCGCCGACCTGGGATATGAGCGCCGCGATCTCCAGGGTGCGTTGAAACTGCCACTGCGCAGTGACGCCGTAGAATACCTCGAAACCCATCGCTTCAAGTAAGACGATGCCGGAGGGGCTTCCCTCCGGCATTCCCCCTCAAAAATCACAGTATTCCCGGACTGTAAAATCGTCTATCGTTAGCGAAACGTCCCCGGAATCCGCTCGTGACTGAACAACCTGCTGAATTGGCCGAAGACAGTTCGGTGTACAAGACACTCCTCGAATCAACCAGGGCGATACCCTGGAAAATTGACTGGAAAACCCTGCAATTTGCCTACATCGGGCCACAAATCGAACCTCTTTTGGGATGGACTCCGGAGAGCTGGATCAGCGTGGACGACTGGGCTACCCGGATGCACCCGGAGGATCGTGACTGGGTCGTCAACTTCTGCGTGTCACAGTCCGAATCCGGCATCGACCACGAGGCAGACTACCGGGCACTGCATAAAGACGGGCACTACGTGTGGATTCGCGACGTGGTCCACGTGGTCCGCAATGAGGAAGGCGAGGTCGAAGCGCTGGTCGGTTTCATGTTCGACATCAGCGAACGCAAAAAGACGGAACATGAACTGGCAACCCTGCAGAAAAAGCTGGAGGAATATTCATTCAAGGACGGTCTGACCGGAATCGCCAACCGGCGCATGTTCGACACCGTCATGGAGGAAACCTGGAACCACGCCCTCCGGCACCGACATCCGCTCTCAGTCATCCTTCTCGATATCGACAAATTCAAACAATACAACGATTTGCATGGCCACCTGCAGGGCGATGAGTGCCTGAAGCAGGTGGCCACCCTTCTGGAGTCCGCAGCCAAACGCGCCAGAGACTTCGTTGCGCGGTTCGGAGGTGAGGAGTTCGTGATCATCCTGCCGGAGTCCGACAACGAAGCCGCGCAAAAAGTTGCCGAACGCTGCCAGAAACTCCTGTTCCGGGAACAGATACCGCATGGTGGCTCCGAGGCCGGTCAGTGTGTGACAGTCAGCATGGGCATCGGCACGGTCATCCCGACCCGCGACCAGACCATCAATGAGTTTTTGTCAGTGGTCGACGAGCGCCTTTACCAGGCCAAACACGCCGGCCGAAACCGGATCGTGGCGGCGTAGTATTTGCCTAACCGAAGTAGTCCTGCATCCAATCGAAAAGGGTCTGGGTGCTTACCTCAGGCAGGGGCATCTGCTGGAATTCCTCACCCACCTCATCCTTGATGGTCACAAACTGGTAAAGCAGATATCCAGGTCGCTCATCGTGTAGGATGAGCGTTATGCGCCGGCGGGTTCGCAGGCAGTCAATGGTCATGACATCGGCGGGTATCCCGGCATCACGCATGCCGCGGCGCACTTCCACGACCGGATTGATGTGTTCATGGGTCGCCTGGATGCGGGCGTGGGCGTCACTTGCCATGTCGGAAAGTGCTTTCAGGGGATCTTCGGACATTGGAGGCTTCCCTGGCTGGACTGTCGTTGGCGCCCGATACTAGCAAAAATCCCGGGCTGATGAATCAGACCCTTCACAACCACGAACGGAACCATGTTGAAAATCTCCAACACCGTCGAACTGGCGGACTGGGAAATCCAGATCACCCAAACTCGCGCCCAGGGCGCCGGGGGCCAGAACGTCAACAAGGTGGCCTCGGCGGTCCACCTCCGTTTTGACATCCTGCATTCCACGCTGCCACCGTTTTACAAGGAACGACTGATGGCGTTGTCGGACCAACGCATCAGCAAAGACGGCATCGTGGTTATCAAGGCCCAGTCATTCCGGACGCTGGAGCTGAACCGGGACGATGCGCTTCAACGCCTCAAGGAGCTGATTCAGAGTGCCGTAAAGCAACAGAAGGCCCGCCGTGCCACGCGACCCACCCGCGCCTCGCAGCGGCGTCGGGTCGACCGGAAAACCCAGAAAGGGAAAACGAAGGCACTTCGAGGCAAAGTGCAGCTCTGACCGGAGTGCGCCGGTCACTCGTCCGGCGGATCCTCGGTAAACGCGCTTCGATGGAAGGCAATGGCCTCTTCCACCGCCTCCATCCCACAAATTCTGGGCTCCGGAACGTCGCCTCCGGCGAGAACATCCAGTACAGAGCGCACTCCCTGAGCCAGAGACTCGGTGTTATACCCACCTTCAAGTACAAAGGCCGTTCGCCCCTGGCACAGGCGATCAGCCAACGACTGAATAATGTTCGTAAGCGCGGCAAAGCCTTCGAAGGATACATTCAAAGCCAGGTCATACCAGTGGGCATCAAACCCTGCCGAGACAAGAATCAGATCCGGTTTGAAATACTCGGCGGCGGGCACCAGGATTTCGTTGAAAGCCCTCAGGTAGGCCACATCACCAGCACCTCCCGGCATCGGCACATTCACCGTTGTGCCCTCACCGAGCCCGGCGCCAACATCCTGCAGACTGCCACTGCCTGGGTAAAAGGGCGACGCACGATGAATATCGAAAAACAGGACATCGGGGTCCGCCCAGAAGATATCCTGGGTACCGTTGCCATGGTGGGCATCCCAATCAACAATCAGAACCCGATCACAACCAAGTTCCGCAAGGGCATGAGCCGCCGCAACGGCAACATTATTGAACAGACAGAACCCCCTGGCTCGCACCGGTTCTGCATGGTGGCCAGGAGGCCGAACCAGCGCAAAGGCGCTGTCGGTACTGCCGGAAATCACCGCTTCCACCGCGGCAATGGTCGTCCCGGCCGCAACCTCCGCCGCCTCCACACTGCCGGGAGAAACAGCCGTCGTATCTACATCAAGCCAGGCGTTCTTGTCGCGCAGTGCAAACACGTCATCCAGGTAAGAGGTTGTATGAACACGGGCAAGCTGCTCCCGGGTTGCAGCCTTGCCGGCGGAAAAACGAACCCCATCAACCGGCTCCCGGTTGAGTAAATCCAGGATGGCGTGGATTCGCCCCGGATGTTCCGGGTATTTCCATTGAACATTCAGGCCTGCCAGTATCCCCCGAACGCGCTTGTCGAGGCGTCCGGGGAGAAAAGCGGCATTCACATCGGGAGAATGGTTGAGTACCCGCTCATCGTAAAAGACGGTGACATCCCTGCGATTTGCCACAGCACACTCCACGGTTCGGAATACGGGACGCGTGACGTCTTGTGAATCCAGGCCACGACGCTACTGTTCAAAGGATAGTCAAAGAAGCCAATCCCCGACACCAGGCATCGAAAGGTGCCGTTCAGGGCGTTGTCTGTTTCGTCGGCATCACCAGCATTTCCTGGACATTGACATTGCGCGGCTGGGCAAACGCATAGACCAGTGCCCGGCCAATGTCCTCCGCTTCCAGCGCTTCAAGACTGTCACGGCGCTCCTTCATCTTGTCTTCCGGCACGTTGTAGCCCCAGTGGGTATACACGGCACCTGGCTCAATGAGGGACACCCGGATACCTTCCGGCCCCAACTCCTTGCGCAGGGCATCGTGGAAACCGACCACGGCGAACTTGGTGGCGTTATACACCGACCACCCTGCCAGACCATAGCGGCCTCCCACGCTCGACACACTGCTGATCATCGCTCCTTCACGGCCGCGAAGCAGAGGAATTGCCAGCTGGGTGCAATTGAGGACCCCATAGAGATTGGCATCAATGGTTTTCTGCCATTCTTCCTGGGTGCTATTCTCGAACGCATTGCTGTAGCCCACACCCGCGTTATTGAACAGCAGGTCCAGACCACCAAACCGGGACCTGACCGTTTCGAACAACCGAACCACGGCGTCGCGATCTCCGACATCGACCGCCTGCACCGTGGCACGGTCTCCAAGCTCTGCAGCCAGCGCCTCGAGTTTATCGGCACTGCGGGCCACCAGAACCACATTCACCCCTTCAGCAGCCAGCTGCCGGGCAGCGGCCATACCGATACCACTGGATGCGCCAGTGATGACGGCGACTTTGTCTTTCAAGGGATTGAGTTCCATAGGACCTCCTGACAATCAGAACATTTAGACCTTTGACACTAGCATACGGAAGAACGGCGCTGACTCACGGATTCCCCTAAAGTATTATGCACCCTATCTAATTCTGGTCGTATGACTGGCCAAATCCCACAACAACCGAGGAATCAACAATGATCTGGACCGTTTATCTTTCTGGCGAAATTCACACCGACTGGCGCGAACAGATTCAGGCCGGTGCCGAAGCCGCGGGCCTGCCCGTGGAATTTACCGCGCCGGTCACCGACCACGATGCCAGCGACGCCGCCGGTGATGTTCTGGGCAAACCGGACGTACCCTTCTGGCGGGACCACCAGTCCTCCAAGGTCAACGGCATCCGTACCAAGACCCTGCTGGAGCAGTGTGACCTGGCGGTGATTCGCTTCGGGGATAAATACAAGCAGTGGAATGCGGCCTTCGACGCAGGCTTCTGCGCCGCCATGGGCACGCCCTACATCACGCTGCACGGCGACGACATCGTTCACCCGCTCAAGGAAGTCGATGCTTCCGCCATGGCCTGGGCGCAAACGCCTGAGCAGGTGGTTGAGGTATTGAAGTACGTCACGACCGCCAAATAGGCGGCCTGACGCTGGAAAGAGGCCGGCGGTCTCGAAGCTCTCGCCGGCCCCGCTCTGTCAGAGTTTGACCATCAACTTACCCTTGTTCCCCCCGGTCAGGAACAGAGACAGGCCGCTCATGGCAGATTCCAGCCCCTCCAGAACGTGGGTGCGGTATTTGATCTGTCCCTTCTGGACATAGGGAGCAAGTTTGGCCTGCAACTCCTTGGTCTTGTGCCGGTGGTCCGGCATGGTGAAGCCCTGGATCGACAGGCGTTTCTTGATGATGCGCATCCAGTTGGGACCGGGACGCGGGTTGGAAGATGTGTAATCGGCGATCATGCCGCACACCACAATGCGGCCATGGGCATTCATGCGCTCGAACACGTAGTCCTGGATCGGACCACCGGTATTCTCGAAGTAAACGTCGATACCCTCCGGTGCCAGTTCATCGAGTTTCGCGCCCAGGTCGTCGGTCTTGTAATTCACGGCACCGTCGAAACCCAGTTCGTTGACGATCCAGTCGGCCTTCTCGTCACTGCCGACCACGCCGATCACCCGAAGACCATCGGCCTTGGCCAGCTGACCCACGATCGAACCGACCGAGCCGGCCGCACCGGAGACCACCAGGGTTTCACCCGCTTTCGGATGGCCATAGCCATAGAGCCCCTGCGTGGCAGTCAGGCCCGGGAGCGCAAACACCGACAGCGCCATTTCCGGCGGCAGGTCTTTGTCCACTTTATTCACACCCGTGCCATCCGTCAGCGCCATCTCCTGCCAGCCGAACATACCGATCACCTGATCGCCCACTGAAAAATCCGGGTGTCGTGAGGCCACAACCTCACCAATGCCGGACGAACGCATCACATCACCCAGTTCCACACGCGGAATGTAGCTGTCGGTGTCGGCGGACATCCAGCCCATCATGGCGGGGTCCAGAGACATGTAGGTCTGCTTTACCAGAAACTGCCCCTCTGCGGGTTCGGGAACGGTTTTCTCCACCACCTCGAACAGATCCGGACCGATATTGCCCTCAGGGCGTTTGACAAGATTGATCGCTTTGTAGGTACTCATGGTCAGAATCTCCTATGGTGATTGTTGAAACCCTTGTCTTTGATTGATGGGTCGCCATGCAAGTTCTTCAAGGGAGCGTATATGACCGAATCTGAAAATGCATCGGAACCCGGACGCGCGGCGATTGGGCTGGCGGTGCTTGGCATTGTCTACGGGGACATCGGCACCAGCCCGATCTATGCCCTGCGCGAATGCTTTCGGGGCGTCAGCCCTGTGCCCATCAACGAGGCCAATATCCTCGGCATACTGTCGCTCATCTTCTGGGCACTCGTGATTGTGATCTCTCTGAAATACATGGTTTTCATTCTCCGCGCCAATAACCACGGCGAGGGCGGAATATTTGCGTTGCTGGCGCTGTTACGGCCGGATCAGGCCCAGAACAGCTCTTCTCGCCGCACGTTGATCCTGCTTGGCCTGTTCGGTGCCGGCCTGCTCTACGGCGGAACCATGCTGACCCCGGCCATCTCGGTACTCAGCGCCGTGGAGGGGCTCGAGGTCGCGGCGCCCTCTCTCGAGAGCTATGTACTGCCGGTCACCATTGCCATTCTCGTGGTCCTGTTTGCCATGCAGAAACATGGCACCGCCAAGGTTGGCGCCATGTTCGGGCCGATCATGGTGGCCTGGTTTCTCACCCTGGCTGCCCTGGGCATCAACAGCATCCTGGACCACCCCGAAGTACTCAAGGCGGTTGTGCCCTGGTACGCCGTGCAGTTTCTCGCAAGCAATCACCTGGCGGGCTTTCTGGTGCTGATCGGGGTATTCCTGGTGGTCACCGGCGGGGAAGCCCTCTACGCAGACCTGGGGCATTTCGGCGCAACACCAATACGCGCGGTCTGGTTCTTTTTCGTTCTGCCAGCCCTGCTGCTGAACTATTTCGGCCAGGGTGCGCTGCTGCTGGACAAACCGGAAGGCACCCTGCAGCCGTTCTTCCATCTGGCACCGGACTGGGCGCTATTCCCGTTGATCGGTCTCGCCACGGCGGCCACGATCATTGCCTCACAGGCGGTCATTACCGGCGCCTTTTCACTGACCCGGCAAGCGGTTCAGCTGGGCTTCGTACCGCGCCTGAAAGTGCAGCAGACCTCGGAGCACTCCCACGGCCAGATTTACATGCCGGGCATCAACTGGTTTCTGATGATCGCCGCCATTGCCCTGGTGCTCACCTTCCGTTCATCGAACAACCTGGCGGCAGCCTATGGTGTCAGCGTGAATGCGACCATGCTGGTGACCACGATTCTGGCGTTCAACGTTGCCCGCGAACGAGGTGGCTGGAGCCTCGCCAAGGCAACTCTGTTCCTGCTGGTGTTCCTGACCGTGGACCTGGCCTTTCTCACCGCCAACGCCGAAACCATTCCCCGCGGCGGCTGGTTCCCGGTGGCTATGGGCGCGGTCATCTTCACTGTCATTGTCACCTGGCGCCGCGGCACCGAGTTGCTGATCCAGTCTTACGAAGCCAACACCATCACCATTGAAACCCTGCTAGGCCGCCTCGAGCACGATCCCCCCCATCGGGTGCCGGGAACCGGTGTGTTTTTCACCGCCCGGGCGGAGGAAGTACCGAATGCAATGATGCAGCTGCTGAAACACAACAAGCTGCTGCATGAAAACATCGTCATCGTGAACGTCAAGATGACCCGTGACCCAAGGGTCTCCAACGAGGATCGTATGAAGGTCACAGCGTTCGGTCAGGGGGTTTACGAGGTCAAGCTCAACTACGGATTCATGCAGGGGTTCAATATCCCCTCGGATCTGGCCTACTGTATTGAGCATCGAGAGCTGCCCATTGACCTGGACGACACCACGTATTTTGTGGGCAGGACGTCGGTCATCGCCGACCGCAAAAAAGACGGCATGATGGCCTGGCGCGACAAACTGTTCGCGTTCATGGTGCGTAACACCATGCACGCGACATCGCTTTACCAGATTCCGGCCAGCCGAGTGATTGAAATCGGTCTGCAACTCGGAATCTGACGATGTTTGGACCACCCAACGAATGAACGGACGGAGGTTATTACATGAAGCGAGCCACACTCGCCCAGCCCGGAGGATTGGACAGACTGCAGATCACCGAGGGCCCCGAGCCCGGTGAACCCGGATCGGGCGAAATACGGGTGAGGGTTCATGCCAGCTCCCTCAACTTCCACGACTATGGCGTGGTTGCAGGCGTCATCCCCACCGAGGACGGTCGAATCCCCATGGCCGACGGCGCCGGCGTGGTTGAAGCCGTCGGTCCCGACGTCGACGAATTCAGGATCGGTGACCACGTAGTGTCCACCTTCTTCCCGAAATGGCTGGACGGACCGGCCCCTATCGATAATTTCACCACAACACCCGGCGACGGAATCGACGGCTACGCCCGCGAACGGGTGGTGGGGCCTGCGCACGGATTCACCCATGCGCCCGAAAACCTCAGCCACGCCGAATCCGCGACCCTCACCACAGCGGGGCTGACCGCCTGGCGTGCGCTGGTGGTGGATGCCGGATTGAAAGCCGGCGACACCATACTGACGCTCGGAACGGGCGGCGTTTCCATCTTTGCCCTGCAATTCGCCAAGATGATGGGCGCACGGGTGATTTCGACGTCGTCTTCCGATGAAAAGCTTGAACGGCTCTCCGCCCTGGGTGCCGATCACACCATCAACTACAAGACGACGCCCGCCTGGGGCCAGCGTGTGCTTGAGCTGACGGACGGAAAAGGTGTAGATCACGTCATTGAAGTGGGCGGTCCGGGCACCCTGCCAGAATCCATCGACGCAGTCCGTATCGGCGGCCATATCTCACTGATCGGCGTACTCACCGGCCGGGCGGGCGAGGTGCCCACAGCGAAACTTATGGCCAAACAGGCCCGACTTCAGGGCCTGATCGTCGGCAGCCGGGCCCACCAGCGGGAGATGATTCGCGCAATAGAAGCGAACGACCTGCACCCTGTTATTGATCGTTCTTTCTCATTGGAAGAGATTGCGGACGCCTTTCGCTATGAGGAATCCGGCCAGCACTTCGGCAAGATCTGCCTGACGTTCTGAGGTTCCTGATCCGGCCACGGTGCTCGCAAGGGATTGCCGAGCACCGATACAAGTGTCAGGCTGATGGCCAGTACACCAACAATCCCGACGTGAGGCTCAGACAATGACCATACATCTGGAATTGGCGCCACTGATAAGCCTTGGCGCAGGCATCGGCATCCTGATATTTCCCCGGTTGCTCAACTACATTGTCGCCGGTTATCTGATCGCAATGGGCGTGCTGGGGCTGTTTGGCCACTCGTTCTGACGCCACTGCTGCGCAGGAGGTCCCATGTCCCGGACAGTCCCGTCACCCAGGCTTGGTTTCCTGTACCCCGGCCATGCCGCCGAGGATGACTACCCCTTGTTAGGCCGGATGATCGATCCGCCTGCGGAGGTTCACCTTGTCCATACCGGGTTCCTTGAAGATGCCCATACGGTTGAGGCGCTCAGTGAAATGGGCAGCCTTCCCCGGCTGCAGAGAGGGGCAGAAGGGCTGGACGGTTCCAGAATCGAATCGGTCCTGTGGACCTCCACCAGTGCGAGCTTCGTGCTGGGTCTGGATGGCATACGACAGCAGATTGATGCCCTGGAGAAAGCGCTGGGCGTTCCCGCCTCCACCACCGCCATGGCGTTTGCCCGCGCTATCACCGCCATCAACGCGAACAACGTTGCGATCGCAGCGACC
The DNA here is from genome assembly GCF_023156285.1 of Marinobacter koreensis. GTDB lineage: Bacteria > Pseudomonadota > Gammaproteobacteria > Pseudomonadales > Oleiphilaceae > Marinobacter > Marinobacter koreensis. The sequence continues at coordinate 300,782 of NZ_JAKZAJ010000001.1, read as the reverse complement.
TACCCGGAGGACGTTGCCCAACGCTTCTGCCAGTTCCTGGATCACTTCGACATCAACGTGGTTCACGTGTCGAGCCGGGGCATTATAACGGCCGCCGAGGTGGGCGAACTCGAAAAAGACGACGTGATCGAGTTCGCAGTGGCCAACAGCCGCAACGACGCGGACGCACTGCTCATACCGGACACCGCCCTTCACTCGGCGGCATGGCTGACGGACCTCGAGAGTGCTACGGGCAAACCGGTCCTGACCGCCAATCAGGTCAGCTTTTGGGAAGCCCTGCGCCTGTGCGGAAAACTGACGCCTCAACGCGGCCTCGGCCGGTTATTTGAAGAGATCCCATGAGATCAACGCCGCGCGAGTGCCAGTGACGCCCTGTTGACTTAGCGCATCTGCCGCCTTATCCACACCTTCGGTCAGTATCCGGTTCGGTGGTATCCTACCGGCTTGGCGCCACCCCGGGCACGCCCCTCTACCCTCGCCCAGTTCAAGTCGCGCTATCAATCATACTTAACCACCGGGTATTAACGCCCGGGAATGAACCGTTTCTTATCCGGGAGAATCAATGGATACCTGGTATCTGCTGTGTTTCCTTTCAGCTACCGCCATTCTGGTGGCGTTTGCCAATCAGTTTTTCCTCAACCTTCAGACCACCATAGCCATTACCAGCGGTGCGGTGGTCATCTCACTACTTCTCATACTCGCAGTGAAAGTGCTCGGCAACCAGACGGCCGTGGCCGTCTCCGACATGCTCTCCAATGTGGACTTCAAATCGCTGTTGCTTGAGGGCATGCTCGGACCGCTGCTGTTTGCCGGAGCACTGGAGATCGACCTCCGTGCCATGCGCAGGCGTCGATGGGAAATCACCATCCTGGTCCTGTTCGGCACGCTGGCCTCGACGTTCCTGGTGGGCCTGTTCGTCTACTGGATCATGGGACTGATGGGCTGGAACGTGCCCTTCATCTACTGCCTGCTGTTCGGCGCGCTGATCAGCCCGACGGATCCGATTGCGGTCCTGGCCATCATCAAACAGATGAAGGCACCGCCCTCCATCTCGATCCAGGTCGAAGGCGAATCCCTGTTCAACGATGGCGTGGGCCTGGTGGTGTTCACCACCATTCTGACCCTGGCGTTCAGCCACACCGAACCCACGTTTGCCAATGTCGCGGATCTGTTCCTGACGGATGCCCTCGGCGGCATTGCCTTCGGTATGCTGCTGGCCGTGATCGGCCACTTCCTGCTGGTCAAGAGCGAGGACGGCAACATCCGGTTGCTGCTGACGTTCTGTATTCCCACTGCCGGATTTGCCCTCGCGAATATCATCGACGTTTCTGGAGCCCTGGCCATGGTGGTCAGCGGGATCTTCCTCGGTAACGTAACCCGAGCGAAGGCTGCCTCCATGGCCCGGTTGAGCAGTATTCGCAACATTCGCAATTTCTGGCATGCGGTGGACGGGGTTTTGAATGCGTTCCTGTTCCTGCTGATAGGGCTGTTGGTGGTGACACTCCCGGTGACCGGAGAGCAGATTCTTCTTGGCCTGCTCGCCGTGCCCGCCGTATTGCTGGCGCGCTTTATCAGTGTGAGCCTGCCGTACCTGGCGTTCCGCCGTTTCCGCACCTACGACAAACACTCGGTGGCGATCCTCACCTGGGGTGGATTGCGGGGCGGTCTGGCGCTGGCCATGGCTGCATCGATCCCAAGCCACGCCGCCTACTTCAACGGTGTGGATCTGCATACCCTGCTGCTGGTGATCACCTACATCGTGGTGATCTTCTCCATCATCGTCCAGGGCTCCAGCATCAAGCCTCTGATCCGCAGCAGCATTGCAGCGCAGACCAATGATTCGTGACGACAGGCACTCAGCCGCACAATAATTAACCGTGAGTTATTTACACCCGGCGAGTCACGCCGTATATTAAGTGACCGGCGTTCACTTAATAAGGAAAACACGATGAACCATGTCCTGATCACCGGCGCCAGCGCCGGCATTGGCGAAGCCTTTGCCCGGGCCCTCGCCACCGAAAAACAGAATCTGATCCTCGTTGCCCGTCGTGAGGAACGTCTCGCAGCCCTGGCGAGCGAACTGCCCGATGCTTTCGGAATTTCCGTCGAGATCCTGGTGGCGGATCTGGCCACGGCTGACGGAGCCGAGAAAGTCGCCGCCGCAGTGACGAATGCCGGCTGGCAGCTATCCGGCCTGATCAACAACGCCGGCTTCGGCGACCGGGGCGATTTCGGGGAACTGTCGCTGGAGCGCCAGCTCAACATGATCCAGGTAAACATCACCTCTCTGGTTGCGCTCACCTGGAAGCTACTCCCCAATCTGAAAGCCCAGCACAACAGCTTCATCATCAATGTTGCCTCCAGTGCTGCCTTCCAGGCAGGACCAAACATGGCCATCTACTACGCGACCAAAGCGTTTGTGCTTTCCTTCTCGGAAGCACTGCACGAGGAACTCCGCGGTACTGGCCTTACTGTCAGTGCCCTGTGCCCCGGCGCTACGGACTCCGAGTTTGCGGCCGAAGCCAACATGACCGACACCAAGCTTTTCAAGGCCGGCGCGATGTCCGCCGAAGCGGTGGTCAACGAAGCCCTCGCCAAACGGCGCAAGGCGATTGTCATCCCGGGACTGCGTAACCGGTTGATGATATGGTCTGGCAAATTTTCTCCCCGGTTCATTACCCGGCGACTCGCTGGCTGGTTACAGGCTTGAAGACACGATGAAAGGCATGCTTTGCAGTGGAAGGCTGCGCGCCCGCACGGAAGCGGAAAAAATCGCGAGGGAACAACACATCCTGGATTCGGCGGCCGAGCTGTTCGTCAACCGCCGTTACGACCAGCTGACCCTTGCCGATGTAGCCGCTGCCAGCGGTCTTACCAAGGCCGCGCTGTACCGCTATTTCAGGAGCAAGGAACTGTTGTTCATCGCCGTCTACCGTCGCGCCTTCACGGCCCTGGTGGACGATGCGGAGAGCCGTCAATCGCTGTCGCTACCCGACGACCTGCCCGGGCTGCTGGTGGCACACCCGCTCTTCTGCGGCCTGACCGCTATCCTCCACATGGCCCTGGAAACGGGGCTTACCGAACAGGAAGCCCGGGACTTCAAACTTTTCCTGCTGGAACGGTCCCAACGGCTCGCCGCTCTGATCCAGGCGACGAGTGGACATGATGCCCAACGCTGTTTCGGGTTTATCCTTCAATGCCAGCAGGCTCTGATCGGATGCTGGCACATGACCCACCCGCCGGAGGCCGCCCGCAGGGCGATGGAACGTCCGCCTCTGACGGTGTTCAAACTGGAGTTTGAACCTGCGCTGCGCCGCCACATTCAGAGCCTCTATACCGCATTTCTGACCACAAACTAGCCCTGCAACTGTTTCCGGTAACCTTTCGGCGTCAGACCGAACCAGCTCCGACAGGCCCGATTGAAGGCAGACTGTTCGGAATACCCGAGTAATCCACTGATCTGGCCGAACCCCAGATTGGGTTCCATCAGGTACCGGCGGGCCAATCGTGTGCGCTCGTTATTCAGCAACCGCTCATAGGTGGTTCCCTCCAGAGCCAGCCTCCGCTGCAGCGTGCGCTTGTGCAGCGACAGGTGGGCGGCGATGGCATCACTGGTACACTGCCCCGTTGGCAGAAGGGTGTTGATCAGCCGGATCACGTCTTCCGAAAGCGTATTGGCATTGGGAGCCTGCTGGGCTTCCAGGTAACGCTGGGCCAGCTGCCAGGTCTGGTGATCCGCGCTGGGCAGGGGCATGGAGGCCAACGACGCCGGCAGGTAAAACCCGCACCAGTCCTGCTCGAAAAAAGCCTCGCAGCGAAAAACGTTCCGGTAGGTCGATTCATCGGCAAGCCGGGCGTGCATGAAGTGAACCGAAAGCGGTGCGAACCCGTCGCCACACAACAGGTTCATGACCTGCATGGCATTGGCCAGGCTCAGTTCGTGGGACTGCGCCCGGTAGCCACCGCCCTCCCCGTCAATCGTGAAGACAAAACGGATGACCGGTTGATCGTCGACGCTCACCCGGGACATGGTCAGCGACAGCGCCGGGCAATGCAGGTGCAGGTAGCGGGCGATACTGTTGATGGCGTCCCCCACCGTCAGGGAACTGCGGGCAATAACCGAGATGGGCCCGAGGATATCCATACCCTGGTACTTCGCCAGCATCATACCGAAGGCGGGATCATCGAGTTCTTCTGCTGTGTCGTCGAGCAACGCGGTCAGGTGCCTGAACACCAGAAACGACTGGTCGTCCCGCTGCTCTTCCGGCGGTGTACGGTATCTTGCCAGCAATGGCAGCGGGTCCCCGCCCCTGCTTCTGACAAGTTCGTCGTAACCCCACAGATTGGTGGCCCGGATCAGACTGGACACGTCACCTCCGATTCACTCCTTGTCGCGATTTGTCAAAAATATGTCCAGATCGGACAATATTGTCAAGATCCGGCCTTGGCATAGTATGGCTATAAGTGCGAGACCAATAACAAGGAGAACCGCATGGCAACACCCCACTACGACCTCATCATCATCGGTGCCGGCCTTTCCGGCATCGGCAGTGCATGCCACATTGCCCGGACCTATCCGCAGAAAACCCTCGCGATCCTGGAACGCCGGGAGAACATGGGCGGCACCTGGGACCTGTTCCGGTATCCAGGCATCCGTTCCGACTCGGACATGGCCAGCTTCGGCTACAATTTCAAGCCGTGGTACTCCGATCAGGTGCTGGCGAAAGGGGGTGACATCCGCAATTACGTCGAGGAGACGGCCCGGGAATTCAGCCTGCAGGACAAGGTCCATTACGGTCTGCACATTACCGGCGCCGACTGGTCCAGCAAGGATCAGTGCTGGACGGTAACCGCCACCCACGAGAAGACCGGTGAAACCCGCCGGTTCACCTGCAACTTCCTGCTCAACTGTGCCGGTTACTACAACTACGACCACGGCTACCGGCCCAGGTTCGAGGGCGAAGAGAACTTCAAGGGTACGATTGTTCACCCCCAGTTCTGGCCGGAGGACCTGGACTACACCGGCAAGAAAGTCGTCGTGATCGGCAGCGGCGCCACTGCCATCACCGTGGTACCCGCCATGGCCGAAAAGGCCGGGCATGTGACCATGCTCCAACGCTCGCCGAGCTACATCATGGCTATGCCGGATACTGACAAGATCTCCATCGCGCTGAACAAGATCCTGCCCAAGAAACTGGTCTTCAAACTGGCCCGCAAGCGCAACATCCTGTTCCAGCGTGGCCTCTATCTGGCGTGTATGCGTTGGCCCAATGCCATGCGCAAGTTCATGCTTCGCCACATGCGCCGTCAGGCCGGCCCTAATGTCGACATGCGCCACCTGACACCAGACTACAATCCCTGGGAGCAGCGCCTCTGTGCCGCTCCGGACGGCGACTTTTTCAAGACGTTGCGATCCGGCGCTGCGGACATGGTCACCGACCATATCGATCATTTTTCCGAACACGGCATCGTACTGAAATCCGGACAGACCCTGGACGCCGACATCATCGTCACAGCCACCGGCCTGGATGTTCAGCTGATGGGCGGCCTTGACCTGCAACTGGACGGCAAGTCCGTAGATCTGCCAAACAAGCTGACCTACAAGGGCATCATGCTCCAGGATGTCCCGAACTATGCCTGGATTTTCGGCTACACCAACGCCCCCTGGACACTCAAGTGCGACATCGGTGGCCGCTACATCTGCCGCCTGTTCGATGAGATGAATAAGCATGGGGCCAACGTGGTTCGGCCAGTGGACAGGGACGGTCTTGAGACCGGTACCGGCATGCTGGATGAATTTGCGCCGGGGTACATTGTCCGCGCCAAGGATCGCATGCCACGTCAGGGCCTGAGTGGCCCATGGAAAGTGACCATGCATTATGGCAAAGACAAGAAAATGCTGGTGGAAGATCCCGTTGACGATGGCATCCTGCAGTTTGAAAAGCCGGAAGCAACAACCACCCGTGACAGCCGGCCAATGACGGCCACGGCATGAGCGACTGGAGGCGGGAACCTACCATGAGTACGAACCAGAAACCGCCGGTGATGCTGATCCACGGTATGTGGAGTGATGCGGAGACCATGAGCGAAGTGCATGACGCTTTCCGGGAAATGGGCTATCCGGTGCAGGCGGTGACACTGCCCCACCATTGTCCCCGTGTCCAGCACACCGAAGCGAGCCGCAAAGCGCTGGCCCAGACCCGGCTGCAGGATTACGTAAGCTTTCTGGTCGAGCACGCCAGCAAGCTGGAGCGCGCTCCCATCCTGGTGGGACATTCCATGGGCGGATTGCTGGCGCAGCTCACTGCCGCCCGGGTGCCCTGCGAGCGTGTAATCCTGCTGTCTTCAGCAGCGCCAGCCGGCATAAACGGCCTGGGTCTGTCCGTGTTTCGCACCCTCGGACGCAACCTGCTGCGATTTCCGTTATGGAAGCAGGCCACCGAACTGGGCCTGGCCAACGTCCAATACGGTATCGCCAATGCGCAGACTGAGGCAGAACAACGGGACATCTTTGAACACTGCGGCTACGAATCCGGGATGGTGACCTTCCAGATGACACTGGCGGCATTCAGCCGGAAAGTCTTCGCTAACGTCGAGCCGGACAGCATACCCTGCCCGATCCTGATCATCGGCGGCACCGAGGATCGAATAACCCCGATCCGCATCCAGCGCCGGATTGCCCAGCGCTACGGCGATCGCTGCAAGCTCGTGGAACTGTCCGGCTGCGATCACTGGACCATCGGTGGCCGTTTCTTCGGGGATGTGCGGGATGCCATGTTCCAATGGCTGGAACAGACCGATTCCAGATCTTCAGCCGCGGCCTGACCCGACCGGCTCAAAAAAACAGCCCCCGACCGGGGGCTGTTCGGATTTCTGGCTATGAGTGAATTGGCAACCGTCAGGCAGGCAAGGGTTGCTCACCCGTCAACCGGGTTTCCGGCGAAGCCGCCCCCAGGAAGATATCCCGGAAAGACAGATAATACGCGCCTCCCAGCACTGCGCCCCAGACAATCGAGGTCATAAAGGCCAACACCCCCATCACAATCATCGACGTGCTGGCCGCACCAATTGCGAAAACGGGAATAAACAACAGCTGCATGAATACGATGGCGTTGATCCCGAAAAACAGCAGAACCAGAACGTTACGAAAACTGGCCCGCAAGCTGTTGGCCATCGCCTGCATCACTCCCTGCCGGGAAATCACGATCAGTGGAATGACAAACGAGAACAGCGCCGCGAACAGAGCAAGAAGAATCAGGCCAACAATAATGGAGAGGCCCAGGGCCATCCCTCCATTGCGGGCACCAGGACCGCCATCCATCCAGTGTTCGAAGCCTGCCGGCCCAAACGCCTGGCCAGAGACTGCCGAAAAATCAGTGACAAGATAAACAATACCGGCAACCGCCACGGCCATCAGTATCATCATGACCAGCATCAACACGATGTGAAGTAACGTATGGCCGTTAAAACCGGACACCACGTCCGAAAACCTCGGTCGACGTTCAGCCACACCATGAAACACCGCCAACACACCGGCATTCAGAAGACAGGACACGACAAATACCACGATGCCTGCCAGGGCCGTCACGGCAAACCCGGCACCGCTCATCAACGTTACCACGCCAACCTGAAGCAACAGGGTCACCACCAGAACCACAAGGTACGCCGAGAGGACAACGCCCCAATGAGCACGAAACAAACGGATAGATTCAAAAATCCAGCTCAGCGGAGGGCCGGCCTCAGCCTTACGCGGGGATGCAAGCGGTACAGAGACAGAAGGAGGGTGAGAATTCATATGCGGAATCTTCCTTGATTTACTTTCCATTAAGCCTGACCATCCAGATGGTCAAGCGCGAGCGGCGCATCTTAGCAAACCGGCTGACCATGGTCACGGCCACCATGGTGGCCCACCCGCGGCAATTGCGGTTAAATACCCCGGACACTCACCTGCTGCTGATACATCTGCCTCTATGCCCCCCATCACAAGCGACGAGCAGAAGGTTTCCCAAGCCGAGATCGAGCAGGCCGTCCGCTCTGGCATCGAGCGCTATTTTGACGACTGCCGTGCCCGCATACCGGCGTTCATTGACCGCCACTTCCATTACCCCGGCGCCATTGCCACCAATCGGGTCGCCCTGGGATGGGACATGCTGCGCGCACCGCTCAATCTGCTCTGGGCACCGGTGTACGCCCTGGCCTGCGTGATCAGGATCCTGACACGCCACCGAACTGGCCTGACGTGGCTTCATACTCTGACGAGTCACGTACCGGCCGGTTTTACCACCCGGGTACAGCAGCACATCTCGGACCTGATTCAGGTGGACCTTCTGAACGATGGGCGGGAAGGCCAACTGCTGGAAAGCTACCTGCTGGAGGCTCTGGAAGAGGTATACGCGCACCACAGTCGTGAGCCCATTGATCACCGGAACTTCACACGGCTGATTGAGCCACTGATCGCGGATGCTCTCAGTCAGTACCGGGTGACCCGAACCGCCTCGGCCGATATCACCAACAGCCTTTCATGCACCGTACTCGGTGCGTTTGCCTTCCAGAAATTCACCCCCGGCGGCATTGGCCTCGGCGTGGTATTGGCCTCCATGCTGGCGAAAGCCATGGCTGTCCGGGACTTTGTTCTCGGCGAAACCATCGGCGAATGGTACTACACATGGTTTCCGCCGGAGCCATCGCTGGCGACAACGGCCACTGTGATGGTCGCGGTCATGGCCGCACTGGCAGCGTTTGCCGCTTTGTCCGGTGTTATTTCCGATCCGGTCCAGGCGGCAATCGGTCTGCATCGCAGGCGTCTGCACAAGCTGCTGGATCATCTGGAACGGGATGTCACTGTCAGTACCCAGAGCAGCTTCCGGCCAAAAGATCAGTTTGTCGCGCGGATTCTGGACACCTTTGACATGATAAGAGCCGGTTTGCTGTAAAAAGTGAGCCAAAAGGCGATGTTCGGCCTACTCTTTCGAGCCCACCCATTTTTTAACGCAAACGGAGTTTGTGCATGATTACGGTTCACCACCTGAACAATTCCCGCTCGCAACGTGTCCTCTGGATGCTCGAAGAGCTGGAGGTGCCCTACGAGATCAAACACTACCAGCGCGATCCCGAAACCATGCAGGCACCCGAGAGCCTCAAGCAGGTACATCCACTGGGCAAATCACCGGTGATTACCGATGGCGACTTGGTGGTGGCCGAGTCCGGCGCTATTATCGAATACCTTGCACGCACCTATGGGAAAGACACCATGCTGCCGGAAGAAGGGGGACAGGCGTGGCTGGATTACACCTACTGGTTACACTACGCCGAAGGTTCGCTGATGCCGCCACTGGTGATGCGTCTGGTGTTTGAAAAGATCAAAACCAGTCCGATGCCGTTTTTCGTCAAGCCGGTCGCAAAAGGCATCTCTGACAAGACCAACCAGATGTTCATTGGCCCGATGATCAAGACGCACCTGGATTTTGTCGAATCCCACCTGGCGAAAAACACCTGGTTTGTCGGAGACAACCTCAGTGCCGCGGACATCCAGATGAGCTTTCCGCTGGAAGCCTCCGTGGCTCGAGGCATCGTCGGAAAAAGCCGGCCTCACATTACCGCCTGGGTGGAACGGGTGCATGCAAGACCGGCTTACCAGAGGGCCCTTGAAAAGGGCGGAGAGTATGACTACGCCTGACCTGGCAGCCGTTGTAACAACGGCCCAGGCCTGCGATTACTGTGAGGCTTTGATCCGCTTGTAATACTGCTCGTAGCTCGGGCTATAAGGCCCGGGCGGCACGCCGTTCGCCCCGTAGAATGCAGCCGCATTTGCCTGCCGAGTCAACGGGAGATAATTCGGTGCCGCCCGTTCGGCCGCCGCCGTGACCGCCATTGAGATAAGATCCACCAGCGGGTTGCCGGAGCTGTTGTTATCCGGGGTGTAGGTCAGTCTTTCACGGTCGCTCCAGAGCTCGGCACCATCGGCATTGACGATCCGGTACTCGAAGTCCACTTCCGTCGTGGTCGTCAGCAACATGTACCTGGACGTCCACTCGTGAATGGTCACGTAGAGTATCGCATCCGCCTTGAACAGATTGGCCAGCTGTTCTGGCGGTGCTGCCTGTATTTCGGCGGGCTCGTAATAGCCCTCATATTCCAGCAGCGTTTTCACGGTATTGACCGGGAAAACGTAATAGCCCTTCTCCGCTAGATAGTACGGGAGCGTGGCCAACAAGGATGTTGTTCCCTGTACATCGGTCGACATATTGACAGGTGGCACCACCAGAATCGATCTCGGTGCGGCGTTGTGGAAGGCATCAAGACGGTTGCTCTGGCCGGTAGTAGCACACCCGGTGGCCAATGCCACCAGAAGAAACACGAGACACAGTTTCAACATTTTCATTGCCGCGCCTCCAGGTTCTTGATCAGGGTACTGAGCATAGGCCGGCTTTCGGGCCACGCATCGTATTCCATGCGGTAAAACCTGAGCGCGGAGTCCACATCACCCTGTTCGAGCATAAAGGTCCCCGCCTCTGCATACAGCCCCGGGGCAATGGGATGCTCCGGAGTACCGCCGGCTTCGACAAATCCCACGTAATTTTTCAGTGCTTCCTCTTTCAGGGCGGGTTCCTGGTAAACCACGAACAGCGTTTCCTGGTACTGGCCCCAGTCGTACAGCCCCTGATTACTGGCGCACCCTGTCATCAGAACACACATCGACAGCGTGAAAAGCAGTTTGCTAGTCATGTGGCCCAACCTTCAGAACCCGGTTAACGCCGGCACCGAGATAGATCTCCTGGCGGAATACCACCTCTCCGTCAGAAAGGAGCTCAACCTGATGGGTGCCATCAATGATTTTCAGGAGATTCTCTCCGGCCTGATATTGGCCAACGTACCCATAGGAGACGCCATCAATCCGGAGCTCGTAATACTCCGAGGCCACCGACGGAAGTTCGAATGTGATTCCCGGGCGGTCATCCACAACCTGGGTGTTGCGGGTGGGTGACTGGACACAAGCGGTCAGGGTCAGACAGATCAGTAACGCAAGCAGCATCCTCATTGCTTCTTCTCCTTCACACGCAGTTCGCCCAGATCATACCCTTCGATAGACCCCTGGGAGATCTCCCCGATGGCGCCCTGATTCATAGGGTCATCGCCAAACAGCCCGACGATGGTCAGTTCCGCTACTTTCTTGCCCGGGAGGGAAATCACCGTTCCGGTCGTCCGGGATTTCACGTCCTTGCCCCGGGTTTCCACAGCGAAGACCATACCCTTGCGGACTCCCTGGCTCTCGCCACCGCTGATGTAGACGAGTCCGTCCTCGCGGGCGAGAAGATCCGCCGTCCAGGGCTTTTCCAGGAAGAGCCCGGTCATCTTGTCGACAGCCGCCGTGACCGCTGCGGCAATGGCCTGATCATTCAGACTGCCGTCGTAACCTGCTGCAGAGCCAAACCCCATCGTGCGAGCCTGTTCAGTCGAGGACGAACCGGTCCCGGTCACCGAGGCAAATACCCTACCGGTCTTTACGTCCACCAACCGAAGATCCACCGTTGCCGTGGCCTCCTGCTTTTTGGAGGAAGACAGGAAGCCACGCTCACCGGTCGTGGCGCGGCCAAACTGGGTCAGGGAGCCAATCACCAGGGTGTCGACACCGGTGATGGAGATTTCCTGGCCGGACAGTTCCGCTTCCTTGCTCAGCAGTTCGATATCCGGCCGCTCAAACACCAGATAGCTTTCGCTGTTGGCCAGCGCCTGCAGGAACATGTCCGTTACCTTGGAGCCCAGCTGATCTTCCGCATTGGAGCGCAGCAGGCTGCGACCATAATTCGTTTCATTGGAAATCCGGCCCACCGCGATCTTTCGTTTGAGGCTCAATCGCTCGGGCGCTTTGGCCTCTAACGCCGCCTGCTGGGCAGCCCGCTGCTGTTCGGGAGAAACGGCCGGTTCGACCTCTTTCATTTGAGGCGTTTGTGTCGCACAGCCTGTGAATACCCCTAACATCAGCCAGGGAAGGATTTTTTTCATTATGAGGCTCCTCTCTGAACCCGAAGTGATCCCTTACATGTTGCCAGGGTCGATACTTTACAACATGGGAGAAGGGGGTACATACGGGCACAGAAAAAAACCTTATGTTTTGATTAAACTTTTGATTTCGCTTTCAGTTTCACCGTCATGTGGGTGTAGCCGCGAACAAAATTGGATTGCACGTATGCCGGCTCTCCCACCACCTCAATATCATCGAAGCGTGTCAGAAGCTCTTCCCAAAGGATACGCAGCTGCATTTCCGCCAGCCGGTTGCCCATGCAACGGTGCACGCCAAAACCGAAGGACAGATGTTTGCGGGCGTTTTCCCGGTCGATCCTGAATTGGTCCGGGTTATCGATAGCCCGCTCGTCGCGATTGCCGGAGGCGTACCACATCACGACCTTGTCGCCTTTTCGGATGGTCTGGCCATTCAGCTCCACATCCTTTTTCGCCACCCGGCGCATATAGGCCAGGGGCGTTTGCCAGCGAATGATTTCCGAGACCATATTGGGGATCAGATCCGGATTCTGTTTCAGCCGGCGAAACTCCTCCGGGAACTGATTGAGTGCCAGCACCCCACCTGTCATCGAGTTGCGCGTGGTGTCATTGCCACCCACGATCAACAACACCATGTTTCCGATAAACTCCATGGGCCGGTTGATCATGTCCCGGGTGTTCTCGTTGGCCAGCAGCAGGCTGATCAGATCAAACCCCATCTCCTCACCCGCGGCCTTGCGAGCTTCCTTGTCACGCCACAATAAAGACATGTGCCTGGCCATGTCCGCAGCCGCTCTGAAGCCCTCGTCATGATCCGCGTTACCACCGGTCGATTCTGGTGCGGCGGCTGCCAGGTCCGACCAATAAGCGAGCTTATGACGTTGCTCGAACGGGAAGTCGAACAGGGTTGCCAGCATGCGTGACGTCAGTTCAATGGATACCCGTTGTACCCAGTCAAATGGTTCCCCGACAGGCAGATGGTCCAGTACGTCGGCGGTTCGTGTACGAATCAGATGTTCCATCTGCGCGAGATTCTTCGGTGCTACAGCCGTCTGGACCGCCTGGCGCTGGATATCATGCCTGGGCGGATCCATGGCAATGAAGGTCTCGATTTCCAGTCCTTCGGGTTGCGGCCCGATAGAAATAATAGGTTCCGCAGAAAAGAGATCATGGTGGCTGTCGACAAACAGGATGTCTTCGTACCGGGTAATGGACCAGAACGGGCCGAACGGGCTGTTCGCCTGGTAGTGCACCGGGCACTCGTCCCGAAGCCGTTTGAAATAGGAGTGCCAGAGCCCCTGCCGATACAGAAACGGATTACTGACATCAATCTCGTCCAGGGCAAGTGTCGACACGTCCGGCAGCGGAACCTCCCTGAAAACCGGCACGGGCCTGTTCTTGCCGATCCGTTTTTTGACCGCCTGGAATGCGTGAACACCCCGGATTTGCCAATGCAGGGGAATAACGGACGAAACCTTGTCCAGAGCCGGCTGAATCGCAGGCTCGAGTCGGGATCTGAGCATGTTCATGTAGTACCTCCGGTGCAGAATCTGTGGGACTCGGGATTTACATCTGGAATTCCGGAAAGTGCACCACCATCCCGTCCATGGCGTCTGTCACCGTGACCTGACAGGACAAGCGGGAGGTATCGGTTTTCTCCGGCGTCATGGACAACATGCCTTCTTCGTTGGCGAAGACTTCGCCCGTGGCCTGGATCCAGTTTTTATCGACGATCACGTGGCAGGTTCCACAGGCACAGGCGCCTCCGCAGTCAGCGTCGATTCCCGGAATACCGTTTTCGACGGCCGTCTCCATCAGGGATTTTCCCGCCTCGATTTCAACCACATGTTCCGTACCGTTGTGCTCAATAAAGGTGATCTGGCCCATAGCCATTGCTCCGCGGTTCTTTAGATAGGGACATTCAGGCCAGATTACGATCAGGGCCTGCCAGGGGGCAGGTCATTAATTGACAGGAGGGAGTCATTTCAAGACACTTCAGAAAGGTTCACCGACACCACCGCGTAAAGGCGATTGCGCGCCCATGAATGGAAATCTGGCCAGGACCATGACCGACATTGACCTTGACCAGGCCTGTATCCCCTCCAACTACAGCCGCTTGATTGCACGGGAGCTCGGCCTACAGGAAAGGGATGTGGCTGATTTGCTGAAGCTGACCCAGCTTTCAGTGGACCAGTTTCTTCAAGACGACACCCTGCTCACCCCCCGGCAACAACTCCAGATCCTGCAAAACAGCCTGTATCTGGCGGAGGATGAAACCCTAGGGCTGCGCCTGGGGCAACGTATGACCTCTCCCACCCACGGCGCCATGGGCTTTCTGGCGAACAGCAGCCCCGACTTGCTCACTGCACTCAAAGCGTTTCAGGCATTCCTGCCAACCCGAATGAATCTCGCCCGGCTTGCACTGGATACCCGGCAGGACTCGCTGGAGGTGACCTGCACCTTTGGCATGGAACTTCAGGAAGAATTGCTGCGGGTGTTGAGTGAAATATTTACGGTGATCTTTTTTGACTGCGCCGAATTTATCGTCGGACGCCCCCTGAAGGAGGCGGTCATCTGTTTTGCCCATCAGGAACCCGGTTACAGTGATCGTTATTCAAGCCACATACCGGGTGCCATGAAATTCGGCCAACCGGACATCTCCCTGAAGATTCCTCTGGAGGTGTGCAAAGTACCCAATGCCTCCGCCAACCATGAAAACTACATGATGGCGTTGCAACAGTGCGAAACCATGCTCGCGCAGCTGCAGTCCGGCAAGAGCACCTGCAAGTACCAGGTCCAGAAAATGATGCTCTCCCACCCTCCGGGGGTACTGAGCGAAGAAGAAGCGGCAGCAGCGATGTTTATCAGCAAGCGCACTCTGGCAAGACGGTTGAAACAGGAAGGCACCGGTTTCCGGCAGATACGGGACGACATCCTGTCGCAACAGGCCCTGGGCTATCTGCGCGACAGCCAGCTGTCCATTGAAGCCATGGCTGAATTGCTGAATTACCACGACAGCGCCAATTTCCGGCGCGCCTTCAAAAGATGGTTCAACGCGACACCGGAGGATTATCGCCGGCACATCAACTCAGCAGGCGCGCCTTGGCCTCATTGATCCGGGCCGCCAGATAATTGCTGCCGCCATGGTCGGGGTGAACTTTCTGCATCATCCGGCGGTGTGCCTGGATGATTTCTTCCCGGCTTGCACCGGCCTCCAGCCCGAGTATATCCAGTGCTTCTTTTTCGGTGAGTGTGCCGCTGGCATTGTTATGCTCGTGAGATTCCCCGCTCGTATTGCCAGCCTCGTCGTCGGCACGCCAGGAGTCGCCGAAACGGCGGTCAAGATAGCTTTCCAGCAGCCGGGCAGAGTCGTCGTCATGTGTCCGGCAATAGCGCAACAGGTCCAGGAATTCGCCCTCGCTCAGGTCTGCCAGCTCACGCCCGGCCATCGGGCCTTTGAGTATCCGGCCCTCCATGGTTCCGGAGTCATGGTCCAGGTTCATCTCGAGAATGTCGCTGGAAACGTGGGACTGGTTTCCTGACCTGGCTTTCGCCCCGCCTCCAGCGCCGGTCACGTGCTTCCGTAACAGCGATGGCAACACCCGGCGCAGCAGCGGGAAAAGCAACGCCACCAGTGCAACCAGAACGTTCAGCCGGCCGGTCATGGCCAGCAAACCCACCATTCCGATACCGGCGATCAACGCCAGTTTCATAATGGCCGGCTTGCGCTGGCTCGCCGGCTGACTGCGCAGCCAGAGCCAGGCGACAACCGACGCTGCGATGACCAAAAACGCTAATGGCACTCAGACACCCCGGGGCATTCGGCCCCATCAATAAACATAACAAGAACTACCTGATCTGCCGGGTCAGGCGCCTGACCTCCGGGGAGCTACCACGGGAGAAGTCCTGCAACGCCTTGGGTCCCCCGGAAGCATAGACCGCAACGGCAGCCATAAGATCCTTGAGCACCTGAGGGCTGTTGCGATCAAAGGGAGCGTAAGCCCCTCCGGACAGTTTGCTCACCTGCTGAAACACCGCCCTGGCATGGGCATCGTTCCCCTCGTGAAACATGAATACCGGAGTTCGTAACATACCCAGTTCGCCAGCGGTATGACACAACTCATCCACCGATTCCTCGCAACAATCGCCGATAAAAACCACTGCCTTCACGGGCTTTGCACGGGTCTCCTTCATCGCATGGGCCAGTACCCGGCCGATCTGGGTACGCCCACCCAGGCAGGAGACACCGTTCATCAGGTTCAGCAACTGCCCGGTATCAGTGACGAAACCGGTGGCCTTGAATTCGCCAAAGCCCCGGTAGTAACACAACTGAATGGCCAGGCCACCCAGATCCCGGGTCGCCATGAACAGCTCACTCTGCAGGTGGCACGCTTGATCCCAGGTCGCCTCCCGGCTCGCGGTGGCGTCCAGAGCAAAGATCAGACGGCCCTGCCCGCCGCCCTGCTTGGGCAGTTTGCGAACCTCGTTAATAAACTGGTCGATGGACTGCTTGTCGGATCTGTTACGGAGCGCTTTATCGGACATAGGCTTCTGGACACCACCCGGGCTGAGCAAAACCTGCCTGAAAGCTTAGGAGAACGCCCTTCCAAAGGCGAGCCCTATGTCAGCCCGCCAGCGCCGCCTTCACCTTCTTGCTCAGGTGCCCCATGTCGACCCGGCCCAGTACCTGGGGCTTCAGCTCGTTCATCACACGGCCCATGTCCGGCATGCCCTTGGCGTCGGTGGCGCTGATGGCCATACGAATCAGGCTGTCCAGGTCGTCCTCGTTCAGGGCGGCGGGCATGAACTCCTCGAGGATCACCATCTCGGCCCGTTCCTGGTCACCCAGTTCTTCCCGCCCCGCATCGTCGTATTGGGCGGCGGCGTCGCGACGTTGCTTGAGCATCTTGTCCAGCACCTTCAGAACGTCCTCGTCGCTCAGCTCCCGACGTTCATCGATCTCGATCTGCTTGATCGCAGACTGGGCCATCCGCAGGGTGGTCAGACGGAGTTTGTCCTTGCTCCGCATCGCATCTTTCACTGCACTGCCCAATTGTTCCTTGAGTGTTACTTCCGCCATGGTGACCTCCAGTTATGTTGGTTCCTTCAGGATTCATGGGGACAGTTCCTGAATAATGCAAAGAGGTTCAGCTTTTACTCTGAAAAGCCCCATCAGGACAAGCGCAAAGGCCCGGCCTGTCACAAACCTGCCACATGAAAGTCATATTGTAATCCCCGTTAAATACGGTTCCAGCCTGGGAGTTTTCGCGTGTCGATCCGCCTGAAAGTGATCCTTCTGTCCACCCTGTCCATTCTGCTGGCGATGCTCATCAGTGGCCTTGCACTGTTCGGATCAGACCGGGTCATGGAGCAATCCCTTCGCTTCAACGAGGCAACGCGGGTCACGCAGAATCTGGCGCAGGCTCTGGCCCGGGCGACCACCACGATCAAGGCCGATCCGATCATGCCGGAAACCGCCTCGTTGCTGAAAGAGGTCAACAGCGATCTTCAGCAGCGATTCGCGTCCGCCCGGGCAGCACTTGCCGACAACCGCACGCCTGAGCTGGCGGATGCCATCGAAGCCACGGCCACGGCATGGGCCGACTACTATCAGCAGAGCGTGGAGCTGAACAAAATGGCGGAGACCGATCCGGCATCCGCCCTGGGCATGGTCGACAGCGTCTATCAGTCCCTCTTCGTGCCATTGCAGAGCTCTTTCAAGAACACCATCAGTCTGGCGTCCGCTTACAGCGACACACTCGCGGATGGCATCGCGCAAAACCTGCGAGCTCAGCGCACTGAAATCCTGCTGGTGCTCGGTGGGTCCGCCATCTTGCTGGTCATCCTGGTAACCATCGTTCTGGTGCGGATGAAACGGTCGGTGGCCGAATTCCAGGGGCATTCAGCCCAGCTGATCGAGGGCGACCTGACCAGCCGCTTTCAGGATAGTGGCAAGGATGAGATCAGCGAGATAGGACGTGCCGTCAATCACTTTCTCGAGCTGTTCGTGGGCACACTGAAATCCGTTCGCACCTCCGCTGACCAGAGTGATTCCGTGGTAATGAACCTGCGACAGGTCACCGGAGAAGCCGACCGGAACATCGCCGCCCAGGCCGACGAAACCCGGCAAATGCGGGAAGCCGTGGAACAACTGAGCCTCAGTTTCCGTGAAGTTGCGGAAAAATCGGCCCAGGCCAGCGATACCGCCGCCGAAGGCGAACAGATCGTGGCCCGGGGCAATGCCATGGGCGAAACCAATCGCGACGCCCTGGAGTCCATCGACAGCACCGTTGCCGCAACCAGCACCATGGTGGAAGAGCTGTCGGCGGCCATCAACGAAGTCGCCTCGGTCACCCGGGCTATTCACGACATTTCGGAACAGACCACCCTGCTGGCGTTGAATGCCGCCATTGAGGCCGCCCGGGCGGGCAGCCACGGACGCGGATTCGCTGTCGTTGCCGACGAAGTCAAACAGCTCTCTGATCGCACCCGGTCCCTGACGTCAGACATCGCAGGCATTGTTGATACCGTCCAGAACAGTACCGGCAAAGTCCATGACAGCCTTGGTGAAGCCCGCCAAGCCATAGCAACCGGCGTCGAATCCGGGCATTCGATGAGCGTGCTGCTCGGGGAGATGAACCACTCCATTCAGGATGTTGCCGCCATGCTCCGGGAGGTAGCTGCATCAACCGAAGAACAGTCCACCGTGGCGATGGATATCAACCATCGGATCGAGCGAGTCGCGAGTGGCGGTGAACAGATGCAGTCCCAGATGGCCTCCGTACTCACAGTCATTGCCAGCCTTGAGCAGGCGAATACCGACCTCAATCATCATCTGGGTGCATTCCGGACGGACGCCCAAGCCGGCCTCACCAGGCCGGAAGAAACGCCCCGTACCCCATCTCGTGCCCCAATGCCGGCGACAACTGCTCATCGTCCACAGCTACTTTCCCGTTGATCAACACGGTTTTGACGATGCCGGGATTGCGGTTGACCAGACGTTTCAGGTCGAAGTTTTCCATGTCAGCCCAGGAAACCTCCTCCAGATTCTGATCAAAGCCGGCCGGGTCCAGAACCACCACATCAGCCCGGTCTCCCTCACGGATCTTACCCGCGTCCACCCCAAACCAGTCGGCCTGGTCGCCGGTCAGTCGGAAAACCGCCTGCTCCATGGTCATCACCGGATCACCTTCGTCGATGGATTCCTGGACCAGCTTGAGCATGCGCAGGGGCAGGTTGTAGAACGCCATGTTTCGGATGTGGGCGCCGGCATCACTGAACGTAATCAGTGCCCGCGGATCTTTCACCATTCGCTTGAGCACCGGTTTTCGGTGATTGCCAACGGTGGTGTACCAACGGATTTTCTTGCCGAACTCCACCACCAGGTCGAGGAACAGGTCCACCACGTGGACACCACGGGCCCGGGCCACTTCCTCGAAGTTCTTGCCGATCAGCGATGCATCCGGGCAATCGATGATCATCGCGTCGCCGAAGTCCCGCTGCCATACCCTCGGGCTCAGTTTTTCCCCATAGAACCGCCGGAATTCCCGACGGTATTTTTCATCCTTGAGCAACTCGTTGCGCTCCACCGCGTCCTTCAGGTCCAGCGCCATCTCGCCCGCTCCAAACTCCTCAAAGAACACCACGTCGATGCCATCGGCATACACGGTGAACGGCGTCGGCAACACCTGCCAGCGGAAATCGCCGCGCAGCGCATTGGTGATCCGGGACGTCATTTTGGTGAGGTTGGTCAGGTAGGCACTGCCCTTCAGGTCCATCTGGCTGATCAGGGTGGTCTTCAGAGGCCGACGCAGCCAGCCCAGGCATTCACGCACGTACTGCAGAATCTGGAGCGGCGTGGCGGCATTCGGTGCGCCCTGGTGTGCGCGGCCGTATCGACGCACCAGTTTGTTCAGACGGGCAATTTCCTTCCAGTGGGCATAGGTGCTCGGCAGGCTCTTGGACCACTCACGGTCACCATCTACCTTGTCCCATTTCAGGCACATGGTGGACAGCCCGAGGAATCCCTCGTCCAGCGCTTCCTTGAGTAGCGCCTCCATGGCCTGCATTTCTTCCTCACTTGGCTGAACGTCCCTATTGGTGGCCCGGCTCAGCCCCATCACGCCCACCCGGAGATCGCTGTGACCGAGGAAACTGATGACGTTGGGACCCAGCGGCACTCGCTTCACATAGTCGGCCCACTGTTTGGGGGTGGACCAGGTTTTGTGGGTTTTCAGGATGGGTAAAACCCGTTCCCGGGGCACCGTCTCCACTCGGGTAAAGATATCCGACGCATCCTCGTAGTCGCTGCATATCATGCTCAGGGAACAACTACCGACCAGCACTGTCGTCACCCCATGGCGAACGGACTCCGACAGACTGGGGCTCACCAGCAATTCCGCGTCGTAATGGGTGTGGGTGTCGAGAAAGCCCGGTGTGACCCATCGGCCGCTGGCATCAATCACGCGATCGGCCTCAGCATGAGAGATCGGCTCGGCGGTTACCCGGGCAATGCGGCCATCCTTGATGGCCAGGTTGCGAATGGACGACGGTGCCCCGGTACCGTCAAAATAACGCCCACCCTCGATGATCACGTCGTACTGGGCCATCGGCTTTTTCCTTTCCGTTTTGTTTTTGTTTGGATGCCGATCAGATTACGATGAAATACAGGAAATGCATACCCGATGCTCACGGATACCGACAGGCACTGACCCATGAAACTCAATCCCTTCAACACCCGTATCGGTCTGGCCCTGGGCGGCGGTGCGGCCAGGGGCATTGCTCATATCGGCGTCTTGAAGGCATTCGAGGAAGAAGGCATCCGCATTCATTGCATTTCGGGTACCAGTGCGGGGGCGCTCATTGCCAGCTATTACGCCTTCGGCCGCCCGGCAGAATCCATACTGTCCATCTGCTCCACACTGAACCTGTCCCGGATTATCAACTTTACCCTGGAGCGCGGAGGCCTGTTCAGCACCCACGTGATTCGGGAAATGATTCAGCGGGATCTGGGGGACTGTCGGATTGAGGACGCGGAGATTCCACTCGCCATTTGTGCAACGGATATTGAAACCGGAGAGCAGCTGATTTTCCGCGAAGGCAGTCTGGCAGACGCCGTTTGTGCGTCCATGGCAGTGCCCGGCCTGTTCGTACCGGTTGAGATCGACGGCCGGACCCTGGTCGATGGGGGGCTGGTCGAAAACGTCCCGATTTCACCCCTGGAAAAGATGGGCGCAGGCATTACCATTGCCGTGGATCTGAGCCATGTCGCCCGGTACCCGAAGCCGGAAAACACGCTCGACGTGATCAGCAACGCGATCAACATCAGTATCGATTTCAATACCCGCAAGCAGCTGAAGAACGCGGACATCGTGGTGCCGCTGGATCTGAGCCGTTACAGCCTCACCAACAACGCTGACCGTGTGAACGACCTTTACCTCGAAGGTTACCATCCGATGAAAAAGAAGATACATCGCGTGCTCTGGTACAAGCGAATGAATGTCCTTATCAGCCTGTTAAAAACCACCGCGACCCTGTTGCCGTTCAAGGTGCCGGAAATCATCAAAAGTCTCAAAAATCAGGCTCTTACCCTTCGGAACCGAAGTTAACGTTGCCCCAACCCCAGCACGAATCCTCCAGCCTGGCCGGCTCCGTGGATTGGCGCCATCACATCGCCTGTCTCGGATAACAACACTTTTTTATTCCGATACCGCCCCAAATAATCGATTACGATCATCAACGCACGCCTGAGGGACCTCAGAATGAACGCCATTCTCAAGCAATTCCTGCTGATTTCCAGCATTTACCTGCTTTCACCCACCGTTGACGCCTTTACTCTGAACGACACGATCTCGAAAGAAACCGGGGCAGTCTCCCCTACCACCGAAGTCAGCGGTGACGCACGATTTTTGGTCGGCCAGCTTCAGGATCAGCTTCACGTGACAAAAACACAGGCTGCCGGCGGTACCAGTGCCCTGCTGCAACTGGCGAAACACCAGCTCGGCGCCGACAGCATGAGTGCCCTGACCAGCAAAATCCCGGGACTGGCTGGCCTGTTGGGAGGCGACGGAAGCCAGGGTAAAAGCCTGATCCCCGGCATCTCGTCGATGAATGGCGTTCAATCAGCCTTCTCCGCGCTGGGCATGGACAGCGGGATGATCCAGCAGTTCGCCCCGATTCTCCTGAACTTCCTGAGCAGCCAGGGGGTGGGCTCTTCACTGGTCGGGCAGTTGCAAAGCCTCTGGATGCCAAGCAGTTGATCACCAATGCCCCAATAACTGCTGGCCCTGAGGGTCCTCGCTGTAATCGCCCCGAGCAGCGAAGGCGCGTTTCGCTGCGGCACTTCTCTGATCAATGAAGACGCATGGCCCGTGGAATTGTCCGCAGACCGCAGAGCCACTTACAAAAACAGGCTTACAATCAGAAGGACAACAAAACAACCGTACATCATCAAAGGCGGCAAAATCGCCCATAGAGTCAAGTTCACCGGTAACCGAGCAGATATGTCGCCAATTTGCTCGGCGGAACGTTTGAGCCGGCTGGATGGTAGGGATCGAAGCACAAGAAACGTAAAAACATAGCTGCTCCTCATCAATCTTCCCAGGGGATCATTACCCCAGACCTTACTGTGGTGAAGCGCAGCAGAATCACTGTGCGAGATCTTCTTCTCGATCATCGCCACTCTTGAAAAGGCGAAGGTAATCATCGCTGTCAGCGAAATTAGACCCAAACCAATCGCACCCGCTCCGACAAATGCTGCGCTGATTTGGAAGTGGCTTAGACCGATGCTAATCGCCAACAACAACGCTGCCACTCCCCATCATTACCCCACCGCAGGAAATAGCCCCTCCGGTTATCGTCGCCGGCTTGCCATTGATCATCACGGTGCGGGATCCACCAGCGATTGTGCGGGGGTGTGGTGGGTGTTTCGGTTTGGAATGGGGGGCCAGCGGATCCCCAACGCGGGCAGCGGGCCTGCCGTCAATCAGAACATCGGGGGAACCGGCAATGACCGGCGTGGGGGGAAAACCGTCGTGATCAGAGCCCAGGTCTCCGACCAGAACCATCGCTTTGCTCATATCGCATCCTTTGCGTTAGCAGCCATCCATGAAACGACATCACCGTTTTGAGGGCGATCCGCGCCCGGGTGATGGAACCGACGATGTTACCGTGAAGAGACGGCGCAACCAACCTTTGACCCAGGTGCTCTGCTTTTTCGATAAACATTGACGGATCGCCCCACAGAGTTCTGAATAGAGGACATAGCACCTTACGGAGGAACGAACATGAAGTGGATCTTTGTGATCATCATTGGCGCGGTTGTGGCCTTCTGGCTCTACAAGGGCCGTCGCAAGAACGCCATTGAAGACCCGGATGTGAAGACCTACGAGGACAAGGATTTCTACCTCACCTCCGATGACAACGCCTCCGAGGACGAATCCTCAAGGGACAACACCAATCCCAGGCACTGAGAAGGTCTACCGGCCTGACTCTACCCAGTTTCTGTCACAGGTGATGCATGTTCGAAAGCGAAATTCCTGCCATGGACATGATGGTCCGCCTGCTGATGGCGGCCGGCCTTGCCCTGGTGCTGGGGCTGGAGCGAGAACTTCGTGGCAAGCCAGCGGGACTGCGCTCTCATATGCTGGTCTCGGTGGGCGCCGCCACATTTACCCTGATCGGCCTGCACATCCTGATGGCAACCGCCCAGGGCGATCCCTCGGCCCGCATTGATCCCTCGCGCATCGTACAGGGCATCATTGGTGGCATCGGGTTCCTGGGTGCTGGTTGCATCATTCAAAGCAGGGGTAATGTCCAGGGCATCACCACGGGTGCTTCCATCTGGATCGCCGGCGCAATTGGCGTGGCCTGCGGTGTCGGGACGCTGGCCCTGGCAAGCATGGTGACCGTCCTTGCCCTCATTATCGTGGTGATTCTTGGCCGGTTTGAGCGGGAAGTGATTGAGGAGTGAGGCCTCAAATAGGGCCAATCCAGCCTGTTTTTCGCAGTTTAGTGGTATTTGAGCCCCTAACAGGTATATTGGGTGAATAAATGTTCAACATTTGATTTCCCCTACTCCTGTGACCGTCCTCACCCACAAGCCAGCCAATAAACTCATCACGACGTCCAGCGATCTGCTGCCGTTCATTGAGTCCCTTCCCGATGCGATCGTTATCGTTAATCAGGAACACAGAATCGTACTGGTGAATACGGTTGCCGCGGTCATGTTTGGCCACCCGGTGGAGGCCCTGAACGGCTCAGACTTGACGCTCCTCATCCCCGTGCCTAACCGGAATTCCCACAGTCAAAGTGTCGAGGGGTATTTTCGGGCACCCCACTCCCGGCCGATGGGAGTTGAAAAGCGGTTCTCCGGCTTGCGTGCAGACGGCACGGAAGTCCCGGTGGATATCATGATCAACACCATTGTGCTGGATGGGGCCGAAGCCGCCATGGCCGTTGTCAGGGATGTCAGTTACCAGAGAGCGCTGGAGGAAAGACTGACGCGGGAATCTCTGACGGACGGCATGACAGGCTTTTTCAACCGGCGATACTTCGTGGCCCAGTTAGAAGCGCATCATTCTGACGCCCTTCGTTCGGGCCTTCCCACATCCGTCATGATGTTCGATTTTGATCATTTCAAAACCATCAATGATCAGTACGGCCATGCCGGTGGTGACACCGTACTGATCGATACCGCAACGATGATTCAAAGGGAACTTCGCGCACTGGATGTCGCCTGCCGTATTGGCGGTGAAGAGTTTGCGATCATCTTACCCAACACCCAGCTGAACAATGCGGTCGCGTTCGCCGAACGCATCCGAAAGCGGATTGAAAACATGGAATTCAGTTCGGGAGACGTCACCTTTCACGCCACCATTACCGTGGGGGTAGCGTCCTTCACCTCAACCGACACATCGTATGACTCGCTCATGAAGCGAGCCGACAAGCTCCTTTATGCGGGCAAGGCGGCGGGACGCAATTGTGTGATTGCTCAGGATTCTGCTATCGACAGCCCCCTGATAGCCTGACGGGCCAAAATAGCTCAGGAGTATCCGGTTGGTACCAGAAGTCGCCGACTTCGAGCGACATCAGGCAGTCTCCAGCTCCACCCGATTCCGGCCGCTGCTCTTGCTCCGGTACAGTGCCGTATCGGCGCGGCTGACCGCGGAACTCAGATCATCATCGGCCCCAAGTTCACTGACGCCAATACTGATGGTGACGTCCAGCGGGATGCCGGTCATTTCCTTCCAGTCCTTTGCAAGAAATGCCGTGCGGATCCGCTCGGCGCTTGCCCGCGCCTTTTCGGCATCGGTTTCCGGGAGAATCGCCAGAAACTCCTCTCCGCCCCATCGCCCGACGAGATCCTGGGCTCTCAACGCGTCTCGTATGGCATCCGCAACGACAACCAGCACCCTGTCGCCAGCCTCGTGACCATATTGATCGTTGATCGACTTGAAATGGTCGATATCCAGCAGGAGAAAGCCAACCGGATGGCCATTGCGCTGGAACCGGGCCAGCTCGTTTTGCGCGAGGTAGGTCATGTGGCGACGGTTAAAGAGTCCCGTCAGAGGATCGGTCGTCGCCATGTCCCGAAGCTTTTGCTGTGCAGACACCACCATCCGCAGATAGTAGGAGGCCAGATAGCTGAACATGGCGAAAACCACACTCAGGTTAAAGAGGTGAACAATGTGCAGGGCGGATTCGGGAATGGGCTGCAGGGGTTCGATAAACCACATCAGAGCATCCAGCGCCACGTAATAGCCCCAGAGAGCCAAGAGCGCGTAGATCGCCCACCGGCGCCCTGCAGACACACAAATGGCCGGAATGAACATCAGCAGGTAATAGTGGAATCCACTCTCCCAGCCAATCAGGATAATCCCCAGCGCTGCATGGGTGAGAACCTCTGTCCAGATCAGGACGACGGCAACTTTGTTATTGTGGGATTTCAGCGCGTAGTAAGCGCCTGCATACATGGCCACACTGACCACGTTCACCCAAGCCAGAATGGGCGACCCGAGGGCGAGAAACAGGGCAAAGAATGCAACGTCGACCGTCCCGGCAATCTGGGCACATCGCATGGCCAGGCGCCAGAATTGAGGCCTGCGCTGTCGAGCGGGCTCATAAGCCACAGAAAGGTTCAGACTGTCCATAGACTGCAGGATTCCTTGGAAGACAAACAAGATTACTGTGAACTACGTCATGTTGCGAAAAAAAATCTGCAAACAACTGTCAATTCTCAGCGGGAAAGGTGCACAAGAGTCATGACTATCAACCGTGAACGCCTGGCAGTCCTGGCTGCCGAGCGCCATTTTCACCGGGGCAGATACCGAAACCTCGACCCCGTGCCGCGCCATGGCCTTGGGGATTTCCTGCGCTGGCAACTGGCCCCCGGCCGACGTTTTCCGGAGGGCAAACGGTACACGCTGCTGCGTCCGGATGGTCACTTGCTGATGGACCCGCCTGACAAACCGCAACTGACCTGGCTGGGACATGCCTCATTCCTGTTTCAGTATCGGGGCCTGAACGTGCTGACCGACCCCGTGCTGTCGGAGCGCGCCAGCCCCTTCCGGCTGGTCGGGCCGAAACGCTACACGCCGCCTGCACTGACGGTGGCGGACATGCCTCCGATCCATCTGGTACTGATTTCCCACAACCACTACGACCATCTCGACGAACCAACAGTGCGTCAGCTGCACCGGCGTTTCCGGGACAGTCTGTGCTTCTGCGTGCCCATGGGCCTGCGATCCTGGTTCGAAAAACGCGGCATCCACAACCTCGTGGAACTCGACTGGTGGCAATCGACGCCCCTTTCCACCGAGAACGAAGTGTTCTGCCTGCCCACCCAGCATTTCAGCGGACGCACCCCGACCGACACCAATACATCACTCTGGTGCAGCTGGCTGCTGGAGATGGACGGCTTCCGGTTCTATTTCGGCGGAGATACCGGCTATGGAAAGGTGTTTCGTGAGATCGGTGAGCTGTTCGCGCCCATCGATCTGGCACTACTACCGATCGGCGCCTACGACCCACGCTGGTTCATGGCTCCGGTGCACGTGGCACCGGAAGAGTCGGTCAGGATTCACCAGGACATTGGTGCCCGGCAGTCTGTCGCCATGCACTGGGGCACGTTCGTGCTCACCGATGAACCCATGGACGAGCCGCCCCGGCGACTGAAAATGGCGCTGGAGAGGCAAGGCATCAGCGAGTCGGAATTCCGGGTGATGCAGCACGGGGAAGTTTGGTCGCCATCGTGATCAGAGCGGTCTACATTGAGAGAACATTCCCAGAAGAAGAGGTATGTATCATGGCCAACGCTAATCCAGTCATCGTGGCCGCCTGCGACGGCTCAGAGCATTCTTCCCAGGCAGCGAAGATGGCCGCCGAACTTGCGCGTGCCACCGGCCGCCAGCTCAAACTACTCACCGTATTCCCGCACACCAAGCTGGAGAGGATGATTGTCCGCGGTACCTGGTCGTCCGATCTTGACCAGGAAGAACAGGAATACGCCCGCAAGGTGTTCGACACCGCCAAACAAGCCATCGGCGGTGATGCCAGTGTCGCGGAAGAGATTCTGCTGCAGGGTGAGCCTGCTCACAAAATCATTGAATACCTGGAAGCCAACCCGGACACCCATCTGGTGCTGGGCAGGCGCGGTCACTCAGTCGTGGAGCGACTGACCCTGGGCAGTATCAGTGAGAAAGTCGTCAGACATGCGACCGGACCGGTGACCGTCGTCAGCGATTAACCGCGTCCAGGGCTGGGCAAACAGTAACGTCTCAGTGGTGCCCACCGGGCCCATGGGCGTGGCCGTGCGCAATCTCCTCCGGATCCGCGGCGCGGACTTCGATGACCTCGATATCAAAGGTCAGGGTTCTGCCGGCCATGGGGTGGTTTGTGTCGACGTCGGCAAACTTGTGGCCAACCTTGGCCACCAGCACATGTCGAGGGCCCTGTTCGGTCTGCACCTGGGCGATCATCCCCGGCTTCCACCGTTTGGCCCCCATCAAGTGCTTGATCGGCACCCGCTGGATGGCATCGGGCTTGCGCGGGCCATAGCCTTTGTCCGGAGTGATGGTAACACTGAACGTATCGCCCGCATCGCGACCTTCCAGGGCTTCTTCCAGGCCCCGGATCACACCGCCGTGGCCATGCAGGTAGGCGTTCGGCTCGCCACCGCGGGAGGTTTCAACAACGTCGCCCTGTTCATCACGGACACTGTAGTGGAAAAGGACTACCTGATTCTTTTCGATTGGCATAAGGTTCTCTGCGACGATTCGAAGTAAGCCATTATAGCCAGCGGCAGCGTTAACTTCAGTGCCCTCCCCGGGATTTCACCCGATATCAGCTTCTTCCCCGGTTTTTAAGAATTTCACGAAATTTTACGCAGACGAACACTCTAGTTCATAGCACGCTCAACGATGCTCAGCTACCATACCGCGCCGACGTGAACTTTCGTTCATTTTCGGAAATACCCAAAATAATCACATAAGTAAGAAGGAATCTTCTGTGCGAAACGCAAGGATTTTGGCAGTACTGGCCGCTGTACTCTATCTCTCTGGCTGCGCGTCCGGCGCGAAAATGGGCAACATGGTATACGAGGGGCCAGTGAAGGCCTACGACACCGCCCTACAAAGCAACGTGAATGTGGCCAACGTCTCGGGAGGCGAGGACACTAATCCTGCATGGACCTCCGAGATCGACAATGACGCCTTCGCTGGCGCTCTTAAACAAAGCCTGAGGAAACAAGGACTCCTGTCCGGTAGTGGACGATATCAGCTTGAGGCGCTCCTGCTGGAAGTAGACCAACCGATGTTTGGGCTGGACTTTAAAGTTACCACACACGTGAAGTACATCCTGACCGACCGCAAAAATAATGGCGCGGTCGTCCTGAACGAAACCATTGTTGCCCCGTATACCGCCACTGTCGGCGATGCCTTTGTCGCCATCAAGCGCCTGCGACTGGCCAACGAGGGCTCTGGAAAAGCCAATATCCAAAACCTGCTTGAGAAACTCTCGGAATTAAAGATCCAGCCCGGCGACATCTCCCTGAATCAATAATTTCTCTGGAAGACCACTTCAAGACAAGGAAGCATCATGAACTATCCCCTATCTCTCGTTCTGGCCGCTATCGCGCTACTCTCAAGCGGTTGCGCATCAATCGTCTCCGGCACCGACCAGAAACTTACGTTCAACAGTGAGCCCGAAGAAGCAACGGTCACCGTTTCCGGCCGTGTGCTCGGTAAAACGCCACTCACCGTGCCGGTCGACCGCGGTTCCAATCAATCCATCACGTTTGAAAAGGAAGGCTACAAGACCTATACGGCTCAGTTGTCGACCACAACCAACCCATGGTTCTTCGGCAACATTGTATTAGGAGGCCTGCTGGGCTCCACCACAGATGGAGTTTCCGGTGCCATTCATGAATTTTCCCCGGACCAGTACTTTGTCACCCTGAAGCCGGACACCCCATCCGGAATCTCGACTTCCAAGCCACGACAGATCAAGGAAATCATTATCGCGTTCAGCGGAGAGTTTCGTCACCAGCTCGCAAGTGGCGGTGGTGAAAAGGTAGACTCTGTCATTCAGTTACTGGATATCAAAGCCTCGGAGAAAGACACTACGATCCGAGCTCTGAACCAGCTTGCGCTCGCGGAGGACAATGATCTTGAGTTGGCCAAGACCATTATTGAGGTCTACAACGTGCAATAAGGATCATTGCTCCGAAAGAAAAGGCAAAGTCATATGCGTAGGTGACGTCGTCACTCTGCCATATGGCTTTTCGCCACTCGGGAACTCCTCCGCTCTCCGCGACCGTCATTCTCGCTCCGCGTTGAAGGAACGAACCCGATGACCCACGACCTGCCCTACTCCCAGGCCTGCGAGAACAACAAGGCCCCGATCCTTGAGAAGCTACAGGCCATCTTCAATGCACCGGGTACGGTGCTGGAAATAGGAACGCTCACAGGGCAGCACGCCGTGCATTTCGCAAGGGCCATGCCCCACCTGCAGTGGCAACCGAGCGATCACCCGGAGTCTGCTCATTTATGCTGTGCACGGCTGGAACAGGCCGCACTGCCCAACATCCTGCCGGTGGTTGAGCTGGACGTCAGCGATGCCCAATGGCCGGTCGACACTTTCCGATGGGCATTCTCCGCCAATACCACCCATATCATGGCCTGGCACGAGGTCGAACAGATGTTCCATGGCATAGGTGAGCGCCTGCCAGAAGACGGCGCTTTCTGCCTGTACGGCCCGTTCAACAACCAGGGCGAATATTCGAGTGACAGCAACCAGCGTTTTGACCAGCATCTGAGATCCCAGGCAGCCCACATGGGCATCCGGGACCTGGTCGACCTCCAGGCACTGGCGGAATCGGTGGGGATGGCACTTGCGGAAAACCATCCCATGCCCGCCAACAACCAGCTGCTGGTGTTCCGGACAAGCCCCTGAAATTATTGAGGCATCGCGATATAGATCCCGAGCGTCAGTTGCGTTCCTTCAAGACCGAGTAGATGCTGCGGACAGCGGGGACTGATGCGCCCGATTCGATCACGTCCTCCAGTAATTCGAGAACCCGCTTTTCATCATTGCTTCGAAGGCTCGGCCAGAACACATAGGGAATGACATCCGGATTCCGGATATAGAACAGCGCGGCTTCCTCCGGCTTGGCGGTATCGCCCCGAAGGCCGACGGTAAATCGCTGCCCTTCCCTGTCCACCAGGGTAACTACAAGCGTTTTTTCAGACTTCACGTCCCGCACCTCACCCACGGTGACGGGAGCGTCAAGATCAGGAACGGACGTAATGTAATACTGAACACCGAGAAACCCCAGAAGGACGACCAACAGTGTCGCCAGCGCGATTGATTTCATCATGAAAAAGCCTGAATGGATGGTTGGGTATTATTACGCTTCATTCGCCTTCCGATAGTTGCCCCGATAATCAAACATCCGCTCCTGCACCTGCCAGTAATGCTTTTGCTTGCGGGCAATCACGAAATCCGGTGCCGGCAACAAGGCCTGCAACTCCAGCACCTCATCCGCCTTGTTGAAGGTTTTCGGGGCCTGGCCACTGGCGAAACGACGCCCGAACAATTTGCTGAATACGGTGCGCTGTGCCGGCTTGCTGAAATCAAACGACTCGCGGAGTTCTTCCCCGTCTTCACCGTGATAGGTGATCTTCAGTTTGCTGCCATCCACACCCAACGAGATCCCGGCGCAACGGATCACCATGGCATCCTTGAGCTTCAGCGCGTCCCGTAACTGATCGTCCGGATCGATGATGGCGTTGTGGCACTGGCCGCAGTTGCGAGCCGCTATATCGTTCTCGCCGCCGCAGTGCGGGCATTCCTTGAACCGGAAACGGTAATCGCACTGTTGGGCGCGCGCTGCCTCTCCTTCGACAGGCTCCAGCAACCCCTGGCACCGACGCCCGTAGTGCTCGATTACCCGGCCGTCGCTGTCCGTCTTGCCCCAGAAGATATTGGCAAAGCCACAGCCCGGGCAGAACACCTGCACCGGCTCACTGTCCGGATTCGGTTTCGGCTCGCCCACCTCCGGATGATGCAGGTTCACGTGATTGCCCGCGTAATCGATCACCAGGCAATCCTGCTTGCCCTCGTCCAACCGAAGCCCGCGGCCCACAATCTGCTGATACAGGCTGACCGACTGGGTGGGCCGGAGAATGGCGATAAAGTCTACATGGGGTGCATCAAAGCCGGTGGTGAGCACGGACACATTCACCAGATACTTCAATTGCCGCTGTTTGAAGCGCTGGATCAGCGACGCCCGCTCCCTCAGATCGGTCGCGCCGGTCACCAGGGCAGTCTCGTGTTCCGGCAGATAGCCGGTGATCTCCCGCGCATGATCCACCGTGGCCGCAAAGATCATTACGCCCTGGCGCTCGGCCGCCAGCTCCATCACCTGCTCAATGATGGCCCGGGTGACCCGCTTATGCTTGCCCAGCAGCTCGTTGACGTCCCTCTCGGCGTATTCGCCAAAACGATCCCTAGGCAACGCGGAGAAATCGTATTGCGCCACCGCCGCGTTCACCAGCTCGGGCTTGGTGAGGTAGCCCCGATTGATCATGTAGCTCAGGGGCAGTTCGTAGATGCAATGCTGAAAAGGCTTGTCCTGCTGTTCATCACCACCGCGAACAAAACCCCGGTAGTGATAGCGATAGATCCAGCCCATGGCCAGACGGTAGGGTGTGGCGGTGAGCCCGAGCACTTTCAGGGACTCGTTCTGTTGCCGCAGCAGTTCGATGATCCGTTGATACTGACTGGTTTCCTCACCGCTGACCCGATGGCACTCATCGATGATCACCAGCGAGTATTCATCCCGGAACTGATCCAGATTCGCGGCTACGGACTGCACGCTGGCGAAAGTCACCTGATGCCGGTTCTCCTTTCGCTTCAGTCCGGCGGAGAAAATACCGCCTTCCAGCCCATAGCTCTCGTACTTGGCGTGATTCTGCTCCACCAGCTCTTTCACGTGGGTCAGCACCAGAATCCTGCGGCGGGCAAGGCGGGCCAGCTCGGCAATCACCAGACTCTTGCCCGCGCCGGTTGGCAGCACGATGACGGCCGACTCGTCGGACTTCCTGAAGTGGTTCAGCGTGGCGTCCACCGCTTCCTGCTGGTAGGGCCGCAGCTTGAAAGGAGCATTCATGTTCCAGGGCTTGATCTCTTGCGGGATGAAGAGGCGGAGATACTAGCAAATGTGGCTGAAACCTTCTCAATGCTCGCGACATTCCATCAACCTATAGATCGTGCAGCTCCGCGTTTAGCGTTACAGTAGCTGCAGACTCGAGCCACTGGCCAGATTTAACCGAACAAAAAAAGGAGCATGCAATGTCGTTTGATTTCAACGGCCGGCGCGTCATCGTCGCTGGCGGCAGCAAGGGGATTGGCCGGGCCATCGCGTTGGGGTTTGCCCGGGCCGGGGCCATGGTTTCCGTATGCGCACGCGGGCAGGCGTCCCTGGACGCACTGGCACAAGAAGGTGCAGGCGAGGGGCTGACCCTGCATGTGGCCCCCTGTGATATCGGCGACAAGGCCTCGCTGGAAACCTACCTGCAGAACGCCATGAGCGAGCTGGGAGGCCTGGACGTGCTGGTCAACTGCGCCTCGGCGTTTGGGCGTGAGGACAACGAAGAAGGCTGGCTGAGCAGCGTTGAGGTGGACCTGATGGGCACGGTTCGCGCCGGCCACACCTGCCTGTCAGCGCTGAAGGAAAGCGGGGGCACGATCATCAACATTGCCTCCATCGCCGCCCTGCATGCCTCGACACGCACCGCTCCCTACGCGGCCATCAAGGCCGCCGTCGCCCACTATACCGGCAGTCTGGCGGCGTCCATGGCCCCGCATAAAGTCCGTGTTAACGGCATCGCCCCGGGCTCGATCGAGTTTCCGGGCGGCGTCTGGGACCAGGCCCGTCAGCACAACCCGGATCTTTACGAGACTATCCGTAGTGGGATTCCCTTCGGGCGCCTGGGCACGCCGGAGGAAGTCGCCGACGTGGCGTTGTTCCTGGCCTCCGATCTGGCCCGGTGGATCACCGGCCAGACGCTGGTGGTGGATGGCGGCCAGGTTCTGTCCTGAGCCATGGCACACCCCAAACGCGTCTACCTCGCCGGCCCGGAAGCCTTCTTCCCGGCCGGTGAACACCAGGCCATCGTGGCCGAGAAAAAACGCCTGCTCCGGGAAGCCGGGTTTGAAGGCGTCGACCCGCTGGATACGGCGCTTGAGTTTCCAGTGGACCTGCCCAGACCAGAACGTGGCCACCGGATCTACCAGGCCAACCGCGAACTGATGGACAGTTGCCACGCGATCATCGCCAACCTCACCCCCTTTCGCGGTATCAGCGCCGACCCCGGCACCGTCTTCGAAATCGGCTACATGATCGGCCAGGGCAAGACTGCCTTCGGGTTCACCCTGGACAGCCGGCCCTATCGGAAACGCGCCGGCGAAACCGATCTGGATGAACTGGGCCACGCCATCGAACACTTCGAGATGAGCGACAACCTGATGATCGAAGGCGGCATCCGCGAATCCGGTGGGCAGATATTCGTGGCCAAGGGACTCGGCGAACACCGGTTTTTCTCGGCGGAGCTGTTCCGCCTCTGTGTGCGAGCGCTTGCCAATGCCTGAATCAACTCCTCTTCAAACCCTGCTGGACAAACTTCCCCAATGCGGGCGCGTGGAATGGCTCGGAATCCGCCCGGCGCGGGGTGAACCGATGCAGACGCTCGAGAAGGTGA
This sequence comes from Marinobacter koreensis, assembly GCF_023156285.1. Classification (GTDB taxonomy): domain Bacteria; phylum Pseudomonadota; class Gammaproteobacteria; order Pseudomonadales; family Oleiphilaceae; genus Marinobacter; species Marinobacter koreensis. Next base: position 266,523 of record NZ_JAKZAJ010000001.1, on the reverse strand, counting down.
CCGTCACCCCGGGCAAAGGCCTGGAAGGTGATCGGTTCAAGGGCCGCGACACCAGCAAACGACAGGTGACCCTGATCCAGCAAGAACACCTGCACGCCATTGCCTCCTGCCTGGGCCGGAACGCCAAAGAACCTGACGTTTTCCGGCGCAACATCGTCGTCTCCGGCCTGAACCTGCTGGCCCTGAAAGGCAAACGATTCCGGATTGGTGGTGTGGTACTGGAATACACGGGCCTGTGCCACCCCTGCAGCAAGATGGAGACCGCACTTGGGCCAGGTGGATACAACGCCATGCGGGGGCATGGCGGCATTACGACGCGAGTGGTTGAAGGGGGTGAGCTGGCTCTTGGTGATACGGTTCAGGCTTTGTTGTGAGCCAGGAGATCCGGCAAGCGCAGTAGGTTCGTCGTTTCGCCGACCACCCTTGTCGTGAACTACCCCTGCGCTGTATCTTCAGTTTCCTTGCCCAGGAAGGGCCATGTTTACAGGGAATGGAAAAATGGAATCTGATCAACGCGAACATATATCCGCAGTCATAAACTATTTCTGGGGCGATGGAACGACCTCACCTGAATCCGTCAACCAAGGTATGGCTACCATCGCCTACGAGGCACTGGAAGAGGCTCAAAGCTGCTCAGCAGCAATGGATTTAGTCCCTCGTCCCGTCTCAGGCCGTCCAGGCGGCAAATACATCATTAAACAAGTCGCAAAGATTGGAAAACGGATTGCCTCTGGCGACACGCAGATATACGAAACCTGCCGAAACCGTGTTGCGATCAATTTTCGAACCCAAATGGAAATGGCAAAACAAGGATTGTGATATGAAGAAACCCGCTCTTTTAATGGCTTTAGCCTTTATCTCTCTCTCCGCATGTGCTCAGACAGCTCAAAACATCACAGCCGCCTATGCTGGCATGAAGTTTCGGGTACCTGGCTCCCCCCTCATCGTCGGGTCGATTGGTGCAAACAACGACATTCTTTTAATTAAATATTCAGATGCCATCGGCAAGAGATACATCAGTTTCAGCACCGAAAACACACTCGAAACGGGTGGCTGCGGGCGGGCTGAGTTTTTCGAGGCTACGCTATCGGAGAAAGAAATCTACGGTTGTGATCAGGCCAGCATCGAGTCGTTCAGAAGCGTGTTTGTTCAAGGTGCCGACGCGGGCACCTGGAAAATCGCGAATAGAGTGTATTACTACTTTATGTCGGCGCAGGATTCTTCGTTCGTCTTCTTTCAGTCGAAGGACGGCAACCTGATTAAACTCGAATCTGACTTTCTTGATTCCGATGGTTTCCGACAAATGGTAGCTGGTAGTTAATACGACGCAGTAAACGGGACGGACAATAGGCCTGTCCCGTTTTCAGTAAATCACTCCCGCTTTCACGCCGCCCGCGGAGAGCCGCTATTCCCATCGGACTCCAGGGTCCATGTGATTCCCAATACCCGACCGGCTTTTACAAGCGTGGTAATTGTCACACCAGTATCCTTCTCATCAAGCAGACGGTTAACCACAGTCCGGCTGGTGTGCATTCGTTTCGCCAACTGCGTTTTGTTCACGCCGCTGTGTTTCATCGCCTGCTGAACTTGCCAGACGATCACACGCTTCAGGGCCTCCGCTTCTGCCTGCTCCAACGTGCCGTCAGATTCCAGCAGATCATCGAGAGAGCTGCCGATGTGTCTATGCTGTGTCATTGTCTTTGCTCCCCGATCAGACAAGATCTTTCTTTCGATCTCTTGCCTTCTTCAATTCTTGATCCGGTGTCTTTTGCGTCTTCTTGATAAAGCCATTCAGCAAGACCATGTCGCCGCAAAACATAGTAAAAATTACCCGTGCAATCCGACCGTCCGGGAGATCGCTTCGAACTTCCCATAGGTCTGAATTGGCTTTCCCAGAAAAGCCCCTGACCAGAGGCATGCCCAAAGGCCAACCGTATTCCACAGTTTTCAGATCTTTCCCAACCAGCGATCGATCATCCTTGCTGAGACTAAGAAGCCACTCCTTCACCGGCTCGCGGCCATTGGCCGTTCGATAAAATACGACTCGTACGATCTTCCTTGTCATGCAATCCCTTCCTTGAAGCCTGAAGTGTACCTAAATAGGTACATCACGACAATCTGTCTACGAGGATTGGAAAAACGGGCAGGGATCTAATTGGCGCCCTCATCTACCAGATAAGCGGCCGCAACGACTTCGACAAATCAAAGCCCAATTGTTGCCGCCAACTCATCGCCTCCGGAGCCACCAGCAGCCACCCCAGAGCGCCCAGGTTTGTTAGAACCGCCAGCCAGAAAACGAACCGATAGCTACCCTTCCGAGTCTTGTGCCGGAACGCCTGCTGAGCGAGAAGCGCGCCGGGCCAGCCACAGCAAACCTCAAACAGGTGCAGCGTGTTCTCAGCGATGCGTTGGGCACCCCGCTGCGCCGCCCGCTTATCAATCCAGTACATCACGAACAAGACCACACTCACCCCAACATAGGCCGCCGGGATCGAAACCGGCATATAGCCCTGCTGGAACAAGCCGGCCAGAATGGTGAAAAACACCAACACAACAACTGCGGTGGACCAGAAACCCGGAGCCACACTGGCACCAACCTTCGCCGCGCCCACATATTGGAACTGCCCTGCCCTCGGCCGACCCTGGCTGTCTTTCGTCAGGCTGTAGGTCACCTTGCGACTGGCAACCGGCCGGCCCCGGCCCGTATAACCGCTGATATGGGCAAACACCCGTTCACCACCGCCCTCCGGAGTAATGAAACCAAACCCTTTGGCGTCATTCCATGTGGCTAGAGTCCCTTTCTGATTCAATGCACTTCCCCTGTTCTGCGAGTTCAAGCAGAAAATTATATCTGCCTATATCGCCGTTTGCCCAAGCGTGCTAAAAGGTGTCTCCCAGCAGTTACCCGGGCATTCGCCCCATCAGGATGTCAGCATGTCAGATAAATTTTTCTACAAGGGCCGGCAGGATGCACGGCAGCATCACACCGCTTACGGCGGCTTCCAGACCAATGCCAGCAAAAAGAGTGGCAGCAGGAAGTATCCGCTGACTCTGGTGGTTACCAGTGAAGCACGCAAGCAGGAGGTTGAGGCTCAGGTGGCCCAGGCGAAACTGCACGCGAACATTTCGGTGGATACCCGCGAGGGCGCGGTTGAATCCATCAACGAGCTCACCGCTCTCCTGAACAAGGGAGGGACAGTCACCACGGCAAAATCGCCCTCCCGCAACGACGTCTGCCCTTGCGGCAGTGGCACCAAATTCAAGAAATGCTGCGGCTGAGGACAGCCGGGGTATAGAGGGAAATGGCTATGATGGTTTGCGGAGTTGAGCTCACTGGCAGCGATGCGGTGGTGTGTTTTCTGAATAGGGACATGGGGCAGTTCAACCTGCCGGAGTGCAAGGTGCGCAAACTGTCACTGCCGAAAAATCATAGCCGTGACGATCTGAAGCGGTTCCAGGCGGCCTTTGCGGACTTGATGGCCGAGTACGGGGTCACCCGTGTCGCGATCAAAGAGCGGATGCCAAAAGGCAAATTTGCCGGCGGCGCCATCAGCTTCAAAATGGAAGCGGCCATTCAACTGATCACCGGCACTGAATTGACGGTGACCCTGCTGCCCCCGGCGCTGATCAAGTCCACCCTGGCATCCAACCCGCTGCCCATTGCGTTTGCCGAGACGGGGTTGAAGGCGTTTCAGGAAACCGCCTTCATCGCCGCCTATGTCGGGCAGTTTCAGGGTGATGCTGCTCCTTAAAGGCCTTATACCGATCGCACGGGTTCCACCTCGTTACTGCGCTCACATCATGAGCTGGTAAGGCCGCTCCAGGGCCGAGCGTACCTCACCCATGGAAAACACCCTTACAAATTCCGCGAATCGCTGCCCATCAAACCACAACTGGACCACCGGCAGAGAAAAGATACCGCGAGCCGCACACACCGGCGTGGCAGCTTCCTGGCAATCAATGTAGGCCGTCACCAGTTTCGGGAACTCGTCGTTCGCGAGCTTTTCCAGTTGCGGCTTGATGGCCTGGCAAACGCCGCAGTGCGGCCCACCGAAGAGCACCAGAACCGACGGGTTTGCCTCAAGCAGTTCCGACAAGGCCTCTTCCGAGCAAATGTTGATCATCGTTACATCCTGATGGGTAGGATTGTTGACCGAGAGCTCCCTACATTTCGCTCATCAGCCACTCTTTGAAGGCTTTCATTCCGACGGTCAGCGGACGTTGCTTGCGGTAGACCAGATAGAAGGCCCGATTCGTATCCAACTGGATGTCGAAAGGCACCACCAACTTCCCCGATTTAATCTCACGGGACGTCAGGGTGCTATCAGCCAGCGCTACTCCCAGGCCCTCCTGGGCCGCCGCCGTGGCGAGTTGCCCGCTGGACATCTGCAGGCTGCCCCGGGCGGATATAAAATCCACGCCTGATTGTTGCAGCCAGTTCTCCCACTCCCACTTCCGTTTGCTGACATAGATCAGAGTGTGTTTGGCCAGGTCTTCAGGCTTTTCCAGCGGCAACTCACCGTCCAGTAACTGTGGGCTACACACCGGAACCAGCATAACTTTGCGCAGGAAATGCACTTCAATATCGTCCCATTCACCATTCCCGAAATAGACCGCCATATCGGTACTGGTGCGGTCGAAATCCAGCAGTCCCATGGACGCGTTAATTTCCAGCTCAATATCCGGGTACAGGGCCTGGAATCGAGCCATGCGTGGCATCAGCCAACGGGTCAGGAAATTGGGGGCAACACTGATCTTGACCACGTTGGATTCCTGGTTCGCGGTCAGTCGTTGGGTGGCCATTTCAATCTCATCGAACGCATGCCTGACAGATGAGAGGTATTGCTCGCCTTCAGCGGTCAACGTCACCGTTCGCCTGCTTCGATCAAACAGTGAAAGCCCTAAATATTCTTCAAGTGTCTTCACCTGATGACTGACCGCGGATGACGTCACGAAAAGTTCCTTGCCGGCTGCGGCAAAGCTGCGGTGTCTTGCGGCTGATTCAAATACCCGAAGCGCATTCAGGGGTGGCATGTGGCGCATGACCTGGCTCGACTGGTGAGATTAATTCATCAGTCTGATGAGAAAGGATCGCTTTTTCAAGAGGCTCGCACTCATTACCATAAGCCTTGTAAAAGATACTCACTTATCGAACCAGGACACAGCACCATGGATTATCAAGCACCGAAACTGAATGAACACGGCACTATCGACATTGCTTACTACAAAAAGCTAGCGGCGCAGGAACGAAGCGAGCACATCGCGCAGATGGCAGTGTCACTCAAAGCCAAAATCAAGTCCCTCTTCCACGTGAAGCTGCCGAAACTTTCCACGAGCCATTGATTTGAGGAGACCGGGACGGATCTATTTTTCCGTTTTCCAGCTCTTCTCAGAATCCTTCAAAGGCGACCCGGACCTATAAGGCACCTTCCCTGCGGGCGTATATCTGGCAGCGGGCTCCAGATGCACATCCTGATCATCGAAGAAGATGTGCGCTTTGAACGCCTTGATGATTTTCGATTTATCCAGCCCGCCCAGGAAAAAAATCTCATCCACATACACCCCCCAATGCCGCAGGGTTTTGATTACCCGCATCTCAGCCGGGCTGTTTCTTGCGGTGATGATGGCCACACGTACGGGTGAAAAGTCGACCTTGTGAGGAAGCCGATCCTGCAAACGCGACAACTTCCGAAGCAGCGTTGCATAAGGCCCGTCGTTCAGGGGATTGTCCTGCTCTCTATCCTCAGTCGAATGAAATCCTTTCAGGCCCTCGGCCTTGAACACAATTTCACTCTCATCGCTGAACAGCACCGCATCGCCATCGAAGGCGATTCGCACCTGGCCATCGGGAATGGTTTCCATATTGGCGGGCGGTTCCTTCACCAGCGCCACGGCGCAGCTATCGCTATCAATCACCCGCTGCGCATCTTTGGTGTTAGTGGTCAGGAACAGATCCACATCGTAAGCGTCCAGATAGTCCACCACGGACTCACCACCGGTGAACGCAGATCGTGTGATATCAAGGCCGTACTCGCGAATGTTATGAAACACTCGCACCCCGGTTTCGGGGCTGTTGCGGGACATCACCACCACTTCCACCAGAGGAGCCTTGTCGCCGGACTGAAACTGGTTCAGAGAGAGAAGGGCCTTCACCAGGTAGAACCCTGTGCCAGGCTTTAGCCCATCTGACTCACGGGCCGCCATGTATTCACGGTACTCTTCGATGGCCTCTTCACGATTGGATTCAAACTTGCTGCGAAATACCGAATCCGCCTCGCTCAAGTCGAACAATGCCGTTGCTGTGATGCCAACCACCAGGGTATCCGATAAATCGTAGGCCATGGGCAGTCCTTACAGGTGTTATCAGCTGTGCGCGATCTTTGGTGACAGTAAAGCTGTCACGGTTTCCTCACCCAATCAGATAGGGGCCACCCCAAAGAGCCACTGGTGCGCCCAGAGTACCATGACGACATACAAAGCCAGACCGCCCACAACAGCAATGGCATCGTTTGCCTTGCTGGCCGGCAGTGTCGGAATCTGGCGCTGGCTTCTGCGCTTCATGGAAATCCTGTCGACCACGGCCCATGCCAGGAACGCGCCGAACAACAGCAGGTCTTGCAGCATGCCGTTGACCAACAGGTGAGCAACCGCCCAGAGCTTGACCGCCACCAGCGTTGGATGCCCGAGCCTGGCCTTGATCCTGCCCGGAAAATAGGTAGCGAGCAGCAACGGAAAAACCGGCACCAGCAAAAGCATGGCCAGATGCCTGAGCCAACCCGGCGACGTATAGATCACGGTGGGATCCATACGGGCGGCTTCGTAGCCCCAGATAATCAACAAAAGTCCCGCCAGGGAGACCAGAGAATACAGCCCCTTGAAGACCCACTCCCCCATGGCTGCGTTCAGGCGATCACGCAGTGGCTCGTTAACAATAGAAAGCGAATGGACGCCGAGAAACAGAATCAGACCAGCGATCAGTGTGGTCATTTGCCAGAACTCCCTGTTACCTGATTGATCGGGCCGCGACCCGACGAAGAAAGACGGTTGTGCAAAAGCACACTGTGCCAAAGGAGTGCCCCCATCTGAATACCGGGACAGATTTATTTTCCGGACGGATCGACGAATACCGGTTGTCGTACGGTTGGGATAATCATCCCCCCCGTATACACTGCTCCTGAGCAACCCTGGGAGCCAAACCTATGCAAACCATCCTCGGTGCCAGCGGGCAGATCGGGCGGGAACTGGCGCGCAGCCTGAAACGCGACTTTACCAGTGACATACGGCTGGTCAGTCGACAGCCGCAGAAAGTGAACGACACCGACCAACTGATCAGCGCCGACCTGCTGAATGCCGATGACGCCTTGCGGGCGGTTGAAGGCTCGAGCATTGTCTACGTGACCGTGGGTTTGCCAATGGACACCCAGCTCTGGGTTGAGCAATGGCCGATCCTGATGCGCAACATCCTCAATGCCTGTGAGAGTTACAACGCCAAGCTCGTGTTTTTTGATAATACCTACATGTATCCGCAAACGGCTACGCCGCAGACCGAAGAGACGCCGTTTCACCCCAATGGGGATAAAGGCAAAGTGCGCGCGGCCATCGTCAGAGAACTGATCCAGGCAATGGACGAGGGTCGAGTCAATGCCGTGATCTGCCGCGCCCCGGAGTTCTACGGCCCCGGAAAAACCCAAAGCATCACCAACGCGACGATCCTCAACAAGCTGAAAGCCGGCAAGAAACCTACCGTCTTTCTTCGCGACGATACGCTACGAAGCCTGATCTACACGCCGGACGCCAGCCGGGCCATGGCGCTGTTGGGCAATACGCCCGACGCCTATGGACAAACCTGGCATCTGCCCTGCGATGACCAGCGCCTGACCTACCGACAGTTTATTCAGCTGGCGAGTGAGATCTTCCATACCGACAGCCAATACAAGATACTCAAGCGCTGGCAGCTGAAGTTGGCCGGTTTACTGAATCAGCAAGTCCGGGATGCGGCGGAACTGTTGCCTCGCTACCAGGTGGACAACATTTTCGTGTCTGACAAATTCAAAAAGCGCTTTCCGGAGTTTCGCGTAACAACCTTCCGTGAAGGTTTGACGGTGGTGGGAGAGGAGCCGGCCGCCCCACGGACCTAAAGGACGGAATTCAAACTGCAATCAGGTGACATTGGCAATGAGTGAGACAACCGAGGATAAAACAGCATCGGCGAATCCGGCCGCCGGTTGCAGCCGGTACCCTACAGTGAGGAAGGCGCCAGTCGGGAAGTACGCTTTAGCGAGCGGGAACTCAACGGTATGCTCGCCAATAACACTGATCTGGCTCAGAGACTCGCAGTCGACCTTTCGGACGACCTGCTGAGCGCCGCCCTTCTGGTGCCTCTTGACAAGGACTTCCCAGTACTCGGCGGCAGAACCCTGCGAGTCAATGCCGGTGTGGAACTCTCCTTTGCCAACGGTCGCCCCCTGGTTAAGTTAAGGAGCGTCAGCCTCATGGGCGTACCCATTCCGAATGCCTGGCTGGGTAACCTCAAGAATGTGGACCTGGTTAACGAGTTCGGCGCCAACCCGGGATTCTGGAAATCCTTTGCAGCGGGTGTGGATTATATCCGGGTTGAGGATGGCCGGTTGCTCGTCCGGCTTAAGGAATAGCGCTGGGCCATCAGAGAAGCCGAGAGAATAGATCTGTCCCGGTTTCGCTTTCGGATCAAACCGGCAGTTCAATAATCTCACCAACCACACCATCTTCACTCACCTCCAGCCGCCCCAGCGTGATCGGCAGTGTAAAGCGACGGGGCCCGGCACCACCTGGATTGAAATACAGCACGTCGCCAATCCACTCATTACGGGGTTTGTGGGAATGGCCGGCGATCACCACGCGGTAACGGCCTTGCGGATCGAAGTCGAGGGTTTTGACGTCGTGGAGCATGTAGAAGGCGTGACCGAGAAATTCCAGATCCTGAACATCAGGGAGCGTCGCTGCACGGCCTGCTGTATCGATATTGCCGCGGATAGCAACCAAGGGAGCGATGGCCTCCAGTGCTTCCAGAACCTCATCCCGTCCCACATCACCGACATGAAGGATCAGATCCGAGCCCTCCAGAGCGTCCAGGGCTTCGGGACGCACTTTGCTGTGGGTGTCTGCGATTACCCCGATTCGCATGTTTACGCCTCGTTCAGTCTCTCAGTCGAACTGCCTGGCCCGTGCGCGTGGCCAGGAAGATAAGCGTTGCTATAGTGAAACAAGCCCGCCTCACCCCCATAGTGGCGAGATCCAGTGCAAACGTACAGCCTATGGCAGGAGTTTCCCATGCCCACTTACACCGTCACGGTCGCGAATCTGTCTCTGTCGCCGCAGCAGAAATCACAGATCGCCGAGGCCATAACAGCGGCCCACAACGCCCAAACCGGCGCTCCCCGGTTCTTCGCCCAGGTTTTGTTTTCTGCGGCCGATCAGGGCGACCACTTTGTGGGTGGCAGAGTGAACACCGCGCCTCAGGTTTATGTGCACGGCCTGGTGCGGGAGGGCAGAAGCATCGGGATCAAACAGGCCCTGATGAGCCAGATGCTTGAAGAAATCTCCCGAATCGTGGACATCACAGCTGAAGATGTCTGGATCTATCTCCAGGACATTCCGGCCACCCAGATGATCGAGTTTGGGCGGTTTTTGCCGGCGCCGGGCGAGGAAGCTGAGTGGGAAAAGGGAATGACTCCGGGAAAGCGCGCCAGTTTGTCTAAATAACCTGAGACTGTCACTCTACGATAAGATGCAGACCGTTCTTTGAAGCCGAACAATAAGCACCAGAGACAAGGACAGCTCAACGAAGATGAACAGCAACTACAAGATCGCTCTACTCATCGACTGCGACAACGTCAGTCACCAGTCCATCGAAGGGGTGCTCCAAGAGCTCGCCAAATACGGGGCCGTGAACGTGCGCCATGCTCACGGAAACTGGAACGGTCCCCAACTGAGTGGCTGGATCGAAAAGCTCCACGCCAACGCCATCCGACCGGTTCAGCAGTTTGCCTATACAACCGGCAAGAACGCGACCGATGCATCAATGATCATTGACGCCATGGACCTGCTCTACAGCGGGAATGTCGATGCCTTCGCCCTCATGACCAGCGATTCCGACTTTACGCCCCTGGTGATGCGAATTCTCGAGGCTGGCCTACCCGTCTTTGGCTTCGGCGAGCGCAAAACTCCTATGCCCTTCGTGAACGCCTGCTCGCAGTTCATATACACAGAGAACCTGCGCGAAGAGACTGAGGAGCCCGATAACGTCAACAACGGCGACACGCCGAAACCGACGGTGGAGACCAAGTGGGGACGGAACAAACTGAGGGGCGACGCCGTGCTGGTGCGGACTCTACGAACCGCGGTTGAACAGACCGCTGATGATGATGGATGGGCGCATCTCGGCAAGGTTGGCCAGTACATTTCGAATAACAGTTCTTTCTCACCCGTAAACTACGGGTACAAGAAGCTGAGCGATCTTATCCGAGCCAGTGATCTCTTCGAGATGACAATACGAGATAAGAACGTTCTCTATATCAAAAGTCCGGAAAAATAGATCTGTCCCGGTTTTCCTGGATAGTGATTCAGGTCAGCTCTGATTTCTCAACGAAGCTCCGAAAATAAATCTGTCCCGGTTTCCAGAAATGCATGGGGCTGGCTGTGAAAAACCCTCCTGACTTCCTAACTGTCGGCGAACCTGCCCGACTCATTCAACCCCGAAGATAGATCTGTCCCGGCTTTCGATCTTACAAAGGGTTTACCCACTACTTACATTGGCGGGCCACTGGGTGCCGCAGATCCATAAAAATTAATGTAACCTTTGGATGAATTCTTTCAACTCACTGTCAATTAGACCTAAATTTTTTACTGCTGTGGCTAAAAAACCTCTTTCCTCGTTCTTCTTAAAACTGATATTGAGTAGGTCTTTCAATCGATTGAGGCACCGCTTACCATCCAAAACGCGATTTAAACTGTCCCACCGCTCATGTCCCAACTTGCTCTCAGCAAAAGACCTAATTTTCTCAATTTCGCCATCCAAGCTTTCGCTTTGCACACACAAATGCCGCTCTATTACCTCCTTTAAATCAACTCCCTCCTTACCGCTACCAAACTTATCACTAGGAGTAACTTTTTTATTAGCAACACAATGAAGGACCATCGCAGACAAAAACACAAGATCGTCTTCAATGCTTGCAATCTCAACGACCACCTCATCGCTGGATATCTCACGTAGTTGAAGATCTGAAACGATCTTGCTAATCGCTTCAGGTTTCAATAAATAGTTTTCAATTTCCCAGCGACGGAGAACATGCACTCTATCTCCGAACGGCTGAGCTTTCCTAAACTCTTCATCATCTTTCTCCCAAAAAACTTCCTTACTCGGAGATTGGTCACTAAAAAGTGAGTCTCTATCAACCACGCCAAATGCAGATATATCCTGTTGATTAGATTCGTCAACAGCCTTTACAACCTTGCTACACCCCCCGGAGGCACCATCTTCATCACTAACACTTTCGAATCGAACTTTGTCTAAAACATCACTAAACCAGATGTTCTGAAATATATAAAGGTCATCACTAGACTCTAGAAAGACCTTTATGCCTCCCGTGTAGTACGAGGTAATATTACCGGATTCAATTTCTTTAAAGCTCGGCATGAAAATGTCTCTTACTGCATATTAGTTATTATATGACCACCCTTAATTAATCCATCTTCCGATACCTTAAGGCTATTAGAGTAAACATCAAGAATTTCGGTGGAATGAGTTGTCATGATAACAACAAGGCCTGGATTTTTAGCAACGAGAGCCTTCAATTCATTGACAAGCTTATGCTGCCACCTAATATGCAAATGTATGTCCAGCTCATCTATCAATATAATTGAATTCTGGGTAATATGAGCGCCAATCCTCAAAAACAAATACGCCAAGCTCTTTTCCCCGCTGCTTAGCCTATCAAGTCGGTGCTCTTGCTCGTCATCACTGTTGCATCGTACAACAGCCTCCGGCGGGTCTCTTCTTACGTCTAATAATACTTTACTTGAGTCCGAAAACGCACGATCGTTGATAATCTCTCTAGCTTTCTCGAACCGACCATCATCCAACCATTTTAACCATACCAGCAAGTTATCTAACGAGTCCTCCCAATCGTCACTGTGAGGATTAAAACGCTGCAAAGAACTATATCCCCAATGATTAGGCTCAGCGATCCCCCGCTTAGATCCAGCAGAGCCCGGACTTGATTTAATCGGAGGAATATCTCGGTAAGCTGAGAAGAATAATGCAGTCGGCAAGGTCAAGGTATTGCCCTCAAACTGACCATCAGGACGACTACCAAAGCTATTACGTACCACACTCGTTATATCCAAAGCTAATTCATCCGCTTTGGATATAGCACTCAAACGCCCTGACGAAACTCGCCGATAACCAAACCTATGCCACGAATCAGCATTTATTGCGTTCAAATCGTCGTCGGCCCATACTTTAAGTGAAACCTCAGGGCCTAGTTCACCGGCAAGAAGAGAAAGAATGATTGTTAAATCCTCGCCATTCCAAGACAGTCTAACTCGTAGATCCAACTGAGCCCGACCGTTTCCTTCATCAAGATCTTCTTGCCCAAACCGAATCGCTTCGTGGGGATCGAGCTCCAGCATTCCGTATAGGCTCGCCAATACATCAAGAACTGTAGTCTTACCGGAACCATTTTTCGAAATTAACATGAAAACATTGCATGGCTCACCACTTTCATCGGTAAAATCAACACAATACGGCTTATCTCTAAAAGGCCCCACCCTATCCAACGTAAGGGAGATAGGTTTCATCTCATAAATCACTAGTCCATCCATCATCTCGCTCCCTTACTATCTGACTCGACCGACAATTCTAGTTCTGTCAGCCTCGGTGATCATTGCTCCATGAACCCTGTGAAGTTCTTGCTCCCCAGACATCTTTATTAACATATCACCCTTGCCAAGGAGCTTCTCAGAACCGGTCTCATCGATCACAATTTTAGATTCAGTACTCTTCTGAACAAGCAAACAGATCCGGCTAGGAATATTACTACGAAGCAACCCTGTAAGTATGGTGGAGTCTGGGCGCTGAGTTGCCAATACAAGGTGTATACCAACAGACCGTGCCTTTTGGGCTAATCTCACCAAGTAACCCTCCAACTCCTTAGACTGCATTAATAAATCAGCGAGTTCTTCTACAACCAAAACAATACGAGGTAGATCCAATGACCCATTAGCCAAGGCAACATCTAAATTGCTCTCGTTAACGTCCGCTAGCAACCGGTTCCTTTCCTCCATTTCGTCAACTAAATTTGATAACAAGGAATCTGCATCATCAATGAAAGATACAACTTTAGAATCATATAACTGAGGAATGCCGTTATAAGGAGCGAACTCGACTTGCTTAGGATCAATTAACGCTAATTTAAGTTTCTCCGGTGAATTTCCAGACAACAAAGAAAGTATAATGGAATGAATACAAACACTTTTTCCACTGCCTGTCGTACCAGCAACTAGTAAATGGGGCGCCTCAGCCAAATCAAAACCAAAGTCTTCTCCGGAAACAGTTTGACCCAACCAGATAGGAATTTTGAACTCACTGTTACCAACCCATTGTTCAAGTGGAGCTGGAGAAATAGTCCTTTGTTCATTTTTCGGAAGTGGGATATCCAGCGACACAACTTTTCTTTCAGAGGTATGACTCAGAACTGGAGCGGAGTTTTTTAGCCCCATCTGAAACGAGAGCTTATCGACGCCTCGCTTTAATACATCATATTGCGAAACATCATTAAGATATAAAAGAAACCTTTCCAATCGTGCTCCACGCAAAATCTCTTTTACCGATGCAGAAACACCAAGTTCATGTAATGCCTCTTTAAGCTGCTCTAGGCGGCTAGAAGAGGTTTCGCCTGCTATTTGTTTCTCATTAGCGACTGGCTCAACCAATTCCTGGTATAAATATCCGTAAAAATCGTGACTACGTGACCAACCTGATCGAAATTCACTTAGGCCTCGACAAATATGCCTGTTAAGAAAATTTTTGTACTTTTTATTATCGGAAAATAGGTCTTCCTCATGGTATGACGATAGAATAGCCCGAATCGCCAAATCAAAATCTTGTTCATTTCCGTTATCGTCAGGGGCAGCCCCATAGCCTGTCACCTGCCTCAGGTGGAATTGATTGCCACCAGTTCTATGAGAATCAAACGACTGATCTGGAGGGGTTTTGATCGATAGAGATTTTGTCAATGCGAGCCGAATTATCCAATACTGATGCGCCCCATCATACTTTAGGCCGAAACTAGTTAGTTCCTTAACGAGCCTAGAATCATCTGCGTTGAGAAAAATATCAGCCATAAAGAACCTCTTTGCGCTCGGCAATTTGAGCACTCGTCTGGTCGCCCGAAGGGTTGTTCAGCAAATAGGTTCGAGCAATAAAGGGGCTCAATATTCCATATTTCTGCTCGTCAAGCTCGGAATCAGTTGGCAACAGAACTACTTGCTCACCAGCAACAGGATAATATTTTTTCAGAAGGTTCAGTTGATGCAGCCTGTCGATCCTTCCTAACGGTGTATCGATGACAACTGGAACGCTTTTGCCAGAGATTTCACCCAAAGTCCAAATTAAGGCAGTTGCGGATAGTTGTTTCATGCCTGCAGATATACTCGACAACCCAATCACCTTCCCATCAGCGGCAAAATAGCGTGTATTGAATGCGTCATCAATCTCAATCTTTTCGATAAGGCCATGGGAATCCATTAACAATTTGAACTTTTCATTGTATTTCTCTTCCAAGTCTTGCCTTCGATGTGATTTCAAAACACTTTTATACTCACCTAGCGCTCTTTCAATGTTAGAGGCCAAATCTAGTCGCTGACGAACCGAAGTAGTTATTTCTACCCTATTTAAAGCTTGCTTAATACTTGAGTCTGCCTTGGTAATATATTGAAGCAAAACATTCAACTTTCCGCCCACCGATATCTTCCGACGCTCTTGCTCCAGCAGCTCTGCCTTTGTACTTTCAAGTTCTTGCTCATACTTTTTAAACCGTCGCTGTTCTTCGTCCGACAAGTGAGAAACATCTAATAGTCTCTTCTCAATTTCTGATATTTCGAAAGTAATTTTTTGCAACATGGCCATATCTCTAGCAACACTACTTATCGCACTACTTTTACGAGAGAATGGACGAAGACTTTCTAGGACACCATTAGCCGTTGCTGTGTCTAGCGAAAACACACTATCCTTTTCAGTATCTTGTTTAAAAAGGTCAATAACACCATTTAACTTGTCAAGATAAAACTTTGTTTGGTCAGATGTTAGCATTGGCCTAGAATGCGGGGGCTGAGTCAGCGCCCAGGTCATTTGCTCCCTAACACTGTTAATCAGTTCTTGATATCCGACTGCTTTACTGTCAAGGACGGATTCGCATTCGGATATCGACTTCTCGACGAGCGTTGGCAGTAAAAGCAAAAAAGGCTGGTGTCCGAGAACTTGAGATAGCTCGATGCGGAGATCAGCCTGTCGTGCACGGAGGCTATCAAGCTTTGCCTTAAACTCGATCTCTTTATTCTTTGAGCCATAAGAGTTGAGACTAGACATGCGGTTACTAATATCTTTAATATCATAATTTAGTCGCGCTATTTCAGCCTCTATATCCCCCAACTCCTGATCTAGACTCTGCTTTTCTTCATAGTATTCAGACAATCTATTCTTTTCTTTATTTAGATCAGCTTTCGCCTGCTGATCCATGGCCTCACTTTTCCAGCCCGACATTAACTGCTTCAGTGCCTCGCGGATGTTCTCAACAGATTTAATATTGAGAAGCTGCTCCATACGCTCGATTGTCGCATTTCGGTTAGCCTCAGCTAACTCCTCCAGCTCTTCTCCATCGAAAAAGAAAAAAGGAACGTAATCTTCGGGCAAACATACATTTAAGTATTTTTGAGCAGCTGAACCCTCTAACGATCCATACAACGGATGATTTACCTCTAGAAGCTCTTCTTCAAACTGGTCATTTTTGTTAAATTTCCAAGCTCTTTTTACAGAAACCTCTCCAAAATCTTCATCCCAAATCGCCTCTACACTGCATGACGCGCCTGAAGTTAAGCATTTTCTATTTCTTATACCTAACCACTCCGATCCATCACCTTCAATATATTGGCGATATGAAGGTAATCTGTGCCTCTCAACATCTGAACGAATTTCTTTATTTACGCCGGTAAAAAGCAATTTCAATGAATTGATGAAACTGGTTTTTCCAAAGCCGTTCCTTCCTAGAATTACCGTTATCGGACGACCGTCAACTGGCGCAAGATTGAAATCGACCACTCCGTAATAGGAGAACAAATTATTGATAATCAAATTTTTAATAATCATTTGTTACTCTACTTGGCGATCTTTAACGGCAGTCGATATTAACTTATTTAGCTCCCTCTGCAACTGTTGCATATCACCATGATTTAAACGTGGATACCGCTCCAGCAAGGAGAACAGTTCAGGCAATATTTGTTCGGGGACTCCATTATCAATGGCCAGCTCTTTCAACAAAACTTGAACGCCCTCGTTTTGTGAGTCAAGCATAATGCCCCCCAACCATTCTATTAGGAAACCGACCATTCTTTGCAGAAAGTTTCAATGCCGATTTCATTAAGTCGAACTCTTCATCCCAGATAGATTGGATACAACGTAGCTCCTCATCATCAATTAACCGGATTCCAACGCTCTTCTCAAGCTCCAATAATTTATCCAAGATATTTTTTCGAGCCTCACTAGTAAACGGACCGATACCGGGCCGGCCGTCTCTCCGAAAACGCTGGCGATTGTTCTCGTCTTCACGCATTTCTTTTAACCAGTTTCGAAAATCGTTCAGTGGGCGCATCCATTCATCCCCGGTTTCGATAAAGCCTTGCATCGATTTGTCAGCCTTGACAACCGTACATGTCCAACACCCGAATCGGCTACCACCGCAGGACGGGGTGTTCAGGTCAGTAACAACCGGACACTCTCCACCATTAGCCTGACGGTATAAGTCAAGCATAAAATCATGACTTCCTCCCCATGGTGGCGGGTTATTCATGAACAGATACTCCCACACCTGATCGGTATTCCAATGTGAAATGGGACTGAGCACCAATGCGTTCGGAATTTCGTGATGTGGATTTAAACCTCTGTCATTGCTTTTCCTCGCATCCATAGCTCGTCCGCGCGAAGCGCTCTCGGCATACCTTGTGCCAAGCAACAGTATTGCACTGCCGGACTTGCCACAGATCTCTTCTATCACCTTGGTTACCGGACGTATCTTCATCCGTGTCGTACACCACCTAAACCACCTTGTGGGAGGAGGGTACCCCTTGCCAATAAGGTTTACCCAAAAACCCTCTGCCGCCTCAGGACGAATTAGGTGTGTAACAAGATCTAACCCGGAAAACCTAGCGTGCTCGCCTATGCTCCTTAGACTATTTTCCACATAATCTTTAATGTTGGGAGCTTCAACTCTCGTGTCGGAGGATAAAACATGAACAGGTTTACGTTGCGACTCGGGAAGTGATTGAAGCAGCTCATACACAAGCTGGAGTACTAACGTCGAGTCTTTACCACCCGAGTAAGCGATTATCCATGGTCGGGAATCAGCGAGGAAATTCTCTCTCAGGCATTTTCTGGTTAACTCTAGGTGATCGTGTTGACTCTGTGTTGCAAGACTCATCTGGCGCCCGCCATGCATGGTTGTACGGCAAAAAATTTGCGTAATCGTAACATATCGACCGGTTTCTACCGAAAAGTTTGCCAAGGGCTAATCCACGCCAAACAGAAAAACAAACCTGGGACAGATTTATTTTTAGAGTGGATAACGAAAGAGCCGCCCTGTTTCCCGAGCGGCTTTCGTGTCTGCTTTCTGGTCGTTTTAACGCGCGTATCAAGCAGCCGCCAGGTACGCCCCTGCAACCGCCAGCACACCACCAACCCCACGGCTAAACCGGCTATCCACCTTCAGCATCAAGCTACCCAATCCACGGCCGGCGAAGGTGATGGCAAGCGTAGCGATAGAGAATCCAGCCACGTAAGTGGCGAGAGTCGCCACGGCAGGCATTTCAGCACCATGAGCAAAGCCGTGGAACAGCATAAACGCACCAACCAGAGTGCCACCCACAGCCGTCGGCAGTTTCGCCAGTGTGGCAATCAGGATGCCGGCGACCAGCACGGAGAAGGTAATCCCTGTTTCCACACCCGAAAGGCTCAGGCCGCCCCAGGCGAGGGTGGCGCCGAGAATCATGCCGCCGATCACGAAGGCCGGAGTGGCGTTTTTCATCTGCTTGCTCTGGCGCACACTCCAGAAACCGATGGCGGCCATGGCCAGCAGGTGATCCAGGCCCAGCATGGGGTGCAGCAGGCCGCTGGTGAAGCCGCCTTCGGCGTGGCCGGAGTGAGCCATAGCAGTGGCAGAAGCAGTCAGCAACGCGGCAGCAGTGAGGAGTTTGGCTGTGAGTTTCATGGTTTTCTCCTGATGGTTCTTAAGTCGTTTGTACTCGATTGGCTCATGCGGTTTCGGCAAGCTTCTCAGGCCGGCGCTCCGGCAACATGCCACGCTCCAGAATGAAGCTGATAATCGTATCCAGCCCTACCCCGTCGTAGAGATTGGTGAACACGAAGGGCCGTTCGCCACGCATTTTCTTGCTGTCCCGCTCCATCACGTCGAGGGAGGCGTGTACCTGGTCGGCGATGTCGATCTTGTTGATGATCAGCAGGTCGGATTTGGTGATACCGGGCCCGCCTTTGCGGGGGATCTTGTCGCCGGCGGAGACGTCGATCACGTACAGGGTGAGGTCGGACAGTTCCGGGCTGAAGGTGGCGGAGAGGTTGTCGCCGCCGGATTCCACGAGGACGAGCTCCAGATCCGGGTGCCGGCGCTGGAGGTCGTCGATGGCGGCGAGGTTCATGGAGGCATCCTCGCGTATTGCTGTATGCGGGCAGCCGCCGGTTTCGACGCCGAGGATGCGGTCCGCGGCCAGGGCTTCGTGGCGCAGGAGGAAGTCGGCGTCTTCCCTTGTGTAGATGTCGTTGGTGACGACGGCGATGTCGTAGTAATCCCGGAGGGCTGTGCACAGCTGACGCAGCAGGGCGGTTTTTCCGGAGCCGACGGGGCCGCCTACTCCTACTCTCAGGCAATGTGTCATGGTTATGTCCTCTATCCTCTCTGTTTTCTCACTCCGTGCAGGCGGCGATCAGCCAGTCCTTCCGGGACACGCTGTAAATACATCCCTGTACGCTTGACTGCAGCATCCCTGCTGCAGACAGTCCCGGAAGGACTGGCTGACCACCGCTCCGAACTTGGGAGCGGGCGTCATTTTTTTCTAGCTTCTGAAAAGCCGTGAGTATTGGGTTTCGTGTAACGCGCTTCCGAGTGCCAGGCCCGGCAGGATGGGGCCGAGTTCTTCGTCTTCCCGAGCCAGTGCCGTGTCCACCGCGCCCACCAGTTCTGGCCGTAACCGTTCGATGATGCGCTGGGCGGCGGTGTGGCCCAGGGGCAGTGCCTTGCAGGCGACCGCGAGCTGGTTTTCCTGCCAGGCCCAGGCGAAGCCGAGCAGGGTCTGGCGGACCGGGACGAAACGTTTGTGGGCGGCCCAGGCGAACATGGTGATGTAGCCGGGGTCGTCGGGAATCAGGTTTTGCTCTGGCAACAGGTCGAGGTTGCGCAGCAGGGTGACCATCGCGGTGCCGAGGCGGGTGTCTTCGTCGCTCAGTTC
Source organism: Marinobacter koreensis (assembly GCF_023156285.1). Taxonomy (GTDB): domain Bacteria; phylum Pseudomonadota; class Gammaproteobacteria; order Pseudomonadales; family Oleiphilaceae; genus Marinobacter; species Marinobacter koreensis. The sequence goes on along the minus strand of NZ_JAKZAJ010000001.1, from coordinate 246,756 downwards.
GGCGGTTTCCCGGGTGGCGTGGAGCCAGTGGTTCCATTCGCTGAGTGCGTCTGCATCCTCATTCGCCCAGGCCTGCTGGAAGCGCGCCAGCAGGGGCAGTTCGCAGCGGCTTAGGCCGTCTTCCAATACGCCTTCGATCCAGTCCGCCAGCTCCGCTTCGTTGTTCACCCATCCCAGTTCGAACGCGCTTTCCAAGCCCTGGGACCATGCGAAGGCGCCGATGGGCAGTGCGGGGCTGACCAGTTGCATCAGGCCCAGCAGGGCGAGGTCGCCGGTGTGGGCGGCGCCGGCCTCAATGGGTGTGTTTGTGGTGATGGCCATGGCTGTGCTCGTGGTGGTGGCTGTGTCCATCGCCGTGCGAATGCCCGTGGGAATGACCGGCCTGGGCGTAGGCGCCGGGTTCGGGGTCGAACGGGGCGGTGTGGTGCACCAGGGTGGCGCCGAGGCGTTCGGCCAGTTCTTCCAGGACGTGGTCCGGCGGGAAGCGCACGTAGCTGCCCTGCTCGTCCTGGCCGATGGCGAGGGTAACGTGGCGGTTGCCCAGGTGATAACACAGGCGCGCCAGGGGTTGGCCATTTTCGATGCGGGCGGTGACGACCGGTTCTTCGGCGGCGCGGATGCGGATGATTTCGCCGGTTCTGGCCTGCAGCAGGTCGCCGTCCCGCAGCACGGGGCCGCGGTCCAGGAACAGGCCGACGTCCACTTTGGTTTCGGTGGTGGCGCGCAGGCGGCCCCGGATGCGCAGTTCGTAGGGCAGGATCAGGTTGTCGTGGATTTCGCTGGTTTCGATGCCGGTGCTTTCGACATTGCCGATGCGTTCTGTCAGTTCCAACATAAGTCTCTCCATATCCCGGCTCAGAACAGATGGTAGCGCTGTGCCAGGGGCAGTTCGGTGGCGGGCTCGCAGGTGAGCAGTTCGCCATCGGCGTGTACTTCGTAGGTTTGCGGGTCCACGGTGAGGTGCGGGCAGGCGTCGTTGAGTTTCATGTCGCCCTTGCGCACGTCCCGCACGCCTGTGCAGGCGGACAGCGGGCTGTCGAGACCCAGTTCTTTTCCAATCCCGGCATCCAGCGCGGCCTGGCTGACGAAGGTCAGTCGGGTGGCACTGGCGGCTTTGCCGTAGGCGCCGAACATGGGGCGGTAGTGCACCGGCTGGGGCGTGGGGATGGAGGCGTTGGGGTCGCCCATTGGCGCCGCGGCAATCATGCCGCCTTTGATAATGCAGGCGGGTTTCACGCCGAAGAAAGCCGGACTCCAGAGCACCAGGTCCGCCAGTTTGCCCACTTCCACGGAGCCTATGTCGTGGGCGATGCCGTGGGTAATCGCCGAGTTGATGGTGTATTTGGCGATGTAGCGTTTGGCGCGGAAATTGTCGGCGCCCAGGTCTTCATCTTCCGGCAGCAGGCCGCGCTGGACTTTCATCTTGTGGGCGGTTTGCCAGGTGCGGCAGATCACTTCACCGACGCGGCCCATGGCCTGGGAGTCGGAGGAGATCATGGAGATCACGCCCATGTCGTGGAGGATGTCTTCGGCGGCGATGGTTTCCCGTCGGATGCGGGAGTCGGCGAAGGCGACGTCTTCGGGGATGTTCGGGTCCAGGTGGTGGCACACCATGAGCATATCGAGGTGTTCGTCGATGGTGTTGACGGTGTAGGGCCGCGTCGGGTTTGTGGAGGACGGCAGTACGTAATCCTTCGAGCAGGCGGTAATGATGTCCGGTGCGTGGCCGCCGCCGGCGCCTTCGGTGTGGAAGGTGTGGATGCAGCGGCCTTTGAAGGCGGCCAGGGTGTCTTCCACGAAGCCGGATTCGTTGAGGGTATCGGTGTGGATGGCCACCTGCACGTCGTACTGATCGGCCACGGTGAGGCAGTTGTCGATGCTGGCCGGGGTGGTGCCCCAGTCTTCGTGGAGTTTGAGGCCGATGGCGCCCGCTTTCACCTGCAGTTCGAGGGCTTCGGGGAGGCTGGCGTTGCCTTTGCCGAGGAAGCCGATGTTCATGGGCAGGCTGTCGACGGCCTGGAGCATTTTGCCGATGTGCCAGGCGCCCGGTGTGCAGGTGGTGGCGTTGGTGCCGGTAGCCGGGCCGGTGCCTCCGCCGAGCATTGTGGTGATGCCGCTCATGAGGGCTTCTTCGACCTGCTGGGGGCAGATAAAGTGGATGTGGGGGTCGATGCCGCCGGCGGTGAGGATTTTGCCTTCGCCGGCGATGACTTCGGTGCCGGGGCCGATGACGATCTGGACGTCGGGTTGGGTGTCGGGGTTGCCGGCTTTGCCGATGGCGGCAATCCTTCCTTTCTGGATGCCGACGTCGGCTTTGACGATGCCCCACCAGTCGAGGATCAATGCGTTGGTGATGACGGTGTCCATAACGGTGTCGTCGGCCCGCTGGCTCTGGCCCATGCCGTCGCGGATGACTTTGCCGCCGCCGAATTTCACTTCGTCGCCGTAGTGGGTGTGGTCCTGTTCGACCTGGATCCACAGTTCGGTGTCGCCGAGGCGGACCCGGTCGCCGACGGTGGGGCCGTACATGTCGGCGTAGGCTTGTCTGCTTATTTTCATGCTATCCCTCGATTATCAGCTTGGGGGCAAGAGCGAGAGGGAATGACTTTCCAAAACACGCTCCTTGCGGCACGTCCATGTGACGCTTGAGCTCCGCCATCCTTGGCTCCGCACAGTTTTGGAAAGTCATTCCCTCTCGCTCCCCTGGCTTCGTCATTTGTCCAGTTTTCCCATGACTTCCTGGCGGAAGCCGTAGATTTCGCGGTTGCCGGCAAACGGAATCAGCGTGACGTTTCGTGTCTGGCCGGGCTCGAACCGGATCGCGGTGCCGGCGGCCACGTCGAGGCGGTAGCCTTTGGCCTTTGCACGATCGAAATCCAGCGCGGGGTTGGCTTCCGCGAAGTGGTAGTGGGAGCCGATCTGGACAGGACGGTCGCCGGTGTTGGAGACGTCCAGGGTGATGCGTTCGCGGCCTGCGCAGAGTTCTATGTCGCCGTCCTGGATCTGGTATTCGCCGGGGATCATGGGTCGCTCCTCATACGATGGGGTTGTGGACGGTGACTAGCTTGGTGCCGTCCGGGAAGGTGGCTTCCACCTGGACTTCGTGGACCATGTCGGCCACGCCGTCCATGACGTCTTCCCGGGTGAGGATTTCGGTGCCGGCGCTCATGAGTTCAGCCACGGAGCGGCCTTCGCGGGCGCCTTCCATGATTTCGGCGCTGATCAGCGCCACCGCTTCGGGGTAGTTCAGTTTCAGGCCCTTGGCTTTGCGTCGTTCCGCCAGCAGGGCGGCGGTGAAGAGCATGAGCTTGTCTTTGTCTCTGGGGGTGAGTTCCATGGTGACTCCGTTGGTCAGGTAAGCCAGATTCGGGGCGTGTGGGCCGGTACGCCGGTGAGTCGCGGGCGCAATAGGTGCCAGGCCTGTTCGCACAGGGCCCAGGCTTCGTTGCGGCTGGTGCCCAGGTAGCGCATGAGCAATACGCTCCGGCGTCGGGTGACGGCCCAGCGGTGGTTGTCCTGGAGTTGTTCTCGCAGTGCGTCGATGGCGGCGGCTTCGTCGTCTAGGCCAACGGCCCACAAAGTCGCCTGTACGGTGGCACCGCCCTGCCCCCAGTGGCCGGTGAATCGGCGGTGTTTGGGGTCGAGCAGTTGGCGTTCCAGCCACAGCGGTTTGCCGTCGAGGCTGAGGTGAAAGCGCTGTTCAAGGGCGCCGGTGGCAAAAGGCAGGTCGCTGGCCGGGCGGCCGAGGGCGAGGACTTCCCAGCCGAGGGTTCGGCCGCCGCTTTCGAGTTCGATCGTGGTGGTCTGTCGGCCCCGGGAGCCGTCGAAGGCAATGGTTTCCTGGGGCAGGTATTCGAGGGTGGCGTTTCTGGCCACCTGCAACCGGGTGTGCTGGCCCCAGGCGACGCCGTGGCTGTCAGCCTTGTAGAGTTTGGCGGCGGCCGGGGTGGTCAGCAGGGCGTGGCCGCCTTCGGCGACGGAGGCGCTGATGTGCAGTTCGTCTCCGCTCACCAGGCCACCGGGGGGATGCAACAGGTAGACGTGGCAGCAGCCGGTCTTGCCTTCGGGATAGAAGGGGCGTTGAACCCGTAATGGTCCCTGGTGCCAGCGGCGAGCCAGCCGGGTGACAGGCTTATCGGCGCCTTCGTCCCTGGCTTCGAAGCCCAGTGACAACGCGGCCGCCCAGCGGCGTTCGCCGTCGAAGCGGTGGCCGGAGGCGTGAGCGCCGGACCGGAGCGGGGTGGTGTCTTCAAGTATGGGCATCAGGCCTCCTTCCCGAGTTACCCATCGTTTGCATCCGGCGTTCCAGATCCCGGATATTCCATTAAAAAACAGCGCGTTAATGGGAACAATCACCCTGAACCAGGCCGGATCTTCGGGCCGCCTTGCACGGTCATCGAGCATCTGGTGGTTTTTGTGGTGCGCCTGCACCGTTGGCAGGCACGGAAGGCCAAAAACACTGAACCTTGATTCACTGTTAATACATTTCGGGACACTTACAGGGGTGTAAGAAATGTCTCACGTTCCGCAGAGCGGATGTCCGATTTTGCCGGCGGGTGTCAGGACTAGAATGGAAAGTGTCAGGGATGACAGCCAGCAAGGATCGTTGGCTCAAGGATGAACACTCCAGGGATTTGGAGTTGCCCACTGGATCGGGCACAAGGATGACCACACGGACGACGCGCTCAGGATGATGCGCAGCCTGAAGGACCAGGCAGGGGTCAGCCACGGAGCCCGGGGCCACATGGAATGTGGTCCCGGTCCGTGCACTTGCTGCTGGATTGACGTCCCTGCTCCCAATCACAACGACGTTACTCAATCTCAGGAGCAAGCTTCATGAAACGTACACCGATCATCGCCACCCTCGTTCTGCTTTTCAGCCTGTTCAGCGGTTTCGCCCAGGCCGAAGGCGCAGCCGTGAACATCAACACCGCAGATGTTGCCACGCTGGCGAGCCTGAACGGCATTGGCGACAGCAAGGCGCAGGCCATCGTCAGCTACCGCGAGTCCCATGGTCCGTTTGCGTCCGCCGAGGATCTGGCGCTGGTCAAGGGCATCGGCGCGCGTACCGTTGAGAAGAACGCCGAGCGCCTGACGGTGAAATAAAGCACTCCCGGCAGCAGCGCCCTGCTGCTGCCTTCCCCGAAAGTCGTCTGGCAACCCCGCCTTTGCCACCCTATTATTGATAGGAACAAGAACCGACTTCCGAGCTGGCGGCACTATGGCGGATCCCATCAAGGTTTACCCTTCCAAACCCCGTAAGGTCTATTACTTCGGCACCTGTCTGGTGGACATGTTCTACCCGGATGCCGGGATTGCCGGCGTGGAACTGCTGGAGCGCGAGGGCATCGAGGTGATCTTCCCACAGGGTCAGACCTGTTGCGGCCAACCCGCCTATACCTCCGGCTATCATGATGAGGCCCGCGCGGTGGCGGATGCCCAGCTCGATCTGTTTCCGGAGGACTGGCCGATCGTGGTGCCGTCCGGTTCCTGTGGCGGCATGATGCGTCAGCATTATCCGGCGCTGTTCCGGGATACCCCCCGGGAAACGAAAGCCGCGGAGATCGCCGGGCGGGTGTGGGAGCTGACGGATTTCCTGCTGAACGTCTGCCACATCAAACTGGAGGATCTGGGCGAGCCGGTCACGGTGGCCATGCACACCTCCTGTTCCGCGCGCCGGGAAATGGGTGTGGCGGAAGTGGGCCCTGCCCTGCTGCGCCAGCTGAAGAATGTAAACCTGGTGGAACAGGTGCGCCCGGAGGAATGCTGTGGCTTTGGCGGCACCTTTGCGGTGCGTCACCCAGAGATTTCCTCGGCCATGGTCAGCGAGAAGGTGGAGACCCTTGTTGACGCTGGCGCCCGGGAGTTCGTGACCACCGACTGCGGCTGCCTGATGAACATTGCCGGCTACGCCGAGAAGAACGAACAGCCGCTGTCCGGGGAGCATATTATCTCTTTCCTGCACAAACGAACCTTTCAGAAGCCTTAATCCGCTGTAATGCTTTCCATTATTTAATGGAATTGAATCAGGCACTTACTGTCCCTACGTTCTGGCTCGGGCGCACTTCCTGCGCCTGAGATCCCGTTTTTCGAGAAAAACACCAACACCCAGAACGGAGTTTGCCCATGATTCAGGTGGAACACCTGACCCGTCGCTATGGCGAGGTCACCGCAGTGGATGACGTGTCGTTCTCCATTGGCTCCGGAGAAGTCGTGGGATTGCTCGGCCACAACGGCGCCGGCAAGACCACGATCATGAAAATGCTCACCGGTTATCTCGAGCCCACGTCCGGATCGATCCGTGTGGATCATCTGACGGTGGGGCCGGATACCCGCCAGATCCAGGCCCGTATCGGTTACCTGCCGGAGAACTGCCCGGTTTGGCCAGAGATGACGGTGATCGACTTCCTTCACTACCAGGCGTCCCTGCACGGTATCCCGGAGAATGAACGCACCAAGGCCATCGCCCGGGCCATCCAGCGGGCCGACCTGAAAGCCAAGGCGACCGACGAAATCCAGACCCTCTCCCGTGGCTACCGACAGCGGGTCGGCGTGGCCCAGGCCATCCTCCACCAGCCGGACATCGTGATCCTCGACGAGCCCACCAACGGCCTCGACCCCACCCAGATCCACCAGATGCGGGATCTCATCCGCGAACTCTCGAAAACCGCCACCGTGATTGTCTCCACCCACATCCTGCAGGAGGTGCAGGCGGTGTGTGAGCGGGTGCTGATCATGCGTGCCGGCAAGCTGGTGATCGACAAGCGACTGGACGAACTCCGGGAGAGCGATCGCATCCGCCTGGTGACCGGCGCAGACGCGCGGCCGGCCCTGGAGCGGGTGGCCAGGCTGTCGGTGGTGGAGCCCATTCGCACCGACTCCGGCCGGGACAGCCAGGGCCAGTCTTCCGGCCAGCGTTACGAATATCGCCTGCTGGCCGACGAGACCCTGCTGCCGGAAATTGCCAGCCAGCTGGTGGCCGCCAACGTGCCCATCCTGAACCTGTCACCGGACGAGCGGGACCTGGAGCGGGTGTTTGCCGAAGTCAACGGGGAGGTAGAGCATGGCTGATCTGATGCATGTTGCCCGGAAGGAGTTTCGTGGTTTCTTTGCGTCCCCGGCGGCGTACCTGTTCATGGCCCTGTTCGTGGCCGCTTGCCTGTTCGTGTTTTTCTGGGGTGAAGCCTTTTTCGCCCGGAACGTGGCCGATCTGCAGCCCCTGTTCAGCTGGCTGCCGTTGTTGCTGATTTTTCTGATTGCTGCCCTCACCATGCGCAGCTGGTCGGAGGAGCGTCGCTCGGGCACGCTGGAAAGCCTGCTCACATCGCCGGTCAGTCTCTGGCAACTGGTGCTCGGCAAGTTTGTCGCGGCGCTGGGCCTGTTGTGCATTGCCCTGATCCTGACCCTGCCACTGCCCATTACCGTATCGCTGCTCGGCCCCATGGATCCCGGCCCGGTGATCGGCGGCTATGTGGCCACCCTGTTCCTCGGCGCGGCCTACATCGCCATCGGGCTGTTCACCAGCAGCCGCACGGACAACCCCATCGTGGCACTGATGGTCACGGTGCTGATCTGCGGATTGTTCTACCTGATCGGCTCCACCTTCATCACCAACCTGACCGGCTACCAGACTGGCCAGTTCCTGCAGTTGCTGGGTACCGGCAGCCGCTTCAAGTCCATCACCCGGGGCGTGCTGGATCTCCGGGACATCTATTACTACGTGTCCCTGACCGGCCTGTTCCTGGTACTGAATGTGTACACCCTGGAAAAGCTGCGCTGGGCCGGCAACCCGCCGTCCGCGTCCCATCGCCGCTGGAAAACCGTAGCGGTGCTCGCTGCGGTCAACCTGATCGCCGGTAACCTGTGGCTGCAGCCGCTGCATTCCGTTCGGGCGGACCTGACCGAGAGCCATCTGTATACCCTGTCCGACGCAACCACCCAGGAACTGGCCAACCTGCAGGAGCCGCTGCAGATCCGTGCCTATTTCTCGGAGAAAACCCATCCGCTGCTGGCGCCACTGGTTCCCCGGCTGAAGAGCCTGCTGGAGGAATACGGCGTACGCGGTGGCCGCAACGTTCAGGTCAAGTTCATCGATCCGACCCGGAACAAGGAAGCGGAAGAACAGGCGGCGCGCCGTTACGGCATCAAGCCGGTGCCCTTCAAGACCGCCAGCCGCTACGAATCATCCATTGTCGATTCCTACTTCGACGTGGTGATTTCCTACGGCGACGATTACCAGAAGCTTGGCTTCCGGGACTTGATCGAGGTGAAAGCCCGGGGCGAGGGCAACCTGAACGTGGCCCTGAAAAATCCCGAATACGAACTCACCCGTGCCGTGAACCGGCTGGTGCGCGGCTACCGCTCCGGCGGCGATACCTTTGCCGCCATCAAGAAGCCGGTGGTGCTGGACGCCTGGGTATCGCCCAAGGACCAGTTGCCGCCGGACCTGCAGTCCTTCCGGGACGACCTGCAGGCGGTTATCGACAAGCTCCAGAAGCGTTCTGACGGTCAGCTGACCGTGAACGTCCAGGACCCGGATGCCGGCAATGGCGAACTGGCGAAGAAGCTGAACGACGAATACGGTTTCAGCCCGCTTCTGGCCAGTCTGGTGAACCCGCAACCCTTCTGGTTCCACCTGATGCTGCAGAGCGGTGACAACCAGGTTCAGGTGCCGCTACCGGCGATGCTGGATCAGGACAGCCTGCAGAAGGCCTTCGACGATGCCCTAAAACGGCTGGTCCCGGGTGCGCTGAAAACCATCGCCCTGGTGGCACCGCAGGGCAACCGCTATCGCGGCTCCGACTACAGCCAGTTGGTGAAGAGCCTGGAGGCCAACGCCCGGGTGGAACACACCGATCTGTCCGATGGCCACACACCGGCCGGCACCGATCTGCTGCTGGTGATGAACCCGCGGAAACTGAGTGACAAGGCACTGTTCGCCATCGACCAGTTCCTGATGCGTGGCGGGCGCGTGATCATGGCGGCGTCGCCGTTCGACATCAACCTGGCGCAGAACCTGACCGCCTCGAAAAAGGCCACCGGTCTGAAGGACTGGCTGGCCCACAACGGCATCGAGCTGAAGCCGTCGCTGGTACTCGACCCGATGAGTGCGGAACTGCCGGTACCACGGACCCGCAACGTCGGCGGCATGACCTTCCGGGATGTGCAGATGATGCCCTACCCGTTCTTTGCAGATCTCAGGAACGGCGAGCTCAACGGCAGCCATCCGGTTACCGCGAACCTGCAGCAGATGATTGTCAGCTGGCCGTCACCGATGACCGTGGACAAGGACAAGACCGGCAAGCTCAAGGTCACCCGTCTGATGACCACATCCAATCGCAGCTGGACCTCGGACAAGCCGACGGTGCTGCCGGACTTCCAGGCTTACCCGTCCCTGGGCTTCGACGACTCCGCCAAGCGCCATTCGCAACTGGTGGGCGTGGCCCTGACCGGGGAGTTCACCTCCTGGTTCGCCGATCGCAAATCGCCGCTGCTCGCCCAGGCCGACAAGAAGGGTGACGACAAGCAGGACCAGACTGCGAAGGCGATGCCCGTGAAGGCAGACAAGAAGGACGACAAGCCGGCCACGCCTGCAGCCTCCAGCGTGATCCGCAAGTCGCCGGAATCAGCGCGGCTGGTGGTGGTGAGCAGCGGCTCCTTCGCCTCTGACACCATGCTGAACCTGATCAGCCGGAGCCTGGGTACCGTGTACGACGAACCGGTGACCTTCATCCAGAACGCCGTGGACTGGTCGCTGGAAGATCCGTCGCTGCTGGCATTGCGCGGCCAGTCCCGCTATGCCCGGACGCTGGCACCGCTGACCCGTCAGGAGCGGATTGGCTGGGAGTACACCAACTATGGCCTGGCCCTGCTCGGCCTGATTCTGATCTGGCTCTGGCGCCGTCAGGTTCGTGCCAGTGACCAACGTCGTTACCGGAAGATCCTTGCGGAGGTGGCCTGATGAACCGGAGCATCAAACTACTGTCGATCGCGCTTGTGGCGCAGCTCATCCTGACCGGTGTGGTCTGGAGCATGCAGGCTTCCGGTCCGGTGGTCAGTAACGATCCCCTGCTGCCCCAAGCGGGCAAGGCGGACCAGATCGTATTGATCGATCCGGAAGACGGACAGCTCACGCTGACCCTGAAGGACGACAACTGGTTCCTGAAAGCCGAGTCGAAGAAGGCTGACAAGGCCAAGAACAGCAAGGACACCGCGACCGCCGACACGCCGGTGAAGGCGAACAAGTCCAAGGTGGAGGCGCTGGTGGCCCAGCTCTCCGGACTGAAGCGAAGCTTCCCGGTGGCCCGGACACCCGATGCCCGCGACCGGTTCAAGGTTGCCGACGACACCTACCGGCGCAAGGTGGTCCTGAAGCAGGGTGACGACACACTCGCCACCCTGTTCGTGGGCAACTCGCCGTCCATGGGAGAGAGCAACGTCCGTCTGGCGGACGACGATGCCATCTACCGGGCGGCGCTGGCCGAGTATCAACTCGGGGTGACAGCGGCGAACTGGAAAGCGCCGAAACCGAAGCCCAAGCCGAAGGCCGGGGCCGACACCAAAACCGACGCCAAGGCTGCGGATACCAAAGCCGCCGCGCCGGATGCATCCACCAAAGAACCCGCCAAGGGCTGACCCCTCAGGATGGCGGCTACGGCCGCCATCCTTCCCCCTCCCTCGCTTACGCTCCCCCTGAAAGTCGTGTGGACATCGCACGCTTCTCTCCCTATGTTTTAGGGATCACTCTGCTTTGGTAGTTGGGCTATGAACTCGCAGGCACATCACGTCGACGTCAAGGAATTCCACCCCCGGGCCCAGGCGGCCATCCACAACCCCAAGATCCGGCAGAACTTCCGGCGGGCGATGGATGGGCTCATGGCCAAGCGCACGGCCGCATTTGAAGGCTGGGACCTTGAGACTCTCCGGGACCTGGGGGCCAATATCCGCCTGAAAGCCCTCTCCAACCTACCGGACCTGCTGGAACAGCTCGAAGCCAAACTCACGGAAAACGGGATTCGTGTGCACTGGGCGGTCGACGGCGACGAGGCCTGCCGGATCGTCCGGGACATCTGCGTCGCCCGCGATGCCCGCACCGTGATCAAGGGCAAGTCCATGGTCTCCGAGGAGATGGAGCTGAACCATTACCTCGGCGAGCAGGGCATCGAGGCCCTGGAATCGGACCTGGGCGAGTACATCGTCCAGCTGGCCGACGAGACGCCATCCCACATCATCATGCCGGCGATCCACAAGAACACCGGCGAAATCTCCGAGCTGATGCATGAGAAGACCGGCACGGACCTGTCCAACGATGTGGAATACCTGACGGCAGCCGCCCGTCAGCAGTTGCGTGAAAAGTTCATGAACGCGGACGTCGGCGTTTCCGGCGTCAATTTCGCGGTGGCCGAAACCGGCACACTCTGCCTGGTGGAAAACGAGGGTAACGGGCGCATGACCACCACAGTCCCGCCCTGCCACATTGCCGTCACCGGCATCGAGAAAGTAGTGCCCAGCCTGGAAGACGTCTCGGCCTTGCTGGCGCTGCTCACCCGGTCCGCCACCGGGCAGCACATCACCACCTACTTCAACATGATTTCCGGTCCCCGCAAGTCCGAGGAAATGGACGGCCCGGAAGAGGTGCATCTGGTGCTGGTGGACAACGGCCGCTCCACCATCTACCAGGACGACGAGCTGCTGGACACCCTACGCTGCATCCGTTGTGGTGCCTGCATGAATCACTGCCCGGTCTACACGCGGGTGGGCGGACACACCTACGGCACCACCTATCCCGGCCCCATCGGCAAAATCCTCATGCCCCATCTGATCGGCCTGGACGAAGGCCGGCACCTGCCATCGGCATCGAGCCTGTGCGGTGCCTGCGGCGAGGTTTGCCCGGTCAAGATTCCCATCCCGGACCTGCTGGTTAGACTGCGCCAGGAATCGGTGGACGGCGACCGACTGCATCCGGCCAAGGTACGGGGCCATGGGGCCAAACGCACCACTGGCGAAGCGCTGGTCTGGAAGGGCTGGGCCTGGATGCACGCGCACCCGGGCATCTACCGCCTGGGCACTGGCACCGCCGCACGATTCAGGGCGCTTCAGCCCAGCAAGGTAGGCGCCTGGACCCGATACCGGACCGCGCCCAGGCTGGCCGGAAAAACCCTGCACCAGCGGATGAAGGAGCGTGGCCAGTGAGTTCCCGGGAGATCATTCTGCAACGCCTGCGCAACCGGTCCGGCGGCGATCTTGCCACACCGGAGTGCGATTTCTCCGTGCTGAAGCGGCCGGACTGGAGTACCGCCGAGCGTATCGAGCGGTTCGAGAAGGCCATCGAGTCAGTTCACGGCGAGGTCCATCACTGCACCGACGACACCTGGCAGGAACGGCTGGCCGAAGTCCTGGCCACCCGGGGGGCGCGCAATCTGCTGGTCCCCCGGGAACATGCCATCGGAAAGGCCATCCGCGACTCCGCACGGACGGATCTGCCGGAACTGCTCGCCTACGAGACACCCATCGAAAACTGGCAAACCGACCTGTTCAATGACGTGGATGCCGCCATCACCTCCACCCGCGGCGGCATTGCCGAGACCGGCTCCCTGATCCTGTGGCCCACGCCCGACGAACCCCGGTTGATGAGCCTGGTGCCGCCGGTGCACATCGCCGTGCTCAAGGCTTCGGAGCTCTACACGACATTCCACGAGGCCATGCAGGCACAGGACTGGTCCGCTGGCATGCCCACCAATGCGCTGTTAATCTCGGGCCCCTCAAAGACGGCGGACATCGAGCAGACCCTGGCCTACGGTGTCCACGGCCCCAAAGAGTTGATTGTACTGGTTATTGAATGATCCAAGGCGCTCTCTTAATTGCCCTGGCATCGCTGCTGTGGGCAACCACGGGCATTGTTGCCAAATTTCTGTTCACCGGCACCGAACTGCACCCCATCACCCTGGGCTTCCTGCGCCTGGCGGTGGCCATGCCGTTTTTCTGGCTGCTGATGCGTCGCGAACAGAGGCAGCTCCGGCGGGCCCGCAGTTCCCCTCTGACCCTCAAAGCCCTGCTGCCACTGGCCGCCCTGGGCCTGTTCCAGGCGTTCTACCAGGGCAGTTACCTGCTGGCCGTGGATCTGACCGGCGCCGGCATCGCCACACTGATCGCCCTGTGCCTGCCCCCGGTGCTCGTTGCCCTGCTGGCCGCCCCGCTGCTCGGGGAAAAGCCGGGGCTGTTGACCCTGCTGTCGCTGGTGGCGGCCATCGGTGGCACCGCCATGCTGGTCCTCAGCGACATGGACACCAGCGGCACTCTCCGGCTGGCCGGCATCCTCATGGCATTGCTGGCCGCCGCGGTGTACACGGGGTTCACGCTGACCAGCCGGTACAGCTCCACCGGCACCCCGGTATTCACCACCGCGTTCATCTGCTTTCTGACGGCGGCAATGATCCTGCTGCCCGTGGTGTGGCTGAGTGGCGGTTTCGAGGGACTGGAGACCCTGGGCATCCGGCAGTGGCTGATGATCGGTTACATCGGCATCGTGCCGACGTGCATCGGCTATGTGAGTTTCTTCAAGGGCATGCAATCCACGCCGGCGACGCTGTCGAGCATCATTGTCACGCTGGAGCCGCTGTTCGTGGCACTGATGGCCTGGGTCTTCCTGGGGGAGGTTCTGGGGCCGACCGGGATTGCCGGTGCCCTGATCCTGACGGTGGCGGTGATTGTCGCGTCCAGATTCGGAGGAAAACCGCGCGCCGGCCAAGCGACCGACGGCGGTAGCTGAACCGGCTCAGTCTTTCTTGCGGTTCTTTTCCAGCATGTCCGGCTGCAGGATCTCAATCCAGTAGCCGTCGGGATCCTTGATGAAGGACAGGCCTTTCATCTTGCCGTCGTCCGGTTTTTTCACGAACTCGACACCGAGTTTTTCAAAACGATCCGACGCCGAGTACACGTCCGGTACCGCAATCCCGATGTGGCCGAAGCCCTGGGGCTCGTCGTTGCCGTTATGGTAGGCAAAGTCCTCGTCGTTTTCGGTGCCCCAGTTGTGGGTCAGCTCCAGCATAGCCTCGCGGCCAAAGGTATACGTGGTCCGGTGGGCATCGTCGCCGGGCACGGACTGTAACTGACGATCATCCAGGTACCCCAGGAAATACAGCGTGAACTTCATTTCCGGGAAGTCCAGCTTCCGGATCAGGTGCATGCCGAGGACCCGGGTGTAGAAGTCCAGGGAACGCTCCGGGTCCTTGATGCGCATCATCGTCTGGTTGAACACGTAACCTTCGGTTTCCGGCACCGGGTCGTGATAGAGCCCCGGGGCTTCCTCGAAATGCTTGGGCATGTCGGTATCCCTTTTTTGCTTGCGGATTTAAAGGATATACCTGTGTGCCTTTCAAAAGGATTTCAAGGGGCCTCGATTCAGGAAGCCAGTTGATGTTCCTCGCCGGCGTAATAAGCCTCCACCCGGGGATTCATCACTTTCTTCCAGAGTGCCGGAAACAGGGCCAGTACGATCATGGTGGAGTAACCGGCCGGTAACTGGGGGGCCACATCGTGGTGACGCAGAACCGGATACCGGCGTTTGGCGTAGGCATGGTGGTCGCTGTGGCGCTGGAGTTGAAACAGGAACACATTGGTCAGGAAGTAGTTGCTGTTCCAGCTATGCTCCGGCGTGGTTCGCTCATACCGGCCATTCTCCAGCTTGCGACGATGCAGGCCGTAATGCTCCAGGTAGTTCACGATTTCCAGCAGGGTAAAGGCGATGAAGCTCTGCCCCAGGAAAAAGACCGCGCCAAGCCAGCCAAACGTCAGCGTGAAACCGGCAAAGACAGCAGCACTGATTCCGTACCACCAGATCAATTCATTGCGCCAGCTCAACGCAGAATATCCCTTGCGCTGAAGCCGCTGGGCTTCCAGTTTCCAGGCGTTGAGGAAGTTGCGGACATAAGCCTGGGGCAGGAACTCGTACAGGGACTGGTTATAGCGTGAAGACGAAGCATCCTCCGGTGTGGACACGTGGACATGATGGCCGCGCAGGTGTTCCACCTTGAAGCCGGCGTAACACACCAGCGAGAGCAGGAAACCACCCGCCCGGGTCTCCAGCTTGCCGTCCTTGTGGATCAGCTCGTGAGCCACATTGATGCCCAGACCGCCGACGATGCCGACCGACACGATCCAGCCAATGCCACCGACGACACTGAATGTTCCGGACGCCAGTTCCAGCATGCTCCAAACCTGCAGCGCAGCAAAGGCCACAACCCAACCGAGGGTGATGAACCGGTAGAAGGCCTCCCCGTTCATGCGGGGCACATCCACTTCCTCATCCGGATTCAGAGAGTCTTTACCCAACAGCAGATCAAGGACCGGGATGATGCCGAACACGACAACCGGGACACCCCAGGAGAACAGGTTGACCAGATCGGTCGCCTGGCCGGCCGCCAGCAGCAGGGGCGGAAGCACCAGGGGCACCATCGCGATCAGGTAACTGTATTTTTTCAGCGTCAGCAGGACGCGGCGGCGAACCGCATCCCGGTTGGCGGCGATCTGTCGGGTATTCATTGTGTTCTCTCCGTATTGGGCGCTTTTCAGCTTTTTGTTTATGCATTATTGTCCTACAATATATCAGTCGTCAACCCCGAAACCGAATAGCAAACCCGAGGCTGTGATAAACTCATGCCCACACACGCATCCCCCGGGCTGCTCCAGACAGCGAGCAGCCGGTTCTTGAACGCTGTCCAGAGGCCGTTTATGGATTTTCAGGCGCCCAATACCCTGGCCGAACAGATCGCCAACTACCTGGCGGAACGCATCATGACCGGGCAGATACGCCCCGGAGAACGGATCCAGGAAGCCACCCTGGCCGGCGAACTCAATGTCAGCCGGGCGTCGGTGAAAGAGGCGCTCTATACCCTGGAACGCTGGCATCTGGTAGACATCACCCCCCGCAAGGGCGCTTCGGCGAGCCGACTGGACGCGAATCACGCCTCGGAACTCTATGATGTGTACATGCACCTGCTGATGATGCTGGCGCTCAGGCTCTGCGAACGCTGGCAGGAGAAAGACAAGCCTCTGCTGCTGGACGCTGTTGCCCGGGCCACCGATCAGATGCGCAAGCCCACCGCCAACATCACGGCGGTCGTAGAAGCGAGCTTCGAGGTGATGGAAGCCTGCTGCCAGGTTGTCGACAACCCCTATCTCACCGAAGCGCTGTCCAACTTCAAACCCGCGGTCAGCCGGGCCTACTACCTGAGTGCGGATCGCTACCGGCAGGGACTGCAACAAACCCGCGCCTTTTTTACTGATCTGCCCAAGGCAGTCCTGAGCCGGGATTCGGAGCGGGCCCAGGCGCTCATTCGCCGCTTCGCCGAACATCAGAAATCCCTGATCCGTCAGGCGCTCGATCCCGAGACACCTGTCGTGGAAGAAGGCAGTTTGTGACCTGTCGCACAGAACCCGATCCAGCCCCGATTTATCGTAACAACCTGTAACAAACCAGAACCCGCAGTTCAGGTTGAGATGTCCCTGCGGCCCGGGTGCCCGATGACGGCCCGGAGAACAAGAAACCGATAAATGGATTTTGGGGCCATCACCATGACTCAACCCACCATCACCGCCCTTTTGCGGCGTCCGGTGTGCGCCACACTCTCGATCGCGCCGTTTCTGCTGGCAGCCTCGGGAAGCGCCCTGGCCGAGTTCCGGCCACTGGACGACAGCCGCCTGTCGGACGTCACCGGCCAGGCTGGCGTTACCATCGAAATGGCTGCGAAGGTCGAGGTAGGCCAACTCCGCTGGCAGGATGAGGGCTCTGTGGATGTCAATGGCATTCGCCTTTCAGGGCAGAACAACACCATGCTGGACAACATGAAGCTGACGCTGGATGTCGCTGGTGATGGTGAGGTGCTGAATTACGGATTTTCTGAACTCGCCGGACAAAACATTAGCGACCCCGAAGCCGTCAATGTTCTTGCGGGCTATGCGGTAAACGGCTCCTACGGCAAACAGTTCAACGACGGGGATCTGGTCATGCATCTGGGCGCCATCGACTATGGCGATCCCACCAACCTGACTGACTTCCTTCATGCGGTGGATTTCGAACTGGCGATCGACAGCATCAAAAACACGGGTTCCCAGGGAAGTTCAACGATGTTCTCCGACATCCTTTTGCAAGGTTACCTCGGCCCCACCGACCTGGTTATCCGGAACGATAACAGTACACGAACACTCTCCAACGGCGACGTGGTCTCCGGCTCCGAATTGCAGCTCGAAAGCCATTTCGAGATTACCAATGGCCATCTGAATTGGGACAAAGCGGATCTGATACTGATTTTCAATCTAGCCGCAGTCAGTATCGACGGTCTGGAGATCCACAACCGTCGCGGCAACGACACCGCCGGCCACTTGGGAATGGCGTCTGTCAAAGCAAGCCTCTCAAATGGAACCGGGGGCATCTCAGGTACAGACGGCCTTTCCGTCCACGACGTGGAGTTCAGGGCAGACGTCGACATGCCTGTCTTTCGGGTCGGGAGTAACAGCATCGGTGGTGTTTATTTCACGGACTTCGCCATCACCGACACCAACATGATGGTATATGGCCACTAAGGCGCCACTGGACAAGCACCGCCTCCTCCCCTGTAAACTGCCCGTCTTGATCTGACGGGCAGGCCATGACTGACAGCACGGATATCGACTACCAGAAGGGAACTTCCTGGCGGAAACTCGGCGTTTTCGGCCTGGTGTTCGTGGTGCTGACCGCCGCGGGTCTGTTAACGGTCTACCACCAGTTCGCCGATCGCAGCTTCACCTTCGATGCCCGGCTGATCGCGCCCGAAACACTGCTGGCCGTAGGCGGCCTGCTGCTGGTTTACTTCGCTTCCGACGGTCTCCGGCTGTATTACACGCTCCGGGCCCTCGACTACCGCCTGCCCTTCCGGGTGATGTTCAAGCTGGTGTTCATCAACCTGTTCTTCTCCAACGTAACCCCGATGGCCACGGGCGGCGGTTTCGCGCAGATCTGGTACCTGACCCGGCACGGAGTCCCGATGGGCCGGGCAACCGCTGCCACAACGATTCGCACGGTACTGGCGGTGATGTTCATCTTTTCCCTGACACCGGTCTTCCTGTTCACCCTGCAACCACTCCAGGGCCAGTCCATCTCCGGTCAGGTGGGCACCGCTCTGGCGGTTTTCGTGTCACTGTACCTCGGCTTTTTCATTATCCTGCTGTTTCGTACCCGCTGGCTGATCACCCCCCTTAGCAAGCTGTTTTCACTGATGCGACGGCTGCACCTGATCAGCGAGCGACGTCATGACCGCTGGCAGTTCCGGTGCCGAAGGGAAATGCTGCGATTCTCGTTCAGCTTCAACGACTACCTCAAAGGGCGCCCCCGGTACGTACTGCTGTCGATCCTGTTTACCGCCGTGTTCCTGCTGAGCCTCTTCAGCTTTCCCGCGCTTCTGATCCATGCACTGGGTTACCAGGTGGACTACCTGCTCACCGTAGGATTGCTGGTGGTCACCACCTTCATCATGTATTTCTCGCCCACACCGGGGGCCTCGGGTATTTCCGAGGGCGTGTTCGGCAGTTTCTTCCGCGGTATCCTGTCGGGTAACCATCTGGTCCTGGTCACTGTGGCCTGGCGACTACTGACCATTTACCTCGGTATGATCATCGGCCTGATTGTGTTGCAACGGGAACTGACAAAGGACAAACGGACGTGATCCTTCGCAATCCACTCAAGCTGCTGTTTTATCTGTGCCTGCTGATCGTCATCCTGCTGGTCGGCTATAAGACCTACCTGAACCTGTTCATGAAGGACTTCAGCGGGCTGCACAGCGCGGAGGTGGAGAAGATCTACGACCGGGTCAAGCCGGGGGAGCCGGTCAGCTTTGCGGTGGTGGGCAACATCAACAACTCCATCGGCATTTTCGAGGACCGCATCATTCCTGAGCTGAACGCTTCGAACCTGGATTTCATGGTGTCGGCGGGCAACGCGGTCAGCGGAGGCGGAGAAGACAAATACCGGGCGCTGTATGGTTCCCTCGGGCACCTGAAAATTCCCTACCTGCTCACTTTCGGCCCTCACGAATACGAGGACTTCGGCAGCTTCCGGTTCTACGATCACTTTGGTCCGCATTTCTACAGTGTACGGACTGGCAATGTCCGGCTGATTTTCCTCGACAGCACCGGGAAAACGCCGTGGCGATGGCAGATCCGCTGGCTAAGTGATCTGCTGAACCAGGACACCAGCAATGCCCGCATCCTGTTTATTGCCAATCCACCGCTTCAGCCAGAGCAGAACCCACTGTTCGACCAGAAAGACGACTACCTGCAGCCGAAGGCCTTCCGGGATGCGCTGCTGAAAGTGATCGACAGCCACGATATCGATGCGGTGTTTTCGACCAACGTCTCTACCTACTCGGAGCAGGAGCGCAACGGCACCGAGTTCATCACCACCGGCGGTGCCGGCGGTCTGGTGTTGAACAACGACACCAGCTTCTACCACTATGTCCGCGTCAAGGTCAGCCCGGACGGCGCCGTGAGCCACTCGCTCGTTCGCCTTAAAGTGGGCCAACACCCGGTGTGGAAAACCCTCGAGAGTCTCTGGTTCTTTATCTACTCGCTGTTCTACACGGGCTACCTGAACTTTATCCTGATCGTGGCGGTGTTTGCGGCCATTACCATCAAGCTCTACCAGCTGATTTTTATCGGCAAGGACTACTACCCGGACTACGATCTGGACCCGACGCCCTGGCTGGAGAAGCCGCTCAGGATTGCCATGTTCACCAACAACTATCTGCCGTTCATTGGCGGAGTGCCGATTTCCATTGAACGCCTAAAACGCGGTCTGGAAAAACTCGGCGATACGGTGATGGTCGTTGCGCCCAGCTACCGGGACCAGGCCAACGAGGAGCGCGTCCTGCGGGTACCGTCCCTGCTGACCATGGGCGAAAACCGGGAATTCCGACTGGCCAACATTTTTCTTGCGCGGATCCGAAAGGCCGTCCGGGCCTTCAAGCCGGATGTCATTCACCTCCATCATCCTTTCTGGCTGGGCAGCCTCGGCCTGTTCATCGGGCGCCGTCTGCATGTACCCGTGATCTACACCTACCACACGCGGCTGGAGCACTACGCGCACTTTGTACCGTTACCCGGCATGCTGTTCCGGAACCTGATTTCCCATGAACTGATCAAGCGCTTTGCCAACAAGTGCGACGCCGTGATCGTACCCACCTACTCCACCGAGGAGTACCTGCGCATGATCGGTGTAAAAACCCCGACCTTCGTGCAGCCTACCGGTATTGAATATGAGCGGTTCCAGTCGGTAGAGACGGCTCAGATCGAAGAACTCCGCTCCCGACTCGGACTGACCACCGAGAAGGTATTCATCAGCGTCTCCCGGCTCTCCAATGAAAAGAACATCGACTTCATGATCGATGCCATCGACACCCTGAGAAAACAAACGACAGAGCCATTCCGTTTCCTCATGATCGGGGATGGTCATCAAAAAGAGAGACTCCAGAGCCGGATCTCGGAGCTGGGTCTGACCGGACATATCACGCTGGCAGGCTCGGTGCCGCCGGATGAGATGCCCCTGTGGTACCGGCTCGGCGATGCCTTCCTGTTTGCCTCGAAATCGGAAACCCAGGGCATGGTGATCCTGGAGGCCATGGCCGCCGGCCTTCCGGTGGTGGCGGTGCGTTCCAGCGGTATAGACGATGTGGTCCGCCAGGGCATCAATGGTTTCAAAACGCCCGAACGCCAGGACCAGTGGCTGACACAGGTAAAACGACTGCTGGAAGACGACGAACTGCGTGAGGCAATGGCCGACCGGGCCCTGGAATTTGCTGCCGATTACTCGGTGGAACAGTTCGCCACGGACATTCGCCAAATATACGCCAGCGCACTGGCCATGGTGGACAAGAAACGCCATCAGCGGCAGCAGAGCTGACCGGAGCGGCTTTTTCCTGACGGGCAGATCGGTCTAGACTGTTGGAGCGTAATATTAGCAACCACAGCACAACCGGAGACTCAAGGTGAGCGGCATCCCTGTAGGAATCAGTACTTGCCTGTTGGGCAAGGAAGTTCGCCACGACGGCGGGCACAAGCATTCCCGTTACTGTACCCAGGTACTGTCAAAGCATTTTGACTTTCACTCCATCTGTCCTGAGCTGGAAGCTGGTCTCGGGGTCCCCCGGCCAGCCATCCACCTCCGCGAGTATCAGGACGGCCTCCGTTTGATCGAGAGCAAAGGATCCGCCGACCATACCGACGAGATGAACGCGTTCATCGGTCGTATCCTGCCGGATCTGGCCCACCTTCGCGGCTACATCCTGATGGCCAAGTCCCCCAGCTGCGGGATGGAGAGGATCAAGGTTCACAATGAGGAGGGCCGGGTAACCCGCCGGGATGGCCGGGGCCTGTTTGCCGACGCCCTGATCCGGGCCTATCCGCTGATGCCGGTGGAGGAAGAGGGTCGCCTGAACGACGACATGCTGCGGGAGAACTTCATCGAACGGGTCTTCGCCTACGACGACTGGATACAGAATGTGGCGGGCGACGCGCTCACGCCCCAGGCGTTGATCGAGTTCCATACCCGTCACAAGTTTCAGCTACTGGCCCACTCGGAAAGAATCTACCGCCAGCTTGGTCCACTGCTCAGTGACCTGAAATCCGAACCGCTCGAGAACATCGCCGACCGTTACATCCACCTGTTCATGGAAGCCATGAGCCAGCGGGTCAGCCGCGGATCCCACATGAACGCCATGCAGCACCTGATGGGCTACCTGAAGGACTCCATGCCGGACGAAGACAAGAAAGTGCTGATCGAGCAGATGGAGGCTTACCGGCGTGGCGAGGTACCCCTGGTGGTGCCGATGACACTGCTCAGGTTGGCCCAGCGACGAGAGCCGGTGGACTATCTGCACGTGCAGAAATACCTCACCCCCTACCCGGATGAACTGGGCCTGAGGAACACCCTCTAGACAGGGTTCAGAATCCGTAAAGCAGTGACAGGGACATCTCTGTGTCCGTTGCCTCGGAGTCGGGCGGCGGACTGGACAGATGCTTGACACGATAGGCCGCCTTCATGGAGAGATTGCCAACGATATTGGCCTGCAGCGCGGTTTCGGACTCGGTGATCACGTTGTTTTCATCCAGTCCGATCTCGGAACTCAGGGTCTGGCGAAACAGCGCGTTGTCCGAAAGGGCATAGTCAAACTGACCGGCCAACCGGGCGATCGCCTCTTTTTCGGCGTCCTGTCCGTCCGCATTGGTGTCATCCAGCTTGTTGTACCGGTAACCGAGACCCGCAGAGAGGTCCAGGAAGGAACGCTTACCTGACCGCCAGACCCGGTTACCGTAACCGGTCGTCAGGGACGATTCGAAGTCATAGCCGGAGAAACGGTCTGCCTCGTAGGCGCCCCGCAGGAACCAGTACTGACGCTCGGAGAACTTGTAATCGGTTTTGGCCGATGCCTTGTATTGCTCAGCGGTGGTTTCGTTATCGGATTCGGAGTACTTGGAACTGAGCTCGCCGTTATTCCGCCACCGCTGGGTTTCATGGGCCAGCGCAAACCGGCTGTTCAGGATCGTTTCGTCGGTATTACCGGAAGTGACCAGAACGCCGAGTTCGGCCTCTCCTTTCCAGTCCGGCGATTCCTGGGCGTGCACAAGTGGCACAAAAGCGGTAATCCCAATGGCAACGGCCTGCCTGAAACCCATCTGTCCTCCTGTCGTCTGGTTCAGGCCTCCGCGGATCTACGAGATTGCTCGCCCTCCAGACTCTTTTTTGCCTGACGCTCCCGTTCTGCCTTTTTGCGCGCCTTGCGCTCGGCAATGATCCGGGCCGCCTCACCACCAACATGCGCCTCGCCCCGTTCTTCCGCCAGACGCATCTGTTTTTCGCGCTCTTTGAATCGTTGGCGCTGCTCCACTGTCAGCGAATCGATGCACTGGTGACAACTTACGCCTTGTTCATACTCGGGCCGCTTTTTATCGTCTTCCGTGATCGGACGGCGGCAGGCGTGGCATTGATCGTAGGCGCCGCGCTCCAGTTTGTGGTTGACCGTCACCCGGTCATCAAACACGAAGCATTCGCCATGCCAGAGACTCTGTTCTTCTGGTACGTCTTCCAGGTACTTCAGGATGCCACCCTTGAGGTGATACACCTCATCGAAGCCCTGCTCTTTCAGGTAGGCCGTTGATTTTTCGCAGCGAATGCCCCCGGTGCAGAACATCGCGACTTTCTTGTGCTTCGCCGGATCGAGCTGTTCCTTCACGTACTCGGGGAATTCCCGGAAGGTATCCGTGGCAGGATTGACCGCATTCTGGAAGGTGCCAATCTCCACCTCGTACTGATTGCGGGTATCGATCAGCAGGACCTCGGGGTCGGAGATCAGGTCGTTCCATTCTTTGGGATCGACATAGGTGCCCACGATCCGTTTTGGGTCAATGCCTTCCACACCCATGGTGACGATCTCTTTCTTGAGCTTCACTTTGGTGCGTTTGAAGGGCTGGATGTCCACGAACGACTCTTTGTAGTCGATACCGTCGAAACGCTCATCACTGGCAATCCAGGCTTTGACAGCATCAATGCCTTCGCGGCTACCGGCGATGGTGCCGTTAATGCCTTCACGGGCCAGTAGCAGGGTGCCGTGGACGTCTTTTTCCAGCATCAGGTCGAGAAGGGGCTGACGCAGATCTTTGTAATCGTTCAGGACTGCGAACTTGTACAGTGCGCAGACAACAACGTTGTTGCTCATGGTTTTCTCCTGCGGGCCGGATCGTAAATCCGGAGCATGGGTTTTGAATCTGACACGGACGTGGCCGTGAGAGCGCAAAGTTTAACCAACTGAGGCTTGGACGCAAGTCAGGGGTGGCCGCAGCTTCTCCAACGTTCACGCCCTTGGATGGGGCAATCCAGACAGAATACGCTGTTAATACATCCCTGTACGCTCGGCTCCGCCATCCATGGCTCCGCACGATTCTGTCTGGATTGCCCCACCCAAGGGCTCACTCTTTACTCGGCCTGAGAATTGAGTTCCCTATCCACAACAGCCGACATCTGCGCCCATCCGGGACGGGTCAGGCGGATGTTATCCACCATCACGGTCGGAGTGCTGGTCACCCGTAACTGGATGGCCACGCGGCGACTCTGTTCCACTTCTTCGCGGTGGAGTTCCGTGGTCATGCAGGTCTGGAACCGGCGCTCCTCCAGCCCCAGGTCACCGGCGTAGCGGGTGAAGACCGCCACGGCATCGTCGGCGTCACTCCACTCGGACTGGGAGGCAAACAGTTTGTTGTGCATGGGCCAGTAGGCGTTCTGGTCGCCCGCGCATCGGGCTGCCAGGGCGGCGGGCATGGCGTTCTTGTGTTGTTGCAGGGGCAGGTCGAAATAGACGAAGCGAACCTGGCCGCTTTCCACGTACTCTTTTTTCAGGCGTTCGGTGGCGCTGAAGAAGCGGCCGCAGGCCGGGCACTGGTAGTCGGCGAATTCGCGGACCACGACCGGGGCATCCTCGGGGCCGATGGACACTCCGAACTGATCCAGCTGCTGGGGAAAGGGTTCCGCGCCGGGATCTGCCACCGGCAATTCGTCCGAGCTGGGCGCCGGGGGTGCCGTCAACAGGTAAATCCCGGCAAGCACCGCGATCGCAGCCAGAATACCAACAGCGATAAAGAACGGTCGGTTACCGGATTTGCTGGCTGACGGTGCACCGGTCTGCTTTCGGCGTTTCGCTTCACCCATGCTGAAATCTCCTTCTGCGTTGTTATTCGAGGTCCATGGTGATTCAGGTTGTCGTTTTCAGAACCGTTACGGCACGCTAGGATCCGTTATACCTTATAAAAGTTCCGTCTCACACAATAAGGACAATCGATGCCGCTCCCAACCCGTTTTGAAAATACACTCGCCCTGCCGCTGGTCGCAGCCCCGATGTTTCTTATTTCCGGACCGGAGCTGGCGCTAGCCTGTTGCAAGTCGGGCATTGTCGGCAGCTTTCCGGCGCTGAACCAGCGGACCAGTGAAGGGTTCGAGGAGTGGCTGGTTCAGATGAACACAGAGCTGGAACGCTACCAGAGGGAAAATCCCGATGCGGTCGTGGCGCCCTGGGCCGTCAACCTGATCGTGCACCGGAGCAATCCGCGCTGGCAGGCGGATCTGGAGTTGTGCGTCAAGCATGAGGTTCCGTTGATCATCACTTCCCTGGGGGCAGCCAGCCAGGTGGTCGAAGCCGTGCATGGATACGGTGGGCTGGTGTTTCACGACGTGACCAACCAGAAACACGCCCGGAAAGCGGCGGAAGCCGGTGTGGACGGCATCATTGCCGTGGCCGCCGGCGCGGGCGGACATGCCGGAACCATCAACCCTTTTGTGCTCGTGCATGAAATCCGTGAGGTGTTCGACGGGACCATCCTGCTGGCCGGCGGCCTGTCCCATGGGGAGGACCTTCTGGCCGCACAAGCGCTCGGCGCCGATCTGGCCTACGTGGGGACCCGTTTCATCAACACGGTGGAGTCCCGGGCGGACGAGGCCTACCGCAACATGATCATCGAAGCGGTCTCGGCGGATATCATCCATACGCCGGCCGTGTCAGGGGTACCGGCCAATTTCATGCGCCAGAGCCTGGAGGCCGCCGGTTACCCCATGGACCGCCTCCACGAAGCCGGCGATATCAATTATGGCGAAAAGCTCAAGCCGGTGGATGACGAAGCGAAAGCCTGGAAAACCGTCTGGTCCGCCGGCCAGGGCGTGAGCCAGATCCACGATGTACTAAGCGTTCAGGATCTGGTCGCACGCCTTTCCGATGAATACCGGCAGGCGCGGTCCCGGCTTTCACTACCGTCGGGCTAGACCCGGAACTGGGAAGCTTTGGACTGCAACGCCGTCAGCAGCTCCCCGATCTGATGGCTGGCCCGGTCGGATCGTTCGATGGACTCAACGGTTTCGCGGGACGACTGGGCGATTTCTTCCACGCTGACACTCACCTTGCCGGCGTGCTGCCCTTCCGTTTCAGCGACGGAGGCGATGGACAGTGCGCGCTCCTGCAATCGAGCAAGCAGGCTGTTGATTTCTTCGAAGTGCTCATCGGCCCGACGGAATTCCCGTGAGGACTCGGCGACGCGGCCCGACACCTCGCCAATGACGTTCACCGCCTGTTTGCTGCCCTTCTGCAGCCGCTCGATGATGCCCTGGATCTCGGTCGTGGACTCCTGGGTACGACTGGCCAGTGTGCGTACCTCGTCGGCCACCACTGCAAAACCTCGGCCGGATTCACCGGCCCTGGCGGCTTCTATCGCAGCATTCAACGCCAGAAGGTTGGTCTGTTCCGCGATCTCGCCGATCACTGACAGCACCGACTCGATCTGATTGCTCTGGCTGTCCATTTCGTGGACGGCGGCAACGGCCTGTTCGACCTCACGAACCACCTGGTCAAGGCGATTGCGCACGTCCCTGGAAATGCCCGCCGTCGCCTCACTTTCAGAACTGATCGTCTGCACCGATCCGGCCACCTCCTGAATGCTGCCAGCCACTTCCGCGATGCTCCGGGACATGGCGGCCATGGTGTCGGACACGTCCGCCACTTCCTGCTGCTGGCGGCTGACCGCAGAAACTGCCGTCTGACTGACTTCTCCCTGCTGACGGGCCTGATCCACAGCGCTTTCCGCCGAGGCCTTCACATCCGACACCAGCGCCTGTATGCGGGCGATGAACTGGTTCATGCCACTCGCCATCTCGGTCAGTTCATCCTTGCCTTTGAGCGTAACCCGGCGGGTGAGATCGGCCTCACCATCGGCGATATCCCAGATCGCCGAATTCAGCCGCAGGACCTTCGGCAGCAGCCCGCCACCAAGCACCGCTGCGACCGCCACGATAAGGATGAGGGCCGCGGCTACCGTCAGCCAGCTGAGATTCAGCGCCATGCTTTTGGCTTCTGTGTTGAGCGCATCCACCGTTTCGGTAATCCGGTTCCGGGTGACCTTGTCCATGCTGGCAAGCTGCCCCTGAAGGCGCTGGTTGACCTGATCGGTTTCCGACTCAAGGGTGTTTTTCAGGGCGGTGACACTGCCGTTGATGGTGGCACTGAACTCTTTCTGGAGAGTCGCCAGATCACTGTTGATACCTTCCAGGGAGAGCCCCATCTTCAGCTCACCGATCTTGGATCCCTGGGGTTTGATGTCAGCGCTGATGATCACGACGTTCGGATCCCGGCTGGCCGCATCAAGGACCTTGTTCGCGGCACCACGCCCCTCCCCCTTGTCCATGAGGGCCCGGACGCGGTCGTCAGTCCGGTCGACGTAGCGCGTCATACGCTTGCCATACTGGTCGTAGTAGACGGCAAACAGCACGGAGTCCCTGGCATCCGCCAGTTCCACCAGATCGGTGAGGCGGGGGATATCCCGGTCCCAGATCATCGGCGCCGCAACGGCCGCGAGTACATTGGCGAGGCCCTGAGCTTCAGACATCACGGCCTTACGAACGTTCTCCGCCATCCGCTGCTGCTGGGCTTCCTGCTGACGGGTCAGTTCGGCCGACAGCTCCTGGGTGGTCTGTTCCCGCATGGTCTGCAGGCGAGCTTTGACTTCCTCGCGCGTGTCACCAAAGGAGCCGCTGACGTGCCTCGCGCTCTCTTCCAGTGCGTTACCTGCGGTATCGACGAGGCCCTGCACCTGATTGGTGATCAGCCACTGGCTAACCAGTACCTGAACCACCCCGACGACAATGAGGATGACAAAGACGGGTCGCAGCAACCGGCTGCCGGCCAGTTGCCTGAAATAACGAAGGGTCATACGGACTCCGTAAACTGAGTGCCCCGGCTTCCTGCACGTTTGTTTCCAGCGTCCTGTGCCAAACGATTGTCCGTATGTATAGCAAACCTCAAGCCATTTTTGGGAGAACTTGTGTAGCGTTTGTGTTTCCCGGGACTGGCTTGAGGCCTGGTATCACTCCCCCATGAGGTGTCTCAGCCGCTGATCCAGCCGGGCGACTTCCCTCCGCAGCTCCTGGACTTCGTCCAGCAACTCCAGGGACATGGCCAGGCCCGGCAGGTTCAGTTTCAGATCCCTCTGCAGGCGCAACGCCTTGTGCATCCGGTTTAGCGCCGGCACATCAAATTGCCAGAGCCTGGCTTCCTGCGCCTCCTCCAGCGGAGCGATAATGCCGTAATCCACCAGCTTGATGACGAACTCCGCATGGCAATCGCCCCGTTCGCATATCTCCCGGAGGGTGAAGGTGTTCCCCTCCGATTCCACCACTTCCACGGTCAGAATCTGGTCCTGTTCACTCATCCCTTACCCTCGCTCAGACGTGAAGCTTGCTGCGTGGATTGAAATCTTTCTCGGCCTCGGCCAACTGCTCATAGAGCTTCTCCGCCCCGGCAGAATGCTCCTCCGGCATGGCAATCTGAAGGATCACGATCTGATCCCCGGGATGCTTGCCCGGCAAGCCTTTGCCTTTGAGCCGCAATTTCCGGCCGCTCGTGGAGCCCTTCGGCACCTTGACGTTTACCTTCGAGCCAACGGTCGGCACGGTGACCGTTGCACCAAGAGCCGCTTCCCAGGGTGCGACCGGCACGTTCACCAGTACGTCCCGACCTTCCACCGCGAAGTGCGGGTGCGGCGCATACTCGACTTCGATAAACAGATCGCCGGGCTCGCCACCGCCTATTCCCGGTGACCCCTGGCCCTTCAGGCGAATGTGCTGGCCTTCCCGCATACCGGCAGGGATCTTGACCTTCAGGGTCTTCTGGCGAGGACGGATACGTCCGTGTTCGTCAGCATCCTGCACGGTAAAGCTCACCTGCTTTTCACACCCATGAAAGGCTTCTTCCAGGAACAGGGCCAGTTTGGCATGGACGTCCTCTCCACGCATGCGGGCACTCTGGCGGAAGCCGCCACCGCCAAAGCCACCGGAGAAACCGCCGCCACGGCCACCCCCGAAGATTTCCTCGAAGAAATCACTGAACTGCCGGGCATCGGCGTCGGTAAATCCGCCACCGCCAAACCCGGACGCACTCTGCCAGCCGGGTGGCGGCTCGAACGAGCCATCGCCCCGGGCGCCGTATTTGCGCAACTGATCGTATTCGGCGCGCTTTTCCGGGTCCTTCAATACTTCGTAGGCTTCGCCCACGTCTTTGAATTTCTCGTCGGCATTCTCTTCCTTGCTGACGTCCGGGTGGTACTTCCGGGCCAGCTTCCGATAGGCCTTTTTGATCTCCTCGGGAGAGGCAGACTCACTCACACCGAGTACGGCGTAATAGTCTTTGAATTCCATTAGGGTCCTCACCACTGATTAGTCGTTATGAGCCGTTTTGCTCGTTTGCTAATCACTATATTTGATGAGGTTGGGGAAATTACAAGGGCTGGGTGTTGGTTACTTGAGGTGAGTCAGACGAAATGGGAGCGGAGGCCCCCGCAACCTTCAGGCTACAGGGGCGATCAACTACGATCTTATTTGATCTTCGGATCCAGCTCGCCAGCCGCATAACGCTCGAACATGCGCTCGAGGTTGATCGGCTTGATCTTGCTGGCATTGCCGGCGGTACCGAAGGCTTCGTAGCGGGCCACGCAGACTTCGGTCATGGCCTTCATGGTTTCCTTCAGGAATTTGCGCGGGTCGAATTCGGCCGGGTTTTCCGCCAGGAAGCGACGAACCGCACCGGTGCTGGCCAGGCGCAGGTCGGTGTCGATATTGACCTTGCGAACGCCGTGCTTGATGCCTTCCACGATTTCCTCAACCGGTACACCGTAGGTCTCCGGGATCTCGCCGCCGTATTCGTTGATGATCTTCAGCCACTCTTGCGGTACAGAGCTGGAGCCGTGCATGACCAGGTGGGTATCCGGGATGCGTGCGTGAATCGCCTTGATCTGGTCGATGGCCAGGATGTCGCCAGTAGGCGGACGAGTGAACTTGTAGGCGCCGTGGCTGGTACCGATGGCGATGGCAAGGGCGTCAACCTGAGTCTTCTTGACGAAGTCCGCGGCTTCTTCCGGATCGGTCAGCATCTGGCTGTGATCCAGGGTGCCTTCGGCGCCAATGCCGTCTTCTTCGCCGGCCTGGCCGGTTTCCAGAGAGCCCAGGCAGCCCAGCTCGCCTTCCACGGAAACGCCACAGGCATGGGCCATTTCCACGGTGCGGCGGGTGACATCGACGTTGTACTCATAGTCGGTCGGCGTCTTGCCGTCCTCACCCAGGGAACCGTCCATCATGACGGAGCTGAAGCCAAGCTGGATAGAGCGCTGGCAGACGGAGGGGCTGGTGCCGTGGTCCTGGTGCATGACCACCGGGATGTGCGGGAATTCCTCGATGGCGGCCAGGATCAGGTGGCGCAGGAAGGGTGCGCCGGCGTATTTGCGGGCACCGGCAGAGGCCTGGACAATCACCGGGGAATCGGTCTTGTCGGCCGCTTCCATGATGGCGCGCATCTGCTCGAGGTTGTTGACGTTAAAGGCTGGCACACCGTAACCATGCTCGGCGGCGTGGTCCAGAAGTTGCCGCATCGAAATCAGGGCCATGGGTTGTCTCCTTCGTTGGACTTTGGATGTTTGAATTCGGTCTTGTTACAGACTCTTTGAATTTCGCAATGGAGTCTGCTGCGGCTGGTGGCGGGGCAGGCCTTCCGGGACACGCTCTATATACATCCCTGTACGCTTGAGCGCAGCGTCCTTGCTGCGCACAGTCCCGGAAGGCCTGCCCCCCACCACCAGCCTTGCGATTCTTACTCTCTGCTAGCGCTATGCTTACGCGCCACGTTCTTCCAGTACGGCTACAGCTGGCAGTGTCTTGCCTTCCACGAATTCCAGGAACGCACCGCCACCGGTGGAGATATACGAGATTTTGTCAGCAACGCCGTACTTGTCAACGGCGGCAACGGTGTCGCCACCACCGGCAAGGGAGAAGGCATCGCTTTCAGCAATAGCGTGGGCGAGTGCCTTGGTGCCGTTGCCGAACTGATCGAATTCGAAGACGCCGACCGGGCCGTTCCAGAGGATGGTTTTGGCGTTCTTCAGCAGTTCGGCGAATTCACCGGCCGTTTCCGGGCCCACGTCGAGGATCATGTCGTCGTCGCCGACGTCGGAAATGTTCTTGGTGGTGGCTGTGGCGTTTTCAGAAAACTCGGGTGCGACCACCACATCCACCGGCAGGGGAATTTTCACGCGGGAGGCGATGTTCCTGGCGGTGTCGATCAGGTCGTGTTCACACAGGGATTTGCCCACCGGGTGTCCGGCTGCGGCCAGGAAAGTGTTGGCGATACCGCCGCCGACGATGATCTGGTCACAGACCTTTTCCAGAGCGTTCAGTACGTCGAGCTTGGTGGATACCTTGGAGCCGCCTACGATCGCGACGACCGGCTTGGCCGGGTTGTCCAGGGCCTTGCCCAGGGCTTCCAGTTCGGCAGCCAGCAGCGGGCCGGCACAGGCTTCGGGAGCGAATCTGGCCACACCATGGGTGGAGGCCTGGGCACGGTGGGCGGTGCCAAAGGCATCCATCACGTAGACGTCGCACAGGGCCGCGTACTTTTTGGCGAGGGCTTCGTCGTCTTTCTTTTCGCCCTTGTTGAAACGGACGTTCTCGAACAGGACCACTTCGCCATCGGCCACTTCCACGCCGTCCAGGTAGTCCTTGATCAGGCGGACTTCCTGGCCGAGGACGTCAGTCAGGTGATCGGCAACCGGCTTCATGGAGGAAGCCTCGTCGTAGACGCCTTCTTCCGGGCGCCCCAGGTGGGACATCAGCATGACCTTGGCACCGGCGTCCCTGGCGGCCTTGATGGTGGGCAGCGAGGCGCGGATACGGGCGTCGCTGGATACCTTGCCGTCTTTGACCGGAACGTTCAGGTCTTCACGAATCAGGACCCGCTTTCCGGCGAGATCCAGGTCAGTCATCTTTTTAATGGCCATTATCTTGTTCCCTTGATGTGGTCAGAAAATCATTCGTCAATCTTGCCCAGCCAACACTGGCTGACATCCAGCATCCGGTTCGCGAACCCCCACTCATTGTCGAACCAGCAGAGTACTTTGACCATGGTTCCGCCGGTGACTCGCGTCTGGCCACCATCGACGACGCCGGAGTGGGAGTCGTGGTTGAAATCGGAGCTGGCCAACAGTTCGTCGGTATACCCGAGGATACCTTTTAAAGATCCCTTTGAGGCGCTCTCTAACAGCTTGTTAACGGCATCGACGGACGTTGCCCTGCTCACATTAACAACCATATCGATAGCGGAAACATTCAGGGTGGGCACCCGCATGGCCACGGAGCTGAATTTGCCTTCCATGGATGGCAGGAGCCGCTCTATACCGCGAGCCAGGCCCGTTTCTACCGGCACGATATTGTGGAGCGCGCTTCGGGTCCGGCGAAGGTCCTGATGGTGGTAGGCATCGATGACAGGTTGGTCATTCATTGCCGCGTGGATGGTTGTCGTGGTGCCCTGCTTTACGCCAAGCGCTTCGTCCAGCACCTTGACTACCGGGACCAGGCAGTTGGTGGTACAGGAGCCGGCAGCCACAATGACGTCTTCACCGGTCAGCTCGCCGTCATTGATCCCGAACACCACGGTACGATCCACATCCGATTCGGCGGGCTGGGAGAACAGCAGCCTGCCCGCGCCGGACTCAATGTGCTTCTGTGCCGTTGCCCGGTCGGAGTAGGCACCCGAGCATTCAAGTACCAGGTCGACATCCAGCAGGCGCCAGGGCAAGTCGGCCGGATCCGGATGACGAAGCACCCGAATCCGGTCGCCATTCACAACCAGCTCGTCACCATCCACTTCAATGTCGCCCCGGAATCGACCGTGGGTCGAGTCATACCGGGTCAGGTGGGCAATGGTGTCAATGTCCGAAAGCTCGTTGATCGCGACCACCTGGAGGTGGTCGCGATAGCCATTCTCGAACAGCGCCCGCAACACGCACTGGCCGATACGACCGTACCCGTTGATGGCAATGCGAAACGGCTTTGGTTTGCTCATCAGGCGTCCAGCAGTTCGTCGGCTACTTCCAGGATGTTGTCGACGGTAAAGCCGAACTCCCTGAACAGCTCGCCCGCCGGTGCCGATTCGCCAAACGTGGTCATGCCAATCACCCGGCCGTCGAGGCCCACGTACTTGTACCAGTAGTCGGCGATGGCCGCTTCAATGGCGATACGGTTAGTCACCTCCAGGGGCAGAACACGCTGTTTGTACTCCGCCGGCTGGGCGTCAAAGACATCGGTGGACGGCATGGAAACCACGCGTACGGCCTTGCCCTGCTCCCGAAGCTTGTCAGCGGCATCCTGGGCCAGTGCGACCTCGGAACCGGTCGCAATCAGAATCAGATCCGGCGTGCAATTGCTGTCGGACAGGATGTAGGCCCCTTTGGCCACGTCCGCCAGCTGCTGGGCATCGCGGACCTGGGCCGGCAGCCCCTGACGGGAGAAGACCATGGCGGTGGGTCCATCCTTCCGTTCCAGGGCGGCTTTCCAGGCCACTGCGGATTCCACGGTATCGGCCGGGCGCCAGGTGCTCATATTCGGGGTGGTGCGCAGGCTGGCCAGCTGCTCGATCGGCTGGTGAGTCGGACCATCCTCGCCCAGGCCGATGGAGTCGTGGGTGAACACGAAAATGGACCGCTGCTTCATCAATGCGGCCATGCGCACGGCGTTGCGGCAGTACTCCATGAAGATCAGGAAGGTGGCGCCATAGGGCACGAAACCGCCATGCAGGGCGATGCCGTTCATGATGGCGGCCATGCCGAATTCACGCACACCGTAATAGATGTAGTTGCCGGACGCGTCTTCTTTGGTCAGCCCCTTGCTGCCGCTCCAGATGGTCAGGTTGGAGCCGGCCAGGTCGGCAGAGCCGCCCATCAGTTCCGGCAACAGCGGGCCATAGGCATTCAGGGTATTCTGGGAAGCCTTGCGGGAGGCGATGGTCTCGCCATTGTCCTGGCACTCCTGGATATACGCCTGTGCCTTCTCGGCGAAATCGGCAGGCAGATCACCGGCCATGCGGCGGGTAAACTCGGCCGCCAGCTCGGGCTCGGCCTTTTCATAGGCGGCGAACGTCTCGTTCCACGCTTTCTCGGCCGTGGCCCCTTTGTCTTTCGCATTCCAGGCGGCGTAAATCTCCTCCGGAACTTCAAACGGACCGTATTCCCAACCCAGTTGTTCGCGGGTCAGCGCGATTTCGTCATCACCCAGCGGGGCGCCGTGACAGCTTTCCTTACCCTGCTTGTTAGGTGAACCGAAACCGATGATGGTCTTGCAGCAGATCAGGGTCGGCTGTTCCGTGTTGGCGCGGCCAGCCTCGATGGCGGCGCGGATCGCGTCGGCGTCGTGTCCGTCCACCGCCGGGATCACCTGCCAGCCATAGGACTCGAAACGCTGCGGGGTGTTGTCGGTGAACCAGCCGTCTACCTCCCCGTCGATGGAGATGCCATTGTCATCATAGAAGAAGATCAGCTTGCCCAGACCCAGAGTGCCTGCCAGCGAACAGACTTCGTGGGAAATACCTTCCATCAGGCAGCCGTCGCCCAGGAACGCATAGGTGTAATGGTCAACAATCTCGTGACCCGGACGGTTGAACTGCGCCGCCAGGGATTTTTCGGCAATGGCAAAACCAACGGCGTTGGCAATGCCCTGCCCCAACGGGCCAGTGGTGGTTTCAATGCCGGGGGTATAGCCATATTCCGGATGGCCTGGCGTTTTGGAGTGCAGTTGACGGAAGTTCTTCAGATCGTCGATGGAAACGTCGTAACCGCTCAGGTGCAGCAGGGAATACTGGAGCATGGAACCATGGCCGTTGGACAGCACGAACCGGTCGCGATTGGCCCAGTGCGGGTTGGCCGGATTGTGGGTGAGGTAATCGTTCCACAGCACCTCGGCGATATCCGCCATACCCATTGGCGCACCCGGGTGGCCGGACTTGGCTTTCTGAACCGCATCCATGCTCAGCGCGCGAATGGCGTTGGCGAGATCTTTACGAGACGGCATTGACGTTTCTCCAGTGTTTTGCAGGAAAAGAATTCTAGTGATTAAAGGGCGATCAAAAATAAGGCGCGTATTTTCGCTGATTAGTGTGTGCCGGGGCAAATCAACGTGGTGGCGTTTCACGATTGTTTGCCTGCGGATTGCCGAAACGGACGGATTTCACAAAGCCATAAACCTATATCAAAATATTTTGATATGCCTATTGATTGACCACCGGAAGCGACCTACACTTCGCAACCATGACATCAATGAATGCACACGCAGGTGAACTGTCCCCGGTGGACGCGCTGGCTCCGATCTTCAAGGCGAGCGGCGATCCCCTGCGTCTGGAAATCCTGCGTGTGCTTCGGCGGGACACCTTTGGTGTACTGGAACTGAGCCAGCTGTTCGATATGCGCCAGTCCGGCATGAGCCATCACCTGAAAGTGATGCACAAAGCGGGATTGCTGGAACCCCAGCGAGAGGGAAACGCCATTTTCTACCGGCGCCCCCTGCACCTGGACAGTGACAAACTGACCGATCACACGATCCGGCAGATTTTTGAAACCGTGGACCGGGCGCCCCTGGCCACCCACCTGCAGGAACGGATAGACGCGATCCGTGCCCAGCGTGCGGATCAGTCCCAGGCATTTTTTGCCCGCCACTCGGACCAGTTCCGGGAACAACAGGAACTGATTGCAGCGTTTGACCTGTACGCAGAGCCCACGGCGGAACTGATCCGCAAGCGGGCAAACAAGCAGGACTGGACCACGGCCCTGGAAATCGGCCCCGGCGAGGGCGCATTCCTGCCGGTACTGTCGGAGCTGTTCGCCCAGGTGGTGGCGCTGGACAACAGCCGGGACATGCTCGCCAAGGCCACCCGTACCTGCATCGACGAGCGACTGGCCAACGTTGATCTTGTGGAGGGCGTGACCGACACCCTGCTGGCCCGCGGAGACGCCTTTGACCTGGTGGTCGCCAACATGGTGCTGCACCACGTCCCGAGCCCGGCGGATATTTTCCTGGACGCGGCGGCCCTCATGAACAACGGCGGCTGTTTCATCGTCAGCGACCTGTGCAGCCACGACCAGGACTGGGCCAAGGAAAACTGCGGCGACCTCTGGCTGGGTTTCGAGCCGGAAGAGCTGACCAGCTGGGCGGCCGACGCCAATCTGGTGGCCGGAGAGCAACTGTTTATCGGTTTGAGGAATGGCTTCCAGGTACAGGTTCGGGAGTTCTGGAAAAGCGCGCCTGTGTCATGACAGGACAAAGAACCGGGAACATCAAAAAGTTTTGATATACGCATACGTGTTTTTACGTATGCCTGATAACCACTGACAAACACAGCCGCCGGAATCGGTCATTTCAGGCCCCGGCACGAATTTGAAGCGCTCACAGAGGAGCAGAGAACTATGTCCGATTACAACATCTTTACCTCCGAATCGGTCTCTGAAGGCCATCCGGACAAACTGGCGGATCAGATTTCCGACGCCGTCCTCGACGCGATCCTGACCGAAGACAAGCACGCCCGCGTGGCCTGCGAAACCATGGTCAAGACCGGCGTTGCCATCATCGGTGGCGAAATCACCACCAGCGCCTGGGTGGATCTGGAAGACCTGGTTCGCGGTGTAATCAACGACATCGGCTACACCTCCTCCGACGTGGGCTACGACGGCAGCACCTGCGGCGTGATCAACATCATCGGCAAGCAGTCGGTGGACATTGCCCAGGGCGTCGACCGCCAGAAGCCGGAAGATCAGGGCGCAGGCGACCAGGGCCTGATGTTCGGGTTCGCCAGCAACGAGACCGACGTACTCATGCCGGCACCGATCAACTTTTCCCACCGTCTGGTCCAGCGCCAGGCAGAAGCCCGCAAGAGCGGCCTGCTGCCATGGCTGCGCCCGGATGCCAAGAGCCAGGTCACCTGCCGCTACGAAAACGGCAAAGTGGTCGGCATTGACGCCGTGGTCCTGTCGACCCAGCACGATCCGGACGTCACCCAGGCGGACCTGAAAGAAGCAGTGATGGAGCTGGTGGTCAAGCACACCCTGCCGGCCGAACTGCTGCACAAGGACACCCAGTTCCACATCAACCCGACCGGTAAATTCGTGATCGGTGGCCCGGTGGGCGACTGCGGCCTGACCGGTCGCAAGATCATCGTCGATACCTACGGCGGCATGGCCCGTCACGGCGGCGGCGCGTTCTCCGGCAAAGACCCCTCCAAGGTTGACCGGTCTGCCGCCTACGCCGGCCGTTACGTGGCCAAGAACATCGTCGCCGCCGGCCTGGCCGACAAGTGCGAGATCCAGGTGTCCTACGCCATCGGCGTGGCACAGCCGACATCCATCTCCCTGAACACCTTCGGCACCGGCAAGATCAGTGACGACAAGATCATCGAACTGGTCCGCCAGAACTTCGACCTGCGTCCGTACGCGATCACCCGGATGCTTGACCTCCTGCACCCGATGTACCGGGCAACCGCGGCTTACGGCCACTTCGGTCGCGATCCGTTCGAGATGACCGTCAACGGCGAGACCTTCACCGCGTTCCCGTGGGAGAAGACCGACCGCGCCGACGCACTTCGGGACGCGGCTGGTATCTGAGGTGTTTAAGGTCTGACTTTTGGAGTTGGACCTCGGTTTTGCCAAGCCCGCCATCCTGTGGGGTGGCGGCGCTGAGGCAAGGCCTTTGCGGACACGCTACAAGCACATCCATGTGCGCTTGTTTCGGGCCATCCCTGGCCCTCTACAGTCCGCAAAGGCCTTACCTCACCACCGCATCCAGACAAACTGGTGCGTGCTTATCAGGAGCAAGCCGTTCACGGCAGGAATGTCGAGAGGGCTGAAGAGGCACAGAACGCGTATTCAAGACAGCATACGCCGATAGACTGACAGGAGAACACCAATGAGCACTCCGGCAGAAAAACTGAACAGCTTTGACGACTACAAAGTTCGTGATATCGCCCTGGCCGACTGGGGCCGGAAGGAAATCAAGATCGCCGAAGGCGAAATGCCCGCATTGATGGCCCTGCGCAACAAGTACAAGGCAGAGCAGCCGCTGAAAGGCGCCAACATCATGGGGTGTATCCACATGACCATCCAGACCGCCGTGTTGATCGAAACACTGGTCGAGCTGGGCGCCAACGTCCGCTGGTCGTCGTGCAACATCTTCTCCACCCAGGACCAGGCCGCAGCCGCGATTGCCGCCCAGGGTATCCCCGTATTCGCCTGGAAAGGCGAGACCGAGGAAGAGTACGAGTGGTGTCTGGAGCGCACCGTTGGCGCCGATGTCGACGGCTGGGAACCGAACATGATTCTGGACGACGGTGGCGATCTCACCGCTCTGCTCCACGACAAGTACCCGCAGATTCTGGACAACTGCCACGGCATCACCGAGGAAACCACCACCGGTGTTCACCGCCTGCAGGAAATGCTGCGTGACGGGACGCTGAAAGTTCCGGCGATCAACGTCAACGATTCCGTCACCAAGTCCAAGAACGACAACAAGTACGGCTGCCGCCACAGCCTGAACGACGCCATCAAGCGTGCCACCGACCACCTGCTCTCCGGCAAGAAAGCGCTGGTTATCGGCTACGGTGACGTAGGCAAGGGCTCCGCCCTGTCCCTCCGTCAGGAAGGCATGATTGTGAAGGTTACCGAGGCGGACCCGATCTGTGCCATGCAGGCGTGCATGGATGGCTTCGAGGTTGTATCGCCCTACATCGACGGTGTGAACACCGGCACTGAGCAGGGCATCAACAAGGACCTGCTGGCCAACACCGACCTGCTGGTCACCACCACCGGCAACGTGAATGTGTGCGATGCCAACATGCTCAAGGCACTGAAGGTCGGTGCCGTGGTATGCAACATCGGCCACTTCGACAACGAGATCGACACCGCCTACATGCGCAAGAACTGGGAGTGGGACGAGGTCAAGCCGCAGGTGCACGTGATCTATCGCGACAAGGCCACCAACGACCACCTGATCCTGTTGTCGGAAGGTCGCCTGGTGAACCTGGGCAACGCCACCGGCCACCCGTCCCGCATCATGGACGGTTCGTTTGCCAACCAGGTACTGGCCCAGATGTACCTGTTCGAGCGCAAGTTTGCCGACCTGCCCGAAGAGTCCAAGGCCAAGGGTGTGTACGTGCAGGTGCTGCCCAAGCAGCTGGACGAAGAGGTGGCCCGTGCCATGGTGGAAGGTTTTGGTGGCGTGATCACCAAGATGACCCCGGACCAGGCCAAGTACATCGGTGTACCGGTCGAAGGCCCGTACAAGCCGGAAAGTTACAGGTACTAATCGGACACGATCATGGAATCCCAGAAGCAATTCAAGCGTCGCTTCAGCTTCGAGTTTTTCCCGCCCAAGACGGATCAGGGCAAGGAAAAACTCCAGGTTGTGCGCAACACACTGGCCGAGGTGAATCCGGATTTCTTTTCGGTCACCTTCGGGGCCGGCGGTTCCACACGGGACCGCACCATCGAGACCGTGCTGTCACTGCACAAACAGGGCATATCCACAGCGCCCCACCTGTCCTGCGTCGGGGGTACCCGCCAGGAAATCGGTGAGCTGCTGGATCTGTACAGGGAAAACGGCATCAACCGCATCGTCGCCCTTCGGGGCGACCTGCCCTCGGGCATGGGCGCCTCCGGCGAATTGCGTTACGCCAACGAGCTGGTGACGTTCATCCGGGAGCACAGCGGCGATCATTTCAACCTGGAGGTGGCCGCCTATCCGGAGTTCCATCCCCAGGCCCGCAACGCCGAGGAAGACCTGAAGAACTTTGCCCGCAAGGTGGAAGCCGGTGCCAATAGCGCCATCACCCAGTACTTCTTCAATGCGGACAGCTACTTCTACTTCATCGAACGGCTGGAAAAGATGGGCGTGACCATCCCGGTGGTCCCCGGCATCATGCCGATCGTCAACTTTTCCAGCCTGGTACGCTTCTCCGATATGTGCGGCGCGGAAATTCCACGCTGGATCCGGAAGCAGCTCGAAGCCTATGGCGATGATACCGACAGCATCCGCAAGTTCGGCGAAGAAGTAGTAACCGATATGTGTGAACGGCTACTGAAGGCCGGCGCGCCAGGCCTGCACTTCTACACGCTGAACCAGGCGGAGCCCAGCCTGAGCATCTGGAAAAACCTCGGCATCAGCGACCGGGAAAAAATCGCTTTTTAAACTCAGAAAATGCCTACAGGGGGCGAGGCGCCTGCCTAGCCCCCGTTTTTTCTTCCCGTCCCCAAACCCCCACCAATGCCTGCGAACGGCTTCCAAGCATTTGATTTTCGGCATCTCTCCGGGTAATAGTCTAAAGTGTACTTGATGCAGTTCCATTAACGCTCCCCGGAAACCACAGTCATCAGCAGTGGCCATTCCGGCTTGCCTTATCGGGCAACTGGAGCCTGACGAAAGAAAAAAAGGAGAAAGCATGAGCACGAAATGGCTGAAGACCCTGGGCGCCAGCCTGGCACTGACCGTGGCGGCAGGGACAGCGAGCGCGGAAACACTCAAGGTCGTTACCGACCCGAGCTTCGTTCCGTTCGAAATGATGGACCAGAAAAGCGGTGAGATGATCGGTTTCGACATGGAGATCATCGCCGAAGTCGCCAAGCGTGCGGGCTTTGACTACAACCTGCAGACCATGGACTTCAACGGCATCATCCCTGCCCTCCAGACCGGCAACGTGGATATCGCCATCGCTGGTATCACCATTACCGACGAGCGTGAGCAGATTGTCGACTTCTCGGACCCGTACTACGACTCCGGTCTGCGTATTCTGGTTCGTAAAAATGACGACAGCGTGAAGTCTTTTGATGACCTGGAAGGCAAGAAGATCGGCACCAAGATCGGTAGCACCTCCTACGATTACCTGGTGGACAACCTGGACAAGGATGACGGCGTTACTCCGTATCCGGGCAGCTCCGACATGTACATGGCGCTGATGTCCCAGGCTATCGACGCGGTGTTCTACGACGCGCCGAACGTTGGCTACTTCGCCCGCACCAAAGGCGAAGGCAAGGTCAAAACCGTTGGGCCCCTGTACGAGGGCCAGCAATACGGTATCGCTCTGGTCAACGGCAGCAAGTGGGTGGAGCCGGTGAACAAGGCCCTGGCTTCCATGAAGGAAGATGGTACCTACAAGAACATCTACGAGAAGTGGTTCGGCCCGATGCCGGAAGGCATGTAAAGGGCAGAAAGGCCGCAAGGTCTGATTCCCGCGCCGGGGCGCCATGCCCCGGCACTTTCGAGTCCAACTTCCTGCGGAGACACTGACCGTGGATTTTTCCTTTCAGTTCGATTGGCAAGCAGCCATCGATTCGATTCCTTTCCTGCTCAAGGGTATTCCATACACCCTGCTGATTTCCTTCGGCGGCCTGCTCATCGGCTTCGTCCTGGGCATCATCTTCGGCCTGCTGAGCATCAACAAGAAGTGGTTCCTGCGCTGGCCGGCCACCGCCTACATCGAGATTTTCCGGGGCACTCCGATCCTGGTGCAGGTGCTGTTCATTTTCTACGGCCTGCCGGATCTGATCGGCTCGCCGATCAACCCGCTCACCGCAGGCATCGCGGCGATCGCCCTCAACTCCGGCGCTTACATTTCCGAGGTGGTCCGGGGTGGCGTGCAGTCCATCGACAAGGGCCAGTCTGAAGCCGGCCTTTCCCTGGGCCTCTCCCGGACCCAGACCTTCTGGTCCGTTATCTGGCCCCAGGCCTTCCGTCGCATGATCCCGCCCCTGGGCAACCAGGCCATCGTCAGTATCAAGGACACCTCCCTGTTCTCGGTCATCGGCGTCGGCGAGCTGGTCCGTCAGGGGCAGATCTACATCGCCAATACCTTCACGGCATTCGAGGTGTATTTCGTGGTCGCACTGCTCTACCTGGCCATTACCCTGTCACTGTCCATGATTCTCCGTTTCGTCGAACGGCGCGGGCTGGCTTCTGTCTGAAGGAAAGGTACCCATGACTCATATCGTTGAAATGAAGGGCATGAACAAGTACTTCGGCAAACTGCATGTCCTCAAGAATATTGATCTGACCGTCGAGCCCGGTGAGGTTGTCGTAATCATCGGCGCCAGCGGCTCCGGCAAATCCACACTGATTCGTTGCGCCAACGGTCTGGAGGAATACGAATCCGGCAAGCTGATCGTAGACGGCCACCCGCTGGCCCCCAAGGGTGGCAATCAGAAAGCCCTGGCCGAGATCCGTAAGGAAGTGGGTATGGTGTTCCAGCAGTTCAACCTGTTCCCACACCTGACGGTGAAGAAGAACATCATGCTGGCACCCATGAAGGTCAAAAGCACACCGGAAACCGTCGCCAATGCCACGGCAGAACGATTGCTGAACCGGGTCGGGATTGGCAACCAGGCGGACAAGTATCCAAGCCAGCTTTCCGGCGGCCAGCAACAGCGGGTAGCGATTGCCCGGGCCCTGGCCATGGAGCCACGCCTGATGCTGTTCGACGAGCCGACGTCGGCGCTCGATCCGGAAATGATCGGTGAAGTACTGGACGTCATGCGCGAACTGGCAAAGGAAGGCATGACCATGATGGTCGTCACCCATGAGATGGGCTTTGCCCGCGAAGTGGCGGACCGCGTGATCTACATCCACGAAGGCCAGATCGTGGAACAGGGCAAACCCGACGACGTGTTCGACAATCCGCAGAACGAGCGCACCCAGGCGTTCCTGTCGCGAGTGCTGGCGCACTGACGATCACCTCGCATCGGCAATCCCGAAGCCTCACCGGTCCGGTGGGGCTCTTTTATAGAAGCCGGGCGGTTACACCATACTCACGGTCTATCTTGATACGGGAATCTTCGGCCAGGAACTTTGCGATTTTCTTGCCGAGCAAGGGCACATCGCAGCGCACATTCAGGATCACGTGATTGGTGCACTGATCCTCCGAGCCCTCCAGACGCATCATCCCCTTGATCCGCGCCGGCACACCCTCAATGTGGACACGGAATTCGCAATGCCATTCGCCGTCGCTCTTCTGAAACCAGTGCTCTTCCTGACGCACCGGATTCCACTCCCGATGAAAACTTGCCAGCATACCGGGCACCTCGATTGAGGGGGTCATCTCCCGCTCCACGACGAGCTTTGCCGAAGACTCCTCACGGACCAGTTCCGCAACCCGCACGTTCCGGGCGCCCAACTGCTCGTTTTTCTCCAGGATGTGCTCCTCATCGAAAAACCTGCCCAGAACATGCTCAATCCCCGCTGGGTAGGGGTGTGTCAGTTCCAGTTCCATTCGTCACCTCCGTTTTTGTTGTTCCCTGGATTGTGCGTTAACCGCACCTTTTCCAACATTGGCCCGGAGTTCATACGACGAAGGCACGGTGGCCAGATCTCGCCGTTAACTGTAATATCCGCGAAGGTTAACAGCGCCCACTCAGAAAGACGCCGAAAGACAAAGCGGAGACCCAGCATGCGTAACGCCGACCTCGTCGCCCGAGACCTGAAATCCGTCTGGCATCCCTGTACCCAGATGAAAGACCACGAATCCATCCCGCCCGTGCCCATCAAACGCGGCGAAGGCGTGTGGCTCGAAGATTTCGAGGGCAACCGCTTCATCGACGCTGTCAGCTCCTGGTGGGTCAACCTCTTCGGACATGCCAATCCACGGATCAATAACTCCATCCAGGAACAGATCGGCCAGCTGGAACACGTCATTCTCGCCGGGTTCACCCATGAGCCAGTCGTGAACCTTTCCGAACGGCTCATCGAAGTCACGCCGGCGGGCCTGAACAAATGCTTTTACGCGGACAACGGCTCCTCGGCCATCGAAGCGGCCCTGAAGATGAGCTATCACTACTGGAAAAATCACGGCCGGCCGGGCAAGAAAAACTTCGTGAACCTGAGCAACAGCTACCACGGGGAAACCCTTGGCGCCCTCGCCCTCGGCGACGTTGGCCTGTACAAGGACACCTATCAGCCCTTGCTCATGGAGGTAATGACCGCTCCGTCC
Source organism: Marinobacter koreensis (assembly GCF_023156285.1). Lineage (GTDB taxonomy): Bacteria > Pseudomonadota > Gammaproteobacteria > Pseudomonadales > Oleiphilaceae > Marinobacter > Marinobacter koreensis. The sequence goes on along the minus strand of NZ_JAKZAJ010000001.1, from coordinate 202,870 downwards.
CCCGACGCCTTCAACAAGGAGCCCGGCGAAACCGACGAGGCCTACGCGCTGCGGCAATTCGAGGCCATGGAGAAGCTGCTCGCCGAGAACCACGAGGAAATCTGCGCGGTGGTGGTGGAACCGCTGGTCCAGTGCGCCGGCAGCATGCGCATGCACCACCCGATCTATCACACCAGACTCCGGGAAGCCTGCGATCGCTATGGCGTGCATCTGATTGCAGACGAGATTGCCGTGGGCTTCGGCCGTACCGGCACCCTCTTCGCCTGTGAGCAGTCGGGGATTTCACCCGATTTCATGTGCCTGTCCAAGGGCCTGACGGCCGGCTATCTGCCCCTGTCGGTTGTACTCACCACCGATGACGTTTATAACGCTTTCTACGACGACTATGAGACGCTTCGGGCGTTTCTCCACAGCCACAGCTACACCGGCAACCCAATCGGTTGCGCCGTAGCCCTGGCGACCCTGGACATCTTCCGGGATGACAACGTGATCGACAACAACCGGCGACTGGCCACCTGCATGGCGGAATCCGTGGCGCACCTGGCAGACCACCCCAACGTGGGCGACATCCGCCAGCACGGCATGACACTGGCCATCGAGATGGTCAAGGACAAGGCCAGCAAGACCCTGTTCCCCTGGCAGGAACGCCGGGGCATGCGCGTCTTCAAACATGCGCTGACCCGCGAGTCACTGCTTCGGCCGCTGGGTAACGTGGTCTACTTCATGCCGCCCTATGTCATCACCGAAGAACAGATCCGTCATCTGGCCCAGGTCGCCACCGAAGGCATCGAAATCGCAGTGAGGGACTAAAGCTTCCATGCGCATACCGCGGATCTACACCGATTCGGATCTGGCGGCAGGACACACCTGCCAACTCGACGACAACGCCGCCCAGCACGTAGGGCGCGTTCTCAGGATGCAGCCTGGCCAGGAACTGCTGCTGTTCAACGGCGACGGGCATGATTATCAGGCAACCATCGTCGAAGCCGGCAAAAAGCAGGTCACCGTCGAGGTGACCGACAACACGCCCAACACCACCGAGTCGCCGCTCCACATCACCCTCGGCCAGACCCTGTCGAAGGGCGACCGGATGGACTACGCGGTCCAGAAAGCCGTGGAAATGGGCGTCACACGCATTGTCCCCCTCACCACCGAGCGCTGCGACGTCAAACTCAAGGGCGACCGGGAAGACAAGCGCCTGCGCCACTGGCAACAAGTGGCCATCAGCGCCGCCGAGCAGTGTGGACGCGCCCGGGTGCCGGAGATCCTGCCGGTCATGACGCCGGAACAATGGTTCGCAGAAGCCGGAACCTGCGACCTGAAACTGGTTCTCCATCACCGGACAGAACAAAGCCTGGATTCCCTGGCCAGACCCACCTCCGTTGCGCTGATGATCGGCCCGGAGGGCGGACTTACGGCGAACGAAATCACATCAGCCGAACAGGCTGGCTTCCTGCCCGTTGCACTGGGCCCCCGGGTATTGCGGACAGAAACCGCACCCGTCGCCGCCATGGCCCTGTGCCAGTGGCTCTGGGGGGACGTCGGCGGCTAGCTCATACGACCGTGCCGCCGTCCCGTTTCGGCGACTCAGTCATTGACAGCAGATGGCCCCATCAACATTATTCTTGTCTGACAAAAATGCCGTAAACGGTCCTTCCCAGATCGGGGCGGAGAAGCGGCGTGACCGACCCGGAACTGTGCGGAGCCATGGATGGCGGAGCTCAAGCGCCACATGGATGTGCCGCAAGGAGCGTGTTCCGGGGCGGTTACGCCGCTTCTCTGCATGCGACCCGGCATAAAAACAAAGAACGAGTGCGAGTACCGGATGACAAGCCTGCTGACGTCCCAAGAATTCTGGCAATACCTGAGTATTCCCGTCATCGCCGCCCTGATCGGCTGGTCCACCAACTGGCTGGCGATAAAGATGACCTTCTACCCCCTGGAATTCATCGGCAAACCGCCGCTGCTGGGCTGGCAGGGCATCATCCCGTCCAAGGCCCGGAAAATGGCTGCCATCAGCGTTGACGCCACCATCTCCAAGATCGGCACCGTCCAGGAAATCTTCCAGCAGATCGACCCCAAAGTACTCGCGGCCCACATCGTTCATTCCGTGGAGCCTCGCATCGAAGAGTACGTCGACGAGCTCATGCTTCGGGAATACCCGACGTTCTGGGAGAACCTGCCGACCTCGGCCCGCAAGATGGTGTACGACCGGGTCCGCAAATCGACGCCCCAACTGGTCGACAACCTGGTGGAAGACATCTCCGACAACATCGAAGACCTGCTCGACATCAAAGGCATGGTCATTGAACGGCTGGCCCGGGACAAACAGCTACTGAACCGCATCTTCCTCGAATGCGGCGAGGTGGAGTTCCGCTTTATCGTCAATTCCGGCCTCTACTTCGGCTTCCTGTTCGGCCTGGTTCAGATGGCCGTATGGTATGTCTACCCGAGCTGGTGGGTGCTGCCCTTCTTCGGCCTGCTCGTTGGCTGGGCCACCAACTGGATCGCCCTGAACGTGATTTTCCGGCCGCTGCATGCGAAAAAAATCGGCCCCTTCCGGATTCAGGGCCTGTTCCTGAAACGCCAGCCTGCGGTGGCAGAATCCTTCTGCCACATCGTGACCCATGAAATCCTCACCGTTGGCAACATCATCAATGCCATCCTCGAAGGACCCAAGGGAGATCGCGCCCGGAACATGGTGAAAAAGCACATCAAACCCCTGGTGGACGAAACTGCGGGAATGGGCAAGGCCCTGACCCAGATGGCCTTCGGCCCGACCGGCTTCGCCACCCTGAAAAATCAGGTCGGCGAAAAGGCCATCCAGATCTCCCAGACGTCTTTCAATAACCCGGTGTTCGAACAAGACCGGGCCCGTGCCGTCGAATCCATCATGGTGGAACGCATGATTGCCCTCTCCTCGGAAGAGTTCCAGGATCTGCTGCGCCCCTGCTTCCAGGAAGATGAAATCAAGCTGATTCTCGTAGGGGCCTTCCTGGGCCTGGCGGCGGGGGTCTGCCAGCTTGTCTTCGTTTTCGGCGAAACGGCTTTCTCATTTTAAGTAGGTTCCGTTGCTTCCAGCGCTGTCCAAGTACGGCACGCCCCACTATACTCTCCCGAGGGGATACGTACTTAATCGCGACTGATCGAACCGGAGGCAACGGATGCCAGGCTTTCTCTCCTGGATATCGGGCTTTTTTTCCAGTGGACAAATCGGCGAACCGGCGCCTGAAACCCGGCTCTTCAATCCTGCCAGTGAGAAGCTGGCTAACGAACAGTCCCACTCCGACAGGGAGCTGGCCACACAGCTTGAGGAACACCTGTTCTGCTGGCTCCTCGATTCTCCTCCCCAAACGCTCAGAGCAGATATCGGTCATCGTCAGCAGGAACTGGAAACGCTGGACCAACGCCTGCAATCGGGCGTGCTGGAGGAGTTGCCCCGTCAGCCACTGAGCCTGCCCATGCTGATGCGGGCACTCTCGGATGAGAGCACCGACCGCCAGAAACTGACGGACATTATCCTGAAAGATCCCGCCCTGACCGACCAACTCCTGCAGGTTGCCAATAGCCCATATTTCCGGCCCGGGGAACACACCATCGAGTCGGTGGACCAGGCGGTATTTGTGCTGGGAATCGATGGCATCCGGAACGTCATTGCGGCAGCCGTCATGCGGCCGATGATGGCGGCGCGCAACAGTCGCGAAGCCCTGTTCGCCCAACGATGCTGGCGCTGGGGGTTGAGCTGCGGGCGGGCCGCGGAGATGGTTGCGCGGCTTCAGGGCGCCGACCCCAGTGCCCATTTCATGACCGGACTGCTTCCCTCCCTCGCCTACCTGACCCTGCGCCGGGAGCTCAACCGCATCTGCCGCACCAGTGCCTCCGGTGCGGAACCGGAGCCCGCCTTGATCCGGCAGGTTACCGCCCGCTACCAGTGGACGACCTGCCAGTTGCTCGCCAACGAATGGGCCTTGCCACCGAAATACCATGCGCTGCTGATGTCAGCTGAGCGACCGTCACCGCGTCAGGTACACACACCGTTAACCGATGGCATGGTGCTGGCCAGTCGCGAAGTGCTTCGGCACGCCCACCAGAGAAACCTGGCGGAAGAAGATCTGCCCAGGCTGGTTTTGCTCAATGCAGAACAGATCGGCCAGGTTCGCAAGGCACTGCGTCGAATGCTTCAGGACGGCTAAGCCTTCTGAGGTATCCCGTCCCGCAACAACGACGCCAGGGTTGCAGAGTTGTGGCCATGGACGTTCGCCAAAAGGTCGGGCGGCAATATCGGCGGCAAACGGTCTGCAATCCCGTCCTCGTCTTCGCGTACCACCGTCAGGATATCGCCAACGCTGATCAGGTCCAGCGCCCGGCCGGGCGCCAGCTGGTCCCCCTGCCCGCCGGCCAGGGTCAGGAGTCCGGCGCGGATGAGTTTGTCACTGACGGTCCTGGTAACCTCCCCCGGCACCCTCAAGGCCTGCTCCAATGCTTCCTGCTGGGGAGCAGCGCGGCCTTCGCTGAAGGGTTTGGCCACCATCCAAATGAGAACCAGAGCCACTTTCTCCTGAAGTTCCGGGGCCATCTGGACACGGCTACGTTTGGCCACCGAACCGGGATTCTGCAAATAGAAGGCAAGACTGGCGCCCAGCAACAGCACCATCCAGTTCACGTAGATCCAGATCAGCAGGATGATGCCGATGGCGAAACTGGAATAAATGGCCGCATACTTTGAGGAACCCGCCACGAACGAGGCGAACAGCATGCCACCCGCCTGCCAGGAAATGCCGGCCACCAGACCCGCAATGAAGGCATAACGCAATTTTACCCGGGTGTTGGGAATGAACACATAAACGAAGGTGAACGCACCAACCACCAGGAAAAACGGGGTAAACCGGCTGATCGCGAGGATCAGCGACCCGAACGGCTCAATCGCCATCAGGGTCTGGACCATGTCGGAGGAAAAAATGGTCGCAGTAATCCCGATGGCAGACACCATCAGCAAGGGCCCCACCATGATCACGCTGAGGTAATTGCTGAAACGCTGGGACAGGGACCGCATGTCCGGCACGCGCCAGATCATATTGAAGGAACGTTCGATCTTCTGGACCAGCGAGATCACGGTATAGACCAGCAGGGCAAGCCCGACGGAACCCAGGACCCCCACCTTCATGTTATCCACGAACCCCAGGATCTTCTCGGCAAGGTCCACCCCTTCCGGCCCCATTGGCTGAAAGAACTGGAACAGGAAAGGTTCCATGCGCTGGTGAACCCCGAGCGCCTTGAGCACGGAAAAACTCAACGCCAACAGCGGCACGATGCTGAGCAACGTGGTGTACACAAGGCTCATGGCGTGCAGGGTCAACTGACCACTGATCACATCACGGATCAACGCATACGCCGACCGCCCGACCTTGTACAGCCATGTCCATGGCCAGCGTTGGGGCGGATTGGGATTCGCGAGTATCCAGTCTTCGGCCGCCTGCAGCCGTTCTTTTAATTGGAATGAAGCCACTTGAGGTCCCGTTTCCAGTGATTTTGCTCAGTTTATCAGCGATCTAGATCAACGCTACACAGTATGGCCCATCGTAGCCGGTTTGCGAGTTCAAACGGGCCAATATAACCATATTAGCTTTCATTACTTCAGCTTATAACCAATTTTCTGTATAAAACGAACCCACATTCAACATTTGCCAGATACGGGTTTTCGATATGCGCCTCAAAAAGGCTCTGACCATTGCCACCGCCAGCGCGCTGCTGCCAACGGCTGCATTTGCGACCAACGGCTATTTCAGTCACGGCTATGGCACCATCAACAAGGGTATGGCCGGTGCCGGCACCGCGCTTTCCCAGGACAGCATCGCCGCCGCTACCAATCCGGCGGGCATGGCGTTCGTTGGCAACCGGATTGACGGCGGCCTGGAGCTTTTCTCACCCCGCCGTGAGTACTCGGTGTCCGGAGCCAACCCCAACCCTGCTCCCAACAGTGCCTTTTATCTTCGGCCTGGTACCTATAAAAGCGACTCGAACGTCTTTGCGATTCCACACTTCGGCATCAACCACCAGCTGGATGACCGGAACACCGTGGGCGTATCGGTGTTCGCCAACGGCGGCATGAATACTGATTACTCCGGCGAGAACGGCGGCCCCTTCTATGGCGGCGACACCGGCGTCAACCTGGAGCAGCTGTTCATTGCCCCGACGTGGACCTGGAAATTCTCCGACAACCAGGCCCTGGGCTTCTCGCCGGTGATTGCCTACCAGCGCTTCGAGGCCAAAGGGCTTGAGAAATTTGCACCCTTCTCCTCGGATCCGGACCACCTCAGCAACAATGGTACCGATGACGCCTGGGGCTATGGCTTCCAGATCGGCTGGCAGGGGCAGATCACCGAGCATCTGCGCGGTGGGCTGAGCTGGCGCAACATCCTCGAGATGAACGAGTTCGACAAGTACCGTGGCCTGTTCGCCGAACAGGGGGATTTCGACATTCCCCAGATGTTCAATGCCGGGCTGGCCTGGTCCGGCATTGAGGACCACTGGATTGTGCTCGACGTTCAGCGCATCGAGTACAGCGATATCAACAGCGTGGGCAACCCGATGATGCCCCTGACCCCGGGATCACTCGGTACCGATGAGGGGCCGGGCTTCGGCTGGAACGACATGACCATCGTCAAACTGGGGTGGCAGTGGCAACAGACGCCCGCCCAGGCATGGCGAGCCGGTGTCAGTTACGGTGAACAGCCGATCTCCGAAGACAACGTCCTGTTCAACGTGCTTGCGCCGGGTGTTCAGGAGTGGCACTTCACCGGCGGATTCACCCGTACCCTGAGCAACGGTCTGGAAGTGTCCGGCATGGCCTTCTATTCCCCGGAAAAATCCGTCAAGGGCGAGAACCCGCTCGGTCCGGGCCAGGACATTGAATTGAGCATGCATCAGTTCGGCGTATCCGCCAGCCTGGGCTGGCGGTACTGAACGCGGCCGTCAGGAGGACAGGTTCTCCGCCGTAATCTCAACAATCCGTTGCCGCGCTTCCCGGCTGGCCCAGGCGGAGTGAGGGGTGATGATCAGATTGGGGATGTCGTCGGCCAGCAGCGGATTGCCATGGCGCGGTGGCTCCTCGGTCAGCACATCGAAACCGGCACCACCGATGGTGCCGGACCTGAGCGCATCCGCCAACGCCTGTTCATCCACCAGACCGCCCCGGCTGGTGTTGATGAGCAGGGCGTCCTTTTTCATCATTTCCAGCTCTCGCTTGCCAATCAGGTTCCGTGTCTCATCCGTCAGCAGACAGTGAAGTGACAGCACATCCACCTGTGGCAACAGCTCGTCCAGCGGAATCCGGGGATAACCATCCACCTCACCGGGCGCCTGCCCCGGGCGGGCACCGAGCAGGATCTTCATGCCAAACGCTTTGGCGCGCTCCACCACGCCCTGCCCCAGATCTCCATAACCGACGACCCCGAGTGTTCGCCCTTCGAGCTCAAGAATGGGGTGGTCCATCAAGCAGAACATGTCGCTTTTGGCCCAGCGCCCGGCGCGAACATCCCGATCGTAATCCAGCAGGCGGGTCGCCAGTGCCAGCATCAGTGCCAGGGTATGCTGGGCAACGGTCGAGCGGCCGTAGTGGGTTACGTTCAGAACCCGGATGCCATGTTCTTTGGCTGCGGCCTGATCGATGTTGTTGAGCCCGGTCGCGACCACGGCAATCGTCTTGAGTTCCGGGCAGGCTTCGAAATGCTCGCGAGTCAGCACGACCTTGTTGACCAGCACGGTATCGAACCCCCGCATGCGTTCCAGCACCTGATCCGGTGCGGTCCGGTCGTATTTTTTCAGTCCGCCCGTTGCGGTTTCGATGGATGACAGATCGACATCGTCACCCAGTGTGCTAGCGTCAAGGAATACCGCTTTCATGCTTTTCTCCTAACTCAAGAAGGCTACAGATTAAGGTAGACTGGAGAAAACGTCCAAATCCCGTGGAGGAACCGTCTGTGGAACACGAATTCTGGCATGAACGCTGGGCGAAGAAGGAAATCGGCTTCCATGAAGGAACCGTCAACCAGTACCTGCACGACCACTGGCCAGACCTTGCTGGCAAGGGCAGCGACGCGGTGTTCGTCCCACTGTGCGGAAAGGCCAGGGACATCTGGTGGCTGCATGACCGGGGCCACCCGGTGCTGGGCGTCGAACTGAGCGAGATCGCCTGCAAGGATTTCTTCGAAGAAGCCGGGGAGAAGGCAAAGGTGCGCCCCGGCGAACCGTTTACCCGGTTTGTCCACGACGACCTGGAGATCTGGTGCGGCGACTTTTTCCAGCTGGTCCCCGATGATCTCAAACACGTCCGTCTGGTTTACGATCGGGCCGCGCTGATTGCGCTGCCACCCTCCATGCGACAGCAGTATGTCGAGCATCTGACGACCATTATCCCCGATGGCACCCGGATTCTGCTGATCACCCTGGACTACGACACCGACATCAAGGGACCGCCGTTCAACGTCAGCAACGACGAGGTTCAGGAGCTGTACGGGCTCGACTACGAGATCGAGCACATCCTTACCAACACCCTCGCGAAGGACCATCCGTTTGCCAAGCGGCGGGGTCTGGAGGGCGCTTCGGAAAGTGTGTTCCGGTTGACCAAGCTTTGATGTTGCCTGTTTGGCCTGGATATTTCCTGCAAGTCTGATCGGAGTGTATCGGGGGTTCTTTTTCGGGGTGAATGTGATGTCTGAGCGAAGCGAGTTCACAATCCGCCCCGAAAAAGAACCCCCGGTGCGCTCCAGCCCCCCAGCCAGGAGAGCTACGAAAGCCCCGCCCCCGGTAACACAATTTAATGAACCTTAACCACTCCCTCACTGTCCAACCGTCCGAACCTGAACTAAGCTCAGGTTAAACAGGCCCGGAAGATCGAAACATCCAAATGGGCTTGTAAGTATCCATTCCTTCCACCCATAACCAGAAAACTACCGCCTGGACAGGCGGTGCCAACAGCAACGGGGAAATTGCGTGAATTGAATAGCTGAATAACAGCGAGCGAGGGGCCATCTATGAGCATACTGCAGCATTTCAAAGACCGGTATGAAGCGACTCAGGAGGAAGAATACTCCCTTGAGGAATACCTGGAGATCTGCAAAAAGGACCCAACGGCCTACGCCACGGCCGCAGAGAGAATGTTAATTGCCATCGGCGAGCCAGAGCTGGTCGATACCTCACGTGACCCGAGACTGTCACGCATATTTTCCAACAAAGTTATCAAGCGTTATCCGGAATTCTCCGAGTTCTACGGCATGGAAGATGCCGTTGAAAACATCGTCTCGTTTTTCCGCCACGCGGCCCAGGGCCTGGAAGAGAAGAAGCAGATCCTGTACCTGCTCGGCCCGGTGGGCGGTGGTAAGTCCTCCCTCGCTGAAAAGCTCAAGGCCCTGATGCAGAAAGTGCCCTTCTACGCCATCAAGGGGTCACCCGTGAACGAATCGCCGCTGGGGCTGTTCGATCCCGCCGAGGATGCCCAGATTCTGGAAGAGGAATACGGCATTCCCAAGCGCTACCTCAACTCCATCATTTCCCCCTGGGCGGTGAAACGCCTGCATGAATTCGGTGGCGACATCAGCCAGTTCCGGGTGGTGAAACGCTATCCGTCGGTACTGGACCAGATCGGTGTCTCCAAGACCGAACCCGGGGACGACAATAACCAGGACATTTCCGCCCTGGTGGGCAAGGTCAACATCCGCATGCTGGAAGATTTCTCCCAGGACGATCCGGATGCCTACAGCTTCAGTGGCGGCCTCTGCAAGGCCAACCAGGGTCTGTTGGAGTTCGTGGAGATGTTCAAGGCGCCGATCAAGGTCCTGCATCCATTGCTCACGGCGACCCAGGAAGGCAACTACAATACCACCGAGGGCATGGGTTCGGTTCCGTTCGACGGCGTGATCCTGGCCCACTCCAACGAGTCGGAATGGCAGACGTTCCGGAACAACAAGCACAATGAGGCGTTCCTGGACCGGGTCTATATCGTCAAGGTGCCCTACTGCCTGCGGGTGACTGAAGAGATCCAGATCTACAAGAAGCTGCTGACCAACAGTTCCCTGGCCGGAGCGCCCTGCGCGCCGGATACCCTGGACATGCTGGCGCAGTTCTCGGTGCTGTCTCGGATCAAGGAGCCGGAAAATTCCAGCATCTTCTCCAAGATGAAGGTGTATGACGGCCAGAACATCAAGGACACCGATCCGAAGGCCAAATCGATCCAGGAATATCGGGATGCCGCGGGCGTGATGGAAGGCATGGACGGGTTGTCTACCCGCTTTGCCTTCAAGATCCTCTCCAAGGTCTTCAACTTTGATACCACGGAAGTCGCCGCCAACCCGGTCCACCTGCTGTATGTTCTCGAGAAGCAGATAGAACAGGAACAGTTCCAGTCCGAGATTCAGGAGAAATACCTGCGCTTCATCAAGGAATACCTGGCGCCGCACTACGTTCAGTTCATCGGCAAGGAAATCCAGACCGCTTATCTGGAGAGTTACAGCGAATACGGTCAGAACCTGTTTGACCGTTACGTAACCTATGCCGACTTCTGGATTCAGGACCAGGAGTACCGGGATCCGGAAACCGGCGAGATTCTGGATCGCGCCTCGATCAACGATGAACTGGAGAAAATCGAGAAGCCGGCGGGCATCAGCAACCCGAAGGATTTCCGCAACGAGGTGGTCAACTTCGTGCTCCGGGCGCGGGCCAACAATCAGGGCCGGAATCCGTCCTGGCTCAGTTACGAGAAGCTGCGCAGCGTGATCGAGAAGAAGATGTTCTCCAACACCGAAGACCTGCTGCCAGTCATTTCCTTCAATCCCAAAGCCAGTCAGGAAGACCAGAAAAAGCACAAGCAGTTCGTCGAACGCATGGTCGAGCGAGGCTATACCGAGAAGCAGGTCCGGCTCCTGGCCGAATGGTACCTGCGTGTTCGCAAGTCTCACTGAATCAGTGATCGGTCACTGACAGGAGTAGCATTATGGGTACGACCCACATCGTCGACCGGCGGCTGAACGGCAAAAACAAGAGCGCAGTGAACCGGGAGCGGTTCCTGCGCCGGTACCGGCACCACATCAAAAAGGCGGTAGCCGATGCGGTGCACAAGCGCTCGATCACAGACGTGGAGCGGGGGGAAAGCGTCAGCATTCCCACCCGAGATATTGACGAACCGGTGTTCCATCACGGCCACGGTGGCCGCCGGGAGGTGGTGCATCCCGGCAACCAGGACTTTGTCGCCGGCGACACCATTCCCAAACCCGAAGGTGGTGGCGGCCAGGGCGGTGGCCCCGGACAGGCCAGCCCCGACGGCGAAGGCATGGACGAATTCGCCTTCCAGATCACCCAGGAGGAATTCCTGGATTTTCTGTTCGACGACCTCGAACTCCCCAACCTGGCGCGCAAAAAGCTCAAAGATACGGAAGCTTTCAAGTACGTGCGTGCTGGTTTCACCAACCAGGGCATTCCCGCCAAGCTCGATGTGGTGCGTTCCCTCAGGGGCGCCCATGCCCGTCGACTTGGCCTCGGTGGTGCCCGCCGGAAAAAGATCCGCGACCTGGAAAGGCAGCTCGAGGAACTGAAATCGGCCCCGGAGGAGCTGGATCCGGCGTTCAGTCACGAGGACCAGATCAAGGCACTGGAGGAGGAGATCGCACGGCTGAAGGCTAACGTGCGGCGGATTCCTTTTATTGACGAGATTGATCTTCGTTACCGTCAACACGTGAAGCAGCCCAAGCCGGCCACCAGCGCGGTCATGTTCTGCCTGATGGACGTGTCCGGGTCGATGACCCAGATGCACAAGGACATCGCCAAACGCTTCTTTATTCTTTTGTACCTGTTCCTGAAGAAGAACTACAAGAAGATCGAAGTGGTCTTTATCCGCCACCACACCAGCGCCAAGGAAGTGGACGAGGAGGAGTTCTTCTACAGTCGGGAAACCGGCGGCACCATCGTTTCCAGCGCCCTGAAACTGATGCAGAAGATCATCGAGTCCCGTTACTCCCCGTCGGAATGGAATATCTACGCCGCCCAGGCATCCGACGGCGACAACTGGAACGATGACTCCCCGGTCTGCGGCAAGTTGCTGGCCAATCAGATTCTGCCACTGGTGCAGTACTACGCTTATGTGGAAATCACGCCCCAGGATCACCAGATGCTCTGGTACGAGTATGAGAAGATCATGGAGCGATTCCCCCAGAGCTTTGCCATGCAGCAGATTGCGGATCCTGGAGAGATTTACCCGGTGTTCCGCCAGTTGTTCGAGAGGAAAGCCGCATGAGTGATATCGTCGATCGTCCGAATACACCGGACAACGCACCCTCCGACACCCGGAAGCCCATCTCCACAAGCTCGGAATGGACGTTCGACCTGATCCGGGAATACGACGAGGCCATTGCCGAGTGCGCCAGAGAGTTTGGCTTGGACACCTACCCCAACCAGGTGGAGGTTATCAGTGCCGAGCAGATGATGGACGCTTACAGCTCGGTGGGCATGCCAGTGGGTTATCACCACTGGTCATTCGGCAAACAGTTCCTCAACACCGCCAAGGGCTACCAGCGGGGCCAGATGGGACTGGCGTATGAGATCGTCATCAACTCCAACCCCTGCATTGCCTACCTGATGGAAGAGAATACCCTGCCGATGCAGGCGTTGGTCATTGCCCATGCCTGCTACGGCCACAACTCTTTCTTCAAGGGCAACTACCTGTTCCGCACCTGGACCGATGCCAGTGCGATCATCGATTACCTGGTGTTCGCCCGCAATTACGTGGCCGAGTGCGAAGAACGCTACGGCCTGGATGCGGTGGAACAGATCATCGATTCCTGTCATGCCCTGATGAATTACGGGGTTGACCGATACAAGCGCCCACCACCCATATCAGCGTCTGAGGAGGCGCGTCGTCAGAAGGAACGTGAGGAATACCAGCAACGTCGCATCAACGACCTGTGGCGTACTATTCCGAAGCTGGACGACGATGAGGACCCGGTGAAGAATCAGCGGCGTTTCCCCGAGGAACCACAGGAAAACCTGCTCTACTTCATCGAGAAAAATGCACCCCTGCTGGAAACCTGGCAGCGCGAGATCATCCGTATCGTGCGCAAGCTGGGCCAGTACTTCTACCCGCAACGCCAGACCCAGGTGATGAACGAGGGCTGGGCGACCTTCTGGCACTACACCCTGTTGCACCGGATGTATGAAAAGGGCCTGGTCAACGATGGCTTCATGCTGGAGTTTCTCCAGAGCCACACGGCCGTGGTCTATCAGCCGCCCTTCAACAGCCCCTGGTATTCGGGCATCAACCCGTACACCCTGGGCTTCTCGATGTTTACCGATCTGCGCCGCATCTGCGAGCACCCCACCGATGAAGACCGTGAATGGTTCCCGGATATTGCCGGCTCGGACTGGGTGGAAACGCTGCACTTTGCCATGCATAACTTCAAGGACGAGAGCTTTATCCAGCAGTTCCTGTCTCCGAAAGTCATGCGGGACCTGAAGCTGTTCTCTATTGAAAACGACGACCAGGAAGATCATTACACGGTCACCGCCATCCACGACGATCCCGGTTACCGGCCATTGCGGGAAAAGCTGGCGCGCCAGTACAACCTCAGCTACCGGGAACCCAACATCCAGGTCTGGAATGTGGACGTCCGGGGCGACCGCTCGCTGACCCTGCGGCATATTCCGGTCGACCGGGTTCCGCTGGGCGAAGACACCGAAGAGGTGGTCCGGCATGTCCACCGACTCTGGGGATTTGACGTGCATCTGGAAAGCGTCGATGAAGGCACCGTGGTGGAGGAATACCACTGCCCACCGCCTGATTTCGAGGATCTGGACAACCACTGAGGGCTGTCTGCGGAGCAGGAGACTCTGGGGAAACCGGGGCCAACAGGCCCCGGCTGAATGCACGTATCAGGCAGAAACGGAGGGCAGACCCGACAGGGCCATTGCCAGTTCCTGATCGTCGTACTCGTGATCGCTCAAGTCGCCGGCAAAGTACGCCGTGTAGGCCGCCATGTCGAAATGACCGTGGCCACACAGGTTGAACAGGATCACCTCGTCCTTACCCTCGCGCTTGCAGCGCAGGGCCTCTTCGATGGCCCCCTTCACCGCGTGATTGGCCTCCGGTGCCGGCACAATGCCCTCATTCCGGGCAAACAGTACGCCTGCCTCGAAACACTCCCGCTGGGTGTAGGACACTGCATCGAACAGGCCCAGCTCCTTGGCGTGAGACACCATGGGTGCCATGCCATGGTATCGCAGGCCACCGGCGTGGAAACCCGGTGGCGTGAAGCCGGAACCAAGCGTGTGCATCTTGGTCAGCGGCGTCATGTGCGCGGTATCACCGTAATCGTACGCGTATTTGCCACGGGTCAGCGTCGGGCAGGCGGAAGGCTCCACCGCTACGATGCGGGACTTTTCGCCACCGCGCAGAGCATGGCCCATGAACGGGAACGCGATGCCGGCAAAGTTGGAACCGCCACCGGTACAGCCGACGATCACGTCCGGCCAGCAATCGGCCATTTCCATCTGTTGCATGGCTTCCAGCCCGATAACGCTCTGGTGCAGCAACACGTGGTTGAGTACCGAACCGAGAGCGTACTTGGTGTTGGGATCCTGCACCGCCAGCTCCACCGCCTCGGAGATGGCAATCCCCAGGCTGCCGGTATGATCCGGATTGTCCGCCAGCACCTTACGGCCAAATTCGGTCAGCTCCGACGGTGACGGAACGCATTTGGCCCCGTACGTCTCCATGACCGCGCGGCGATAGGGCTTCTGATCGTAGGAGACCCGCACCTGGAACACGGTGACGTCGATATCGAACAGGGAACCGGCAAACGACAGCGAAGTCCCCCACTGGCCGGCTCCGGTTTCGGTGGTAAGCGTGCGGATACCCGCCTGCTGGTTGTAGAACGCCTGCGGGATGGCGGTGTTGGGCTTGTGACTGCCCGCCGGGCTGACGCCCTCGTATTTATAGAAGATCTTCGCAGGCGTGCCGAGCGCCTTCTCCAGACGATGAGCCCGATACAGCGGCGCAGGGCGCCAGAGCTGGTACACGTCCCGAACCGGCTGAGGAATCTCGATCTCCCGCTCGGTGGTCACTTCCTGCTGAATCAACTCCATCGGAAACAGCGGCTCCAGATCCGACGGCCCCACCGGCTGCTGGGTGCCCGGATGCAGGACCGCAGGCAACGGCTCCGGAAAGTCGGCCTGCAGGTTGTACCAGTATTTCGGCATCTGGCTTTCGTCGAGAAGAAACTTCGTTTGCATGGTTGGCTTGCCTCTGCGTGTTGTTGTCATCGTCTTTTAACGTTGTGCATGGAAATGTGCCTTAAAACAGCGCCTGCATCCAGTCCACCAGCCAGGGTACCAGTACAGCGGTCGCAAACGCCGACAGTGCCATGGCCAGGCCGGAAAACGCTCCCATCTGGGAACTCACCTGAAAGGCCCGTGCCGTGCCGATGCCATGGGCCGCCACCCCCATGGCAATGCCTTTTGCAGTATCGTCCCGGACCCGTATCAGCTCGAACAGCTTGGTGCCAAGCACGGCGCCGGTGATGCCGGTCACTACCACCAGCACCGCCGTGAGCGAAGGCAACCCTCCGATTTTCTCGGAGATCCCCATCGCCACGGGCGCCGTTGCCGACTTGGGGGCCAGGGACATCTGGATTTCCGTGGAACCGCCAAAGAAGCGTGCCAGCCAGATGGAACTCCCGGCGGCGATCACGACACCACTGAGCAGGGAAATGGTTACCGGCAGCCAGAGCTGGCGCAGGCGGGAAAACTGCTGGTATAGCGGCACCGCCAGTGCGACGGTCGCCGGACCGAGCAGGAAGTGAACGAACTGGCCACCCTCAAAGTAATCATCGTAGGAGGTGCCGGTCAGCAGCAGGAGCCCTATCAGCATGGCAACCGACGTTACCACCGGATTCACCAGTGGATTGGAATGGCTTTTCAGATAGAGGCGATAGGCCAGACCATAGGCCACGAGGGTGATGGTCAATCCCAGCAGTGGCGAAGCCGCCAGGTAGACCCAGATATCCTTCAGTCCGGGATCAGTCATTGCTCTGCTCCTCCGTCATCGGCTGTTTCACCAGCCATCGGGTCGTTGCCTGCATGATCAGGGCGGTCGCGACCATGGTGATGACCGTACTGAGCAACAGCGACAGGGTAATCGGCACCCACTCCTCGGCGATGCGATGAAAGTGGGCCATCATTCCGACACCCGCCGGAACAAACAGCAACGACAGGTGGCTGAGCAGTGCCCCGGAGGCCTGCTCCACCGAATCCGGCGCCGCCCCTCTAATCATGAGGGTGATGAACAGCATCACCATCCCCAGTACCGGCCCCGGAATCGGGATCCCCAGCAAACGCACGGTGACTTCACCCACCAGTTGGTAGATAAGAAGCAGGGTAATGCCATTGAGAAACTGCATATCAATCTCCGCCAGCCAATCGTGAAACCACTCAAAATCAGAGAACTTTAGCACCTATTTCATCGTGCATACTGTTGGATATCAGTATACTTGCACCCTGTGAATAGAAATCCCTTATAGGTGGAGTTAAACAAGGAATGAAACGTCTGGGAACACTGGATGCCTCATGGTTGGCCGTGGAATCTGAAGACACCCCGATGCACGTGGGTACGCTGCAGATTTTTTCACTGCCGGAGGGCGCTCCCGAAACCTTCCTGCGGGACATGGTCATCCGCATGAAAGAAGCCGGGGATGTTGCCCCGCCCTGGGGTTACAAACTGGCCTGGTCCGGCTTCCTCGGCCGTGTCGTCGCGCCCTACTGGAAGAAAGACAAGGACATCGACCTGGATTACCACGTTCGTCATTCCGCCCTGCCCCGTCCCGGGGGAGAGCGGGAACTCGGTATCCTGGTCAGTCGCCTGCACTCAAACCCTCTCGATTTTTCCCGCCCCCTCTGGGAATGCCATGTGATCGAGGGGCTGGAAAACAACCGCTTCGCCCTTTATACCAAGATGCATCACTCCATGATCGATGGCATCAGCGGCGTGCGGCTGATGCAACGGGTGCTGACAACGGATCCGGACAAGCGGGATATGCCACCGCCGTGGACAGTCAAGCCCCAGCGCCGCCGGGGCAGTAAAACCGACTCGGAAGCCAGCATCCCCGCCGCCGTTTCCCAGGCCATGGACGCGCTGAAGCTGCAGGCCGATATGGCACCGAGGCTGTGGCAGGCCGGTAACCGGCTGTTCCATTCGGTCCGCCACCCGGAAGACGGGCTGACGGCGCCGTTCACCGGACCCCAGTCGATACTGAACCACCGGGTCACCGGCCAGCGCCGGTTTGCCACCCAGCATTACCAGCTGGATCGCCTGAAGGCCCTGGCGCATGCCTCCGGCGGGTCGCTGAACGACATCGTCCTGTATCTGTGCGGTACCGCTCTGCGGCGTTTTCTGGTGGAACAGGACAATCTGCCCGACATTCCGCTGACCGCCGGCATCCCCGTAAACATCCGGCCGTCGGACGACCAGGGCACCGGCACCCAGATCAGCTTCATGATCGCCTCGCTGGCCACCGACGAAGCGGATCCGCTGACGAGACTCCAGGACATCAAAACCTCGACCCGTCGGGCCAAGGAACATCTGCAGAAATTGCCGCGCAGTGCCCTGACCCAGTACACCATGCTGCTGATGTCGCCGTACATCCTGCAGCTGATGTCAGGCATGGGCGGGCGCATGCGCCCGGTGTTCAATGTGACCATCTCCAACGTACCGGGACCGGAACACACGCTCTATTACGAAGGAGCGAGACTCGAAGCCATGTACCCGGTGTCGCTGATTGCCCACGGCGGTGCCCTGAACATCACCTGCCTGAGTTATGCCGGTTCGCTGAATTTTGGCTACACCGGCTGCCGGGACACTCTGCCGAGCATGCAAAAACTGGCGGTGTACACCGGCGAGGCACTGGACGAGCTCGAGAGTCTCATTCTGCCACCGAAACCGAAAACGGCCCGCCGCAGGAAAGCCGCCAAACCCGCCACACCAAAATAGTCAAAGAGTGGTTCAGGCGCTGTCGCTCTGCCAGTGGCCAGCGCCGAGGAAGATCATCTGAAGGAAGCGGGTCGTCCGCTTCCGGATCTGGCCGATCTGGTAATCGTCGTCCTGCGAGACGCTGAGCAGGTCGGTGAGGCTGAATGCCACGGTCCGGACTACCAGATCGCATGTCAGGTCCAGGTCAGTGTCGCTCAGATGCTCCATCAGCCGGAGCCGCCGCAGGTCGTTGGCCAGTTCACTGGCGAAAAAACGCATTTCGCTCCGGATACCTTCCTGCACCGCACGACTCTCTCCCGCCAGCCCCTGGGCCATGAACAGAAAAAAGCTCCGGTTGGCCTGGGCGTGGGCAACAAAAATCCCAACCGATTCCTCGATCAACTTGTCGGACTGCAGGACGTTGGCCCGGGCTTCCCGCATCATTCGCCGCAGCACCAGTCCCAGCTCATCCACCAGCTGCAACCCCAGATCGTCCATATTCCGGAAGTGCCGGTAGAAGGACGTGGGCACGACGCCCGCCTGCCGGGTGACTTCCCGAATTCCCAGACTGGCAAAGTGCCGGCCCTTGCCAACAAGCGCCAGCGCCGCATTCATCAGTTTCTCCCGGGTTTCGCCGGGCTTTCGCCGTTGTCGTTCTGTCATCTGCCATGCGCCATCGGAATACCAGGTTCACAAGTGTACACATTTCATAAAAAGAAAGTCTTTGAACCTTGTCATTTTGCGCCAACCCATCGACATGGATTGTTGCCGGATCAACTCGTGTGTACAGTCGTACACATTAGTGAACAAGTGTACACATCGATGAACGATGAGTACCAAGGATCCCATGGAGACCATGACCATGTTATCGAGCAACACACGCACCAAAGCGCTTCACTGGCTTGGAAAACAGCTATCCAACCAGAGCAATCCAACCTCCTGGCTGGACCCACTGTTATCAGAAATCAACCCGATGTGGGTACAGGCGTACACACCTGCTCGCGTACAACAGGTGATTCACGAAACCGAAGACACCAAAACCTTTGTCCTGAAGCCGGCTGGACGGTGGCAGGGATTTCAGGCGGGCCAGCATGTGAACATCTGTACCGAAGTGGATGGCGTACGCCGCACCCGTACTTTCAGCCTGTCCAGTTCGCCCCGGCTCTGGAAAGCTCAGGGACAGATCACCCTGACCATCAAACGCCTGCCCGGCGGACTGGTTACCAACTGGATGCACGACCATCTCGAACCGGGCGATGTCATTGGCCTGGGCGAGGCTTTTGGCGACTTCCTGATTCCGGATCCCGCCCGGCCGGTGCTCTACATTGCCGGTGGCAGCGGCATCACACCGGTGCTGAGCCAGCTGGAAACCATGGCGGCCCGGGACTACAACGCACCGGTCACTTTGCTGTACTTCGTGCGTACAGAAAACGATGTGATTGCCGGAGAAAAGCTCCGGGCTCTGGCAGCCCGCTATCCGGCTCTGACGCTGAAGATTGTTGCCACCAACGAGTCGCCCGATCCCCGGTTCCTGACCGGCAGTGATCTTGACGATGTCCCGGGCCTCAAGGCCCGACAGGTCTTTTTGTGCGGCCCCAAGGGGTTGATGGACCTGGCCAACGACTTGCTGGCGCAGCGCGGCATCCGCGAAGACCAGATTCACAGCACCTTTTTTGCGCCCCCGGCCCCGGCTCGCCTGGAAGGCGACACCGGTGGCAACGTGACCTTCACCAACAGTGATGTGCAGGTGAGTTCCGAGGGCGATGCCAACCTTCTGGAGATCGCCGAGGCCGCGGGCCTGACGCCTCAATACGGCTGCCGCATGGGCATCTGCCACCAGTGCAGTTGCCGCAAGACCAGCGGCACCGTGATCAACCGACTGACCGGCGAGGTATCCGGGCCGGGCGAAGAAAACGTCCAGCTGTGTATCTCGGTACCCCAGGGGCCGGTTTCCGTCGACGTTTAACCCGATTGAATTGAGTAATCGCAGACTTTTCGTTTAACGACGCTGCAAGGAGCTGATCATGAAAAAACTGAACGAAACCCAACTGCAGGAACTGGAGCAGGATCTCAATGCGATCCGCGATGACGTACTGGCAGACCTCGGCGAGCGCGACGCGCAATACATCCGCCGCATGGTTCGACTGCATCGGACGCTCGAGATCGGCGGCCGGGTCCTGATGCCCTTTGGCTTCATTCCGCCGGTCTTTGTGGCGGCCACTGCCTCGCTGGGCGTGGCGAAAATCCTGGAGAACATGGAAATCGGCCATAACGTGATGCATGGCCAGTACGACTGGATGAACGATCCGAACCTGCACTCCCAGACCTACGAATGGGACACAGTCTGCAGTGGCGATTCGTGGCGCCGCACGCATAACTATGAGCACCACACCTACACCAACATTATTGCCAAGGACCGGGACTACGGCTACGCCGTACTTCGCCTCAGCGATGACGAAAAATGGAAGCCCTGGCACGCTTTGCAGTTCATCAATTATGTTTTGCTGACGGTGCTGTTCCAGTGGGGCGTCGGCCTGCACGAACTGGAAACCGAAAAGCTGCATCGGCGTGAAATCCGCTGGCGCGACAAACTGCCGTTCCTGAAAGAGTTCGCGCGAAAAGGCGGCCGTCAGGCGTTCAAGGACTATGTTTTCTTCCCGCTGTTGACGCTGCCGGTTGCCCCGATTGTTCTGGCAGGCAACATTGGCGCCAACCTGATTCGCAACCTGTGGTCATCCACCGTGATTTTCTGCGGGCATTTCACGCAGGATGCGGAAACCTTTACCGAGGAAGAGTGTGAAGGGGAAAGCAAGGGCCACTGGTACCTGCGCCAGCTCTCCGGTTCGTCCAACTTTACCGGCGGGCGCTGGCTGCACATCCTGAGCGGGCATCTGAGCTACCAGATCGAGCACCACGTATTCCCGGACCTGCCGGCACACCGGTATCCGGAAATTTCAGAGCGCGTCCAGGCCGTCTGCAGAAAGCATGGAATCCACTACAACACCGGTTCCTTCTTCAGGCAGTACAGCACGGTACTCAAGCGAATCGGACAGTATTCACTGCCCGACCGGATGCGGCTTCGGCTGGAACGGGCCAACACACCTCAGGCGATCTGAAGCAGGCGCAATAACTGTGGCCGATGTCTATCCTGGATAACATCGGCCAGAGTGTATTTGTCGAGCACCGCAAGAAAAGCGGTCAATGCTTCTCCGAGCATCGATTTAAGGCCACACACGGGGGTTATCCGACAGGCGTTCTTCGAAGAGAAGCATTCGACGATGTTCAGGTCCTGCTCCGTCTCACGGACCAGAATACCAATATTGATCTCTTCGGGCGCCATGTGCAGACGCATGCCGCCCTTCTTGCCTCGAATGGTCTCGATGTACCCTTTCTTGTTCAGCTGATGCACGACTTTCATAAGGTGATTCTTGGAAATGTCGTAGCTGTCGGCGATTTCCTGGATGGTCGCAAGCTCATCACCCTGCACTGCCAGATAGATCAGTACGCGAAGTGAGTAATCCGTATAACGGGTGATATGCATTCTTTACTCCGGTATTCGATGGTCAATCTTGCAGCCAGGAAGGAGCTTTCAGAAATCGGTCCCCTACGCCGGCCAACTCTCTTTTACGCTGAAAACCAACATCCGGTTTTCCGGCAAGGCGCAATTTTCAACGTAACGACCGGCACCATTTCCTGTATCTATTATACCCGGAATCAGTGTAGAGGTCTGCCCAGCCGACTCAGGAAGGCAAGCCTGGCAACGTACGACACCTTGACGCCAACGGCAAACAGCAAGGTCCCGATGTGAGCCAGGATTTGCACAGCCATTGAAAAGGCCTCTGCCAGTGGATAGGCGATCAGAATTGTAGCGCAGAGTCCTGCGACACAAAGGGCCAGGGAAGAGTTAGCCAACGTGAGAAAGCGCTCCATAAGACACCTCATTAAGATATATTTTGTATATTTCTTATACTAGGCGCACAGACTAATGATTGCAACAGACTCCTCCTTCGGCGCATCTAAATACATACACCTACCCCAAAAGCATTACTCACTTTACTTCTTTTTAATTTAAGATGTATTCTTTATGAATCTTTATGAGGAGGAGAACACCATGAACAAGGTATTGCATTCATCGTCCCGGGCCGCGACCGAGGATCTGCCGACAGAGAGTCTGATCGAGCACATCCTCACACGTTTTCATGACGTGCACCGCGACCAGCTCCCCGAACTGATTCGCCTGTCAGAGCGGGTGGAGCGGGTACACGGTGGTCATCCACTCTGCCCCTCGGGTCTCACCGGGCAACTGCAGGACATGCAGGCTGAACTGGAGTCCCACATGGCCAAGGAGGAGCAGATCCTGTTCCCCATGATTGCCAGGGGAATCCAGGGCATGGCTGCGGGGCCGGTCTCCGTCATGCGGCACGAACACGATGACCACGGCCAGGCCCTGGAGGCCATCCTGGACACCACCGACACGCTTTCGATCCCTGAGGACGCCTGCAAGACATGGCAGGCGCTCTACGAGGGAATAAAGACTTTCAGGGACGACCTTCTGGCGCACATCCAACTGGAAAACAACGTTCTGTTCACCCGGGTAGACGGGGGTATGGGAGGAGCATCTCATGGCTAATTACCGAAGACTGTGGCTGATTCTGATCGCCACACTGGCTGTCACCTTTGCCCTGTTGGGCTACTTCGGCACGGAGGTTTACCGCGCCGCACCACCGATACCCGATCAGGTCGTGAACGAGAACGGCCAGACACTCATGACCGAGGACAGCATCCTCGACGGTCAGACCGCCTGGCAGTCCGTGGGCGGCATGCAGTTGGGCTCCATCTGGGGCCATGGAGCCTATCAGGCGCCGGACTGGACCGCCGACTGGCTGCACCGGGAACTGCTTGCGTGGTTGAACATCGCCGCGCTGGAGACCTATGGCACGCCATACAGCAACCTCAGCGGCCCGGAACAGAACGATCTGCAATACCGGCTGAAAACCGCCTACCGGACCAATACCTATGATCCGGAAACCGGAACACTGACCCTGTCCGATCGGCGCATTCGCGCCATCCGGGAAACCGCCGACTATTACAGCCGACTGTTCAGCGATGCCCCGGAGCTGAGAACCACACGCGAACACTACGCCATGAAGGAAGACACTCTGCCGAATGCGGAGCGCCGGGAGCGGCTGACCGAGTTCTTCTTCTGGACAGCCTGGGCCGCGTCCACCGATCGCCCGGGCAGCGACGCAACCTATACCAACAACTGGCCCCATGAGCCGCTGATCGACAACCAACCCACCGCGGAGAACATTGTCTGGTCCATTGTCAGCATCGTACTGCTCATCGCCGGCGTCGGCGGACTGGTCTGGGCCTGGTCGTTCCTGCGCAAACATGACGAGGAGGAACCGTCCGCCCCGGCGTCCGACCCCCTGTCCCTGGTCAAACTCACCCCATCCCAGAAAGCCCTGGGCAAATACCTGTTCCTGGTGGTCGCCCTTCTGGCATTCCAGGTAATGATGGGTGGCGTAACCGCGCACTACACCGTCGAGGGGCAGAGCTTCTACGGCTTCGACCTGTCGAAATGGTTCCCCTACTCGCTCGTACGGACCTGGCATATCCAGGCAGCGCTGTTCTGGATTGCCACCGGATTCCTGGCGGCCGGTCTTTTCCTCGCCCCCATCATTAACGGCGGCAAGGACCCGAAATTCCAGAAGCTTGGCGTCGATATCCTGTTCTGGGCCCTGGTATTGGTGGTCACCGGTTCGTTCATCGGCAATTTCCTCGCCATCGCCCAGATCATGCCACCGGAGCTGAACTTCTGGCTCGGTCACCAGGGCTATGAGTTCGTGGACCTGGGGCGTCTCTGGCAGATCGGCAAATTTACCGGCATTGCCTTCTGGCTGGTACTCATGCTCAGGGGCATTGTTCCTGCTCTGAAGCAGCCTGGCGACAAGAACCTGCTGGCCCTGCTGACCGCCTCCGTGGTTGCCATCGGACTGTTCTACGGCGCCGGATTCTTCTACGGCGAGCGCACACCGATTTCCATCATGGAGTACTGGCGCTGGTGGATTGTCCATCTGTGGGTCGAGGGCTTCTTTGAGGTGTTTGCCACCACCGCACTGGCTTTCATCTTCTGCAGCATGGGCCTGGTCTCAAGAACCATTGCCACCAGCTCCAGCCTGGCCTCCGCCAGCCTGTTCATGCTCGGCGGCGTTCCCGGCACCTTCCACCATCTCTACTTTGCCGGCACAACCACACCGGTGATGGCCGTCGGCGCCACCTTCAGCGCCCTGGAAGTGGTACCGCTGGTTGTGCTGGGCTACGAAGCCTGGGAGAACTGGCGCCTGAAATCCAGCGCACCCTGGATGGAAAAGGTCCGCTGGCCGCTGATGTTCTTCGTGGCTGTGGCCTTCTGGAATATGCTCGGGGCCGGTGTCTTCGGGTTCATGATCAACCCGCCAATTGCGCTCTACTACATCCAGGGGCTGAACACCACGCCGACCCACGCCCACGCGGCACTGTTCGGAGTGTATGGGTTCCTCGCCCTCGGCTTTACGCTGCTGATCCTCCGGTATCTGAGACCGAACCTGGTGTTCAACGAGCGGCTGATGAAAACGGGGTTCTGGTGGCTGAACGGTGGCCTGGTGCTGATGCTGTTCACCAGCCTGCTGCCCATCGGCATCATCCAGTTCCTCGCCAGCGCAGGTGAAGGGCTCTGGTACGCCCGGAGCGAAGCGTTCCTTCAGGGTGACCTGTTGCAGACGCTGCGCTGGGTCCGCACCTTTGGAGACGTGGTCTTCATTGTAGGGGCGCTGGCCGTCGGCTGGCAGGTGGTCTCGGCCCTGTTCTTCCCGAACCGGGTTCCCGTCGGCGCAACGCCGGCCGAGGCCGCCTCTGAGGCGTAAAGCGGACTATCCCGACACCTTCCGGTGTCGGGATTACCCCTCGGGAGGTATCGGATTCATTGATCCAATCTGCAATACTGCGACTATACTCATTATCAATCCACGGAGTCCCGGGATCCGATCCATGCCGAAGAGCAAGCTGACCGACCGTTTTGGTCGCACCGTCAATTATGTTCGTCTTTCCGTCACGGACCGCTGTGACTTCCGCTGTGTGTATTGCATGGCCGAAGACATGACCTTCCTGCCACGGCAGCAGGTTCTGACGCTGGAGGAAATTGCCCGGGTCGCCCGCAATTTTGTCGATCTTGGCACCGAAAAGATCCGCCTGACCGGCGGCGAACCCATGGTTCGCAAGGATATCCTGGAACTGGTCCGTGAAATCGGCACCTACGGGCTTCGCGATTTTGCCATGACCACCAACGGCAGCCAGCTGTCCCATATGGCCGAACCATTGCGCAAGGCCGGACTGCACCGCCTGAACATCAGCCTGGATTCCCTGGATGAGGACAAATTCCGGACCATCACCCGGACCGGCCGACTGAGCCAGGTGCTCGACGGCATTGATGCCGCCCGCGAAGCGGGATTCCGGGGCATCAAACTGAACACGGTGGTGATGAAGGGACGCAACGATGAGGAAATCCCGGAGCTGATCGAGTTTGCCCGGCGCAAGCAGGTCGATATCAGCTTTATCGAGGAAATGCCGCTGGGCGAGATCTCCGAACACGACCGTGGACTGGCTCTCTGCACCAGTGACGAAGTCCGGGACATCATTCGCAAACGCCACGACCTGGTACCGGCGACCGAGGATTCCGGTGGACCCGCACGCTATTACCGCATGCCGGACAGCCCGATCCGCGTCGGCTTCATCTCACCCCATTCCCACAATTTCTGCTCGACCTGCAACCGGGTGAGGGTCACCGTGGAAGGCCGGTTGCTGCTGTGCCTTGGGAACGAGCACTCGGTGGACCTGCGCCGGGTCCTCAGGGGCAACCCCGTCAATGATGAAAAGCTCCGGCAAACCATCATCAACGCCATGGACCTCAAGCCCGAGCGCCACCACTTCTCCAGCGATGGCGACGTGCAGATCCTCCGATTCATGAACATGACCGGCGGCTGATAGCCCTCGAACGAAAACGGGGTCAGATGAAAGCCTTCATCTGACCCCGTTTTTCACGGCATGGATTGTTAATGATCCATGTCGCCCATCTCGCCCATCGCCATACCGCCGCTGACATCCGCCAGCGTGATCTCACCATACCTCAGTACCCTGCCTCCATGGCTGTTCGCAAACTTCCGGGCTTCGGCTTCCAGGGCAAAGGACGCCAGGGTCGGCCCCATTGCGCCTTTGGCGTCCGAGCCGGCCACGTAAAAGGCGTCACGGGCATCAACCAGGGCGGTGTCAGCCGGGTTGTCCCAATCGGTCTGTGCCATGTCGTGGACGTACAGGGTGTCGTTCTGATGAATGTTTTCCGGCTGGAGTTTCCAGGCGAACAGCTCCCGGGTGGAACAGAACTTCCTGACCCGCTGACTGTCCCCGGCAATCGATTCGCCTTTGGGGCCAGGGAAACCACTGATGATCATCCCACATACATGGCATTCGTCGCCGGACTCGATGTGGACCGGCGCCGGCTTTTCAGCGACAGTTTCCTCGCCACCGGAACATGCGCTGATCGTGAAAGCGCTCAGAATAATCAGAAACCAGTGAAACCTGGGTATGTTCAACCTCATAACACTCTCCATCAGATACGACGATTCCGGAACAGCGCCAGGGCACCCGCCAGGGGCAGCGCCACCCATAACACCAGCGCAGCCCACAGGCCGGCCATGCCGATCGGCAGATCCGCCCCGAGGCTGAGGACACCGGTGAGCTGGGGCCCGTTGCCGAATGCCACGATATTGAGCAGACGGTATATGTCGGTGGGATTGAGCATCAAAAGCCAGGGCAGCAGGTCTGCGTTCAGCTTGCCCTCGCTGGCCACGAGACTGCCCAGTAGCAGAAGATCGAAAATCAGCACAAAGAAAAACCAGATCGCCAGAGCCAGACCCGCCGCCACCGGCTTCTCGCCCACCCTGACGCTGACCAGGTAAGCCAGTGCGATAAAGCCCCACCCGAGCAGCACCGTGGAACCGATGAAACGAAGCATGGCGATGGCCAGGTTGCCGATCGCGACGTCCTCCACCAGCGCAGCGATCGCCAGACCAGCCACGCCAAAACCGATCACGGTGGCCAGGGCCAGGGTCAGTCCATGGCCCAGGAACTTGCCAAGCAGCAGCTGGCTGCGACTGATGGGATAGGTCATCAGCAACAGCAGCGTCCCGCCCTCGTCCTCACCCACGATGGCGTCATAGGCCAGCAACAGGGCGATCAGCGGAATCAGGAAAATGCCGAGACTGGCCAGACTGGCAATCGTTGCGGGCGTGGAGGCATAACCGACCTGGCCGGACGCCGCGGCTCCGAACCAGGCGATGCCGAGGGCCAGGGTCGCAAACACCAGCGCGATGGCCACCAGCCACCGGTTACGCAGGCTGTCATTGAGCTCCTTGCGGGCAATGGTCCAGACACGGTTCATTGGGAACCTCCCCGGTGCGCCAGTCCGCCCGTTCCGATAAAGTGCACGTAGATGTCCTCCAGACTCGGCTGGTGAATACTGATGTCGGCCACTTCGCCCGAGGCCACAACGGCCTCCAGCATCGCCATTTTCTCTCCCGGTCTGATCTCCACCCGCAGCCGCCCGTTGTCGGCCCGGGTCAGCAATCCCCGTCCCCGGGCGCCCTGATCAATGACCGCTTCCAGCGCAGCCACTGATCGCACCGGATCCAGAAACAGCGTCACCGGCATGTTGGCCTGACGCCGCAATGCCGCCAGATCGCCCACCGCCTGAAGGGCGCCTTCGGTGAGAATCGCCGCACGGTCGATGTAGGGCTCAACGCCCGGCAGAACGTGGGAGCACAGCACAATCCCCGTACCCATATCCCGCAAATCCCGCAACAGCCGATAGAGATCGGCGGTGGCCACCGGGTCCAGGCCCACCGTCGGTTCGTCGAGTATCAAGAGCTTTGGCTGCCCCAGCAATGCCTGAGCCAGACCCAGACGCTGCCGCATGCCTTTGGAATAGGTCTTGGTGCGGGCTTCCATGGCATCACCGAGGCCCACCCGCTCAAGCAGTGCGGGCACCTGCCTGACGGACGCTCCCTTCAGGCGTGCGAAATGGCTGAGGATTTCCCGGCCGGTCAGCTGCGGATAGAACATCACGTTCTCCGGCAGATAACCGAGATGACGGGTGATCTGTGGATCTCCCGCCTGCCCGCCGAGAACCGACAGGGTACCCCCATCCGGCTGCATCAACCCGAGAATCAGCTTGATCGTGGTGGTCTTTCCGGCACCGTTATGACCGAAGAGACCAAGGATTTCGCCCGGCTCCAGACGCAGATCGATACCCTGCAACACCGGCCGTTTCTCATATCGGTAACTCACATTTTCAAGGTGAAAACAGCTCATGGTGTCTCCGGTTTCAGTGCTGAAGGAATGCGCATCAAAGGGTGGGAGTCGGTCACGCCCGCGGATTTCACCACCGGAAAGGCCTTCTGTACCCACCGCAGGGTGTCCACGGCGGGACTGAACATGAGTACCCGCGCCTCCGGATAGGTCCAGAGCAGGCGGTCCACGTTGTCATTGGGTTCATAGGGCACATCGCCCACGCCGTCCTGATTCCGGTCCCACCCCAGGTAATCGCTCCAGTAATTGCCACGTCCGTCCAGCGACCATTCCTGCTCCCGCGTGGCCACATACTTCACCTGGCGCCGGTTATTGACGAACGCATTCCCGAACAACCGGTTGTCTTCCGACCCGGCGGTCAGGTGAATGCCAATATTGCTGTCGGCAAACAGGTTGCCCTCAAAGGTGTTGTACAGCGAGTTGTAGATAAACACCGCCTTACCCTCGGCACCATCGATCGCCACGCCGGCGGTCTGCCCCTGGCTGACCCCGGTAACCACATTGCCCCGGAACTCGGACTGGGTGATGAAATTCATCAGGATGCCGTAGTTCTCATCGTTCTCGGAGCGGTTATTCAGTACCGTGAGCCGCTTGCTCTGCATCAGGGCATAACCGGTCCGGGTGCCGTGGGTCACGTTATCTTCCAGCCGGTTATCCATGGAGTACATGTAGTGGACGCCGTAGCGCAGATCCGCCATCCGGTTGCCCCGGATCGTATTGTGGTTGGAGGTCTCAATGTAGATAGCGTCTCGGGTCTGACGGATGTCGTTTCCGACGATCAGCGCTCCGGTCGTGTTATGGAGATGAATGCCATTGCCCCGATCCTGGGATCGCAGACTGGCATCCCCCCGAATACGATTACCACGAACGGTCACATCCGGTGTGCCATCCAGCCAGATCCCGAACGCCGAGCCCTCCAGGCGATTCTGTTCGATCACCGCTCCCTTCGCCTCGCGCGCCACAAAGATGCCGGAATCCAGTTCATTCAGGTCACGCCCCCAATGGCGGATGGAGCATCCCGACAACGTCACCTCCGGCGCGACAATCTCCACCGCATTACCCTTTCCACCCGCGTCAATGACCGTCTCCGGAGCACAGGCAAGCCGCACGCCCGGCACCCGGACGACCAGAGGCGCAAGCTGTTCGGGGGGCAGCTCAAACGCAGCCCCGGGCGCGAGCGCATCAAGGCGCAGCTGCAGATCTGCACCTGCGACGGCACCTACCGAGAAAACCGCCATGATCAAGGCCACGCCGAACCGTACCTTCTGACGCATTAAAAACTCCCGAACGTAAAAATCAGACTTCACCTGAGAAGTCTGGCAAACCAGCGGGGGAGATCTTTCCAAAACTGTGCGGCGCCATGGATGGCGGCGCCCAAGCGACACAGGGACGTGCTCGAGCGGGTTTTGGAAAGATCTCCCCCGGTGGTTTGTTTCTCACTGGCCCTGTTTGCCGGCACTCCCTCAGAAGTGCCGGCAAACCCGGTTCCTATCAGGCCGGCTCTACCAGCATCCGGCCACGCATCTCCATATGTAGCGCGTGACAGAACCAGTTGCAGTAGTACCAGTGAACACCCGGCTGATCCGCCACAAAGGTCACGGATGACGTCTGCTGCGGACTGATCTCCATGGCGACGCCATGGTTCACCATGCAGAAGCCGTGGGTGACATCCTCAACCATATCCAGGTTGGTGATATAGACCGTCACCTCATCACCCTGCTTCACCTTGAACTCCGTGGTGCCATACGCGGGAGCGACCGACGTCATGTAGACCCGCACCTTGTTGCCATCCCGGATGATCTTGTTGTCCATCTCCAGGGTGACGCCGTCCTTCTCCGCCTGCTCACGGGCACTGGCAAAGAAAGGATCGTTGCGCTCCCAGATCTTCTTGGTCTTGATCTGGTCACGGCGCACCAGGATGCAGTCATGGGGTTCCGCGAAGGCGGGACCGTCATGTACCAGCTTCATTTCCTCGCCGGAAATATCAATCAGCTGATCGTTCTCCGGATGCAGCGGACCCACCGGCAAGAAGCGGTCTTTCGAAAACTTGGACAACACCACCAGCCATTTGCCGTCGGCATCCCGGGTCTCGGTCAGCGACGCATGGTTATGGCCAGGTTGGTAATGAACATCCAGCTTCTGGCGGATATAGTTCACCTTCTCACCGTTGTAGTGGCGGATGGCATCGGCCACGTTCCATTTGCACACCTGGCTGTCGATAAACAGCGTGGTATAGGCGTTGCCACGACCGTCATAGGTGGTATGCAGGGGACCAAGGCCCAGCTCCGGTTCGGCCACAACCACATCCCGCTCGTCCTTCAATTTGCCGGCGAACAGGTCATCCAGCTTGTCGATGGCGATCACCGTGCAGGTGGGTGACAGCTTGCCGTTGGCAATGAAGTACTTGCCGTCCGGCGATGTGTTCAGGCCATGGGGGTTCTTCGGCACCGGAATATAACGGGTCAGCTCGGAGCCGTGACGACCGTCAACCACCGGCACTTTGGAATCGCCGAGGGTCTTGAAGTTACCGTTCTTGATCGCCTGCTCAATGCGCGGCACGTTGAACACCACCGCCCAGTCACGGTCGTTGCGCATGGTGCCGGCCAGGTCCAGTGCCTTCTCGGAGTTGTAGCAGGTGGAGGCAAAGTATTTGCCAGTGAAGTCGGCATCGGTGTTGTCCAGATTGCCATCAACGATGACCTGCCAGGCCACTTCCATGGTTTCCGCGTCGACAGCGTTGAACATGGTATAGCTATCCTCCATGCTGAAATCACTGCCATCGTTGGGATGGGGAATCGTGAACTCGGCATTGCAGAAGACGTATTTGGTGTGCGGCACCTTCTGACAGCGCAAGCCGTGTATAGCCTGCACGTTCGGGATGGTGGTGATCTTGTCGCACTTCATGATGTCCAGGCGGATACGCGCTACGCGGGAGTTTGCCTTGTCGTTGATGAAGAGGTACTTGCCATCGTAACGACCATCCGTCATCGAAATATGGGGGTGGTGACTGTCGCCGTTATGCACCTTGTTATCATGCCCCAGCACATCCTTGCTTTCGTTGGTAAGGCCCCAGCCAGTAGCACCATCCAGGTTAAACACCGGAATCCGCATCAGCTCCCGCATGGAAGGCACGCCCAATACGCGCACCTCGCCAGACTGGCCACCACTCCAGAATCCGTAGTACTCGTCCAGTTCACCCGGATGGATCGCGAATTTGTTGCGGGCTTCCTCCGATGCAGCGGCAAACGCTTCCCGAGACATCACGGCAGTTCCCAGCCCGGCAGCGCCGGCAACACCGGCCATGGCGGCAGCGCCCATGAACCGGCGGCGACTCAGGCCTCCCTCAGCGATTTCCGGCGCATCCTTGGTCAGTTCATCTCGTTTTTTCATAGCTCCAACTCCGTTGTTGGTAATGGCGGTTTTTGACTTCTCTGTTTTTCTTTTGAACAACTCAGTTCACCTGGACGACCGGTATCTCCTCGGGATGTCCCGGTGCGTTGTGGCCCCGACGTTTGCCGCGGCGCTTGACGATCAGCGGCGGGCATTTGTGGTCGTCGAAATAGGTCATCTGGCAGTCCAGGCAGTAATGGCATTCCATGTGGTTGATGTGCCCATCCGGATGAATGGCCTGGACTTCACATTCGTGATCACAGAGTCGGCAGGGATTGCCGCACTCCTTGCGCCGCTTCAGCCAGTCGAACACCCGCAGGCGTGACGGCAGTGCCAGGCCAGCCCCCAGGGGACAGAGGTAGCGGCAGTAGACTTTCCGGGTAAACAGGTTCACCACCAGAAGCAGGACGGCGTATGCCACAAAGGGCCAGTCACGGACAAAGTGCAGGGTGATGGCGGTTTTGAACGGCTCGACCTCGGCCAGTCGCTCGGCGGTTGCCATAGAGTCCAGTGACACGCCGAACAACACCAGCAAAATTAGATACTTGATGGCCCAGAGTCGTTCATGCCAGGCGAAGGGAACGGTGTATTGTGGCACCTTCAGCTTACGGGCAATCTCATTCACCAATTCCTGCAACGCACCGAACGGGCACAGCCAGCCACAGTAGACGGAGCGCCCCCAGAGCAGGACGATACCGGCAACCACCGCCCACAGGATGAACAGCATCGGGTCGATCAGGAAGGTATCCCAGCTGAAGCCGTGGATCAGGCTGCCTACGAACGTCAGCACATTCACGATGGAGAGCTGTCCCAGTGCGTACCAGCCAATGAACACCAGGGTGTAAGTCAGGAAGGCATGACGGATCCAGCGCATCATCTTCGGCTTTTTCACCAGCCAGTCCTGGAAGAACAGGATGAACAGCAAAACGCCGATCCCCACCGCCAGCACCACGATCTGGAACTGGCGCTGATACCAGACCTGAACCCACATGGGCTGGTCCGCCAGCTGATCCTCGGCAGACAACACCGGCTCCGGACGGGTGTAGTACTGATCCGGCAGCTGGTAGGTCACCGGAAAGACCTGAAATTCGCTGTCCAGCGGGCCGGTCTGGCGCTTGACGGTCAGTTCGAGGGTCCACTCCGTGCCCGGATCGAAGTTGTATTGCTGGCGCACGATGAAAATGGCGAGTTCTTTGAACTCCGGCATGCCCGCAGCATAGACGTCGCTGAGCCGGTAATAGTCCAGGTCCCGGAAATTGAAGGTATCGCCGAATTGGCGGATCTGAATCCGATCGAAAATGCCGCCCCGCACATATCCGGACCCCTTGAAGGAGTATTTCCCATTGGCCATCACCGCGATGGCATGCTCACCGTCTTTCAGCTCCGACATCAGCCACTGGTACTGACTCTCTCCCAGCAGGTTACGGCCAATGGTCGGCACATTCAGATAGGCAGTATAGAGATCGATCAGGGGTTGTTTACGCCGACGCGCCGGCGCCGCATCCACGCCTTCCGCTGCGGTGCCTCGGAAGGCATCATCGACCTGCCCCCGGGTCAGCTTGAGCCGCCGGACCGACCCTTCCCCCGTCAGGTCCTGCCAGCTCTTTTCCTGGAAGTCGTCTGTCTGGACCTGTGCCACCGGCGGGCGGCTTTTTTTGCCCACGGCAGGCACCAGTCCCAGCTCCGCGGCCACCCGGTGGGCGGACTTCATGGTGATTTCATTAACCACCATCACGGTGACAGTGGCCCCGGAGAGGCCGTCCACGGCCACCTTGTGCTCTGAGGAGGTTCCGCCCACAGTCACCCGCTGGTCGGCCTTCAGGCCGGTGTACTGGTCGGTAAACGCGTGCAGCTTGCTCTCGGGAATACCCACCAGAAGAATGGGTTCGTGGTGTTCAATTACATGGGACTGGACGATACGCCCTTCGGTATCAAGCACCACCACGATGTTGAGGGGTTTGCCGGAATAGGCCGGTGTCTGGAGAAAGTCCAGGCTCTGGTAGGCGTAGCCCAGGAGTTTGTCTCCGGCGTAGAGTTCCTGGATCGCGCGGTTGTCCTCCCGGGGCTCAACGCGAGTCACGGAGGGCAGGGCCTTCTGGATCACCTGGCGCGCGGCGACCGGCTCGTACTGATCCACGGGCATCGCCCGGGCAATGGCGCTGACAAAGACCAGAAGGATGGCCAAAACGGTAAGAAAACGTGTGTTCACAGAACCCCCGACATCAACAACAGGATCAAGCTTCGTCGATATTTGATGAACATCAAACACCTCTTATTACATAGTCCCCGCGGGCATGCGGGGTAGGTTATGAGGTATCAGCCGAGGTCGATGGCGGCGCCTTCGGAATTGAGTGGCAGGTAGTTGCCGACGTGGCCCAGCCGGATGCTTTCAACCATCATGGTCAGTGGCTGCTGGACGTCGTCACTCGACGGCGGCACACCCCCACGCCCGGACATGGCGGCCACAAATACCATGTCCCAGGCCTGACCGGTTTCCCGCGATTCCTCCACGAGGCTCCGGAAATCCGGGGCTTCCTCCGGCGCCTTGTCAACGCAGATGACCGGCGTCAGCGCGCCGCCTTCGCCCCGCTCGAAGGCGGCCTTCTCCTCCGCTGACGCTTCGTCTGGCAACTCGGCGCGGCAAAAGACGAACAGGAGTCGCTGGGGCTCTTCCTGCTGACGGGAGGCCTGGATAAGATCTTGGTAGCTGGTAATCATGGGGCAATTCCTTGAAGAGGGGCGCCAGGCTCAGGCCCGGCAGGCAATGATCAGATACTGGTTCCAGCGCTCAATGACGTCGTCACACACGGCTGAGACGGCATCATCGTCATAGCTTTGTCCGTAGTGCTTCTTGAACCCCGACTCATAGAGCCGGACGTGCTCATCGGGGACAACGCCAACGTTCTCGAGGCAGGCACGGGCACAATGCAGGGGGCAGCCATCGATGACGGTAATCGGGCGGCCCGAGCGGGCGGTCTTGACCAGTGCCGGGACTTTCCCACCGACACCGGAAATACACGACATCTCGAATACCCCGGCATGATCCAGACGGACAGCGGCATCATTGGCCAGCTGGGCGACGTCGGAACAGCCGGAACAGGAATAGATCAGCGGGCGCTGCTTTCGGGGTGTCATACAACCTCCTCCAAATGAACCTGGAGATAACCACCGGGTAATTACTGGCTGATCGCAATCAGCCGCTGGGGATCGGAAATGAATAACTTGCTCCGGTTGACCCGCACCAGCCCGTTGGATTTGAGATCCGCCAGAATCCGGGAGAAGGTTTCCGGTTGCATGGCCAGTCGGGAGGCCACCAGGCATTTAGGCAGTGGCAATTCCACTTCCCCGCCCTGCTCGGCACCATTTGGCAACAGATCAATCAGATAACGAATCAACCGGTCCCGGGCACTCTGGACCGTCATGATTTCCAGATCGTGGAAGCGGGACACCGCACGCATGGCGTAGTGGCTGAGAGCCGCCTGGGCGTACTCGGGGTGCTTGTCCAGGAGATCACGATAGGCCTTGACCGGGATCATCAATACTTCACTGGACTTGAGCGCTTCGGCGTAACAGGCGTAGCGGGCGGGTTCGGCGTAGATCATGACCTCGGCGAAGCAGTCACCGGGGGCAATGCTGTCCAGGGTACGGTCGATGCCGGAGGAATCCAGTCGGTAAAGACGCAGGCGACCGGAAATCACGAAAAAGAAATGATGCGCCGGCATGTCCTGACAGTACAGCAGCTGGTGGTGGCCGAGCCGCAGGCGACGGGACTGGTGAATGAGGCTTTCCAGGTCCCGGGACCGGAGGTGTCGGAACAACGGATGGCTGCGCAAGGCATCCAGGCCGTCTTCCTCTGCCAGGGGTTTGTTGATGGCCACCAGTACCGGCTTGCTGTATCGGGTTTCAGCGGTTTGCATCGCTACCATGGAGTTTCCCTCCCGCATATACATTCATCAAAAATCTTGATTTAAATAGTAGATGGGAACGGTCGCGAAAGCGCTCCCCCGATGGGGGTAGTTTGGGGGTTATTACTGGGTAAGTGATCTGGATCAATGGGTGGTATTGCAACCCTTTCGGCGCATCGTGGTTCGGTGCAGAGGCTGGTGCCTACGTCTTTCCAAAACACGCTCAAGCACATCCATGTGACGCTTGGGCTCCGCCATCCATGGCTCCGCACAGTTTTGGAAAGACGTAGGCACCACCCTCCCGAATAAGGCGCAGGAACGCTACTGCATCAACGGCGAATCCGGAATCTCCAGATCCACGCCTTCAACACCGGTTTCCGCCGCGAGTACCTGAAGGTACTGGCGGAAAGCCCGGCGGGTGACGCTCTCGCTCAGGTACTGGCGGATCTGGGGTTTGACGTGTTCGTAGGGCAGCGTCTCGCCGTCGATGCGCTGGTCGACACGGACGATGTGCCAGCCGTACCGGCTTTCGATCAGGGCCGGATGCAGGCCTTCGTTCAGTGCCAGCACCGGGCGCTCGAACTCGTCCACGGTTTGGCCCTTGCTGATCTGGCCGAGGCTGCCGTTCTGATGTCGCGATTCGCAGGCGGAGTACTGTTTGGCCAGGTCGACGAACCGGGAACGGCCGTCGACCAGGGCAGACAGGAGTTGCCGGCCCACTTCTTCCTGGCGGATCCGCTCCTGTACGTCGTCCGGTGCGGCTGCGAGCAGGATGTGGCTGACGGCCATCAGGGTCGGGCTGCGAAAGCGTGACGGATTCGCGGCGTAGAAGCGTTCACAGGCGTCTTCGCTCAGTTCCGGTACGGCAAGTTCGAGTTCCAGCACCCTGGCAATGCGGTCTTCTTCGTCCTCGAGGCTGTCGAGGTTCAGGCGGCTCGCCTGTTGCAGCAGCAATTCCCGGATCGCGAGGCTTTTGGCAGCCGCGTGCCAGGCTTCGGCCAGCTCTTCCGCTGGATGATGCTGCATCTCCCTGGCGATGTCGTCTTCCGGTATCAGTGTGTCTCCCACGTAAACCGGTGGAAACTGGTTTCTGGGTTTGTCGGCTTCGCCGGTTGGGATCAGTTGCATGGTATTCACCTTGGTAACATTGGGGGCAGATCATGGGGTCAGGGGAATCGCGCCTCTGACCCCGTTTTCCCATACTCAGGCGCGCTTGCGCACGACCTGGTAGCGGCGACCGAAGTACTCCAGCGGCACACTCAGCATGTGCACCAACCGGGTAAACGGGAACAACACAAAGATGGTCAGCCCGAGCAGGATGTGGATTTTGTAGATCCAGCCCATGCCCAGGAGGTTGTCCGCCGCATCGCCCTGGAAGGTGAAGATGCCCTGGGCCCAGCTGGCCAGGCGCAGCATGTTGCCGCCGTCAAGATGGCCGAGTGTGGGCGGGATGGTCAGCAGGCCCAGTGCCACCTGGATCACCAGCACCACAATGATCATGTTGTCGGCAAAGGTACTGCTGGCCTTCACCCGGGGGTCGGTCAGGCGGCGATACGCGAGCATGCCGCCACCGATCAGGGTCATCACACCGGCAATGCCGCCGACGACGATGGCCATCACCTGTTTCTGGCCGGCAGTAATCAGCCATTCATAGGCCCAGTGAGGCGTCAGCAGCCCCACCAGGTGACCGAACAGGATCACCAGGATACCCACATGGAACAGCACACTGGCGATCACCATGTTTTTCTTGCGCAGCATCTGGCTGGATTGCGCCCGCCAGGTGAACTGGCCCTGGTCGTAGCGTGCCCAGGTGCCCAACAGCAGGACGACCAGCGCGATGTACGGATAGATTCCGAATAACAGTGTATTGAGATAGGACATGGTTGTTTCCTCCTGCGCCGTCAGGCGCGACCGGCCTGACGGGGTGTGGCGTCCGTCATCAGTTGATCACTCAGGTGAATGGTCTGGGTCTGTTCCAGTTCGCGGCGGCGCTGTCCAACCACGCCGCCGGTGCTGCAGGAACTGCCCTGATCGTCGACAAACTTCACCATCTCCTCTTCCCAGACTTTGTCCAGCGCTTCCGGGGTATCGTCCCGCTCTTCCGAAGCCACCAACTGAGCCAGCTCCTGGCGGTTGGCCTGGCGACCGGACAGCTCCAGCAGGGAGTCCATGACTACGTGATAGAAGCTCTCGCGCTGATATAACCGCTCACCCAGCAGGCCGAGGATGTGGTGAATGTCTTCAAGCCAGTTCTTTATCTCGTCCCATGGACGGGTGGAGAGGTATTCCAGGAACAGCGGCAGGTAGTCCGGCAGTTCCCGGGCATCGATTTCCAGGCCGTTGGCGCGGTATTCCTCCATCAGGTCCACCATGGCCTGGCCGCGATCCCGGGATTCGCCATGAACGTGTTCGAACAGCAGCAGGGACGTGGCCCTGCCCTTGTCGAACGTGCCCACGTAGTTCTCCTGCAGGTCCAGAAGTTCGCCGCGGCACAGCATGTCGATGCCGCGCAGCAGTTGTTCCTTGTTCTGCCGGGGCAGCCGGCCGTCCTCCAGGACGGCAGCGACCAGAGCGTCCTTGGAGGCCTGTAGCTCCTCGGTGGGGTACTCGAGTACCCGTGCCAATACTTTCAAGAGTTGCATCGTGGCCTCCTTATTCCTGTAGCTGTTTCGGATCAACCTGCTTCACGGTGGACAGTTTCTGCACCATGCTGGTGGTCTGCTTGCGGCCACCGAACATGTTGAATTTGCTGTCACCGTTGCAACCATCACCGAAGCTGAAGCCGCAGCCGTTACGCTCGCCGTATGCGGTGGCATCCGGGAAGGCTTCCTTGGCCAGTTCGCGGTGGCTGGTGGGGATCACGAAGCGGTCCTCATAGTTGGCAATGGCCAGGTAGCGGTACATTTCGTCCGCCTGCGCCTTGCTCAGGCCGGCTTCCTCAAGGGCCCGCAGGTCTTCCCGGCCTTCCACGGTTTCCGCCCGCTTGTACAGACGCATGGCCATGATCCGCTTGAGCGCGCGCACGATGGGTTTCTCGTCGCCGGCGGTCAGCAGGTTGGCCAGGTATTTCACCGGAATCCGCAGGCTTTCGATCTTCGGCAGTACGCCGTCGAACTCCACCTTGCCGGCTTCGGCCGCCGACTGGATCGGGCTGAGCGGCGGCACGTACCAGACCATCGGCAGGGTGCGGTATTCCGGGTGCAGCGGCAGGGCCAGTTTCCAGTCCACCGCCATCTTGTAGACCGGGCTTCTCTGGGCGGCTTCGATGACATTCATCGGGATGCCGTCCTTTTTCGCCTGCTCGATCACTTTCGGGTCGAACGGGTCCAGGAAGATCTCCAGCTGCTTCTCGTAGAGCTCCTGCTCACCCGGGGCGCTGGCCACTTCCTCGATGCGGTCGGCGTCGTACAGCAGGACGCCGAGGTAACGGATCCGGCCAACACAGGTTTCGGAGCACACGGTCGGCATGCCCGCTTCGATGCGCGGGTAGCAGAAGATGCACTTCTCGGACTTGCCGGTTTTCCAGTTGAAGTAGATCTTCTTGTACGGGCAGCCGGAGACGCACATGCGCCAGCCGCGGCACTTGTCCTGATCGATCAGGACGATGCCGTCCTCTTCCCGCTTGTAGATGGCACCGCTCGGGCAACTGGCGACACAGGCCGGGTTCAGGCAGTGCTCGCACAGGCGCGGCAGGTACATCATGAAGGTGTTCTCGAACTGGCCGTAGATATCCGCCTGCACCTGGTCAAAGTTCTTGTCCTTGCGGCGTTTGGCGAACTCGGTACCGAGAATTTCTTCCCAGTTCGGGCCCCATTCGATTTTCTGCATGCGCTGGCCGGAGATCAGCGAGCGCGGCCGGGCAATCGGCTGGTGCTTGCTGTCGCCAGCGGTGTGCAGGTGCTGGTAATCGAAGTCAAACGGCTCATAGTAGTCGTCGATTTCCGGCAGGTCGGGGTTGGCGAAGATGTTCGCCAGCACCCGGAAACGGCCGCCGATCTTCGGGCGGATCTTGCCGGAGTTGTCGCGCATCCAGCCGCCTTTCCATTTGTCCTGGTTCTCCCATTCCTTCGGGTAACCGATACCGGGTTTGGTTTCGACGTTGTTGAACCAGGCGTATTCCATGCCTTCCCGGCTGGTCCAGACGTTCTTGCAGGTCACTGAACAGGTATGGCAACCAATGCACTTGTCCAGGTTCAGTACCATGCCGACTTGGGAACGGATTTTCATTTTACAGCCTCCTGAACGGTGTCATTGCCTTCGCCATCAAGCCAGTTAACGTTGTGCATCCTGCGAACCACCACGAATTCGTCGCGGTTGGAGCCTACGGTGCCGTAGTAGTTGAAGCCGTAGGAGTACTGGGCATAACCACCAATCATGTGGGTCGGCTTCGGGCACACCCGCGTGACCGAGTTGTGGATGCCGCCCCGGGTGCCGGTAATCTCGGAGCCCGGAATATTCACGATCCGCTCCTGGGCGTGGTACATCATCACCATGCCCGGCATGACCCGCTGGCTCACCACCGCCCGGGCCGCAATAGCACCGTTGGCGTTGAACAGCTCGATCCAGTCGTTGTCCTCGATGCTCAGTTCCCTGGCGTCGTCTTCACTCAGCCAGACAATCGGTCCACCGCGGGACAGGGTCAGCATCAGCAGGTTGTCGCTGTAGGTGCTGTGAATACCCCATTTCTGGTGCGGGGTGATCCAGTTCAGGGCCTTTTCCGGGTTGCCGTTGCTACGCTGGTTCAGCATGTGGGACACGGTTTTGGTGTTGATTGGCGGGCGGTACACCAGCAGGCTCTCGCCAAACGCACGCATCCACTCGTGATCCTGGTAGAACTGCTGACGCCCGGTCAGGGTCCGCCAGGGGATCAACTCATGCACGTTGGTATAACCGGCGTTGTAGGACACATGCTCGTCTTCCAGGCCGGACCAGGTCGGGCTGGAGATGATTTTTCGGGGCTGCGCGACGATGTCCCGGAAGCGGATTTTCTCCTCTTCCTTGTTGGTGGCCAGATGGGTGTGATCCAGACCGGTAAATTCGGACAGCGCGGCCCAGGCTTTCACGGCCACCTGGCCATTGGTCTCCGGCGCCAGCGTCAGGATCACTTCCGCCGCGTCGATGGCCGACTCAATCTTGGGACGGCCCGCGTTGGCCCCCTCAATATGGGTGTAGTTCAGGTTCTTGAGGAAATTGACTTCCTTCTCGGTGTTCCAGTTGATGCCCTTGCCACCGTTACCCAGCTTGTCCATCAGCGGACCGAGGGAGGTGAAGCGGGCGTAGGTGTTCGGGTAATCCCGCTCAACGGTGATAAAGTTGGGCGCGGTTTTGCCCGGAATCAGGTCACATTCGCCTTTCTTCCAGTCCTTCACGTCGAACGGCTGGCCCAGTTCGGCCGGCGCGTCGTGCAGCAATGGCAGGGTCACCACGTCTTTCTCGACGCCCAGATGGCCCTCGGCGGCTTTGGAGAAGGATTTAGCGATGCCCTTGTAGATTTCCCAGTCACTGCGGGCTTCCCAGGCCGGATCCGTGGCGGCAGTCAGCGGGTGAATGAACGGGTGCATGTCCGAGGTGTTCAGATCGTTCTTCTCATACCAGGTGGCGGTCGGCAGAACGATGTCTGAATACAGGCAGGTGGTGGACATGCGGAAGTCCAGGGTCACCAGCAGATCGAGCTTGCCTTCCGGCGCCTCGTCGTGCCATTTGACTTCGTTCGGCTTGGCGCCACCTTCCTGGCCCAGATCCTTGCCCTGCAGGCCACTCTTGGTGCCCAGCAGATACTTGAGCATGTATTCATGCCCCTTCCCGGAGGAACCCAGCAGGTTGGAGCGCCAGATAAACATGTTGCGCGGGTGGTTCTGAGGCGCTTCCGGATCCTCACTGGCAAACGCCAGGGAGCCATCTTTCATGGATTGCGACACATAGTCAGCCACTTCCATGCCGGCTTTTTCGGCCTCGGCGGCAATACCCAGCGGGTTACGGTTGAGCTGTGGTGCCGACGGCAGCCAGCCCATGCGCTCGGCACGCACGTTGTAATCGATCAGACTGCCGCCGAATTTCGCCTTGTCCGCCAGCGGCGACAGGATTTCGTCCACACCCAGTTTTTCATAGCGCCACTGGCCCGAATGAGCATAAAAGAAGGACGTGCCGTTCATGTGGCGAGGCGGGCGCTGCCAGTCCAGGCCAAACGCCAGCGGTTGCCAGCCAGTCTGCGGGCGCAGTTTTTCCTGGCCAACGTAGTGAGCCCAACCGCCCCCACTCTGACCAATACAGCCACACATGATCAGCATGTTGATCAGACCGCGGTAATTCATGTCCATGTGGTACCAGTGGTTCATACCGGCACCGACGATGACCATGGAACGGCCCTTGGTCTTGTCTGCGTTGTCGGCAAACTCACGGGCAATGCGGATCACCTTCTCGGCGGGTACACCGGTGATCTTTTCCTGCCAGGCCGGGGTATAGGGCTTGATCTCGTCGTAGGAGGTAGCGCCGTCATCGTCGCCCAGGCCGCGGCTGATGCCGTAGTTGGCGACCATCAGGTCATAAACGGTGACCACGTGACCTTCGGAGCCATCGGCGAGCTTGACCTTTCGGCTGCCGAGCTTGTGGGTCAGGGTGTCGCTGATTTCAACGTGCTGGAAGTGGTCGTGTTCGATGCCACCAAAGTACGGGAAGGCGACATCCACCACCTCGTCGTGCTTCTCCACCAGGGACAGCTGCAGACTGACGTCCGCGCCCTTCGCGGTCTGTTTCAGGTTCCAGTTGCCCTTCTCACCCCAACGGTAACCGATGGAGCCGTTCGGTGCGGTCAGTTCACCGGACGTCTCGTCGATGGCGATGGTTTTCCACTCGGGGTTGTTTTCCTCGCCCAGGCCATCCACCAGGTCACTGGCACGCAGGAACCGGCCGGGTACATAACGACCGTCATCCCGTTGCTCCAGCATGACCAGGTACGGCATGTCGGTGTAACGGCGCACGTAGTCGGTGAAATACGCGCTGGGCTTGTCAACGTGGAATTCCTTCAGGATCACATGGCCCATGGCCATGCCAAGGGCGGCATCGGTGCCCTGCTTGGGGTTCATCCACTCATCGGAGAGTTTGGAGACTTCTGCGTAGTCCGGAGTAATGGCGACGGTCTTGGTGCCTTTGTAACGGACTTCGGTAAAGAAGTGGGCATCCGGGGTCCGGGTCTGGGGCACATTGGAACCCCAGGCGATGATGTAGCCGGAGTTGTACCAGTCGGCGGATTCCGGCACGTCGGTCTGCTCACCCCAGGTTTGCGGTGACGCCGGCGGCAGGTCGCAGTACCAGTCATAGAAGCTCAGGCAGACACCGCCGATCAAGGAGAGGTAGCGGGCGCCGGAAGCATAGGACACCATGGACATGGCCGGAATCGGCGAGAAGCCGATGATGCGGTCCGGGCCGTACTTCTTGGCCGTGTAGACGTTGGAGGCGCCAATCAACTCGTTGACTTCGTCCCAGCTGGAACGCACGAAACCGCCCATACCCCGGCGGGGCTTGTATTCCTCCGTTTTCTTGGGATCTTCAACAATCGACGCCCAGGCATCCACTGGATCCTTGTGCTCAACTTTTGCCGCCCGCCAGAGTTTCATCAGGTGCTTGCGCATCAGCGGGTACTTCAGCCGGTTGGCGCTGTACATATACCAGGAGTAGCTGGCGCCACGGGGGCAGCCGCGGGGCTCGTGGTTGGGAAGATCGGGGCGGGTACGGGGGTAGTCTGTCTGCTGGGTTTCCCAGGTAACCAGACCGTTCTTGACGTAGATTTTCCAGCTGCAGGAGCCGGTGCAATTCACGCCGTGGGTGGAACGCACAATCTTGTCGTGCTGCCAACGCTGGCGATAGCTGTTTTCCCAATCCCGATTGACTTCGTGGGTTTCGCCGTGGCCGTTGGCAAAGGGCTCGCGCGTCTTCCTGAAGTAGTTCAGTTTGTCGATCAAATGACTCATGGTCTCTCTCCGTTCTACGGATCGCTCTGATTTAGAGCCATTGTGGGAGAGAGAACCCTCGAAATCTGCATGGTTACTACTACATAACCGGGCTCTACCCCCCATTGGGTAGATCGCCTATATCCCCGGATGGAGAAGGTTCAT
Organism: Marinobacter koreensis; assembly: GCF_023156285.1. Classification (GTDB taxonomy): domain Bacteria; phylum Pseudomonadota; class Gammaproteobacteria; order Pseudomonadales; family Oleiphilaceae; genus Marinobacter; species Marinobacter koreensis. Next base: position 159,059 of record NZ_JAKZAJ010000001.1, on the reverse strand, counting down.
GCGTTCCCGATGACGGCTGTCCCGGGAAAACAGCAGCAAGCAGAGGCTGAGGAGCAGGAACAGAATCATGAACACGGCGCTGCGAATGCCCAGCCAGTGGTTCACCGCGCCGAAGATCAGCGGCAGGGCAAAGGCCACAAAACAGGCAGCCACCAGAAGCAGCCCCGCGATAAAGGATGCAGCGTGCCGGTTGTCCAGGATGACGAGACGCTGGAGGCCGCCCATTGCGCACCCCAGGGCAAGCCCGAGAATGAGGACGAACAGGCGTTCGATGACCATGGGCAGCGCATACTCCACCGTGATAATGGCCTCGATACCGTGGATGGAGAGCGTCATGGGTGGGTACGACAGCACAAACAGCGCCAGCAGGCAGATCATGAGTGACCGGCTGATGACTGTCAGGCTGCCGAACCGGTCCGACAGGCCACCGCCAAGGATCTGAGCCAGGGCACCCGGGATCACGAACCATTGGGCAAGATGGGCGCCGGACCCCACCGACAGGCGAAACTGGGAGGAGAGATAATCCGGCATCCACAGTGCCAGGGAAAAAAAGCTGCCGGCCACCATGCCGAAATAGACGCAGTGGCTCCAGATATGCCGCTCCTTCAGCTTGCCGAACAGCACCCAAAGGGGCTCATCCGCCCCTTCCTCGCCGATGGAGTCCTCGGGCGAGGTCAGCATGATCAGCAGGATCAGAACGAGCAGAAGCACGATCAGATAGGCAAGCGGCACCCCCTGCCAGGAAAACGCCTCGTGGAAAAGAGGGACGAGGTAATAATTGAATCCGGCACCAGTAACGCCGGAGCCAAACACGCCAAGCGCCAGCCCCAGACGTTTGACGTCACAGTAGCGGGTGATAAACTGCAGCCCGGCGCTGTAAAAACCGCCGGCCAGGCCCAGGCCACTGGCGATCAGAAGATACCCCGCGAAAGAATCGGCGGTCAGCATTAGCAGCATGCACAGCGCCAGCCCGCCGAGGCAAAACAGCATGACTTTCCGGGCCCCCAGACGTCGGGCCGCCAGGCCGGCGGGGACAGCCAGCAGGGCACTGACCGCCATGGGCACTGCCAGCAGAACGCCGAACTGGACGCTGCTGAGTTGCAATTCCTGACGCAAGTGCACACCCGCCACCGCAAACAGCGTCCAGCACCCGGCCGCAATGACAAAACCGAATAGCGCCAGAGGCAGAACCACGGCCAGCGATGTCATTCTCTCGTCGTCCAGATCCTCTTCGGTCCTCATAGCCTTTTCCTGAAAACTTGTCTTCTAATTTCATCTTTTGCCTGAAAAATGGTCAAAGACTATGATGGGTTATCGACTATCGGGGTAAATGACTATCCTCAAAGAGGTATGAGCGGCGACACTCTCCCTGCATAATGGGAGGGTTGCCGTCATCGCACGGAATCAACATCTGCAGGCCGGTGTGAACATGAATTCCAGAAAATCCCTGGTCAATCGAATTGCCATTGTGGTGGGCGCCATCGTGCTGACCGCCGTGGTCAGCATGGGTGTGACCCTGGCGGTTTCGAAAAGCATCGAGGGTAACGCCACCGCCATCAACCTGGCCGGCGCACTCCGGATGGGAGCTTTTCATATACTCTCCCGCTCCGCTACGGCCCCCTCAGATACCGGTGCAGAACCGGCATTCAGTGACCTGCTGGACCAGTACGCCAGTCAACTGTCCAATCCGGCCCTGACCCGCGCGATTCCGAAGCGCAGTGATCATCCCCTGAGCCAGCAATACCAGGACATTCTCGCCGCGTGGCATCAAAACCTGAGGCCGGCGCTGAGCCAGCATGAGATCGGCACTGCTATTGAGCCTGAGATGCTGGCGGCCGCCAGCCACTACGTCCAGCAGGTGGATGCCCTGGTAAAAATGCTGGAACAACGGACCGAAGCCCGCATCGACCTGCTGCACCTGATTCAGGTGATCAGTCTGACGTTCTCCATCCTGATCGCGTTTGCCCTGTTCATCGATCTGAAAAACCGGGTATTGCGGCCACTTAGAAAGCTGGTCCGCATTGCCGTCGCGGTTGGCGAGAAGGATTTTTCCCAGCGGGCCGACCTTCCCGGGTCCGACGAACTGGCCCATCTGGGCCAGGCGTTCGACCAGATGACCAGCGACCTGGCATTGACCTATCAGGAGCTTGAACAGCGGGTGATGGCAAAAACCGAGGAACTGGAACGGAGTCATGCCGCACTGGAGCTGTTGCACTCCTCAAGCCGCAACCTGTTTGCCAACCACGATCTGTGTAACGGGGCTGTCCCGATGTTACAGGAACTCGAACTGCTCCTGGGCATTGGCCCGATTCATATGTACCTGCATGACCGGGAATCGTCGGAGCCGGTCAAGGCCGTGACCACGGCCACCCGCGAGCGCCCCTTCTACTGCCGGGATCACCACTGCAACGCGTGTCTGGTCACACCGGAGCAATACGACACGATGCCCGTGGAAGAAAACGACGGGCGTCGGCTGCTTTTGCCGATACGCACGCCGGGCATACTGCTGGGTACGCTGGAAATCTGGTATCCCGCCGACAAGGGGCTGTCGGACACCGCCAGGCGCCTGCTTGAAACCCTGAGCGACCAGTTGGCAACGGCGATCTTCCTGGAGCGGCAGATCACCGAAGAACAACAGATGACCCTGGCTGAAGAACGTACGGTCATCGCCCGGGAGCTCCACGACTCGCTGGCGCAATCCCTGTCCTACCTGAAAATGCAGGTGGCGCGACTTCGCCGTCTGGAGATCAACGGCGAGCAGAAGGAAGCCCACGACGCCATCCTGGATGAGCTGAGCACCGGGCTGAACAGCGCCTACCGTCAACTGCGCGAATTGCTGGCAACCTTCCGGCTCAAGCTGGACACGCCCGACCTGTCCACCGCGCTTCACAAGACCATCGACGAGTTCTCCGAGCGCCTCGGTAAGCCGGTCAAACTTTATTACAACCTGCCCCAGCAGACGTTGTCCCCCAACGAAGAAATTCATACCCTGCAGATTGTGCGCGAGGGTCTGGCCAACGCGGTAAAGCACGCGGAAGCAACGGATATTTCGGTGGAAGTGTTATTCGAATCACCGCGGGTCCGGGTACGGATCCTCGACAACGGCAAAGGCCTCCCCGGGGGCGATCAGCCGGTCAACCACTACGGCCTGATCATCATGGAAGACCGCGCCCGAACGCTGGGCGGACAGGTCAAAGTACGCAACCGGGATGAAGGCGGCGTGGAAGTCACGCTAATATTTGTGCCCAAGAGCCGGAATCTCATTTCCACGGAAGCATCCAGTGCCTGACAACAAGAGAGCAACCATGTCTGATTCACCTGCGAGTATTCTGCTGATCGACGACCACCCGCTGCTCCGCCAGGGCATCAAACAACTGGTGGACATGGAAGAAGATATTGAAGTGATCGGCGAGGCCAGCAATGCCGCCGACGGCATCCGCCTGGCGACCGAACTGGAACCCGACCTGATCCTGATGGACCTGAACATGCCGGAGATGGATGGCATTGAGGCACTGCGAAAGCTGCGCGAGCAGAACGTGGGATCCCGCATTGTCATGTTTACGGTTTCCGACCAGGAAGACGATGTGGTGGCCGCGCTGAGAGCCGGTGCCGATGGCTACCTGCTCAAGGACATGGAGCCGGAGGACATGATCGCTCAGCTGCACCAGGCGGCTGTCGGCAAGATGGTCATCAGCGATCGCCTGACTACGCTGCTGGCGGAAGCACTGCGCTCCAACAAGCCACAGGCCAGCACGCGCCCGGATTTCGACAGTCTGACACCGCGGGAAAAAGACATTCTCCGGCTCATTGCCGAGGGCCTATCCAACAAGATGATCGGCCGCAAGCTGGACATCAGCGATGGCACCGTAAAGGTTCACGTGAAGCACCTGCTCAAGAAACTCAACCTGCGCTCCCGGGTTGAGGTCGCGGTGTGGGCCGTGGAAGAAGGGCTGCACAAGGCCTGAGTTATATCAAACCAATCGGGCCGATTCCGGATTACTCTGGGCGTTTCCACCAACGCCCGGAGTTGTCCCATGAACCTGTCCCTGCCCTCCATGACCTCCCTACCCCGGCCCCCGGGCCTTGTCAGGCTTCAGAAACTTCATGACGACATCGTTTGTACTTCACTGTTCCGGCAGGCCAACGCAGTCGCACAGGCATACCTGCCCTCCTCCAGCCCCCTGTTTGCCGCCGTTGATCGCAGTGTTCCCGTCCCCATTAAGCAACTGATCGCCGAAGCCCCTTTGAACCGGATGTTCGCCGAAGCGATTGCTGAAGGCGAGTTTGACGAATTTGAGGGCCGGCGAATCCGGCTTGAAATCTCTGGCGGCCAGCCTGGCCTCACCCTGGGATTCTGGGCCGGCCGACTCAGGGTCATTGACGGTCCGGGAGAGGCCACCATCCGGGGCTCCGTTTCCGCCTTCAGAAAACTGGCCCGGCGCGAGCAGGATCCCGATCAGCTGTTCTTTCAGCGCAGGCTGGTCATTGAAGGCGACACCGAGCTGGGTCTGGGGCTGAAAAACCTGCTGGACAGCCTGGATTGGTCAGGGCCGGTCTGAACGGGTCCATTGCGGAAAGGGCTTCCAGTGGGCCAACCATTGCGTCAGTTTGTCGGGCGCTGGCGGGACGTGCGGCGCTTCCGCTCTTTCACATCCAGAAAAAGCCAGCTACCCCTCAGCTCTTGCTTGGCCCTGAACAGCGCGTGGTCGGCCTGCCGGAGAAGGATGTCCGCTTCGTCCGACGCAAAACCTGTTTCCTTACTGGGGAAGCAAACGATGCCGGCGGTAAACGTGGTGGACGTTGAGGCATCACCCAGTTCGAAGGGCTGGAGACACGTGAGCTGCAGCGCCTTCAGCCTGGATTCCACCTGACTGGCGTCCGTCAGGAGCAGGACAAATTCGTCCCCGCCAATCCGCGCCAGCGCAGCCTCTGGCGGCAAGGCGTCCTGCCATCGACGGGCAAGCAGCCCCAACATACGATCGGCGGCTTCTTCCCCGACTCGGCCATTGATCTCATGGAAATTATCCAAGTCGATTGATACCAGGGCGGCAGATTTGTCCTCGTGGGATTCGTTCTCAAGGAACTCATGAACCGCTCGGATGATTCCATTGCGATTCAGCAGTCCGGTAAGAGGATCCCAATAGGCCAGAAAAGCGATCTGCCTCTGATGATCCTGAGCCTGAATTTCGAGTGCGTGATGCAATCGCTCACTCTGCAGGCGTGCCAGTTCGTCCTCGGCTCGCTGCCTGGCCAGCTTTTCATGCATTAGCTGGATTGCACTCGTAGACAACCTGCCATAGATTTCCAGCAGTGCCGTGACCATGATCGACATTGGCCCGCTCAGCTCGTTATCAACCTGATCCCGAGCTTGTGGTAACGGAGCGCCGGCTTCCACCGCCTTCACGGTGAGCGCCATACGTCGATCCGATTCCAGAATATGGAACGCCAGCCAACGGGTGAGGTAATCAAACAGCTCGGCCAGCACCTCTTCCTCGGGGGCCTCGCTCTGACGCAACCACTGAATTCGGTCGAAGAACAGCTGGTGAGCGTCGTGGTGATTCCGACACATCTCCGACTGCCCCAGTGTTCTGCTCCAGACCTCCTCCTCATACCGGAAATGATAGGAAGCGTACCCAAGAAGTTCATCAAGCAGATGCGCAGTGTCCGTCTCAGGGGTTCCGGAGGCAAAATGCCACGCCAAACGGTTGAGAATATTGACCAGCACCCGATGCTGATCATCAATATCCTCAAGGCCCGTTTCGAAGTGACGGCTCCATGGAAAGATCTCGAAGCCTTGGGAATCCTGGTTCCGCGACATCTTCATGCCTATACCCGTCCCCGAGTTCAGTGATAGAACAATCCGTGACAGCTTAGAGCAAATTAATGTCGCGGTTTTTGCGAAATGTCAGGAACTCAACGGCTAACCCTGCTGCTCGTTCCGGCGCTTTTCACGCTCGCGCTTTTCCCGGTTGGACCTGCACTCGTTACTGATCAGGTCCAGCCATCTGAGATGCTGTTGCCAGATTTCGTCGCTGCCAGTGTTTGGCTTGTTGCTGCTCATTGTAGTCTCCTCCAGGTTGCTGCCCCTTATGCCATAGATCAGGGCTTCCGATCATAATGAGAACAGTTCTTGACACTCATTAAAATGTATTTTATATATATCTTAAGGCAAGAGAGGAGAATCAGCAATGAACTATCAGAACATCGTCAACAGCGGCCAGCACTCCACCATCGAGGATCTGGACACCGATGTGCTTCTCGAGTTGATCCAGCGTGGCTACGATGTCGGTCACCTGCAGCAACTTCCCAAGCTGCATCGACTCGCCCGTAAGATCGAGGCTGTTCACCGTGCCAACCCGGAAGTACCCAAAGGCATTACGTTAGCCATTAAAAAGCTGGAGTACATGCTTGCCGATCATATTGAGCGGGAGAATGCCTATGTGCTCAAGCATATGGAACATGATCAGCCGCCCAACCCGCATACTCCGATCGCGCAGATGAATGAGGAGCATTCCTATCTCAGGCAACAACTGCGGAAACTGCGGCGGATGACCCGCAACTACCGGGTTCCAGACTCTGCATGCCGTTCATGGCAGCGATTTTACCGGGAGCTGAAAACTCTGGATTTCAGCTTGTCTGAACAGATTTATCTGGAACGGGAGGTGTTGTTCCCGAGGTTCCAGTTCTGACGGAGGGCCGGATCATGGCTTTCAAACAACTGAAAGACGTTATCGAGTGGATCACTGAATACCACGAGATGCTCGAAAGGCAATACGAAACCCTGGCAAGCCGCCAGAACAATGAACGGATGCAAATGGCGCTGAGCTTTCTCGCCAGCCGGGAACACAACCTTGCGGAACGAATGGAGGATTTCCTGCAGGATGCGGATGACGACCTGATGGATAGTTGGGTTGTGGATTCACAGGAGTTCGACCTGCGGAAAATTCCGACCCGACTCCCAGCATGCACTGGCTGCGGGGATATCCAGGATGTTCTGAAGAATATTCTTCAGGCCCACAAGACCCTGACCAGCATGTACGAACTACGGTCTTCCCTGGCCCAGAACATCCGCGAGGCCGCTCTGTTCCGGGAACTGGCAGCCAACCAGCAGGCCGAGGCCCGCCTGCAATCGCGGGATATTGGAAGGCTGGAGATGTACTAGCGCCGGCTCATTGATCCCCCGGAATTCTCCGGGGGATTGTCTTATGCTCCAGATACTGCCGATAGACCCGGATTGAAGCCTCTAACCGCACCCGATAGGCGGCCCCGTATTGGTTGCCCCCGGAATCCGCCTCGCGAATGGCGGATTCGTACTGGCCAATTCCCTGCTCGGCAAAGGCAAGGGCTGCCTGGACACCGCCCCGACTCTGCACGAAAGCCATTCTGTCCCACTCTCGGCGTTGAGTGCTATCCATACACCAACCTCGCTGCTCGAAGATACCGGCCCATCTGCTAACCTTTATACTGAATGCGCTTTTTGAGCACATCAAGTCAATGTGCAGGGGAGCAAGGACATGAGTGGTTTTACCGTCAGACTCTACCGTTACAATCCAGAACACGATGAAACACCATACAGCCAGGATATCGAAGTTGATGACGTATTCCGTAACCGGATGGTCCTCGATGTACTGGAACACCTGAAGACGCGGGATACCACCCTGGCCTTCCGGCGCTCATGCCGGGAGGGCGTCTGTGGCTCGGACGGATTGAGCATCAATGGCCGCAACGGTCTGGGCTGTATTACACGGGTAGCGGATGCGCTGGGCAAAAAAGACATTCTGGAGATTCGCCCCCTGCCCGGCATGCCGGTGATCCGGGACCTGGTGGTAGACCAGTCACTGTTTTTCAAACAGTACGAGCGGGTGCAACCCTGGCTGATGAACGATACGCCAGCCTCCTCGATCGAGAGACTGCAGAGCCCGGAAGACCGTGCAAAGCTGGACGGGTTATACGAATGCATTCTCTGCGCCTGCTGCACCTCCGCCTGCCCTTCCTGGTGGTGGAATCCGGAAAAGTACATCGGGCCATCGGGATTGCTGCAGGCCTATCGGTTTTTGGTGGATTCCCGAGATACCGCGACAAGAGAACGCCTGGCAAAACTCGAAGATCCGTTCAGCGTGTTCCGCTGCCGGGGCATTGGCAACTGCGCCGCATACTGCCCCAAGGGGCTCAATCCCATGAAAGCTATTGGCCATATCAAGGCCATGCTGGTTCGGGAACAGGTCTGATCACGTCACCGGCTTTTCTTCCTTGAACCCCAGTTTCCGGAGGACCGCCATGGCCGGGCACCATTTGGTAAACGCCGACTGGATCAGGTTCAGCGCGATGAACGCTGTGAAGAAAAGCCAATAGGGACTGACATAGTGGGCAAGCAATATGGAAATCAGCGTGAACACGCCTGCCATCAGGCGAAGACCTTCGTTGACTGTCATAAAGCACCTCGACTCAGGCATATGGTTATACCATCAATCCGAACGGGTTCCTTTTCCATGACCTGAATCATCTTTTCCGATCCCGACAGGAACTGCCTGTCCTGCCAGGGCCTGGACTAGGCCGCCCCTGAAACCAGGCGACGCAGTCGGGTCATTACATCCAGATTGTTGGTTTCCATCGCCTGCAATGCCTTTAAAGCATCATCGGGTCGATTGTCATAATGCGCATTAACCGCCTCTGCCGCATAGACATGTACCAGCCGATGAGGCTCCTCAATAGCCCGGAAATCCATTCGCCCGGCGTATTGATCGTTGCCGTCACCCTGATAGTACCACTGGCCGAGGCGACACTCATCTTCAGCGGGAAGGCTGTCCGACCGGCGATCAGAAAGCCCGGCAAGGATCTGATAGACGGTCAGCTTGATCTCCAGTTCTTCCAGGTTGGCCAATTCAATTTCCGCCAACAGCGCGGCGTTACCCAGTGCGGCTGATGAGGTGTCTGCCAGACCAATGAGCGACAACAGCCGCTCCCGGGCTGTTTCAGCCTCCTCCGCCAGCCTTTCCATCTCTTCACTGCTGGCCTTGCTGGCTTCGGATACGGATTTCGTCTGTGCTCGAATGCGGCCGATGGCGCCCTCGATTTCCCGGGTGGACTCACCGGCCCGGAACGCCAGGTTTCGTACTTCGGTCGCCACCACGCTGAAGCCCCGACCGTGTTCACCGGCGCGGGCCGCTTCAATACTTGCGTTGAGCGCCAGTAACGACGTCTGATCCGAGACACCATCGATCACATCCACCAGCGAGGTAATGCTCCCTGTTTCGGCTTCCAGGGATTCAATCTGCCCGGCGGAACTGGCTACCCTTCCCCGGGCCACACCTAAACGATCAACCAGCGATGCCATGCCATCACGCACCTGACCGGACTCATCCCGGGTTCTGAGGGCCTCACTGCGACGGGAGCCCAGCAGATCGGACAGTTCACTGAACGACCCTTTGAGCGCTGTCAGGGACGAACCGAACTGTCCGAGTCCGGCCATCAGACGTTGACTGAGCTGGAGCTCGGCACGGCTTTGTGCCAGAGCCTGGTCGCCCTCGTCCAGACGAGCTTCAAGAAGGCGGTTCTTATCACAGACCTCGGCAAGCCGGTCCTGCATTGCCAACAATTCAACCTCAAGTGCGTCTGCACGTTTACTGGACGGCCAAAACCCCATGGTCCTACTCCGGCTCGATTATTTAATACATATTATATATATGTTTTTAGGGAACACTGTACGGGTATGTAACAACATGGAGTCAGGCGACTGAGAGATTCGCCAAACCAGTGTCAGAGGCGATCATTCAGAAGAAAGTCACGAAGCGCGACGGCATTGTTGTGCTGCTTGTCTTTGGCCGCAAACACCAGCGTTATGCGGGCGTGCTCTTCAAGCAGGCCCTTGAGTGTTTCCAGGTCAGGACTGGCCGCTTCGGACGACAGCTCCCCAAGATACCGTTCCCGGAACTCCGGCCATTTTTCCGGATCGTGACCGAACCACTTGCGCAGTTCGGTGGAGGGTGCCAGGCCTTTCAGCCAGTGGGCGATGTCAGTGTCGGCTTTCGCCACCCCCCGCGGCCAGATACGATCCACGAGTATACGGGGCCCGTCCGAACGGGCCGGTGAGTCATAGGCACGTTTGAGACGAATATCCATCGGTCAGCTCACCTCCACGAGATCCATACCCGGCTTACCATACCAGTACCCGTTGCAGGGTGGCACCTCCACCAGTTGCAGTGGATCCGTTTCAGGCTGTTGTCCACGACGCACCTGATCGAACCGTCTTACCACCGCTTCCATGCCCTGGTGTTCCGGACTCAGGCGGACCGTACCAACGCCCATTCGATCCATATCCGGCAACTCCCGCATCAGGTCATAGCGGGATCCCGAGAGGGTTGAAATACCATTCAGCCGGAACAGCTCCTGGGATTCCCGCGAACGCAACGCCAGGCCATCCGGGTGCTGGAGACAGCGAAACTCGCAGTTGTCCTTGGGCAGATTGTAGTGGCGCGCGGTGAAGCACCGGGACGACCAGGCCAGCGGCAGGAAGCCCCAGGAGAAGACTTCGGCAGGCAGATCCAGGCCGGCCTGCTCAAGCTCCCGGATCAGGGTGCCAAGTGTGTCCTTGCCCAGCTCCACCGGAAGATTCCAACCCTGCAGACCCTGCCGTGCAAGCACCTTCAGGGTGGCCAGGTTGTAGATGTTCATGGACGGCCCGGTGACAAAGGGCAGCCCATTGCGGACCGCCACCTGCAGGGCACTCTGGTCGTTTGCCTCAACCAGAAACTCATCCTGCTCGCAGAACCGGCGCAAGCGCCTGAGATCTGCCTCGGATTCGATCAACGTGAGCGTAGAGAGTACCACCTGCTTGCCACAGGCTTTCAGATCCCGGGCCAGGTCGAGCCAGTCGTCGGGTTTCAGTTCACGCCGGCGGGAGCACACCACTTCACCCAGATAGATCGTATCCACGGGCCACTCGGCGGCCTCGGCATAGAAGTCGAACACCGACTGCCGTGACCAGAACCAGAGGATGGGTCCAAGAGACAGCTTCATCATAATGGGCAGATCCTTATTTCCACTTGCGATGGTAGGCGCCAATCGTGGTCAGGCCACCCTCGGAAAGCCCCGCCAGCGTGGTATTCCACTCGCTTTGGGTGACGAACGTATCGGGATTGGCTTGAACCCGATCCAGGGCCTGGCGCCATGTACGGGCAACGTCGGCAATGTAGGCAGGGCTTCGCTGGCGGCCTTCGATCTTCACCGCGCTGATTCCCAGCGCCTTCAACTCCGGCAGGAGGTCCAGGGTGTTGAGACTGACCGGTTCTTCGATGGCGTGATAGACACTGCCCTCCACCTCAAATCGCCCTTTACACAACGTGGGATACCCCGCCGACTCTCCCCGCCCGTAGCGATCAATCAGCACGTCGTTAAGCCGGGATTCCAGACCGTCTGGCGTTTCCTCCCAGCGCACCGCTTTGGCCGGGGAACAGGCACCCCGGGTGTTCGGAGATTCATCGGTGAGATACGAGGACAGGTAACACCGGCCTTCCGCCATGATGCACAGGCTGCCGAAGGCAAAGACCTCCAGTTCGACCGGGCTCTGTCGGGCGACGCCTTTCACCTGGTCGAGTGAGAGTACCCGGGGCAGGACCGCCCGACGGATATCGAAATTGTCTTTGTAGAACGACAGGGCCTCGTGACTGGTGGCTGAGCCCTGAACGGAAAGATGACGCGGGATATGGGGGTGTCGATTGGCGGCGTATTCAAGCAACCCCATGTCCGCCAGGATAATGGCGTCTACACCAAGGCCCGCCGCACGATCAACGGCCGCTTTCCACTGTTCCCAGCCGTCCGGCTGGGGGTAGGTGTTGATGGCGCAGAACACGCGACAGCCTCTTGCGTGGGCATACTCGATGCCCTCAGCCGCGCGCCGGTCGTTGAAGTTCAGGCCAGCGAACTGGCGGGCATTGGTACTGTCGCGGAAGCCGAAATAAACCGCATCGGCACCATGATCCACGGCCTTTTTCAGGGCCGGAAGACTACCGGCCGGACAGACAAGCTCCATGGGGTTCTCCAGTGAAAGCGTTGGCCGGAGCCTATCGCGCCCTCCGCCCGGGTGCCTTGACCTTTGTCACCGGTGCCGCAGCTACTCCTTTCGGGGTACCCAGCCCTATGGCACGCCTGATCGATCCTTATAATAAAGATCAACGACTTATCTTTATATTACAAACACTTACATTACGTCCACTACCCCCTCACCTACCCCATCGAGCGAATAGCTGTGATCCGGCATTAACACGGACAATGTTCGCCAGATGCACTTTTTCTGGAACAGAACCATGACACTCATCAACAACCTCTCCATGCGAGGCAAGCTCATCACCCTGATGGTGCCCGCCCTGTTGGTCATCCTTTACTTCGCCAGTGAAACCGTTCTGGTGAACATCGGCGAGCTGCGCGATATGCGCGAGTTACACACCATGATCCAGTTGGCGGACATCGGGGATCCGGTCACCGAGTCCCTGCAGAAGGAACGTGGCCGATCGGCGGTTTATCTGTCGAGCAAGCCCGGTTCGGATAGCGCCCGTCAGGCCAGTGCCGATCTTGCGGGGCAACGGCAGGCAACTGACGACCGACTCACTGAGTACCACACCCGGCTTGAATCCCTCACCGCCGATTCCGTGCTTCCAGAGGCAGTCAGACACAGTATTCAGACACTGGATGCCGAACTGCGGGATCTGGGTGGCCTGCGCAGGGCCATTGACGACCACGACGTATCGGCCCGCGATTCCGCCGCGCGGTATACCTCACTGATCACTCAGCTGATTGACCGCACAGCCCTGATCCTGCGTCGCGCAAATGCACCGGAACTGGTCCGCGATGTCACCGCCTATTACGCCCTCGCGGAGTCAGCGGAGCGTGCCGGTCGGGAAAGAGCCGCCGGTGCGTCGCTGATTCGCAGTGGCGATTTCAGCCTGCCCGCGCTTCAACGCATCGCTGCTTTGGCAGGTGAACAGCAAGCCTATACCAATCAGGCACTGGCCATGTTGCCGGCGGAATCCGATTCGCGGGCGACGCTCGAGGGCCTGGCGAACACAGCGGCGAGTCGGGACGTGAACCTGAAGCGCGACACTCTGTTCAGCAGTTCCGCAGGGATGTACGCCCTGGATGCCTCCGAGTGGTTCGACGCCACGACCTTGCGCATTGGTACCCTGAACCAGGGACGAAGCGAACTGTTGGCCGGAATCCGGTCACTGGCCGAGCAACGCCTCTCCGATGCCCGCGACGGCCTGATCGTGGCCGCATCGCTCGCCGGCTCCGCAGTGCTTGGCGTCATCCTGCTGATGGTTGTGATTACCCGAGCCATCAACCAGCAGGTGGGCAACCTGCTCAACGGTGTCCGTTTCGCCATGGACAACAAGGACCTCCGGCAGGAAATCGACATCTCCAGCCGGGACGAAGTGGGCGTCATCGGCCAGGCCATCAACGAACTGTTCCGTCGTTTCGGCAATGCCCTGCTGCACATAGACCGGTCCAGTGTGCAGCTGGCAACCGCCACCGAGGAAACCAGTTCCACGGCAGGGCAGAACGCCAGCCAGGTGAAAAACCAGCAACAGCAGATCGAGCAGGTGGCCGCCGCTACCGAAGAAATGTCCGCCACTTCCGAGGAAATCTCCCGCAACACCCAGCAGGTGGCGGATGCCGCCCGGAGTGCGATGGAGAAAAGCCGGACAGGGGAAGAAGTGCTCCATGGCAATGTGCGCCGTATCCGGTCTCTGGCGGACTCGGTACAGAAGGTCAATGCGGTGATTGAGGAACTGGAACAGCGTAGCGCCACCATCAGCGACGTGGTGGATGTCATTCGTCAGGTCGCGGACCAGACCAACCTGCTGGCCCTCAACGCGGCCATCGAGGCGGCCCGCGCCGGCGAACATGGTCGCGGCTTTGCGGTGGTTGCGGATGAAGTCCGGACCCTGGCCCAGCAGACTCATGAATCCACCACCCGGATCGAAGAGATTATCGGTGGTTTCCAGGCGATTACCGACAATGCCAGCCGGTCTATCATGGAAAGTCACAAGCTCGCTCATGAGACCAGCGAGCAGGCTTACGAGATGGAACAGACCTTCGCCGACATCCTGACCGACGTAAACAGCATCTCGGACATGGCCGGTCAGATTGCCACGGCCTCTGAGGAGCAGGTTGCGGTAACCCGGGAACTGGCGGGCAGTATGGAATCAGTCAGCGAAGCGGCCATCCTGACGTTGACCGGATCCCAGGAAATCACCCAGGTGACCGGCGAACAGGCTCGCCTGGCCAGGGTTCTCCAGGATCTGGCGAACGAGTTCAAAACGCCTGCGCAACTGTCTGAGGCCTGACAAATCCGGGCCAACCAGAACGCAAAAGGGGCTGCCACCGGCAGCCCCTTTTTTTGTATCCGGGCCCCTGCCCCGGCTTAGATGATCCGCGAGAAGCGCTGGCTGGCGCCCTCTTTGCGATACAGATCGAAGATCTGGCAGATCGCCCGGATCAGCAGGCGGCCGGCCGGCTGAACCTGAAGGGTTTGACCATCGTCGGCGATGAGTTCGTCCTGCACCATCGGCTTGAGCCGGGTCAGCTCATCCGCGAAGTATCGGTCCAGGTCTTCCTGCCAGACATCGGCAAACTGCTGACGGTCCAGCCGGAACTGGCAGATCAGCTGGCCGATCACCCAGCGGCGGATGCGGTCGTCACGGGTCAGCCCCACGCCCCGGATAACGGCCAGCCGGCCGGCGTCGATCTCGGCCTCCCAGGCTGGCAGGTCGTGATTGTTCTGGAAGTAGGCATCGTCGGTCTGGCCAATGGCCGAGACGCCCAGGGACACCAGATCACAGTCTGCGTGGGTGGTATAACCCTGGAAATTGCGGTGCAACCGACCTTCACGCTGCGCCACTGCCAGACTGTCATCCGGCTTGGCAAAGTGATCCATGCCGATGTATTCGTAGCCCGCATCCAGCAACCGGTTGATGGTGTTGTGCAGGATGCTCAGTTTCTGCTGTGGCGTCGGCAGGGTCTCTGCCTGAATCCGGGTCTGTGGATAGAACCGGTCTGGCAAATGCGCGTAGCTGAACACCGACAGCCGGTCCGGTGACATCTCGATCACCGCCTCCAGGGTCTCCGCGAAGCTTTCCGGTGTCTGGTATGGCAAACCGTAGATCAGGTCCAGATTGATCGAGCGGAAGCCGAGACGCCGGGCCTCGTTCAGCACCGCTTCGGTCATGTCCCGGGGCTGGATCCGGTTGACCGCTTTCTGGACCTTCGGATTGACGTCCTGCACCCCCAGACTGATGCGATTGAAACCCAGTTCCCACAGGGTTGGCAGCGTGTCCTGATCGACCTCACGGGGATCGATCTCCACACTGTAATCCCGGTCATCGCCGGATTGCAGGTTAAAGAGTTCGGCGTACCCGGCCATCAGATGCTGCATCACGTCCCGCGGCAGGAAGGTCGGGGTACCACCGCCCCAGTGCAGCTGCTGGACCGGTCGGTCCGCGCCAAAGAGTTTCGCCTGGAGAGCTGCTTCTTTCAGCACCCGCTCCACGTAGGGCATGGCCTTGTCGCGCTTCTTGGTGATCACCTTGTTGCAGGCACAGTAGTAACAGAGGTGTGCACAGAACGGCAGATGAGTATAAAGCGACAGCGGCCGACCACTAGCCTTGCTGCGGCCGGCGGCCTTTACCATGTCCTCAACGCTGTAATTCGGGGTGAATTCCACCGCCGTCGGATAGGAGGTATAGCGGGGACCACTGAGGTCGTACCGGCGAATCAGGGCATCGTCCCAGATAAAGGCGGGAAGCTCGTTGGTGGATGCAGCGAAGGCGGTGTCGGAAGCCATAGTGAAAACTCGGAATGGTCGGGATTAATCGAAAGGTCGGAAACTGCGCCAATTATGGCGAAGTCCGGCCATACAGTGGTTGATGCGGGTCAGTTGGTTCACAGGTTGAGTCTAGCAGTACCGGCGCTGAACCACTCTTGTGCCGTTGGCGTATTCTGGCTACCCCCTTTGGGGAAGATGGGCAGCACAAAAAATGGAGAACGACATTCCTCATGGCCAACCTGATCCTGATTCTTGGCGATCAACTCACCACAGACATCAGTGCCCTCAACGGCGCGGAACCCAGTCGGGACCGTATTGTGATGGCGGAGGTGCATGAGGAAGCCTCCTACACCAACCATCACAAGAAGAAGCTGGTATTGCTGTTCAGTGCCATGCGCCACTTCGCCGCGCGTCTGCGGGAGGCCGGCTGGGAGGTGCATTACCAGGCCTATCACCCGGATAATCCACACCAGAGCCTGGAAGACGTCATTG
This sequence comes from Marinobacter koreensis, assembly GCF_023156285.1. Classification (GTDB taxonomy): domain Bacteria; phylum Pseudomonadota; class Gammaproteobacteria; order Pseudomonadales; family Oleiphilaceae; genus Marinobacter; species Marinobacter koreensis. The sequence continues at coordinate 142,750 of NZ_JAKZAJ010000001.1, read as the reverse complement.
CCGAGCAGATCCGGGAAACCGGGGCGGAGCGACTGATTACCACAGAGTGCGGCGAATGGCGATTGCATGCGCAGATTGAGCAGTGGCACAGGCGGCTCGGGATTCCAGTCGAGATCCGGAACGATGGACGCTTCATTGCCAGCAAAAAGGAATTTGCGGACTGGGCCGAGGGACGCAAGCAGCTGCGGATGGAGTTCTTCTACCGGGAAATGCGGCGAAAGACCGGACTGCTGATGACCCCGGAGAACGGCCCCGAAGGCGACCAGTGGAATTTCGATGCCGACAACCGGAAGAAGTGGTCCGGCAAGCCACCGGTGCCGGCGCCTTTCCGGGTTGAACCGGACGCCATCACGCGAGACGTCATCGAGCTGGTGGACGAGCACTTCGCCGATCATTTCGGCACCACCGACGATTTTCACTTCGCGGTCACGCCCGAGGATGCCGAAGCGGCGTTGGAGCACTTTATCGACTTCGCCCTGCCCTGTTTCGGCGATTTTCAGGATGCCATCTCCGACAGCGAGGACTGGCTGTTCCACTCGATTCTCTCACCGTACATCAACTGCGGGCTGCTTGACCCGCTGGCCGTCTGTGAGGCGGCCGCACAGGCCTGGCATTCCGGCCGCGCGCCCCTCAACGCAGTGGAGGGCTTTATCCGCCAGATTATCGGCTGGCGCGAGTTTGTCCGGGGCATCTACTGGCTGCATATGCCCGAATACGCACAGGAAAACGGGCTCAGCAACAGCCGTGCCCTGCCCTGGTTCTACTGGACCGGCGAAACCAGGATGCGTTGCATGCACAAGGCCATCGACGCGACCCGGCGCAATGCCTACGCCCACCATATCCAGCGGCTGATGGTGACTGGCAATTTCGCGTTGCTCGCTGGTGTAAAACCCGAAGAAATCTGCGACTGGTACCTGGCCGTCTACGCCGACGCCTACGACTGGGTGGAGTTGCCTAACGTACTGGGCATGGTCATGCACGCCGATGGCGGCTATCTCGGCTCCAAGCCTTACGCCGCCAGCGGCAAATACATCCACCGCATGTCAGACCACTGCGCCAACTGCCACTACAACGTGAACAAGTCGACCGAGGACGACGCCTGCCCCTTCAATGCGCTCTACTGGCACTTTATTAACCGGCACCGGGAGGACTTTGCCAGCAACCCCCGGATGGGCATGATGTACCGCAACTGGGACAAACAGGATCCGGACAAGCGGACCGCGCTGCTCCGGCGAGCGGAACGCCTGCTGGTTAATATCGAGGAACTCTAGGGAGGCCCTACCTCACAGGCCAGCACCAGGGCCCAGAACTCCGAGAAATCATTAACCACCACGTCCGGCTTGTCCGGGTGTTTGTGGGTGCCGGGAAAGATCTTGTTCAACCACCCCTGGTCCCACTGGGCGCCATTGAAGAATACCGACGTCAGACCCGCCCGCTTGGCAGCAATCACATCGGTGGTACTGTCGCCCACGTACCACACGCTCGGATCCGGGGGATAATCCAGTTTCTGGACCGCCAGCAATAGCTGGTCCGGGTGCGGTTTTCGAAGGGGCGTATCATCGCCGCACACGTCCACGTCGAACAGGTGGGACCAGCCCGTACCTTCCACGGCTGCCAGTTCGTGTTCGAAGAACTCCCGGTCCCGGTTGGTGATCACCCCCACCTGTATGCCCAGTCCCCGCAGCCCGTTCAGCACATCACGAACCCGGGGTTCAAAGGCCTTTACCGTGCCGTAATGGCTGCGGTAGTGATGGTTGAACGCTTTGTGAGCAACCTGCTTGGCCTCCTGGTTGTCACCGAACAGCACCTCAAAAATGTCCGTGCGGGAGATTTTCCGATCGGCCTTGACCTTGGGGTGCAAACGGGCAAATTCGCGCACATAGCTCACCAGTCTGGCATCTTCCACCGTCTTGCTGTCCTCGGGCGCCACCATTCGATCCATGAGCCCCAGCCTGTGAAAATCCGGAAGCATGTCATCCACCGCGTGGTACATGGCATCGAGCGTATCCACGAGGGTGGCATGCCAGTCGAACAGCACCACCGCAGGACGAATCAGTTTGACCACCGCCGGGTGCCAGTCCGGCTCGATTCGTGGTTCCGGACGCTCGGGGGGCGGGAAGGGTCTGGGCCGGACTTCCGCTGGTGCCTGTTCGAAGGCCTCCGGATGCTCCCGTTCCAGCAACGCCAGCAGGTCCAGCAGATCTTCGAAGCTGTCCAGAATCGCGGCCGGCGCGTCGCGTTTGGTGAACCAGCTCTCGATACGATCCTGCTCCCAACAGGCTCCGTTGTAGAACACCCCGGAAACGCCCGCCCGATGCGCCGTCAGCATGTCGACATAACTATCGCCGACGTACCAGGCCCGGCTGTCCGCCGGCAGGTCCAGTTTCTCCACCGCCTTCAGGATGACTTCCGGATCCGGCTTGTATTCGGTGACGTCGTCCGCACAGACCGTCGCGTCGAAGAGGCGTTGCCACCGGCCCTCGTCGACGGTTTTCAGTTCCTTGTCCAGAAACTCCCGGTTGCGATTGGTGGACACCGCCAGTCGGATGCCCATGGCCTTGAGGGCGGACAGGTATTCGTAGGCGCCGGGCTGAAAGGGTTTCACCTGGCCGAAACACTTCCGGTAAGCGGCGTTGTAGGCCTTGTGGGCGATCAGCTTGGCGTCCTTGTCGTCACCGAAAATGGCATTGAAGATATCCGTCCTCGAGACCCGACGTTCCGCCAGGATCCGCGGGTGCAGACGGCGGAAGATGCGGATGTAGCGAACCAGACGGGCATCGTCTTCCGTCCGGCATTGATCCTCCGGCAACAACCGCTCCACCAGTCCCAGTTCTTCGAGCTGGGGCAGCATCTCTTCCATGGCACTGAACATGGCGTCATGGGTGTCCACCAGCGTGCCGTGCCAGTCGAAAATCAGTACGGAGGGCGCGGGTATCCCCTCGTTGAATCGGGCCATTACACATCTCCATCGGGAAGGCCGTCGTTCACCTTGCAAAGCGCAAGGCGGGGGTCAAGACTCAAGGTAGCCTGATAAAAAAGATAAACCCGGTTGGCTGCGATTGCACACAGAGTGGTTTCAATGATCGATCTGGATTTTCTCGCGCCTTACGATGTCTCGCCCGTGACCCTGATGGCATTTGCGCTGACGCTGTTGGGGTATGGCTACGCCTTGCCGCGGCTATCCCCCGACGAACGTCCCGGCCGGCTACGCGTCTTCACCTTCGTGATCGGCGTTATGCTGTGTTACGTGGTCATGCAGACCCGGTTCGACTACTACGCCCAGTACATGTTCTTCATTCACCGGGGCCAGCATCTGATCCTGCACCACATCGGACCGTTTCTCATTGCGCTTTCCAACCCCCTCCCGATTCTCCGCTTCTGGCATGCGCGTGTATCGCCCGCGGGTCGACGCTGGCTGCGACCGTTCGCAGTGGCCTATCGCATTGTCCAGCATCCTGTTGTGGCGCCCGTCCTGTTTGTCGGTCTGATCTATTTCTGGCTCTGGCCGCCGGTGCATTTCGACGCCATGCTGTCACGCCAGCTGTACTGGACGATGAACTGGAGCATGCTGATCGACGGGCTGTTGTTCTGGTGGCTGATGTTCGACCCGCGTTCACCGGCCACCACTGCGGCACTGGGCCATGGCAAACGCATCCTGATCCTGGCCGTTGTCGCGATACCCCAGATGATCCTGGGCGCCTCGATCGTGTTCTCCCGCGGCATGGTCTACGACGTCTACGAAGTCTGCGGGCGGGCCTGGCCCATGGCGCCGGAGACCGACCAGTTGCTCGGCGGGCTGCTCACCTGGATTCCGCCGGCCATGATGAGTATTCTCGGAATCCTGTTACTGCTTCGCCGAGCCATGCACGCGGATGAACAGCCCGCGATACGGTCAGCCATTGCCGAAGGAAACACACCATGAGCCACCCACTCCGGGCCCTGCTCGTGCTGGTTCTCGCCCTTGCCGGTTGTTCCGATCCCGGCCCGGACTGGCATGGAAAGGACATCCGGAACCTGATGCCGGACCTGGCGTTCACTCTGACCGATGCCCGGGGCCAGTCGGTGACCGCCGATCAGACCGCCGGCAAGATCCGCCTGCTCTACTTCGGTTACACCTCCTGTCCCGATGTCTGTCCCACCACGCTGGCCGACCTGCGTCAGGCAGTCCGGGCATTACCCGAGACCACCCGGGACGACATCGTGACGCTCTTTGTCAGCGTCGACCCGGAACGGGATTCCCCGGAACGCCTGGCCAGCTATGTGCGATTCTTTGGCGATAACGTCATTGGCATGACCGGTTCGTTAACGGAACTGCGTGATCTGACCCGGCGCTACCGCACCACCTTCGGTTACGACGAACCGGATGAGCATGGCAACTACGACGTTTCCCACAGCAGCGCAGTCTACGTTTTCGACCGCAGCGGCGAAGCCCGTCTGCTTCTGAGACCCAACAGCATGCCGCCCGGACAGATTCGGGACGACCTCGAACAGCTGGCACGGGAACAACCGCCATCGTGATTTGACCCTGTATTAACTACAGGGTTTTAAATACGAGCCAATCACGAACCGGAAGACACCGAGGTTTCCATGCACAGCCATCATGATCACGGCCATAGTCACGGACACGGCCACAGTCATGCCCATCACTTCGACACTCACAACCGGGCGTTTGCCCTGGCGGTGTTTCTCAACGTCGCCTTCGTCGCCATTGAAGCCATTTATGGGGTCCTGTCGAATTCGCTGGCCCTGTTGGCCGATGCCGGCCACAACCTGAGTGACGTGCTTGGCCTTCTGATGGCCTGGGCCGCGAGCTGGCTGGCCAGCCAGAAAGCAACCGATCGAAACACCTATGGCCTGAAGAAAACCACCATTCTGGCGGCCCTGTTCAATGCCCTGTTCCTGATCGCCGCCGTGGGCGGAATTGCCTGGGAGGCCATCCGGCGCTTCACCGAACCGGCTTCCGTTGCCGGCATGACCGTGATTGTCGTCGCCGGCATCGGCGTGCTGATCAACGGCATCACCATGATGCTGTTCATGAAGGGCCAGGAGGGCGATCTGAATATACGGGGTGCGTTCCTGCACATGGCCGCCGACACCGCCGTATCGGTGGGTGTCGTGATAGCCGGTCTGGTGATCATGGCGACCGGCATGAACTGGATTGATCCGGTGGTCAGTCTGGTCATTGCGGCGGTCATTTTCATCGGCACCTGGCAACTGCTGAAGGATTCGGTCAATCTGGCCGTCGATGCAGTGCCCCGGGACATTGATCCTCAGGCCGTACAACAGCGGCTGGCCGAACTGCCCGGCGTGGACTCGGTGCACCATCTTCACATCTGGGCGCTCAGTACCACGGAAAATGCGCTAACGGTGCATCTGGTCAAGCCAGATCCGGCCGACGACGACCAGATGATCGAGGACGCGACGGAGATGCTGGCACACGACTTCAACATCCGGCACGCAACCATCCAGTGGGAGCGCACACCGCAGGACTGCCCGAACGAGGTGCATTGCTGATACCGGTGATCCCGGCCACGTGATCCGGCGTAGATGGCACAAACACCCCACAGGTTGAGTGACATGCCCCATCGCAAGCCGGATCTGCCGACCAAAATGTGCCCGGTCTGCCAGCGCCCTTTTACCTGGCGCCGGAAATGGGCCAGAGACTGGGATCAGGTGCGATATTGCAGTGAACGGTGTCGCCGCTCCCGGGGGCGGACATCATGACAACGGTGGTCTGGTTCAAGCGCGATCTCCGGACGCGGGATCACGCGCCACTTCGTGCGGCGGCAGAGCTGGGCGAGCCGGTCATTCCTCTGTATGTCATCGAGCCGGATTACTGGCAACTTCCGGATACCTCCGCTCGCCAGTGGGCCTTCATTCACGACTCCCTGACCGACCTGAAGCGGCAATTGCGACAACTGGGCACGGACCTGGTGGTCCTGCAGGGGACCGTCACAGACGTACTGAACCGGCTCCAGAAATCCGTCTCCTTCGACCGGATTTTCTGTCACCAGGAAACCGGGGGCCAATGGACCTTCGATCGGGACCGTGCCGTGATCGACTGGTGCGCCCAGGCCAACGTGGAGCTTCGGGAGTGGCAACAGTTCGGTGTGACCCGTCGTCTGCCCGACCGGGATCTTTGGGACGATCAGTGGAGCCGGCTGATGTCCTCCGACCTGCTCGAACGACCGAAGCCGCTACCCTCACTGCCTGCCGGCCTGTCCGCTGCGCAGGACTGGGATGCGCCCCATCTGGCCGACACCAGCGCATGTCCAGACCGACAGGCCGGAGGATCCAGCCAGGGTGAGCGTTTACTGACATCCTTTCTGGACCGCCGCTGCGTCGGCTATCAATACAATATTTCCAGCCCGAACACGGCGTATCGTGCCTGTTCCCGGCTTAGCCCACATATTGCCCACGGCACCGTCAGCCTGCGCCAGATCTACCAGCAGGCCCGATCGATCGGCTCCCACCGCAACACGCTTCCGCGGAAAAAGCGCAGCCTCACCAGCTTTCGCTCCCGCCTCCACTGGCACTGCCATTTCATTCAAAAGCTGGAGGATGAACACGAGCTGGAATTCCGGGCCATGCACCGGGAAATGGAGGAACTGAAATCCGGCCCGAATGACCCGGAGCGGCTGGCCAGGTGGGCCGAAGGTCAGACCGGCTGGCCATTGGTGGATGCGAGCATGCGGGCGCTACGCCACACGGGCTGGATCAATTTCCGCATGCGGGCGATGCTGATGGCTATTGCCGCCTACCAGCTCTGGCTGCACTGGCGTGACCCGGCCCTTCACCTGGCCCGGCAGTTCACCGATTTCGAGCCCGGCATTCACTATCCACAGGCACAGATGCAGTCGGGACAGACCGGCATCAACGCACTGCGCATCTACAACCCGGTTCTGCAAAGCCAGAAGCTGGATCCGGACGGCACCTTCATCCGGCAATGGGTGCCCGAACTTCGGGGCGTTCCCCGGGAACTGATCCACACACCCTGGCTGATGACCGCGGCCCAGACTCAGCGCTACGGAGGCAATACCTATACCCGCCCTGTGTGTGACCACGAACAGGCCGCAAGGGTGGCCCGCAAGGCCATCGGCGACTTTCGCAAACGCTGCGTCAGCCTGGCGGAGACCGACCGGGTTCTCAGGCGCCACGGCAGCCGGAAGGGCCCCAGACAGTCCCGTCCGAAGGCGTCCTCGCCTTCAATCGATTCCGGTCAGCTGTCGCTGTTCGAATGAGCAACGCTTTCACCGTCGGACCCCGGCTTATCCAGTACCGGCAGGACCAGAACCGCACAAGGCGCGTTGACGGTGACATACTCGACGGTGGCGCGGCGTAGCGGCCAACGACCACTCGCGCCCCGGGATACCAGGACAATCAGATCGACACACAGCTGCCCGGCCAGTGCGACCAGTTTTTCACTCGGAGTACCCGCCACCACGTGCAAGGTCGCGTTGAGCGGGTGCGGCAGGTATTTTCTGGCAATGAGGTCCAGCGATTCCCGAACCTTCGCTTCCTTGTCTTCCGGGGCGGCCTCGGTCACGTGCGGGAAAAAGCCGCCGCCACCCGGATCGTAGACGCTGGCAAGGTGCATTTCGCCCCCCTCCGCCAGCAGCTCCGTCCCCGCTTCCAGCGCCCGCTCACCCTCGGCATCGTCCTCGGGATCAATTGCGATCAGCAGCTTCCGATACATACGTACTCTCCTGTCTGGATGAAGGGGACGCTTCCACTTCCGGAAACGCTCGTCCCTTTACCAGGTCGTTAACTGAGTAGCCCCGGTAGTCCGCTCTCAGCGCCCGGAACAGTGACACGGCCATGAACACGAGCAACACAGAGAATGGCAGACCGAGTGAGGTAATCACATTCTGGAGCGCATCAAGCCCTCCGGCGAGCAACAGGGTCGCGGCGATCACACCCTGGGCAGCGGCCCAGAAGATTCGCTGGCGAACCAGGGACGGCTGGTCCTCTCGCCGGGTCAGCATGTCGATGACCAGCGACGCCGAGTCCGAGGATGTGGTGAAGAAGATGACAATGATGATGACACTCAACAACGACGCCAGCTCCGTCCAAGGCAGCGCCTGAAGAAAGGCAAAGATGGCGACCGACGGATCAGCCCGAACCTGCTCGGAAAGACCGATCTGGTCGCTCATCTCGACATGAATGGCGGACAGACCGAAGACGCCGAACCAGATAAGGGTGAACGCGGTCGGCGCGAACAGGACGCCAAATACGAACTCCCGAATCGTCCGACCCCGGGAAATCCGGGCAATAAAAATGCCCACGTACGGTGCCCAGGAAATGGTCCAGGCCCAATAGAACAGGGTCCACCGGCGCTGCCAGTCCGTATCTCGAAACGATTCCGTCCAGAACGAGAGCCACGGCAGGGCGTCGAGATAGTCGCCAATGCTCTGCACCATGCCCTTGGCGATAAACACCGTCGGGCCGGCCACCAGGACAAAACCGAGCAACAGCATCGCCAGCAGGATATTGAGCTGGGAGAGCCGTCGGACACCTTTATCCAGGCCCAGTGCGACGGAGGTCGCCGCGATCCCGGAGATCAGGACAATCAGAAGCACCCAGACGGTTCCGCTGGCACGAATGCCGAACAGGTAAGTCAGTCCGCTGCTGAGCTGAAGCGTTCCCAACCCCAGCGAGGTGGCAACACCAAACAGCGTGCCCAGTACCGCGATAATGTCCACGGCCCATCCCAATGGCCCGAAGGCCCGATCTCCGAGTATCGGATAGAACAGGCTGCTGATCCGCATGGGCAAATCATGGCGATAGGCAAAGTAACCAATGGCCAGCCCTGGCATCGCAAAGATGGTCCAGGTGTGCAAACCAAAATGGTAGAGCGAGATCGTCATGGCGTCCCGCGCTGCCCCGGCGGAATCGGCGACGACCCCCTCAAACGGAGGATGGCCAAAATGGGAAATCGGTTCGGCCACGCCCCAGAACATCAGGATGGTGCCAATGCCTGCGGCAAACAGCATGGTGAACCAGGTGAGATTCGAGTAGTCGGGGCGACTGTCGTCGGCGCCAAGACGGATCTCACCGTAACGGCTCACCGCCAGGCCCAGCAAAAAAACCAGCAACGCCGAGACGGACAGGATGTAAAACCACCCGAGGTTACCGGCCACCCAGGCCGTCAGTAGCCCGAAGCTCCGGGAAACCTCATGCTGAAACGGGATCGCCAGGACCACGAACAGGAACGCGGTCCCGGCGGATGTGAAGAACACGGCGGGAATGGTCTGCAGGCCAAGCCGGCGTTGCAGTCTGTCAAGCACATGGCCCTCCGTTCAGAGCGTAGTGAGCGGTCTCGGCCGTGATCAGTTGCGCCCCTCAAGACGCTGATGTTCGAGCATCTGCTCCATCATCAACTGCATCTGGTTGAGCCGGTTTTCCATTCGTTGCAGACGCTGATCGTAATTCAGCGACCCGTTGTCTGCATTTCGGCCCTGAGCACCCTGGCTATTTCGCATGCCCTGGTTGTTGTTCATCATGCCCTGATTATTGCCCATCATGCCCTGGCCGTTATTCATCATGCCCTGACCATTGTTCATCATGCCGGGACCGTACCCCATCATGCCGCCATGCATCAGCTCCATCTGCTGTTCCATGGCTTCCATGTGCCGTTCCATGAGGCGCTCGCGGGCCTCGCGAGAACCGGCATCCGGTACCTGCTGCATCATGTTCTGCATTCGGGACCAGTTTTCGTGCATTTCCTGCATCTGCTCCGGATTCATCATGCCCGGTCCATACCCGCCATGATCATCCCCATTACCGTGGGCCAGCCCCAGAGCCGGCGTCACAAGCAATGAGGCTCCCAAAAAAAGAGGTTTCAGATCTTTCATAGCGACTCTCCTTTTCCCGTAAGAATATTCACTTTCACTGTGACCCATTTACAATGATAGAACACGCATTTTCGGCACAGATTAACCGACCTTTGATATGCATCATAATCAGGCCGCGCAATCGCATCCTGTGCCTGTCATGGAGTGGTCATGAAGATTGGCGATATATCCAAACGCTCGGGAATCCCGGTAGAGACGGTCCGGTATTATGAAAAAATCGGCTTGCTCCCGGAACCCCAACGCAACGCCAATGGCTATCGATCCTACAGCCCCGCTCACCTGGACCGGCTGCTCTTCATAAAGCGCTGCCGCAATCTGGACATGGCCCAGGATGAAATCCGCGAACTGATTCGTCTGGCAGAGCAACCCGAGGCCGACTGCAGCGATGTCGACGCCCTACTGGCCCGTCACCTGAATCATGTCCGGGAGCGTCTCAAGGAACTGCAAAGTCTGGAGCAGACCCTGCTGACATTGCAGGCGGCCTGTGCCGACAGTCGCACCGTTCGGGAGTGCGGCATTCTCGATGGTCTGAATGCCGACCTTGAGGCGCTCGATCCAAAGCCCTCTCACACTCACGTTCCCGGTACCCACCGCCGGGGCAATCACTAACGGGCCATTGACCCTGTAGTCGCTACAGGGTGTTTACTTCTTGCAGTTTAAAAGGAGGATACCATGGCCTGCAGTTGCTCCGCCCCCGAACCCAAAGGCCCGGCCCCGGGCTTCCGAAAAGCTCTCTGGGTAGCCCTGGCGCTGAACCTCGCCATGTTCGTTATCGAAGGGCTCGCGAGCCTGAGTGCCGGTTCCGTGTCATTGATGGCCGACGCCATTGATTTCTTCGGTGACAGTGCCAACTACATTCTGTCATTGAGCGTGCTCTCCATGGGCATGCTGTGGCGAGGCCGCGCCGCCATGGTGAAAGGCCTGACCATGGCGACCTTCGGCGTTTTCGTCTGGGGCCGCGCCATCTGGATGGTCCAGACCGGCAGCACCCCGGAACCCCTGACCATGGGCGTGGTCGGCATTCTGGCACTGGCGGTCAATATCGGCGTCGCGGTCATGCTGTTCCGGTTCCGCGAGGGCGATGCCGACATGCGGTCGGTCTGGCTCTGCAGCCGCAACGATGCGATCTCCAACATGGCCGTCCTCGGTGCTGCACTCGGCGTTTTCGGAACCGGCAGTGCCTGGCCGGACCTCGTCGTGGCCGCCGTCATGGGGACCCTCGCGGTTACCGCCGGCACCAGCGTGGTTCGTCACGCCCGCCAGGATATGCTGGCAGCACAGGGCGAGGACAGAGCAACAACGACCGTCGAATCGTCCGCCAGCACGCGATAATCCCACGTGGCCCTCAGAAGGCCATGGAAACCATGACGGGAATAAACACCAGCGCAAAGAGAGTGGTCAGCAGGACTGTACCCGCGGCCTGCCTTGGCGCTGTGTCCAGCAGGGTCGCAATCACCACCGTATTGGCAGCGATCGGAGTAATGGAAATCAGGAACATGGCCTTGTGCACGGCGGGGCCATAAATGCCGAACACGTGGGCGTCCAGCCACCAGAAGGCCGCGGCGGTGACAGGCCAAACCACAAATTTGCCCACAAACGCCAGCCCGGTAAAACGAAGATTGCCCGCCAGCCCGCGGAAACTGGTGATGCTCATGCCGATGATCATCATGCCAAGAATGCTGTAGGCGCCACGCAGATTATCGAACAGCGGCACGAACACGGGCGGAATAGCCGCTCCGGAGAGATTCAGCACGACCGCCGCCAGAAACGCATAGACCGATGGCAGGCGAATAACCCTCCGAAGCGCGTCCTTGAGATCGTAACGCCCTCTTGCCGCCAGGTAGAAGCCGAGCGAATTCTCAAACAGAGTGGTTCCCAGCATGCAGACGATGTACAGCCCCAACCCCTCTTCGCCAAACAGCAGCAGGGCCACCGGCACACCGAAATAGCCGGTGTTTCCGGACCCCACACACAACGGAATAATGCTGGCACTGCCGTCTGTGATCACTTTCTGGGCGAACTTCAGTTGCACGAGGGCCAGAACGGAACACAGCCCGAAGGTCAGAAACGGCAGCAGGATGACTTCCGGCGACAGGGGTGCGGCCATCACCCCTGAAAACACCACCGATGGCGTCACGATATAGAGCATGATCCCGGCAATGTGACGACCGCTGGCCTCCAGGTAGCGTCCGGCAACCCACCCGAGGGCGACCGTGACATACAGCGGGATCAGTTTTACGAACAGGGCCAGCGCGGCGGTCATCAAATCTCCAGGATTATTACGGCGGGACGGGGCGGCAATTCTAGCAAAGGGCGCCCGGGACTGCGCCCGGTACTCCCGCGGCAGGCGCCGATCAGGTTACCACAGCATGACGAAGCCTTAATGATTTACGTCATTTCAAGCGACCCTTTTCTGCTAGCATAGAGACCCTGACAGTCATTACCGGGTCGTCACGATGAACAGCATTTTCAGGTCGGATCTTGCCTCAGCGCCCTGCATGCTGGGTGATCATAACCCTGACATCATCCAGCGCGACAGCGCCTCCGCAGAAACCGCTCTACTCAATGGCCTCAGCCGCGTGTTCGGCATACGTCTGAGCGACCGGCAGAACAGTCCGGAGTCCCGTTTTCTCAGCGATCTCACCCGCCTGTTCCACCAACGCCGGGTCGAGCAGGAAACCAATCTCGAGAAACACGATGAACCCTGGGCCAACGTTTACCTGATCCAGTACGGCATCCTTCGCCTTTACCGCGAGGCACCCGGTGGGAAAGTGGCCATCCACCATTTTTTCTCGGAGGGGGATCTGGTCTGGCCGGTGTTCGGACGAACCCGAACCGTTCGCAATACTCTGTGCCTGACCTCGACGTCAGCCGCCACTCTGTGGGTGGCCAATTTTGCCGAGTTTCGTTCGGCAATACAGTCCCATGGCGACGGGCTCTGGCCCCGTTTCGCATTAGCGCTGACCGAAGAACTGGCCGAACTCACCAGCATGCGGGAATTCCGCAAACACACCATGCCGGCCTCGGACCGTTACCAGCTGCTTCTCGATGAGTATCCGGAACTGGTCAAGCGGGTGCCCGACAATCAGCTCGCTTCCTGGCTCGGTGTTGTTCCGGCCACTTTCTCCCGACTGAAAACCGGCGCCCAACGTCCGGACAACGTTTAGGCAAGCCAAAAAAAGGGGAGCGATCAACCGCTCCCCTGCAAACGCTCAACGCTTTCTCTGCAGTATTCAGTCGTGCAATTTCGAGGCGATGTTTGCAACGTGCTTCCCCTGGAAGCGCGCAATCGTCAACTCTTTCTCGTTAGGTTGCCGTGAGCCGTCGCCGCCAGCAATGGTCGATGCCCCGTACGGCGTGCCTCCGCTGACTTCAGAAATGTCGAAAAATTCCGGGATGCCATAGCCCAGCGGAACCAGCACCATGCCGTGATGCGCCAGCGTGGTCCAGAACGAGGAGATGGTGTGCTCTTGGCCGCCACCGGTACCGGTCGAGGTAAAGACACTCGCCACCTTGCCGTGCAGCTTTCCTTCGCCCCAGAGTCCGCCGGTCTGATCCAGAAAGTTGCGCATCTGACCGGACATGTTGCCAAAGCGGGTCGGTGTGCCGAAGATGATCGCATCATAGTCGGCCAGTTCCTGAGGCGATGCTACCGGAGCCTCCTGATCTGTCTTGCCCCCGGCGTTACGAAATGCCTCGTCGGGCATGGTTTCAGGGACGCGCTTGATGACGACCTCGGTTCCGTCCACGCTGGACGCTCCCTCTGCGACGGTTTTCGCCATGGTTTCGATGTGACCGTACATGGAGTGATACAAAACCAGCACTTTCGCCATTGGAACAGCCTCCTGTGTTAACGATTTAGTAAAAGGCTAACGAACGTCGTCATGCCATGAAACCGGAAGATTTCCGTCGGGTTCATCAGATTTTCTGATCGTCATCACAAGATGTTCATCCTGCGCCATTGCGTACACGTGTACGCTGAAGTACCTTAGACCTATGGCTAATATGGAAACTGCTTCAATGACCCGAAACACACCCACCGTCGAATCAATCCATCACCGCGTTGAGGAATGGCTCAATAGTGCCACCCACGGTATTGGCGCCCTCCTCAGCGTGATTGGTACTGTGGCATTGGTTGTCGCTGCCAGCCATTCCGGGGATGTCTGGAAAATTGTCAGTTTCAGTATCTTCGGAGCGTCACTGATTCTGCTCTACCTGGCATCCGCGCTTTACCACGGGGCCCGTCGCCCGGAACTCAAACGCGCTTTCAAAACCCTCGATCACTGCGCGATTTTCCTGCTGATTGCTGGCACCTATACACCCTTCCTGCTGGTCAATATGCGGGGAACGGTCGGCTGGACCCTGTTCGCCATCATCTGGTCACTGGCCCTGACCGGGGTGGTTCTGAAGGTCATCTTCAAAAACCGGTTCAAACTGGCCCGGGTCGGTATTTATATTGCCATGGGCTGGCTGATCACCTTTGCCTCCTCTGATCTGGTGGCCAGCCTCAGTGAAACCGCCCTCACCCTCACGATTGCCGGAGGCATCGTCTACACTGCTGGCGTCGCCTTTTACCTTGCCGACCGCATTCCGTATATGCACGCCATCTGGCACCTGTTCGTGATCGGCGGGAGTGCCTGCCACTTCAGCGCGATCTACTACGGCGTGCTACCGCACGTGGCCTGATCAGAACGCCCAGACCATCGCCATCAGGATGCCCCACGCCAGCAGGGAAGCGGCCATGACGGTGTAAGTCGCCGACATGGCCTCGACATCATGGGCCGATCGCCGGCCCAGAGACCGAACGCCCTGGTACACCAATGCGCACGAAAGAAACATACCGGCAAATACCGCAACCACACTGACCGCCAGCACGGGTACCAGCAGTGCCAGGGACGCCAGCCACAGCGGCAAGGGTGCAATTGCGGCGAGCGTGTAGGCATCGCGGTACTCCACGGACATCCTGTGCGCTTCCAGAACCGCATGGATCAACCAGCCCATGACAAAGAACGTCAACAGTTCCGCAAGGAACAGAATCGTGGTGATGAAACGCCATTCCTTATCGCCAAAGCCGGTCAGAAAGCTATCTCCGTAGTGCGTCCCCGCGTAATAGAGCAGGACTGGCGGGAGAAAGGACATGGGGACAACCACCACCCAGGCCAGAAAGGGGATGGACAGGTCCATTCGCTGTAATTCGGCCCAGGCGCCGTCCCCTGAAAACGGCAACCGAAGCATCTGCATGATTGTCATAGCTCACCTTTTATATCACGTTATGATATTTTATATTATGTAGCCTCTTAATCACCCACGGTCAAGCTCACGACATGACACCTGACACAAACGACCATTCGAACACCGACCTGACCAAGGCAGACTTTGAGCGCCTCTCCCACTTTCGCTACCGGCTTCGCGTCTTTCTGCGGCACAGTGAAAACATATGCCGAAAACACGGTCTGACGGCACTCCAGTATCAGTTGCTGCTTCATTTAAAGGGATTCGAGGATCGGGAGTGGGCGACGGTCAGCGAACTGTCGGACAAGCTACAGGCCAAGCACCATGGAACAGTGGCGCTGATCGATCGATGCGTCGAGGCAAAGCTTGTCGAGCGCCGGCCCTCTGCTTCAGACGGCCGCCGCATCGAAGTGCACTTACTGCCCCGAGGCGCGGAACTGACCGAAACCATCGCCCGTGAACACCAGCCGGAACTGGCGTATCTTCAGGACGAATTCCGGTTGCCCGGATGGCCGACCGGCGAGGAGAGCTAGGCGATCATGACAGGATCATCCCGGCCTCGCCCCATCTTCGCATTCTGGTTTTTCTTCCCCGCTGCCGCGACCTGGGCCACGTTGGCGGTGCCACTGTCCCTGCTCGGACCGTTATCCGGACAGGGCTGGGTGCCGGGCCTGATCGGCACGAGCCACGGTCACGAAATGATTTTCGGATTCGCGCTTGCGGTGATTGCCGGGTACACCCTCGGCCCACAACCCGTTTCCGTCCTTCTACTTCTCGCTGGTGTCTGGCTGCTTGCACGGTCAGCCTGGCTGATTGCACCGGAGACGACCATTGCCCAGACTCTGAGCCCCGCTTTCGCGCTGCTTCTCGCACGTTATACCGTCCCTCGTTTCAGTGCAGCCAAGAAATGGCGCAACCGGATCGCCGGCCCGCTGATCCTTTTGTTGTGCCTGCTGCCCATCGGCTTCTGGTTCACAGACACCAACGCGCCAGCCAATTACCCAGGGCCCGATACCCATCAGTTGATGCAGGCGGGCGTCGTTGGGCTGCTCCTGCTGATGACCTTCATGGGAGGCCGGATTCTCGCGCCCGCCGTTGCCGGCACCCTGGAGAAAAAAGGGATTCCGTTAACGGCACGGGTTCAGCCACGGATCGAGGGCGCACTCCTGGTGCTACTGTCCGCAGCCTTCCTGCTCAGTCTGGGCGCCGTTCTTCCGGAACTGGCAGCGACGTGCCTGATGGCCTCCGCAGCACTGATTATCATTCGGCTGGGCCGATGGCGTTTGTGGCGGTGCCCGGAGCGACCAGACCTGCTGATGCTCGGCCTCGGCTATGGCTGGCTGGCAGTCGGAAGCGGCTGTCTGGGAGTAGCACTGGCGATGGGCGAGGCATCCGTCCCGGCCTTGCACCTGATTACCATTGGCGGCCTGGGCACCCTGTCGACGGGCGTCATGCTTCGTCTGACCTGGCAAAGAGCGCACCGCACACCGCCGCCACACTGGCAGGTTCTCGGGCTTGCGGGCCTGATCGGTGGTGCGGCCGTCTGCCGTTTTCTCGCCGGGTCCCATCCGTTTAATGCCCCGTCGTTGCTCTGGGCCTCAGCCACGCTCTGGTCGATCGCATTCACGGGCGTTGCTGTACAGACCATTCGCCTCATCCAGCCGGCCCATTTACGCCGGAAATGAGTGGCTACCTCCACTGCGCCAGCGGCCTCACGGCCTACCACCTTGGAAATATCCCACCTGCATCCTGCTGTTTTAAAAGAACTTTAAAGGCCACTTTTTGCCCTTCGCCGGCGCTGGTTGTGGGCGATAAATGCCCGCTCTGAATTCCTTGATTTTTCTCAAGTGGGGCCAGGCCTTCCGGTTTGCACAATGTCTGCAACGACCAAAAGCCACGAGCACCGTGGCAGCGGATTCGCAAACCAAGGAGCAGACATCATGGCCAGAACCGCAGCAGACGCCGGTCCCCTGGGCGTCAAAGACAAAACCAACGCAGACATCGAGCACTGGGATGTCGAAAACGAAGATTTCTGGGAACGGGAAGGCAAACGGGTCGCCACCCGAAACCTCTGGATTTCCATTCCCAGCCTGCTGATCGGCTTCGCCGTTTGGCTGATGTGGGGCATGATCACCACCCAGATGAAAAACCTGGGCTTTCCGTTCTCGGTGGATCAACTCTTCACCCTGAGCGCGATCGCCGGGCTCTCCGGCGCGACCCTCCGGATTCCCGCCTCGTTCATGATCAAGATTGCCGGTGGGCGGAATACCGTGTTCCTCACCACGGCGTTGCTGATGATCCCGGCCCTCGGCACCGGCATTGCGCTGATGAATCCGGGAACCCCCTTTATTGTCTTCCAGGCCCTGGCACTGCTGTCCGGCATTGGCGGCGGTAACTTCGCCTGCTCCATGAGTAACATCAGTGCCTTCTACCCCAAGAGCAAACAGGGGTATGGACTGGGCATGAATGCGGGTCTGGGCAATTTCGGCGTCACCACCATGCAGGTGCTGATTCCTCTGGTGATGACCGTCGGCCTGTTCGGTGCACTCGCCGGGGATCCCATGCAATTGCAGAGCCCCAGCGGTACCTTGATCGGCCGTATTGAAGCAGGCACTGACACCTGGATCCAGAATGCCGGTTTCATCTGGCTGGTCTTTCTGATCCCACTGGCCTTCGCCGGCTGGTACGGAATGAACAACCTGAAAGTCGTCACGCCCAATCCCGGAAGCCCTCTATCAGCGTTCGGAAAGATTCTGGGGCTCTACGGTGTGGGCATGATCACATCCATCGTCGGCGTGTGGGCACTGGGCATTCTGAACATGTGGGTGGCACTGCCGCTGACCATCATCCTGACCGTGGTTCTGCTTCGCCTGATCCCGGGTGACATCAAGCCCAACATCCGGAACCAGTTTGCGATCTTCAACAACAAGCACACCTGGTCCATGACCATCCTCTACATCCTGACCTTCGGGTCCTTTATCGGCTTCTCGGCCGCGCTGCCACTGTCCATCACCGTTATCTTCGGCAACATGATGCAGGTAGGCGCAGACGGGACCCTGATCCGCGTGGTGAACCCGGATGCGCCCAGTGCCCTCACCTGGGCATGGATGGGGCCCTTTGTAGGCGCCCTGATTCGCCCGGTCGGCGGGTGGATTTCAGACCGCATGGGCGGCTCCATCGTTACCCAGATCATCTCGGTGGTCATGGTGGTCGCCTCCGTGGCAACCGGTTACGTGATGATGCTGGCCTACAATTCCACCGATCCGAACACTTACTTCCCGCTGTTCCTGATCCTGTTCATCGTGATGTTCGCCGCCAGCGGCATCGGCAACGGCTCCACGTTCCGCAGCATCGGTTTCATCTTCAATCAGCAGCAGAAAGGACCGGTACTGGGCTGGACCTCTGCCGTAGCCGCCTATGGTGCTTTCATTGCGCCCCGGGTCATGGGCCAGCAAATCCAGGCGGGAACACCGGAGTATGCCATGTACGGCTTTGCGGTCTTCTATGCGGCCTGCCTGTTCGTGAACTGGTGGTTCTACCTGCGCAAGAACGCCTACATCAAAAACCCGTAAGCTCTGCTCTTTCACAACCCTCAACCGGTTTCGGCAACGAAACCGGTTTTTTTGTGTCCGGCCGATGGTGTGCTGCCACCAATCTCCTCCTTTGTGCCCACCGCCACAGAAAAACCCACCATCGGAGGTACCCGGGCCGTGGGCAGCGAAACCGAGTTCGACACGAACCTGCCCATCCAGGTCAACACCTACCTCCAGCAAAGCGGACAGACCGCCGATGCAGATGCTCTTTACATCGTCATCATTGGTGGCAATGACCTGTTCGATGCCCAGAAGATCCGGGCCACCTCCGTACCCGAGGACTCGGGAAAGACTCGCCAGGACATCCGCAAGGCGGCCGAACAACGGGTGACCGATGCCGTGCTGTCTGTGGAATTGCAGTTGACCAAGCTGGTACTGGCGGGCGCCCGCCACATCGTGGTTGGTAACGGGCAGGCAAGTTCTACAAGTATTCCTCCCGCCTTGCGACGCAATTCAACGAGGAGCTGGCTGCGGCGCATTGCCGGATTGCGACGGCTTTGTCTTCTTTGACGGCGTGCATCCGACAACGGTGGTTCACCAGCGCGCTGGACAGAATATCCTGCAACTGCTGGCTCAATAATTCACGAGCACTGTAATCTCCGGACAAAAAAAGCCCGCAGGCGTTACCACCTGCGGGCCTTTTTTCGGTTTCAAGACTCAGCTGGACGCCGCTGCGGCCTGCCGCCGGCGCTCTTCCTCCTCGATCTGGAGATCCACTGAGGACACCTGGTACTCATCCGCGAATCCGGACTCCGGCTCTTTCAGCCACATCATGCAGAGGACCCAGCTGATGAAGGCACCGGCCGCTATGATCTGGAAGAATTGAGTGGGGGTCACGAAGGTGAGGATGGTCAGGTACACCACAGCACCGACATTGCCGTAGGCCCCCGCCATGCCGGAAATCTGTCCGGTGAGCCGGCGCTTGATAGAAGGAATGATGCCAAATGTGGCCCCCTCTGCCCCCTGCACGAAGAAGGAGGTGAAGACGGTAATACCGACGGCGACGATCAGCGGCCAGTTGGAATCGAGCAGCCCCATCAGGCCGAACCCGACGGCGATGCCGAACATGTAGCTGAGCATCACGAAGCGCCGGTTACCCATGCGATCCGAAACCAGTCCGCCCATGGGCCGGGCAATCAGGTTCACAAAGGCAAAGGACGCCGCAATCAGCCCGGCTGCAGTGGCACTCAGGCTCCAGGTCTCTTCGAAGAACATCGGCAACATGGACACCACCGCCAGCTCCGCGCCGAAATTGGCAAAGTAGGTGCTGTTCAGCGCGGCAACACTGTTGAACGGGTATTTGTCGTCCTCCGGCACGCCCTGCTTCAGGATGGGCACGTTAACACGAAGAATCTGGACGATCTGATAGCACACCACGAGGAAGATGGCGCCGTAGGCGACCAGGGCACCGGTGAAACCCAGGTATCCCATGTTCTGTATGCGCCAGACGAGAATGGCGAGCACACCTACCAGCGGGATGGTCCAGAGAATCAGTTTGATCATGTCTGCCCAGGAGCTGACTTCCAGTGCAACGGCCTTGCGGGGCTTGCGGTGAACGGTACCGGCAGGACCATCGGTGATCGCAAACCAGTAGTAGATACCATAGGCGGCCATGACGATCGCACTCTGGGCAATTGCCCAGCGCCATCCGTCCTCGCCTCCGTAGAGCTGCAGTGCGATGGTCGGCAGGGTAATGGCTGCAGCGGCAGAGCCGAAGTTGCCCCAGCCAGCGTAAAAGCCTTCCGCAAAGCCGATGTCCCTTGGCCGGAACCAGAGTGCGGTCATGTGGATTCCGACCACGAAGCTGGCACCGATGGAGCTGAGCACCAGCCGGCTTACGAGCAGCTGGGTCATGGTGTTGCCAAAGGCAAACACGAGGGCCGGAATCGACATCAGAATCATCAACAGGGAAAACACCCGGCGCGGCCCGAAGCGATCGAGCGCCATGCCGACGACAATCCGTGCGGGTATCGTTAACGCCACGTTACAGATAGCGAACAACTTGAGATCGTCCGCGGTCAGCCAGTCCACGCTTTTGAGCATGCTGGACGCCAGCGGTGCCATGTTGAACCAGACATAGAAGGTAATAAAGAACGCGATCCAGGTCAGGTGCAGGGCCTTGATCTCGGCATTCTTGAAGTGGAAAACATCTGCGACTTTCATGTCAGCCTCCTTGGGCCAGGCAATCAAAAATCCGGGTGCCGTTTATCGGCTGGGGAGAATCAGGAGCGGACATTGGATCCGGCGGGCGAGAAAGGAACTCACGCTGCCGAAGGTCATGTAATCCAGTTCATCCACGAAATGGGTCAGGGAGCGGGCGATAAAGCCACCATCCGGTTCGTGACTGTGCCGCGCAATAACCAGCATGTCCGGCCGGATTTTTTTCTCGGCGGCAAAGAGCAGCATTTTTCGGGCATCCCCCTCCAGTAACAGGGGCTCGGCAGATATGTCTTCCTGCCGGCACACCTCCACCGCTTCGGCAAGAAAGCCGTTGAGCTCGGAGACTTCCTGTTGAAAGAGGTCCTCGTTGCCCGCGGTAATGTCCCGGGGGTTTTCGGCAACGGCAACAAGGGTGATTCCGGGCCGAAGGTCCCGGAACATGGTCAGCGTCTGCGCCAGGGCCAGCCTGGCATTCCGCGAACCGTCATAGGCAATCATGATTTTCATGGGCTTCTCCAAAGACAGAATCTGCCCCGCTGAACCGGGGCTGCTATTGATATCTGTCAGCCATTAGCCCACACCCCTGTGGCGCCGATAATTGATAAACATCAACGCCCGGGCCGCCTACCCCACCAGAGAAACAGACCGCCTATCCCTATGGCGGTGAATCGCCAGAAACCGGCTACCACCCCCTTCCCAGCTGGAGGTACCTCCAATGCCCCCAAGGGAAAAACGCCGCTTTTTGGTAGTGTGAAAACAGGAAAAAAGGCAGAACAGGAGCTCTGCAATGACCGGCCCACTTTCAAAATCCCGGCAGTACCGTGCACTCGGTCTGTCGACCTTCGCGTTCACCCTGTGCTTCGCGGTCTGGACCATTTTCTCGATCATCGGCATCCGGATTGCCGAAGACCTGTCACTCTCCGATACCCAGCTCGGGCTGCTGATGGCAACGCCGATCCTCACCGGATCGATCAGCCGGCTGTTCCTGGGGATCTGGACAGACCGGTATGGCGGTCGCTGGGTGTTCGGGATTCTGATGCTGACAACGGCGGGATGCGTGTACCTGCTCACCTTTGCGAGCACCTACGCCATGCTTCTGATCGGTGCTCTGGGGGTCGGTCTCGCCGGAGGCTCATTCATTGTCGGGGTGGCCTACACCGCAGCCTGGTTCGAACCTGAGCGCCAGGGCACCGCTCTCGGTATTTTCGGGGCCGGCAACGTGGGGTCGGCGGTCACCAATTTCGGGGCACCGTTCCTGCTGGTGGCGTTTGGCTGGGAATCGACAGCACAGATCTACGCCACGGTTCTGGCGATCATGGGGGTGGTGTTCATTGCCCTGGCAAGGCCCGACCCCCTGTCCGAAGAGCGTAAAGGCGAACGCAGCAAATCATTCATGGAGCAGATGGAGCCGCTGAAAGAACTCCGGGTCTGGCGTTTTGCCCTGTACTACTTTTTCGTCTTCGGGGCTTTCGTGGCATTGGCTCTCTGGCTGCCCCATTTTCTCATCGGCGTCTACGGACTCGACATCAAGACGGCCGGCATGATCGCCGCCCTGTACACGATTCCTGCATCGCTGTTCCGGATTCTCGGGGGCTGGCTATCCGACCGATACGGGGCCCGCAAGGTCATGTACGGTACGTTTCTGGCCGCCGTGGCCTGCACATTCCTGCTGAGCTACCCGCCAACCGACTACCGGGTGCATGGCATCGACGGTGACATCCAGTTCACCCTGGCCATGAACCTGCCCATGTTCGTGGCATTGATCTTTACGCTGGGATTCTTCATGTCACTGGGCAAGGCAGCGGTCTACAAGCACATACCGGTTTACTACCCTCTTCATGTGGGCGCCGTTGGCGGTGTCGTCGGCATGATTGGCGGGCTGGGGGGCTTTATCCTTCCGCTGGCTTTTGGCGTCCTGAACGACCTGACCGGAGTCTGGCAAAGCTGCTTCATGCTGATGTTCGTGATCGTCACCGCGGCGCTGATCTGGATGCATTACGCCATACGATCCGCCGAGCGGGTGGAGTGGGCCGCCAACGAGGAACGGACGGATCTCCCGGAACTGGCTACCCCACACCTGTTCTACCCGTTGAAACACCGCAGCCCCTCAGCGGCCTCAGCCGAACACCGGCTTGGTCATGGCCAGGTGAAAGATGGCGCCGACCTGTAGAAATGCCAGAGCGGCGGCGATGACACGCACGTGGACCGGCGCGGAGGTCTTCAGGGCAAAGACCCCCGCGCCGATGTAACCGAGCAACAGAAAGATCTTGGCGGTCAGCCACCCGTGCACGAACGGCATCCAGGGAGTCACGATCACCAGCCCGATGGCGGCCGACAGCAGCACCGTATCGTTGACGTGGGGAATCCAGCGCATGGGGGTCTGCCGCCAGCCGGGCCGACCGACCGCGTCCAGCAGCAGACGCAAGGTGAACAGGACGACCGTGATGTAGGCGGCGCTGACGTGAATGGCCTTTAGAATCGGGTAAGCACCCATGGTATTTCCTCAATAAATCAATCATTTGATCGGATTGTACGCATTATTACCCGGTTGCGGGTATGGTCCGTCGCGGCAAAACCCTTTAACATATATATTATATTCATCTTTATCGGGGTGCCAGCATGCAGGCCATTCCAACATCTCAGTCAGTCGAATCCGCGCGGATCAGGCAGCTCTTCAGTTACCCCTTCCGCATCTTCTTTCTGTCCATGGCGGTTCTGTCGATCACGGTGATCCCCCTCTGGGTGCTGACGGTCACCGGCGCAATCAGTCTCCCCCTTGCCTTACCCGGCCTGATCTGGCATCAGCACGAAATGCTGTTCGGGTTCCTTTCGGCAGCGATCGCCGGTTTTCTGCTGACCGCCGTGTGTGTCTGGACCCAAACCACCCGGATGCACGGTCTCCGACTGGCGGGTCTTTGGGGCATGTGGCTTGCCGGCCGCCTGCTTCTGGCCTTTGGAGCGGGCCTGCCCGACTGGCTCGTGCTTGGTGTTAACCTGGCGTTCCTGCCCCTGGTGGGCCTGGATGCCGGTTGGCGCATTTGGAAAGCCCGCCAACGCCGGCAACTGATGATACTGGTGGTCCTCGGGTTGCTGTGGCTCATGCAGATCGGGTTCCTGCTGCGTATGGACATGGTCTACAGTCACGGTGCACTGATCATGGCCATGGCACTGATCGGCATCATTGGCGGTCGCATCACCCCGGCCTTTTCCGGCGCCTGGTTGCGCCAGCGCGGACATGATGGGTCCGACATCCGGGTGGTTCCCGCACTGGACATGGCAAGTATCATCACCATGATCGTGCTGTTGGCCGCCATGGTGAGTGGCTGGTCCCGTGTCACCGGAGTGCTGGCATTGACCGCCGCCGTCCTGATGGCAGTCCGGTTGATCGGCTGGAAAGGCTGGCTGGTGCGCCGCGAACCGTTGCTCTGGAGCCTGCACCTGTCGATCCTCTGGGTCCCCGTATCGTTGTTGCTCCTGGCAGGCAGCACACTGGCCGGCTGGCCCTCCAGCGCGTGGAGCCACGCCGCCGGTGCCGGCGCGGTGGGATGTCTGGTACTCGCGGTCATCGCTCGTGTTTCGCTCGGCCACACAGGTCGACCACTGGTGCTTCCCCGGGGCCTGGTCACCGCCTTCGTGGCCATCCAGATTGCAGCTGCGCTTCGTGTCCTGACGGCCTTTTCGATCATTCCCTGGCAACACGGGATCGCAGTCAGTGCCTTGTTGTGGATGCTCGCCTACGGGATTTTTCTGGTTCGCTATGCGGGTATCCTCTCGGCTCCCCGCCCGGATGGCCGCGAGGGGTGAGCCGGCAGGGGCGGCCACTCAGGCCGCCCGCTCCCTCTCGTAAAGGCCGGCAAAGACTTTGCGGGCCGTGCGGAAGCGATCAGCCGGAAAATGGATACTGATTCCCTCCAGTGCGGCCAGCAGCATTTCAAGATGCGCATCCCAACCGGCGCAGGAGATCGAGACCAGATCATCATCCGGCAACGACAGCGTCAGGCTGAGCCGGGTCTGGTCTGGGTCTTGCCCGCAGGGCTCGAGTTCCCAGGTCAACGGACGCTCGGGATGATCGCCACAACTCCAGGAATAGGACAACAGCCGTTCCGGCTCAAAGGCCCGGATGCGACAGTCGATTGGCGTGCCGCTGTTGCCGAAATCCAGCTGCACCCTGCCACCCTTACGGGGATCGATAACCCCGGGTGCCAGCCACTGTGACAGATACACCGAATCGGTCAGCATTTTCCAGACTCGCTGGGCATCGTGCTCGATCAGCCGCTCCATCCGAACCTCGACACGGCCGCCATCCATCCTCAGCTGGCCGCAAATTGACGTGTGATCCGCCTCCATAATGACCTCCGCTATCGTTGGCCGGGCCCGGCATTGACCGTCAATACCGGGCCCGGACTTCAGCCTGTCCATGACGATAACAGTCCGCTCGGACGCGATCCTTGATGACGATTAATTGCACAACGGAAAGTCGGTAAACGTACTTCGGGCAAGGAAGCCCGGGCGGCAATCATCCACTAAAGGTCAATAGCGACTTCAGGATTTAGCGCTAAAGTATCAGTAAACCATTTTGTAACAGAGATACTGGCACTATGAACCCTGATCATTTTGACAAAGAAGACTTGATCAAGTGCGGCCATGGCAAGCTGTTCCCCGGCAACATGCGCCTGCCGATTGACCAGATGCTGATGTTCGACCGCATCACCCACATCGCAGACGACGATGGCCTGTATGGCAAGGGCAGCATCGTGGCCGAACTGGACATCAACCCGGACCTCTGGTTCTTCAAGGTCCACTTTGTTGATGATCCCGTCATGCCCGGCTGCCTGGGGCTCGATGCCATGTGGCAACTGGTCGGCTTTTTCCTGGCCTGGGGTGGCGGTGAAGGCAAGGGGCGTGCGCTTGGTTCCGGTGAAGTGAAATTTACCGGCCAGGTACTGCCCACGGCCAAGAAGGTAACCTACCGCCTGGATCTCAAGCGCGTGATCCGGCGCAAGCTTACCATGGCGATTGCCGATGGAAGCATGGAGGTGGATGGCCGGGAGATCTATACCGCCAAAGACCTCCGGGTTGGTATGTTCAACTCTACCGATGACTTTTAGGAGTTAGCTGCATGCGTCGCGTTGTGATTACCGGCATGGGGATTGTCTCCAGCCTGGGGACCAACCAGAAGGAAGTGACCCGATCGCTGAAAGAGTCCATCTCGGGTATCGGGTTCAGCCAGGAGGCGAAGGACAATGGCCTGCGCAGCCACGTCTGCGGCCAGATCAACCTGAACCTTCCGGAACTCATTGACCGCAAGATCTGGCGCTTCATGTGCCCGGCCTCCGGCTACACCTACCTCGCCATGAAAGAGGCGATCGAACAGTCCGGCCTGACCGACGACCATATCCGCGCGGACACCACTGGCCTGATCTTCGGCCAGGGGGGCGCATCAACGGTTGAACTGCTCGATTCGATCGATACCCACCGGGATAAAGGGATCCGGCGGGTTGGTCCCTATCGGGTGCCCCGGACCATGGGCAGCGCTATCAATGCCTCGCTGGCGACCGCGTTTGGTATCCGCGGCGTCAATTACGGCATCACATCTGCCTGTGCCACCAGTGCCCACGCCATCGGCCATGCCGCGGATCTGATCGCCCTGGGGCGCCAGGACATCATGTTCGCCGGCGGCGGTGAAGACATTCACTGGAGCCTGAGCCTGCTGTTCGACGCCATGGGCGCGCTGTCCACCAAGTACAACGATACACCGGAAGTCGCCTCGCGGACCTATGACGCCAACCGGGATGGCTTTGTGATTTCCGGGGGTGGCGGCGTCCTGGCTCTCGAGGCGCTTGAACATGCCGAGGCCCGTGGCGCCAATATCCTTGCAGAGATTGTCGGGTTCGGTGCCACCTCGGACGGAGCCGATATGGTTGCGCCCAGTGGCGAAGGCGCGGTGCGTTGCATGAAACAGGCCATGAAGCAGGTCGATGGCGAGATCAGTTACGTCAACAGCCACGGCACCAGCACGCCGGCCGGTGACATCACGGAACTGAAAGCGCTCAGGGATACCTTCGGCGACCGAATCCCACCGGTCAGCTCCACCAAGCCCCTGTGCGGCCACGCCCTGGGTGCCGCTGGCGTGCATGAGGCCATTTACAGCCTGATCATGCAACGGGAGGGATTCATCGCACCGTCCGCGAACATCGAGAACCTCGATGAAGGGGCCGAAGGCTACCCGATTGTCCGCGAACGCATGGACAACCAGAACCTGGACCTGGTGATGAGCAACAGCTTCGGATTTGGCGGCACCAACGCCACCCTGATTTTCAGGAAAGTCTGACGGAGCGGTATTCAGCCGGGGAAGTGCCCATCCAGCGCTTGAACGCCCGGCTGAAAGCACTCAATTCCGAAAAACCAAGCTGCTCGGCGATTTCCACCAGCGGCTTGGTTTTGTCCTGCATATAGGTCAGCGCCTGCTTGCGGCGTACCTCTTCCAACAGGCTCGCGAAGGTCAGTCCCTCACGTTTCAGTTTCTTGTGCAGCGTGTATCGGCTCATGTGCAACTGCGACGCCACCGCCTCGACACCAACCCTGCCTCGCGCCAGCTGGGACACAATCAGTGAACTGACCCGGCTACTCAGAGATACTCGAATCATCTCCGGCCTCAGGGGATCAGATGGCATGGGGTTCCTCCTTCTTTTGAGTCCGACCGTGTGTGCCAGAAAAATCAGCGTACATATGTTAGCCGAAAATAATCAATACGACCTTTGAGCGAGATCAACGCCAGATCGTTATCAACCGTCCACACTAGCAGCCTTTTCGAACACCACCCCGAACCATCCTGCGAGAAATATCCCGGAGCATTCAATGACCACCCCGGAACTGCTTGCCCCGGCGGGTACACCAGATCATCTGGAAACCGCCTTTGCCTATGGTGCCGACGCGGTCTACGCGGGCCAGCCCCGCTATTCGCTGAGAGTACGAAACAACAGTTTCAAGGATGTTGCAGCGCTGGGAGCCGGCATTGAGCGAGCCCACGAGCTCGGCAAGCAGTTTTACCTCGTATCGAACATTGCGCCGCACAACAGCAAGGTCAGGACCTATCTGCGGGATCTGGAGCCGATCATTGAGCGGGGCCCGGATGCACTCATCATGTCTGACCCCGGCCTGATCATGCAGGTCCGGGAGCGATGGCCGGATCAGCCGGTGCACCTTTCGGTCCAGGCAAACGCCGTCAACTGGGCCACCGTGGAGTTCTGGCGCCGCCAGGGCCTGAGCCGGGTCATTCTGTCCCGGGAACTGGCCCTGGATGAAATCCGGGAAATCCGGGAGCGGGTGCCGCAGATGGAACTTGAAGTCTTCGTTCACGGCGCCCTGTGCATGGCCTACTCCGGTCGCTGCCTGCTGTCCGGTTACATGAACCACCGGGACGCCAACCAGGGTGCCTGCACCAACGCCTGTCGCTGGAACTACAAGGAGGTGCAGCACGGCCACGACCAGACGGGCGATCTGATCGCCACTTCTGCCGATGCGGTGCAGGAAGTTGAACCCAGGGAAATCCTCCTGGAAGAACCCAATCGCCCCGGTGGCTTTATCCCTGCCTACGAGGACGAACACGGCACCTACATCATGAACTCGAAAGACCTCCGGGCCGTTCAACACGTGGCCGAACTGGTCAAAATGGGCGTGCATTCACTGAAAATCGAGGGCCGCACCAAGAGCACCTACTACGTTGCCCGCACCACCCAGATTTACCGGCGCGCCATCGACGATGCCATGCGCGGACAGGCTTTCGACATGGGGCTGATGGATCAGCTGGAGGCGCTTTCCAATCGCGGTTACACCGAGGGGTTTCTCCGGCGTCATCTGCCCCAGGAATATCAGAGCTACGAACAGGGCTCCTCCTTCCTGGGCACCCAACAGGTGGTCGGCACGATTGCAGACAGTGACGACCATTGGCTGACCGTGGATGTGAAGAACCGGTTTGCGCCCGGTGACACACTGGAACTGATCACGCCGGCCGGTAATCTCCGGTTCTCTGCAGAGCGGATGGAAAACCGCCAGGGAACCACCATGACCCACGCCCCGGGCAGCGGCCACGTGGTTCGGATACCCCGGCCGGACAATCTTCCCGCCTCGCTGGCGAACAGTTACCTGACACGGCTACTGGAATGATTTCCCGTCGATAGGACGAGTTTCGGTAATGAGAGTTAACGCAACGATTGGCCCGGGCCGTGTCGCTACCCTGCCCGGATGACCCAATCTGGAGCGGACTCATGCGCCATTACACCACCATCCTCGCGGGACTCACAGCCTCACTGCTGAGCCTCCCGGTACCCGCCGACAGCCTTCCGGACCGAATGGCGATCAGCGAGAAGACGCAGGCCTTCATGTCAGCCGCAAGATCGGGTGACATTACTGGCGCCTACGAGCGCCTCAAACCGGTGCTCGGCGTTGAGGCGTCGCCCTACGAGGAATCCGCCCGAAATGCCGCCAGCTATTTCAAGCGGGTGACCGACAAGGTTGGCGAGCCCATCGCCGTTTCACGGGTACGTACGGATGTGATCGCCGAAGACTTCACCCGGGAAATCTGGCTCGAAAAGTTCGAAGCCGCCGCCATCGCCTGGACTTTCACCTTCTATCAGCCCCACCGGAACGGATGGAAGCTGGTGGGCATCAGCTACTCCACCGAACTGGACGATCTCTACCAGCCGCTCACCGCCCCTGACTGACCCGACATCGGGAATCCCCATGGTCGTAATAACCGCAGCCTTAGTGCCGTGTGGGTTGATTAAGGTATAATCTCCCTACGCTCGATTTAATACCTGACTATTTTACTCTGGTATTGTATAATCGCTCGCCAGAAGTAACGGAATCCGGCCCGCTTATCATCAGGTGTCCGGCCTCCGTCATCCAAAAATCGATTGCGGGGCGTACTCATCGTTTGAACGACCACCGCAACACCCTGTGAACAGATTATCAGACCACCGGCCCGGCACTGGGCCGATGGTGACACCAAGGGCCAAAAGCCCGAGATGAGAGAATTACGGAGCGACGATCATGGCGACCACCGACCAAGAGGTGAACGAGCTGATCAAACGGGAATACGAGCACGGATTCGTTACCAACATTGAATCCGATACGTTCGAGCCCGGCCTTAATGAAGACGTTATCGCCCGCCTGTCCGGGATCAAGAAAGAACCGGAATGGATGCTGGAGTGGCGCCTGAAAGCCTACCGTCGCTGGCTCGAGATGGATGAGCCCGACTGGGCTCACGTGGGCTACCCGAAAATCGACTACAACTCGATCTCCTATTATTCCGCACCCAAGCGGAAGGAAGACATGCCCCAGAGCCTGGACGAAGTGGATCCGGAGCTACTGAAAACCTATGAAAAGCTGGGCATTCCCCTGCACGAACGGGAAAAGCTCGCCGGCGTCGCCGTCGATGCCGTGTTCGACTCGGTGTCAGTGGCTACCACGTTCAAGGAACCACTGGCAAAAGCCGGCGTGATCTTCTGCTCCATTTCCGAAGCCATCCGGGATTACCCGGAGCTGGTGCAGAAATACCTGGGTTCCGTGGTCCCCCACGGCGACAATTTCTTCGCCGGGCTGAACTCCGCCGTCTTCTCTGATGGCACCTTTGTCTATGTGCCCAAAGGCGTCCGCTGCCCGATGGAGCTGTCCACCTATTTCCGGATCAACGCCGCCAATACCGGCCAGTTCGAGCGCACGCTGATCATTGCCGACGAAGGCAGTTACGTCAGCTACCTTGAAGGCTGTACCGCCCCCATGCGTGACGAGAACCAGCTTCACGCTGCGGTGGTTGAACTGGTGGCGCTGGACGATGCCCAGATCAAATACTCCACGGTCCAGAACTGGTACCCGGGTGACGAAGAGGGTAAAGGCGGCATCTACAACTTCGTGACCAAGCGTGGCGCCTGCATCGGCAAGAACTCCAAGATTTCCTGGACCCAGGTGGAAACCGGCTCCGCGGTTACCTGGAAGTACCCGAGCTGCGTGCTTCGCGGTGACAACAGTGTGGGCGAGTTCTATTCAGTGGCACTCACCCATAACTACCAGCAAGCCGACACCGGCACCAAGATGATCCACCTCGGCAAGAATACCCGGAGCACCATCATCTCCAAGGGTATCTCTGCGGGCAAAAGCTCCAACGCCTATCGGGGACTGGTGAAATTCGGCCCCGGAGCGGAAGGAGCGCGCAACTTCACCCAGTGTGACTCGCTGCTGATCGGCGACCGCTGCGGCGCCCACACCTTCCCGTACATCGAGAGCAAGAACAAATCTGCCATTGTCGAACACGAGGCGACCACCTCGAAGGTCAGCGACGAGCAGATGTTCCTCTGCCGCCAGCGCGGCATCGACCCGGAGCAGGCCGTATCCATGATCGTGAACGGCTTCTGCAAAGAGGTGTTCAAGGAGCTGCCGATGGAGTTTGCTGTGGAAGCCGGCAAACTGCTCGAAGTGAGCCTTGAAGGGTCCGTTGGTTAAATAAATCTGCCCCGCTGGCCTCAAGTGGAGGTCAGCGAGCAGGGAGCGCCTTCCGGGATACGCTGTAAATACATCCCTGTACGCTCGACAAAATCATCCATGATTTTGACGATCCCGGAAGGCGCTCCCCGCTCACTGCCCGAAAATTCATTCGGGCACAAAACGGGTTTAAGTTACATACAGAATTTCAGAATACAGAGAGAAGCCGACAAATGCTGAGCATCAAGAACCTGCACGCATCCGTTGAGGGCAAAGAAATCCTCAAGGGCATCAACCTGGAGATCAAAGCCGGGGAAGTTCACGCCATCATGGGGCCGAACGGGTCCGGCAAGAGCACCCTGTCGCAGGTGCTGGCAGGCAATGAAGCATTTGAGGTCACCGACGGTGAAGTCGTCATGAATGGCGAAAACCTCCTGGAACTGGAGACCGAGGAGCGCGCCCGTGAAGGCATTTTCCTGGCGTTCCAGTATCCGGTCGAGATCCCCGGCGTCAGTAACATGCAGTTCCTGCGGACTGCGGTGAATGCCATGCGCAAGCATCACGGCGAAGAGGAAATGAACGCCGCCGAATTCATGAAACTGGCAAAGGATGTCTCCAGGCAGGTCGACCTGGATCCCGCCTTCCTCAAGCGCGGCGTGAATGAAGGCTTTTCCGGCGGCGAGAAGAAGCGGAACGAAATCATGCAGGCGCTGCTGCTGCAGCCCAAGCTTGCGATCCTCGACGAAACCGACTCCGGTCTCGATATCGACGCACTGAAAGTTGTCGCGGACGGCGTCAATGCGCTGCGTTCCCAGGACCGCGCGATTCTTATGGTGACCCACTACCAGCGACTGCTCAATCACATCGTGCCGGATTACGTCCACGTTCTGGCCGGCGGCAGGATCATCAAGTCCGGAGGTCGTGAACTGGCCCTGGAACTCGAAGAGAAAGGGTACGGCTGGCTCGGCATCAAGGATGAAGCAACTGCCGACAACGCTGCCAACTAAGGAGGTCGCGGAATGAAACCAGCACCAACCCTTTCCATGGCGTTCCTCCACCCCGCCGGACAGTTGCTACCGGAGCCACTCGCGGCCCTGCGCAAACAGCGCGGAACCGCGCTGGTCGATATGCCGCTGCCGACGCGGAAAACGGAAAACTGGAAGTATTCCAGCAGGCACCTGAAGCTGACCGACGACATGGCTATTTCGTTGCCGGCCGAAGGCAAAACCGGCAGCAGCCTGGCGGTGCCCGGCTACAAGGTGGCATTCCTGAACGGCGTGATGATGCCCGAAGCCAGCGAGTACCCGGACCTGAGCGGAATCCGCATCCAAAGCTTTGGCGACCTCGATGACGACGAGGCCTCCGAACTGGCCCAGAGGCTGGATGACACCCTCGGCGGATCCGACGAAAAAGGCGCCGTGCAGATGGCGCGCCTGAATTCCGCCCGGTTTGAAGACGGCCTTCTGATTCGCCTCAAGCCTGGCGCGGCTCTGGACCAGCCCCTGTTCATCATTCACGAGACCAGTGCCGACGCCAGTGGCTCGGCTTACCCCCGGATTTTTGTGGACGCCGGCGCCAACAGCCAGATCACGCTGGTCGAAGAATATATTTCCAGTGGCAGTGAGCCCGCCATGGTGAATACCGTCACCGAAGTCATGGCCGGAGAAGGCGCCAATGTCACCAGCATTCGCCTCAACATGGAAGGCGACAATATCCAGCACATCGGTGCAACCGGTGTCGTTCAGCAGCGCAGCTCACGGTTCGAGAGCCACAGCGTCGGTTTTGGCGGCCCACTGCGCCGCCACGACCTGCGGGTGCGCCTGGAAGGCGAAGGGGCGGAATGCAAACTCAACGGTGTCGTTGCCACCCGTGACAAACAGCACTACGACAACCACACAAGCATTGAGCATGTGGTGCCCCACTGCAACAGTGAGGAAACCTACCGGAACATTGCTGCGGATCAGTCCCACGCGATATTCAGCGGGCGGATTCATATCCATCAGGATGCCCAGAAATCCAACGCGGATATGAACAACAAGAACCTGCTGCTGTCCAACGGAGCAGAAATCGATACCAAGCCGGTCCTGGAGATTTACGCGGACGACGTGAAATGCGCCCATGGTGCCACCATCGGCCAGCTGGACGAGATTTCCCTGTTCTACCTGGTGTCACGGGGTATCGGACGGCGCGAAGCCAATGTTCTGCTCACCATGGCCTTTATTAACGAGCTGGTTGAGCAGATCCCGGTTGAAGCGGTCCGGGAAACGGTTCAGGGCCGCCTTAGCCACTTCTTTGAACAGACATTTCTGGAGGCGTAACCGGTTATGACCGATCTGTCTGTGGCAAGCACCGCCAGACCTCCCACCTTTGACGTGGAAGCCATTCGCCGGGATTTCCCGATCCTGTCACAACAGGTGAACGGGAAGCCTCTGGTCTATCTGGACAATGGCGCGTCGGCGCAAAAGCCGGAGGCCGTGCTGAACGCCATGGACCGCTACTACAGGGAAATGCATTCCAATGTGCATCGAGGGGCCCATACCCTGGGCGACCGGGCAACCGCTGCGTTTGAAGGCGCGCGGGAGACAGTACGCCGATTTCTGAATGCCGAGAGTACCCGGGAGATCATCTGGACCCGCGGCACCACGGAAGCCATCAACCTGGTGGCCAACGGGCTGGCACCACGACTGAAACCGGGTGACGAAATCCTTGTCAGCCACATGGAGCACCACGCCAACATCGTTCCCTGGCAGATGATCGCGGAACGCACCGGTGCCCGGGTACTCCCGATCCAGGTGACTCCGGACGGCGAGCTGGACCTCGACTCCTTCCACAGCCTGCTGAACGACCGGACCCGCATACTGGCGCTTACCCACGTGTCCAATGTACTCGGAACCGTGAACCCGGTTGCACCGCTGATCGAAGAGGCCAAGAAGCGGGGTATACTGACGCTGATCGATGGCGCACAGGCCGTGCCCCATTTCCAGCCGGACGTTCGGGCACTGGACTGTGACTTCTATGTGTTTTCGTCCCACAAGGTCTTTGGCCCCACAGGTATTGGAGTGCTCTATGGCCGGGCCCAGTTGCTCGAGGAAATGCCCCCGTACCAGGGCGGCGGGGAGATGATCGAACGGGTCTCCTTCGAGCGGACCACCTGGAATGTTCTGCCTTACAAGTTCGAGGCCGGCACGCCCGCTATCGCAGAGGCGGTAGGGCTCGGCGCAGCACTGGATTACCTCGGCGGTCTGGATCGCGCGGCGGTAGAGGCGGCCGAAAATGCGCTGCTGGCGCGCGCCAATGAACTGGTCGACTCGGTTCCCGGCATGAAGATCATAGGCACCGCCCGGGAAAAAGTCCCGGTCATGTCCTTTAAAATCGAAGGGCTGCACCCCAGTGATATAGGCACGCTGCTGGATCAGCAGGGCATCGCGATCCGGACCGGCCACCACTGCGCCATGCCCCTGATGGATTTTTACGGGGTGCCGGGCACCGCCCGGGCATCGTTCGCGTTTTACAATACGCTGGAGGAAGTGGACCGCCTGTTTACCGGTCTGCAGAAAATCCAGCGCCTGTTTGCCTGATGGAGGTGGAATCATGACAGCAGAAGTCTTCACCCCGACCAACGAAGTGTCCGTGACCATGACACCAACGGCCGTGCGGCACGTTCAAAAGCAACTGGAGCGCAAGCCGGAGGCCAGGGGTATTCGGCTGGCTATCAAGAAAAGCGGCTGCTCCGGCTTCAAATACGAAACCCAATGGGTGGAATCCGTCGAGGATGATGACCGCGTCTTTCACATCGACGGGGTGGATGTCTTCGTCAAGGAAGCCCACCTGCCCATGGTCAACGGCATCGAGATCGATTTTGTGACCGAAGGCGTGAACTCCCTGTTCCGTTTCCGGAACCCGAATGCGACCGCGGAATGCGGATGCGGTGAGAGCTTCACCGTCGCCTGATACACCAGAACACAGCGAGGCCAGAGTCGGCATGCAAGAACGGGAAGTGGTCCTGACCAAGCGAGAGGTGGAAGCCCGCCTCGTCCCCTCCGGAACCGAGATCATGATTCCGTCGGACACCTTCGTGACCATCACCCAGGCGCTGGGCGGTACCTTTACCGTAGCGGTGAACGGCAACCTGGCCCGCATCGAGGGCCACGACGCCGATGCATTGGGCAAGAAGCCGCTGGAAAGCAGTTTCGAGACCCCGGCCGATGGTACGGTCAACGAGAACCAGGTTTGGGAAGCACTGAGAAACTGCTACGATCCGGAAATCCCGGTCAATGTCGTGGACCTGGGACTGATCTATGAGTGCCGGATTGAAAACGGCACCGATGAAGGCAACCAGATTCATGTCCTGATGACACTCACGGCAGCAGGCTGCGGAATGGGACCGGTCATCACCGACGACGTGAAGCGGAAACTCGAACATGTCCCCAACGTCGACAAGGTGACGGTTGAACTGACCTTCGATCCCCCCTGGAGCAACGACATGCTCACCGACGAAGCGAAGCTGGAACTGGGAATGCTGTAATGACCGCAAGCGAACAGGACTTTCTGAATAACCCGCTCGGAACCAAGACCACACTCGAGGATGTCATGGACGCGTTCGAGTTCCTGGATGACTGGGAAGAGCGCTACGCCTACATCATCGACCTCGGCAAACAACTGCCTTCGTTTCCCGATGACGCCCGTATCGAAGAGAACTACGTCCACGGCTGTCAGAGCCAGGTGTGGCTGATCCACCATTACGATGAAGCCAGTGGCAAGCTGTACCTGCTCATTGACTCGGATGCGATGATCGTGCGCGGACTGGCAGCCATCATTCTGGTTGCGCTGAACGGTAAAAGCCCGCGGGACTTGCTGACGACCGACATCGACGAGCTGTTCGAACGCCTTGACCTGTTCCGTCACATCTCTCCGACACGCGGCAACGGCCTGCGTGCCATGGTCGGTAAAATCCGGGATATCGCGGCCGCCGAGGCGGCCTGATCATTACCAGACGATCGCCAGATCGTCCCTCTGAATATTCACCTCGCGACCGTCCTGCGACATCCGGCCGGAACTGAAGTCCGGATGCACGTTGTTCAGCGTGACGGTCAGACCCGCATCGGTCAGCTCCGGCGTACCATCCAGCGTGGTCCAGTGACGGGCACTGCGGTAAAGGTGCAACTCATCACCGGGCCGAAGACCTGCCGTGGCGCCGGAATCCAGCGTCACAGTTCGACCATCCACCCGAGCGATACGCGTCATGAACGGCTGGCAGGCCAGTGCCTCATCGACAGCGCTTGCCATCCGGTCGACGATCCCTGCAACCGCCTGGCCATAGGCGGTCTTCTGGAAGCCGGCCGAACCGAATCCGACGGAACTGCCGGGCTCGGCGTCCCAGTCACCCGTTGCGGAAAACCGTTCCTGATAGACCGGTGAGCCGCTGAACCCGTCAAAAACCATCAGGTCCACGGCAAAGCGACGACTCCGGTCCGTTGCGCCGATGCCGCGTTTGAAACCGGCCCACAGGGACGTATTCCAGGCCGCCGGATCGGCAATGCCCAGATCCCGGATGACACCGGTGACCACAAACTGGGCCCCCATTTCCCGGGCCAGCCGAAGCACGTTCGTTAACTGGTTGTTGTTCAGCTGAACCGTGGGTGCATTGATGGCGTCGCCGAACAGACTCGAGGTTGACGCGGACAGGATCTGCAGATTGCCCCGGGAGCGCAACCGGGCCTGAATCTGCTGCGGCAGGTTTTCGCCGGCGTCACCGATCTGCCCTACCCGCGCCTGGTCCGGCCTGAGGATCGGGAAACCGGCAATCGCAACCCGCTTTCTCAGATGAAGCGCATCGCTGGCCTGGCAACTGGACTGCTGTGCTGACACATCCGCGCGAACCGTAACCCGCAACAGATTGCCGGAACGTTGTTCGTCGACAATCCGAACCTGCCGGGCCTGCGCACTGGCGGCCAATTCCATCCGTGAATGGGTGATGACGCCATTTTCCATGGTGTCCCGAGTACTGACACTGGCCTCGTATTGCAAGGCCAGATCCCGGAGGGCTGCTTCCCGGGCCTTTTCCCGCGCCGCATCCACATCCCCGTTGATAATCGAGGCATGGCCAACGCCCTCGAGGACAACGGCCCCGGCTGGCCTGGCGCCCAATATCGTCACCAGCACAAAGGCCAGAGCCATGAGTACGACCAGCCCCGGGTGCCCGGCCAAAGCCAACCGGCGAAAAATAGCCACGCTCATAGTCACTCCAGATAGTACAGCGAATCCACATTCCGGGATTCAACATCACCCACCGAATCGTTAGTCATCGGCATGGGAATCGGGCATCGCTCGCGCACCTGGTCATCTGCCACCGCGGCTACACAGGCCCGGAACCGGGGTTCAAGTTTCAGCTCCATAACGGTTTCAACGACCCCATCGCTGTGCTCGTTGACGGCAACCATCTTGGCACCCCGTATATAGCTGTCGACGTAGGTGCGGAACCTGTCGTTATGCAGCACGAAGTCGTTCACCGTGGAGCTCCCGTAGATCACCGTGCCATACACCCGTTCAGCCAGGTTGCGATAGGCATCCAGTTGCGAGGCACGGCGCGCCAGCAGTCTCTTTCGAGTGTCCAGCCGGTCTTTTCCGGCATCCTCGTAGGTTCCGAATCCGCTCACGCGAACCACAATCGGTTTCAGGTTCTCGTCGAGACGCGCGTCGCGATTACTCTCCTGATAGCTGCCCACCGGGGCGCAGGCCGCCACAACCAACGCAAACAGCAGAACGGGAATCCGGCGCAAGATCATATCCAATCTCCGAAAAATCAATCTTTCGCCTGACCATGAAAAAATCACGCCAAGTTATGCAACCGGTTGATCTACCGGACATCATGGTAACTGTAGCGTGATACATCTCGCAAAAGCGGCAAGTTATTGCCTTGACTTACACTCTGGAAACACCCGTTTACGATTCTGCACTTTGAGGCACGGGCCGGTTCTGCTCTAATCCAAACACTAACTATTTATTAATGAAAGATAAAAGAGCGTCATTCACTCATGAAACACCGAAACACCACCCGACTTTGCCTTGCAATTTCCACTGCTCTCGCCGCCAATGCTGCCTTCGCCGGACCGCAAACCTTCTCCTCTGCCCGCTCGTTCGCCATGGGCGGAACCGGTGTCGCCGTCGCTCACCCGGCGGAAGCCGCTGCGGACAACCCAGCTATGATGGCCTCCAACCAGAATGACTGGTCCGATGATTTCGGACTGATCCTTCCATCGATTAATGCCCGCGTAGCTGATGAAGAAAAAGTGGTCGATCAGGTTGATGACATTCAAACCGTGATCGACCAATTCGAGCAGCAAATTCGATCTGGCACAGCGCCCGAGACTGTTCAAAAAACCGCTGCAGATCTACGGGATCGGCTTGTATCGTTCGATCAGGACAAGATGCGGGCCAACCTGGGCCTTGGCCTGGCTCTGAGTGCCCCCAGCCAATCATTCGCCGTAGGCGCTTTCACCAACGGTACCTTGGTGATGACCGTAGAGGGTGAAGTTTCCACCGATGACCGTACCCTGCTGGACAACATCGTCAACGCTTCCGATGCCACGGATGCACAGAACAAGATCGACGCCGCAACCGACTCCAACGGCAACCTGAACCTCACCTCAAAGGGCAAGGTATTGGCCGCCGCAGTCGCCGAAGTCGGCCTGTCTTTCGCGCGGCAATTCGAACTGCAGAACGGAGCCAACCTGCAGGTGGGCGTCTCCCCCAAATACGTTCAGCTGAAGACCTTCCAGTACACCGAGACGGTTTCCGGCTTCGATGACAACAACTTCGACAGCGA
The DNA here is from genome assembly GCF_023156285.1 of Marinobacter koreensis. Classification (GTDB taxonomy): domain Bacteria; phylum Pseudomonadota; class Gammaproteobacteria; order Pseudomonadales; family Oleiphilaceae; genus Marinobacter; species Marinobacter koreensis. The sequence continues at coordinate 103,607 of NZ_JAKZAJ010000001.1, read as the reverse complement.
CAACAACACCACCGATAAAAGCGGCTTCAACCTGGACCTGGGCACCGCCTATACCTTTGGTGAACGCCAGCAATGGAACCTCGGCGTGGTGGCCAAGAACCTGATCCCCATGGAACTGGATTCGGCGGCCAGCCGGCCCGATCTTGACGAGAAGGTGCGCACTCTGGAATTGAACCCAACCGTCACGGCGGGGATCGCCCATACCGGCGACTTCCATGTGCTCACCGCCGAGCTGGATCTGACCAAGAACAAGGCGTTCGGCTTTGAAGACGACACCCAGTGGCTGGCTCTCGGCGCCGAACTGGATGCCTGGCGCTATGCCCAGCTGCGCTTTGGTGTGCGCCAGAACCTGGCCAGCAACGACAATAACGATGGCATCGAAGAAAAGACCCAGTACACGGCCGGTTTCGGTCTGAACCTGATGGGATTACGCCTGGATCTCGCCGGCCTCTACAGCAACGCCGATGTCGGTGCTGCCCTGGAGCTGGGCACGTCCTTCTGACCGGCCCCGCCTGAGCGAAAGCCCGCCCGGAAACCGGCGGGCTTTTTTGTGCCCGGGTTTGCGAACTCTGGCCCTGCGCCGGATAATCTCGGTGTATTCCCAACACCTACCGGCGGAGACCTTTCATGCAAACCTACCTGGTCGGCGGCGCCGTCCGCGACGAACTGCTTGGCCTTGAGGTCAAGGATCGGGACTGGGTCGTTGTGGGCGCCACGCCTGAGGAGATGCTGGCAAAGGGATTCAAACAGGTCGGGGCAGATTTCCCGGTGTTCCTGCATCCGGAAACCCGCGAGGAATACGCGCTCGCCCGAACCGAGCGCAAGCAGGGGCGCGGCTATCACGGTTTTTCGGTCTACAGCGCTCCGGATGTCACCCTGGAAGAGGACCTCAAACGCCGGGACCTCACCATCAACGCCATGGCCAGGTCCGAAGAAGGCGAACTGGTTGACCCGTTCGATGGCTTTCGGGACCTTAAAGACCACGCGCTCCGGCACGTTTCTCCCGCCTTTGCCGAGGATCCGCTTCGCATTCTCCGCACAGCCCGCTTTGCCGCGCGCCTCACCCCCCTCGGCTTCCGGGTATGCGACGACACCATGCGGCTGATGCGGCAGATGGTGGCAGAGGGCGAGGTAGACCACCTGGTGCCGGAACGGGTCTGGCAGGAAATCCAGCGGGCGCTCCATGAACACGAACCCGACACTTTTTTCGAGGTTCTTCAGGCCTGCGATGCTCTCGCCGTGCTGATTCCGGAACTCGCGGTTCCGGGCGTGCTGGAGGAGGCTCTTGAAGCCTTACGCTGCATCAGCGGCTCGGACACGGAAACGGACCAACGCGTGGCAGCGCTGTTCTCTGTGCTGGATGAAGAGACCGCCCGTCACCGCGCGGCGACGCTCAAGGCTCCCAACGATTGTCGGTCGCTCGCCGGCCTCACCGCCCATTTCAAAGCCGAAGTGACTGAATTATGCTCAATGGACCGGTTACCGGCCGACCGTCTGCTGGAACTGCTCGATACGGCCGATTTCTGGCGACGACCGGAGCGATTCCAGGCGCTGACGGAAGTACTTGAATGCGCCCTGCCCGAACCGGAACGGGCATTCCTCAAGGTTCTTGGGAAGGCCGCCGACAGTGCGACCGGCGTAAGCCCGAAAGCACTGATGGAGCAAGGATTAAGCGGCAAGGCGCTGGGGCGTGCAATCCGGGAGGAACGATTGACTCGTATACAACAGTCATTGCCTGACACCAACAACTGAGGATACCCATGACTGCCAACGCACCTGTTGCACTGGTTACCGGCTCGGCCCACCGTCTGGGCGCCCGTACCGCAGAAATGCTGCATGACCGTGGCTGGAACCTCGTGATTCACTATCGGTCCCGGCAGACCCAGGCGCAGGCGCTCACCGAAAAGCTCAACGAGGCTCGGCCGGGGTCCACCATCTGCCTACAGGGCGACCTGACCCGCCTGGATGACGTGCATCGCCTGGGCAAGGAAGCGCTCGCCCACTGGGGCCGCCTGGACGGCCTGGTGAACAATGCCTCGGTGTTCTATCCCACACCAAACGGTGAAGCCATGCACGAGGACTGGGACCGGATCATGAACACCAACCTCAGAGCGCCTTTTTTCCTGCTGCAGACCTGCCTGACGGCCCTGCGAAAAAGCCATGGCAGTGTGGTGAACCTGATCGACATCTACAGCGAAAAGCCCCTGAGCAACCACCCGCTCTATTGCGCCAGCAAAGCCGGCCTTGCCGCCATGACCCGTTCCTGGGCCAAGGATCTTGCGCCGGACGTGCGGGTCAACGGCGTATCCCCCGGTGCCATCCTCTGGCCTGAAAACGACGGCGCCATTGATCGCAGCTACCAGAAAGCGATCGTCGAGAAGACGCCACTGGCGACCACCGGTAACCCGGACGATATCGCCGGTACCATCGTGTTCCTGATGTGCGACGCGCCGTTCGTGACGGGGCAGATCATCTCCGTGGATGGCGGGCGCAGCCTGAACATGTGACCGGCCCCGTTTGGGTCGGTCACGGCTTTCCGGATACAATGCCCGGCAGTTTGCCATCCCCCAAGGTGCGACGCCGATGGCTCGCGCCACCAGATACTGGAGAATCCTCATGCGTGATGTCGTCATTGTTGCCGCCAAGCGGACTGCCATCGGGACCTTCGGCGGTGCGCTATCCAGCCTGCCCGCGGACCAGCTTGGCAGCGCCGTCATCAAGGCGCTGCTGGAAGAGACCGGCGTTGCCGCCGATCAGATCAACGAAGTGGTTCTGGGCCAGGTGTTGACCGCTGGCTGCGGGCAGAACCCGGCGCGCCAGGCAGCCATCCACGCTGGTATCCCGGCGTCGGTACCGGCCATGACCATCAACAAGGTCTGCGGCTCCGGCCTGAAGGCGGTGCATATGGCTGTGCAGGCGATCCAATGCGGTGACGCGGAGCTCATGGTGGCCGGTGGCCAGGAGAGCATGAGTCAGGCGCCGCACGTACTTCCCAACAGCCGGAACGGGCAGCGCATGGGCAACTGGACCATGATCGACACCATGATCAAGGACGGTCTGTGGGACGCGTTCAACGACTACCACATGGGCATTACCGCCGAAAACATCGTGGAAAAATACGGCATCAGCCGTGAAGAGCAGGATGCCTTTGCCGCATCCTCCCAGCAGAAGGCGGTCGCCGCCCAGCAGGCCGGTTACTTCGAGGGTCAGATCGTTCCGGTCAGCATCCCCCAACGCAAGGGCGACCCGCTGATCGTCAGCAAAGACGAAGGCCCCCGGGAGGGTGTCACCGGCGACGGCCTGTCCAAGCTCCGCCCGGCCTTCAAGAAAGATGGAACGGTCACCGCCGGCAACGCTTCCTCCCTGAACGATGGTGCTGCGGCGGTGCTGGTGTGCAGCGCTGAAAAAGCCAAAGAACTGGGCCTGACTCCGCTGGCCACCATCAAGGCCCACGCCAACGCCGGCGTGGATCCGACCATCATGGGGACCGGCCCCATTCCCGCCAGCCAGCGCTGCCTGGCGCGGGCAGGCTGGACGGTCGATGACCTGGACCTGATCGAGGCCAATGAAGCTTTTGCGGCGCAGGCCATCTCCGTTAACCGTGACCTGAAATGGGATACCGACAAGGTTAACGTCAACGGTGGCGCCATTGCCCTGGGCCACCCCATCGGTGCATCCGGATGCCGCATACTGGTGACCCTGCTTCATGAAATGGTTCGCCGGGATGCGCACAAGGGCCTTGCCACACTGTGCATTGGCGGCGGCATGGGCGTCGCCCTCGCTGTAGAACGCTGACGCCGTGCTGCATGTGGTGCTCTACGAGCCGGAGATACCGCCGAACACCGGCAACATCATCCGGCTCTGTGCCAACACCGGTTGCCAGCTGCACCTGATCGAGCCGCTGGGTTTTACCCTGGAAGACAAGCAGATGCGCCGGGCCGGACTGGATTACGGCGAATACGCTACCGTCAAGGTCCACAGGGACTATGCCGGCTTTCTCGCAAGCGAACAGCCGGCACGGCTCTATGGCCTGACGACCAAGGGGAGCAGCCATTACCACGAAGTCGACTTCCAGGATGGTGACTATCTGATGTTCGGCCCGGAAACCCGTGGTCTTCCTGGCGACGTCCGCGAAAGCTTACCGGCAGCTCACCGGCTGAGGGTTCCCATGCGGCCGCAGAGCCGTAGCCTGAATCTCTCCAACACGGTAGCCTTGGTGGTGTATGAAGCCTGGCGCCAGCTGGGCTTTGACGGGGCTGTGTAACCCGGGATCCAGACACAAAAAAACCGGCCATGGCCGGTTTTTTTGTCTTTCGAGGCGTGATCAGTGCGTCTTGGACTCTTCTTCCGCACCGCCTTCGGCTTCCTGCTGTTTACGCTGGAGCGCCTGGGCGTAGATCGCATCGAAATTGACCGGTGCCAGCATGAGAGCCGGGAAGCTACCCTTGTTGACCACGTTATCGATGGACTCGCGGGCGTAGGGGAACAGGATGGTCGGGCAGTAGGCGCCCAGCATCTGACCAAGCTGAGGGCCTTCAATACCATGAACCAGGAACACACCGGCCTGCTGAATCTCGACGATGTACGCCACCTTGTCACCAATCTTGGTCGTGACCGTCAGGGACAGCACCACTTCGTACTGGTTATCGCTGACCTTCTCGTGGGACGTATTCAGGTCCAGGTTTACCTGCGGCTGCCACTGCTCCTGAAATACCAGCGGAGAGTTCGGTGACTCGAAAGACAGATCCTTCACGTAAATGCGCTGAAGGGCAAACTGGGGTTGGTTCTGGTTGTCATTGCCTGCGGCTTGCTGATTCTCAGCCATGTTCGGTCCTTTAGGTTTCATTCCTGGGCTCAGGGCCCGTTGTTATCGGGTAGCTGCCGGAACAGTCTACTGCGTGCCTACGCCGGCTAATGTGAAACAGTGCGGCAGAACCGCACGGAGATCAAGACCGGGCCGACCTCACTTCTTGACCAGCGGCAAGTTGGCGTCCTTCCACTCACTGATGCCACCGCCGAGCCGCACCACGTTGTTGAACCCTTCGGCATTCAGCTGCTTGACCGCCATGGAAGAATGCTGGCCCATCTTGTCCGCAATAATGATCTGCTTGTCCTTGAACCGATTCAGTTCGGAGGCCCGGCTCTTGAGACTGTTCAACGGGATGTTGATAGAACCCGTAATACGTCCGGTCCCGAAATCCTTCCGATCCCGGATATCCACTACGACCGCCTCGTCCTTGTTGATCAGGTTTACCGCTGCCTGAGCTGAAACCTTTGAGCCGCCACGGCGTGTCTCAAGCGCAAAGATGGCCAGCAGGAAAGCGACGAACAGCGATGCCAGGATGTAATGGTTAACGACGAATTCAAACAAGCGGTCCATGAAATTACCCTGAAAATTGGTTTGGCCGGATTATACACACCCCGCCTGCCCGACAGAAGGTGACGGAAGTGGCGAGAAAATGCGAAAATAGAGACACTCTCATTTCGTTTTTCGCAAATTGACTGACATTTTCCTTCCGGACACAAACATGACTGCAAACCGCAAGCCGACGGCACTGATTATCCTCGACGGCTGGGGCTACCGAGACCCGGCAGATGACAACGCCATCAGCAAGGCCAACACACCTTTCTGGGACCAGCTCTGGGCCAACCAGCCGAAAACGCTGATCAACACCTCCGGTATGTTTGTAGGGCTCCCGCAGGGACAGATGGGCAACTCCGAGGTTGGCCACATGAACCTGGGTGCCGGCCGGGTGGTGTATCAGAGCCTGACCCGAATCGACAAGGATCTGGAGGACGGCCACTTCCAGGAGAACCCGGTCCTCTGTAATGCCATCGACAAAGCAGTTGCAAGCGACCGGGCCGTGCACCTGATGGGTCTGCTGTCGCCGGGCGGCGTACACAGTCACGAAGACCATATTCTGGCTGCCGCAGAGATGGCCGCAAAACGGGGCGCAAAGCAGGTCTACATCCATGCTTTCCTGGACGGGCGCGACATGCCGCCGCGGAGCGCCAAACCCTCCCTGGAAAAAGCCGCTGCCAAACTGAAAGGCCTCGGCGTGGGACGGGTCGCCACCATCGTGGGCCGGTATTTCGCGATGGACCGGGATAATCGCTGGGACCGGATCGAGTCTGCCTACAACGCCATGACCCTCGGCGAGACCGAGTTCACTGCCGAGGACCCGATCAGCGCGCTGGAGCAGGCCTATGAACGGGGCGAAAACGACGAATTTGTGAAAGCCACCCACATCCAGCCGCCGGGCGAAGCCGACGGTCTGATCCGGGACGGCGACACGGTACTGTTCATGAATTTCCGTGCAGACCGGGCACGGGAAATGACCCGTACCTTCGTGGATAAAACCTTTGATGGCTTTGAGCGCCGCCGGCATCCGGAACTGGCGGATTTCGTCATGCTCACCGAGTACGCTGCAGACATCAAGACCGCCTGCGCCTACCCGCCGGAGCAACTGTCCAACGGACTGGGCGAATACGTCTCCAAACTGGGCAAAACCCAGCTCAGGATTGCGGAAACCGAAAAATACGCCCACGTCACTTTCTTTTTCAATGGCGGCCTGGAAACGCCGTTTGAGGGCGAAGAGCGTATCCTGGTTCCCTCCCCCAAAGTGGCGACCTACGATCTGCAACCAGAGATGAGCGCGCCGGAAGTCACCGACAAACTCGTCGAAGCCATCAAGAGCGGCAAGTACGACCTTGTCGTGTGCAACTACGCCAACGGCGACATGGTGGGCCACACGGGGAAACTGGACGCAGCCATCAAGGCGGCAGAATGCCTGGATACCTGCGTGAAACGGGTGGTCGAAGCCCTGGATGAAGTTGGCGGCGAAGCCCTGATCACCGCAGACCACGGCAACTGTGAACAGATGACCGATCCCGGTTCCGGACAGGTGCACACCTCCCACACCATCGGTCCGGTTCCTCTGGTCTACACCGGCCATCGCCCGGTCCATCTGCGGGACGACGGTAGCCTGAGCGATGTGGCGCCTTCGCTACTGACCCTCATGGGCCTTGAGCAACCCAGCGAGATGACCGGGCACAGCCTGGTAGAACTCGACTGAACCAAGTTCCCGGATTTTGAAACGACTCCACCTTCTGGCGCTGTGCCTCACCCTCGTGGTGTGGGCAGCGCCTGTGAGCGCCCAACAGGACGTCACCCCGGCCCAGGTCGAGGCCTTGAAAGATCGCATCAAGGACATTGACGACTGGCTGGCCGACGCCGAGGATGATCGCTCGGACCTCGAACAACAGTTGGCAGCAACGGAACGCCGCATCAGCTCCCTGACCCGGGAGCGCCGGGATCTGCGCCAGAAACTCGAGCAACAGCAGCAGCGACTCAAACAGCTTTCGGAAGAAGAAGCCGAACTTACGCGCACGCTGGACCGGCAGCGGGAAAGCCTGAAACGTCAGATCCGCGCAGCCTGGATGGAGGGCGATGCGCCGGCGGTCAAGGTGCTGCTGAACGAAATCGATCCTGACCGGATTGCCCGGACGATGACCTATTACGAATGTCTCAGCCGGGATACGGTCGCCCAGCTCGAAACCTTTCATGACAACCTGCAGGCCCTGAAGCGCACGGAAGATCAGGCCCGGACCACCCAGGATCAGCTGAAGCAGACCGAGCAGCAACTGGCCGAAAGGCAGAAACAGCTGGCCGGCTCCCGCAAGGAACGGGAACAGACCCTGGCAGCGCTGAAAGCGGACATCCGTAACAAGCGCAGCGAACGGGAAGACCTGGAAGCCGATCGTAAGCGCCTGGAGCGTCTCCTCAACGAGGTGCAACAGGCCATTGCCAACATCCCCTCCCCGAACGAATCCCAGCCATTCAAGTCGCTTCGCCGAAAGCTCCCATGGCCGGCAAACGGCAAGGTCATCAGCGGCTTTGGCGATCACTACGCCGATGGCAAACTCCGGCGTAACGGCCTGCTGATCGGAACCAAGGCGGAAGCACCGATCAAGGCCGTCCATTACGGACGGGTGGTTTTTGCCAACTGGTTGAGGGGGTTCGGACTGCTCACCATCATCGACCATGGCGATGGCTACATGACACTCTATGGTCACAGTAGCAGCCTCTTCACCAGCCCGGGCGACTGGGTGAACGCCGGGGAAACCATTGCCCTGGCGGGACGCACCGGGGGTGCCGACACACCGGAGCTCTATTTCGAGATCCGCCACAATGGAAAACCCGATAACCCTCGGCGCTGGCTGGCAAAATAACGAACAGTCATCCGGAGGGCTGACAAACGGGCCCGCTGACGCCATACTGTCGTGAATCCGGAAAAATCCGTCCAACTAGTGGAAACAAAACGGGATCTATTAATGAAACGGGACAGAAGTATTCTTTCATCACGACCATTGAGAGCCATCCTCCTTGTCACCTGTTTCATCACCGTTCCCGGACTGGCGCTTGGTCAGGATCAGAACAGCGAGACCGAGAAATTACTCAAGGGCCTTCAGAATAATGGCCAGGTGGAAATCACCCTGCCGGATCCCGAGAAGCAGCTCCCTCTGGATGACCTGCGAAAATTCACCGAGGTCTTCGCCCGCATCAAGGACGCATACGTCGAGGAAGTCTCCGACCAGCAACTGCTGGAGAGCGCCATCAAAGGCATGCTTTCCGACCTGGATCCCCACTCCACCTACCTCGCTCCGAAAGACTACGAAGAACTCGAGGAGAGCACCTCCGGCGAGTTCGGCGGCCTCGGCATTGAGGTCGGCATGGAGAACGGCTTTGTGAAAGTGATTTCGCCGATTGACGACACTCCGGCCCAGAAGGCGGGCGTGCAGGCGGGCGACCTGATCATCAAGCTGGACGAGAAGCCGGTCAAGGGCATGTCACTGGAAGAGGCCGTGAAACTGATGCGCGGGAAACCGGGCACCGTGCTTACCCTGACCATCATGCGCGAAGGCGAAAGCGCGCCGATCGAGATTGACGTCAAGCGGGACGTAATCAAGGTCACCAGCGTGAAGAAGCGCATACTGGAAAACGGATACGGCTATGTCCGAATCACCCAGTTCCAGGCCGATACCGGTACCCAGTTCTCTGACGCACTGAAGGCGCTGAAGAAAGAACATGGCGGCGATCTCGACGGCCTTGTCATCGATCTCCGGAACAACCCGGGCGGCGTTCTTCAGGCGGCCGTCGCCACCGCAGACGCACTGCTTGACGATGGCCTGATCGTTTACACCGAGGGCCGGATCCAGAGTTCAAGGCTGCGCTTCAGCGCGACGCCCGGCGACGAGATCGAAGGCACACCGGTCGTGGTACTGATCAACGGCGGTTCCGCCTCGGCGTCGGAAATTCTGGCCGGCGCCCTGCAGGATCAGGAGCGGGCCGTCATCATGGGCACCCAGTCCTTTGGTAAAGGCAGCGTGCAGACCGTGATTCCCCTCGATGAAACCCACGCCATCAAGATGACCACCGCCCGCTATTACACACCGAGCGGCCGGTCTATCCAGGCTACCGGCATTACGCCGGACATCGTGGTTCGTCCCGCCGAGCTCAAGGAACTCGACAGCAAGCCCTTCTTTACCGAAGCCGACCTGAGCGGCCATCTCAAAGGCCAGAATGAAGGCGACGGCAATAACGGCGCCACCGATCAGGGCGAAGAGGGCACCGGCAACCTGGCGGCACGGGATTACCAGCTCCGCTCCGCCCTGAACCTGCTCAAGGGTCTCCACATCCTGGGCAAGAAGGACATCCGCGAAACAACCGGAGCCAGCGAGTGAGCCGTCTGCGGCCCATTCTGGTTGCGTTCGCCTGCCTGATCGCAGCGAACGCCTTTGCCGCAGGGCCACGGTCCGGCTTCCCGCCCACCATCGCGATTATCATCGATGATATGGGCCACGACCTGGAACAGGGTGAGCGGCTGGCGAACATGGATCAGCCGTTGACGCTGTCTTTCCTGCCCTACCGCCCCTACACGGTCCGGCTGGCAACCCTGGCGCACCAGCATCAGAAAGAAATCATGCTGCATTCACCTATGGCCAACACCCATCACTATGGTCTTGGCCAGGGCGGTCTCACCCCCGACATGGACGAGCAGGCCATCGCCCAGACGCTGAGGCGCTCCTTGCAGTCCATCCCGTTCGTTTCCGGCGTCAACAATCACATGGGCAGCCTTCTGACCCAGGAGTTGAAGCCGATGGATTGGGTGATGAAGGAGCTTGAGAAATACCCGGTTTATTTCGTGGACAGCCGGACCATTGCCTCAACCGTCGCTGGCAAGGTGGCCGAGGCCTACCGCATCCCCACGCTATCCCGGGACGTTTTCCTGGATCACCAGCAGACCGAGGCGTACGTGGACAAACAGTTCAAGCTTCTGATCAAGCGGGCGCGGGAGAACGGCAGTGCTGTGGCGATCGGCCACCCCCACAAGGTCACCGTTGACTACCTTGCGAAGCACCTTCCGGAGCTGGACAAGCAGGGAATTGCCATTGCGACGGTGAGCGGCCTTTGGGCCATGCGGAATGGCAATCGCCCCATGTTCGCCGAGGGCGAAAAACAGGCGATCCGACCGACCTACGCCAAACGCCCGTAATCAAAAAAGGGTCAGATGAACATTTCATCTGACCCTTTTTTTCAATCCCGGACTTCGATCCCCTGCGCTTTCATGAAGGCCTTGGCTTCCGGGATCGTGTGCTGACCGAAGTGAAAAATGGAGGCCGCCAGCACCGCATCGGCGCCACCCTTGGTGACACCGTCCGCCAGGTGTTGCAGTTCACCGACACCGCCCGAGGCAATCACCGGTACCGCAACGGCATCGCTGATGGCCCGGGTCAGACCCAGATCGAAACCGACCTTGGTTCCATCCCGATCCATGCTGGTGAGCAGCAGTTCGCCGGCGCCCATCTGTACCATCTTGCGGGCCCACTCAACAGCATCCAGGCCGGTCGGCTTACGACCGCCATGGGTGAAGATTTCCCACCGGGGGTCCTCACCCTCTCCGCTCACCTGTTTGGCATCAATAGCCACAACGATGCACTGGCTGCCGAAGCGATCGGCAGCTTCTTTCACAAATTCCGGATTGAAGACCGCCGCGGTATTGATGGACACCTTGTCGGCACCGGCGTTCAGCAGTTTCCGGATATCCTCGACGGTACGGACCCCCCCGCCGACGGTAAGCGGAATGAAGACTTCGGCCGCCATACGCTCGACGGTTTCGTAGGTGGTATCCCGACTCTCGTGGCTGGCCGTGATGTCGAGAAAGGTGATTTCGTCGGCGCCCTGCTCGTTGTAGCGGCGGGCCACCTCTACCGGGTCCCCGGCGTCCCGGATGTCCACGAAGCTCACGCCTTTGACGACGCGGCCCTTGTCCACATCCAGGCAGGGAATGATGCGTTTTGCCAGTGCCATACCAACTACCTCAACCGTTCAGGCTGTCACAGAAGGCCTGGGCCTCGGCGACATCGAGCGTGCCTTCGTAGATCGCACGACCGGTAATCGCCCCCAGGATTCCCTGATCGGCCACCTCGGCCAGGCGCTTGAGATCGTCCATATTGGTCACGCCACCGGAGGCAATCACCGGTATACCGCCCTCTTGCGCCAGCTTTGCCGTGGCTTCCACGTTCACGCCCTGCATCATGCCGTCGCGGCTGATATCGGTGTAGACAATCGCATCGACACCATCATTGGCGAAACGCTTGGCCAGATCCACCGCCATGACTTCGGATACTTCCGCCCAGCCATCGGTGGCCACGCGACCGTCTTTGGCATCCAGGCCAACAATGATGTGGCCGGGGAAGCGCTTGCACATCTCGGTGACAAACTCCGGCTCCTTCACTGCCTTGGTACCGATAATAACCCACTGAACCCCGGCCTTGAGGTAAGCCTCAATCGTCTCTGCGGACCGGATACCACCGCCGATCTGTATCGGCAGTTCCGGGTATTTCCGGGCAATGGCCTGAACGATCTCGCCGTTCACCGGCTCGCCGGCAAAAGCGCCATTCAGATCCACGAGGTGCAGGCGGCGGGCGCCCGCCTCTACCCAACGGGTTGCCATTTCCACAGGGTCGTCGCCAAAGACGGTGGAGTCATCCATCCGACCCTGACGCAGGCGTACACATTTGCCGTCTTTGAGATCAATGGCAGGGATAATCAGCATAGAGCAATGTCCGTAAGTTAGATCTGATGGCCGGCGTTATTTGCCGGACCAGTCAACAAAGTTCTTCAGGAGCTGCAGACCGGCCCGGGCACTTTTTTCCGGGTGGAACTGCACAGCAAAGATGTTGTCGCGGGCAACCGCTGCCGCCAGGTCGACCCCGTAATGGGTCCGTCCGGCCATGTCGGCATTACCCTCGGCTTCGGCGTAGTAGCTGTGAACGAAGTAGAAACGATCACCGTCCGGGATGTTATGCCAGAGCGGGTGCTCCACGGTCTGGAACACTTCGTTCCAGCCCATGTGCGGAACTTTCAGACGTTCGCCGTTTTCCTGGAGGTTGTCGCCAAAATAGCGAACTTCGGACGGGAAAAGATCGATGCAATCCACGCCGCCGTTTTCCTCGCTGCGGGACATCAACGCCTGCATACCCACGCAGATACCGAGAAACGGGCGATCCCGGGAGACTTCGCGTACCAGAGAATCCACGCCCAGCCGGCGGATTTCCGCCATGCAGTCGCGGATCGCGCCAACGCCGGGCAGGATTACATGATCCGCCTCGCGAATCTGGCTGGCGTTATCGGTAACCAGCACAGTGACCTCCGGAGCCACGTGCTCCACGGCCTTGCGTGCGGAATGAAGGTTACCCATACCGTAGTCGATAATGGCGACGGTTTTCATGGTGTTGTCTGATTCCTGATCGGTAGCCGGTTACAACGAACCCTTGGTGGACGGGGTAATACCTGCCATCCGCTCGTCCATCTCGATGGCCATGCGCAGGGCACGACCAAAGGCCTTGAACACGGTTTCAATCTGGTGGTGCGTGTTCTTGCCTTTCAGGTTGTCGATGTGCAGCGTCACCATGGAGTGATTCACAAACCCGTGGAAGAACTCTTCGAACAGGTCCACATCGAAACCACCGACCGCGCCGCGGGTATAGGGAACGTCCATGGACAGGCCCGGCCGCCCGGACAGATCGATCACCACCCGAGAGAGTGCTTCGTCGAGCGGCACGTAGGCATGGCCGTAACGGCGAATGCCCTTCTTGTCGCCAACCGCCTGCTTGAAGGCCTGCCCCAGGGTAATGCCGATGTCTTCAACCGTGTGGTGGTCATCGATATGAAGATCGCCCTTCGACACGATGTTCAGATCCACCAGACCATGGCGGGCGATCTGGTCCATCATGTGCTCAAGGAAGGGAACGCCCGTGTCAAAACGGGACTGACCGGTGCCGTCGAGATCGATCTCGACGGTAATCTGTGTTTCGAGGGTGTTGCGTTCTACGCGAGCCTTACGTTCGGCCATGGAGACTCCGTCGTCATAAACCGGCACAGATGCCGAAAACATGTATCCGCGGATTATACCTTTTATGACGTCCGGAGTCCCGCAACCGAGTCAACGACTGCGATCGTTCAGAACGCCTTTTTCAGGTTGTTCATGTAGGTATCCACGAGGCTGTTGAACTCGTGCTTGATGACCGGGCTGATCGCCAGCTTGAGCAGGCTCGGCAGCGGCACCGTCAGCTCTGCACTGGTCTGGAACTTCACCGCAGTGGCACTGTCACCCTTTGCTTTCAACGTCCAGGAGCCACTGACCACCCCGTTGCCTTCACCACGGACCGGCTCCCAGGTAATCTTGCCCGCGTCTTTGTCCGCGTAGTATTTACACGCGTAGACGGACTGAATGGCGTGCTTGTCAACGCCGACCTTTTCCATTTCCCAACGGTAGGCGTTGTCGCCCAGATCCGTGAGTTGGTGTACTTTCGGGAAATGACTGGCAGATCGGGGAACGTCCGCCAGCAGCTCGAAAACCTCGTCGTAACCCGCAGGAAGCTCAAGTTCCCGGTTCAATTCGATCGACACGGTGATTGCCACAGCCTACTCCTTGTTATCTTTATAAAGCGCGTTCAAGAGGCACAGGGCCTCAAGCCGAGATGTTTCGGGAGGTGTATTTTGGCCTATCAGTACCACATTGTCATATAGCTGCGCTGTTAATTTGTTAACCCTGCGTTATCCTTGGTTTTATCCGCACCGGGACTTCGCCGAAGCACCCGACGCTCATCGGAAAAGGAAGCCTTGAACATGAAAGCGCTGCGTTATTTCCTCATTGCGATCGTCGCCCTCGTCATACTCGCGGTGGCCGCTGTCGCCATTGCGATGGCCGTGATCAATCCCAATGACTTCAAACCACAGATCGAACAGGCCGTTGAACAACAGACCAACCTCGACCTTCAGCTGAACGGCGATATCGGCTGGTCATTCATTCCACTGGGCCTGGAACTGAACGATGTCGAAGCACAGCTGGATGGCAACCGGCTGGTTGCGCTTGACCAGCTCATCGCCCAGGTGGACTTCTGGTCGCTCATCGGCATGTCGCCCCGGGTCAATACCTTCGTACTCAGTGGCCTGGACGCCAATCTGGTTGTGGATAAACAGGGCGTCGGCAACTGGACCCGCATCATGCCGGAGCCTGCCGCTGGAGAATCCAGGCAGCCGGAACAACCGGCCCAACCCGCGGATCAGCCGCAAGAGACGGCTGGCGGCGGCACTCCGCTCAACTTCAATGTCGAAAGCGTTGAAGTCAGTAATGCGCGAGTTCACTACAGTGACGAGCAAAGCGGCCAGAGTGTGACCCTGGACAACTTTACGCTGAACGCCAGCAACATCACCCTTGGCGGCAGCTTCCCGATGGATATCGGCTTCCAGGTCGAGACGGCCAAACCGAAGCTGACTGTTGATGGCAAAATCAGCGCACGCATTGCCGCCAACCAGGCATTGAACGATTTCGCCCTGTCCGGCCTCGATGCGGTCTTTGATATGAAAGGCGAGCCATTCGGAGGCAAATCCGTTACCGCCAAACTGTCCGGTTCGGCAGCAGCCAACCTTGAAAAGGAAACCGCGTCGCTGTCGGATTTCTCGGCGAGCCTCGCCAATCTGACGCTGGACGCCAACCTTCAGGTTCAGGGCTTCGGTGACAAGCCGGCACTGAAAGGCAACGTCGCCGTCAAGGAGTTCTCACTCAGGAAGCTGCTGGACAATCTCGGTCAGCCGGCTATCGAGACCAGCGACCCGGATGTGCTCCAGGCCATCGCCTTCTCCACGGACATTGGCGGGTCGCCCGGCCAGATTGCCCTGAACAACCTGTCACTCAAACTGGACGATACCTCGTTCAAAGGTTCAGGCAGCTACACCCTGGCCAACACCGGCATCGTCTTCAACCTCGATGGTGACAAGCTGAACGCTGATCGCTATCTGCCACCGAAAAGCGAGGAAGGGCAAGCTGCTGCCAGTGAACAGAGCGGCTCCCAGACCGCATCCGCGGCCCCGGAATCCGACTTGCTGCCACTGGACACCATGCGTTCGCTTCGCCTGGATGTGAACTTCGGGCTCGGCCAACTGGTCGTCAGCAACCTGACCATTAACCAGATCAAGGCGTCCACCACCGCTAGAAATGGTCTGGTCAAGGTCGACGAATTCAGCGGCAAGCTTTATGACGGCAGCTTCAATGCCAATGCCACGATTGACGCCCGCAAAGACAACCCGGCCTGGGCCTTCAATTCCGATGTATCGAACGTACAGACACTGCCTTTGCTGACGGACCTTGCCGAGGTGGACATGCTTTCCGGAGGCGCCAACATCAAGATCAACGCGACGTCCCGCGGCAATCGCGTGTCTGCTCTCCGGGAGAATGCCGACGGCCAGATCACCTTCAACCTGGCCAAGGGCGAGTTCCGTAAGATGAACCTCACCCACATGGCCTGTGAGGGCATCGCGCTGGTCAATCAGGAGAAACTGACCACCACCGACTGGGGCAGCACCACCCCGTTCAATGACATGAGCGGTACCCTGAAGATCAACGGCAACACGCTCAACAACACCAGCCTGGTCGCGGCCCTTGCCGGCATGAAGCTGGAGGGCAACGGCACTGTGGACCTGAAACAGACCAAGCTGGATTACGAGGCCGGCCTGCGCATTGTGGGCGAGGTTCACCGTGATCCGGCGTGCCGCGTGACCAAGTACGTTGAAAACGTGGTCATCCCCGTGGAATGTCGCGGCAACTTCTCCGAAAACCCGGGAAGCCTGTGCTCATTCGATGGCTCGCGTTTCCGGGATACGCTGAAAACCATTGCGGAGAACGCTGCCAAAGCGAAGGTGAAGAAAGAAGTGGACAAAGCCAAGACCAAGGCCGAGGACAAGGTGAAAGAGAAGATTCAGGAGGAACTGGGCGACAAACTGAAGGGTCTCTTCAAATAATGAGTGACGCCTTCGCCGACCGACTCCTGGCGTGGTACGACCAGCACGGCAGGCATGACCTGCCGTGGCACCACGATCGTAACGCCTACCGGGTCTGGGTTTCGGAAATCATGCTCCAGCAAACCCAGGTGACCACCGTAATCCCCTACTTCGAGGCATTCATGGAGCGCTTTCCGACGGTCCGGGATCTCGCCGAAGCGCCGGAAGACGATGTCCTCAGCCACTGGTCGGGCCTGGGTTACTACGCCCGGGCCCGCAACCTCCACAAGGCCGCCAGGCAGGTGGTTCAGGAACACGGCGGCCAATTTCCGGATGACCAGGAGACCCTGGAAACCCTGACCGGCATCGGTCGCTCGACGGCCGCTGCTATCGTTGCGCAGGCATTCAACAAGCGGGCAGCCATTCTCGATGGCAACGTCAAGCGAGTGCTGGCCCGGTATCACGCCATTCCCGGCTGGCCTGGCAAGACCTCCGTCCTGCAACAGCTGTGGCAGCATGCCGAGGCGCACACGCCGACCGAGCGGGTGCGGGACTACACCCAGGCGATCATGGACCTGGGCGCCATGGTCTGCACTCGAACCAGACCGGCCTGCGAGGACTGCCCCCTGCAGACAGACTGCCTGGCACGGCAACGGGATGAAGTTACTCTCTATCCGGGATCAAAGCCAAAGAAAGCCAAACCGGAAAAAACCACCTGGATGCTGATCCTGGAGGACGCCGAGGGCCGTATTCTCCTGGAACGGCGACCTCCCTCGGGCATCTGGGGAGGCCTGTGGAGCCTGCCGGAAATCGACCCGGCCCACGGGGTCGACGAACTACAGGAGGCCTGTGACCGGAATCTGGGCCTGTCCTGCGCCGAGCCGGAGCTGATCAGCGGATTTCGCCACACCTTCAGTCACTACCATCTGCACATCCGCCCGGCCCGACTGACCGTCACCGGCGATGCCACCGTTGCGGATTCGGACCGATTGCGCTGGTTCTTTCGCGACGAAGCGCTGACACTCGGACTGCCCGCGCCCATACGGTCCCTGATCACCGAACCGGAGCAAACCGCCCTGCTCTGAGCCCACGGATGCCCCATCCGATCTGTTATGATGACGCCAGATTCGATATCGACACAGGAGCCGACATGAGCCGCACCGTATTCTGTCGCAAATACCAGAAAGAAATGGAAGGCCTGGACTTCCCCCCCATGCCCGGCGCCAAGGGCCAGGACATCTTCGAGAATGTATCCCGCCAGGCCTGGGAAGAATGGCAGAACCAGCAGACCATGCTGATCAACGAAAAGCACCTGAGCCTGATGGACCCGAACAACCGGAAATACCTGCAGGCGCAGATGGAACGCTTCTTCAACAACGAGCCCTTCGACAAGGCCGAAGGCTACGTTCCGCCCGAAAAATGAAAGGGTTGGTCAAGGTCTGATCAACACCGAAAAGTTTCCGAATTTTTTGCCGGCCAGCCTTGACTCAAAACATCGAAACCGGTTTAATAGCGCCCCGTTGCAGCGCAGTACCGCAACACGCCCGGATAGCTCAGTTGGTAGAGCAGGGGATTGAAAATCCCCGTGTCGGTGGTTCGATTCCGCCTCCGGGCACCATCAAGAATTCTGACAAAGCCCGCCTTGTGCGGGCTTTGTTGCTTAAGGGTGGAAATTTGTAAGCGTTATCCAAGCAAATTTCATCACCACACGGCTGGCATCAACTGACCTAACGATGACTTAATATTTTTGTACAGCGCCAACTCCAACCGATACTATTGTTCGTAGATCACCTTCAAACACCAATCGCCGTCAGCTTCAAAATCATCCAAGTCGGGGAACGAAAATGGCTAATTCCTCACAGTTAAAAGCCCTGCTTCGAAGTCACGCTGATGAGGATGACGATCGTTTCTACGCAGTAATGCTGCAGGTTGCAGCTAATGAAGCGAGGAAAGGTCATCAAAAGCTCGCATCTGAAATAAAATCTTTAGTCGAGAAACTACAGATCGAGTCGCGATCGGATAAACTCGACAATTCTTCACCGACGCCCTTAACCCAGACGCCTGACGATTTAGGCCTCCTTCTCGAAAAATCAAATCAGGTTACACATTTATCCGAGCTAACCCTCCCGGAAGGATCCCGCTCACATGTGTTTCGCATCCTGCTTGAACAAAGGCAACGGGACAAACTTAGAAGCTACGGGTTGATCCCAAAGAGAAAGCTTCTTTTCTGCGGCCCTCCAGGCACAGGGAAAACAATGACCGCATCGGTTCTAGCGACCGAATTGAAACTCCCCCTGTATACCGTGCTATTAGACGGACTGATCACTAGATATTTGGGTGAGACTGCTACGAAGCTTCGCCGAATCTTTGAGTTTATTGCTTCCACTCGAGCGATCTTTTTATTTGATGAGTTCGATGCCATCGGCAGCAAAAGAGATAGCGATAATGATATCGGGGAAGTCAGACGGATACTGAACTCTTTTTTACAGTTTCTCGAGAAAGACAGATCCGAAAGCATAGTTATTGCCGCCACCAATTATCCATCCCTCCTCGACAAAGCATTATTTCGTAGGTTTGATGATTTAATCGAATTCGAACTACCAAGCAAAGACCAAATTAAGCTTCTCATCTCGAATCGATTATCCCGTTTTTCAATTGACCGAATTAATCTGAACAGCACGGTCGAATTCGCCGAAGGTTTAAGCCCATCTGAGATCGTACAAGCCTGCGATGATGCTGCGAAAACTGCAATTTTAGAGGCGGATGGTGAGTTAAAATCAGATTTCATCTTAGAAGCATTACAAAAGCGAAACGCGAAATAAGGCAACAAAACCATGGCAGAAAGGAAGCGCCATTTATTAGTAAAGCGTCATTCATTTTCCGAACCATTCTCTAATCGCTCCCCTGTTCCCTCTAAGGGCGTCCCTAGCAGGCAAAGAGAACAACACGGCAGACAGCTGCTCGAAAACATTCGAAACTCGTTCATAGAGCATGATCAAAAGAGACAAAACCAACAGAATTTCTTAGATGAAAACCCTGGTATCTACATAGAGATTAAGGGATACCCAAATCAGCCTTTGCCGCTCGAAAAATTAGACAATAGAGACTTTGATCTCCGCCAAGTTCGATTGGATGGCGAGATTGAGGCAGCCCTAGTTTTCATTCCCGAAAACCGGAGAAACGCTTTCACACGCAAGATCGAGAAATATCTCGATCCCAGAAAAGATGCTCGCGGCAAGCCAGGCAATCAAGCATTGGTAGACAGCATAGAGTCAGTAAGACTCGCCAATATTCGGAGCTTCTGGACCGACGCGGCTTCGGCTTTTCCCCGTGACCATAACCAGAGAAATTGGTTGGAATTGTGGCTGAAGGCACCTAATCAACTTGAAAGCATACCGACTATAAAAGCTCAGCTGGCTGAAATCACCAATGCCACAATCAGCTCACATCAACTAAACTTCTTCGACACTACCGTATTATTAGCTCATGCATCTACCGCAGAATTAGAAAGAGCCGTTACTCTGTTTGGTTGCTTAGAAGAACTCCGATTGGCGAAACAGCCAGCAACTTTCTGGGGCGGACTTTCTAATCAAGATCAACAAGAATGGGCCGACGAACTATTAAATAGATTACAACCTTCAGACGATTTTGGGGTAACCAGCGCCACCATTCTTGACTCGGGCGTCAATCACGACCACCCATTACTAAGGCCTTTCACGGACGGTCAGAAAAGTACTGTTTGGGCCCCGATGTGGCCGAAATACGATTTTTACAATCCACCCGCACCATACGAGCCCCACGGATCTTTGCAAGCAGGATTAGCGATCTATGGAGACCTTCGAGATACATTAGCTAGTCCTCATCCCTTCTCTGTGCCATTTGATTTGGAGTCGGCGCGAATTCTTCCTCCCGCCGGAGGCAACCAGCCAGACTTATACGGAGCGATAACTCGCGGTACAGCTCTTAAGCTTGAGATTGATCGCCCCAATCGCAACCGAGTCTACTCACTAGCAGTAACGGCTGAGCCAGAACCAATTACCGGACAGCCTTCCTCGTGGTCTGCAGAGATAGATAGCTTCACGTCAGGGATTGAGGATGACGTTAGGCGCATCTTTCTCATTAGCGCAGGCAATGCAACGGCGGTTCAACCTACACCAGATCATTGGGATCAAGTGAGTAACACGCCTATAGAAGACCCTGCGCAGGCCTGGAACGCCGTGACAGTAGGAGCATTTACCGACAACGACGTAATTGATGACCCGACATTCCAGGGCTGGACCCCTTTAGCATCTAAAGGTGACGTAGCACCACAAAGTCGTTCTTCGCTCTGTTGGGATTGGGTAGATCAGGCACCGTTTAAGCCCGACTTCGTAATGGAAGGTGGAAATTATCTTTTGTCTCCAAATCAAACGACAACTGATGCGGCCGACACAGTAGCTTTGCTCACGACATCAGGGCGCTCGACTAGCCCTCTATTCGAATATCATGGGGACACCAGTGCAGCGTGTGCTTTGGCTACTAATTACGCAGCTCATCTGTGGGCTACCTATCCCGATTATTGGCCAGAAACTATTAGAGGACTACTAACCCATTCCGCCGAATGGACCGAGAAAATGCGCTCAAGGTTTAAGTCTTTATTGGCCAATAAAAGCCCGGCTGAGGCCAAAGCAGAAATGCTCCGCGTCGTTGGCAATGGAGTGCCTAACTTGGGCAAAGCAATCTCGAGCGCGAACAACTACCTAACTCTCATAACAGAAAATTACATACAGCCATTTCGGAAAAAGGACGGAGCACGACCGAGTGATGATCCGAGTCTCAATGAAATGCATCTGGTGCGACTCCCATGGCCGAGAGCAAAGTTAGCAGAATTACCCCCAGAAACACGGGTACGGCTCAAGGTCACGCTTTCCTATTTCATTGAGCCGAACCCTGGTAGAAGAGGCTACCGATCCAAATTTCGTTACCAATCCTTCGGCTTACGATTTGCGGTGCTCCGTCCTCAGCAATCTGAGCCAAACTTCCGAGCGATGATAAACGACGAAGCAAAAGATCCAAGCTATGACGGGCCCGAAGGGGATGACAACGGATGGCAATTTGGGTCAAGACTTAGGTCCCGCGGCTCCATCCATTGCGACACATGGGAAGGCACAGCAGCAGATTTGGCGCTACGACATACGCTCGCAGTCTACCCTGTATCGGGATGGTGGAAATACCGAAAGGCCAAAGAGCGCTGGCGTTCAAGTGCACGATACTCCCTTATCGTCTCTCTAGAGGTTCCCGAAAATTCAGTCGATATCTACAGTGAGGTTGAAAACTACGTTTCAGTGGGTGCATCTACTTCGGTCCAAGTTTAATTGATTTTAAATTACAGCTGACCCTGACCTCGTATCAGGTCCACCCAGAGTTGGAACAATCCGGCTCCTGACCCGGGCACCATTAAGAATTCTGACAAAACCCGCCTTGTGCGGGCTTTGTTGTTTCTGACGTCCCCGAAGTATCAACAGACTCGCAAGCACACTATTCTGCAACATCTCCGACAACCCCCTCCCGCACAAGCGAATCAATCGTTTCGGGCGACAACCCCAACACGGTTTCCAATACCTGCCTGGACTGTTCCCCAAGCAACGGAGGTGCGGTGCGATAATCCACGGGCGTGAGGGTCAGCTTGAGCGGGTTGCCAACGGTGGGGACCTCGCCGAGTTTTGGATGAGACAGGTGGCGTTTCATATCCCGGGCCAGGACCTGGGCATCTGAGAATACGCGATCAATGGTATTGACCGGTCCACAGGGAACCTGTGCCTTTTCCAGTTCCAAGACCCACTCGTCAGTCGGTCGCATCACGGTCGCCTGCCGGATTCTTGGCACCAATTCTTTTCGGTTCGCCACCCGTGCGCGGTTGGTGCTGAAACGTTCGTCATCGGCCCATTCCGGATGTCCCAGAACCTCACACAATCGGGCGAATTGTTTGTCGTTCCCGACGGTCAGCACCATGTCTCCGTCGGCGGTGGGGAAGGCTTCATAGGGAACAATGTTCGGATGGGCGTTTCCCATTCTCTGGGGAACCTTGCCACTGGCGAGGAAATTCATTGCCTGATTGGCCAGGGAGGACACCTGCACATCGAGTAACGCTGTCTCGACATACTGCCCTTCCCCGGTTCGCTCCCGGTGATTCAGCGCTGCCAGGATACCGATGGTGGCGTAGAGGCCCGTCATAATGTCGGTCAGCGCCACACCCACCTTTACCGGCCCGGCGCCCGGCTCTCCGTCAGGTTGCCCGGTGATGCTCATCAGGCCTCCCATGGCCTGGATCAGGAAGTCATACCCGGGACGACTGGCGTAAGGCCCATCCTGGCCGAATCCCGTAATGGAGCAGTAAATCAGACGTGGATTGATCGTTTTCAGGCTCTCGTAATCCAGGCCGTACTGCCTTAACCCGCCGACCTTGAAGTTCTCCAGGAGGATGTCCGACTCGGACACCAGCTCCCGGATAAGCTGCTGTCCCTTGTCGCTGGCGATGTCGATTGCCAGGGACTGTTTGTTCCGGTTAGCAGAAAGAAAGTAGGCGGACAGCTCGGACGAGCCGTCCACTCCCGTGAGGTATGGCGGGCCCCAGTTTCGAGTATCATCCCCCGAAACCGGACGCTCGATTTTGATGACGTCGGCACCCAAATCCCCAAGAATCTGGGCGGACCAGGGACCGGCCAGCACCCTCGACAAATCCAGAACACGAAGACCCGACAACGGTCCCGACATCCAACTCTCCTCTTCAACGGGTGGTCAGCTATTCAACGGCCGGCGTTGGCCTCACCAGAATTTCATTCACATCCACATGAGCGGGCTGCACCACGGCATACATCACCGCATTGGCAATATCTTCCGGCTTCAGGGCATGGGCGGGTGGTTTGTCGAAGAAGGGGGTATCGACCATGCCGGGCTCAATCAGTGTAACGCGGATGCCCGACCCACGAAGCTCTTCACGAACACCGTAGCCAATGGCGGATACCGCCCACTTGGTGGCACTGTACATGGAGCCAGGGATAGTGACTCGACCGGCGGCCGAGCCGGTTAGCAACAGGTGCCCCCTGCTCTCCCGCAGTGCCGGCAGACAGTGCTGAATGGTCAGTCCGACGCCCAGTATGTTGGTGAGGATCATGTCTTTCCAGACGTCCGGATCGGCTCCGCTGAATCCGCCAGGTTCACCGCCGCGACCGGCATTGGCGAAGACAGCATCAATCCGGCCGAAGGTCTCCAGCGCCTGGCTCACCATTCGTTTCTGGTCTTCACCATTCTGAACATCACACTGGACGGTCAACACACTTTCCGGCCCGCCCAGCTCTTTCTGGAGCCCTGCCAGCTTATCCTCTGAGCGGGCTGCCAGTACCAGTCGGTAGCCCTGTTTTGCAGCAGCTCGTGCAGTTTCTGCGCCAATGCCCGAGGAAGCACCGGTGATCAGCATAACGGGTGTATCTGCCATAAGGCTTGTCTCCTTCTATCAGCGAGTCAGTAACCGGGTTACGAATCCAGTATGTTCCCGGACCTGTCCGCCATCAAATCGAGGCTGCTTCTGCTTGTCATAGAACATGCAGATTAGAGTAGAAAGCCCCTGACGCTCCGGATGGATAATTTTCTCATGTTTTGCATAGCCCCAGCCGCGTTCCTATAATCGATTTTCGGGCTTTCTCGCCGGTTTAGCGTCATTCTGACCACGTCAATAAAAAGGAAAACAACATGTTGAAACGTTGCTCTGTGTTGGCTGCAGTCGCAGCTTCGGTCCTGTTCAGCACCGCCTCCCAGGCTCAGTACAAGGATGAATATACGGTCTCCACAGTCCTGCCCTCGGCCTTTCCCTGGGGACAGGCAGCAGACAAGTGGGTCGAACTGGTGAAGGAGCGATCCGACGGACGCATCAACATGAAGATCTATAGCAACTCCCAGCTGGTGGCCGGCGACCAGACCAAGGAGTTTTCGGCCATGCGCTCAGGTCTGATTGATATGGCGGTAGGTTCCACCATTAACTGGTCGCCCCAGGTGCCTGAGCTGAACCTGTTTTCCCTGCCCTTCCTTATGCCGGACTATGCCGCCCTCGACGCCATCACCCAGGGTGACGCCGGCAAAGCCATTTTTGCTGCCATTGAAAAGCGTGGCGTAACGCCACTGGCCTGGGGCGAGAACGGTTTCCGGGAGCTATCCAATTCCAAGCGCACCATTCAGGAACCCTCAGATCTCGACGGGCTGAAGATCCGCGTGGTCGGCTCGCCGTTGTTCCAGGACACCTTCACTACCCTCGGCGCCAACCCGACTCAGATGAGCTGGGCCGATGCCAAGCCGGCGCTGACCACCGGCGCAGTGGACGGTCAGGAAAACCCGCTGTCGGTGTTTGACGTGGCGCGCATCGACCAGGTTGGCCAGACTCACCTGACCCTCTGGCACTACATGGCCGACCCTCTGGTGTTTGCAGTTAGCAATCAGGTCTGGAGCCAGTTCAGTCCGGAAGACCAGGCCCTGTTGAAGCAGGCAGCTATTGATGCCGGCCAGTGGGAAATCAATAAGTCCCGGGCCGAGCTGGACGATACCCTCGCAGCAATCAAAGAGCGCGGTGTAGAAGTGACCGAGCTGACCCAGGCTCAGCACGATGCTTTCGTCAAAGCGACCCAATCTGTTTACGAGAAGTGGACGCCCCGCATCGGCGAGGATCTGGTCAAGCAGGCTCAGAAAGCTGTCACCAATCGCGACCAGTAAAACCTCAACCGGGGCTACCGACCCCCGCCCTTCCAGCGCCCGCCAGTCGGCGGGCGCGCCCTGATACAACGGAGTTGTGATGCCGTCGCGCCGCCCTCGTAAATTCCAGCCGGAATCCTGGCTGGCCACCCTGGCCCTTGCAGCCATCTGCGTGATCAGCCTGGGCAATGTCATTGTCCGCTATGCTACAGACGCCTCGTTTGCGTTCACCGAGGAATTCTCCGTATTTTGCCTGGTTCTTCTCACCTTTGGCGGGGCCGCCGCGGCGGCACGGCATAATCAGCACATCCGGATTGAGCTGATCGAACATCGTCTCCCACCAACTCTGTGCAAGTTGATCTATGTTCTGCAATGGGCAGCAGGAGTTACCGTGTTGGGGGTTATGGTCTGGTACGGAAGCACTTTTGCCTGGCAGGAATACCAGTGGGAGTCGCTGTCACCGGGCCTGGGTTTGCCCAACTGGATCTATGTTATCTGGCTACCGCTGCTATCGCTGGCGATTCTCATCCGCCTCACGCAGAATCTTGTTGATCGTCTGCGCGGCAAGTCCGGCCCGGAGGTCATCCATGAGTCCTGACTGGCTGATGATCGGCACGTTCCTGTTTGCACTGCTGATCGGCGTACCTGTGGCAATGGCTCTGGGCTTTGGCGGGCTGGCTGGCATTGTCGCTGGGCTCCCGCCGGCGATGCTCGGCACGTTTGGCACCAACACCTACAACAGTGTGGCGAAGTATCCGCTGATTGCCATTCCGCTGTTTATCCTCACAGGACTGATCTTTGAGCGAGCGGGTGTGGCTGCCAGCCTGGTCCGGTTTGCCCAGGCCATAATCGGCCCGCGCCATGGCGGGCTTACCGTCGTCGCGGTGCTGGTGTGCCTTATCATGGGAGGCATGAGTGGTTCCGGCCCTGCAGATGCGGCCGCTGTAGCGATGGTGATGCTGCCAAGCATGCAACGAGCCGGCTATCCCAAGCCGTTCTCTGCGTCCTTGATTGCGGCGTCCTCGTCAACCGCCATCCTGATTCCACCGTCTATCGCCCTTATTCTGTACTCCATCGTGGTCCCTGGTGTGGATCTTCGGGCGCTGTTCGCAGCCGGTCTGTTCCCGGGTATTCTGGCGGGTTTATCACTGCTGATTCCAGCGCTGTTTTTTGCCCGTAAATACCGCTGGGAAGATCCTGCGGTCGTCGACCGCCCATCCTTCTGGCCAAGCTTCCGGGAGGCGATTCCGGCACTTTTTGCGCCTGTGATCATTCTGGGCGGCCTGCGCTCCGGCCTTTTCACCCCCACCGAAGCGGCCGTCGTCGCCGTCGCGTATGGTTTGGTGGTGGGCTGTCTCGTTTACAGGAACCTGAGCCTGAGAGATCTCTGGCACCTGATGAACGAAGCGGCCCTCACCTCCGGCGTGGTGATGTTTATTATTGCTCTGGCGGGCATATTCGCCTGGGCCGGTACTACCCTTGGCACATTCGGGCATCTGGCGGATGCCCTATTGGCTTTGTCTGATAACGGCTGGGTGCTGCTCGGACTGGTAATGATCCTGGTATTGGTTGCCGGCATGCTACTGGATGCCATCTCGATCTACCTGATATTGATCCCCATTGTGCTTCCGATGATGAATCACTTCGGCTGGAACCCGATCTGGTTCGGTATTCTACTGGCAATGAACATCGCCATCGGACAATTCACTCCACCGGTGGCGGTGAACCTGATGGTAACTACCCGGGTGGCAAATATCCGCCTCGAGCACACCATCGGCTGGTCACTCGTATTCATTGCCGCCATGTTGGTCAGCTTGCTTCTGGTCATGCTGTTTCCCGGCATAGCCCTGTGGTTGCCGGAGTCTCTGGGCTACGTGGTAGGCGCACGCTGAATCCGGCAGAAAGATATAAGCTCAAGGGAACCCGATTTCCGCCGATAAACCTGAGATCAGATACCGGAAACTGAGGAACCCATGCCCATATCCATTCGCAACCGACTTTTTATTCTGGCGCTCCTGCCTGTCATCCTCCTGGCCGTCGCCATCTTCTTCACCGTGCGGATCCAGACCCAGCAACTGGTCGACAATGAAATGGCCACGGTTAAAACCAGCGTCACCCAGTTGAAACGGTCAGAGCTTAAAGACCTGATGGACATGGCCTACTCCTCCATCAAGCATATTTACGAGAACGGGGGGACCCTCGAAGAGGCCTTACCCATCCTCCGAAACCTGAAATTCGGTGACAGCGGCTATCTCTTCGGCTACACCGATTCGGGAAAGCGGGTGTTACTGGGCCAATCAGACAAGGGAATGGGTGAGAACTTCTGGGATCTTCAGGACAAGCGCGGCAACTATCTGGTTCGCGGCCTGATTGACGCGGCGAAGAACGGCGATGGCTTCTATACCTACTGGTTCCCCAAGCCGGGCGCATCCGAGCCATCGCCGAAAGAGTCTTATTCCATTTATCTGGATCGCTGGGGCATCATGCTCGGAGCCGGTTTCTATCTGGATGATGTCGCCACCGTTCTGAATGATGTATCAACGGCAGGCCAGGAAACCCTGGAGAGTAGTCAGACCACATTCACGCTGATCTCCATCGTAGCCGTGGTCATCGCAGGCATCATCGGCTTCATGATCAGCCTGACCATCAGCCGGCCGATTAAACGCATTTCCGATTCCGTGCGGGAGCTGTCCACTGGCGAAGCAGACCTGACCGCTCGGGTCACGGTCAACGACCGGTATGAACTGGGTCAACTGGCCGATCACATCAACACCTTCATCAACACCCTTGCCGACCTGATCCGGGACGTGAAGAAAAACTCCGAGCTCACCCACCAGAACGCCGAGACGATCACCCGGCACACCACGGATCTCTCAAGGTTGGTCAACGAACAGGATGCCGAAACCGATCAGGTTGCCACAGCGGTGACCGAGATGACCTCGGCCGCGAGCGAAATCTCTGCCAGTGCGGCCAGCGCCGCCAACTCGGCTTCCGAAGCGTCCGAAGAAACCACCCGCTCCAAGGAAATCATCTCCAACGCAGCGGCCGAGATGAACGCACTCAACAACGACATCGGTGCGTCGGCCTTCGAGGTAGAGGAGCTTGGAAAGGGCGTAGAGTCCATCAACGCCGTTATCCAGGTCATCAACGCCATAGCCGAGCAGACTAACCTTCTCGCGCTCAATGCGGCCATCGAAGCCGCCCGGGCGGGGGAACACGGTCGTGGCTTCTCCGTCGTAGCCGACGAAGTCCGAAACCTGGCTCAGAAAACCCAGAGCAGCACCGAGGAAATCGCCAACACGATTTCCGATCTGACCCAGAAGGCTACCGCCGCAGTCCAGTCCATTCGCACCTCCACCGAGCGCAGTGGCAAGGCACTCAGTGCCAACAGCGAAGCGGTTGAAGCTATCGAACGTGTCGTTCAGGCCATCGGCCAGATCAACCAGATGAATGAACAGGTCGCGTCCGCGTCCGAAGAGCAAACCAGTGTCTGCGAGGACATCACAGAGCGTCTGGTGACCATCTCCGACAAGTCCAAGGAAACCAGCGAAAAGGGACGTGAGAGCCACGTTTCCGCCGAGACCCTTCTGGCGAACTCGGAGGCTCTGGCGCAGCTGGTTGAGCGATTCCGAATCAGCTGAGGTTTAGCCTGTCAGAGGGGGCAGGCGCCCACCCGCGCTTCGGTCAACCAGCTGGTTAACTCGGGCAATGCCATCGGCCTTGCAAAGAAGTACCCCTGGAAGGCCGCACACCCATAGCCGGAGAGCGCACCGGCCTGGGCGCCGGTTTCAACCCCCTCTGCCACGACCTTCAGTCCCATTTCCCTGGCCAGGCCAATCACGCCCTTGCAGACCGCAGCATTCTTTTCACTGGTGGTGATCTGGCTGACAAAACTCCGGTCGATCTTGATCTTGTCGACGGGCAGATCCCGCAGGTAACTGAAGCTCGAGAAGCCGGTTCCAAAGTCGTCAATTGCCGTGGCTATCCCGATGTTGGCAAGGGCGTTCAGAGTCTGGATGGCACTCGCGGTGTCCTTCATGAGGATGCCTTCGGTCAGTTCCAGCTCAAGTAACCCGGCCTCAAGTCCGGTTTCTTCCAGAATATCCTGTACGGTATTCAGGAAATTGGGTCGATGAAACTGCATGGGGGACAGGTTGACCGCCATTCTCCCCTTGAGGAGGCCACGTTCAGCCAGGTAACGCGCATCGTTGCAGGCCTGAGCTGTCACCCATTTGCCGATCTGTATGATCTGCCCCGTCTCTTCCGCGACAGGAATGAAGTCGGCGGGGGAAACGTAACCTTTTGACGGGTGTTTCCAGCGAACCAGGGCCTCCAATCCGCAAACGGCGCCAGTCTGGTCAACCTGTGGTTGATAGTGCAAGGACAGCTGGTTTGTCTTCAGTGCCTCCTGGAGATCGTTCCGCAGTGTGACTCGCTTTGAAAGCGAGTCATCAAGATCCGGAGAATACACCTCGTAGGTATCGCGCCCCTGCTGCTTGGCCTTGTACATCGCCATGTCGGCCTGTTGCAGAAGCCGTTCGGCGTGATCCATGCTGTCTTCCAGCAGGCTGATACCGATGCTTGCGGAAATATGAAGCTCATGGCGGCCAATTCTGTGAGGTTTGCTGAGTTCGCCGAGAATCCGCTCCGCAACGTCCTCTGCCTCGCTGGCATGTCCGAGGTTCGGCAGTATCAGGACAAATTCATCGCCACCGAATCGAACCAGGGTGTCGCTTGGCCGGAGAATGCCTTTCAACCTGACCGCCACGCTGATAAGCAGCCGGTCCCCGACCTTGTGGCCCAGGGTATCGTTAATGGGCTTGAACTCGTCCAGGTCAATGAACAACACCGCGAGCAGCTTTCCATAACGCCGTGCCAGTGAGAAATCGTGGTCGAGGCGATCCTCGAAAAGGGCGCGATTGCCCAGCCCCGTCAGCGCATCATGGGTTGCCTGGTAGGCCAGACGCCCCTCCTGCTCCTTACGCTCGGAGATATCTCGCATAATGGCGGTGTAGTGGGTTACGACCCGGCGGTCATCGCTTACCGGGGCGAGGGAAATCTGGTTCCAGAACGGCGTTCCATCCTTTCGATAGCTCTTCATGGTCAGGCTGAGCGGTTGACCGGCCGTCGTGGCGCGATCAATCAGATCAATATCCTGTCTGTCGGTCTCCGGCCCCGCCAGCAACTTGACGGTGGCACCGAGCAGTTCCGACTCGGTGTAACCGGTCATCTGACAGAAAGCCGGGTTCACAAAGACCACAGGCAGGTCACGGCTCCTGTGATCGACAACGATCACTCCGTTATCACTCGACTCCAGGCTTCGCTTCAATATGCGCTCACTTTCCTGTGCCTGCAGTCGTTCCGTTATATCCTTGCCGATGATGAAGACACCCGTGACGCGTCCGTCCACCAGAACCGGCAACATATCCGCCTCGTAATCCCGCGGTTCGGCCCCGTCCGGCGAGGCGAACCTCACCTCAAAGGACTGGGTTTGACCGGAAGCCGCGGCACGGAAGGCCGCCTCAAACCGGCGCTGGTCGCACTCGTTGATCCGGCCGGCATTCAGGACATCCAGAAAATGGGTTGTGCCCACGTCTTCTGGTCCCAGCTTGACGATGTTCTCCGCCATGGAGTTCAGGGACTGATAATAGCCCTGCTCATCCACCGCAAAAATCGCATCGGGCGACTGTGAGAAAAGTGACCGGAATTGCTGGCCGGCAACATTGAGCTCCCGGGTTTGTCGCTCATAGGCTCCGAGAACACTTCGCCCCATGATCAGCAGGTAGCTCATCACCAGACCAAACCCCAGTAACGCGATCGGGAACAGGCCCTGAAAGGACAGAAGCTCTGGCGGCCCGGCCTGTGCTACCAGGGTCAGGCTTCCACCATCCTCGAGAGGGATTCTGGCAGCCTCAAAAACCTCCGGCGCCGCGCGTCCACGGCGTTCACTCACATTCCGCGAAAACGAACCGGGCGGCATTAGCGTTACCTTGAACTGGGAGTCCCGGTCAGGAACCTCGTAGTCCAGCAATGTCTGAAGATCCAGAACCGCCAAAAAGGAGCCAGCACTGTCGGCATTGCCTCGAACAGCAAACAGTGCTCGCAGGGGAGCGGCTCTGTCGGGGAAAAACCAATCGCCATGACGACCCTCCCCCCCGGATTCAGTGAGCCACGACCGAACCGACGGCTTGCCGCCTTGTCGCGCCATCCAGCGAACATCCGGATCTGACTTCGATGCTTGCAGGACAATACCACCCTCCTTCGTCACTATCGCGACAGCGTTGAGAGCCGGCGTATCGTCGAGGTAGCGCTGGATCTCACCCTGGAACAGGTTCGATTGGTCCCTGTCGAATGCCGGCGTGAATCGATCCGCCAGGCGACGGATCAGCTGTTCATGGGCGTGGAGACCGTGTTTGAGAGTACTGGCATAGTGGGTCAGTGTTGCTTCCGCACCTTGGTGACGCTCCATGTGAACACCCCAGTTCGCCACCAGAAACAACAGGAAAGTTCCAACGACACCCAGAATTCCAACGACGATGCTCCGTCGCGCAAACGGGAGTTCCAGGGCAGCCTGACGACGGGACAATGCCAGTAGCGCCGCGCCGAAGCCGACACAGAGCACGCCGGCGGCATCAGAGAAGCCAACGACAAACGCCTGTAGGCCAATCTCTGAGTCCAGCTCCGGGTATCCCAACAACAGAGCGGCACCGGCAATCACCCCGGTACCGCCCGCCACAAAACCAGCCCACTGACCGGCTTTACCTTGCAGACCAGAGATGGATATCAGTGCCAACGTCAACAAGGCCAGCGAAGCGAAAAGACCTTGCAGCTGCGAATCGGCGCCCAAACCATCAATCGCAATAGTCCCTTCCCCAAAACAACGGAGAACGCCATAAGCGCCGATCACCGCGAGCACCATGCCAGCCGTTATTCGCCATCGGGTCAGGTCATACGCCAGGGCAATCAGGGCAAATCCGGCGACAATCACCGCAGGGGCCCCCTCTGGCGTCACCGACAGGCGATCGGGGACGGCCAGGATCGGAAAAGCCTCCACTGCCAGACTGAGCAAGCCGATGCAAATGGAGCATATGCAAAGTATCAATAGGGATGCCTGGAGCCTGAAATCATTGGGCGTCTGTAACATGGGGAAAACCGGAATGAAGAGATAAAGAACAGGGGAACCGCACCTGAAAAGCTATAGGAGCATATTTCAGGGGTCAATTTCGCCGTAAAGCAGACATCACTTCAACAGGAGTTTTGTGAATAGACGTCAGGAAAATCGCGTTTTTGCAAAAGATTACTTTCCAGGCTTTATTTGCATATTCGCGCGACACGCTTTCAGCCTGACGACGCTGCGTTCGCCCTCATAGAGCGGGCCAGTCCGGCTAGCATTCTTGTCATCAGGAACCTCGAACGGCTCCGTACCGGCAACACCTCTGGTTTGGGCCAACTGCTTCAGCAGCTGGCCTCTTGAATGGTCGAACGCGGCATCCACCTCCGGCACCAGGTGCCAGCTGGGCAAATGCTCGTGCCCGGTGGAGGCAACCAATACGTCTGTCCCTCCGGCCGCTGTTAACGACGTGCGCCAGATCCGTAGAAAGGATCGATCAAACACCCGGTCAGGTCCATCCGGCCGGGACCACTGCTGGAGGGGAGTTCGATCGCTCCAGAACCACGGAGACAAGGGGGCGGCCGGATTGCCACGGCTGAGCAACACGTCCCGGTAGGCCTCAAACACCGTTTGCCAACGGGTCGTCTGCGCAGCATGCCAGCCAGCGGCCCTCAGGCAACTGTCCAGTGATGACGGGGTGGCGAGGAAAACCAGGTTGATCGGTGCCTTTCGGGTGCCGGTCACGGATAGCGCATAGCGCGCCTCCGGGTCTGAAAAAAGCTGTTGGGGGCCGGTGTATTGCTCAGGGCCTGAGGCCGGTGCACTTTCGTACGATAATAAGGGGGGCTGGGCATTCAGTCTGAGAAAGACGGTCATCCATACAGCTCCGAGGAGAACCACAGCCACTGTCGCAGCACTTCGGCTTGTCCTCGCCCGCAGAGGTTTCAGGCGAATGCCCTGCCAGCCACCGAACACCATCGCGCTGCCGATGAGGAGCCCCAGCCCTCCCAAAAGGTATCCGGCCAGCACATCACTCAGGTAATGAACGCCGAGATACAATCGACTGAAACCGATGGAGAGCGCCAGAAAAGCCGCCCCGAATAAGAGGTTGACCCGAGCACGCCATTTCCGGGTTGCATGCATGACAATAAAAAACAGAAACCCGTAGAAGGCCAGACTGATGGCGGCATGGCCACTGGGAAACGAATAGCCGCCGGGTTCCAGCAATGCCTGCGCAGGCCTTGGCCGGTGAAACGCGAGTTTGCTCAAAAAAACCAGGCCCTCTGCTGCGACCACCGAGACGATCATCGGCAGGACGAACCGGGTTCGTTGCAAACGAAATAGAACCGCGATACTGAGCAAGAGACCCGCAACCACGACCCGGGGATTCCCAAGGCTCGTGATTCCGTAGAAAAGGTGAGTGAGGGTGTCCGTCCGAAAGCTCGCAATCAGGCTATCAATGCGTGCATCCGCCGCCACAATCGCCTCCCTGGTCAGGAGGTCCTCAACCAGCCCCCCGAACAGCAGAAGCACATACAGTATTGCCAGGCCGACCAGCGTCATTGGCAACCCTGTCAGGCGGGTCTTGTCTCCTCGCCTCTTGAGAAACCCGATGAAGCCGGGATGACGCTGCCCCCAGGCGGCCAAGTCGGGATTCTTCCGAATGGCTTCAACGATCGACCGGATCACCGAGAGGGTGAGCTGCGCCGCGCCCGGACCATACCGAATCGCAAGCCACCTCAACAGGTAGAGCAGGACAACCAGGGTAACGCACAGGAAAAGCAGGAGCCCCAACCGGGACAGCCAGGCGTGGGCCAGTGACAGGGATTGAGAGAAGACGTAGCCAGGAAGGATCCATTGAACGGCCCATCCAACGGCACCCAACAGGTTCCAGACAAAGAACGGCAAGCGCTCCATTTTCGCCATGCCGGCAATAAACGGCATCAACTCTTTGACGGAGGGGACAAAACGCCCGAGCAGAACACTCTTGCCACCGTGGCGATCAAAAAAGCCCTCGGCCCTGGACAGATAGTCCGGTTTGAGAAACCAGCGCTTCTGGCTCAGCCATCGGTAACCGTATTTCCGGCCCAGGTAATAGTTGATGTTGTCGCCAAGCACGGCGCCCGCCGCAGCGAAAATCAGCAGGTCACCCAGGTCCAGCACGCCCTGCCCGGCCAGAATGCCCATCAGAAGCAAAAAGCTGGACCCGGGTATCAGCAGACCAACCACCAGCGCGGTCTCGGCAAACGCGGCAAACAATGCAATCCAGTAACCCAGGACTCCGGTATCACGCACCAGCGCCAGAACTGTCTGAGTAAGGTGTTCCATGAGTTACCCTGCCAATCAATCGCAATCGCCACGTTCTCTCAAACGACGGCGCTGAATAATCACCAAGGCCAGCGCGACAATGGCGAAAACCGCGCCCGCGAGAAAGGTATTGGCCGAGCCGGCCATGTCCCACAATGCTCCGGCAATGGTACTTGCCGCCAGCAGTGCCAGGCCGGTGACCAGGTTAAACATACCAAAGGCGGTGCCCCTCAGTTCGGCCGGCGCCGTCTCGGCAACCAGAGTCGCCAGTAGTCCCTGGGTAAACCCCATATGCAGGCCCCACAAAGCAACTCCCAGTCCGACTCCCACCAGGCCGGATGACCGGGCCAGCACCAGATCCGCAACCACTAACAGAATGAGACCGATGGCGAGAAGGGTCGGCCGATCGGTCCGGTCCGCCAGCACGCCAACAGGATAGGCGGAGAGCGAATAGGTAAAACTCATGATGACCAGCACCAACGGAATGAACATGACCGCCAGCCCCGAATCCTGGGCTTTCAGTACCAGGAAGGCCTCACTGAACCGGGCAAGTGTGAATACGGTTGCGATGACAACGATCCACCAGTAGTTCGGCCCCAGATACCTCAGTTCTGAACGCCGTAAGGGCATTCTCACCTTTCGTTGCGTGAAGGAATGGGCAGGCTCTTTCACCGCCACCAACAACACCATCACGGCGAAAAACGCCGGAATCGAGGCAATCCAGAACACGGTTTTATACTGGTCTGCGGTCAGCCACATCAGACCGATCGCCAGAAGCGGACCCAGAAACGCTCCCACGGTATCCAGCGATTGCCGCAGTCCGAAGCTCGCACCTCGCATTTCCGGTGGCGACAGGTCTGCAATCAGGGCGTCCCTGGGAGCGCCGCGAATCCCCTTTCCTATCCGGTCGACAAACCGTGCCACAAAGACCAGACCAACCGAGTTGGCCAATGGAAACAACGGCTTGACCAGCGCTGCGAGACCATAGCCAGTAACGGCCAGCACTTTTCGCTGCCCTAGCCAGTCACTCAGCGCGCCCGAGAAAACCTTGGTCACCGATGCGGTCGCCTCGGCCACTCCCTCAAGGACACCTACGGCCAGGGCAGAAGCGCCAAGCGCGGTCACCAGATAGACCGGAAGAAGCGCATGAATCATCTCGGATGAAATGTCCATAAACAGGC
Organism: Marinobacter koreensis; assembly: GCF_023156285.1. Lineage (GTDB taxonomy): Bacteria > Pseudomonadota > Gammaproteobacteria > Pseudomonadales > Oleiphilaceae > Marinobacter > Marinobacter koreensis. Next base: position 67,945 of record NZ_JAKZAJ010000001.1, on the reverse strand, counting down.
TGACCAGTCCGAGCGCCCAGATGCCCTTGGGAATCTGCCGGGACATACTGGTGTGGGTAGCGCTGGGTGACGGTGACTCTTGGGACATATTCCAGGCTCTCAGGGATTGGGATTCTGCTCTTCAAACACCCGTTGGGCGTACCCGTCCAGCAAGGCTTCACATTTATCAAGCCAGGCGCTGGCCTCGGAAGACAGGGGCGCGTCATAGAAGTCGAGCGCGCGAACTTTCTCCAGCCACCGCTGGAGTTTCTGGAGTTCCGCCTCTTCTTCTTCCAGCTCGGCATAGGTGAATTTGTTCTTCGAGAACTCTTTGGCGATTTCCGCTTCGAAGGCCTCGCACTGGCCGATGAACTCGCGATATTGGTCGTTACGCTCGGCGGTGAAGCGTTCCAGCACTCTTTCCTGCTGCCCGGCATCCATGGCCATGGAGTCGAGGAGCAAAACTTCGCCCCCCATACCGATGATGTCGTTTTCAATCAGCTTGGCCTGGCGGATCAGGCGATCGGTTTTGGGCAGCATGCACACACCATTCTGCATGTAGACGGCGCCCAATCCTTTCAGCCTGCGCCAGAGCGCAACCCGCTTGGAAGAGGGTTCAGAGGGAATCTTGTAGATGAGCGTAAGCCACGAATCTCTTTTCATGGTTTCAACCTTAATGTAACGGCCGTTACATTAAAACATACCATTCTGTAATCGTGTTTAACGCAGGCGGAAGGAGCCCCTCCAACAGACGTAACGGAGGGGCGAAGCAGAAGCGTGATGGGGGGAGTATTAACGACCGGTCGACTGGACGAAACGGGCCACGGCCTTGCCCACCAGAATGCCAGTCCTCTCGCTTTTTCGGCTGGATTACTGGTTCGATGCTCTGGCGTGGCCGGTAATCAGATCGACAAGTCGCGGCAACGCCGCTTCCGGCAGATAGTGCCCCATGCCGACGATGGTCTCGTGGCGGGCTCCGGGAATAGCGGCAACGGTCGCCTTCCCGCCGCTGGGATGAACCATTCTGTCGGTGTCGCCATGGATAACGAGGGTGGGCGCTGTGACCTTGCCCAATTCCCGGGTTCGATCCCCGGATTTCAGTATCGCACCGATCTGACGCGCAACCCCCTGATGGGCCCTTGGACCTGCTCCACGTTCCCAGGCTTCCGCCGCGTAGGTCCTTTCCCGTCTTTCATCCAGCGGAAGCGCTTTGGTGCTGATATGCCGCATCATCGCCAGGTGGCGCTCGATAGCCTGGTCCCGGGTTTTGGCGGGCGGCCGGACCAGTCGCAGGAGCGTTGAGTTCGCGGGCTGCCCCACCCGGGGATGGCCGGTGGTCGAGAAGATGGAGGTCAGTGTGCGAGTCCGCTCGGGATACCGCGCGGCGATTGTCTGGGCGATCATTCCGCCCATGGACATACCTACCAGGTGTGCTCGATCTATCTCAAGGTGATCCAGCAGAGCCACCGCATCCCCTGCCATATCGCCGAGGTCGTAGGCATCCGGCGGCGGCCTTCGAAACAGTTGCTGCATCCTGCCTGGCGGCCGGGAAGGAATCTGAGAAGATTGGCCCACGTCGCGATTATCGAATCGGATAACGAAATAGCCCCGATTAACCAGCTCTTCCACAACTGCGATCGGCCAGGACGTCAGCTGCTGCCCCAGCCCGGCAATCAGCAACAGGGGCGTATTTTCGGAGTTCCCTTGCACCCGATAGCAGATTCGGTGGCCATTCCGGAACACGCAGAAACGATCGGCACCGCTACGCGATGGCGGAGCAACTGTATTCATATACCTATCTCCGTTTTATCTCAGAGTAGACCGACAACGATAAACGCTCGATCCGAGATCATAGACTCCAATCATCTCAGAGTCAGCGACGGCAGCAAGGTATTATCTACGCATATTTTCAACAAAAATAGTGCGAAGCAGAAAAAAGGCCGATTAGCCAACCGGTCCCTTGAGATCCTTCTCGATTTCAGCCCAAAGCTGACGAAAGGCGGCAGCGGCCGGAGTGGCCGGAGCCAGCACCTCCAGGGGAAGCCCTTCCTCTCCCATCCGCTCAACCACGCTGGCATAGGGAATCGACACGCACAGGGGCTCACCCAGGCGAGGATCCGGGGACTCAGTCAGGTCCTTGTGAAGTTTCTTTCGCCGGTCAACCAGAGAGAAGAAGGGACGAAGTTTTTTGCGCCCCAGCTTTTTGCTGCGGACGAACGCCTGCAACTGCTCCCAGCTGTTGAGAGATAGCCAGGTGGGCACGAGCGGCACATAAACCCTGTCCGAGAGTTCAAGCACCTGTTCGGTCAGCCGGGAGAGCGAGGGGGGACAATCCAGAACAACGAGGCTGGTCTCCTCGGAAAATGGCGCCAGCACGCTCTTGAGCGACTGCCCGCCTTCTTCGAGCTTGATATCAAAATTCCGGAAACTGGGATGGGAGGGAATGAAATCCAGGCCAGGATAGACGTTGTCACGGACGAACTCGGCAACCGGTGCTTTGCCGGCCAGCAACTTCGACAACTTCCGCCCCTTGACCGGCTCCGCTCCAGACAGATAGAAGCTCGCCGCGCCTTGCGGATCAAGGTCCCACAGCAACGTGGTGAGGCCCTGCTGACTGGCAAGGTACGCGACGTTCACGGCCGCGGCGGTCTTTCCCACACCGCCCTTGGGACTGTAAAACGCAATAATCCTCATGGATCTGAAAGCTCAAGTTAGTCAAGCAAACCCAGAAGAATAGCAGCCCCGGCGCGGTGGACCTGTGAAGGTTTTATGACAGCCAACTACTGTCGGCTGTACTCGTTAAAAACCTTCCAGTCGATGATGTTGCCGTCGGGATCAAAATGCACGAAGCCCGCATAATCCGTGGCGTCGTGCCAGGCTTTGACATAACCAATCACCTTGCCGTCGTCAGCCAGCACCTCGAAAGAGGCCTTGTCTTCAGAGGGTTGGGGATCAGACTGGTCATGAGACACCGGTTTGACGGTGACGGAAGGACAGCTCAAACGTGCGAGGGTAAGCAGGTGAGGATTCATAGAGTCGTACTCCGTAAGTTACGAACGGTAACAACCTGAAGCCCGGACACTATAACCCCTGAAAGAAATGTGAACACGGTCTCATATCAATTTTTAAAGACTGATTCGGCATGAAAGGAAACGCTCTGATAACGAGCAGACCGGCCGTCCGGTTCACGCCCGCTGGGGACGACCTCCGTCCTCATCCGGCAAAGCCGCAAGCGCCTTGCGAACCGAAGCCGGAGCGCCCAGTGCCAGTGCCAGCGCCAGGAACACGCACACCGCCATGGTCAGCACGATTGCAATCAGCGACTCGCCGAAAACCGCGGCGGATAAAGCACTGACCGCACCGGAGATCGAAAACTGGGCGGCGCCCAGTAAGGCCGCGGCCGTTCCTCCCAGCCGTGGGAAGAACTCCAGCGCATTGGCCAGATTGTTCGGCACGATGGCCCCCATGCAGCCCACGGTGGCGATGATACAGGCGGCAACCGCCCAGTACGGCAGGCCCGCCCAGGCGCAAATCACCAGACTGACAACCGCAATCGCCTGGATAATCACAAAGGTCCGAAGTATGGCGGCCGATTCGAAATACTGAAGCAGCTTCCGGTTCAGCAGATTCAGACAGGCCATGGCGGCGATATTTGCCGCAAACAACCCGGAAAACAGGCTCTTGGAGAGGCCGAACCATTCCTGGTAGACGAAAGAGGCATTGGTAATGAACACGAGCATGGCACTGAAACACAGAGCCTGAAGCCCGACGAACCGCATGGTGACCGGATGCTTCAGGACCAGCATGTAATTGGTCACCAGGGTGTGCACGGGCGTGCGCACGGGTGCCGGTGGTGTCAGGCGCCGAAACAATGCCACGTTGAGGACCAGAGCCAGGAACACAGCATACAGGGCCAGCACCCAGAAGATCGCTGGCCAGGCCGCCAGCTCCAGCATCAGTGACCCGATCGTGGGCGCCAGGGCGGGCGCGACGAACATGATCAGCCCGATCAACGCAAATAACCGGGCCGAGTCCGCACCACTGGACTGATCACGGACAATGGCCGGCACGGAGACCGCACAAAAGGCACCGCCAACCCCCTGGATCAGGCGCCACATCATCATGTGGGCCAGGCTGTCAGCCTGGGCAACCATCAATGCGCCAACTGCAAAAATAGCCAGCCCGCACAGAAGGATCACCCGTCTACCGTATCGATCAGACAGGGGGCCACCCACCAGCTGCGCCAGCCCGAGGGAGGCCACGTATGCGCTCAGGGTCAGGCCCACGTCCCCATGGCCGACACCGAGACTATCGGCAATATCCGGGAACGCCGGCAGGTAAGCATCGAGCGCGAGCGGCCCAAGGGCGACGGTCATTCCCAACAGGAGGGCAAGTTGCACGTGTGGCACAGACGTCTCCGAAGAGAAGAAAAGTTTGTAAGCTAGGTATTACGGCGGCCGGTCAGACCAGGATCACCAGCCAGGCCACGGAAATCATGACCAGCCCAACAAACTGGGCGGCACTGCCCATGTCCTTGGCCTTCTTTGATAGCGGGTGCAGGTCCAGCGATACCCGATCCACAACGTTCTCAATGGCGGTGTTCAGCAGTTCGATCGCCAGCGACAACAGCGGCACCAGCATGAGAATCGCGCGCTCCACCCGCGTCACATCCAGCCAGAGGGCGATGGGCTGGAGGACAACATTGATGTACACCAGTTGACGGAAAGCGGCCTCGTTCAGAAAGGCCGCTTTGAGACCCATCATTGAGTATCGGGTGGAATTGAGTATACGGGTAATGCCGGTGCCGCCTTTAAGCGAAGAGGCACTGCCGGGTTTCACAGAATCGGTCATGGATCGAGAGTTTATCGGGTGATGGAAGATTTTCGTAAAACCACGCTCACGCGGCCTTGCGAAAATCCTCCATCCGCACCGCCTTGTCCCGGCTACGCTTGTACCGGCTCTTGTCTTCGACAACCCGCATCTGGTACTTCGGTGTCCTGAGTTCGCGCTGAACAGCGCTGTGCTGCGTTGCTTTTGCCCGTTTTCTGGCCATAATCGTAACTCCATTGGTAGATTACTATCTAACAATGGGGATTATACCATCCCGGAACAACACAAGAGCGTACGGAATGACACTCACTCTCTGGCTGACCTTTCTACTCGCTTCGATACTGATCAGCGTGTCCCCCGGTGCAGGGGCCGTCAACACCATGAGCAACGGTCTCAGGTATGGCGTCCGGCGATCTTTGCCCGCCATCATGGGTCTGCAGCTCGGCTACGGCACCCAGATCCTGCTGGTCGGCGCCGGCCTGGGAGCTCTGGTGTCAACCTCCACCATCGCGCTCACCGTTATCAAATGGATCGGCGTCATCTACCTGATCTGGCTGGGCATCCAGAAGTGGCGGGAACCGCCTATGACCACGACCAAGGACGAACAGGCGCCCCTGAGCCACCGTAAACAGTTCTGGAACGCCGCTCTGGTCAATCTCACGAATCCGAAAGCCACGGTATTCCTGGTGGCCCTGTTTCCCCAGTTCCTGGTCGCCGACGCACCGCATGGGCCCCAACTGCTCACCATGGGTACAACCCTGATACTGGTGGACTGCCTGGTCATGGTCGGGTATGCCCTGCTGGCCAGTCAGCTTTTCCGCTTCATGACCACGCCCCGGCGACAGCAACAGATGAATCGGGTGTTCGGCGGCCTGTTCGTGACCGCCGCCATGGCATTGGCGAGTTTCAAGCGAACCGCCTAGCGCAGGATACATTCCCGGCTGTAGGCATTACTGATCTTGCGCCGTTGCTGCCGGAGGCTATTCCCCCGGTCATTTTTGTAGCCGGCCCGAAGACGGGACTGGATGCCGGCAAGCTTTTCCTGGTAACGGGCGCACTGCCGGGCCTGCTGTTCTTTCTTCTGTGCCGCAGCACCTGGTTTCCGCGGCCGATCCGAGGAAGACAACATATCCGAGACTTCCTGGTGAGTCTGCGTGACCCGCTTTGACTGGCCGAGGTTTTCCGACATTGGCACCGTCGAAGGCGCCCTCACGTTCAGGGTTTGATGGGGCAGTCGCGTCGGAGGTTCGTCGGAAAAATGCACCGATCCACGGGCGTCGATCCACCGATAGATTTCGCTGTGGGCGGGAAGGCTGATAAACAGACAGCAACAGGCAACGGCCAGAGTCCTTGGCATCATGATCCACATCCTGTGGTTTTGAAATGAAGCGGGCAGTATACCCGGTATAGAAGGGAAAGTGGGGGCGGAGGGTTTAACCCACCCGCCCCCGGATCTCCGGGGTCAGCCGGAAGAACTAATGATCGAGCAACTCGATCCAGTGCTGGACCGACACCGGAGATTTTGTCTCCAGATGCATCTGACAGCCGATATTGGCGGTAACGATGCGGTCGGGATTATCCACGGTCAGCGCCTTGATCTTGTTATCCAGGAGCTTCTGGCTGAGCTCCGGCTGCAAGACCGAGTAGGTGCCGGCAGAGCCACAGCACAGATGCTTGTCTTTGGTTTGCGCCAGATCCACGCCCGCCTTGGCCAGCACCTGTTCCACCACACCGGTCTGTTTCATGGCGTGTTGCAGGGTACAGGGGCAGTGGAAAGCCACTTTTCCGGGGCTCTGGTCAAGCTTGAGCTTTTCCAGGTCCTGTTTCAGCAGGAACGCGCCAAGATCGATGCACAGCTCGCTGACCTTCCGGGCCTTGGCGGCATAAACCGGATCGTCCTTGAGCAGGTGACCGTAGTCCTGCACCATGGCGCCGCAGCCCGACGCTGTCATGATGATGGCTTCGGCACCGGCCTCGATCGCCGGCCACCAGGCATCGATGTTCTGGCGCATCCGCTCCAGACCTTTCTCGTGTTCGGAGAGGTGATAGTTCACCGCCCCACAGCAGCCGGCATCCGGCGCCTCGACCATGGTGATGCCCAGTTTGTCCAGAACCCGCGCCGCTGCCGCATTGGTGTTCGGCGTTGCCGAAGGCTGGACACAGCCGGCCAGGGCAAGCACCACCCGATTGTGGCTGGCTGCCGGCCAGGGACTGGCGGTTTTCCGGGGCGGAACCTTGGTTTTCAGTGCTCCCGGCAGTACCGGACGGAACACCTGCCCAAGGCGCAGCAGCAAGCCGAACAGCTGCCGATTGGGGAGTACGCGGGCCAGGGCCCAGCGCATCCACTTGTCTTTCGGCTCGCGGGGCACTTCTTTCTCGACCAGGGCACGGCTGATGTCCACCAGGCGACCGTACTGGACACCCGAGGGACAGGTGGTCTCACAACTCCGGCAGGTCAGGCAGCGGTCCAGGTGGTCCCGGGTTTTCTCCGTGACTTCCTCTCCTTCCAGAAACATCTTCATCAGATAGATCCGGCCACGGGGCCCATCCCGTTCGTCATTCAGCTCCTGGTAGGTCGGGCAGGTCGCCGTGCAGAAACCGCAGTGCACACAGGCACGCAGAATGGATTCGGCTTCCTGACCTTCCGGAGTATTGGCAAATTGTTGAACCAGATTCGTTTGCATAATTACAACCAGCTATAAAGACGGCCCGGATTGAAAATGCCGTCGGGATCAAACGAGTTTTTCACACGGCGCTGGATGGCTTTCAGCGCCTCGGGCTGCGAGTGCATGACCTCACCGCTCCGGTCACCACCACGGAACAGGCTGACCTGGCCACCGGCGGCCTTTGCCAGCGGTTCCAGGTCACTCAGGGTCGCTTCACCGCGATACCAGCGCTGAGAGCCCGCCCAATCAATGAACCAGTTGCCTTCCATGTTCAGTGTTGCCGCGGTGGAATCCACCGAAAAGCGCCACAGCGGGACATCGTTTCCGGCGAAGAAATCATGCTGCAGGTCACGCACCTGCTGCCAGAAATCGTCGCCATTCTCCATGACGTCTCCAGACCATTTTTCCGCGGTCGCTTCGACGGCGGATCGGGCGCCAGAAAGGCGCAGATATACCTTGCCATCCAGCCAACACGCACCGGTGATCGGCTTGGGCTCACCTGCACGCCGGTTCATGTAGTCGATGACCTCGTCCATGGCCATATCCTGGATCAACGTCATGGTGGCTGCCGGCTTTGGCATCACCTTCAGGCTGACTTCCGTGATGACACCCAGCGTGCCCATGGCACCTGCCTGGAGCCGGGAGACGTCGTAGCCTGCCACGTTTTTCATGACCTGGCCGCCGAAACGAAGATGTTCACCCTTGCCGTTGAGAAGCCGGACACCCAGCACCTGGTCCCGGACGGAGCCGCTCCAGGGGCGTGCGGGGCCTGAAAGGTTGCAGGCCAGTGTGCCGCCAATGGTTGAGGCGGAGCCGAAACGGGGCGGCTCGAAGTGCAGGCACTGCCCTTCTTCGGCCAGCGCCGCTTCAATGTCCTTGATGGGCGTTCCGGCCCGAACGGTGAGCACCAGCTCCACCGGATGGTATTCAACGATGCCGGTGTGCTCGGCAACGCTGAGGGCACCGGCATCCGAATCGGCGGCGCGCCCCATGAAGGCCTTGGTACCGCCACCGACGATATTGAGTTTCTGCCCGTTGCTGCGGGCCTGGAGCACCTGCTCCTGTAACTGTTGGGTCATATCAGCCATGGGCGGCATCCGTTTGTTCATGCTTGTGTTGCTTGTGTTCGATGGAGCGGTATTCCTGACAAAACTTCAGGGTGGGAACCCCCTTGCCCGGGTTCAGGATACCGGTCGGATCGAATGCGGCTTTGACGTCGTGGAACTGCTGCAGTTCTTCGTCGTTGAACTGCACCGCCATCTGCCGGATCTTTTCAACCCCGACCCCATGCTCTCCGGTGATACAGCCACCCACTTCAACACACAGCTCGAGAATGCGGCTGCCGAAGGCCTCGGTGGTCTCGAACTCGCCCGGTACGTTCGCATCGAACAGGATCAGCGGGTGCAGGTTGCCATCGCCCGCGTGGAACACGTTGGCCACACGCAGCCCATACTCCTCGGACATCTTTTCCATCTCGAGCAGGACTCGGGCCAGGTGACGGCGGGGGATGGTGCCATCCATGCAGTAGTAGTCCGGCGAGATCCGGCCCACTGCCGGGAACGCGGACTTGCGCCCTTTCCACAACAGCGCCCGCTCCTCTTCACTCTGGGAGGTGCGGATAGAGGTCGCTCCGAGTTTGCGGAACAGTTCCTCCGCCTCGGCGATGTGCTCGTGGACCTCTTCTTCGGTACCGTCCACTTCACACAGCAACAGCGCCTTGGCCTCGCGCGGATAGCCCGCCTGTGCAAAGTCGTCGGCGGCGACAATCGCGTGGCCGTCCATCATCTCCAGACCACCGGGAATGATGCCATGGGAGATAATCCCACCGACGGCATCGCCGCCCTTTTCCACACTGTCGAACCCGGCCATGATCACCTGCGCCACTTCCGGCTTCGGCAGGAGTTTGACCTTCACTTCCGTCACCACACCGAGCAGCCCTTCGGACCCGGTCACCAGGGCCAGCAGGTCCATGCCGCAGCTATCCAGGCCATCGCTGCCTACGGTGATCAGCTCTCCCTCGGCCGTCACCATTTCGACACTCAGGAGATTGTGCACCGTCAGGCCGTATTTGAGGCAGTGTACGCCGCCGGAATTCTCCGCCACATTGCCACCGATAGTGCAGGCGATCTGGGACGAAGGATCCGGACCGTAATAAAGCCCGAACTGGGCCGTTTCCTCACTGATCGCCAGATTCCGGACGCCGGGCTGGAGCCGTGCCGTTCGACCCAGCGGGTCGATGTTGAGAATCCGGTTAAACTTGGCCAGCGAGAGCACCACCCCCTCTTTGTGCGGCATGGCGCCGGCACAGAGTCCGGTGCCGGCACCGCGGGCGACCACCGGGACATCGTTTTCATGGCAGATACGCATGACCCGCTGCACCTGCTCCACGGTCTCCGGCAGCACCACGAGCATCGGCATTTCCCGATACATCGCGAGGCCATCGCACTCATAGGGTTTGAGGGTTTCGTCATCGGTGATGACGTATTCCGGATCGATGAAAGACCGGAATTGCTCCGCCAGCTGCGCTTTGCTGGCTTTCGGCTTGGTAGTCATAACAATCTCTGATTCTGGATATCGTCGGTCCCGCGCCCGCGGGACTAACCGGGGCGGGCCCGAAGGCCCGCCTGTTCAGTTCAGACAGCGCTTACTGACGTTTGGTTTCGAAATAATCGAGTCCCGCCTGCGCGCAGTCCATATCCTGCTGCGGGGTGCCGGAGCTGATACCGATGCCTCCGACCACCTCGCCATCGACGATCACCGGCAAGCCACCACCCACGGAACTGATGCGCCCGCCCACTTCGGTATGGATACCGAAAGCCAGGCTGCCGGGCGTATTCACCTTGTTGTACTCGTGGGTCGCCTTCTTGGCCGCCGCAGCGGTGAACGCCTTGTCCTGGGCGATGGTCACGCTGGTGATCTTGCCACCGTCCATACGCTCGAATGCGATCAGGTTACCAGACTCGTCAACCACCGCGATGCACATCGGCACCCCGATTTCACGAGCCTTTTGCGCGGCTCCCTCAATGAGGATTCTGGCTTCGGCCAGATCAAGCCGGTTAATCGTCAACATACTCTGTTACCCCTCTTTTTAGTGGCCATATACGAGATTCGGCAACCAGGTCACCACACCCGGAATCAGGATGCAGATGAAGAGGCCGAACGCCTGGATCGCCAGGAACACCAGGGAAGACTTGAAGATGGTTCCCATGGTGATTTCCGGCGGGCATACACCGCGAATGTAGAACAGTGCGTAACCGAACGGCGGACTCAGGAAAGACATCTGCATGTTTACCAGGTAAAGCACACCAAACCACAGCACCACGTCCTCACCGGCCACCGCCGGGAATCCGAACAGCCCCGGGAATTCCAGCGCCTGGACGATGGGAATGAAGATGGGCACAGCCAGCAGGAGAATGCCGACCCAGTCCAGGAACATACCCAGAACCACCAGAAGCACCATCAACAGGAACAGAATGCCGTAAGCATGCATGCCCGTTCCCAGAATGGACTCGGTGATGAAGTCCTGACCACCCTGAAGAATGTAGAACCCGACGAACACGGACGCACCGAACATGATCCAGAGCACCATCGCGGATGCCTTGGCGGTGGTTACCGACGCATCGCGCAGGGTAGCAATGGTAAACACCTTGTGCTTCATGGCCACCAGGATCGCCCCGAAGGAACCGATACCGGCCGCTTCCACCGGCGTAGCAATACCACCGAACAGCAGGCCCAATACCAGGAACACCAGAATGAGTGGCGCAATCAGGTCTTTCAGCAGTAACAGCTTGTCCTTCAGCCCAATACGATCCTCTTCGGGAATCGGCGGCCCCAGTTCCGGGTTAAGCTTGGCACGGAGCCAGACGTAAGACACATACAGGCCCGAGAGGATCAGGCCGGGAATCACCGAACCAAGGTACAGCTCACCCACGGATTGCTGCGCCACAACCGCGTACAGGATGGCAAGGATCGACGGCGGAATCAGGATGCCCAGCGTACCGCCAGCCATGATCGAACCCAGGGCAATCTTGTGGTCGTACCCGCGCTTGAGCATCGCCGGCAGTGCGATGATGCCCATGGTAACCACCGCCGCACCGATAACACCGACCATGGCGGCCAGAATGGTGGAGGCCACGATGGTCGCAATGGCCAGGCCACCGCCAACGCCGCCCATCCATTTGTAGACCACATTGAACATCTCTTCGATCAGCCCTGCCCGTTCGAGCATGGAGGCCATGAAGATGAACAGCGGTATGGCCGCCAGATCCGAGTTGGTCATCATCGGGAAGATCCGGCTGGGGATGATGTTCAACATCAGTGAATCCCCCACCAGATAGATAAAGGCGACGCCCAGGCCGCCGGTTACGAAGGCCAGCGGCAAGCCCATCATCAGCGCCACCAGCAGCGACCCGAACATCAGGTAGGTCAGCGTCCCGATTTTGACGTCTGACAGACTACCGGCCAGCTTGAACAGGAATTTGTCGTCACTGAACGGATCGTAGAAAAGGATATTGACGATCTCGACAAACATCACGAAGGCCAGGGCCACCGTGGCGATGATCATCAACCAGGTGCCCAGCTTGCCCCGCAGGTTGCCGGCACCGGCATTGTTTACAGTCGTGGAACTCATGCTTGCTGCTCCCGGCCAAGCTTGACGAACAGGGCAATGTCCTTAATCAGTTTGGACAGGCCCGCCAGGGTGATCAGGATGGCGCCCAACAGCATCATGGCTTTCACCGGCCAGTACTGTATCTGCCAGGTTTCAACGGTCCGCTCGTCCATCGAGTAGGAATTCTGGAAGAACGTCCAGGATGTGATCGCCAGTCCGAGGGAGAACATGAAGAAAAACATCGACGTGAAGATGTCCATTCCGATTCGACCACGGACGGGCAGCAGGTTATAGATTACATCCACACGCACATGGGCCCCGTGCAGCAGGGCAAACGCACCCGCCAGCAGGTATTGCATACCGAACAGCAGGAAGCTCGCTTCGTGCACCCAGATGGTCGGCATGTTGAACAGATAGCGCATGACCACTTCGAAGAAGTAGAAAACCACGGCGTTCACTGTCCAGAAGGAAATGAAGATGCCGGATTTGTCACTGATCCAGTCGATCACGCGGGTGAACCGGTTTTCATAGTCCGACTCGATTGTTTTCGACATCTCAGCTTCGATTTCCTGAAGCTTTTCATTGGCCAGCGCGTTCTTGTCGATGGCCTGGGTGCCCCGCTTACTGGACCAGCGATCCCAGGCCATCATGATCAAGGGCATTACAGCCAGCCAGCCCCAATAGAACCAGTGGGGCAGCACGAAGCCGAAACCACTTAACTCAGACATAGTGTTACCACCTCAGTCACAACGCGGGGAAGGGAGGAAGCACCTTGAACCCAAGGCACTCCCTGCCCTTCCCCGTGATCGTTTATTGTTGAAAGTCAGCGTTTACATTTCTTTCTTCGCTTCATCCAGCTCAGCCTGATCGATGTAGCCCACCAGCGGGTTCATCATGTACTTGAGCTGCATTTCGAAGATTTCCTTGGCGTCCTCATCCTTGTTGGCCCAACGGAGCCAGACAGGGATGGCCGCGCGACGGAACTCACGAAGATCTTCCTGGCTCAGACGGGTCACCTGGTCGCCGTCAGCCTTGAACTTCTCCATCGCTTCAACGTTGCGCTTCTGAATCGTGAGGTAGTGCTTCTGCGAGTAGATCCGTACCTCGTCCTCAACCAGCTTCTGCAGTTTCGGGTCGAGGGCGTTCCAGGCGCGCAGGTTTACTGTCAGGTCCATCAGGTCTACCGGCTGGTAGATGGACATTACCCCTGGCGGTCCCAACAGGATGTAGTCGGTGACCTGGGAGAAACCGAGCTCGTAGTTCACGGCCGGGCCGACGTAGTCAGCCGCGTCGATGGTGCCTTTCTCCAGAGCCGGGAAAATGTCGGACCCCGGCAGACTGACGGTGGACACACCGAACTGCTGGAACACCTCGGCCACCATGCCGCCCGGGACACGGATCTTCATACCCTTCAGGTCCGCCAGGCTGTTAACCGGCTTCTTGGAGTGAATGATGTTGGCGTCGTGCTGGATCGGGCCGACGTAGAACAGGCCATACTTCTTGTAGATTTCACGGGTCTTCTCAAGCATACCCAGGGAGTAGAACATGGTGTCCCACTGGCTGGGCTGATCCGGACCGGCCGGATAGGAAGACAGGAATACCGATGCCGGGATCTTGCCGGACCAGTACAGGGTAAAGGGGTTCATGCCTTGCAGTACGCCGTTGCGAACGGCATCAAACAGGGCGTTGTTATCCGCGGCAACCGACTTGGCCGGATACGGCTTGAAGACCAGTTCTCCGCCGGATTTTTCCTTGATGCTGTTGCACCATTCCTCGAACAGGTTGTAGCCAACCGTCCCGGCATCCCAGACAGACTGGATTTTCCAGGTGGTTGCGGCCTGAGCCTGTCCGGCTCCCATCATCATCGCGCCTGCGAAAGCGGCGCCCACAGCGGCAGTCTTGAGAAATTGACGACGAGGTGAGGACTCACCTGTGTCATCGTGCTTACGCGTCTTTTTTATCGATAACATCGAGACGTCTCCGTTGGCGTTGTTTTTATCAGCGTCAGGTTAAAACGTCGGCAAAGGCCGACATTACAAAAAAGATATTCGTAGGCAATCTGGTTTTAGTCCAGCCGATATCGCACTGGTCAGACCAGTTTTTCCTGTATGGAAAATGGACGAATAATGCGAAATCAGCCATATTTACGGGGCTCGGGGGCACAAAGCCTTGAGGCTTTATTTACCGTCACAGCACCCTCGACTGGTCAGACCAGACGATCATCAAAGGCAAGGGCATGGCAATATCCCAGGAAATCTCATACCGATTGGAGCGTCTGATCCTCGATGGCGGCCTGGCTCCGGGCCAGAAAATACCGTCTGAGCGGCAACTGGCGAGCCGCTTGCGGGTGTCCCGGGCCATCATCCGGGAAGCCCTGCACGAACTACAGGGACGAGGCGTCATCGAAACCCGCCATGGCAAGGGGTCATTCGTAGCATCCCTGGTCGCCGGCGCCGAAGACCTTGATGAACAGGGGCCTCTGATGCACCTTTTCGAAGGCCATCCAAGAACCCTCTATGACCTTCTTGAAGTGCGTGAACAGCTGGAGGGACAGGCGGCCTTCCTGGCCGCCCAGCGGGCGACCAGCCTGGATCGTCATCGGATTACCAAGGCCTTCAGGGCCCTGGAGGACACCGACCCTCTCAGCAATGCCAAGCCCGATCACGGCTTCCATCTGGCCATTGTCGAAGCCTCGCACAATCCGATCCTGGTCCACGTGCTGAACGGTCTGAAAAACATGATGCTGCTGACCGTCCAGGCCGCTGTTTCCAATCTCAACCCGAGGGAGGAGATGCGCAAGACGATCGTTCGCCAGCATCGCCAGCTCTATGACGCCGTGATCTCGGCCAAGCCAGCGTCTGCCCGCAAAGTGGCGATGGCCCACGTCCGTTTCGTCAGCGATATGCTCAAGGACATGGAGCAACAGGGGGACAAGGTCATTCGGGCGTCCCATATCCCCGGGGCGATTGCACCGGATCAATCAGGTATTGATTTCCGGCGCCACAGCCCGTAAAACATGCGCCTTTATCCAAAGCTCAGGAGTTACCCATGGCGGACCAAGCGCCCTTGATCTGCAGGGACATCACCAAAACCTTTGATCAGCTTGAAGTTCTCAAGGGTGTGTCACTGGAGACCCGAAAGGGCGATGTGGTATCCCTGATTGGAAGTTCCGGCTCTGGCAAGAGCACCTTTCTACGCTGCATCAACCTTCTGGAAACCCCCACCTCCGGCGACATTATCGTGCACGGTGACCCAATCCGGTTCACCAACAACCGCAAGGGCGAGCGCATTCCCGCCGACAACAAGCAGGTGGAGCAGATCCGGTCCAAGCTTTCCATGGTCTTCCAGAGCTTCAATCTCTGGTCCCACATGACCGTGCTCGAGAACATCATCGAGGCACCGGTGCATGTGCTCAAGGTACCCAAAAAGGAAGCGATCGAACGGGCCGAAGCCTATCTCCAGAAAGTGGGCATCTACGAGCGTAAGGATTACTACCCTGCCCAGATGTCGGGTGGTCAGCAGCAGCGCGCGGCCATTGCCCGTGCGCTGGCAATGGAGCCGGAAGTCATGCTGTTCGACGAACCGACCTCGGCATTGGATCCGGAGCTGGTTGGCGAAGTGCTCCGGGTTATGCAGAGCCTGGCCGAGGAAGGCCGCACCATGATCGTGGTGACGCACGAAATGGCGTTTGCAAGGGATGTGTCCAGTCAGGTCCTGTTTTTGCATCAGGGCGTGATCGAGGAACAGGGTACACCGGAAAAGGTGTTCGACCACCCGGACTCGGAGCGCATGAAACAGTTCCTGGCTCCCAACTTCTGAACACCGGTGCTATCTTGAACCCGTGTTGGATCAAAACATCCAAAAAACTATAAGCCCACAAGGCAAACAACTGGAGAAGTGACACATGAAGAAACTGATTATTGCAGCAAGTTGCATGCTGGCGCTGGTTGCCGGCTCTGTGCAGGCCAAAGACTGGAAAGAAATCCGCCTGGCATTCGACGTGCCTTACGAGCCGTTCGAGTACAAGGACGAAAACGGAAACCTGACCGGTTTCGAAGTTGAACTGGCCAAAGCCATGTGTAAGGAAATGAAGGCCGACTGCGAGTTCGTGATCCAGTCCTGGGACGGCATGATTCCCGGCCTCCTGGCCCGCAAATTCGACGCCATCTTCTCGTCCATGTCCATTACCCCGGAACGGGCCGAGCGCGTCAATTTCTCCGAGCCGTACTACAACACCCCGGGCGGCTGGTTCGCACGCAAGGACTTCAATGCTGACGTCACCAGCAAAGAGGACATGAAAGGCAAGGTGATCGGCGTCCAGCGGGGCACCACCATGGACACCTACGCCACCAATGAATTCGGCGGCATCGCTACCATCAAGCGCTACACTACTGCTGACGACATGGTTCTGGACCTGGAAGGCCAGCGTCTGGACGTGATCTTCGTAGACTACCCGGTGGGTGAGCAGACCATCCTGACCAAGGATGCCTTCAAGGAAGTGGGCAAGCCGGTCAAGCTCGGTCAAGGCGTTGGCGTTGCCATGCGCAAGCGTGACAAGGACCTCGCCGCCAAGGTCAACGCAGCCCTGAAGAAACTGAAGAACGACGGCACCTACGATGCCATCATGAAGAAATACTTCAGCTACGACATCAAGATGTAAACTGCGTGGGGCGGTCTTCCCGACCGCCCCTCATGACCGGATTACCCCATGTTCGACCTCAAAGGCTATGGCCCCGAACTTCTGGACGGTGCGGTTGTTACCGTCGAACTGGCCTTCCTCTCCCTTGCCCTTTCGCTGTTTCTGGGGCTGCTCGGTGCCTCATCCAAGTTATCCGGGAACCGGATTGCCTACGGCATCGCGACGTTCTACACCACCGTCATCCGGGGCGTTCCGGATCTGGTCATGATGCTGCTGTTCTATTACGGCGGCCAGGTGATGGTTAATTCTCTGTCCGATTTCCTGTACGACCATTACCAGATCGACTTTTTCTTCCAGTTCGATCCATTCATTTCCGGCGTTGTGACGATTGGCCTGATCTTCGGTGCCTATATGGCCGAAACCTTCCGGGGCGCCTTTCTCGCCGTGGATACGGGGCAGATTGAAGCCGCCCGTGCCTATGGCTTTACCCGCTGGCACACCTTCCGGCGGATCATGGTGCCCCAGATGCTGCGCCATGCGCTGCCCGGGCTCGGTAACAACTGGCAGGTGCTGCTGAAGTCCACCGCGCTGGTGTCCATCATCGGTCTGACTGACATGGTTCGTGTGGCCGAGGAGGCCGCCAAGGCAGAACGCATGCCGTTCCACTTCTTTATGCCCGTCGCGTCGGTCTATCTGCTGCTGACGGCCGGCTCCGAACTGTTCATCAAGTGGCTGAATAAACGCGCCAACGTTGGCGTGGCTCAGGGTGCGCAAAATGCCTGACTTTATCGCGCAATGGCTGAACCAGAACGACATTTTCACCGCGATGACCATGATGGAATACTGGAACGGGCTGGTGAACACCATCCAGCTGGTATTCCTGTCTCTGATCATCGGCCTGATGTGCGCCGTCCCGCTGGCGATCCTGCGGACCATGAAGAACCCGTTCATCTCCGGTCCGGTTTGGGTCTACACCTACCTGTTCCGGGGCACACCGCTGCTGATCCAGCTGTACATCATCTATTACGGCATTGCCCAGATCCCCGGCATCCAGGACACCTTCTGGTGGGAAATCTTCCGGGAGCCCTTCTACCCGGCCCTGCTGGCGTTTGCCCTGAATACCTGTGCCTACACCACGGAAATCATCCGGGGTGCCATTGTGTCGACACCCGCCGGTGAAATTGAGGCGGCGAAGGCCTACGGTATGAACTGGTGGATGCGGATGCGTCGGCTCATTCTGCCCAGTGCGGCGCGTCGTGCGGTACAGGCTTACTCGAATGAGGTCATCTTCATGCTGCACTCCAGTGCGATTGCCAGCGTAGTGACAATCGTGGATCTCACAGGTGCCGCCCGGAACATCTACTCCCGGTTTTATGCGCCGTTCGATGCGTTCATTTTTGTGGCGCTGATCTATCTGACACTGACCTTCATTCTGGTGTTTGCGTTCCGCAAATTGGAAAATCATTTGTTGAAGCACCAGCGGCCGGTTGGGTCCTGAATTCACGAATGACCAGCCTCTGGTGCATGGTCAGGCGAAGAACCTCCCTCCGGGAAACGCTACAAGCACGTCCATGTGCGCTTGAGCGAAGCCGTCCATGGCTTCGCACATTCCCGGAGGGAGGTTCTTCGCCTGACCCCAGACCTTTTTTGGGGATTTCGCGATGAATGCATCCTCTGTACTTTTTGATTCCTCGGATAGCTGGCTGGATCACACGCTGGCCAACGCCTCAGAATCTCCTGACCCAACAATGGCCCGACTCCCTGACGGAACCACGGTCACCCGTCCGCATGTGGGCATTCTGGAGATAACACCCGCAGCCACGCACCAGAACCCCAACGGCGAGGCCCTGATTGTTTCCGTGGGAGTCCATGGCAACGAGACAGCGCCCATTGAAGTGCTGGACGGGCTGATCAGCGAGATTCTTGCGGGCGACTGGCAGGTGGCCTGCCCGTTGCTGCTGGTCATGGGCAATCCGCCCGCCATGGTGGCCGGCGAGCGATTCATTGATGTGAACATGAACCGGCTGTTCGCGGGTGCGCATGGCCGGGACGAGTACAGTGGATTGCCCGAGGCAGCCCGGGCCTCTCAGATTGAAACGTTGTGCCGTGAGTTTGCCCATCGGCATACCGCATTGGCGCTCAACCACTACGATCTGCATACCGCCATCCGTCCGTCCCATCGGGAGAAGTTTGCGCTCTATCCTTTTGTGGAAGGCCGCCAGATACCGGAGACCCAGTGTGAATTCCTGCTGGAAGCAGGCGTAGAGACACTATTGCTCCAGCACAGGGCCGGAACGACGTTTTCGTCGTTCACCTCATCGGAACTGGGTGCGGAGAGTTTCACGATTGAGCTGGGCAAGGTTCGACCCTTTGGTCAGAACGACCTGACCCGTTTTGCCGGCATCCGGGACGCGTTACGCCGTCGCTTCCGGGGTGATCCGCCACCCGTTTCGGCCGCCGGGCAGCCTCCATTGACTGTCTTCGAGGTAGTCCACGAGATTCTGAACACCGGTGAGGGCTTCCTGTTTCACATCCCCGATGATGTTGCCAATTTCACGGAGTATGAGCCCGGCACGCTGATATGGGAGGATGGGTCACGGCATTATCGGGTTGGCGCCGTACCCGAGGCCATTGTGTTCCCGAACCGGGAGGTGCCGGTCGGTCAGCGCGTTGGTCTGATGATCCGTGAACTTGGGGTCAGATGAAGGCGTTCATCTGATCCCGGCTTCTGGAAATGGTCGCTTATAATTGGAAGTCGTAAATCGAGCCAACGCCCAGAATGCCCGTTAATTCATCCAGGGCCTTACGCACTTCGTCGAGCAGCATGGGATCGCCCAGATCCTCCTGTGACAACTGATCACGGTAATGGGCTTTCACCCAGGTGGTCAGCCGCTCGTAGAGGTCATCGGTCAGGATCACGCCCCGGTTCAGCGCCTGCAATTCGTCGTCGGTCAGTACCACCCTCAGGCGCAAGCAGGCAGGGCCGCCGCCATTGCGCATGGACTGCTTGACGTCGAACACCTCAACAGCCGTGATCGGGCCGTCTTCCGCCACCAGGGCATCCAGGTAACGACTGACAGAAGCCACTTCCCGGCACTCGCCCGGAACCGCCAGAAGCATGCCGTCCGGGGCATTGAGGAGCTGACTGTTGAACAGGTAGGACGCCACTGCGTCCCCGATCGGAACGTCGGCGCTCGATACCCGCACGGGCTGTAGATCCGTCCCCGTCAGCCTTGACCGGATATCGGCCAGAACGCGGTCTTCCTCCAGGAACGCCATCTCGTGATAGAACAGGGTATTGCCGTTGCCCACCGCAATGACGTCGTTGTGAAAGACGCCCGCATCGATGGCATCCGGATTCTGCTGGGCAAATACGCAGTGTGCGTCTTTCAGTCCGTGAAGGCGGGCAATGGCCTGCGATGCTTCCAGGGTCTGGCGCGCCGGGTATGTCCGGGGTGCCGGGGCCTGATCATTGAAAGCCGCCTGCCCGTAGACAAAAAGCTCTACGCCGGCATCGCCATAACCTGCGCACAGGCGGGTATGGTTGGCCGCACCCTCGTCGCCGAAGTGGCTGACCGACGGCAAGGCAGGATGATGGGCAAAGTAGCCTTCATCGGTAAAGATCGCCTTGAGCATCCGGCCCGTCACCGGGTGTTCGATGGAACGGTGGAACTTGGCACTCAGGTTCGCCGGTGTGAAGTGGACCCGATGATCCGACGTGTCGGCACTGGGCGAGACGGTAGCAGCGTTGGCCGTCCACATGGCAGAGGCGGAAGAGACTGCGGCCAGGACGGCGGGCGCCTCTCTGGCGGCCTTTCCCAACACTTCGGCGTCGGATCCGGTGAATCCGAGGGAACGCAGGGTTGGAATGTGTGGACGCTCATGGGGCGGAAGTACGCCCTGTACGTAGCCACGGTCCGCCAGACGCTTCATTTTCGCAAGACCCTGCAGCGCGGCCTCTCTGGGGTTGGATACCGCATGCACGTTCGACTTTGAAGCCACATTTCCCCAGGACAGGCCCGCATAATTGTGGGTGGGCCCGACCAATCCGTCGAAGTTCGCTTCTACTGCATGTTGGCTCATGATGCGTCGTCCGTTATTCAGTCGAAGTTGAGTCCGGGCGCCAGGCTCTCTGGCACTTCGCTCTTGCGTGCTTCCAGCGAAGCCATCGGCCAGGCGCAGTAATCCGCGGCGTAATAGGCACTGGGGCGATGGTTACCGCTGGCGCCCACACCACCAAAGGGCGCCGCACTGCTGGCGCCGGTCAGCGGCCGGTTCCAGTTCACGATGCCGGCCCGGATTTCTTCCACCAGGCGCTCGTACAGTTTCCGGTCATCGGACAACAGACCGGCAGAGAGGCCATAGCGCGTGTTGTTCGCCAAATCCAGCGCGTCGTCAAAGCTCTTGTAGCGATAGACCGTGAGCAGCGGCCCGAAGAATTCCTCATCCGCGACATCAAGGCCGGTCGCATCCACGATGCCGGGAGACAGGAGGCCGGTATCCGGCCGAAGCGACCGCATCTCCAGCAGAGGTGTCGCGCCCAGCTCAAGCAGGCTTGCCTGAGCCGCCAGTAGCTTATCGGCGGCCTCTGGCGAGATGACGGACCCCATGAATGGCTGGGGTTCGGCGTCGAATTCGCCGACCTGGATGCGACTTGCCACGGCGACCAGTCGTTCCAGGAAGTGATCGCCCTTCTTACCCTTGGGCACCAGAAGGCGACGGGCACAGGTACACCGCTGGCCGGCGGACAGGAATGCCGACTGGATGGCGTGGTGAACGGCACCGTCCACATCGGCGACGTCCTGAACGATCAACGGATTGTTACCGCCCATTTCCAGCGCCAGGATTTTTTCAGGCTGGCCACCGAACTGTTCATGCAACAGGTGCCCAACGTTGGAACTGCCGGTAAAGAACAGACCGTCGATCATCGGATGGCGAGCCAGGGATTTACCGGTGTTGCTCGCACCCTGCACCAGGTTGATGGCACCATCAGGCAGCCCGGCTTTCTCCCACAGCTTCACCATTATCTCGGCAACGCCCGGGGTCAGCTCGCTGGGTTTGAAAACTACGGTGTTGCCCGCCAGGAGGGCCGGAACAATGTGGCCGTTGGGCAGGTGACCCGGAAAGTTGTAGGGGCCGAACACGGCAACCACGCCATGGGGGCGATGGCGCAACACCGCATTGCCACCGGCGACCTCCGATTCAGAGCGACCGGTGCGATCATGGTAGGCCTTGATGGAGATGGCCACCTTGCCAATCATTGCGGACACCTCGGTGCGGGATTCCCACAGAGGTTTTCCGGTTTCCAGCCCTATCTGATTCGCCAGCTCTTCCTTGTGGTTTTCGAGCTGCTCACGGAACCCCTCGACAACCGCCTGGCGCTCAGCAAAACTCTTTCGACGCCACTTCAGGAATGCATTACGAGCCTCACGCACCGCGGCGTCCACGTCTTCGAGATTGGCCCCTGTGCCATCCCAGACGGTACCGCCGGTTACCGGCTGGAAAGATTCAAAATATTCTCCATGACCTGTAAGCCACAGGCCACCGATGAACAACTCGCCGGTCAGGTTAAGGTTCGCCATGGCGCCTCCCTATTGGTCCTAAAAATACATCAGGGACTGATTAATCCCACGAAGAGTGACTGCGATGTGGCCTGCCCCGTCCAGACAGATCCGACATACCATTGGCCCCACCACCATGGGTGGGCCGGACGCTTCCTTCTTTCAAGGGTGCCAGGCGCACCGAGTCGCCGGATTCGACCTGCAGCGCCCGGGCGACATCTTCCGGCAGACTCACGGTGTCCGGCCCGATGCAACTGGCAGGCAAGGTTGTCACCCGGAAGTCCCGGAACGCCCGATTCGACACCATGACCCGCTCAGCGGGAGGCACATCCAGATCCATGGACTTATGGGTTACAAGAACGTACCGGTTGATGCTCTCACGGACCGTGCGGATATTATGGATGAAAGCCTCGACCACCGGGCCGCCGTCAAAAATATCCACCAGTCCGTTGAAGTTGAAACCCTCGGCCTGCAACATTTTCAGCGCCGGAGCCGTGTTCTGGTGAACCCGGCCAATCACGGACCTCGCGGAGTCCGGCAGCATGGGGAGATAAATCGGGTATTTGGGCATCAACTCGGCAATAAACGACTTGTTCCCGAGCCCGGACAGGGTATCCGCCTCACTGAACGGCATGTCGAAGAACTTGCAGCCCAGTGCATCCCACAGCGGACTCCGCCCGGCCTCATCCGAGACGCCGCGCATCTCCGCAAATACCTTTTCAGAAAAGTGTTTGCGGAACTCATCCAGGTACATGAACCGGCAGCGGGACAGCAACAGCCCGTTCCCGCCGCCTTTGTAGTCGTCCGAGAGCAGCAGAGAGCAGATTTCGCTGGTGTCGGTCATGTCGTTGGACAGGTGCAGCGTGGGCGTCCGCACATGCACGTCCAGCTCCCGGGAGGCGTTCACCGTCAGGCTCAGGCGATAGTTGTAAAACACCTCGTCCAGGCCAACCCGGGCCTGGATGCCGCTGATACCCACCGCCCGGCCGGATTCAGTATCTTCCAGAGCAAACAGGTACAGGCCCGCCTCCGGCGCACAACGCTGGCTGAAGGTCTCGCGGGCATGGTCGATCTTGCGGGCCAGAAGTTCACGATCGGCCGGCAGGGTCGTCAGGCCTTTTCCGGCGTTCAGTGCCATGGTGTAAAGATCATCGAGATCCTTGTCCTGCAGCGGGCGTATCAGCAGCATGGCCAGTTCTCTCTCGTCGTTGTTCGGTTCATAACGGCGCGATCCTCACCGTGTCTCCGGCACTCCGGTTGAGCCGCTGCCAGGTTTGCACCGGCACTTTCAGGGTCTCCTCAAGGCTCTCTGTGACGGTGGTCAGAGTGCACCGGAATTCGCGGCCCTCACCTGCTGAAATCAGGCAGGTCTCCCCGGACTCGTCATGGCTCCCATGCAGGTCTTTCCGGTGACTGGTGACCAGTGTCCGCAGACTGTCTGTACGGGCCTCGAGCACCGGTCCGGCGTCGAAAATATCTAGGTAACAGCCGGCCTGGAAACCTTCACGCTGGAGCAGCTCCAGATTCGGGACCGTCAGGGTATGAGGTTGCCCGAGAGCCGCCTGCGCAGCAGGGCTGAGCAACGTCACATAGATCGGATTGGGCGGCATCAGCTCGGCGATGAAGGTTTTGCTCAGGATGCCCGAATATTGATCCGCGGTCTGGAAATCCATGTTGAAGAAATGCCGGCCCAGACTGTCCCAGAATGGCACGTGGCCATCGTCGTCCTGCACACCCTGAATCTCCACCACGGTGCGTGCATGGAACCACCCACGGTGCTCGGCCATAAACAGGATTCGCGAGCGCGAGAGCAACTCAAACGCATCCGTGCCCTGCAACTCGGGTTTGATTGTAAGCCCGCAAAGGAGGCTCTGATCGGTCAGGCCGTGGCTGGGATACAGCACCTCGACCCGGCGGGAAACCCCCAGTTCATGGGAGGCATGGATCAGGGCATCCCGGCGATAGTTGTAGAAAGGCTGACCGTTACCCGCCCGGGCGTCGATACCGGCCGTTCCCATGATGTTCCCGGAATCGATTTCTTCCAGTACAAACAGGAACCGGGCGGGGGCATCCTCAGTAGCCTGCCCCTCGAAAGATCTGCACGAGTGCTCGATTTTACGGGCCATCGCCTCGCGCTGTTTGGGCAGCGTTGAGGACAACCGCGCGCCCTGTTCGCCGGCGATGTCCAGGATCTGATCGAGATCATCCGGCCTGGCCGGACGGACTAGCCACATACCACGTCCTTCCCGTTTTCGACTCAGGCCGTCAGTTTTTTAACGGCCGCTTCAAAACGCCCCAGCGCTTCATCGATATCCTGTTCCGGAATAATCAGTGACGGTGCCAGACGCACAACATTGGCCCCGGCCACCAACACCATCACACCCTCATCAAGACCGGCGTTCAGGAAGTCCTTGGCCTTGCCCTGCCATTGCTCGGTCAGGACGCAGCCCAGCAACAGACCTGCACCGCGCACCTCGCTGAAAACGCCATAACGCTCGCCAATATCCATCATGCCCTTGCGAAGCTTCTCGGAACGCGCCTTCACCCCTTTCAGGATTTCCGGCTGGCTCACGGTATCGATGACTTTCTGGGCCACGGCACACGCCAGTGCGTTGCCGCCATAGGTGCTGCCATGGGTACCAACACCGAGGCTGGCGGCCACTTTTTCCGTGGTCAGCATTGCTGCCACCGGGAAGCCGCCGCCCAGCCCTTTGGCTGTGGAGAGGATGTCCGGAATCACGCCATACATTTCGTAGGCGTAAAGGTGGCCAGTGCGGCCGACACCGGTCTGCACTTCGTCGAATACGAGCAGGGCATCGTGTTCGTCACACAGGGCCCGGAGCCCTTCGAGGAACTCGGGATTACCGGGCAGAACGCCACCCTCGCCCTGGATCGGCTCGACGACAACCGCACAGGTTTTCTCTTTGGAAATGAGCGCCTTCACCGAATCCAGATCGTTGTAATCGGCATGGTGTATACCACCTGGCGCCGGCTCGAACCCTTCCAGGTATTTGGGCTGGCCGCCAACGCTGACCGTGAACAGTGTCCGGCCGTGAAACGCGTTCTTGAACGAAATGATTTCGTTCTTCTCGGGGCCGAAGTGTTCCCAGGCATAGCGACGGGCCAGCTTGAAAGCAGCCTCATTGGCTTCACCGCCGGAATTCGCGAAAAACACCCGCTCGGCGAAGGTCTGATCGCACAGGGTCTTGGCCAGTCGCAGCGCCGGCTCGTTGGTCATGACATTCGACAGATGCCAGATTTTCTCCGCCTGCTCCTGAAGTGCTCCAAGCAGTCCGGGATGGGAGTGACCCAGGCAGGTCACGGCGATACCGCCCTGGAGATCCACGAACTCCCGACCGTCCTGATCCCAGATCCGTGAGCCTTCTCCACGCACCGGGATGATCTTGCCGGGGGCGTAGTTGGGCACCATGACTTCATCAAACAGTTCGCGGTTAACGGGCTCTTTATTCATAGATCTCTCTCAACGAATTTCAGACTTAAACATAGCAGGCGACGCCAAAAAGTCGCACTAGGTAGGAGTGCGGACAGATTCATGATACGCCAGTCAGGGCATCATCACATCCGGGATACCTGTTTTCGACAATTCGACAATGTA
Organism: Marinobacter koreensis; assembly: GCF_023156285.1. GTDB lineage: Bacteria > Pseudomonadota > Gammaproteobacteria > Pseudomonadales > Oleiphilaceae > Marinobacter > Marinobacter koreensis. The sequence continues at coordinate 42,045 of NZ_JAKZAJ010000001.1, read as the reverse complement.
TTGAGAAGAGGCTCCCTGTCCCATCAGTGTTTTGACGAGGAGTTTGTAGGAGTCGAGATCGAAGGTCACCGGCCGGCCACCCAGGGAAAGATCATGCAGTTCGTTTTCGTCGTGCACCGTCCCCACATGAATCCAGTTGTACACCACCAGGATGTCCGTGCGCTCGCGTCGGGGGTTATGTTCGATGACGCCGACCGGACCATCCCAGGGCCAGGTTCTCAACCGCAGGCCATGGAATGCGATCTGCATCCTCAGATTGTACCGGGTGATATCCTCAAGCCCTTCGCAGGCGCCCTGGCAACGGCCCAGCGCGCGCTGGAAACAGGGCCCCTCATGAGCCGGCTCCAGCCCGAGCAAGCGGTTACACAGATCGTTTTTGGCAGCGATACCACTGAGCGCCCGCTCCGCGTCCCGCTTGCTGCGGAACAGCCCGTAATAGTCACCCAGCCGCCCGGGATCGATCTCCCGTACCAGACGGGCTTGCAGATAACCCTGCGGATTGGCCACCAGCTCGATGCTGACCAGACTCTTGGCGGCCCGGGAGCGTCGATTGAACAGCGGCTTCAGTGACTTGATCTGTTTCAGTTCCAGCAAAAGTGCGCCCAGCTCACCGGCGGTCTCTGTCCACTCAACACGGCGAAGACTCTCGGACATCCGGACGCCACGGCTCGACTGATGGTCTCCGGAAAAATGAGAGGCGACTCGCTGAGCAATGTTGGTGCTTTTGCCGACATAGAGCAGCACATCGTTCTCTCCATAGAACCGGTAAACACCAGGAACGGATGGCAAATCCTTCATGATCTCCGGGGGCAGGTGCGATGGCACACTTGGCTTTTGCAGCAACGCTCCGATCGCCTGCTCCAGCTTTTCCTCACCATGCTCCGCCAGACTGTGCTCGAAAAACGCCAGCATCGCCGCGACATCACCCATGGCCCGGTGGCGCTGAACTTTCGCCAGGCCGTGCCGGGCAATCAGGGCGTCCATGTTGTGACGGCGATGCTGGGGATACAGTCGCCGGGACAGCTTGACGGTGCACAGTACCCGCGCTGAAAACGGACGCGACAGTCGCCGGAACTCAGACTTGATAAAGCCGTAGTCGAATCGCGCATTGTGGGCGACGAACACACATCCCCGAAGTTGCTCTTCCAATTCGTCGGCGATCTCCGCAAACACCGGGGCCTGCGCCACCATCGCATTGTTGATGCCGGTAAGCTGCTCGATAAACGGGGAAATCCGGGTCTCCGGATTGATCAGCGTCTGCCACTCCCGAACCACCGTCCCGGCCTTCCAGAAACGGATACCAATTTCGGTAATGCGATCGCGGGCGGAGTTACCGCCCGTAGTCTCAATATCCAGAAAAGCAAAGAGGAAATCGTTGAGGCATGTACTTTTGGAGGTCATAAGACAGGATTACGTTGCAAGGTCAACTGCAGATGTCTGTATAACAACGAAATCTGCCTATAGACATTGGTCTAAATAAACTGCAATTTTATTTGAATTGTCACAGATTCGTAACTACCTTGTTTCTGGGTCCAACAACAAAAAGTGTGTGGAGACAACAATGCAAAGCAACAAACTGAGAATTGCAATTCGTGCGACGGCAGCAGCAGCTGTGTTTGGTATGGCCACTCAGGCCCATGCCTTTAACTTCAGCGCCGGTGACGTTGATGCGAGTGTTTACGGTTATGCTCGCCTGAACATGAGCTACGACATCGACGAGAATGTCGCTAACTCCGGCCACCGGGGCGGTAACTTCCCGACTATCAATGATAGCAACGATGTCAACGGCCACTTCGGTGCCGCGGCTTCTCAAAGCCGGATTGGTGTAAAAGCCACCCACGCCAGCGGCGTCATGGTTAATATCGAAGGCGACTTCATGGGTGCTGACTACTCTGGCGGAGCTCTTCGCCTTCGTCACGCCTACGGTACCTACAAGGGTGTTCTGGCTGGCCAGACCTGGTCCAACTACAACAGCTTCGTCGGCTCAACCTCAACGCTGGACTTCGACGGCGTGGTAGGCGTAGCGGGTTACGGTTCACGTACCGCCCAGCTGCGTTACACCTCCGGCCCTCTTTCCCTGGCTATTGAGGACCCGAAAGGCTCACTGGCAGGTACTGCTGCCAATGCCGTTAAGAAAAACGGCTTGCCCGCTCTGACCGCTCGCCTCGAGGACAAAGCTGGTGGTCTTGGATACTCTGTTGCGGCACTGGTTAAGCAGAACGCCTACGATGATGGCCAAGGCAACGACGATTCAACTATGGCCTACGCCGTATTCGGCGCTGCAAGCATGGCCGTGTCTGACATGATTAGCGTCCGTGGCGCAATCAACTACACCGACGGCGCCAATGGCTATCTGTACCGCTCTGGTGGCGCAGATGCCTATATCGATACAAACGGCGACCTGAAGAACCTGTCCGGCGTCGGCGGCACGGTTGGCACCTCCATCAGCCTCGGCGGCGGCCGCACCATCAACGCCACCTACGGCATGGACAAGCTGGATGTGAACGATCTGGCTGCCACTACCATTGAAACGCGCCAGAACGCTTTCGTGAACTACCAGTGGACTCCGGTAGAGAACGTCATGATGGGCGTTGAATACGGCTACTATAAACAAGAGACCCAAGGCGGCCAGAGCGACGACGCTAACCGTCTGATGTTCGCAACGCAGTACAACTTCTAATCCTTCCTTTTAGAAGTTAACTCAGCAGATACCCCGGCTCCGGCCGGGGTGTTTGCTTTTATGGCCTACTCACCGGCCCTCAGACGGGTCCGCATTCCCCGGGTAGCCATCACGCCAAGCACCTCCACCAGCGACAACACACCGCGATCGTGTTTCCTGGGCTTCTTGCCCTTGGCCATTCGACCAATCTGACGCGCATACCAACTGACTTCCATCAAGGCCAGATCATCGACCATGCGGATGCCGGTCCTGATTGGCCGGACGGCACTGACAGCCGGCTCCCCACCAAGAATACGAAGCGGCAGATCAGGCTCCACCACCAGTGGCCGCGCCAGCCCGACCAGATCGGTCGCACCTGACTCCAGCGCCTCTGCCATCCCCTCTGCCGTGCGGAATCCGCCCGTCACCATCAACGGCACAGCCACACGAGCCCGAACCTGCTCCGCGAATGCCAGAAAATACGCCTCCCTTGCGCGGGTACTCTCTTTCATCTTGCCCGAGTGATCGCCTTTCGCCATCGCCGGGTTCTCGTAGTTACCTCCGGAAATTTCCACCAGATCGATGCCTTCCGATGCCAGCGAATCAATGACCGCCAGCGACTCCTCCTCGGTGAACCCGCCACGCTGGAAGTCCGCGGAATTCAGCTTGATTCCCACATTAAAATCGGGCCCACAGGCTTCCCGGATGGCCCGATAGACCGCCAGCACAAACCGGCGACGCTTCTCGGCGGAACCACCCCATTCATCCGTTCGCTGATTGTGGTGCGGCGACAGAAACTGACTCACCAGGTAGCCGTGGGCCCCATGAATCTGAACCCCGTCAAACCCGGCCTTCTGAGCCACCGCAGCACTCTGGGCAAAGCGCTGGACGATGTCTTCGATTTCCGCCGGAGTGAGTTCACGGGGCGTCGCAAACATGCCCTGCAGCTCCTTTCGGAAGGGGATCGTGGAAGGAGAGACCGGATCCCGATTCAGCATCCGCGGGCTCTGCTTGCCCGGATGATTCAGCTGCATCCAGATCTGACCACCATCGGCCTTCCCTGCCTCTGCCCAGGCTGTCAGCAGGGTCAGATCCCGCTCGTCTTCCACTACCACGTTCTGCGGCTCACCAATATGCCTGCGATCGATCATGACATTGCCAGTGATCGACAGGCCGGTACCACCCTCGGCCCAGGCCCGGTAAAGCTTTACCAGCGACCTGGTGGGGTGATTGTCGATCGTGCCGAGCGTCTCGCTCATGGCGGACTTGGCAAAGCGATTGGGAATAACAGAGCCGCTGGGGAGCGTGAGCGGCTGGGAAAGAATTTCTGCGGGTTTCATGATGGCCTCAAGGTGTCGGATAACTCCATGAGGCTGATAGTGCGTTCCACCGCATCGAGAGGCATTGGCTCAACCGACGTCAGAACGGAGCGAGGCGGGGCATGCAATTCAGGACTGTTGAGGGCCATGGACGGCCCGAAACAAGCGCACATGGATGTGCTCGTAGCGTGTCCTGAATTGCATGCCCCGCCTCTCGACGCCCCACAACTCAAAGGCTGGGAACGGGTTCAGCGACTACTGTTAAAGCAGCAGAGTCCGAATATCCCCCAGCAGCTGAGTCAGCAGATTGGTAAACCGGGCCGCATCGGCACCATTCACCGCCCGGTGATCGTAGGACAGCGACAACGGCAACATCAGCCGTGGCTGGAAGTCGCCCCCGTCCCAGACCGGCTTCATGGCCGCCTTGGACACACCCAGGATCGCCACCTCCGGCGTATTCACGATCGGCGTGAACGCCGTACCGCCAATACCGCCGAGGCTGGTGATCGTAAAGCAGGCGCCCTGCATTTCGGCAGGCTTGAGCTGCTTGTCCCGGGCCTTCTGTGCGAGCTCGGCACTCTCCGCTGCCAGATCCCAGAGACCCTTCTGATCGACATCCCGGATCACCGGCACCATCAGACCGTGGGGCGTATCCACCGCGATACCGATGTGGATGTACTTCTTGCGCACCACTTCCTTGCGCTCCATGTCCAGCGACACGTTGAACTGGGGAAGTTCTGCCAGCGCTGCCGCACAGGCCTTCAGCAGGAAAGGAAGCGGCGTCATCTTGACGCCCTTCTTCTCGCCCGCCGTCTTCTGCGCCTTGCGGAAGCTCTCCATCTCGGTAATGTCGGCTTCATCGAACTGGGTGACGTGAGGCACGTTCAGCCAGCTGCGCTGCATGTTGGTAGCGGTAGCCGCCATCATGCGGGACATCGACTCGCGCTCCACCTCACCGAACTGACTGAAGTCCGGCAGCTTCACACCGGGGATGCCCGAGCCGGTGGCAACGCCACCACCCTGCTGCGCCTGCTGGAGCTGACTCTTCACATAGGCGTGCACGTCGTCCTTGAGAATCCGCCCCTTGGGACCACTGCCCTTCACCCGGGTCAGATCCGCTCCCAGTTCCCGGGCCAGCTTGCGCACTGCCGGGCCGGCGTGGACTTTGGTGCCGGGGCTGGGCGGCTCGTAGGTCGAACCCTGTGGCTGCGGCGCCTCCGATTTCTCAGTCTGCGCTTTCGAGCTGTCTTCGGATTTTGACTCTTTCTTCGGAGCCGACTCGGAGGGCGCTTCCTCCTCGTCACCGCCCTCGTCCTGGACGGTCATTTCGAGCAGGTCGTCGCCCTCGGAAAGCTTGTCACCCTCTTTCACGAGAATCTTTTCGATCTTGCCGGCATAGGGTGACGGCACTTCCATGGTGGCCTTGTCAGACTCTACGGTGACCAGCCCGTCCTCCGCCTCGACGGTATCCCCTTCGGACACGTTGATCTCGATCACCGGCACATTGTCGAAGCCATCCAGCGAGGGAACCTTCACGGTCTCCTTGCGAGTGCCACCGGGCTTCTTCTTCGGCGCCGACTGTTTGTCTTCGGCCTCCGTTTCTGACGACTCGTCCGATGACTCCTCTTTTTCCTCCTGCTGAGGCTCCTCCTGGTCGTCGGATCCACCCGACTCATCGGACGCCTCGATCATGCCAACAACGTCTCCTTCCTTGACCTTGTCACCGACCTTGACCGTTACCTTGGTGATCTTGCCGGCAACCGGTGCCGGCAGCTCGACGGAGGCCTTGTCGGACTCCACGGTAAGGATCGGATCCTCTACCTCAACGGAATCGCCCGCACTGACGATGACCTCAATAACCTCGACCTCGTCTGCACCGCCGAGATCGGGAACCTTGATTTCCTGTTCACTCATGGCGGTCTCCTTAGCTCTGCACCGGGTTCGTTTTGTTGCGATCGATTCCGTACTTGCGCATGGCCTCGAGAACCTGGTCCTGCTTGATCTCGCCATCTTTTGCCAGTGCCGCCAGAGCGGTGACTGTGACGTAGTAACGATCCACCTCGAAGAAGTTACGCAACTTCTCCCGGGTATCGCTTCGTCCGAAACCGTCCGTGCCCAGCGTCATGAAGGTCTTGGGAATGAAGGCACGCAATTGCTCGGAATGCAGCTTGATGTAATCGGTGGACGAAACCACCGGCCCCTGCTGCTTCTCGAGCATCTGGGTCACGTAGGGCTTTTTCGGTTTGTCGTCCGGGTGCAGGTGATTCCAGCGCTCCACATGCTGACCGTCCCGGGCCAGCTCGTTGTAGCTGGTGACACTCCACACGTCGGAAGCCACTCCCCAATCGTCCTTGAGCAGCTGGGCCGCCGCACGGACTTCGTTGAGGATGGCGCCAGAGCCCAGCAACTGAACCCTCGGCGTTTTCTTCCGGCCTTTGGTTTCAACCGACTCGAACTGATACATCCCCTTGATGATGCCGTCTTCACAGTCTTTCGGCATGGCGGGTTGCTCGTAGTTCTCGTTCTCGATGGTCAGGTAGTAGTAGACGTTCTGATTATCCTCGAACATCTCCTTCATACCGTGGCGAATGACCACCGCCATCTCATAGGCGTAGGCCGGGTCGTAGGCCTTGCAGTTCGGAATGGTATTGGCCAGCACGTGGCTGTGGCCGTCCTGATGCTGGAGGCCCTCGCCGTTCAGGGTGGTCCGCCCGGCCGTACCGCCGATCAGGAAGCCCCGGGCCTGCATATCACCCGAAGCCCATGCCAGGTCGCCGACACGCTGGAAACCGAACATGGAGTAGAACACATAGAACGGAATCAGCGGGAAGTTGTTGGTGCTGTAGGAGGTCGCAGCCGCCATCCAGGTCGCCATGGCGCCGTCTTCGTTGATGCCTTCCTGCAGGATCTGACCTTTCTTGTCCTCCCGGTAATACATGATCTGGTCACGATCCTGGGGCACGTACTTCTGCCCCTCGGAGGTGTAGATGCCCAGCTGACGGAACATCCCCTCCATACCGAAGGTTCTGGCTTCGTCCGGCACAATGGGAACAACCCGCTTGCCGATCCGCTTGTCCTTCACCAGGGCACTGAGGATCCGCACGAACGCCATGGTCGTGGAAATTTCCCGGCCGTCAGAACCTTCCAGGACCTGCTTGAAGATATCCAGATCCGGAATCTGCAGGGGCTGGCAATCCTTGATCCGTTTGGGATAGAAGCCGCCCAGGTCCTGACGCCGTTTTTTCATGTACACCAGCTCTGGGCTGTCCGGTGCCGGCCGGTAATAGGGCACTTCTTCCAGTTCGTCGTCCTTGAGCGGCACGCCAAACCGATCCCGGAACGCCTTGAGCGTGTCGATATCAAGTTTCTTCAGGGAGTGCGCCGTATTCTGCGCCTCGCCGGCCGCACCGAAGCCATAGCCCTTGATGGTGTGGGCAAGAATGACCGTGGGCTTGCCATTGGCCTGGTTCACGGCCTTGTGATAGGCGGCGTAGACTTTATAGGGGTCATGGCCACCCCGGTTCAGTTTGCTGATGTCGTCATCAGACAGGTTTTCAACCAGCTTGGACAGCTCGGGGTATCGTCCGAAGAATTCCTTGCGGGTATAGGCCGGGCCCTTGAACGTCAGGTTCTGGAGTTCCCCGTCACACAGCTCATCCATGGTACGCTGCATGATGCCGTCTTCGTCTTTCTCGAACAGCGGATCCCACATCCGGCCCCAGACGACCTTGATGACATTCCAGCCGGCGCCCCGGAACACACCTTCCAGCTCCTGAACGATCTTGCCGTTGCCACGAACAGGGCCATCGAGCCGCTGCAGGTTGCAGTTGACCACAAAAATCAGGTTGTCGAGGTTTTCCCGGCCGGCCTTGGAGATCGAGCCCAGGGTTTCCGGCTCATCGCACTCACCGTCGCCGACAAAGGCCCAGACCTTGCGGCCGTCCATGTCAATGAGTTCCCGGCTGTGCAGGTATTTCATGACATGCGCCTGGTAAATGGCCTGAATCGGCCCGAGGCCCATGGATACCGTGGGGAACTGCCAGTAATCCGGCATCAGCCAGGGGTGCGGGTAGGACGACAGGCCATCGCTGTCGACCTCTTCCCGGTATTTGTCCAACTGCTCTTCGGTGAACCGTCCTTCGAGGAAAGAGCGGGCGTAAATACCCGGCGACGCGTGCCCCTGGAAATACACCAGATCCGACTCACGCTTTTCGTCGCCACCGTGGAAGAAATAGTTGAACCCCACATCGTACAGGGTGGCGGCCGAGGAGAAGGTGGAGATGTGCCCGCCAAGGTCGCCGGGGCGCTTGTTCGCCCGGACAACCATTGCCATTGCGTTCCAGCGGATCAGGGAGCGGATACGACGCTCCATGAACAGGTCACCCGGCATCCGGTTTTCCTGGGTCACCGGAATGGTGTTCCTGAAGGGCGTGGTAATGGAATAAGGCAGCTCGGTGCCGTCGCGGCTGGCGCGCTCGGAGAGTCGCTCCAGAATGTATTTGGCCCGGTCCACGCCTTCGTTCTCGATCAGAGACTCGAGCGCATCAAGCCATTCACTGGTTTCAATGGGATCATCGTCCTGGTACATCAAACCCTCCCCTTGGCATCAAAAGGTGCTGCGCGGGCCACGATCAGCGGCCACGGCGCGGTGTCGATAAACTGCGTAACCTGCAGAGTGTTGTTATGGGTGTATCAGCCTGATAGCGGTACTGCCATTCAGTACCCGGAACTTCCATCAAGCATAGAACAGCTTTCACAGTTTTCCTGCTGGGCCGGCGCACGGTAACGGGCTTTTGGCCTCCCGAATACCCGGACAGCGGACTGTACGTTGCAACGCAACGCTATTTTCGTATTTTTACTACCTTTTAAGTCACTTCTACAACCGTTTGGCCCGATATCGGCCGTTTTTACGGCATTCTTTTCGGTTAGTTACGCAAGAATGACCTTTTTCAGAGCAGCAGACAACCAGGCTCAGACGAAGGTCTTAATGCACAACAAACGCCCGAATGCATAGCAACTCTAAATGCTTCGCCTGCCTGAGAATATTTCTGCGCGAATTTTAAGCCTTTATTTTCAGCTAGTTGAACGATTCCCCAGCCTCCTCTCGGGCCAAGCATTCCCAACTTTTTAATTAGACCTGAAAATAAATGTCCTTTTATGTATACTGCGCTGCCCGATTTTTAACCAACGAAAAGTGGTCAGACCACTTTTCCCACAGTCCGACACACGACAGAGGGCGATCTATGAACTCCATCGTCACGTTTCCGAACCGTATTCCTGTCACGGAATTCGAGGAGCGGCGTTTCAAGGTCTACACAGACCGCCAACTCGACAAGATCGACATCATCCAGAACCTCCCCGAAGACACCCTGTTCGAAATGAAAGTGGTAGCCAGCGTGCTGCCCTTCCGGGTCAATGAGTACGTGATCAATGAACTGATCAACTGGGACCAGGTACCGAACGACCCGATCTATCAGCTGGTATTTCCCCAGAAGGGCATGCTGAAGGACGAACATTTCGAGCGCATGGCACAACTTCACCGGGACGGTGCGGACAAGAAGGAAATACAGGCGGTCGCCAAGGAGATCCGGGACGAGCTGAACCCGCACCCGGCCGGCCAGATGGAAATGAACATGCCGGAACTGGACGGCGAAGTTCTCGACGGCGTGCAACACAAGTATCGCGAAACGGTGCTGTTCTTCCCGGCCCAGGGCCAGACCTGCCACTCCTATTGCACTTTCTGTTTCCGCTGGGCGCAGTTTGTCGGTGACAAGGACCTGAAAATGTCCAGCACCGAGGCAGAGAAGCTGCACGGCTACCTGAAAGAACACACCGAGGTAACCGACCTGCTGGTTACCGGTGGCGATCCGATGGTGATGAAGACCAAGAACCTGGTCCAATACCTGGAGCCGCTGCTGGAGCCGGAATTTGACCACATCCAGACCATCCGGATCGGCACCAAGGCCCTCACCTTCTGGCCATACCGGTTTGTCACCGACAAGGACGCGGACGAACTGATCGAACTGTTCGCAAAACTGGTCGACGCCGGCAAGCACGTGGCAATCATGGCCCACTACAACCACTGGCAGGAGATCACCACGGACATCGCCGAGGAGGCCATCCGCCGGATCCGCGCGACCGGGGCCGAAATCCGTGCACAGGGCCCGCTGATCAAGCACGTAAATGACGATGCCAACGCCTGGGCCAAGCTCTGGAAGAAGGAAGTGAAGCTGGGCATCATTCCCTACTACATGTTCGTCGAGCGGGACACCGGCGCCAAGAACTACTTTGAGGTGCCGCTTGCAGAGGCCTATCACATCTACCGGGAGGCGATGAAACAGGTTTCCGGCCTGGCCCGCACCGCCCGCGGCCCCTCCATGAGCGCCGGCCCCGGCAAGGTCGAGATCCAGGGCATCACGGAGATCAAGGGTGAAAAGGTCTTCGTACTGCGCTTCCTCCAGGGTCGCAATCCCGACTGGGTTCAGCGGCCGTTCTTTGCCAAATACAGCGACACTGCCACCTGGCTACACGAGCTGGAGCCGGCCTTTGGCGAGGAAAAGTTCTTCTTTGAAGACGAGTACGAGCAGATGAAGAAGGGCAACGGTTAACAGCGTGAACCCGGGGTCAGATGAAAGTTTTCATCTGACCCCTTTTTCAGGATCAATGCATGAGCGTGTATAGCTTCCGGCGATAAGTCCGAACGTCCGGGTTGTTGTTGCCCAGCTTGTCGAACAGCTCAATCAGGGTGGTCCTGGCAACGCCGTCCTTATAGGTGCTGTCAGCCTGCATCAGCCGAATCAGCAGATCCATGGCTTCCGCGTTTTCCTCTCTCAAAACACGATGCAAGGCCAATTGGTGCAGTGCGTTCGGGTCCTTCGGATTCTGCTCCAGCGCCATCTCCAGATCCTTGACCGGAGGCAGCTCCGCCGACTGTTTCAGGAACTTCACTCGCGCCGCCAGCTGCCGGGCCTGGTGCTGCATCTTTTCTTCCGGCGGGAGGCTCTCGAGTACCTGCTCTGCGGTCTCAAGGTCGCCCATTTCCGCCTTCAGCTGGGCCAGATCAATCAGGACTTTCAGGTTTTCGGGATCTTTCTGGTTCATCTCAGAGAGGATCGCCAGGGCACCTTCCGCATCGCCCTCTTCCCAGATCCGGTGAGCTTTGTCGTAGGGGTCTTCCTTCGGTGCTTCAACATGCTTGTCCAGAACCTTGCGGATCTCGCTCTCGGGCAGCGCGCCGTTGAAACCGTCCACGGCCTGGCCATCCTTCACCAGGATCACGGTCGGCAGGCTCCGGACACCCAGGCTGGCGGTCAACTGCTGCTGCTCATCGGCATTCACCTTGGCCAGCATGAAAGCGCCTGCATACTCATCCGCCAGCTTCTGGAGCAGCGGCATGAGTTGCTTGCAGGGCGCGCACCATTCCGCCCAGACATCGACCAGGATGGGCGTTGTTGCAGAGGCATCCATCACCTGCTGCTGGAAATTCTCCATGGTGGCATCGAAAACGTACGGCGAATTGCTCATTGGGGTACCCGAACCGTTAAGTGCATTGCGTGAATGAATCTGACTGATTCATGGGGCCGGCGCCCGGAAAATCAAGCGCCACTGGCGACAGACTCCTTGCGCCTACGGTAAAACCAAATCCTTGAAATAGCCGTAATCGCCGCTAGATAGGCTAGTAACACGATGGCACGGGCCAGCGACGACGAATATCAACTCCGCCCGACGACAACTTTCAGGATGGACGCATCACGGCATGAATGACGAGCACCACAAAGACGGCTTTGAGGAATTCGAAGAAGACGTGACCGAGTACATTGGTAAGGACGAACACAGTAAAAGCCTCGCCCTGCCCCGGCAGATCATGCCGAGGCGCATGTATGTCCTGCCGGTGTCGAACCGGCCCTTTTTCCCGGCCCAGGTACAGCCGGTGATGGTAAATCAGGACCCCTGGCACGAAACCCTCAAACGGGTGGGCGAAACCGACCACCACGTTCTGGGCATCTGCTACGTTGAGGAACACGACGCCGAACAGGGCATTCCGGACAGCGCAGACCTGGAAACCATCGGCTGTGCAGTCCGGGTTCATCATGCCCAGAAGGAAGGCGGCAAGGTCCAGTTCATCGCCCAGGGCCTCCAGCGATTCCGGATCGTCCAGTGGCTCCGGCGCAAGCCCCCCTACCTGGTGGAAGTGGAATATCCCGCCGAGCCGGAGGAGGACGCCGACGAGCTCAAGGCGTACACCCTGGCCATCATCAGCACCATCAAGGAGTTGCTCCGCACCAACCCGCTCTATGGCGAGGAAGTGAAGCAGTACCTGTCACGCTTTGGCCCGGATGACAGTTCGCCCCTGGCCGATTTTGGCGCGTCCATGACCAGCGCACCCGGGGCTGAATTGCAGGATGTCCTCGATACCGTCCCTCTGCTCAGACGCATGGAAAAGGTGTTGCTCCTGATGCGCAAGGAGCAGGAGGTCGCCCGCCTGCAGTCCGAGATCAGCGAAGAGGTCAATGAAAAAGTCCAGAAACACCAGCGGGAATTCTTCCTGCGCGAGCAGCTGAAGGTGATTCAGCGCGAACTGGGTATGGCAAAGGACGACAAGACCGCCGATGCCGAGCGGTTCGAGGAACGCATGGCGAAACTCGACCCACCCGAACCGGTACTTGAGCGCTATCGGGACGAACTCCAGAAGCTGCAGGTACTGGAGCAGGGCTCGCCGGAGTACGGTGTGACCCGCAATTACCTGGACTGGATCACTCAGGTTCCGTGGGGACAATTCTCCGAGGACCACTTTGATCTCGCCGAGGCCCGACGCATCCTGGACCGGGACCACGATGGCCTTGACGACGTCAAGGACCGCATCATCGAGTTCCTGGCCGAAGGCACGTTCAAGGGGGAAGTCAGCGGCTCCATACTGCTACTGGTGGGCCCACCGGGCGTTGGCAAAACCTCCATCGGCCACTCGGTCGCGGATGCGCTCGGCCGCGAATTCTATCGCTTCAGCGTCGGCGGCATGCGCGATGAGGCAGAGATCAAGGGCCATCGGAGAACCTACATCGGCGCCATGCCCGGCAAATTTGTCCAGGCCCTGAAAGACTCCAAGGTCGCCAACCCGGTGATCATGCTGGATGAAATCGACAAGATCGGGGCGTCCTATCAGGGTGATCCCGCCTCGGCATTGCTCGAGACCCTGGATCCGGAGCAGAACCGGGAGTTCCTGGACCACTACCTGGATGTCCGCATGGACCTGTCCAAGGTGCTGTTCATCTGTACGGCGAACCAGCTGGACACCATTCCCCGGCCACTGCTGGACCGGATGGATGTTATTCGTCTGTCCGGCTACATCACCGAAGAAAAGCTGGCCATTGCCAAACACCACCTGATGCCCCGACTGCTGAAGCGGGCCGGACTGCTGAAAAAACAGCTGAACGTCACGGATGCAGCCCTGAAGCAGGTGATCGAGGGCTACGCCCGGGAAGCCGGGGTCCGAAACCTGGAAAAGCTCCTGCACAAGATCATTCGCAAGGGCATCGTGAAGCTTCTGGGCCATCCAGACAAACCGGTGAAGGTCGGCGTGGCTGATTTGCCCGACTACCTCGGCCAACCCGCGTTCCGTCGGGAAAAATCCCTCAAGGGCATTGGCGTGGTGACCGGTCTCGCCTGGACCGCGATGGGCGGCGCCACCCTTAGCATAGAGGCATCCCGGATCCACAGCAGCCAGCGCGGCTTCAAACTGACCGGCCAGCTCGGGGATGTCATGAAGGAGTCGGCGGAAATCGCCTACAGCTATGTCTCCTCGAATCTGAAGCGGTTCAAGGGCGATCCCACATTCTTCGACAAATCGTTCGTGCATCTGCACGTGCCCGAGGGTGCGACCCCCAAGGATGGGCCAAGCGCCGGCGTCACCATGGCCACGGCCCTGCTTTCCATTGCCCGCAGGGAAGCACCGCAGCTGAACGTCGCCATGACCGGGGAGCTCACGCTGACCGGCCAGGTACTGCCCGTGGGCGGTATTCGGGAAAAGGTCATCGCGGCACGGCGGCAACGAATCGACAATCTGATCCTGCCGGAAGCCAACCGTGGCGACTACGAGGAATTACCGGACTATCTGAGGGAAGGTCTGACGGTCAATTTCGCCAGGCACTACAATGACGTGTTCCAGGTGTGCTTCGGCAACAAGCCGAAGTCGAAATCCTCGGTACACTGAATGGAAGGGGAAAGGCAGGGGTCAGCCTTTCCCCTTCCAGCCGTCATCTTTCAGAACAGAGCCGACGGTCAGCACCGGTGACGCATCAATGTCGTCAGCATCCATCATGTTGGCGACGCGCTGCAGGGACGCCAGGATCATGGTCTGCTCCCATTCATGCAGGCTCTGGAATTTCTGGATGAAGTCTTCCTGCAGCGGATTCGGGGCCCGGGCCAGAATCTCAGATCCCTCCTCCGTCAGGTGAGCGTGCACCTTGCGCTTATCCTTGGTGCTGCGCACCCGGTAGACGAGTTTGCGATGCTCCAGCCGGTCCAGGATGGTGGTGACCGTCGCCTGGCTCAGGCTCACCTTGTCGGCTATGGTCCCGATGGTCACCTCGCCCAGATCCCTGATGGTGCGCATGATCAGCAACTGTGGGCCAGTCAGGCCAGCGTGCTTGCTCAGACGCTTGGAATGAAGATCCGTCGCCCGGATCACACGACGCAACGCCACGAGTACCTGCTCGTAGTTGTTCGCAACGTTACTCCGGCCCTGGTCCGTACTCTCGACCTGATCACTGCCTTGGGACGAGTTGGCACTCACAGTCTTTGGACTGGACATCAGCATCTGCCTCGTTTTCGTAATCTCTGCCATGGACTGACTTGCTTATACCTCTAATTATTAGAGGTCTTTGCACCGCGGAATGCAAGTACGGGGTTTTACCGGCAAAGTATACTGCGCCCCCTTCTGCCAACCGGCGTTTCTTCTCGTAGCCACTATGCTAAGGTCATGACCTTCTTCATTTTCCGAAAAACGGACGAAACCCGATGACCAGACATCTCGTCGCCCTTTTCGTACTGCTTGGCATGGCCGGCACCCTGCAGGCCCAGGAAACCACAACACCCGACAAGAGCGTCACCGCCGCGGACGTACAGAAGCGGATCCAGAATCTGGACAAGCCCATGTACACCCCCTTTGTGGAGAGTTACCTGCTTCAGGAAACCAAAGACCTGCGCCGGGAAATCCAGAATACCCGGGCAGAACTGATCGAGAAGGTCGTCGACAAGGAGCTGTCCGTGGCGGACAAGAGCATGTCCTACGCCACCGACACCGTCACCTATTTCTTCTACCTCATTGCCGGCGCCACCTCGATACTCGTGGTCATTGGCTGGAACTCGATCCGGGACATGCGAAACCAGCTTGGCAGCGTGGCGGAAAAGCGCGTGAACGAGCTTGTCGTCGAATATGAAAGCCGCCTCAAGTCGATCGAGGAGCAGCTGCAGCAGAAATCGGACATCATCCAGCAGAACCAGGAAGAAATCGAGCGCACCAATGAGGTGCATTCGCTCTGGCTTAAAGCAAGCCAGGAAACCTCCCAGCAGAACAAGATCGCCGCCTACGACCGCATCCTCGACATGCGACCCGACGACGTCGAGGCTCTCAGCTACAAAGCCGACGCGGTTCTCGAAATGCAGGAACCCCTGTGGGCCATCAGCCTGTGCCAGCGGGCGCTGCGACTGGCCCCTGACAATGGGCACGCGCACTATCAGCTGGCCTGTGCCTACGCGGAGATAGGCCGCTGGGAGGACGCCGTCAGCACACTCGAGAAGGCGATCGACATCTCCGAAGCCTACCGGGACGACGCCTCGGTGGATCCGAGTTTTGAGCAGTTGCTTGAACACGAAAGCTTCCGCACACTGGTCTTCCCCGATCAGGACGAACCGACAGACACATAACGGAACTCAGAGCGGCACGCAGTTTGCTCCCCTACTCGGTGTTAATGACATTGCCGCTGTGCAATGCCCTGTTCCGGAGCAAACACTGGCCCGATCTGCTTGACAAGGGGTGGTGCGTGGTGTTTGTTTAACGCTCTGAGAACACAAGAATAACCCTGAACCAAACAGGACTGACCCAATGAGAATCTCAGTTAAGAAACTCGCAACCGCTGTTAGCGCCTCCGTTGCCCTGATGGCCGCTGGCCAGGCATCCGCAGAAATCCAGATCGGCATTGCCGGCCCGATGACCGGACCCGTTGCCCAGTATGGCGACATGCAGTTTTCTGGTGCGCGCATGGCCATCAAGCGGATCAACGAAAATGGCGGCGTCATGGGCGAGAAGCTCGTCGGCGTTGAATACGATGACGTGTGTGACCCCAAACAGGCGGTCACCGTTGCCAACAGCCTGGTGAACGATGGCGTTCGCTTCGTGGTTGGCCACCTCTGCTCCAGCTCCACCCAGCCGGCTTCTGACATCTACGAAGACGAAGGCGTGCTGATGATCACACCGGCATCCACCAACCCGGACATCACTGACCGTGGCTACGAGCTGGTATTCCGGACCATCGGCCTGGACAGCATGCAGGGACCGGTTGCCGGTAACTACATCGCCAGTCAGAATCCGGAGCGGGTCGCGATCATTCACGACAAACAGCAGTACGGTGAAGGCATCGCCACCGCGGTACGCGATACCCTGAAAGACAAAGGCGTTGATATCGCCATGTTCGAAGGTATCACTGCCGGCGCCAAGGATTTCTCTTCGCTGATCTCCAAGCTCAAGCAGGCAGACGTCGACTACGTCTACTATGGCGGCTACCACCCGGAGCTGGGTCTGATTCTGCGTCAGGCAAAGCAGGCGGGTCTTGACGCCCAGTTCATGGGCCCCGAGGGCGTCGGTAACAAAGACATCAACACCATCGCTGGCGATGCGGCCGAAGGCCTGCTGGTCACCCTGCCCCCGAGCTTCGATAAAAAGTCCGAGAACCAGGATCTGGTCAAGGCGTTCGAAGATGCTGGCGAAGATCCGACTGGCCCCTTCGTACTCACCTCGTACACAGCGGTTCAGCTGATCGCCGATGGCATCGAAAAAGCGGATTCCACCGATCCGTTTGACGTCGCCGAGGCACTTCGCAGCGGCAGCTTCGACACACCGATCGGCACCGTTCAGTACGACAAGAAAGGTGATCTGAAGTCCTTTGACTTTGTCGTATACCGTTGGCATTCAGATGGCACGAAAACTCCGGTAAAATGAGCCAAAATCGTTAACTAACGGTAATAATGAGAGCACCTTCTCACCGCGATCCGGGAGAAGGTGTTTTTCTAGGTTCCCGTCGATTCTCCCCTACCCCCAGAGCGGAAAACCCGGTCTGTCGGTACGGAAGTGGAGGGAGCGGGCTTTCGGAGTTCAAAAACAATGCAAGACCTCCTGTATTTCTTTCAGCAGCTCGTGAATGGGCTGACGATCGGGAGCACCTACGCCCTGATCGCCATCGGTTACACGATGGTTTACGGCATCATCGGCATGATCAACTTTGCCCATGGTGAAATCTACATGATCGGCGCCTACACGGCCCTGATCGCCATTACCGGGCTGGCAACGCTCGGTGTTACCTGGCTTCCCCTGGTCCTCATCGTTGCCCTGATCTGCGCCATGATCGTATCGAGCGCCATGGGCTGGGCCGTTGAGCGGGTCGCCTATCGTCCGGTTCGCGGTCGACATCGCCTGATCCCGTTGATTTCGGCGATCGGCATGTCCATCTTCCTGCAGAACTACGTTCACCTCGCCCAGGGATCGCGCAACATCGGTTTCCCCGCCCTGATCCACGGTGGCTTTACCTTCGGCTCTCCGGATACCTTCCAGGCCCAGATCTCCTACATGCAGATCACCATATTCATCACCACCCTGATCTGCATGACGGCACTGTCGGTGTTCATCTCCCGCTCCCGGACAGGCCGCGCCTGTCGCGCCGTCTCCCAGGATCTCGGGATGGCAAACCTGCTGGGCATCGACACCAACCGGATCATTTCCGCCACCTTCGTCATTGGCGCAGCGCTTGCTGCGGTCGCCGGCCTCCTGCTGGGCATGTACTACGGCTCCATTGATCCGCTCTTCGGCTTCATCGCCGGGCTCAAGGCCTTCACGGCAGCGGTTCTCGGGGGTATCGGAAGCATTCCCGGCGCCATGCTGGGGGGACTGGTCCTCGGAGTAGCGGAGAGTCTGACCTCCGGCTACCTGAGCGGGGAATACAAGGACGTGGTCTCGTTCGGCCTGTTGATTCTAATTCTGCTGTTCAAACCGACCGGCCTGCTCGGCAAACCGGAGGTTGAGAAGATCTGATGGCTGCTAACAATGTTCGACACGCGTTCTTCAGCGCGCTGATCACACTGATCATTTCCTACCCGATCCTCGGGCTTAATCTCGAGGCCCAGGGCATCAGCGTCACCCTCACGGGCGCTGACACTTCCACCGTGATTGCTATTTTCATTGCCGTCATCGTGGTCTTTGTATTCCAGTTGTTCCGCGAACGACTGATGGACAAAATCCGGGAACTGCCAATCCTGAGTGCCCGCGCACACAAGGAACCGATGGCCGAGAACAAGCGTGCCAAAATTGAGTCCTGGATCATTACCGGCATCGTCGTACTGGCGCTATTCTGGCCGTTCTTCGTATCCCGGGGTGCGGTGGATCTGGCCACACTGGTACTGATCTACATCATGCTGGCGCTGGGCCTGAATGTGGTTGTCGGCCTTGCCGGCCTGCTCGACCTGGGTTATGTGGCGTTCTATGCGGTCGGGGCCTATACCTTCGCGCTGCTGGCACAGTACGCCGATTTCTCCTTCTGGATGGCCTTGCCCGTCGGCGCCTGCCTGGCCGCCCTGTTCGGCCTGGTGCTCGGTTTCCCGGTCCTGCGACTTCGAGGCGACTATCTGGCGATCGTCACGCTCGGTTTCGGTGAGATCATCCGGATTCTCCTGAACAACTGGACCACTCTGACCGGTGGCCCGAACGGTATTGGCGGGATCCCCGATCCGACGCTGTTCGGCATGGAGTTCGGTCGCAGGGTCAAGGGTGAAGGCAACACCTCGTTCCACGATACCTTCGGCATCGCCTACTCCGGTGAGCACAAGGTGATTTTCCTGTACCTGATCGCACTGGTACTGGCGGTGTTCACCGCCATGGTGATCCGCCGGTTTATGCGGATGCCGGTCGGCCGCGCCTGGGAAGCCCTACGTGAGGATGAAATCGCCGCCCGCTCCCTGGGCCTGAGCCGGACCGCTGTCAAACTGTCCGCCTTTACCATTGGCGCATTCTTCGCCGGCTTCTCCGGCACCGTCTTCGCATCCAAGCAGGGCTTCATCAGTCCGGAATCGTTCGTGTTCCTGGAATCGGCCATTGTTCTGGCCATCGTCGTACTTGGCGGCATGGGCTCGCAGATCGGGGTCATTCTGGCCGCCATTGCGGTCACCATCCTGCCGGAGCTGGCTCGCGAGTTCTCCGAATACCGGATGCTCATCTTTGGCGCCGCCATGGTGCTGATGATGGTCTGGCGACCCCAGGGCCTGATGCCCATGCGCCGCATTCATATCGAACTGAACAGGCAGGAGTAACGGACGATGCTTGAAGTACAGAATCTGTCCATGCGCTTCGGCGGCCTGCTGGCGGTGGACCAGGTATCCCTGGATGTCCAGGAACGGGAAATTGTCTCGATCATCGGCCCCAACGGGGCCGGTAAAACAACCGTCTTCAACTGCTTGAGCGGGTTTTACCGGCCAACCGGCGGCAAGATCATTTTTCAGGGCAAGGAAATCCAGGGCAAACCCGACTACAAAATATCCCGACTGGGAATGGTGAGAACCTTCCAGCATGTGCGGCTGTTCAGCAGCATGACCGTGGTGGAAAACCTGCTGGTGGCCCAGCATCGGCACCTGAACACCAACCTGATCGCGGGTCTCCTGAAAACGCCGGATTACCGGGAACGGGAGAAAAAATCCCTGGAACGGGCACGGTACTGGCTGGAGCGTGTTGGCCTGATCGATCTGGCCAACCGGGAATCCGGCAACCTGGCGTATGGCCAGCAACGTCGGCTGGAGATCGCCCGTTGCATGGTGACCGAGCCCAAGCTGCTGATGCTTGATGAGCCCGCCGCAGGCCTCAACCCGGCGGAAACGAAAGACCTCAATCAGCTGATCGTCAGCCTGAAAGAGGACTACAACGTGTCCGTGGTGCTGATCGAGCACGACATGAGTCTTGTCATGGACATCTCCGACCGGATCAATGTCATCAACCAGGGGCGCCCCCTGGCCAGCGGCAAACCGGAAGAGATCCGTAACAACGACGACGTGATCAAAGCGTATCTGGGTGAGGCCTGAGGAATAACCATGCTAGTACTTGAGAATGTTCATACCCATTACGGGAAGATCGAGGCGTTGCACGGTGTTTCCGTTGAGGTCAATCAAGGCGAGATCGTATCGCTCATCGGCGCCAATGGCGCCGGCAAGACGACTCTGCTGATGACCGTCTGCGGATCGCCGCAGGCAAGTTCCGGCAGTGTGTTTCTCGAAGGCCGGGACATTACCCACGCGCCGACCGCCAGCATCATGCGATCGGGTATTGCCATTGTCCCGGAAGGTCGCCGGGTGTTCTCCGGCCTGACCGTCGAGGAAAACCTCCATATGGGGGGCTTCTTCAACAGCAAGGCCGAGATCCGGAAGAGCCAGGACCACGTCTACGAGCTCTTTCCCCGCCTGAAGGAGCGCGAGCACCAGCGCGCCGGCACCATGTCGGGTGGCGAGCAACAGATGCTGGCCATCGGCCGGGCATTGATGAGCAAGCCCCGGATGATCATCCTGGATGAGCCGTCGCTGGGACTGGCGCCGATCGTAATCCAGCAGATCTTCGAGATCATTGGCCAGCTCAGGGAAGAAGGCATTACGGTCTTCCTGGTGGAACAGAATGCCCACCAGGCCCTCAGCCTGGCTGACCGCGGCTATGTACTGGAAACGGGGCGGATCCGGCTGCACGATACCGGCGCCAACCTGCTGGCCAATCCGGACGTCCGGAACGCCTATCTGGGCGGCTGATCCGCTGGTTTTCTCCTCTGAATGAAACAGGGCTTCTCCGGAAGCCCTGTTTTTTACTCCCGATTTTCCAAAAAAATCAACCAGTCATCGACTGCTACATTTCCTAATCGCAGTTTTGAACTATACTCCAGATAACGGTCTCCCTGTCTCCACAGGATCCCGTCAGGGCCGTTTCTGCCGGGCCGGCCTTTGAGCTGGCCCGGCGGTCAATGCGACGACAGCAAAATCAATACAAGGAGTGGATAATGAAAAAACTGATCGCAGGTGCAATTCTTCTGGGTGCCTCTTCCATGGCCTTCGCCCAGCCAGGCTGTGGTGTTGGCGCCATGATCTGGAAGGGTCAGTCCGGTATTGCTCCACACGTTCTGGCCGCCACCACCAATGGTACCTTTGGCAACCAGACGTTCGGCATGACCACTGGCACCCTGGGCTGTCGCACCAACGAGGCCGTTCAGTCCATGGCCATGTACATGAACAGCAATATCGACAAGGTAGCGCGTGACATGTCCCGCGGCTCCGGTGAAAACCTCGATACACTCGCCGTTCTGATGGGTGTTGACGAAGCCGACCGTGGCACTTTCCGTAAGGTAATGCAGGACAACTTCGCAACGATTTTCCCGAGCTCTGACACCACGTCCGACCAGGCGGTGGACGCTATCCTCGCATTGATGGAGCAGGACCAGAACCTGAGCAAGTACGTTCCCGCGTAATCACGCTCTCATCCAGGGATGACACGGCGCCATGGATGGCGCCTCATCACTCTCTTTACCAGGCCGGATAGATCATTTCCCATGGGCACTACCCTCCGTCGTACCGGGCACGCCTTGCTGTGGCTCTTGTTCAGCGTTCAACTCCAGGCCGCCGAACACCCCAACCTGAAAACACTGTCGAAAGATCCCGTCTGGCTTACCCTTGGCAATTACAGGCCTGATACATTCGGAGACGGGTATACCAGCCAGGCTGATGATCCCGCGTTTTTCCTCAGTCAAAACGGAAAACATTCGCCAGAGGCGGAGCTCGAAGCCACATTGACTGCCATCCAGAAACCGGGCGGAGGCGACAAGCACGCTCGGTGCCGTTTTCCGGCCCGGGATGCGTGGCTTCGCAAGACCCTCAAACTGCCCCGGACCAAGGTTTCCTGTCCCGCGTACGATGCCTGGCGGTCAAAGCTGAACACAGAAACCGTGACCCTGGTGTTCGCGGCCTCCTATCTGAACAGTCCGTCATCCATGTTTGGCCACACTTTCCTGCGGCTCGATCCGCCAGGCGATGATGAACACACCAATCTTTTGCTCGCCAACACCATTTCCTACGCCGCCGATGCCGGCGCAAGGGACAACGAGCTGATGTTTGCCTATCGGGGCATCTTCGGCGGTTATCCGGGGATCACCACCGTCCAGCCCTACTATGAAAAGGTCAAACTCTACTCAGACATCGAAAACCGGGATCTGTGGGAATACCGACTCAATCTCACCGACGAAGAGGTAGACCGCCTTCTTGCCCACGCCTGGGAAGTCGAGGACAAGAATTTCGATTACTACTTTTTCGACGAAAACTGCGCCTACCGCCTCCTTGCACTCATTGATGTGGCAAGGCCAGGCACCAACCTGCTGGACAAGGTGACCACCCACGCCATTCCGTCCGATACGGTCCGCTGGGTCGTCGACAAGAATCTGGTCAAGCAGGTCTATTACCGGCCATCGGCGAGCACGACGGTGAGCTATGAAGTCTCTACTCTTCCCGACGATCAGCAGACGCTTGCCGCCGCTATCGCCAATGGCTATGTAAAACCCGATGGTCCCGAACTGACGGCCCTCAGCGATGAGGCGCGGGCCCACGTGCTCGACGCCACCTACGACTACGTGCGCTATCAGAGCACCGAGGAAGCGTGGCCCAGAGACTATTCAGCACCTTTGTCGCGCAATCTCCTGGTAGCCCGCAGCCAGATCCAGGATGTCGATCCGATCCCGAGCCCCCCGGAGCCGGAGGTCCGGGACGACCAGGGCCACGATACTTTCCGGCTCAGCCTGGGTGGAGGTCGACTCGACGACCGGAATTTTACCCAACTGACGGTACGGCCGGCCTATCACGACCTGCTGGACCCGCCGGAAGGATATCGACCCGGCGCGCAGCTCCAGTTTCTTCGTCTGGACGCCCGTCTTTACACTGATAACGACGAACTCCAGCTGGAGCAGCTGACGGCAGTCGAAATCCGATCCCTGAGCCCCCGCAACCAGTTCTTCTCCCCGTTGTCCTGGCAGGTGGGCGTCGGCGCACGGCGAACGGAAACCGTCGACAAGCGGGTGTTATCGCCCTATCTCGATGGCGGCGCCGGCGGTAGCTGGCGGCTCGGCCCCTGGCTACAGGGCTATGCCATGGGCACCGCAGATCTGGAAGTGGATGATGACCTGAAGCGCGGATACGATTTCGCGCCGGGAGCCGATCTCGGCCTCATCCATCAAGGGACCCGTTTGAGCACCATGCTCGGCGTTCGATCCAAAGCCTGGATTGTAAGCAGCCAGCACCGGCAGGATGAACTGTACACACGTGCCTCCTGGCATGTGTCCCGGGACATCAGCCTGTATGGCCAGTTCAACCGGGAAAGACACTACGACAGGTACCAGAGCACATGGCAAGCCGGGCTTCATCTCTATTTCTGATCGTTCGCCGACTGCTCATCACAATCACACTGGTTGCGGCCGCCATCAGTCAAAGCGGCTGCAGCAGCGTATTTTTCTATCCGGACAAGGTCACCTACGTTACCCCGGACCGCCTCAACCTGGACTACCAGGACATCTATCTCGACACCGCCGATGGCGAAACCCTGCATGGATGGTGGCTTCCGGCCCAGACCAAAGGGTCAGCCCCCAAAGGCACGATCTACTACCTGCACGGCAACGCCCAGAACATCAGCAGCCACATCTTCAACGTGGCCTGGCTCCCCCCCGAGGGCTATAACGTTTTTACGATCGACTATCGGGGTTACGGAGAATCCACGGGTTCACCTGACCTGGAGGGTTCATTGCACGACGTGGAAGTGGGAATGCGGTGGCTGGCGACCTATCCCCCAGCACAACAAGGCCCCCTGTTTCTCCTCGGGCAAAGCCTTGGCGGCGGGCTTGGCATCGCGCTGGCCAGCGAATGGCAAACGCGGGGCGAACAGCCGCCCCTCTCAGGTGCCATTTTCGACAGCACCTTTGCGGGATTCCGGGCCATCGCCCGCGAGAAGCTGGGCAGTTTCTGGCTGACCTGGCCGTTCCAGATCCCCCTGAGCTGGACCATACCGGACGATTATGAAGGGGTGGACCGCATCGGCGACATAAGTCCCGTGCCGGTCATGATCATTCACAGCGTACGAGACGGGATTATCCCGTTCCATGACGGTCTGGCACTTTACCAGGCAGCAAAGGAGCCCAAAGAATTTCTCCGAACCGATACGCCTCACGCATCAACTTTTGTGATACCGGCCTACAAACAGGCGCTTCTGGAGTTTCTCGAAAAGACCGGAGACTGAAACGAAAAAACCCGCCAAATTGGCGGGTTTTTCAATGCCAGGGCCGGTCACCGACCGGCCACAGGGCTCACTCAGAAAAGTCGGTCGGCTGCTCGCCTTCCTTGACTTCCTTCATGGACAGCTTGACGCGACCACGGTTATCGACATCCAGCACTTTCACCAGCACTTCCTGACCTTCGCTGAGCTCGTCAATGACGTTCTCGATCCGACGATCTGAAATCTGGGAAATGTGCACAAGACCATCCTTGCCAGGCAGGATGTTCACGAAAGCACCGAAATCAACGATGCGCTCAACGCGACCCTTGTAGATAGCGCCGACCTCGATCTCCGCCGTGATTTCCTTGACGCGGTTTACCGCAGCCTGAGCGGCTTCCTGGTTATCGGCATAGATCTTCACATTGCCATCGTCGTCGAGATCGATGGAGGCTCCGGTCTCGTCACAGATGGCGCGAATGGTGGAACCACCCTTACCGATGACGTCACGGATCTTGTCCGGATGAATCTTGATGGTCGTAATGCTCGGCGCGCGTGAGGACAGTTCCGGACGCGACTCGGCGATCACCTTGTTCATCTCACCCAGAATGTGCAGGCGCGCTTCGTGGGCCTGCTCCAGGGCGAGTTCCATGATCTCGTCGGTAATGCCGTTGATCTTGATGTCCATCTGCAGAGCGGTGACACCGTCTTTGGTACCGGCAACCTTGAAGTCCATATCGCCGAGGTGATCTTCATCACCCAGAATGTCGGTCAGAACAGCAAACTTGTCGCCTTCCTTGACCAGGCCCATGGCAATACCGGCCACCGGCGCCTTGAGGGGCACGCCCGCGTCCATCAGCGCCAGGCTGGAACCACACACCGATGCCATGGAGCTGGAACCGTTGGATTCGGTGATCTCGGAAACCGCACGGATGGTGTAGGGGAATTCTTCAATCGTCGGCATGACCGCGGCAACACCACGCTTGGCCAGACGACCGTGACCGATCTCGCGACGACCCGGGCTGCCCATCCGACCGGCTTCACCGACCGAATACGGAGGGAAGTTGTAGTGGAACAGGAACGGATCCTTGCGCTCACCCTCGAGGGCATCGATGATCTGCATGTCACGGGCAGTGCCCAGAGTAGCAGTCACAATGGCCTGGGTCTCGCCACGGGTAAACAGGGCAGAACCGTGGGTGCTGGGCAGGACGCCTACTTCGATCTCGATCGGACGAACGGTCTTGTGGTCACGTCCGTCGATACGCGGCTTGCCATCGAGAACCTGCTGGCGAACCACGGTCTTCTCGATCTTGCCGAAGTACTTCTTGACCTCTTCCTCGGAAGGCTGGCCTTCCTCTTCACCGGCAAATTTCTCGACGGCGGCTGACTTGATCTCACCCAGACGAGTGTAGCGGGCCATCTTGTCACGGATGCTATAGGCTTCCTCGATGGCACCGGCGAACTCACCCTTGATCAGGTTCAGCAGTTCGGTATTTTCCGTCTCAGGCTGCCACTCCCAACGCGGCTTGCCATGCTCTGCCGCAAATTCCTTGATAGCGGTAACCGCAGTCTGCATCTGCTGGTGGGCGAACAGCACCGCACCCAGCATCTGGTCCTCGGTGAGGCCCTTGGCTTCGGACTCAACCATCAGAACCGCATCTTCGGTACCGGCCACAACCATATCCAGCTGAGAGGTCTCGAGTTCCTGGAAGGTCGGGTTGAGGAAGTAGCCGCGCTCATCGGTGAAGCCAACGCGTGACGCACCGATCGGGCCATCGAACGGAATACCGGAAATGGCCAACGCGGCAGACGCTGCCAGCATCGCGGCAATATCCGGGTCCTGGGTCTTGTTGGCCGACATTACCGTCAGCACGACCTGAACCTCGTTCATGTAGCCATTCGGGAACAGCGGACGAATCGGGCGGTCGATCAGGCGACTGGTCAGGGTTTCCTTCTCAGAAGGACGACCTTCGCGCTTGAAGAAGCCACCCGGGATCTTGCCCACGGCATAGGTCTTCTCGGTGTAGTTAACGGTCAGCGGGAAAAAGCCCTGGCCCGGCTTCGGTTCCTTGGCGCCAACGACGGTACCCAGCACGGATACGTCATCGATGGTGACCAGAACGGCACCCGTGGCTTGACGCGCAATGCGACCGGTCTCAAGGGTGACGGTCTTGTCGCCCAGCTCAAATGTTTTCGTAACAGGTTTCAATTCCACGAAAAACTCCTGCGAATATGTCAAATAAACAACGTGCTTTCCGGTTCATCCGGAAAACACTGAGAGCTGCAGGATTCTTGGGATATCGGCAGGCAACCCGTCTGAAAGCTAACAGGCTGTTGCAAAAACCCTGGGATGACAATGGCACCAGAAACGGGCCGGGGCTTTTCAACAACCTGCTATCAATTTCGGCTTTCGGTTACGACAGGGAACCCTGGAAATCACCGACAAATCAGCTGCAGATTTTCAAGGGTGCGGGGAAAAGCTCAACCGGCCCCCGAGGGTTGCCGGTTGATGGCCTGCTTCCGCACCGGAAACAGGCCCCAGGTCGTAAAGACCGGATTAGCGACGCAGGCCCAGACGCTGGATCAGGTCCAGGTAACGGTCAGCGTTCTTGCGCTTGAGGTAGTCCAGCAGCTTACGACGCTGGTTTACCATCCGGATCAGGCCACGGCGGGAATGGTGATCCTGCTTGTTGGCCTTGAAGTGATCCTGCAGCTTGTCGATGTTGGCGCTCAGCAGTGCCACCTGAACTTCAGGGGAACCGGTATCGCCATCGCCTTGCTGAAAATCCTTAACGATCTGTGCTTTTTCATTGGCAGAAAGTGCCATATTTCACCTCATTGGTTGCGATGCTTGTAAATCCGGCCGAACCGCGCATCTCTACAGCCCGGCTAAACAGCACCTTGACTATCGTCCGGCGCTGCCTTTTACCAGCCGACGAGGCACGAGAACCGTTTGCTCGCCGTCCGGAAAAGCTTCCGCCAACCCGACAAAGCCCCGATCACCGTAAATGCGAACGAAACCCTTGTCGACTTGACCTTCTATTCTAACTTGTTGGCCGTTCAATATCGACACCAGTGGTGACCCGCCCAGACGGGTTTCCGGAAACATCGAGAGCGCACTGTCGGGTGCAAGAAGCAGGCCGTCGAGACTTTCGCCTCGTTCCCTCATGGCTTCCAGATCACTGACAATATGGGCATTCGACAGGGTGTAGCCGGATGCCATGGTCCGGCGCAGGGCGCTCACATGAGCGCCACAGCCGAGCGCTTCGCCGATGTCTTCGACGAGTGAGCGAATATACGTACCCTTGGTGCAACTGACCGCGAGATCCATTTCCTGATCCCGCAGCTCAAGCAGGGTAAGTTCATGAATGGTCACCGGCCTTGCAGGGCGCTCCACTTCGATACCCTCCCGGGCGTATTCGTAGAGTGGACGCCCCTTGTGCTTGAGGGCCGAATACATGGAAGGGACCTGGGCAATGTCACCGCGAAACCGGTCCAGCACCTCTTCCACCGCTTCTTTCGTCAGTGGAGGTACAGGTTTTTCTTCGACGACCCCGCCCTCACTGTCACCGGTCTCGGTACGGACACCCAGTCGTGCCGTGGTGACATAGGCCTTGTCGCTGTCCAGCATCATCTGGGAGAACTTGGTCGCCTCGCCAAAGCACAGTGGCAACACCCCGGTCGCGAGCGGATCCAGGGCGCCTGTGTGACCGGCTTTGGCGGCCCCGTATAGACGCTTGACCTGCTGCAGAATACCGTTGGACGTAACACCCTGGGGCTTATCAATCACCAGGATGCCATTGACGTCCCGTCCCTTACGTCTCCGGCTCAAGCGTCGCGCTCCGGATTACCCGATACCGGATCGTCGTTGTCATCCCGTGGCACGGCCGGCTTTTCGCCCACCGCTTCACGAATAAGCCGATCCATTTTCCGACTCTGCCCCAACAGGGTATCGAAGTGAAAGCGCAGATGGGGAACCACGCGGAGTTTCATGGCGCGCCCCACCTGACCGCGCAGGAAGCCAGCCGCCTTGTTCAGCACGGCCAGCGATTCCTTCACTTCCGGGGATTCCTCGGTCAACTCTTCGGTCGACAACAGCGACACGTAAATGTCGGCATAGCCCAGGTCACGACTGACTTTCACGTCATTGACCGTCACCATACCCACCCGCGGGTCTTTGACTTCCCGCTGGATGAGCTGGGCCAGCTCCCGCTGCATCTGATCGCCAATGCGATCTACACGACTGAACTCGCGTGCCATCAGGCCCCCGTTGATTCGAGCTTGCGCTCAACCTTGACGCGGTCGAAGACCTCGATCTGGTCGCCGACTTTTACATCGTATCCCTTAACACCGATACCGCATTCCATGCCGTTGCGGACTTCCTGGACGTCGTCCTTGAAGCGGCGCAGGGACTCCAGCTCACCTTCAAAGATCACGACGTTGTCCCGAAGTACCCGAATCGGCTTGTTACGGAAGACCGTGCCTTCGACCACCATACAGCCGGCAACCTGGCCGAACTTCGGCGAGCGGAAGGTATCACGAACCTCGGCGATACCGACGATGTCCTCACGGAACTCCGGCGCCAGCATACCGGTCAGGGCAGCTTTCACGTCATCGATCAGGTTGTAGATGATGCTGTAGTACCGCAGATCCAGGCCTTCCTGCTCGACCAGGCGCTTGGCAGCCGAGTCGGCACGAACGTTGAAACCGAAAATGACGGCATTGGTCGCTGCAGCCAGACTGACGTCGGTCTCGGCGATACCACCGACACCGGAGGACACGATCTTGACCTGCACCTCGTCGTTGCCCAGATCGAGCAGCGCCTTGGTGATGGCCTCCAGGGAACCACGAACGTCGGTCTTCAGAACCACATTGAGGTTCTTGACCTCGTCCTTGCCCATGTTCTCGAACATGTTCTCCAGCTTGGCAGCCTGCTGGCGCTGCAGACGCTGCTCACGCTCACGGGTCTGACGGAATTCGGCCAGTTCTTTGGCCTTCTTCTCATCCGCGACCGCGAAGAATTCATCCCCGGCGTCCGGAGTGCCATTCAGACCCAGGATTTCCACCGGGATGGAAGGCCCGGCTTCCTTGACCTGCTTGCCGGCTTCATCGGTCATGGCACGAACCTTACCGAAGAAGGAGCCAGCAACAACCATGTCGCCCTGACGCAGGGTACCGTTCTGAACCAGAACCGTGGCGACGGAGCCACGACCACGTTCAAGGCTGGATTCAACCACCACACCCTTGGCCGGTGCATCCGGGGACGCTTCCAGTTCAAGGATCTCGGCCTGAAGCAATACCGCTTCGAGCAGCTCATCAATACCCTGGCCTGTATGGGCCGATACCGGAACGAACTGGGTGTCTCCACCCCAGTCTTCCGGGATCACGTCCATGCCCGCGAGCTCATTCTTGATCCGGTCCGGATCCGCCTCTTCCTTATCCATCTTGTTGATGGCGACCACGATCGGCACGCCCGCAGAGCGAGCATGATCAACCGCTTCTTTGGTCTGCGGCATGACGCCGTCATCAGCGGCCACCACCAGGATAACGATATCCGTACACTGAGCACCCCTCGCACGCATGGCCGTAAACGCCGCGTGGCCCGGGGTATCCAGGAAGGACACCATGCCGTGGTCGGTCTCTACATGGTAGGCACCGATATGCTGGGTGATACCACCGGATTCGCCCGACGCGACTTTGGTGCGGCGAATGTAATCCAGCAAAGAGGTCTTACCGTGGTCAACGTGACCCATGACGCTGATCACGGGGGCACGCTTGATCTTTTCGCGGCCTTCGGATTCGCCGGTAAGTTCGCTGAGCACTTCCTCTTCAAAGGCGTCCTCGCTGACCGGCTTGGCCTTGTGCCCCAGCTCCTCGGTCACCAGAATGGCGCTCTCCTGATCCAGAGCCTGGTTGATGGTGGCCATCACGCCCATGCCCATCAGGGTCTTGATAACGTCGGCCGACTTGACGGCCATACGCTGTGCAAGATCGCCTACGGTAATCGTTTCAGGAATCTCTACTTCTCTGACCATTGGTTTGGTCGGCCTCTCGAAGCCATGACGCTTCTCTTTGGGTTTCTTTTTCATACGCAGCGATTTACGCGGCGCAGATTCTTCCTCGTCCTCCGACAGAATCACCGGCTCTTCTACCGGACGACTGCGAGGACCACGATGACCAGCCTGCTTCTTCTTCGGCTTGCCCTCTTCGATTTCTTCACCGCGATCACGCCCTTTTTCCTTCTTCTTCTTGGGCTTGCGATCCTTGCCTTCTTTTTCAGGCGGCGGGATGGGCACGTCCTCCGGGGCAACCGCAGGCTCTACAGGAGCTTCAGCAGCCTCGGCGACCGGCTCTTCGGTAGCCGGAGCTTCAGTCTTGGCAGCCACATCAGGCTCGGAAGGCTTCTCGGCCTCCGTCGACGAAGCCTCTGCGGCCACCTTCGGTGCCTCCTCAGCTGCCGGAGCCGGGCTCTCAGCGATTACCGCTTCGTCAGCCGTCTCTTCCGGTTTGGGCGCTTCCGCTTCAGGCTGCAACTCAGCGCGCTTGATGTACGTGCGACGCTTGCGAACCTCCACGTTCACCGTCTTGGCCTTACCGGCCTTGAGAGTTGTCGTGGTCTTGCGCTTCAGGGTGATCTTGCGGGGTTCTGAATCCGCCTCACCGTGGGTTTTTCTCAGATAGGTCAGCAACTGCTGCTTCTCATCGCTGGTCACAGAATCGTCTTCGGAGCGGGCTTTCAGTCCTGCTTCAACGATCTGCTTCAGCAAACGATCCACGGGAGCGCCTACATCCTCGGCCAGTTGTTTTACCGTCACTTCAGCCATACTGGTCCTCCTCCCGAATTAAGCCTGGTCTTCAAACCAGGGGGCACGCGCCGTCATAATCAACTGACCGGCACGCTCTTCATCCATACCTTCGATCTCGAGCAGGTCGTCCACCGACTGCTCAGCCAGGTCTTCCATGGTGCGAACACCCATACCTG
This sequence comes from Marinobacter koreensis, assembly GCF_023156285.1. Lineage (GTDB taxonomy): Bacteria > Pseudomonadota > Gammaproteobacteria > Pseudomonadales > Oleiphilaceae > Marinobacter > Marinobacter koreensis. Next base: position 10,555 of record NZ_JAKZAJ010000001.1, on the reverse strand, counting down.
CCAATTTGAATGCCAGAGCGCGATCCATACCGTCCATTTCCAGGAGATCATCCTCCGGCTCGGAACCCTCAAGTGCCTCCTCGCTTGCGATGGCCTGGTTCAACAGGACATCCTTTGCCCGGCGCCGGAGTTCGGTCACGGTCTCTTCGTCGAAACCTTCAATCGCCAGCATCTCCTCCATGGGTACGTAGGCGACTTCCTCCAGTGAGGTAAAGCCTTCCTCGATCAGAACGCCGGCGAACTCCTCGTCGACATCCAGGTTCGAAGTAAAGCGCTCCAGCAGGCGGTTGTATTCCTGCTCCTGACGCTCACCCGCTTCCTCTTCGGTCATGACATTCAGAGTCCAGCCCGTCAGTTCGGTAGCCAGCCTCACGTTCTGACCGTTACGACCAATGGCCTGGGCCAGGTTGTCCTCGGCCACGGCCACGTCCATGGTGTGCCGATCCTCATCGATCACGATGGATGCCACCTCGGCAGGGGCCATGGCGTTGATAACCAGCTGGGCCGGATTGTCGTCCCACAGCACAATATCGACACGTTCACCGCCAAGCTCGTTGGACACAGCCTGAACACGGGAACCACGCATGCCCACACAGGCGCCCACCGGATCGATACGGCGATCATTGGTTTTGACCGCAATCTTGGCCCGGGAGCCCGGGTCACGGGCAGCCCCACGAATTTCGATCAGTTCCTCGGCAATCTCGGGAACCTCGATGCGGAACAGTTCCACCAGCATTTGTGGCGCGGTCCGGCTCAGAATCAGCTGCGGCCCACGGTGGTCCGTACGAATCTCCAGCAGCAGGGAACGCACCCGGTCGCCCATGCGGAACGTTTCACGGGGAATCAGGTTCTCACGGGGCAGCAGTGCTTCGGCGTTGCTGCCCAGATCGACGATGACATTGTCGCGGGTCACTTTCTTTACGGTGCCGGACACCAGCTCACCAACGCGATCCCGGTAGCTGTCCACGATCTTGGACCGTTCGGCTTCCCGGACCTTCTGGAAAATGATCTGTTTTGCTGCCTGGGCACCAATGCGACCGAAGGAGACGGATTCGACCTTCTCTTCGTAGAGATCGCCCGGCTTCAGGTTCTTGTCGATTTCTTCCGCTTCCTGAAGCGTCAGCTCCGTCCCGAGGGCCGGCACTTGATCGTTGTCGACAACCAGCCACCGGCGGAACGTCTCGTACTCACCGGTCCGGCGATCAATGGCAACCCGGATGTCGGCTTCTTCGTCTTCATAGCGCTTCTTTGCAGCGGTAGCGAGCGCCAGCTCGATCGCTTCAAAAATGACGTCCTTCTCGACACCCTTCTCGTTCGAGACGGATTCGACCACCAGCAAGATCTCTTTACTCATTGGATTGCCCTGCCCTCAAAATAAACTGTGCGTCTACAGACTTGTTCAATGCGAATCACTCAAAAACGGGAATGATGTGCGCCTTCTCAATGCTGTCGAACGGCAGCACGTATTCGTGATCATCGACAACGATCACCACATCCTCTCCCTCGATACCCTTGATCAGGCCCTGAAACTTGCGTCGGCCTTCAAAGGCCATGCGCAGACGAATCTGCACCTGATGGCCTGCAAATGCCTCGTATTGTTCGAGACGAAACAGAGGACGATCCATACCCGGCGATGATACTTCCAGCGTGTATTCGGTCTGGATTGGGTCCTCGACGTCCATGACGCCACTGATCTGACGACTCACTTTCTCGCAGTCATCAATGCCAATGCCGTTCTCCTCATCGTCGATAAAGACTCGCAACAGGGAATGGTGACCCTGGGAGCGGAATTCAATTCCCCAGAACTCGTACCCTAACCCTTCGACGACCGGGCGAAGCAGATCTTCCAGTTGTTTAAGCTTGGCTGACAAAGTAACGCCATCTCCATTTCGGAATTTTTAACCGGCCCACAAACAAAAAAAGGGCTGTTGATCAGCCCTTTTTATGCACCAGGGCCCGATGCGCCAGGCCCCTTAATCAAAAAGCCCCTGAATTGGGGCTCTTTGTTGCAAGAACTCACAGGAAGAAAAACACCAAATCACTTCCTGCTGACAGACACCTGGCCTGCCAGGAAACCGGGGCACTAACGGCACCGGCTCCAATATCCGCCGGAGTATAGAGACGCCGACGGAACTGGTCAAGGACTGACCAAAAAAAACGGCCTGGAAAATCCAAGCCGTTTCTTCTTGATATGGTGCCCGGGGCCGGACTCGAACCGGCACGGCTTGCGCCACTACCCCCTCAAGATAGCGTGTCTACCAGTTTCACCACCCGGGCATCATTCTTTACTCGAGAGTCGGAAGATCGGAACTCTTCCCACTCTCGGTGTCGCTGGACTGCTTCTGGTCTGCCTGATCAGCCGGCGCCGAGGCCTGCTTATCCTGCTTGGCAGGCGCCGGCGCGGAAGATTCTTCGGCAACGGGAACACCCACATCACCGGCAACTTCAGCGCGCTGCTTGGCAAAAACGCCCAACGAAAAACTCGTCACAAAAAACACGATCGCCAGAATCGTGGTCAGGCGGGTCAGAAAGCTTCCGCTCCCCTGACTGCCGAACACGGTCTGCGAAGCGCCGCCACCGAAGGCTGCGCCAGCATCTGCACCTTTACCCTGCTGGATCAGGACCAGGCTTACGAGCGCTATGGCAATCACCACGTGCACAACGACAACCAGTGTTTCCAACCAACTCATAACAATTCTCGCGACACTTTAGTCTTTGGCACTCGCCGGCATCGACCGGCAAATACTCACAAATTCTTCAGCAATTAACGATGCGCCACCGATCAAACCGCCGTCTACATCTGGCTCGGCGAAAAGCGCGGCCGCATTATCCGCTTTTACGCTGCCGCCGTAAAGCACTGAAATCTGCTCCGACGGCGCACCCATGTCAGCCAGCACCCGACGGATTTCGGCATGCATACTCTGGGCGTCTTCCGATGTGGCGGTCTTTCCGGTCCCTATCGCCCAAACCGGCTCATAGGCAACCACGACTCTCGACCACTGATCCGCTTCCACACCAGCAAGCCCACTGGCCACCTGGGATGACACGACGGCTTTCGCTTCGCCGCGCTCGCGCTCTTCAAGGGTTTCACCAACACACAGAACAACCTGAAGGCCGCTCTGCAAAACCCGTCCGACCTTGGCCGAGACCAGCTCATCGGTTTCCCCGAAGTACTGACGGCGCTCGGAATGTCCAACCAGCGCCCAGTCACAGCCCAGATCTTTCGCCATATCAGCGGAAATCTCTCCGGTGAACGCACCAGACGCCCACTGGCTCACGTTCTGGACACCAACACCAAGGGAATCGCCAGACAACCCCTTAACACTCTCAACATACAGAGCGGGTGGAATAATAACAGCCTCGACACCATTATCAAGCCCACTCAACCGGGCTTTCACATCACCAACCAGGCTGCGGACAAGGTCCTGAGACCCGTTCATCTTCCAGTTTCCGGCTACGATCTTGCGTCGCATATCCTTTCCCGAACGTGAGGGAGGGCGAACTATACAGCAGCACCCGCCCACACACAACCATCTGAAAATACAAAATATCAGGAGCAGGAGCGCTCAACGATTCTGGCCAGCTCCTCGACGACCCGAACGATCTCCGACTCGACCTGACCTTCGGCCATCACCCGAATCAGTGGTTCGGTCCCGGACGGCCTGAGCAGCACCCGGCCACTATCCCCCAACCGGGCTTCGGCCTCGCGGATTGCATCGACGATCTCGGCCCTCGCCAGAGGATCAAAACGCTCCGCAACTCTCACGTTTACCATTTTCTGTGGCAGCTTGCTCATTCCCTGGCGAAGCTCACCCAGACGTTTTCCGGATTTATCGATGGCCAGCAGGACCTGAAGCGCCGAGACGATCCCGTCACCGGTCGAGGTGCAGTCCCGGATAACCATATGACCTGAACCCTCACCACCGAGGAGCCAGTTGTTCGCCAGGAGCCGCTCCATCACATAGCGATCTCCCACCTTGGCCCGCTCGAATTCAATGCCGATTTCCTTGAGCGCAAGCTCGACGCCGAGATTGGTCATCAGGGTGCCAACCACTCCGCCATTCAACCGGCCTTCGAGATGGCGCTGGGAGGCAATGATGTACAGCAGTTCGTCACCATCAACCTCTGAGCCATCCCGGTCCACCATGAGTACCCGGTCCCCGTCACCGTCAAAGGCCACACCCAGGTCGGCCTTCTTTTCCAGCACAGCCTGCTTCAGTGCCTCCAGGTGGGTGGAACCGACATTGAGGTTGATATTCAACCCGTCGGGTTCGGCACCAATCACGGACACCCTGGCCCCCAACTCCCGGAACACCTTCGGCGCTACGTGGTAGGTCGCGCCGTGGGCGCAATCAAGCACGATGTGCAGGCCGTCCATGGTGAACTCGTTGGGTACGGTGCTTTTACAGAACTCGACATATCGGCCCGGCGCATCATCCACACGGGATGCCTTGCCAAGCTCAGAGGGTTCACAGACCTGTAGCGGGCGATCGAGCCACCGTTCGATTTCGGCCTCCAGGGCGTCATCCAGCTTGGTCCCGGCCGAAGAAAAGAACTTGATACCGTTGTCCTCGTGGGGATTGTGAGAGGCACTGATGACGATACCGGCGGACGCGCGGAAGGTCCGGGTGAGGTACGCAATTGCCGGCGTTGGCATGGGCCCCAGCAGCTTCACGTCCACACCGGCCGCGGAGAGACCCGCCTCGAGGGCAGACTCGAACATATAACCGGACAAACGGGTGTCCTTGCCAATCAAGACACTGTTTCGCTGCCCATCCTTTTTGAACGCCTGGCCAGCCGCCCAGCCAAGGCGCAGCATGAACTCCGGCGTGATGGGAAACGCCCCAACCCGGCCACGGATGCCGTCGGTACCAAAATACTTCCTGTCACTCATAATTCTGCCTCCTTCATCGCGGCCACCACCCGGATGGCATCGACGGTTTCCCTCACGTCGTGAACACGCACAATGCCTGCACCTTTCATGGCGGCTATTGTCGCGGCGGCGAGGCTTGCAGGCAACCTTTCATCAACGTCTCGCCCGGTGATCTGGCCCAGCATGGATTTGCGGGAGATACCGATAAGCAGCGGGTGCCCGAGGATGTGCAACTGTTCCATGGAAGCCAGCAACTGGAGGTTGTGTTCCAGCGTTTTTCCAAAGCCGAACCCCGGATCCAGCACTATGTTCTCGGGTCGGACACCAGCCGCTTCTGCCACTCGCATGCGCTCGGTGAGGAAGGAGCTGACCTCCCGCCGGACGTTACGGTAGGCAGGACGATCCTGCATCGAATCCGGCTCCCCCTGGATGTGCATGATGCATACCGGTATATCGGCACTCGCAGCGGCCTCCGGCGCACCTTCACGCTGCAGTGCCCGGACGTCATTGATCAGGCCAGCACCGAGCCGGGCGGTCTCGGCCATGACTTCCGGCGCACTGGTGTCCACGGAAATCACCGTATCCAGTTCCCGGGCAATGGCTTCGACGACGGGACACACCCGGTCCAGTTCCTCCTGCAACGACACCGGCGCCGCTCCCGGCCGGGTGGACTCCCCGCCGACGTCAATGAAAGTAGCGCCATCGGCGACCATTTGCCGGGCCCGAACCAGTGCCGCCTCCGGGGAATTGAATCTTCCACCGTCAGAAAAAGAGTCCGGCGTGACATTCAGGATTCCCATCACATGGCAGCGGGACAAATCCAGCACCCGCCCGGCAAAATTCATTTCCATAGCGAACCAATCTCGAAGTGATATTTTCAGGTAAGACAAAAACAAACGCCGCCCGGAAGCCGGGCGGCGCAATCAATCGACCATACGGTCAGAAGTGGGTCAGTGCTCCCCAGCCGGCCGTCCCACGCCCGGCTGGCGACCGTCGTCAGCCCCCTTGGACTCGGGCGCTTTCTCCGGCTCTTCGACCTGAACACCGCCAGTCGGACCGTTGTCACCCCACCCTTTCGGGGGCCGGGGCTCACGCCCCTCCATGATGTCGTCGATCTGGTAACGATCGATGGTTTCGTACTTCATGAGGGCTTCGGCCATCATGTCGAGCTTTTCCCGATTATCGATCAGGATCTGCTTCGCAGTGGAGTAGCACTCGTCAATGATGTTCCGGACTTCCTCATCGATACGCTGGGCCGTCTCGGGTGAATAGACCGTATGGGCCTGACCAGCGGAACGCCCGAGGAACGGCTCTTCACTGTCGGTATCATACTGCAGCGGACCGAGTTTCTCAGACAGGCCCCAGCGCGTCACCATATTTCGAGCCAGGCTGGTCGCCCGCTCGATATCATTGGAAGCACCCGTGGTGACGCCCTCGAAACCAAGCGTCAGCTCCTCGGCGATCCGACCACCGAACAGGCTGCAGATCGAACTGATCAGGTAACGCTTGGAGTGACTGTACTTGTCTTCCTCGGGAAGGAACATGGTCACACCCAGCGCCCGTCCGCGAGGAATGATGCTCACCTTGTAGACCGGATCATGCTCTGGCACCAGTCGACCCACAATGGCGTGACCGGACTCGTGATAGGCCGTATTCCGCTTTTCCTTCTCGCTCATCACCATGGACTTGCGCTCGGCGCCCATCATGATCTTGTCCTTGGCGAGCTCCAGCTCCTCCATGGACACCAGACGCTGGTTCCGGCGAGCCGCGAACAGCGCGGCCTCGTTCACCAGGTTTGCCAGATCGGCACCCGAGAACCCGGGGGTACCGCGGGCGATGACGGCCGGATCGATCCCGTCGGCCAGCGGAACTTTCTTCATGTGTACTTTGAGGATCTGCTCGCGTCCGATGATATCGGGCAGACTGACCACCACCTGGCGATCGAACCGACCCGGGCGCAGCAGCGCCGGATCCAGAACGTCCGGACGGTTGGTGGCCGCGATCACGATCACACCTTCATTGCCCTCGAAACCATCCATCTCAACGAGCAGCTGGTTAAGGGTCTGCTCACGCTCATCGTGACCACCACCCATGCCGGCACCACGGTGACGACCGACGGCATCGATTTCGTCGATAAAGATGATGCAGGGGCTCTGCTTCTTGGCCTGCTCGAACATATCCCGTACCCGGGAGGCACCGACACCCACGAACATTTCCACGAAGTCGGAACCCGAGATCGAGAAGAACGGCACCTTCGCCTCGCCGGCGATTGCTTTCGCCAGCAGTGTCTTACCGGTACCGGGAGGACCGACCATCAGAACGCCCTTGGGAATACGACCACCAAGGCGCTGGAATTTGCTCGGATCACGAAGGAAGTCCACCAGCTCCTTGACGTCTTCCTTCGCTTCGTCGACACCGGCGACGTCGGCGAAGGTGGTCTTGATCTGGTCTTCACTCATCAGGCGGGCCTTGCTCTTGCCAAACGACATGGGGCCCTTGCCGCCGCCACCGCCCTGCATCTGTCGCATGAAGAACACGAACAGGGCGATGATGATGAGAATCGGGAAAGCCGCAACCAGCAGCTGCGTCCAGAGACTCTGACGCTCCGGTTCTTTACCGATGACCTCGACGTTGTTCGCCAGCAGATCGTCCATCAGCTTGTTGTCCGCCACCTGGGGACGGATGGTCCGGAACTGGGATCCATCACCCTTGGTGCCCTGGATATCCAGGCCATCGATGGTTACCCGCTGCACCTGACCCTGCTGGACCATTTGCACGAACTGCGAATAGTTGACTTGTTGCCCGCTGGTGGTGGGAGAGAAATTCTGAAACACCATCAGCAGAACCGCGGCTATGATTAGCCAGAGAACCAGATTTTTTGCCATATCGTTCAAGGATCATCACCTGTGAATTGAAGGACACCTTCGCAAAGACACCCTTTTCGACACCTTACACCAATTGTACGCCTGTCCACCAGAAACGGCCCATCCGTAACAGCCACAGACCCATCGCATTGCGATCAGCCTTTGAAGCCCTTACCGACCAGATAGACCTCGCGGGACCGGGCCCGAGATGAATCCGGTTTTCGGCTGACAACCGTCTTGAAGCTGCCTCGCATGTCTGCCAAAAGGGCATCAAAGCCTTCACCCTGAAACACCTTGGCCACAAACACGCCACCAGGCCGCAGTACCCGCTGGGCCATATCGAGCGCAAGCTCAACCAGACCCATGGCTTTCGGGATATCGACTGCAGCCATACCACTCATATTGGGCGCCATATCGGAAATTACAACGTCGGCCCGGCGATTATCGAGCAGATCCAGCAGCGCCTCGAAGACCGAATCCTCGGTAAAGTCGCCCTGCACAAAGTCAACGCCGGCAATGAGATCCATCGGCAGGATATCGCTGGCGATCACGACGCCACTGTCACCAACCTTCTCCACGGCGACCTGGGACCAGCCTCCGGGTGCCGCACCCAGGTCGACCACCAACTGGCCGGGCCGAAACAGCTTGTCTTTCGCATCCAACTCTATCAGCTTGTAGCTGGCACGGGAGCGATAGCCGTCTTCCTGGGACTTTTTGACCCAGACGTCGTCGAAATGTTCCTTGAGCCAGCGGTCACTGGACTTGGACCGAGCCAAATTCACCTCCGATTGTTCCTGTTCGGCCAACGCCCGCCACTGATACGGGTTAACAGCCATTTCCGGGACCCGGGGATCTGTTACAATCCGCCGATTATACGATTATGCCAGCAAACACGTTGCCGGCGTTTTATTAATTGCACCGATAAAGAGATTCCATCATGAGCCTTTCACCGGAACAGCGCCGGGAATACCGGGCGATCGCCCACAACCTCAAACCCGTGATCATTGTGGGTGACAAGGGCCTGTCCGAGGGACTCCAGGAAGAACTGGAGCGGGCCCTGAATGACCATGAACTCATCAAGGTGAAGATCGCCAGCCCGGATCGCGATGTCCGTCAGGAAGCGATCAATGCCCTGTGCGAGGCCTCAGGAGCCGAGCTGGTGCAGAGCATCGGAAAAATCGCCGTGATTCTGCGCCGCGCGAAAAAGCCCAACCCGAAGCTCTCCAACCTGCTGCGTCACAAGCACTGATCGGCGCCCCAGGGCGCCGCCGACAAAAAAGCCGACTCCGAACGAACGGAGTCGGCTTTTTTATTCCGGAGCAGTCCGGAGTCAGATGTACTCGACTTCCGAAATCTCGTACTCGACAGTACCGGAGGGGACACGGATGGCTACCACATCGCCTTCATCCTTACCCACCAAGGCACGGGCAATCGGTGACGAGATAGACAGCTTACCCTGCTTGATGTCGGCCTCATCCTCGCCCACGATCTGGTAGGTAACTTCTTCGTCGGTATCCACATTGATAAGGTGAACGGTGGTGCCGAAAATCACCTTGCCGGTATTTTCCATGGTAGTAACGTCGATCACCTGAGCCGACGCCAGCTTACCCTCGATTTCCTGGATCCGCCCCTCGATGAAACCCTGCTGCTCACGGGCGGCATGGTATTCGGCATTCTCTTTGAGATCGCCGTGCTCACGAGCCTCGGCGATAGCCGCAATCACCTTGGGCCGATCGTCGGACTTCAGCTTTTTCAGCTCCTCGCGCAGGCGGGCTTCACCCGCCTTGGTCATCGGTACTCTGTCAGCCATGATTTACTTTCCTGCGTGTAGTTCCTGGAGGCGACGAACGGTACGCTCCGGGCCAAATTTGATGGCCCGGCAGAAGGCTTCGCCACCCGCCAGGGTCGTTGTATAGGTTACCTTGGCCTGCAGGGCCGACTGGCGAATCTGCGCCGAGTCGGAAATCGCCTTGCGGCCTTCGGTGGTATTGATGATCAGCTGAACCTTGCCGTTCTTGATGGCATCCACGATGTGGGGACGCCCTTCGCGGACCTTGTTCACCGGATCCACCTCGATCCCCGACTCTTTCAGGGCCTTGGCAGTACCGGTGGTGGCGATGATCCGGAAACCGGCATCCACCAGGTCGCGGGCCACCTTGGCTGCACCCGGCTTGTCCACGTCACGCACGGACATAAAGGCTGTTCCCTGCTCCGGCAGGCGTTCGCCCACCGCCAACGCTGCCTTGGCAAAGGCCTCATCAAAACTGTCGCCCAGGCCCATGACCTCACCGGTAGACTTCATTTCCGGACCGAGGATCGGATCCACCGCCGGGAACTTGTTGAACGGGAACACCGATTCCTTCACCGCGTAGTAGGTCGGTACGATCTCCTGGGTGAAGTTCAGTTCCTTCAGCGTCTTGCCCGACATCACCCTGGCCGCCACGGCCGCCAGGGAGACACCGATGGCCTTGGACACGAACGGCACGGTCCGCGAGGCCCGCGGGTTCACCTCGATCACGTAGATCTCGCCGTCCTGCCAGGCCAGCTGCACGTTCATCAGGCCCACCACGTCCAGCTCGATGGCCATCTTCTTGACGGCGTCGCGCATCTCATCCTGCACCTGCTGGGACAGGGTGTACGGCGGCAGTGAACAGGCGGAGTCACCGGAGTGGACGCCGGCCTGTTCGATGTGCTGCATGATGCCGCCAATGACCACGTCGGTGCCGTCGGAGATGGCGTCGATGTCCACCTCGATGGCGGCGTTCAGGAAGTGGTCCAGCAGTACCGGGCTGTCGTTGGACACCAGCACGGCGTTGCG